>NZ_CANLBK010000001.1 GCF_947488835.1 uncultured Marinobacter sp. | reverse complement strand
ATTCCGACGACTCCTTGTCTGTTTGCTCAATGCTACCAAAAACGACCTGTTTTGGGGTTTTTCTACAGCCTCAACGCTGAGCGCACCGGTGGGCTTTTGGAGCGAAGCGGAAAAAGCCCGTCCGAGTGACGCTTATGGTTATGTGGTTAATTCGTTCCAACTGGGACAATATCTACGCCTAACTCTTTTGGTGAAAATACCGCCTCATAAAAACTCACGTCACTTCCTTTTAGCGCTGACCTTAATGAATCTCGTTGAGTATTTGGCATTTCAGCACCAAAGATAACCTGTTTTATAATGCTAGGTCGTAATGCACGAACGCCGTTCCGCTTATCATCACCGTTTGGCAACGCTAACAGCCTAACCTCCTCTTCATAACTCCATGATTCATGCTTATGAGTAAGATGATGAATGCAATAGTAGTAGAAAAATTGCGCCATCAATGCTTTGTTTTCAAAAACACCAAGTGCGTCTTTATAAGACAGGTTCCCATCTGTATTTTTTTTGGGTGACTGAGAAAGCATAAGGCTTACGACAACAGAGTATATTTCCAAAGCATCTATAGGCTCGTTTGAGTACTCGACAGGCCGAATAAAAATACTTTTTTCATATAAAAAATCTACATTTTCCCACAGATATTTATATGATTCTTCGATATTGTAACCAATGCAAAACCCTCTATGCCCATCAGCGTAATGCCCCCACATTAGTGGATGATCAAACCTTCGCGTAAGGCATAATACCCCAACCCTATCTACAAGTGGTCTGACATTGTGTGCGAGACCTTTTGCATCCGCTAAGGGACGATAAAATATTTCCAGTGCCTTTTCGCTCGTAGCAAAATCTTTGAAATCTTGACCACAACAAGACAAAGAGGAAATTGCTCTAGAAAAGACCTGTTTAAAGCGCTTATAGGTCGGAGCGACGATCGGGGGATTACAATCCAACGGATCATTAAATTGAGACCGTGACGCAAAATAAACGCTGCCCTCGGCAATAGACTTGACTACATAATCTTGATAGCTATGAAATTTATATAGCAAGCTAACTCCGAAACTTAATTTTTAACACATAACGCTGAGCACAGCGGCGCCACGTCAGTGGCGTCCGGCGGCCATCGGCCGCAAACTGCTGCGACTTGTTAATTTGTGGGTGTAGCACGGCGCCCGATCCAGTATTCAAAGGGCCGAACTAGGCCTGGAACTTTTAAATTTCTCCCACGAAACCCTGCGACTGAAAGGAACACGGTCGCAACGATGCTCAAGCCCATACCGACCAGCATGAAAATATTTTTGAGACCATCGTCTGAAAGGTAAGGGATGCTAGTGCCGGCGTCACGAACCGCAATACGAACCCCAACAGCTAATGCCGCCAGAAGCATGAGGTAAATAAATGTTGATAGCCAAAGATCCATGAACTTCAGCAGAGTCATCTTGCTATGCGTAAATTCGATTCGACGAGCCAACAACAGAAAAAGAACTACCAATGGCACGTAAAGCCAGAAATACGTGTAGAGAATGATCAAGCTGACCAATGGCACCGCGCCAGCGATGATACGCTCTTGAGTGCTTACTTCCATATACCGACAATCTCCTTGAAATTAACAGTGGTTAGGTGGAAGTAACTTTCACGCCACAAACGTGACTTCCACAATTCGCTCAGCCTCGTACTAGCTGCTTAAAAAATAACTTCTAATAACAATGCCTTATGCGCATCCAGGCTTTCCAGCTATGTAATCGCGTGACATCGTCATTATTGCAATAACATCGAGCCATGCATTCTTCCGGCTGGTTCGCGAGCCAGCTACCGCAAATAATACTCAACAGTTGAAACCACCCGCACGGTCTTAACCGGGTGCTGTTGCTCAGACACCCCTGGCGCTTGATCCCGGGCCAGTATCTGGAATACGCCCTGATTGGCGCGGCGTAAATCGCCCAACTCGGTTTTCGCATCTTCGGCAAACTGGCTGGCGGCTTCGCGGGCGGATGCTGTGGCTTCGGCAATCATGGCGGGCTTGATGTCATTCAGGCCGTTGAACAGATAGGTTGGGCCGCTGGGGCCGTAATCAGAAGAGAGTATTACACCGGAATCCACCAACTCGCTTACGCCCTGTGCGGCTTGGCGAATCTTTTGAATATCGTCGCTGCGCACCATCAGAGTCTGGCTGACGATGAATTTCTGTTCGTTATTGTTGTCCTGATACGGGTTGGCACGGGTATCGGTTACATCAAGGCGCTGCAACTCCACCGAGCTGTCGCCGATGGCCTGTAGTTTCAGGAATGCCATGATGGCATTGCGGCTGTTACGGGCTTTGTCCTGGGCCTCACTGAGGCTGGCCCCGGTGGCCACAAACCGAATCGGCCACAGGGCCAAATCAGCATTCACTTCACGCTCGGCCACGCCTTTCACGGTTACATAGCGATCACCGGTGCGCAGGTCTGTGAGGCCATCGCTGATGAGTGAGGCTGAAATTATGGCGCTAACACCCAGAATCAGGGCAACTAGGACTTTCATGGTGAATCTTCCTGACACGTTTCGTTGTTGGGGCGCTGGAACCTTGCGGACATCGCTTTGCGTTCGCGATCTTCATCAAGAAACTCCTGCGGCAAAGGCTGGATAAAGTAGAGGAAGTCGCCTTTATTTCTGGATTTTTCCACTGGCGCCTTTTCTGCATCCGCTGGCCATACTACCGGTGAAATCACCGCAACTGAAACGTCCGGTGCCCGCTGGCGGAGAAGTGCAACGGTTCCCAGATGCTCTTCGCTGTGGAAGGTGCCGGTGGTGTGAATAATCTGTGCGTTGGGGTGCTCCTTGTGGGCACTTAATATGCGGCTGGCCATGGTGTTGTCGCGCAGTAATTGGGCCTTATAGGTGTTGAGCATACGCTCGCTCATGGCCTCACCTGCAGCGCTGTGGCTGCTAGTAATAGCGGCGCTGAATTTGTCCCGGTAGGCAGGGGTGTCCATAAATGCATTGCCGGGCAACTGTGCGCGTTCGTTGGCTGGCAGCTTGTTCAGGTAGCCCGGCCCTGTGCGCCCGACGCAGCGCACGACGGCGGCAGGTGCGTTAGCCGCCACTACAGGTAGGCCATGCTGCCGTGCGAACTCCACCAGCGGCCGGTAGGAGGCTCGGTAATTATCCCAGGCGTTGCTGTCTTCAATGAATTCAGTTTCGCCGGTTTTACCATCGAGGTAGGCATCAATCGCGGCCTGGTTGTCCAGATTAAACTGTTCCATGGAGAGCACTTGTAGAGGCCGTTGGTGATGGAGGGCAGCCTGAATCCGCGATTGCAGCAAATGGGCTGCCTGATGGCCATGGTATTCGCCAATAACGATTACATCGGTGTGGGCAAGCTTTTGAGCGAGGGCTTTCATACTCAGTTGTGTACCACTGTCGGCATCTACCAAGTGAACCTCGTAAAGAGTTTCTGGCCTCGCTTCCATTTCGCTTTTGCTGGAATGGAATGTGGTGGCACACCCAGCCAAGGTGCCCATTAGTAGTGCCAGTGCGGTGATGAACAAACTTTTCATGAAAAAATTATATATGATGTAAGGCCTCGCTACTTGTATGTATTTCCAGACACGAGGCCAGTATGCCCCATCGCGCCCATCTTTTTTCTCTCCGGCTTGCCCATGCTTTCCGGGAGGCCTGCATTGACCAGCCCTACAACAGCCGCCGGTTTCTGCGAGATCTCATGGCTGGCGTTACCGTGGGCATTATTGCTATACCCCTGGCCATGGCCTTGGCGATCGCCAGTGGTGTTGCGCCCCAGTACGGTCTTTATACGGCGTTTATTGCGGGTTTTATTATTGCGCTGACTGGCGGCAGCCGGTTCAGTGTGTCTGGCCCCACGGCGGCTTTCGTTGTGATCCTTTACCCCATTGCCCAAGCCTATGGCCTTGGCGGGCTTTTGCTCGCTACGCTGATGTCGGGTGTGCTGCTGGTGATCATGGCACTCATGCGGCTGGGTCGCTTCATAGAATACATTCCTGAATCCGTCACTCTCGGTTTTACCAGCGGTATTGCCGTGGTAATTGCAACTCTGCAGGTGAGTGACTTTTTGGGCTTGCCTGTTGAGAGTATGCCGGAACATTATTGGGACAAGCTGACGGTGCTGGCGCAAAGCTTTCCTGCGCTGGATAGCATGAGCGCTTTGGTGGCCTTGGTTACCCTGGCGATCATGTTGATCTGGCCACGGCTCAGAACTCCGGTGCCGCCGCACCTGCCAGCGGTGATTGTGGGTAGCCTGCTGGCCATATGGTTAAACGCCAATGGTGCCTCAGTAGATACGATTGGGTCGCGCTTCAGCTATTTATTGCCTGGTGGCGGCACTGGTGCGGGCATTCCGCCGTTTTTGCCGGAGTTTGCCTGGCCTTGGCAGCAGGCGGATGCCAGTGGTAACGCCCTCGGATTTTCCTGGGGCATGGTGCGGGAGCTCCTGCCGGCAGCCTTTGCCATTGCCATGCTCGGCGCGATCGAATCCCTGCTCTGTGCCGTGGTGCTCGATGGCATGACCGGTAAGCGCCACAGCGCCAACAGCGAACTGATGGGGCAGGGGCTGGGTAATATTATTGTGCCGTTTTTCGGGGGCATAACTGCAACCGCCGCCATCGCTCGGTCTGCCGCCAATTACCGCGCGGGTGCCGAATCACCGGTTGCCGCCATGATTCATGCCCTTGTAGTGCTGCTGGCGTTGGTGTCGCTGGCGGGCATTCTCGCCTATTTGCCCATGCCTGCCATGGCTGCCCTGTTGATTATGGTGGCCTGGAATATGAGTGAAGCCCCCAAGGCTGTGCGCCTTCTTAAAACTGCCCCGCGTAGCGATGTGTGGGTATTTTTGACCTGTTTTTCCCTGACCGTGGCCTTGGATATGGTGATTGCCATTACCACCGGCGTTCTGCTGGCCGCGGTGCTGTTCATGCGTGAAATGGCGGAGATGACCAAGGTCACAGACATCACCAGCGGTAAGCGGATCAGTGATGAAAACCTGCCGCCAGGGTGGCGGGTATTTAAAATTAATGGCCCCCTGTTTTTTGCAGCAGCGGATCGCATTTTTGGAGAGCTTGCAGAGCTGTCCCGCAATGTTGAGGGGATTATTCTGTACATGGATGGCGTTACCGTTCTGGATGCGGGTGGCCTGTCGGCCCTCAACAAACTGGTTGGCACCTGCCGGAACGATGGCACCCGTATTGTGATTGCTGATTTGCAGTCCCAGCCTCAGCGCGCGCTCGCACGAAGCGGCCTTGGGCCGGTGGAGGGCGTTTTGCAGTTTACGCCCACTCTGCGGGAAGCCCTTGAACTGCCTTTGCTATCCATGGCTAAGCAGAACCCAACGCTCACCGGAGCCCAGACATGAAAAAAACCGCCATATTGCCGTTTCGCGTGGTTGATCGAGTAAAGTTTATTGTTGAACGGCAGTTGGTGAAGGGCGCCGGCTTCCAGCTGCTGGTGGTGGGTATTTTTATTGGTTTGATCTCGTTGATCGGTGGGCTTTTGGTGGTCCCCCAAGGCGGTGACTTCGATGATCCTGGATCGGCCGTCTGGTGGGCGTTTCTGCGCCTGACGGACCCCGGTTATCTGGGTGATGATGTAGGCACCTGGCAGCGTTTTGTTTCAACACTTCTGACCATCAGCGGATACGTGGTGTTCATGGGCACCCTGGTGGCTATTTTGACCCGCTGGCTGATTGCCAAAATGGCAGAGCTTGAGCGGGGGTTGACGCCGGTTACCCTGAAAAAACACGTGGTTGTGCTGGGCTGGACCAGCCAAACCTTGCCTTTGCTCTCAGAGCTGCTGGGCTCATCCGGGCGTATGCGCCGGTTTCTCGAGAAACATGACACCCAAAAGTTAAATCTGGTGGTGCTATCGGAAGAAGCCTCTGCGGAACAGGTTCATGAACTGCGCAATGAGCCCGGTATTGGGCGTCGCGCCCGGCAGGTTATCCTGCGCTCCGGTTCGGCTATTCAACCGGATGCCTTGCACCGGGTTGCTTGTCTCGATGCGGCGGCGGTGATTGTGCCCAGTGGGGTTTACGAAGCCGGCAGCTTGATAACCTCGGATGTGGAAACCGTTAAAGCCCTGCTGTCGATTGCCGCTCAGGCAAGGCAGTACCAGGCGCCCCTGCCTTTTGTAGTCGCAGAGATTCAGGATGTCCGCAAGCTTCCCGTGGTTGAGCGCGCCTATCCCGGGCCTATCGAGGTGGTCGCAGGTAATGCAACGATCAGCCGCCTGATGGTGCAAAACGTAGTGCATCCGGGATTGTCTGAAATTTACAACGAGCTGCTCACGGCGGGCGAAGGTAATGAGATCTACGTTCGGGGTGGCGAAACAGTAGCGGGCTTGTCCCTCGGAGAGCTGGCAGCTGAACGCCCGAATGTAATCATTCTTGGATTGCTTCGCAGCAGTGAGCAGGGTTGGGATATCCGCTTGGCAGCGCCGTCTGATACCCGAATAGAGGCTGAGGATAGGGTTGTCATGATGGCCCGGGATTATGCTGAAACGGATGCGAATCCGAAAGCCGAGGCATTACCCCGGATAAACCGTGGGGAAGCGAAACGCTCTGTGCGCGGCGAAGGTCTGGAGGGGCATCGTGTTCTGTTGCTTGGCTGGAATCGCAGGGTGCCCAGTCTGATGGCCGAGTTTGCCAGTTATGGCCCCGGGCAACCCGTGCTGGATATTGTTTCCGCTGTGCCAGTGTCTGAGCGGGAGCAGGCGCTCAGCCGTTACGCCAAAGGCAAACTTCTGGATGCGTACAGTCATATCGAAGCGGACTACATGGTTGAGGATGAATTGCGCCGGATCAACCCCGCCAGCTACGACACGATTATACTGCTTAGTAGTGATCGGTTGGCCTCTGGAGAAGAGGCTGATGCACGGACCATGGTTGGGTATCTTCAGCTCGAAGACATACTGGCGGAGACGCCCGGGCGCCCTCAGTTGATTATGGAGCTGAGTGATCCGGACAACCGCCAACTGCTTTATGGCCATCAGAGTGAAGTGCTCATCAGCCCGATGATACTCAGCCATATACTGGCGCAGGTAGCACTGCGTCGGGAACTCAGAGCGGTACTGGACGAGCTGTTTACGGTAGGTGGCGGTGAGATCCAGTTCAGCAATCCAGACGATTACCCGCTGCCAGCGAGTGCTGACTTCCATGTGCTGGAAAAGGTTCTGGCCGCTGAGGGTGAAGTGGCCCTTGGCGTGTTCCGTGCCACTGCAGATGCTCGCGGCAGGCATCTGCTGCTGAACCCTCCGCGCAGGCAGTATCTTGAGTTGCAGCCTGGGGATCGGCTGGTTGTGCTGTGCCAGTCCTGACCTCTTGTTTTGAAAAGTGATCGCATCAACCATTCATAAGATAAATGCTGAAAATAGATCATATAAATTTCAATTATAAGATCTGAGGCATTAAAGTACTGCCAACACTGATATCCAGCCCGGTGAACTGCCCGGGCTAAAGTCATCAACCCCATTCATCAACACACCAAGGATCGAGACCATGCCATACGCAAAAGACGTCGATACTATTGCTTCAGTACTGAAGCAAAACCCGACCTGGCACGCGATTAACCCTAAGCACGCTGCTCGCATGCGCGCCCAGAACAAATTCAAGACTGGTCTGGACATCGCCAAGTACACTGCGAAGGTCATGCGTGAAGATATGGCTGCTTATGACGCCGACTCTTCCAAGTACACCCAGTCTCTGGGTTGCTGGCACGGTTTTATCGGCCAGCAGAAGCTGATCGCTATCAAGAAGCACTTCGGTACCACCAAGCGTCGTTACCTGTACCTGTCTGGTTGGATGGTTGCTGCTCTGCGTTCTGAGTTCGGGCCTCTGCCTGACCAGTCCATGCATGAGAAAACGGCTGTTTCCAGCCTGATCGAAGAGCTGTACACCTTCCTGCGTCAGGCTGATGCATGGGAACTGAACCACCTGTTCCGTGATCTGGAAGCTGCTGAAAATGCAGGCGACACTGCCAAGGCAGAAGAGCTGATCAAGCAGATCGACAACCACGAAACTCACGTTGTGCCGATCATTGCTGACATCGACGCTGGTTTCGGTAACGACGAAGCGACCTACCTGCTGGCCAAGCAGATGATTGAAGCGGGCGCTTGCGCAATCCAGATCGAGAACCAGGTTTCCGACGAGAAGCAGTGCGGCCACCAGGACGGTAAAGTAACCGTTCCTCACGCCGACTTCCTGTCCAAGATCAACGCTGTACGTTTGGCGTTCCTTGAGCTGGGTGTTGACGACGGTGTTATCGTTGCACGTACTGACTCACTGGGTGCTGGCCTGACCAAGCAGATCGCTGTAACCAACGAGCCAGGCGACCTGGGTGACCAGTACAACAGCTTCATCGATGGCGACATTATCGAGAAGGCTGAAGACATCAACAACGGCGACGTTGTGATCAAGCAGAACGGCAAGCTGGTTAAGCCCAAGCGTCTGGCATCTGGCCTGTTCCAGTTCAAGGAAGGCTCTGGTGAAGACCGCGTTGTTATGGACTGTATCGCCAGCCTGCAGAACGGCGCCGACATGCTGTGGATCGAGACTGAGAAGCCTCACGTTGGTCAGATCGCTGCCATGGTAAACCGCATCAAGGAAGTTGTTCCCGATGCCAAGCTGGTTTACAACAACAGCCCGTCCTTCAACTGGACTCTGAACTTCCGTCAGCAGGTATTCGATGCCATGCAGGAAGAAGGCAAGGATGTATCTGCCTACGACCGCGCCAAGCTGATGAGCGTAGAGTACGACAACACTGAACTGGGCAAGCAGGCTGACGAGTGGACTGCTAACTTCCAGCGCGACGCAGCCCGTGAAGCCGGTGTATTCCACCACCTGATCACTCTGCCGACTTACCACACTGCGGCCCTGTCTACCGACAACCTGGCCAAAGGCTACTTCGGTGCTGAAGGCATGCTGGCTTACGTTAAAGGCGTGCAGCGTGAAGAAATCCGTCAGGGCATCGCGACTGTTAAGCACCAGGATATGGCTGGTTCTAACATTGGTGATGACCACAAGGAATTCTTCGCAGGTGATGCTGCGCTGAAAGCCGGTGGTTCTGACAACACTATGAACCAGTTCGGTTAATTGAACGGTTGATAGCACCCTGTTCCCGGACTTGTTCCGGGGGCATGAAAACCCCGCAACTGGAGACAGTTTGCGGGGTTTTTGTTTTTTTACACTAACGGTTTCATGCATGTGATTGAAGCTAAAGGAAAATCTTCGATTCTCTGCCTTTCCCACACTTAAACTGTTTCATCCTTGAAACAGTTTTTGTCTTCGCAAGTCCTTCTTTGTTTTGCTTCTGATCCTGAAAACACCTTCAACAATAGTGGCTTAGCCGCCTGACCTTTTAAGTGGCACGGGAATCGCACTATTGGCTTTGTGGGTCTGGACCTTGGCTTACCTGAAGGCTAGCGGGTTGGGTCGGATCTCTATAAAAGCCAATAACCTAGAAGGAAACGACATCATGAATACTCGAAAAGGACTACTAGCGGCCGCGATTGCTATGAGTTTGGGTGTGACCGGTTTCGCTTTTGCTGAACAGGGAGGAGATGGAGATCCAAATACTAATGCGGATAACACCTCCACAGCCAACAATGACTATTCGGGTAATACCGATTCAGGGAACGACAATTCAACGTACAGCGACAGCTCCGATCACTCGGACGCTTCTGATAACTCGGATGCATCTGATAACTCAGACAACTCAGACAATTCGAATAATTCAGACAACAGCACGGACGTTGCCGACTCGTTCAAGATTGCCGACAGCGGTAATACAGACGCCTCGAATAACTCGGACAATTCGGATGCTTCCGACAATTCCGACAACTCTGATAATTCCGATAACTCTGATAATTCCGACAATTCGGATGCTTCCGACAACTCAGACAACAGCACCAGTGTTAGCGACTCGTTCAAAATCGCTGATAGCGGGAATGATATGTCGGACAATTCGGACAATTCCGATAACAGTGATAATTCGGATAACAGCGACAATTCGGACAACTCGGATAGCTCGGACAATTCGGACAGCTCAGATAACAGCACAAGCGTAAACGACGCGTTCAAGATTGCCGACAGTGGCAATACGGATGCTTCGAACAACTCCGACAATTCCGACAATTCGGATAACTCAGACAACTCTGATAACTCAGACAACTCTGATAACTCAGACAATTCTGATAACTCCGATAACTCGGATAATTCGGATAACTCAGACAACAGCACCAATGTTAGCGATTCGTTCAAAATCGCTGATAGTGGCAACAGTGACAGTTCAGATAACTCCACCAATGCCACAGACTCCTATAACAGCGATAGCAGTGACAGCTCTGACAACAGTGTCACCGAGCTGAATGTTTCGCTGGAGGTGTTCATGAACGATGCAGAGCTGAACGGCTCGGTAGCAGATACTTCTGTTACCTACGGTGATGCTTCTTCCAAGAAAGCGTACACCGAGGCAAGAGCTCATAACGAGATCTCCGGAAGCTCGGCTAACTTCACAGGTGTTGGTGCGTTCGCTCAGAACGCCGGCGTGGGAAGTGTTACCCAGGCCAACGTGAGTGTGATGTCCAACCTGAGCGCAGGTGGTGGTTCAGAGTGAGCAAGGCGGGCCACGCTTCAGGGTGTGGCCCTGGTTCCTGCCGGGAGGCAAGTCATGACAAACATTATCAGAGGGATACTGAGAGTCACCTGCCTGACCGTTGTCACTGGATTGGCTGGCGGAGCTACAGCTGAGGAGTGGATGAACCTGCCTACAATGAGTGCGGAGCAGTTAGAGAGCGCAAGTGGGCGCCAGGGGATACCTTTTCAATGGCAACTTAATGAAAACCAACAGAATGCTGTGGTTACCGGTAATACGATGTCGGGCCCTTCCGCAACTGGAGACAACCTGATATCAGATCATGCATTCGGGAATATGAGTGGTATTGCCACGGTCATCCAGAACACGGGTAACCAGGTAGTGATTCAGGATAGCACTCAGGTAAATATTCTGATCAATCGCTGACAGGAGGTGGGCCATGTTGAAGCGCGAGCTTGTTAAATGCATAGCGGGTGCGGCAATGCTTTGGTCCACTGCTTTTGCTGGCACCGTCATGTTGCCCGGAATGGGTGGCGGAGTTGAGATGGAGGTGCGCAGCTTCAAGGCGCAGCGTTTTAGTTCGGTTATACAGCAGCAATACGATTTCAGTTGTGGGTCAGCAGCTATCGCCTCGTTGCTTTCTTATCACTACGGTCATGAAGTTACGGAGCAGGAAGTTTTTTCCGGGATGTTTTCATTAGCAGATCCGGAGAAGGTGCGTCGAGAAGGTTTCTCTATGCTGGATATGAAGCGGTTTTTGAAAGCTGAAGGCTTTAAGGCTGACGGCTTTCGGATGCCGTTAGCGGGTTTGCGAGAGAAGGTTCGCCTGCCCGTCATAGCGCTTGTGAACCTTGAAGGGTTTAAACACTTTGTTGTTATCAAGGGGATCAGCGAGGACGAGGTGTTTGTCGGCGACCCCGCACGTGGGCTTAAAGCGTATCCCAGGGCGGAATTTGAAAGCTACTGGAATGGCGCCGCCTTTGTGATACGCAGCCATGTTGAACAGGGGCGCAGCACTTTCCTTGCCGATGGTAGCTGGCCGACGATTGTTCGGGCGCCGCTGTTCAAGGGGCAGGAGGGGCCATCACTTGGCCATACATTGCCCTATTGGCCTTCGTCGAGGGAGTGGTAGTGTTATGGACAGTATGCAGCGAATCTTAAGCGTAGGCCTGGTTTTTTCATTTCTAAGTATGGCTATGCCTGTGGTGGCCGAAAGCGTGTTCAAGGTCAGCGCTCTGAGCGACCAAGAGCTTGCGGCGCAAAGGGGCGGTTTTAGTTGGAACAACCTCGAAATTTCGATTGGTCTGGAACAGATAATTTCAGTGAATGGTGAGACTCTGGCGATCAACCGATTGAATATCCCCAACTTGAATCAAATAGTGAGTGGAAAAGCTATACCGCACGAAGTGGAGACTGTACTTGGTTTTGTCAGTTTCGGGCAGGGTGGTCAGGCATTGGTTTCCGCAACATCGGATACCGGCGGATGGATGACTTTGATTCAGAATGATCTGAATGGAGCGGTTATTCAAAATGCGCGACAACTCAATATCGAGCTGAATAATCTGGGTACGGGTTACCGTATTCCCGATAGTCTTCGGGAGCCTATCCTGCAGTTCCTTGGGCGCTGATTGCTTGGTAAATATACTCGAACTTTCCTAGAGACTGATTGGCAGTCTCAATGTTATCTCACTATTCGGTGCGTTCTCGGTTACTCCAATATTGACGGTAAGGCTCAGCGTTGTGCTGGGCGTTAATCGTTGAGAAAGTCCAAACGAGAGAGAGCCAATCTGAATTCGGTCGAAGTTAGCGGCAAACAAATTTATGTCGCGCTCATAAGTGGTGTTGCCGATAATTGAATGGTCGTACCCAAGGCTGAACGAGGTACGTTCATTGAACGCGAACCCCATGCCGAAGCCATATCGGACTACGTTCCCCGGATTAATAGTATTGCCATTCTCATAGCCCTTGTCGTCCTTCAGGGTATAAACGTAACTCAGGTTGCCATAAAGCACGGCAGGGTCTGAGGGGTAGATAAACGATACGCCCGGCTCGAAAGACCAGAAGCCCGAGCCCGTTGGCCGCTCCGCAAGCTCAACTCCTATCGGATTGCCACTGCTATCGTAAAGAATCTTCTGGCCAACATCGTACGGGCTATCCCCGGTGGGCGCTTTTGCCCGGAATGAACCAATAACATAGGGCCAGCCCATGACACCGTCGTTAAGTTGGTAACGAACCGACAGTTCCGCGTCGCCCAAACCCTCGCCTGAAGACTCTCGCAGGGTATCAACCGGGGTGCCCTGAAATGCCTCACGCTCCCGAAGATCCTCCTGGATGCTCAAATATGGAATACGTACTGCGGCTTCAAACCGGCTGGTAAAACCATACTTGAGTGACACTGCGCCAACATAGATATCCCGCTGAACCTCTGAGATATTGATGAGGCCAATCAGTAGCGCAGGAATAACGGTGTAGCCCTCTATGGCAACCTGGGTGGCATTACTGTGGGCATGGGAAAAAGATGGCTCGAAGGTGAACCGACCGGGCCGTGTCACAATGCCCCGGTCAGCGGTAATTGATGCAATATCTGAGGCGTGTTCGCTGGCTTGTTCCGCTTGGTTCGGTGCACTGATTGCGTCATCCTGTTCCGGCTTTGCCATGGCTACTGCTGGAATCAGACACGCACTCATGGCGACTAGCAGGGTAGTGTGGGTTCTCATGATAGATCTCCCTTCGGGTCCGGGTTGTGTTGGCGATCCCGGTTATCCGGGGCCGGGCTGTACTTATCCAGGAGTCGGTAGAGGGAGGCTCGCGATATATTCAGGAGCCGCGCGGCTTCAGACATATTGTGGTTTGAAAGTTGAAGGCTGCACAGCAGTGCCTGCCGGTCGGCTTTATCGCGGAATTCCTGGAGGCTTAAATTCGAGTGTAATTCACCGCCATGGCTTGTCAGTCCGAGACCAAGATCTGAGGCCTCGATAACAGGTCGGTCGCTTAGCAGCCAGCCTTGCCGCAGGCGGTTCTGCAGTTCCTGGAGATTGCCAGGCCACGAGTGGTTTAGAAGGCTTTGTTTGGCTTTCTTGCTTAGCTGCTTAGGCTCAGATCCTTGGGCCAATGCCTCTAACAGTGAACGAGCGAGGAGTAATATATCCTCTCGTCGGTCTTTTAAGGGCGGGAGCTTTACCTCAAGGCTGCCAAGTCGGAAGTAAACGTCACTGCGAAAGCGCCCGAGAGCAACCAGATCAAGTAAAGGCTCACTTGTGGTTGCAATTACCCGGCAGTCAACCGGTATCTGGACGGAACCTCCCACGCGTTCAACTGAGCTTTCTTGAAGAAACCTCAGAATGGCGGATTGTTGTTCGAGTTGCAGTTCGTTGATGCCGGAAAATATCAAAGAGCCGCCGTTAGCCTGCTCAAGCCGCCCCTGGCGGGAACTAAGAGCACTCGTAAAAGCCCCCTTTTCATAACCGAACAATTCGCTCTGCGTAAGTGTGGTAGGTAGGGCTGCGCAGTTAATGGTAACCAGTGGGCCAGCGGCACGAGCAGAGTGTGAATGTAGATGCCGGGCGGCGGCTTCCTTACCGGTGCCGCTTTCTCCTGAGAGCAGTACCGGCTCCAAAGTGGTTGAGAAACGACGGAGCAGGCCACGAACCTGCTGGATAGAGTGGGAGTTTCCCAGAAGAGCAAAGCGTTGATAATCATCATGAACGAAGCTGTTGGCGGGTTCCTGAATTTTTGCCATGCCCCAAAGGTGCCCAAGCATCATGTTGATGTGTTCATGGTCTACAGGCAGAGTATGGAAGTCAGAGCAGTAGCGAACGATGAGTCGTGCCGCGTTTGTTCCGCTGGCAGGTAATTGAGGCGCTATGGCGACCCAGTATTTCAGGTCCAACATTTCAAGCCAGCTTCCGGGCCAAGGCATGCTTTCTCTAGGCTGGCTTGGGAATTCAAGCACACCGACTTTGGCGCCGTCCGGGACGCAGGTAAAAAGAGGAACTGGCTCATAAAGGTTGAAATCAATCAGATTCCAGTTTGCTTCCAGTTCCTTTCGCAGCCTGGTGTTAATGTGTGCCGCTGACAACCAAACAAGCGGTCGCTTTTCCAGCATGGCAAACCTCCGGTGAAGTAGTGCCTCGGAAATAGGGCTGCCAGCCGTTCAGGATTGCGTTTAATAACCGGTACCGCGGAGAATCCGGTCACGGTCCTGTGTGACCCGCCATGGCTGTTTCCTTACAGCCATGAATATCATGATCGCCTTCCTCGATTACACGCAGATTATGTACCAAGCAGTATTTAGCTCTTCCTATACAGGCGCTTGAGAATGGCGCGCCATTTGCAAAATTAAAAAACGTAAAAAAGGCTGACATCTCTTGATCGAATGTGATGCTCATGAGCACATGAGCTTGAGCTACTTTATCTTGGCTTTGTTATATTCTGCTGTTCATCCCCTATCAGGAGAGCGCCCTTGAGTATCGAGCAAGGCATTGTGTTTGCGGTGCTCGGAATCACCCTTGCCATGTTTGTGTGGAACCGCATCCGTTTTGATGTGGTGGCTATGCTTGCCTTACTGGCGGTTGCCATATCCGGGCTGGTCCCAACCGAAGAGTTGTTTGCGGGATTTGGCCATCCGGCGGTGATTACTGTGGCTGCTGTTCTCGTGATCAGCGAGGGGTTGGTGAATGGCGGTGTGGTGGATAATATCGCTCGGCTTCTGGGCAAGATCGGCCATCGGCCTACACTTCAGGTGTTAATGCTGACCAGTGTAGTGGCGCTATGCTCCGGCTTTATTAACAACGTAGGCGCCTTGGCGTTACTGATGCCGGTGGCTATCTGGATGTCCCGGGAAGCAGGGCGCTCGCCCTCACTGCTGCTAATGCCGCTGGCTTTCGGTTCATTGCTGGGCGGCACCATGACCCTTATCGGCACGCCGCCCAACATCATCATTGCCTCCTACCGTGAAGGCGGTACCTTCGGGTTGTTTGACTTTGCTCCGGTTGGCGTGGCGATTACGTTGGCGGGGATCGCCTTCATTACTCTGGTAGGTTGGCGTCTCACCCCTCGCCGGGAAGAAAATTCTGCGAATGCCAAATTGTTCAGCGTTGGCGAATATCTGACTGAGCTTCGTCTGCCGAAAGACTCAAACCACGCGGGTTCGACGTTGCACAGTCTTCTGGAAATCGCAGGAGACGAAGTGGATATTGTGGTTCTCGCCCTGATTCGTGATGAGAAATTACAGGCGGTTCCGTCCACTTATAAAATTCTGCGTGAGGGGGACGTGTTGTTGGTTGAAGCCGACACCTCCAGCTTGCAGGTGTTTCTCGACAAAACGAAGCTTGAGCTGGCGAATCAGGCGGTCGAAGATGAAGAAATAGACGACGATACAAACGGAGAAGAACAAAGCGTTAGCGGTGTGAGCGATAGCGCTGGCACGAGCAGCGACAAGGACGATAAAAATGCGGCAGCCCGGATAGACAAAGGCGAGCTGTATCTGGTGGAAGCCGTTATTGCTCCGGAGTCGTCGTTGGTGGGGCAGACCGCTAACCGATTGAGATTGCGGGAGCGCAACCAGCTCAATATTGTTGCCGTCGCGAGACTGGGCCACCGGCTCAAGCGGCGCATTGGCGATATAAGGTTCAATGCGGGTGATATATTGCTGGTGCAGGGCTTTGAGGATTCTCTGAGCGGCACCCTGGCAGAGCTCGGGTGCCTACCACTGGCGGAGCGAGGGTTAAAGCTGGGTTCTCCCCGCAACACAGTGATGGCTTCAGGTATCTTTCTCGTCAGTATTGCGGTTATTGTGGCAGGCCTTCTCTCTGCTCCCGTTGCACTGGTGGCAGCCGCCGTGGCAATGGTGCTGGTGAAGCTGATGTCTGCTTCGGAAGCTTACAAAGCGATTGACTGGTCGGTGATCGTTTTGCTGGCGGCGATGATACCGGTCGGCCAGGCGATGGAATCTACGGGTGGCGCAGCGCTGATAGCGTCACAAATGCTGATGTTAGGCGAACATCTCTCGATTGCTTCTGTCCTGGTAGTGATACTGGTGGGCACTTCGTTGTTATCCAACGTAGTAAATAACGCAGCGGCTGCGATTGTGGTTGCGCCGATTGCTCTCAGCCTGGCCACCGAATTGCAGATGCCCTCTGATGCGGTGTTGATGGCGGTGGCGGTTGGTGCCTCCTGTGCCTTTATGACGCCGATCGGGCATCAATCAAACGCGCTGGTTATGGAACCGGGGGGTTATGAATTTGGTGATTACTGGCGCCTGGGCTTGCCCCTGACGATCATCGTAACCCTCGTGGCTGTGCCAATGATTATGCTGGTCTGGACATGACCCTACGAAAATGAACCAAGATGGAGGCAAAGCCGATGCACAAAGCTGAATTGCTGGCAGAGCTTGAGAACACGCGAATGCGAACGCGGGAGCTCATTACATCGCTAGGTGAACACCAGCTTGAGGTGCCTTACCATCCTGGGGTGAATCCACCGCTTTGGGAAATGGGCCACGCTGCTTTTTTCTATGAAGTGTTTGTGTTCAAACTTTTGGACGGCGATGCCAGCTTCGACCCTTCCATGGACGACCTATGGGACTCGTTCCATATTGATCATCAGGATCGTTGGCGCCGGGATATATTTCCCGGGCTCGTAAAAACGTTAAATTACTTCGATCACGTCTACGAAAAAATGGCGCACCGTATTAAAAGCTCTCAGCTGAGCGATCAGGAGCTCTACCTCTTCCGCTACGCCATCTATCACCAGAATATGCACATAGAGTCTCTGGTTTGGTGCCGTCAGACGGTTGGCTACGGGCCACCACCCGGAACACAGTTCGAGCGTCCTGCGCCTGGTAACAGGCCAGGCGACTCATCAGGCGGTGATGCCAGGATTCCTGCGGGTGACTGGTTGATCGGCATGCCGGTTGATTCCGGGCAGTATGCCGCTGAGGATTTTGCTTTCGATGCTGAAAAACCCCGCCATGGGGTGACACTGAGCGAGTTTTCGATGTCCAGATACCTGGTCAGCAACCGTGAGTTCGCGGAGTTTGTTGATGACGGCGGCTATGAAAAGCCGGATCTATGGTCCTTCGGGGGGCAGAAATGGTTGCGAACCGAAGCGGATATTGCGCTGGCTCAAGGTAGATCGGAACCCATGCTGCAAACACCAAAGCACCCCGTGTATTGGCGTCGGCATGAAGGTCAGTGGCAAGAGCGCCTGTTCGATCAATGGCAAGCACTGAGCCTCGACGCACCCGTCACCCACGTGAGCTATTGGGAAGCTGAAGCCTATTGCCGTTGGGCGGGGCGGCGTTTGCCTACAGAACAGGAGTGGGAGGTGGCGGCGCTTGGCAACCGCAAAAATGAGGCATTCCGTAGATACCCCTGGGGTAACGATCTTCCGGATGCCATGCGCGCAGATATGAACGCCAGTGGCATGGCCAAGAACCCCGTGGCCGATTACCCGGAAGGCGCCAGTCCGTTTGGTTGTCGGCAGATGATCGGCACCGTATGGGAGTGGACCAGCAGCCAGTTTTTGCCCTATGACGGCTTCCGTACCGACATGTACCCGTTTATGTCTACGCTCCAGTTCGGGGATCACAAGGTCAGCCGTGGCGGCAGTTGTGCCACCTCATCCTGCTTGATTCGTGGCACCTATCGTCAGGCGTACCTGCCGCAGAGGAACGATGTGTATACAGGCTTCCGGACCTGTGCACTGACCTGACGTTGCGCTCAGCTTGCCTTTTCTGGCGGCAGCTGGGCTGGGCCCGGGCATTTGTCCAGTAGGTGGCTGGCCAGGGCAACACCCGTTTCGCTCATGGTGAGGTAAGCTTCGTCGGCACCGGCTTCGCAAATGCTCTTGGCTTCGTCTGCGAACATGGTGTGTGCAACAATGTAGCCTGTGAAACCATATTTCCTTAACTTTTGCGCCGCGATGAGTTTCGCCTCTATATCGCTCATTGCAAGAATGACTGCATCCAGTGTTGGCATATGGAGCGCTTCCCAAAAGGTTTTGTCTTCGGCGTCGGCATAAACTACGTTCCGCCCCTCCTTCTGGTGCCGCATCACTTTTGCAAGATCAGAATCCAGCCCCATCAGCCTTGCCTCTTTGATTTTTAGCCAGTCATAGGAGGCTGTGCCTGTGCGGCCCATGCCCATCACCAGAACCCGGGTGTCACCCAGAGAAATGGGTAGCTCATCGGGGTGTCGTTGTTTGCTTTCGAAGGGGGCAAGTCGATTGCTCAAGCGATCATACAGTGGGTGCGCAAGCCGGTTCAGTGGTGCCGAGATAAGGAAAGAGAGGGCAACTGTAATGGCCAGAGGCACCAGCCACTCCGGCAGCGCAATACTGGCGACGATCAACCCGAATTCACTGTAGTTGGTGAGTGCCAGTGCGGTCAGAAAACCACTGCGGGCGCGCAGGCGGAACAGCAACATCAGGAAGAAGAACAAAATGCCCTTTATGGGCAGCACCAAAGCGGCCACCACGGCAAAAATAATGGCATTGGTATCCGGCAGGCCGCCTATGCCGATTTGCAGAAAGAAGCCGACCAGGAATATTTCCTTCACGCTCCACAGAGACTTCGCCAATTCCTGGCTGCGGGGGTGATTTGCAAGAATGGCGCCGAATACCAGAGCGCCCAGTTCCGAGCTAAGCCCGACCGACTGAAAGCCCAAACCACCGATAACCAGAGCCAGCAGTAATCCAAGAAGCACCAACAGTTCATCGTGCCCACTGGCGTCCAGCAATTTGTATAACAACGGCCGCAGCAGTGGTAAGCCAAAGACAATCAATGCCCACTCTGAAGGTGTCTGGCCTGCCGCCAGGCTCATCACCAGCAGTGCGATCAAATCCTGCATGATCAGAATGCCGATGGCTACCCGGCCGTGAAAGGCTCTGAGCTCGCGCTTGTTTTCCAGCACCTTGGCGGCCAGTACAGTCGATGAGAAAGACAGGGCAACAGCCAGCATAAATGCTACGTACCAGCTTATGTCCATCAGCAAATAAAGGCCCGGGGTAAACACGAAACAGGTGATGGCAAAGTGCAGAAGACTGCCGCCGATGACTTCGGGGCTGATAACCGACTTGAGTTTAAGCTTGAGGCCCACAGTGAACAGCATAAGCAATACGCCCAGGTGAGCGATATGAGCCAGTACCGCTGTGGGTTCTGCAGAAATACCAATAGAAGGGCTGGCGGCAAGACCACTGAGCACAAAGCCTGCTGCCAGATAGCCAACCAGTGGTGGCAGACCGACGGATTTGATCAGGAGGCCAAGGCCGAATGCAAAAGAAATCCAGATAGCTTCAGGCATGGGAGGTTCTTTAAGGGGAAAATTAGCTTCCGTGTAAGGCTACCTTTTTTTCCCTGACCGTTGAAGCCAATAACGGTGGAACCTCCTGCCCAATTGACCTAGTCGACTTCTGATATAAAGGGTGCGGCAAATTCAAGGAATAGGCGAGCAGATTCTTCTGGTGCCTCAATCATCGGTGCGTGGCCGATGCCGTCCAGTATCTCCAACTGCGAACCGGAGATGGCCTTTTGAAAGATGGCACCGTTACGGTAGTCCAGTATGCGGTCCTCTTTGCCCCAGACGATAAGAACGGGATCTTCGATCCGTTTAATGGCGTCGCGAAAGTCCGGTGTAAAACCAACCTCTTTAATCGCGTCAAAGATCACGTTGTTCACTTCCTGATTGGCGATGGCTTTTTCTTCCATAACCCCCAGAATCGGCCAGGGAACAAAAGGCCGTTCTTCCAGGGCAAAATCCATCAGGCGTTCGAAATCCCCGGGCTTGCTCGGGATGAGGGGGTTGTCACCTGCCAGTACCATGCCGACCATTTCGTTTTCATAATCCAGGATGCCGGCTGGGTCGAACAGCACCGCGGTTTTAATTTGTTCTGGATGGGTAGCCGTGTAAAGGGCGGTAATGCCGCCGCCCATGGAATTGCCCATCATATGCATCTCGCTGATCCCCAAGGCCTCAATAATGCCGGCAAGGTAGGCGACCTGCTCTTCAAAACGGTATCCCAGATCCAGTGGTTTGCTGCTTTCGCCGTGGCCCGGGAGGTCTATGGCGTAGACATTGAAATCATCTGTGAGCTCTCGGGCGATGCGCGTCCAGTTGTCTTTGTTGGCCCCAAAACCGTGTACCAGAACAATGGTGTCGCCATTGTTGGCTTCGGCATTTCGCAGGTACGCGATTTGGAGATCGCCCACGGTGATATTGTCTGCTTCGAGGCCGGCAGAGGAACGCTCATAACCAATGGCGGTATCATATATGCCTTGGCGGGAGCAGGCACTTAGCAACAGAACAGTAAATAGTAAAAAAACGGCAGTAAACGGGGGCGTTTTGAACATTTGGGGCGAATCCTGATTGTTTGTGTTTCTTGCCCGCTGGGCGAGTGCGTTTACACTACCCTATAAAAAAGCCCGGACATTGGCCGGGCTTTCGTCTTCAGTGTGTCGTTACGATCCTTCACGCGCGATCGCACGGTAGGCAATGTCCTTGCGATAAAAAACACCGTCCCAGCGTATTCTGTCCGCGAGAGCATAAGCCCTCTGTTGAGCTTCAGTAACGCTATGGCCCAGCGCGGTTGCGCAGAGTACCCGGCCGCCATTGGTAACGACATCGCCACCATCCTGGCTCAAGCTGGTACCGGCATGGAATGCTTTCTCACCTTCGGTATCCGTTTCCGGCAGGCCGGAAATAACATCGCCTTTGTTGTAGCTGCCAGGGTAGCCCCCTGCTGCCAGTACAATGCCGACTGCGGCGCGTTCGTCCCAGTCAGAGCTGCACTCATCCAGTTTGCCATCAATAGCTGCCTGACAGAGCGCAACAATGTCTGACTTCATGCGCAGCAGGATTGGCTGGGTTTCCGGATCGCCAAAACGGCAGTTGAATTCGATAACCTTCGGGGCACCGCTGGTGTCTATCATCAGGCCGGCGTACAGGAAGCCTTTGTAAGGAAGGCCTTCAGAGGCCATGCCGCGTACCGTTGGGTAGATAACCTCATCCATAATGCGCTTGTGCACCTCAGCGGTGACCACGGGGGCTGGGGAGTAGGCTCCCATGCCGCCGGTGTTGGGGCCGGTGTCGCCGTCACCTACGCGCTTGTGGTCTTGTGAGGTGGCCATGGGCAGAACATTCTCGCCATCCACCATCACAATAAAGCTGGCTTCCTCGCCTTCCAGGAATTCCTCAACTACCACACGGCTGCCAGCCTCACCAAAGGCATTGCCTGCGAGCATGTCGCGGATGGCGTTTTCAGCTTCTTCCAGAGTCATGGCGACAATAACGCCTTTGCCTGCGGCCAGGCCGTCGGCCTTGACCACAATAGGGGCGCCCTGTTCACGCACATAGGCAAGAGCTTCATCCACATCGGTGAAGTTTCCGTAGGCGGCAGAAGGGATGTTCTGGCGAGCCAGGAAATCCTTGGTGAAGGCTTTGGAGCCTTCCAGTTGTGCGGCGCTGGCGCTGGGGCCGAATACGCGCAGGCCACGCTCTTCAAACAAATCTACAATGCCGGCTACCAGCGGTGCTTCCGGGCCAACAATGGTCAGGCCAACGTTGTTGTCGGAGGCAAATTTGGCCAAGCCCTCAATATCCAGAGCATCAATCTTGACGTTTTCAACGCCCGGCTCGCGAGCAGTGCCCGCATTGCCAGGCGCTACAAAAACAGTGCCCACACCCGGAGACTGAGCTGCTTTCCATGCCAGGGCGTGTTCACGACCGCCGCTGCCAATTACCAGAATATTCATATCTTATTGCCCCGTATGTTTAAAAAGAGCTGTCATAAAGAATTGTTATCAGTGCCGGAAATGGCGCATACCGGTGAAGACCATGGCAATGCCGTGTTCGTTGGCGGCGTCGATGACTTCCTGGTCCCGCATAGAGCCACCGGGCTGAATGACCGCAGTAATGCCTGCTTCAGCGGCGGCATCAATGCCATCCCGGAATGGGAAGAATGCATCAGAAGCCATAACCGAACCCTTTACTTCCAGGTTCTCATCGGCGGCTTTGATGCCGGCAATCCGGGCGCTGTATACGCGGCTCATCTGGCCTGCACCTACGCCGATCGTGCGGCCTGAGCGGGCATAAACAATGGCATTGGACTTCACGTACTTCGCTACTTCCCAGGCAAACAGCAGGTCGTTCAGTTCGTGTTCTGTTGGCTGGCGGGTGGTGACGACTTTTACATCGGCCATGGCCACCATACCCAAGTCACGATCCTGTACCAGAAGGCCGCCAGTTACGCGCTTGTAGTCCATGGATTGGGCGCGCTCGCCATTCAGATCGCCACAGGCCAGTAGCCGGACGTTCTTCTTGGCGGCCACCAGCTCGACCGCTTCCGGTGCGATGGTTGGGGCAATAATGACCTCAACAAACTGGCGATCAATAATCGCCTTGGCGGTGTCTGCGTCCAGCTCCCGGTTGAAGGCAATGATGCCGCCGAACGCGGAGGTGGGGTCGGTAGCAAAGGCCAGATCATAGGCCTGGAGAATATCCGCACCGATCGCCACGCCGCAGGGGTTGGCGTGTTTGACGATTACACAGGCCGGATCTGCGAACGGCTTGACGCATTCCAGGGCCGCGTCAGTGTCTGCCACGTTGTTGTAGGACAGCTCTTTACCCTGAAGCTGTTTTGCCGTGGCAACACTGGCTTCCTTCGGGTTGCGCTCGGCATAGAAGGCCGCGCGCTGGTGCGGGTTTTCGCCGTAGCGCATGTCCTGCACTTTTACATACTGGGCATTGAACGTGCGGGGGAAGTCAGCATTGTCGTTATCTGCCGTGCGGCCACCCAGATAATTGGCAATGGCGCCGTCGTAGCCTGCGGTGTGTTCGAAGGCTTTGACGGCCAGATCAAAGCGCGTGGCGTGGGTGAGCTGACCATCGTTCTCATCCAGTTCTTTCACTACGCGGCTGTAATCCGATGCATTGACCACAATGGCGACATCGTTGTGATTCTTGGCAGCGGCGCGAACCATGGTTGGGCCGCCGATGTCGATGTTCTCAATGGCGGTAGCAAGGTCGCAATCCGGATCGGCAACGGTGGATTCGAACGGATAGAGGTTCACCACAACCATGTCAATCGGGTTTATGCCGTGCTCACCCATGATGGCGTCGTCGGTGCCTCTGCGGCCTAAAATGCCACCGTGGATTTTCGGATGCAGGGTTTTTACCCGGCCGTCCATCATCTCCGGGAACCCGGTGTAGTCCGAGACTTCAGTAACGGGAACACTGTTGTCTTTCAGGAGGCGGAAGGTCCCTCCGGTGGAGAGCAGTTCGATGCCGCGGTCGGTGAGGGCTCGGCCGAATTCGACGATGCCGGATTTATCACTAACGCTGATCAGTGCGCGACGGACGGGGGTATTAGCCTGGTTTGCCATGGGGTCACATTCTTCACTTGGGGTGAACGAACAAGGGCCTCGCGAAGGGTGTCCGGGAGGCCCTCTTTCAAGTCAGGGTGTCTCGATTATAGCAGTCCGTACTGCTTGAGCTTCTTGCGCAGGGTTCCGCGGTTCAGGCCGAGCATAGTGGATGCCTTGGTCTGATTGTTGCGGGTGTATTTCATTACCTGCTCCAGCAGCGGAGCTTCCACTTCCGAGAGCACCAGCTGGTAAACCTCTGTAACGGGGGCGCCATCAAGTTGGGCGAAGTAGTTCTTCAGAGCCACTTCAACGTTATCGCGCAGGGTAACGGTGTTGCCGCTGCTATTCACCGTTTGTAGCTGGTGAAGATCATCGTTGGCTGGGGTGTTCAAGGTGTTCTGTACCAAAGTCTCAGCGGTCATGCTGCGAATTCCTCTCCGTTTCGTAAGCCTGAAAAATACTGTTGGATACTGTCTTTCTGCTCCAGCGCGGTGTCGAACGCGTTGAAGCGACTGCGGAACTGTTTGTCCGGGTCGTGGGACTGCAGGTACCAGCCCACGTGTTTTCTGGCAATACGTACGCCCATGAGTTCGCCGTAAAAGCTGTGCAGGGCAACCAGGTGTTCGCTTAAAATCGTTTCCACTTCATTCAGCGGGGGTGCTAGCAAGTGTTGTCCGGTTTCAAGGAAATGCAGTATTTCCCTGAAAATCCAGGGGCTACCTTGAGCCGCGCGGCCAATAAGCAGGCCATCGGCACCGGTATATGCCAAAACTTCACGAGCCTTTTCCGGCGACGTAATGTCACCATTGGCGAAAACCGGAATGCCAACACTGGCTTTAACTTCAGCGATGGTGTCGTATTCGGCGTCACCGTTGTACTTGTCGGCTCGGGTGCGGCCATGTACGGCCAGCGCCTGAATGCCGATATCCTCTGCCATGCGCGCTATTGCTGGTGCGTTACGGTAGCTTTGGTCCCACCCGGTACGCATTTTCAGGGTAACGGGTATGTCCACTGCACCGACGACCGCTTCCAGAATATCTCTAACCAGGCGCTCATCTTTCATCAACGCAGAGCCGGCGGCTTTGTTGCACACCTTTTTAGCCGGGCAGCCCATGTTGATGTCGATTATCTGGGCACCGGATTCGGCATTAAGCCGAGCCGCATTGGCCAGCATTTCCGGGTCACCACCCGCGATCTGTACAGACCTTGGTTCGGGCTCCCCTGCATGATCCATGCGGGTTCTGGATTTGCGCGTATGCCAGAGCTTGCTGTCTGCTATCACCATTTCCGATACCGCCAGACCCGCGCCCATCTTTCGGCAAAGCAGCCGGAATGGACGATCTGTTACACCGGCCATGGGCGCAACAATCAGCGGATTGGGCAGCGTGTACGGCCCGATTTTTGCCGTCGGCAACATGGTTTGAACCCGTATCACAGCAGAGAATGCAAAAGTCGGAGTGGTGCGGTTGTTTAATAAATAACCGATGCCAGTTCCGAAGGGCGCTAATGATACCGCTGGGGGCACTTTGATTGAAGGGGCAAGGGAGCGAAAAAACTGATTATTTTTCGCTCTTTTTGGTTGACTTTTGTTCTACGGGGTGACGAGTGGAGTACCTGCCGCGTGGTCTACGGCAGGTTCGTTCAGGGGGTGTAGGGGCGGAAAATTATATTGTAGTTGACCGCGTCCCGGCCCGGATCACGGATGTTGATAGCAATGCGCACGGGGGTTTCCACGGGCATTATGTCGAGTCCTTCTGCTTCGCCAGCGAGATAGTCGGAGGGGGCGAAAATACTCTGGGCAACGACATCTCCGTTCAGGTTGGAGAATGTCAGGGCAATGGCTGGGAAGGGTTGCTGAAATACTGCCCGGTTGATGATAACTGCGTCTACCACCAGCTGGTTTCGGTTGTCCGGATCGGTGCGAACGACCAACTTGCGGCTCTGAATAGCCTCAACGTCGATCAAAGGCTTCAGCTCACAACCTGCCAGCTCGCAGCCCTTTTCATAAAACGGCCGTAGTTCCGGTATTGCCGAAAGCCGGTCAAACTGAAACCAGGTGACTTGCGCAACCAGCACGCCGATAAGGCCCAGCACAACCACAGTCCAGGTCAGGGTGCGTAGCCAGCTTCTATTGCTGCCACCCATGGATATCGGCTCGTATCTGAGGTCGCCAAAGGGGGCGCCCGCTTCGAAGGGCTGTTTTTCAGGCTGGTGTCTGGATTCTGGCCCAGCGTCTGCCTCATGCTCGTTGGCAAAGGATTCGAATGCCGGGTCAGCCTGCTCATCGACGAAAAAGCCCGGTGTATCGTCCTGTCGTGATTCCTGAGGGCTTTCTGTTGGGGTTGCGCTGGCGTCTTCCGCCTCGGTTTCAGGCAAAGGCTCAGGTTGTGGCTTCGATCTGGATTGTGTGTCCGCTTCTCCCGTTGCCCCTGCTTCTGCTTCTGGAGTGCTCTCGGCGGTATCGGCTGGCGCGTCGTCTTCCCAAAGAATCGCTTCGGCCCAGCTTTCATCAACGTCCCCAGTCAGGTCGTCGGCGTTGGATTCATCCAGAGCTGAGGGATTTCGGTCGTCGAAACTGCGGAAGCTGTCACTCAGTTCGTCATCCGAGAACGTCAGTTTTGTTCCGGCATAGCGGCCTTCTTGAGCATCTTCTTCGGGGTTATCCGCGAAGACGAAATCGTCTCCCGATGCATCGCTTTCGAAACCGCTGGCCGACTGTTCAGTTGATGCGCCCTCTGAGGGCATTTTGCTGCCCGTGTCAGAGGGGGCTTTCTGAGTAACGCTTGCTATCTCGTGTTCAATTGCGTTGAAAACAGCCATGCAATGACCGCAGCGCACCTTTCCCTTGGCAAGGCCAAGTTGCTCATCGGTCACCCGAAAGCGGGTATGACATTTTGGGCATTCGGTTTGCAGACTACTCTGGGTCATGCTTTGTTCCTGAAAGCGACGGAGCTATGAACTGAAATACGAGTTAGGAGTTTAGTCTTTAAGACCGCCTCCGTCATCTGTCGTTGCGTCGTCCTGTGAGGCGTACCCACTCTTCACGCTGTGCCGGCTCATCCATAATAAACCAGGGCTCATAGGCAGCCATTACCGAACGGGCCTGGTAAGAAAGAATGCCTGAAAGCACCAGATCACCCCCAGGGTTTGTAAGCTTTGCCAGATGAGGCGCGAGGCCTATTAGCGGCTGTGCGAGAATGTTTGCCAACATTACGTCGGCTTTGCCGTCTGGCTCATTTTCCGGAAGGTAGAGATCCAGCCTGGCCTCATCCACACCGTTGCGACGGGCGTTCTCACGACTTGCTTCCAGAGCCTGAGGATCGGTGTCTACGCCGGTAACATGGTCGGCACCAAGAAGCAGGGCTGCCAAACCGAGTATGCCGGAGCCGCAGCCGTAGTCGATTACCTGCTTGTCTGTAACATCCGCGCCATCCAGCCATTCCAGACAGAGGGCTGTGGTGGGGTGTGTACCTGTGCCGAAGGCCAGGCCAGGATCGAGCATCAAGTTGGCGGCATCCGGATCCGGCGCTTCATGCCAGCTTGGCACTATCCACAAGCGCTCTCCGAATTGCAGAGGATGAAAATCGTCCATCCAGGCTCGCTCCCAGTCTTTGTCTTCTACCAGGGTAATGTCTATGTCGGCGAGCGATTGCTGGGTTTGCTGGTGCCAGGCATTGCGAATGTCTGAGCACAGTTGGTCTATATCGTGGTCGGCTTGAAAAAGCCCGGTAACGGTAGTCTGGCTCCACAGGGGCGTGGTGCCATGGTCGGGCTCGTAGAGTGGTTGATCGGCTGCGTCTTCCATGGAAACGGCATCAGCGCCTATCTCCATAAGCAGATCTTCAAGCTGATCCGCGGTATCGGGATCAGCCGGGATCTGAAGTTGTATCCAGGGCATAGCTCTTCCTGCATTGCGATGCAGGAGGTTAGTCCCGCATCAGTTTTTCAAGGTAATGGATAGTGAAGTCTACCGTTTTAAAGCCGCCATCGCGCACCAGTTTCCGATGCAGAGGCTGATTGGTTTTAATGCCCTCAATCAGCAACTCGTCCAGAGCGATTTTCATGCGCCGGCGTGCCACCTGTCTATCGTCACCCCAGGTGATCAGTTTGGCAATCAGGGAGTCGTAAAACGGTGGAACGGTATAGCCACTATACAGGTGAGAATCCACCCGCACACCGTATCCTCCAGGGGCGTGAAAATACTTCACTTTTCCTGGGCTTGGCACGAAGGTATCCGGGTCTTCTGCGTTGATGCGGCATTCCATCGCATGGCCCCTGATCTGGATATCTTCCTGTTTGTACGTGAGGGGTAAGCCGCTGGCAATGCGCAGCTGTTCACGAACAATATCGACCCCGGTCACCATCTCCGTGATCGGGTGTTCCACCTGAACCCGGGTGTTCATTTCAATGAAGAAGAATTCGCCGTCCTGGTACAGGAACTCGAAGGTGCCGGCACCCACATAGCCGATCTCTTTACAGGCGTCCACACAGGCTTTCAGGGTGCGTTCGCGGGCTTCCGGATTGATATTAGGCGCAGGCGCTTCTTCAATCACCTTCTGGTTTCGACGCTGAAGAGAGCAGTCGCGGTCGCCCAGGTGAATGCAGTTCCCATGCATATCGGCGAGAATCTGAACTTCAACGTGGCGTGGAGTTTCAAGGAACTTTTCGAGATAAACCGTGGGGTCGCCAAAGGCATTTTGGGCCTCGGTCTGGGTGATCTGCACGGCTTTGAGCAACGCAGCCTCAGAGTGAACCACCTGCATGCCCCGACCACCGCCGCCTGAAGCCGCCTTGATCATCACCGGGTATCCGATTTTGCGCGCTACTTGCAGGGTGCGCTCGTCGTCCTCGGTCAGCGGGCCGTCCGAGCCCGGTACGGTTGGAACTCCGGCGCGAATCATCGCGTTAATAGCAGAAACCTTGTTGCCCATCAGGCGGATAGTTTCTGCGCTGGGGCCGATGAAGCGGAAACCGCTTTTCTCGACTTGCTCCGCAAAATCGGCGTTTTCAGCTAGGAAACCGTAACCAGGGTGTATGCCTACGGAGTCTGTTACTTCAGCGGCACTGATGATGGCCGGAATGTTGAGGTAACTTTCCAGTGGGCTGTTGGGACCGATACAGACAGATTCATCGGCTAGGCGCACGTGCATCAAGTCGCGGTCAACCTGTGAATGAACGGCGACAGTCTTGATGCCGAGCTCTTTGCAGGCACGCAGAATCCGGAGGGCTATTTCACCCCGGTTTGCGATCAGAACTTTTTCTAACATGGCCATGAGTAGCTATCACCGAGTTCAGGAAATGATTAACAGCGGCTGGTCAAATTCTACGGGCTGACCGTTTTCAACCAGAATTTCAGTAATCGTACCGCTCTTGTCGGCTTCGATCTGGTTCATCATTTTCATGGCTTCTACAATGCAAACAATATCGCCCGCTTTTACCTGCTGGCCGATTTCTGCGAAGGAATCGGCAGTGGGCGATGGCGCACGGTAGAAGGTTCCAACCATCGGAGAACGCAGCGCGTGCCCGTTGTGGACCGGTTGCTGTGGGCTATCATCCTGCACTGGCCCAGGTGTTTCTGGTGCCGGCGCATATTGCGGTGCGGGTGGCGCGTATTGGCTAATGTACTGGGTGCCGGAGGCTTGTTCACGACGTCTGGAGATGCGAACAGAATCATCTCCCTCATGAATCTCAATCTCTTCGACGTCAGATTCCTCAATCAGTTCGATCAACTTCTTGATTTTGCGAATATCCATGGTCAGTCCAATCCCGTTGTGTCAGGTCTGTCGGTGAATTCGTTGCATGGCGGCCTGAAGGGCAAGTTCATACCCCTGACTGCCTAACCCGCAGATAACGCCTTCGGCGATATCAGAAAAATACGAATGATGGCGGAAGGCTTCCCGCGCATGCACGTTGGAAAGATGTACTTCAATAAACGGAATGCCTGAAGCTAATATGGCATCCCGCAGAGCAACACTGGTGTGCGTGAAAGCTGCCGGATTAATAATAATAAAATCCACGCCCTCTGCCCGAGCTTCATGGATTCTATCAATCAATTCGTATTCAGCGTTTGACTGTAGGTGTAACAAGTGATGACTGCGTTCTTCTGCTTGTTCCCTTAATCGCGCATCAATGTCCGCTAATGTCTCGTGGCCATAGACCTCAGGCTCGCGGGTGCCGAGCATGTTCAGGTTGGGGCCATGGAGCACAAGAATTGTAGACATGGTTGCGTCTGCCTTTATCACTTTAGAAACAGGATCGCCGAATATATCGGCATTTTCCACCCATGGTGTGTGCTTTTATTCTTCAGATCAACACTTATTGACAATGTTGCATGCCAGCTGCTGGCTGCAGCCAGAGAAGCCCGAAGCGCCAGCAAGCTCCTTTCGCTGATACTAATCATTGTCGTTAACAGGGGGAGGGACTTCTATACGACGATGGTTTCATACGGGCAGTCCTGCTGGAACTGCCCGGTCAGTTGGCTAGGGGATCAGTTGTCTGCCAGGGTGACGCAATTGCGCCCGTGACCCTTGGAGGCATAGAGTGCGCGGTCGGCGCGTTCGCACAGGGTATGGGAGGGTTCATTATCCCAGGAAGCCACGCCGCAACTGAAGGTTACATTAAACTCCCGGTCACCGGCCGGCTGCTGGAGTTCGCCGAAACGCTCCCGAATTTCATTCAGAACATTGCGGGCATCGCTTGGCCGTGTGTTGGGAAGAATGATTGCGAATTCTTCGCCACCGAAACGGCCAATGTGGTCGGTTTTGCGTAGGCGCTGCTTGAGGAACATAGAAAGACTGCGAATAACACGATCGCCTATCGGGTGCCCGTAGGTGTCGTTCACCTTCTTGAAGTAGTCAATATCGATCATTGCAAAGCACAGTGGCTGGTTTTTCTGCCGTGCACGCACGATTTCCTGGTCCAGCAAGTATAGCGTATGAGTGTGGTTGTAGAGCCCGGTGAGGCTGTCGCGAATCATCAATGCCAGGAGTGAGCGTGCGCGCCGGCCACGGTTATGGAGTGTGGCAATCAGGTGCTTGGGGTCTACAGGCTTGGTCAGGAAGTCGTCGCCGCCCAGGCTCATGGCGTGCAATTGTTTGGTGACATCCTCCTCGCCTGAAAGATAGATAATCGGCACGCTGTGAAACCGGTCCTGCTGCCGAATTACCCGCGCAATCTCCATGCCTGTGCAACCCGGCATGTACATGTCGAGGATGATGATCTCTGGAGAGAAGGTGTCCAGCGCGTGAATGATTTCCATGGGGTCGGTGATGATGTGGGCGGTCATGCCCGCTTTCTTGAGAACCGTTTCCATGAACTTCGCCTGCGCTCTGGAATCGTCCAGTACAAGCACCCGGTATGGCTCCACGGTATTGCCGTGGGTGTAGGTTTCAATTTTTTCGATGAGCTGGCCAGGATCAACCGCAGGGTAGAAAAATTCTTCGCCGCCGCAGCGGGAAGCGCGGAGGCGAGTTTCAATAGTGCCGTCTTCGTCGCTCATGAAAATAATTGGAACGGGTGTGTCGTGCCGCTCCTGGAGTTGCTCAATGGTGGCGATGCCGGTGTTCGGGCCGCCGCCAAAGTTCACGTCCATAAGGATTGTTTCGGGCTTATGCAGGGCGCAGGCCTCCGACAGTTCCTGTGCGGAATCAAATGCGGCAGCACGGAAGCCGAAAAATTCGAGCTGGCGGATTAGCCGGTTCGCCATCTCGGAGTTGGTGAGTGCGATATACACCGGGGTGCGCCGGAACTGGTGGGGTGTTTCTGTGTCGCTCTGGTCGGTTCGTCTCTGGGTGCTTCGTGCAAGGGCGTCGATGGCATCCTGAAGCTGCAGTTCGGTAGCGTCGTTTGGAGCGGCGTCGGCTGACCAGTTGTTTGCAGCAGCGAGGATCTTGTTGCCCGCCTCGGCATGATCTGCCATTTCGAATCTTTGTGCGTACCGCACCAGCTTTTCGGAAGCGGCGAGGAGCTCCTCCCGGAGCGCGGGAAACGACCCGCTGTTGGAATTAATTTTCTGCCAAGTGTCCAGTACAACCCGTGCCTGAGTTGTCACGCGGCGTGCAAAATGCTGCCTGAGTTTTTCTTTCTGGCTTGCGTCGCTCATTATTCTCCGGGCTGCCTCTTTTCATTATGGGCCGTCCTTGGGGGGGTGGACGTTTTTCCCAACTTTAGTCTGTTTCTGGAGTCTATAGTGTTTAGAGTTGTCGGCGTAGGTTGCACCGTGTAATTGTTTGTGAATTCTGAGGTGTGTATATAGAAAGCGCCATGGGTTAGGATCCATATAGACGGAAATGCAGTCAATTAACAGATAAGGGGCTTAACGTAATATGCCAGGCAAAATCAGACAGTATTTCAGAGACAAGAAAGAAGACGCCCAGGATTATGCCGGCAACAACGGCGTGATAGGCAAGTTTGTAGCTGTTGTCTTGCTGGTGTATTTGCTGGTGACGATTGTGCTGGGGATCTATTGGAGCAGTGAACCCGAGGCCTTTTCAGTGCGCGAGCACACGCGGGCCGTTGCCAATGAGATGCAACGGGAGCCAATCACCGGTTTTGCCACAACGGTAACCATGATCCGCATAGCCGAAACGCTTTTGGATAAGCCCGGAGGCTATCTGTCCAACGATATTTTCCCTCCCGGGCTTTGGCTGGATAACCAGCCAAACTGGGAATACGGCGTACTGGTGCAGCTTCGTGACCTTTCAAGGGCCATGCGTAAGGATATAAGCCGCTCCCAGAGCCAATCTGCGGAAGATCCCGATTTGATCATAGCGGAGCCGCAGTTTCACTTTGATAGCGGAAGCTGGGCTATTCCGTCCACCGAGGCAGAGTATCGTCGTGGTATTGCAGCGCTGAAGCGTTACCTTAATCGTCTGTCCAGCCCCGAGCAGGCAAACGCCCAGTTCTTTGCCAGAGCTGATAACCTGAGCAACTGGCTTGGTGATCTGGAAACCCGTCTGGGTAGCCTTTCGCGTACCCTTGGCGAGAGCGTTGGTAAGGCATCGGTTTCGGAGGCTGTGGCCAATGTGGATGCCGACAATCCGCTAAATGAAGAAACCGGTGGCGGTGATATTAAAACCGACTGGACCAAGATTGACGACGTGTTTTACGAGGCCCGGGGCAGTTCGTGGGCCTTGCTGCATATCTTCCGCGCTATTGAAGTGGATTTCCGCAAGGTGCTTCAGGACAAGAATGCTATTTCCAGCGTGAAGCAGGTAATTATTGAGCTGGAAGGTGCTCAAGGTGAAATGTGGAGCCCGGTTATCCTTAATGGTAGCGGGTTTGGCGTTCTGGCTAACCACTCGCTGACGATGGCGGCCTATCTCTCGCGGGCCAATGCGGCCATTAGCGACATGCGGGATCTTCTGTCCCGGGGTTGAGGGCTTTATTCAGACATAAAAAAACCGGGCATGGCCCGGTTTTTTTATGTTCAATCAGGCAGATTAGTTGGAATAAGCCTTGATCGAATCAACAATGGCTTGCTTGGCTTCGGCAGCGCTGCCCCAGCCTTGTACTTTGACCCACTTGCCTTTCTCGAGAGTCTTGTAGTTTTCGAAAAAGTGCTTGATCTGCGCACGCAGCAATTCCGGCAGATCTTCGAGCTCTTTTACGTGGTCGTATACAGAGGTCAGTTTGCTGTGGGGCACCGCAAGCAGCTTAACGTCACCGCCAGCTTCGTCTTCCATATTCAATACGCCCACAGGCCGGCAGCGGATAATAGAGCCTGGCTCCACCGGGTGCGGGGTAACAACCAGGACGTCGATCGGGTCGCCATCGTCAGCCAGCGTGTGCGGAATAAACCCGTAGTTTGCGGGGTAGAACATGGGGGTAGCCATGAAGCGGTCTACCAGCAGGGCACCCATGTCTTTGTCCAGTTCATACTTGACCGGGGAGCTGAAGGCCGGAATTTCAATGGCAACGTAAATGTCTTCCGGCGGGTTTTTGCCAGCGGGGATGTTGTCGAATTGCATGAGACGTCCTTCCTGATCTGTGGGATTCGTTAACTGCGCTTAAAAAGTGAGCGCGATTATACGGGACTCTGCTGCTATTCGAAACTAAACCTTGGTGGGTGGGGCTGGCTATCGTGCAAGCGGTCCTCTGGGCGCACTGCCTGAAAAGCGCCCGTAAATACTTCCCTGTAGGGCTCGGTCGCGCCATCCCTGGCGCTCCACGTTGTCAGGCAGTGCGCCCAGAGGACCACCCAAGCATCTGAATACGCCTGATGCCGATGAGCGAAACCTATAGCTTTATCTGCTTCGCAATCAGTTCCTTCATGATTTCCGTAGTACCACCGCCAATCGACAGGATTTTCGTATCTCGATAAAGCCGGTCCACCACGGATTCCCGCATGAAGCCCATGCCGCCAAAAAGCTGCACCGCTTCCCGCGTGACTTTTTCGCAGATGTCCACTGAGAAGTTTTTCGCCATGGCCACTTGTTTGATGGGGTTTTTGCCGGCCTGCATCAGTGCTGCACAACGGTAGGTATACTCCCGGGCCACGTCGATCTGTGTTGCCATGTCGACCAGCTTGTGACGAGTCACCTGGAAGCCAGAGACCGGTCGGCCGAATGCCTGACGCTGTTTTACGTACTCCATGGCCGCTTCGTACGCCAGCTGTGCGGTCATGTAGGCCATGATGGACAGGCTGAGGCGCTCCGCAAGGAAGTTGCTCATGATGGCGATAAATCCGGCGTTTTCAACGCCGATCAGGCGATCTGCAGGCACTCGGCAATCTTCAAAGAACAGCTCGGCGGTATCGCTGGCCCACCAGCCCATTTTTTTGAGTTTGCTGCCATTGGAGAAGCCGGGCATATCGCGATCGATCAACAGTAAACTGATGCCAGCATGGCCTTCGCCGCCGGTTCTTACGGCTACGGTGTAGTGGTCGGCACGTGTGCCGCTGGTGATGAAGGTTTTGCTGCCGTTTACGATGTAGTGATCGCCGTCTTTTACAGCGCGGGTTTTCAGGTTAGCGACGTCGGAACCGCCGCCCGGCTCTGTGATCGCCAGCGCAGAAATTCTATTGCCATTCAGAACCGAGGGCACAATCTGCTCTCGGATTTCTTTTTTTGCCCATTTGGCGACGGGGGGTAAACCAATGTCGAGGGAGCCAATGCTGGCAACAAAACCGCCGGATGTCGAACGCATCAGTTCTTCAGAAACCGCTACTTTCAGGAAAATGTCGCCTTCACCCACGCCGCCTAAAGCCTCAGGGAAACCAATCCCCAGCAGGCCGGCGTCCCCGGCTTTTTTGTAGATTTCACGGGGAAACTCACCGGCTTCTTCCCATTCGTCGATGTATGGGCGCACGTGGGTCTCAATGAATTTGCGAGCGGTCAAGCGGGCCTGTTCGTGGGTATCGTTGAAGTAATCAGACACGGAAAGCACCTCTACATTGGCTATATAAATTGTTGATGCCGTCAGTGTTACCGATTTATAGCTCCCGAGCAAGCGCTTGGTTTGGTGTGCACTGCATAAAAAAACCGGCAGAAGGTGCCGGCTTTTATTGTGGGTTGGTGCCTGGGCTTCATGTACCTGCGCGGGCGATGCTTTGCACTCCGGAGTCGGTGCCCAGAAGCAATAAGTCTGCCGGGCGCCGGGCAAACAGGCCATTGGTCACAACGCCGACAATGTTATTTAACCGCTCTTCCACCTGAATGGGGCGGGACAGGTCCATGTTGTAAATATCGAGAATGATGTTGCCATTGTCGGTTGTAAAACCGTCGCGATAGACCGGATCACCGCCCAGCTTGACGATTTCCCGGCCTACCAGGCTGCGCGCCATCGGCAGTACTTCCACCGGTAGGGGGAAGTCTCCCAGAATGTCGACTTTTTTCGAGCCGTCGGCGATGCAAATGAAGGTTTTGGCCACCTCGGCCACAATTTTTTCACGGGTCAGGGCGCCGCCGCCGCCTTTGATCAGCTCAAGCTGTCCATTGGTTTCATCTGCGCCATCCACATAAAACTCCAGCTCACCGGCACTGTTCAGGTCGTATACCGGAATGCCGTGGCTTTTCAGGCGCTCTGCCGTTGCTTCCGAGCTTGCTACGGCACCGTCAAAATCGTTTTTCAGATCTGCGAGCATGTCGATAAAGAAGTTGGCGGTGCTTCCTGTGCCTACGCCAATAATACTGTCACGCTCCAGGCGCGGCGCGATGTAATCCACAGCCGCTTTGGCAACGGCTTTCTTGAGTTCGTCCTGGGTCATTAGGCGCTCCGGGTGCAAATCGTGTGAGTTCGAGGCCATTATAGCGCTTAAGAGGCGCCTGCTTATAGACGACCGTGGTGCAAACTTCCTACACTGTGGGTTTTCCCCGACCATTCATCTCATCAGCAACCGGAACCAACATGCCGCAACGCTACATCAAGAAGATTCTCGATGCGCGCGTCTATGACGTGGCCATCGAAACACCCCTAACTGAAGCCCGCAGCCTGTCCAAGCGCTTTGGCAACAATATTATGCTCAAGCGGGAAGACCTTCAGCCGGTGTTTTCTTTCAAGATTCGCGGCGCGTATAACCGGCTTGTTCAGTTGTCGGAAGAGCAGAAGTCCAAAGGGGTTATCTGTGCTTCCGCGGGCAATCATGCGCAGGGTGTAGCGCTTGCTGCCAAAGAGCTGGGTATCAAAGCCGTTATCGTGATGCCCCAGACTACACCGGAAATCAAAGTGCGTTCAGTGCGGGACCATGGCGCGCGGGTCGTGTTGAGGGGAGATGCCTTTGATGAGGCTGCTACCCATGCCCGGGAGCTGGTAGAAAGACATGGTTACACTTATATACCGCCCTATGATGATCCCGATGTTATTGCCGGGCAGGGCACAGTTGCCATGGAGTTGCTTTGGCAGTTCAGCAAGCCAATTCATGCGGTGTTTATCTGTGTGGGCGGTGGCGGCTTGATTGCCGGCATGGCGGCTTATATCAAATACCTGCGCCCTGAAATCAAAGTGATTGGCGTAGAGCCGGAAGACTCCAATTGCCTGCAAGCGGCCATGAAGGCCGGCAAGCGCGTGGTTCTGGACGAGGTGGGCATATTTGCGGACGGTGTGGCAGTGAAGCAGATTGGCAAGTATCCATGGGAAATCTGCAAGGATAATGTGGATGAGGTCATTACCGTCTCCACCGATGAGATCTGCGCCGCCATCAAGGATATCTTTGAAGATACCCGCTCGATCGCCGAGCCCGCGGGTGCGTTGGGCGTTGCCGGTATCAAGAAATACATCGAGCGGGAAAAGATCGAGAATGAAAACCTGGTTGCCACCTTGAGCGGCGCCAATATGAACTTCGATCGCCTGCGGTACGTTTCAGAGCGCACGGAAATCGGGGAGAAGCGCGAGGCCATCCTTGCGGTGACCATTCCGGAGAAGCCGGGGGCTTTCAAAACATTCATTAACGCCTTGCACAAGCGCAGCATTACCGAGTTTAACTATCGCTACGCTGATGCAGGCAAGGCAACGATTTTTGTAGGTGTTCAGGTTCAGGCCGGCGGCCTCGGCAGAGACGAGCTGGTGCAGGATCTTCGCGAAAACGGCTATTCCGTTCTCGACCTCACAGACAGCGACATGGCCAAGCAGCATATTCGCCATATGGTGGGTGGCCATGCGCCCACCATCACCAATGAGAAGGTGTTCCAGTTCGAGTTTCCGGAGCGCCCGGGGGCGCTTTTGAAACTCCTGATGTCGCTGGGAACGCGCTGGAATATTTCGATGTTCCACTACCGCAATCACGGTGCCGCATATAGCCGTGTGCTATTGGGCGCGCAAGTAGAGGATGATGAGGTAAAAGACTTTAAAGCCATGCTGGGCAAAGTAGGTTTTCGTTATGAAAACATGACGGACAACGAGGCTTACCAGTTGTTTTTGGGTGCCGGTAACGGAAAGGCATCCTGATTCTGTCAATCAGCCAGCCCGGACGATGATTTCCGGGCTGGCTTTTTACTATCCCTGTTCCTGCTTTTTCTTACTGAACTTTAACCTGTCAAAAATTGTAAAGTTCAGAATGCGTGTTAGTCTTTCGAGCAATTCTTGGAAGCAAGAATAGTGGGCTGATTTCTCGCAGATTTAACATTATTTGGAACAGGAATAAGTGTCATGGGTGGCAAGCCTGATATTATCCGGGCCATTGTGCTGATCTTTGCTGTCGGCCTTGTAATTACAGGGTTTACGTCGCTTCAGGCATCGGAAGGTAGGCCCGCGACCGCAACGGAAAATTCTGCTGAGCGAGTTTCCGCGTATTCGGCCACTACCCGGTCAGAGTTCCGCTGACCACCTAACGTTCTCCGCATTACTTTACCCGATACACCTGCGAGTCCGTCACCACGCTGTGCAGTGGTACGTCCCAGGGCTCAATGGGTAGTTTGTTTACCTTCTGAAAGTCGTGAGCCAAGCCTATGAGCTTCGGTGCCAGCCGCGGGCGCAGGCGGGTAAACGCAAACGTGCGATCGTAAAATCCGCCTCCCATTCCCAGTCGTCCGCCGTTTGCATCAAATCCCACCAATGGGAACATCACCGCGTCTAACGCCCATGCCGGTCGCCTAAGCCCTTTGCTGAAGGCGGGTTCGGGGATGCCGAAGCGATTGGCGATCAATTCAATGCCATCGTAGTAGGGGCTGAACACCAGCCTGCCAGGATGGATTGGGTGCAGTACCGGCAGGTAAAAGTGAACACCTTTGTTACGGGCCATAGCCATGGCCATGTACGGATGTGGGTCAATCTCGCCATCGTTGGGCAGATAGATGGCTACGTGCCTGGCTCTGTGTAAGTCCGGGTTTTTCAGCAGATTCAGAGCAAGAGAAGCCGAGGCCTGTTCCTGTTCTGGTGCTGACAGCGCGCGCCTGAGTTGGCGTAAGTGCTTTCGTAGTTCGTTGCGGGACGAAGGAGATGAATCGAATTCGGAAGGGTGTGAGTCGGTAGTCTGGCTCAAAATAAAGCTTCCCGAGCTGCCGTTATCGAACGTGGCCCTTGAACCCAAAGTTCAAGGTCGGCGGCCGCTGTGACATATTAGGCTTTCCCCCTGCGGGGACATGCTCACAATGCCCTAGAGTAGCCACCTGGGTAAAGCGCATCGGCTCGAGGACGAGTCCGACCAGCGAACAGCCCAGGAAGTGAATCCATTATAGGGCCAGATCCGGGTGCGATTGCAACACCTATCGGGGAAACAACCATAAATCAGTGGTTTGAAGACTCGCCGAGGGCGTTTTCCAGCTTGCTGTCCATGGCTTTCAGGAGCGTGCTGGTGGCTTCCGACATGGTGTCCCGCTCGAGTAGATCGTGGGTCATGTTCAGTGCGGCCATCACAGCAATGCGCTCGGTGCCGAATACCTTTCCGCCGGTACGGATTTCCCGCATTTTGCTGTCGAGGTGTCTGGCTGCCCGAATCAGTGCCTCCTGTGCTTCAGGAGGGCAGGCGACCAGATATTCCTTGTCGAGAATTTTCACCTCAACGGTAGTAGGTTGCTTGGACATCAATGGTGCTCCAGTGCCCGAAGGCGACCGATCATGGCTTCGATCTTGTTTTTGGCAAGATCATTTTTTTGCATAAGCTGGGCCCGTTCCCGGTTCCAGTCATCCTGCAACTGCCTCAGGGCAGCGTTGCTCTGCTCCAGTTTTTGGCAGTGTTCGATCAGCTTGTCCAGCTTGTCCGCTAATGCTTGTACTTCGGACTGTTCCATGACGTGCCCAGCATAGGTTGAAGTTAATGCGACTAACTATAAGTGCGCGCGCCATAGCGGTCAATTTACACGCGTGTCATAAGTTGATGCCTTATGTCCGTTGATGCTCGTGTGTTCGTTTCAGTCATGTCTCACCGGAGCTTCCGAAGCCTTGGGAACGGCTTTGCCGCCAAGCGCTAAAGGCCGGAATAAGCGCTACTGATAAGGCCGCCAGCGGCACGGATATCAGTAGAGCCCATTCTTCGAGGTTCAGCGGGCGTAATTGAAGTTGAATTCCATAATTTGTCAGCAGCCAGGGGCCGAACAGTGAAATTGCCAAAGCACCCAGCACCAGCGAAGTCGTGCAGGCTACAAGGGCAAGAGCCAGGCATTCGATAAGGTAGAGGCTTGCGATCAGGCCGGGAGATGCTCCTGTGGCCCGCAGAATTGCAATTTCGTGGGCGCGTTGGGTTTGCAGTGTGAGCAGTACCGCAATCAGCCCGATCAGGCTCGTTACCACCACGAACCCGGTGATGCCAAGTAGCGCCTGCTCAAACTGGCTCATCAGTCGCCACAATTCACTCAAGGCTACGCCGGGCAGAATGGCCGAGAGAGGTTCTCCTGCGTACTGGTTTAGATCACGCTGCACGCGGAACGTGAGGATCTTGCGATCCAGCCCGGCAAAAACAGCGGTAATGGTTTTGGGTGTGAATTCGCGGTTTTTCGCCTTCTCCGGGGTAAGTGTGCGACCAGGAATGGCGACACCCGATTCCCAGCCAACGTGTATAGCCTCCATGCCTTGTAGGCTGATATAGACCGCCTGATCAACCGGTGTGCCCGTGGCCTCAAGAATGCCGGTCACGGTGAAGGGGGTGTCTTTGTGATTCGAGAAGCTTGTGCGCCCGCCGCCGTGGGACAGTACGATTTTATCGCCGAGGCCATGGTTCAGGGTTCTGGCAACGCCGGCACCCAGTACCACATCGAAAATTCCGTCAAACCAATGCCCCCCGGCCAGGTTCAGAGGCTGGCCCCGGCCAAACCGGAAATGCTCGGCAAAACCTTTGTCTGTGCCTACAACCCGAAAGCCCTTGTAGCTGTCGCCCAGGGAAACGGGAATCAACCAATCAATGCGCGCGTCCTGTTTAAGATCCTGAAATGTGGACCAGCGGATGTTGTTGGTGGCATCGCCGATATGGAACACCGTGTACATCAGCAGGTTAAGCTGGCCACTGCGGGCGCCGATAATCAGATCGGTGTCGCTGATGGTGCTGGTAAAGGACTGCTTCACTTCCGTGCGCAGATACTGGATTCCGAGCAGAAGTGTGACGCTCAAGGTGAGGGTGAGGCAAACCAGGGCCAGCACTTTGCGCCGGTGCCACAGGCTGGCACTTGCCAGTGATAATGCGAGACTAACCTTCATGCCGTTACCTGCCCGAGTTCTAGCTGGTGATGAAAGTGGTAGGTCAGCGAGCGGTCATGGCTGACGAACAGCACGGATGTATTGCGCTCTTCAGCCATGGAGAGCAGTAGTTGGATGAAACGATCGCGATTGTCGCTGTCCAATGCTGATGTGGGCTCATCTGCCAGAATAATCTCCGGCGCCCCGATCAGCGCTCGCGCAGCGGCAATGCGCTGTTGTTGACCAATACTGAGCTGGGTTACTTTGCGCTGCCAGTGACTTTGCGGAATGGCCAAGGCAGTCAGTAACTTCTGAGCGGCGGTAGCTGGAGCCTCTCCTGTGGCCGCTTTGCGCCGACGTGACAACCTGCATGGCAGGGTCACATTCGCCTCAGCTGTGAGGTAAGGCACCAGGTTGAACTGCTGGAATATAACGCCCATATGGTCCGCCCGGAAGCGGTCACGTTTGCCCGCATTGAGGTCGTGGATGTCAGTGCCCAGCAGCTTGATGGCGCCCGCAGCTGGCGCAAGCATGCCGGCAAGAAGGCTCAGAAAAGTACTTTTCCCAGTGCCGCTCGGGCCATGAAGAAAGAGGTGTTCGCCCTGAGGTAGTATGAGGTCAGGGAACAGCAGTGTCGGCTGTTGGCTGCCCCAGCAAAAGCTAAGATTTTTGACGTCGATTGCCGCGGGCTCTTGTTCAGGAGAGTGCCCGCTGGATTCTGACTGGCTGTTCATGTTGATCGCTATCTGCCCCGTGTATTATGTCTGGCTACTCTTCATGTGCACTGAAATCGTGTGCACTGAAATGGCTGTTGGTTTTCCGGAGAGCTTTGTTAATGGTCACTACTTCACGTTCCTCTGCCTGGGCTCGGATTTCGGCCTTGTTGATTCTTTTGCTGAGCGTTTCCATGCCGGCATACTCAGAACTCCGGGAGATCGACTGGCTGGAGCTGATGCCAGCAGAAGATCTGGCCCTGCTGGAAAATATGCCCGAACTGGAGCATGAGGGCGACGGCCCCGCCTTGCTGCCAGACGAAATCATGACCGGCAGGGTTGTCCCCGAGATGGCCAGTGTTAAAGGCCGTATCCCGGGTTTTGTGGTGCCCCTCAAAACCACCAATGATATGCGCATTCTCGAGTTCTTTCTGGTGCCTTATTACGGTGCCTGTATCCACGTGCCACCCCCGCCACCCAATCAGATCATTCATATTAAATACAAACAGGGGTTCAAGCTCGAGGCCCTGTACGATCCAGTCTGGATTGAAGGCACGCTGGTGATTGACCGAACAGAAACAGTTGTTGGCACGTCATCCTACTCAATGGTGGCGGACTCGGTTGAGCCCTATGAGGAGTAGCATCAGCGCCCGATCCTGAAAGAACGCTCACCTTGCTCTAAGCGAGCTGCACCCTGGCCATCCGGGCCGGCCCAGGCAATATCAAGATGCTCCAGAGCCGGAAAGTGGGCGGTGAGTGGTGTGGTCAGAGAAGTTGAATTATCCAGCCCGGTGCAGTTCAGAATCTGGGTGACCGTGATATCGGCGTGCCGGCTCTCGTCCCCGTGGCTGTGCTCCCCATGATCGTGACCGCCTGCCACCTCATGCTGAACCGTGGTGGCCTGTATCTGGCAGGTTGATTCCAGAGTATTAACGAGAGGATTTTCGCCTAACCAATGGGTAACACGCTCTTCAGTCTGGTGCTGCTCAGGTGTGCGAGGGTGGTGCTCGAACCCCAGCATGTTGCCAGCCGGGGATGTGAGTAGTATTTCAACCTGGTTATCCGCGAATGCGAGTTGCATTTCAGCATGGCCGTGTTGGTGTGAGCCTGGGTTGTCTGCGGCCATCAATGGCGCGCTGGTCAGTATCAAGGTGAAGGAAAGTGCGTGGTATTTTTTCGAGAACATGCCCGTGTCCATTAGTGGATAGTGTTATGTTATAACATGGTGATCTGTTGTTCCGCGAAAATCAACCAGTCAGTGTCTTGAAGACGCCTGAATGCTAGGATAGTGCCCTAACTTCTCAATACAGGATGGTTCAGATCCATGTCAGAAACCGACGCTGCTGGCGCGCCCTACGCCGCTGAATTCGAACGCTGGGCGAACGTTTTTACCGCTCACAAAGCGTTCAGTCATCCCTCCGAGCTTCACGGTGCCCTTTGCGGGCGGTTGGCCGCAGGGTCCCGCATTGAGGAAGACGAGTGGCTGGCCATGGTTTGCGAGCACATGGGGTTGCCTGCAAGCTCCGTTGAAGAAGAGGATGAGGGTGGTCTCGCGGTATTCATGAACGAGGCCTACGAACAGACATTGGCGTTCTTGAAATCTGCGGATATGAGCTTCCACCCATTGCTGCCTGACGATGACTATGCCATCGATCAGCGCCTTGAAGCGCTTGTGGCCTGGGTGCGCGGCTTTCTTGAGGGAATGGCTGTGTCTGCGGGAGAATCCTTGGGTGAGGCGCCGGATGAAATCCGCGAACTCATCGAAGACATGGTGGCCATCAGTCAGGTATCTGAAGATCAGGAATCGGATCAGGAAAGCGAGCAGCAGCTGGTGGAAATAACCGAATACATCCGGCTTGGGGCTCTGGCCGTGTTTACCGAGTTCAATCCGCCGGAACGGCCGGCGTCACAAGCATCAACGCTGCATTGATCATGTCACACACTGCGGGAGAACCCATGTCGTCCATTATACCCGTCAAGGAATTTGCCGAGCGCCGCCGCAAACTGATGGAGCGCATGGCGCCAGACAGTATTGCCATTATTCCAGCTGCGCCGGAGCGTGTTCGTAACCGCGACGTACTGCATCCGTTCCGACAGGATAGCGATTTCCAGTACCTGACCGGCTTTGGTGAGCCCGAGGCGGTGCTGGCACTGATTCCCGGCCGTGAGCACGGTGAGTCGGTGCTGTTTTGCAAAGAGAAAAACCCCGAAAAGGAATTGTGGGATGGGTTTCTTGTGGGGCCTGAGGGCGCAATAGAGCGTTACGGGCTGGACGATGCATTCCCCATTGCCGATATCGACGACATTCTGCCCGGCATGATTGAAGGCCGCAGCCGGGTGTATTACCCGCTGGGCAAAGATCAGGGATTCGATACCCGGGTAATGGATTGGGTGAAGGTTATCCGCAGCAAGGTCAAAAGCGGTGCGCACCCGCCCGGTGAGTTTGTGGCGCTGGAGCACCTGCTGCATGACCTTCGGCTTTTCAAAAGCGCAAACGAAATCAAAGCTATGGCCAAGGCCGGTCAGATCAGTTCAGAAGCCCATTGCCGTGCCATGAAGCGCGCCCGTAAGGGCGGTTACGAATACAACCTTGAGGCCGAGCTGATTCATACGTTTATGGATCATGGAGCCCGTTCCACGGCTTATCCGTCTATCGTCGGCGGTGGTGCGAATGGTTGTATTCTTCATTACATCGAGAATACAGCACCGCTGAACGATGGCGATCTGGTGCTCATCGATGCGGGTTGTGAAGTGGAGTGCTACGCCTCTGATATTACTCGCACCTTCCCGGTCAGTGGCAAGTTCAGCCTGGAGCAGCGGGCAGTCTACGAGGTGGTGCTGGCAGCCCAGTACGCAGCCATTGATGCAGTTCGCCCCGGCAATCACTGGAATCATCCCCATGAAGCGGCTTTGAACGTGCTGACCGCGGGTCTGATCGAGTTGGGTCTGCTTTCGGGCACCGTTGAAGATGCCATTGCCAGCGAAGCCTTCAAGCCCTTCTTCATGCATCGCACCGGTCATTGGCTGGGCCTTGATGTGCACGATGTGGGCGACTATAAAATTGGCGACGCATGGCGGTTGCTCGAGCCGGGTATGGCGCTGACGGTAGAGCCTGGCTTGTATATCTCGCCGAGCAATACCGATGTGGATGAAAAGTGGCGTGGTATCGGCATTCGTATCGAAGATGACGTGGTGGTGACCAGGGATGGCTGTCGGGTGCTGACGAACGGCGTACCCAAAACCATTGAAGAGATTGAAGCACTGATGGCGGGATGAGCCTGTGAAACACTCTGATACCGATGTGATCATTGCGGGCGGCGGGCTGGCTGGCGCAACGCTCGCCCTGGCACTGGCCAAGGTTGCTCCCACGTTGAGGGTAACCGTGGTTGAGGCGTTTCCGCTGTCTGCGGATGCCTTACCGGATGCGTATCAGCCCAGCTACGACGCACGCTCCACTGCATTGGCTTGGGGTTCCCGGCTAATCTTTGAAGAGCTTGGGCTGTGGCAGCGGATATCAGAGCATGCGACGCCCATCCAGCACATTCATGTGTCTGACAGGGGCCGGTTCGGCGCGACCCGTCTGAATGCCAGCGAATTCCAGCAGCAAGCCTTGGGTTATGTGGTTGATAACCGCTGGATGGGTCTGTGCCTGATGCGGGAGCTACTTGAGACCAATATCCAGTGGCAGGCGCCCGCCGAAGTGGCTGATATGGTGCCTGCCGAGCAGGGCGTAAACGTTGAAATAAAAGCTGGTAACGAGACCGGCACTCTAAAGGCGAAATGCCTGATTGTCGCAGACGGTGGCCGCTCCGGGCTGAGGGAAAAACTCGGCTTCCAGACGAATCACCACGGTTATGATCAGAATGCGCTGATCGCAAACGTCTCCACCAGCGACAGCCATGAATTCACCGCCTTCGAGCGTTTTACCGATGCCGGCCCTATGGCATTGTTGCCCCATGGTTCACCTTCCCGCGCAGGCCATCAGTCTGCATTGGTTTGGACTCTGAGCGATAAGGAGCTTGAAGAGGTTCTGGGCATGTCCGATAGCGACAAGTGCCAGCGGCTTCAGGAGCGCTATGGTTGGCGCCTGGGGCGGTTTACCCGCATAGGTGAGTGCAACCACTACCCGCTGACACTGACCACTGTAAATGAGCCAGTAAGGCCGGGCGTTGCACTCGTGGGCAATGCTGCCCATGCATTGCACCCGGTGGCGGGGCAAGGCTTCAATCTGGCGCTGCGGGGTTTGATGACTCTGGTGGAGCAGTTCCGGTTGGCCGTTGAGCAAGGCCGGTCGCCGTGTGACTTCCAGATTTTGCGCCGCTATCACGAGTTGCATATGCCGGATTGGCAGCAAACCGTGCAGTTCTCGGATTCACTGATCCGCATTTTTGGCCACTCACTGGCACCCGTCGCGGCAGCACGGGATGCCGGGCTGGTAGGGCTGGATTTGCTCCCCGGTGCAAAGCGCTTGTTTGCGCGAAAAGCGATGGGCACAGCCGGGCGCCGTGCTGTCATCAATGGGCCTGCGACGAGCGATAAGCAATGAGTGATACCAAGGTGTTCGATATTCTTGTGGTTGGCGGTGGCATGACCGGCACTGCTTTGGCTCTTGGCTTGTCGCAGCAGGGATGGCATGTGGGATTGGTAGAGGCCGGTGAACGCGCTGCTTTGTTGCAGGCCCCGGTAGCGGTCGAAAGCGTGGCAGATTTTGAGCCGCGCGTCAGCGCTATCTCCATGGCCAGCCAGCAGTTGCTCGATTCATTGGGCGCCTGGCAGGGCGTTGTAGCCGGACGCCATTGCCCCTACCAAGGCATGACTGTGTGGGAAGGTGATGGCACTGGGCGTATTCACTTTGATGCTGCCGAACTACAAGCCCGCGCTCTGGGCACGATCGTTGAAAACCGCAGCCTGGTGCGGGCTCTGTTCGAGGTTGTGGAAACCAGTGACGTTGAGCTGATTGATGGTGTGCAGGTTACCGGCTGCACTCAAGAGGGCGACCAGCGCAGCATTAAGCTTGCCGATGGCCGCACACTCGGGGCTCGGCTGGTTATTGCGGCTGATGGCGCCAACTCCCGGTTACGCCAGTGGGTAGGCTTGCCAACCCGTGAATGGGATTACGATCAGCAGGCCATCGTATGTACCGTGCGTACGGCTCAAAGCCATGGATACACAGCCTGGCAGAGATTTTCCAAGACCGGGCCCTTGGCGTTCTTGCCGTTGGCCACGGAAAGCAATGATGAGCACTTTTGCTCTATTGTTTGGTCGCAGGACACCGAAGAAGCCCGCCGCCTAATGGCTCTGGATGATGCAGCCTTCACTGCGGAACTGGAGAGAGCAATCGAAAGAGAATTGGGTGCCGTTGAGGCAGTGTCCAAACGCTTTGCCTTTCCTCTGCGGCAACGCCATGCCAAAGACTATATTGCGCCCGGTTTTGCATTGGTGGGCGATGCGGCCCACACCATTCATCCGCTTGCAGGCCAGGGCGCCAATCTCGGGTACGGTGATGTTCGGGTTTTGCTGGAGGAATTGTCCAAGGCGAAACGTACAGGTTTGAGCCCTGCAAATGAGTTGGTTCTGGCTCGATACCAGCGCCGTCGCAAAGGCGAAAACTTGACTATGATGGTTGCTATGGAGGGCTTCAAACAGCTATTTGCTCGAGATGAATTGCCATTAAGGTGGCTAAGAAATTCCGGGATGCGTTGGCTTGATGGGCTTGGTCCCCTAAAGAACAGGATTGCTGCCGAGGCCATGGGTCTTTATATTTAAGCGAACACCACACTAAAGGATCTGCACTTATGGCAGGAACCAGTCTTCTCGCGCTCTTCGATGACATTGCCACGATCCTCGACGACATCTCCATGATGACCAAAGCAGCGGCCAAAAAAACTGCCGGGGTATTAGGAGATGATCTGGCACTGAATGCCCAGCAGGTAACTGGAGTGCGAGCGGCGAGAGAGTTGCCTGTCGTCTGGTCTGTTGCCAAAGGCTCATTCGCGAATAAAGCCATACTGGTGCCGGCTGCTGTCGCAATCAGTTTTTTTGTACCTTGGCTGGTAACGCCCCTGCTTATGCTGGGTGGTGCATTTTTATGTTTTGAAGGTGCTGAAAAAATCATTCACAAATTCTTCCATTCAGAGGAAGAGGCGCAACGCAAAGAGAAGTTGCTGAAGGCATTGAAGACGCCCGAAGTGGATTTAAGGGTTGTAGAAAGACAAAAGATTAAAGGCGCGATACGCACGGATTTCATTCTGTCGGCGGAAATAATCGCCATCACGCTCGGGGTGGTAACGGCTGAGAGCATAGGTATACAGTTTGCGGTGCTGGCAGTGGTCGCTGTGCTGATTACCGTCGGCGTATACGGTTTGGTGGCCGGTATAGTGAAGTTGGATGACGGCGGGCTTTACCTGACGCAGCAAGAGAGTGCGCTGGCTCAGAAAATAGGCCATGGCATCCTCTGGTTCGCGCCTTACCTTATGAAAACCCTGTCGATTGTCGGCACCATTGCCATGTTTTTAGTGGGTGGCGGTATTTTGGTGCACGGCGTAACCCCACTTTATAACGCCATCGAGAACTTCGCTGCAGGGTTTGGTGGTGTTTCTGCAGTACTGTTCACTACGGTTGCAAATGGGCTGGTTGGATTGCTGGCGGGCGCATTGCTGGTCGCAGTACTTACACCACTGATTCGGATGTGGGCATCCAGATCAGAGGCAAGCGTCGAATAAGCGACTAACGAGAACGGGAACGGCTGTTTCCACCCGAAGAATGCGAGGCCCAAGGTGAACGCTTTGGCAGCCAGCCTCTTCAAGCTTACCTACTTCGTAGGGTGTGAATCCGCCCTCAGGGCCTATGCACAGCGCTGTTGGCCTGTTCAGGTGGGTAGGGCAGGGGATGGCCGTGCCGGGGTGCGCAACCAGAGCCACCTTGCCTTGCAGCAAGGCGGGCAGTTCATCTTCCACGAAGGGTTTGAACAGCTTGCGGATATGCACCTTGGGCATCGTCGTGTCTTTTGCCTGCTCCAGGCCGAGAGTAAGATTTTCCCGCAGATTATCATCTGACAGCCAAGGCGTTTGCCAGAAGCTCTTTTCCACCTTATAGCTGTTGATCAGCCAGATATCCTTAACCCCCAGTGTGGCGCTGGTTTGCAGAACCCGGCGGAACATTTTTGGCCGTGGCATGGCCAGAATGAGTGTAAAGGGGAGTGGTGATGGTGGTGCCTGATCCAGAGTGACAAGCAACTCAGCTTCCGAATCAGTGAGCGTTACAACTTCTCCCTGCCCCATCAGACCGTTTACACGGCCTACTGGCAGTTGGTCACCTTGGGTAGCGCCCAGAACAGATCGCATGTGCTCGAGCCTGCGGCCCCGCAACACAACACGGTTGGGCGCAACAAAATCTTCATCAAACAGTAAGGCGAGATTCATTGAGAGGAAGACTCGTCCGTCTCTACTACTTCGCGTACCGCCAGCCTGCCAAACAAAATGCCCAGCTCGAACAGTATCCACATGGGAACCGCGAGAAGTGTCTGGGAAATGATATCCGGGGGTGTCAGCATCATGCCGATCACAAAACAGCCCACCACAACGTAGGGGCGTTTTGCAGCAAGGTCTGACGGCGTAGTCACGCCACTGAGAATCAGCAAAATCGTCGCGATGGGGATTTCAAAAGCAATCCCGAATGCAAAGAACATTTTCAGCACGAAGTTCAGGTAACTGCTGATGTCTGGCAGTTCAACGATGCCCTCCGGGCCGATCGCTGTAAAAAAGCCGAACACCAGCGGGAATACGACGTAATACGCAAACGCCGCACCGAGATAGAACAGGATTACTGAAGTAAACAGCAGTGGAAACGCCAGACGCTTCTCATGGGCGTAGAGCCCGGGCGCAACGAAACTCCACAGCTGATAAAGAATGACAGGGATAGCGGCGAATACCGATAAAAACAGGGCCAGCTTCAGGGGCGCGAAAAACGGCGAGGTGATATCCGTTGCGATCATGGTCTGGCCTACGGGCAGCAGTGATCGGATAGGCTCCGATAACCAGAGATACAGCTCATTGGCGAACGGATAAATGACGGCAAAACAGATCACTACCGCCAAAACCATCTTCAGTAATCGATCGCGAAGTTCCAGCAGGTGCGCAACCAGAGGCATCTCCGGTTGTTCAGGTGTGGTGTTCTGATGACCCGGCTGTTCTCCATCTGTTTTTGAATTCATGAAGGCTTATCCGACGGTTTTGGTGCGGCGTCTGGCGGAGCCGGCTTGTCTTCACTGGGGGCTGCGGTGGAGTCACTTTTCTGGTGTTGATCTGCCCCGCTCTTTTGCTCGCTCGCTGATTTGCCGGCAGGTTTATCCGACAGGATCATATGCTCGTACTTTTTGGCTTCGTCCAGAGCGCCGCGCACGGTCTTCTTTACGTCATCAAGGCCCACATCACCAGCCTCGCTCAGCTCTTTTCTCAGCTCTTCGGCTTTCAGTTGGCGGTCCAGTTCGGAGGTGAACTGGGTGACCATACGGCGCGCACCACCCACCCAGCGCCCAGCCGCTCTCGCAGCCGTGGGGAGCCGTTCGGGGCCAAGCACCAGTAGAGCTATAACGCCGCAAATCAGCAGCTCAAGAAAGCCGATATCAAACATGGTGTCTGGTCTCAGCTTTTGGTTTTTTCCCTGGGCTTATCTTCAGTCGCCTGACGCGCCTGTTCTTCCTGAGTATCTTCCAGCGAATCCGGGTCGCCTGGTTTGCTGTCTTCGTCACTCATGGATTTTTTGAAGCCACGAATGGCTCCACCAAGATCGGTGCCAATGTTTCGCAGCTTCTTGGTTCCGAACAACAGAATCACAATGCCCAGTACGATAAGAAGTTGCCAAATGCTGATGCCCATTACGGGATCCTCGTTTTGATGTTTTCGTAGATTAACATTATACGTTACCAGAGCAGGGTGGCGGAAACCCCCGTTAGGGGTATTCCCTTCTTACTTGCTCCGGGAAGCTTTTTCTTCCAGCCCTGAAAGGTCGAAGCGGCTGCTCAGCTCATCCAGTACATCCTTGGAGCTCAGGCCCAGGTTGGAGAGCATTACCATGCAGTGAAACCAGAGATCCGCCGTCTCACTGATAACGGCTCGAGACTCCCCGGAATGTTCCGCATCCTTGGCGGCCAGCAGCGTTTCTGTGCACTCTTCACCTACCTTTTCCAGAATCTTGTTCAGGCCCTTGGCGTGGAGGCTGGCGACGTAGGATTTCTCCGGGTCGGCTGATTTACGGGCTTCGAGAACCCTTGTCAGATTTTCCAGAACATCACTCAATACATCCACTCCTCAGTTGTTGCCATATATGGCATCCGGATCTTTAATGACGGGTTCAACGCCCACCCACTGGTCGCCCTTCAATGAGCGGTAAAAACAGCTACGCCGGCCAGTGTGGCATGCAATACCACCTTTTTGTTCTACTTTCAGCAGGATTACGTCCTCATCACAGTCGAGGCGAATATCCTTGACTACCTGCTGGTGCCCGGAGGTTTCGCCCTTGCGCCAGAGTTTACCCCGTGAGCGTGACCAATAAACCGCCTGACCCTCTTCGGCCGTGAGGCGAAGGGATTCCCGGTTCATCCAGGCCATCATCAGGATATCGCCCGTGGCTGCGTCCTGTGCGATGGCTGGAACGAGGCCGTCTGCGGTCCAGCGAATGGCGTCAAGCCAATTAAGGGGGGCTAGATTATCAGATAAGTCTTTCATTTTTATGAATCCTGACAGAAAACGAGGTGTGGGGAACTATAACTTCGCACGAAGCAAGTTCAAACCAAGCCCGATGTACACAAGCCCTGTGACTTTTCCTATTGCAGCAGCCAGCTGCGAGTTCGATCTGGCTACCACGGAAAAGCTGGCGGCGAAGATGACCAGAAAAAGACACCATAGGGCACCACCCAGCACAAATACCCCACCTAAAAACATAAATACAACAGAGCTGTTGCTGGCCCCGGGAGCCACAAACTGCGGCAGGAATGCGAGAAAGAAGATAGCGATCTTCGGGTTAAACAGGTTGGTGAAAAAGCCTTGGTAGAAAAGCTGTGAACGATTCTGGGTAGCTGTTTCAGAGGATGGTGCCAGCTTGGTCTGACGACGGAAGGCTCGGGCGCCAAGATAGATCAGGTACCCGGCACCGATAACTTTAACCGCTGTAAATGCTAGTGCAGAAGTTGCAAACAGTGCGGAAAGCCCGATTGCCGCAAACAGGGTGTGCGCCAGTATGCCAGCGCTTACCCCGAATACCGATAGCAGCCCGGCAAGGCGCCCTTGGGATAGGGTTCTGGCTAAAATGTACACGGTGTCTGGCCCTGGCGTTATCCAGAGCAAAAAGCTCGCGCTAAAAAACAACCAGAACTCATGGGCCTGCAACATCCAAGGCTCCTGCAGGAATCTGTGACTTTACCGCCAATATACCCGTTAAAACGACAATTTATCCAGAGCGGAGCGTATTCATTGAAAGCGTGGGAAAAACTCACTAATTCCTGAGCATCCTCAGCTGTTATAATCTTCAGAGCCAGTGCCTGCATTAACGCAGGCACTGGCTCTGATTTACACGCCCCGGAAGTAAAACTGTGAGCAGCTCCCAGCGAAGTGACAGGCATCAGGCAAAGCCTGGTGGAAAAGGTCTACACCCCAAAAATCTGCACAAACAAGGCTACGATTTTCCATCCCTCGTGAAAAGTTACCCGGCATTGGCGCCCTACGTTAAAGCAAACGCCTTCGGGAACCTCTCCGTAGAGTTCACAGATCCACAGGCAGTAAAATTGCTGAACGCAGCCCATTTGAAGCACTACTACGGCATTGTTGATTGGGATATCCCGGAAGGGGCACTTTGCCCACCCATTCCGGGGCGAGCAGACTACATCCATCACGTGGCTGAGCTCTTGGGAGAGTTCGAGCCATTTGCGAATCGGGCTAGCACGCAGCCGGAAATCACCCTGCTCGATATAGGCACCGGGGCCAATGGTGTATACCCGATACTGGCATGCCAAATGTACCGATGGCAGTGTGTTGGCAGTGATATAAACGCCCGGTCGCTTGAAAACGTGGCCGGGGTTATCGCCAATAACCCTACGCTAAAAGACCGCTTCACCCTGCGCATGCAAAACGACAGACATAAAATCTTCGACGGGGTTATTCGAAAAGGGGAGTTTTTTGATGTCAGTGTGTGCAATCCCCCCTTCCATGCTTCACAAGATGAGGCGCTCAAAAGTAGTCAGTTAAAGTTGCAAAACCTTGCCCGCAATCGCGGCGAGACAAGGCCCGTGGCTGCATCACAAGCTCTCAACTTTGGGGGGCAGGAAGCGGAGCTCTGGTGCAAAGGTGGCGAACGGATGTTCCTTAAAAAGCTGATAAAGGAAAGCCAGGTATTTGCAACTCAATGCCGCTGGTTTACCAGCCTGGTGTCGAAAGTTGATAACGTAAAGCCTTCCACGAAATTGATTCGTAAACTCGGGGCGACCGATGTGCGGGAAATAGAAATGAAACAGGGGAACAAGGTCACGAGGGTGTTGGCCTGGACGTACGCCTAGATTATCCGGCCAACCCTTGGCCGACACTTTTCAATACTTCAGGGTCAATATGGATCTCAAATGCAGTAGAGGCTGTCTTTACCGCAATCGCCACAAATAGACCTGTGAGCATAATCCCGCACCAGGCAATGACAATCGAGAGGGCTTTCGACGATTTTCGTAACGGGCGAATGTCCCCGTAGCCTACGGTAAACGCTGTTATAAACGCCCAATAAAGCGCATCGAACCTCCCCCATGATTCCAGGCGGCCTACAACCAACCCGAAACCAACTATAAATACGCAGATTGAAAGTAAAATCGGGAGTGAAAAGTACATTCCCCAAAGAAACAACTTAAAAAACGTGATCGAAAAATCCATAGTTTATCTGCTTTGATTAAAGTCATTGGGCTGAAAATCAAATCCAGCGCCGAACGCGCGCTTTGTAAGAAGTATATTCGGATCCGAAGATCGCATCGAGGGCGCGTTCTTCCGGAATGATTTGAAATCGGGTTATATAAAGCGCAAACGCCATAGGACCGAGTAATGCCCAAGGAGAAGAAAGAAATATTGCCCACCCAATCAGCACCAGCACCATGCCCACGTACATGGGGTTGCGCGTAACCTTGAATACTCCGGACGCTACCAGGAGAGACGCCTTTTCGGGTCTGGTTGGGTTGATGGTGGTTTTCATCCTGCGAAAAGAGATAACGCCAACCAAGCTGATGTAGCCGCCGAGTAATGCGACTGAGATGGCTGCGACTACTCGAGTGGTGTCGTGAAATTGAAGTGACGGCGTCACCATGTTTATGCCCCACATGATAAACGCCACAATGGCGGTAACTGCGGGAGGGGGGATTCTCAGCTCTAATGACGACATGCTTGTGATATAACTCCTAGCGTTTGCTCGAACTATGTCATATCCAATGAACAAAGATAACACTTGGAATACGATACCGGAGCCTCTATGAAACGTGTGATCATACCTAAAGCTGGAAACAGCAGCGTACTGGCACTCAAGGAGTTTCCAAGCCTGGAGGTTGGCCCAGGTGAGGTACGAATTTCGGTTAAAGCCTCGGGGCTGAATTTTGCCGATATTATGGCGCGCCAAGGTTTGTATCAGGATGCCCCAAGCTTTCCCTTTACGGCGGGGTATGAAGTGTCAGGTGTGATCGACTCCATTGGCGACGGTGTCGAAGAAAAGTGGTTGGGTAAGCCTGTAATGGCTTTGACCCGGTTTGGCGGCCATGCCTCCCAGGTTGTTGTTTCGCTCAACCAGATCTTCGAGAAACCAGGCCGACTCTCCTACGCGCAAGCGGCAGCTATCCCCGTGAACTACCTGACCGCATGGCAAGCCCTTGTTATTTGCGGCGCACTGCAGCCGGAAGACACAGTGTTGATTCACAATGTGGGAGGTGGAGTAGGCCTTGCCGCATTGGATATTGCACAACACATTGGTGCCACCACCATTGGGACAGCCAGCCCTGGAAAGCATGAATACTTATTGTCTCGCGGGCTTAACCACGCCATAGATTACCGAAATAGCGACTGGTACACAGAGCTGATGCACCTGACTGATGGCAAAGGCGCTGAGCTGATCCTCGACCCGTTGGGTGGAGAGAGCTGGCGTAAGAGTTACAAGGCGTTGCGCGCGTCCGGGCGCTTGGCGATGTTCGGAATTTCGGTTGCATCGGGCAATGGCATTGGCAGTAAGTTGGCGCTGGCGAAAACCGCAGTGATGATGCCCATATTCCACCCCATCAGTTTGATGAACGAAAACAGGTCTGTGTTCGGAATTAATATGGGGCGGCTTTGGCATGAGCCCGAAAAGATCCGTGTGTGGATGGGCAAAATTATAGCCGGCGTGGAGGAGGGTTGGATCAATCCCACCGTCGCCGAGTCCTTCAGCTTTGAGGATGCCGCATTGGCCCACGACTACATCGAAAGCCGTGCCAATATAGGCAAGGTAGTGTTAACCCCCTAGCTGCGCTGGCAGCGTTGAAGCGTACCTGTGATCACAGGAGGGTGCCGGGATTATGCGCGCCCTTCCAGCTTGGACACCGCATTTGAAAGGTTCTCCCTGGCTTGACGCTCACGCGCTTCCGGGAATATCCCGGACATGTAAATCTGCGGGCGCTCCATAAATCCCCGGAGCACAGCGGCACGCTTCTTTCGGTAGATAAACGAAGGCACGAGCCGGTACTCCTTGCGAACCCCTTGCTCAAAAATCTCGTAGGTTTCCGGAGACGTTCCCAGAATTGACAGGTCTATATCCACAAGAATCGATTCGTCACGGGATTGGGTAGGAGCATCATGCTCGGTGACCATAATGAGCCTGTGAACACGATCGATTTCTTCACCGTTTGCTCCGGATTCTGCCAAAAACGAAGCTGCCCAATCGGCGCTTTCCAGTTCATTTTTGCTGGATAAAGGCTTGTAAATGGCATCGTGGAACCAGAATGCGAGTTCCACCTCACGCGGGTGGTCAAGCAAGGCCGAGCAGTTATCCAAATGCCGAAGGCAGGCTGAGACGTGCTCCAGCGTGTGGTAATGCCGGCCCTTCTCTGAATAGGCGGTGATCAGGGAATCATAGGTTTCCTGATGCGGGGCAAAGCCCCAAGCATCCATGAGTTTAGCCCAGCGGTCAGTGCTCATTGTGGCCCCTCGGAGAATAAACCGAGCGCCAGCTAAGCGCAGGGTTGCAAAGAAAACAGAAAAAGCCCGAACCAGACATTCGACAGCAAAATCAAAACCTTTATCGCATCTCTGGCAAATGATGGGATGTCTTTGGATTGGTAAAGATAGCCGATGACGACCCACTGAATAAACAGCCACACATAGGTAAGGTAGAGAAAGCCCCTGTGGCATGCTGCATCAGGCGATGTGTAATAGATGTAAATCCACGCAGCCGCTGTTCCTGTGACCATAATCAGGAAGGCCGCTGTAGAGAGCAGGTTTCGCCACTGCGGATAATCGGTGCTTAGCAGCTTCTCTTTGACTTGCTTGAGTCCCATGGTCGCTCTCAGCGGCTACCACGCCAAACCAGCGCGCCTGCTGCTGCAAGTAACGCCCAAGTCCCCAGCGGTGCGTTCTCTGCCCACTCACGGGCTTCTGGCTGCGTTCCTATAACAGCAGCGGCAACCAGTGCTATAGCCGCAATCCCGCGGCGCCAGCGGCGGTCGGTTCTGAGTTGTTGTTCCCGGAGCAGTGCCAGGGTGTCCTGGTTTTGTTTCTCGGTGGGACCGGCGCTGCGCAGTTGCAGCAGGGCATCGTGAACCAGTTGCGGCATTTCCGGGGACTGCTCCAGCCATGAGGGCAGGTGGGTTTGCAGGGATTTTATCAGGCCGCTTGGGCCTATCCGCTTGCGCATCCAGCCTTCCAGATAAGGTTGTGCCGTGCTCCACAGGTCCAGTTCCGGATACAGTTGGCGGCCAAGTCCTTCTACGTTGAGCAGGGTTTTTTGCAGCAGAACCAACTGCGGCTGCACTTCCATGTTGAATCGCCGTGCAGTCTGGAACAGGCGTAGCAGGAAGTGGCCGAAGGAAATGTCTTTCAGGGGCTTTTCAAAAATGGGCTCGCATACGGTGCGGATCGCCGCTTCGAATTCGTTTACCCTGGTATCGGGTGGCACCCAGCCAGATTGAATATGGAGCTGCGCCACTTGCCTGTAATCCCGGCGAAAGAAAGCCAGCAGGTTGCGCGCCAGGTAGCTTTGATCGTCGGGCGCCAGGGTGCCCACAATGCCAAAGTCGATGGCGATGTATTTCGGGTCGGCGGGGTTGGAGACGTCTACAAAGATGTTACCGGGGTGCATGTCGGCGTGGAAAAAGCTGTCGCGGAATACCTGGGTAAAGAAAATCTCGACGCCTTTCTCTGCCAGCACTTTAAGGTTTACGCCAGCCGCTTCCAGTGCAGGAACATCGGCAATGGGGATGCCGTAGATGCGTTCCATGACCATCACGTTTTTGCGGGTGTAGTCCCAGTCGATAAAGGGAATGTAGATCAGCGAGGAGCCTTCAAAATTACGGCGTAGCTGGCTCGCGTTGGCCGCTTCCCGCTGCAGGTCCAGTTCGTCGTGGATGGTGGAGTCGTAATCTGCAACGACTTCTACCGGGTGCAGTCGCTTGCCTTCGGTCCAGTATTTCTCAAGGAGGTTGGCCATAAAGTACATCAGGGCCAGGTCTTGCCGGATTACTTTGTCGATGCCTGGGCGCAGTACTTTGACCACCACATCTTGGCCGTTCAACAGTGTCGCGGCATGAACTTGTGCGACGGAGGCCGAGGCTAAAGGCTCGGCACTGAATTCCTTGAATAGCTCCGCTACTGGCGCTCCAAGGGAGGTCTCAATAATGTTGCGGGCCACGTCGCTGGAGAAGGGCGGAACTCGATCCTGGAGATGTTTGAGGGATTCCGCCATATCGTCTGGCAGTAGGTCGCGGCGGGTAGAGAGTATCTGGCCGAACTTGACGAAAACCGGGCCAAGTTCTTCCAGAGCCAACCGCAAGCGATCACCGCGGCTGAGCTTTGGTTGCGGAAAAAGATGCCAGGGCGCCAGCAGAAAAAACACCTTCAAAGGTGCGGGAAGCTCAGCGATTGGCAAAAACGTGTCCAGCCGATAGCGGCAGAATACCCAGGAAATGCGAATCAGGCGTTGCAGGCGGGTCACGGAGTCTCCGGTTTGTCAGTAGTGCCGAGGCTTTCGAACTGGCTTATGCGTGCTGCCAGGCGTTCAGTGCGAAGGTTCAAGGCATCTATGTCCTCGAACGTGGCTTCCAGTTCGCGGCGGCCGGGCAGGGCGCGGCTTTCCTCGTGCACATACTCTTCAATGTTGGCGTTCAGGGCCGTGAACGCCTGGCGGCTCCAGCTAACGGCGTTGCGAATACGCTTGCCGATGAAGTGGGCCGGCACATCGCCTATGTGCCTTGCCATTGCCGCTTCCCAGTCCGGGTTGAGCTTATCCAGTGCGCGTTGGAATTGGTGTGCCAAAGCAGTGTCACCGGTAACGCTTAACCGGTTGTCGGTGAACACGCGGTCATCGCCTGTGGCCAGTGCAGCAAACGCCAGGGGCTTGCCGCTGATTTCCAGTGCGGGATCTTCAAGTGGCTGGCTGCGCACCTGCACCCGATTGCCCACTCTGTGCAATGAGCAGGTAATGGAAATTGGCTGGGTGATGCGGAACTGTACCGGCCCTTCAAGAGCGCCCAGCAGCGCTTGCTGGCCAGCAGGGTCCAGTTCAAGCGCGTGGTTCAGTGCCCGCTCGATTATGGCGGTGAGCGCCGTAAGCAGGGTCGGGCCGGGAAACATCAGGGTTTGGTTCCCACATGCAGGGCCACAATGCCACCGGTCATGTTGTAGTACTTGCAGTTCACCATGCCTGCGCTTTCCATCATGCCTTTGAGCGTGTCCTGATCCGGGTGCATGCGGATGGATTCGGCCAGATACTTGTAGCTTTCACTGTCGCCTGCAATGAGCTGGCCCATCAGGGGCAGAGCGGTAAACGAGTAGGTGTCGTAAGCCTTGCTGAGCAGCGGGTTGGTGGGTTTGGAGAACTCCAGCACCATCAGCTTGCCGCCGGGTTTGAGGACTCGCATCATGTCCCGCAGAGCTTGATCCTTGTCGGTTACGTTGCGCAGACCAAAGGCAATGGATACGGCGTTGAAACTGTTATCCGGGAAGGGCAAGTGTTCCGCATCGGCTTGCACGTACTCAATGTTGCCGGCGTAACCACGGTCGGTCAGGCGGCTGCGCCCAACCTGCAGCATGGAGGCGTTGATGTCGGCGAGAACCACTTTGCCATCGCGCCCAACCAGGTCAGAAAACTTCATGGTGAGATCGCCGGTGCCACCGGCAATATCCAGAACCTGATGCCCCGGGCGCACGCCGGAAAGCTCAATGGTAAAGCGCTTCCACAACCGGTGAACGCCCATGGACATAAGGTCGTTCATAAGGTCGTACTTCCCCGCCACGCTGTGAAATACTTCGGCTACCTGGCTGGCTTTCTGGCTCTTGGCCACATTGCTGAAGCCGAAATGGGTAACGTCGTCCTGGCCGTTGCCGGAGGTGGCTGGCGTTTGTTGCTCACTCATGGGGCATGTCCTGTCAGAATCTGAACTCCGTATTCTAACGCTTGACGGAGTTGCTACAAGGGTAGCTACACGTTTAATACCGCCTTACACTGTAAAACCGTTCAATTTTGAAGAGAAAACTGATTCATGTCTGTAATCGATGTACATCGCGCTCACACTCTTGATAAAGAACATGCTCGTGAAGCTGCAGAAGCGCTTGCCAAGGATCTTTCCAGCAAATTCGAACTTGATTACCAGTGGGAAGGTGATCAGCTCAAGTTCAAACGCTCGGGCGTTAAAGGTCATCTGAACATTACCAATGACGACCTCAACGTGCGTCTGGAGCTGGGCATGTTGCTACGGCCTTTCAAATCGAGGATTGAGCAGGAAATTCACAGCCAGCTGGATCAGATTCTGAAGGCCTGAGGCTTCAAAGGTCACCCGGGAGTGTAAAGGGTTCGGGGTGGCCGTTGAGAATGTTGTCCATCACCCGTTGTTCACGGGTTACCAGCCGTTCAATCAGCACATCCACCTTGTCCATTTTCCGGAATGCAGAGTAGCCCCGGTGAAGGAAATTGTGCAGGTCACTCAGATCGGCCATCTCCGCGGGCGCCCGGCTCATTGAAAGCAACCAGCCCAAGGTTCGGTTGCGCACATAGCGATCCAGCTGCTGCCCAACGTCGGCGACTAACCTAACCTGTCTTCTGCGCTGTTCCAGCTTTTGGCTGGCGCGGTAAACGTCGCAGTATTGCTCAGCGGTGATCATCTGTGCAGGTATGCGGCGGTCATCAAGCAGCTCAGCCAGCTCAAGATCCAGCTGCTGGGTAATCAGATTCAATTCGACCAGCCCGGCCAGTACTTCAAGTTGCTGGTCTGGCAGCCACTTGACCATTTTCGGGAATACCCGATCTATGTTGTCGTCACGGCGGGTCATGCCAGTGGGTGCGTAAAGGTCGGTGAGCAGAAATTCCAGGCCGTCGTGATAGCCAGGATGCTGGTACAAGTCCTGATGGGTTGCCTTCAGGCGCTCTGCCTGCCAGTCGGCGACAACGAAGGTGTTATCGAACAGCCGGTGGCCTGCCTTATGGTGGCGAAAATCGTGATATTCCAGCAAAAGCTGTTGCAGGCGGCGGGCGCTTTCTGAGCGCGCGTCTGTGCCAACAAGGCGCTCACGATACATGGTGCCAACTCCGGTGGATCTGCGTAAAGGCGATTAGTTTACCGGAGGGGATGCCCAAGTGCAGCAAGCCCGACCAGTTGCCGGGCGGCAGTTCATGGGGTTGCCTGGTTTTAGCCTTGGGCGGCTGAAGGCAGAGACTCAAAGCCGGGTAGCCATTCCTTGCTGTCGAGGGTAACGAAATGGCTGGGTGCCTGGGTTTCAATGATGCGCATGGTGGTTGGGCTATGCCGTGCGCTGGCAAGCATGGCCTGCCGATCCAGAATACGGTCCACTCCTGGTATCAGGAAGGTACCGTGGCGTACATGCTTGTACACATCGGTGTCGGTGCGCTGCATCCAGTCAAATATGTTCTCAATGTTGCGCACAATGGTCAGGTGGTCGCGGGTTGAGTAAAACAGCTTGCTTAGCAGCTGCTTTTTGCGCGGATTCATTTTTCCGAAGAAGGTTTGGCCGTAAGCAGATGAAGGCGCACTGTTAATCAGGCGGATCAGCCAAGGCCACATGCCGTGGCTGACGGGCTCAAGAAGGGTGGTTACCAGAGGGTGAATTTTGCCCTGCGGCAGCGCTGGAGCTTCAAGCACGGCTTCAACGTCTTCGTATAGCTCGGGGCGTTGTTTTATTGCCTCAAGCGTGACTGCTCCTCCCCGGGAATGGCCGTGAATACGTACATTTCGGGTGCTGGGCAGGTTCGAAAGTGCCTGGTTCAAGATGCAGGCATCGTATTCAATGGTGCCTTCCAGGTGCTTGATCGGTACTTCCCATTCCGGGGTTTCCGGTGTTACGCCGTTTACCGGAATGTGGTAGTTACTGCAGGTAAGCAGAATCAATTCTGTTGTTGGTGCGTCGTAGGTCTGGGTGAAATAGCAATGATTTTCCAGAAAGCCATGCACGCCGATAACGGTGTGCTCTGCTTCGCCACTGTGATTGCGAACAGAAACCGCCCCTTCGCCAACGCGGTATACGCGCCCTGAGAACATCTCTGAATAGGCGCTGTCGATTGGCCTTATGAGCTTGCGAATGTGGCTTGCTTTCATACTGCATCTCCTCCCAGCACGGCGGTTGCCTGTTTATAGAGATTGGTCATTGGACCCTGGTTGCGCTGGTAACCTTGTTGTACATGGGTTCGCTTTGATCTTTATTGGCACTGGTAACGCAGTTTTTGCATGCTCGCGGCCAATAGACAGTCGAAACCTAATGCTAATAACTATTACATCAAGCCTTATAACCAGTATAGGGTGAAGGTATGTATCTGTGTAATATTTTGTAATCTTGGGCGGTGTGCAGCGTTGTGGAGCCAGTAGTGTATGTCTGGCACAATGCCTGACTCTGTGTTTTTCACTTCACCACTTCCGGGGATGTTCGGGTTTGAGTCACGAGCAAACGCACCTCATGCTGCCTGCGGATTCCGCTTGGCTGGCTCTGGAGTCCCCCAAAAACCCCATGACCATCACCGTCATGTTTCGGGCCGAAGGCCTGACTGCGCCCAGGCTCCGGGAGTTTTTGCAGGTTTACTGGATGGCCTGGGAGCGCTTTCGGTACATGCCCGTTAAGCGCACAGCGGCGTGGTATTGGACGCCCGATCCGGTGTTTAACCTCCAGCACCACTTGGATGTAGTGCTTGACCGCTTCACGGAATCGGATCTTCAGGAATGGGTTTCCGAGCGTCTTAATCAGCCTCTTCCTGCCTATCGTCCTATCTGGAAATTCTGGTTGGTGCCGAATGCCGAAGGTGGCGCAGCATTGCTGCTTCGAATACACCACTGCTATGCCGATGGGGTTTCGCTCACGGGCATTTTCGACCACCTGTGTTCGGCCTCGCCGCAGCAGTACCCTGCAATATACGGAGCCCAGCACACCGAAGGATTTTCCCCCTGGGTATCGGCTGCCAAAAGCCGGCTTGAACAGTTATTTGGCGGGGGCAGGGCGCCCGAGGTGGGCACGGAAAACCAGAGCCCGGGGCTTGGAGACAATGAGGCCGGCTACGGTGATTTGTTGGAGCAGCTGGCGCATAACGGGTTGAAACTGGTTAACGAACTGAGTGATTTTCTGGCGGAGCCGGAGGATACACCATCGGATCTGAAACGCCCGCTGTTGGGCCAGCGCCATTGCCGGTGGTCCGTGCCGGTACCTCTCGACCAGTTCCGGTCAATCGCCAAGGCGACGAACGTCACCATTAACGATGTTCTGCTCAGTTGCGTAGCGGCCGCGGTTCGCCCCCGCCTCGGGCTTTTGGGTCCGGCGCTGGAAGACGCCGTGTTGCACGTGGCTGTTCCCGTGGATATTCGTAACCGATTGCCGGAAGATTTGCAGCCAGAGCAGGGTGCCCTTGGCAATTATTTCGGCACGGTGTTCGTTCCTCTGCCCATTGATGGAGAGAGTGCTCTGGAGCGGCTTTATCGCATCAAGCAGGAAACCCGTCGGCTTAAACGGAGCTGGCAGCCAGGCATAGCCTGGGGCTTGTCTTCCTGCGCCCCTCTTATACCGGACGTATTGCGCCAGCCACTGTCAGATATGTTCTATCGCAAAGCCAGTGCTGTGGTATCCAACGTTCCCGGTACACGGGAGGCGCGCTACATTGCTGGCTGCCGAATAACCGAGCAGATGTTCTGGGTACCTCAGGCGGGTGATATAGGGCTTGGGGTCAGCATTGTCAGCTATGCCGGGCAGGTTCAGTTTGGTGTGGTTGCAGACGAAGCGATTCTTGCAGACCCCCAGGGGTTTCTTGAAGACTGCGTGCAGGAACTGTCGGAACTCCCCGGAGGTTCACCTATTGTTGTTTGAGGTCTACAGTGAATGAGTAAACGCGCATGACCGCGTTGTCATTCACAACCACAACAAAAGGTGATGACCATGATTTATGCACAGCCTGGAAAAGACGGCTCCGTCGTTTCCTTCAAAACCCGTTACGGGAACTATATTGGTGGCGAGTGGGTTGCTCCGGTTAAAGGGGAGTATTTCGAGAACATAACGCCGGTTACCGGTGCTGTTATTTGCGAGATTCCCCGCTCTACCGCTGAAGATATTGATCTGGCTCTCGATGCGGCGCACAAGGCTGCACCGGCCTGGGGCCAAACGTCTCCGGCCGAGCGCTCCAATATCATGCTTAAAATTGCGGATCGCATTGACGCCAATCTGGAGAAGTTGGCGGTTGCAGAAACCTGGGATAACGGTAAGGCAATTCGCGAAACCCTGAATGCCGACATCCCTCTGGCCGCAGATCACTTCCGCTATTTCGCCGGCTGCATCCGTGCCCAGGAAGGGCAAATGAGCCAGATTGACCAAAATACCGTAGCCTATCATTTTCACGAGCCCCTCGGCGTAGTTGGCCAGATCATTCCCTGGAACTTCCCGATACTCATGGCCGCCTGGAAGCTTGGCCCTTGTCTTGCGGCGGGTAACTGCACCGTACTCAAACCGGCAGAACAAACACCGGCCAGCATTCTGGTACTGATGGAAATTATCGGGGACCTGCTGCCGCCGGGCGTGATCAACATTGTTAACGGCTATGGTATCGAAGCGGGTGAGGCGCTTGCCACCAGCAAACGTATCGCCAAAATCGCCTTCACAGGCTCCACACCTGTGGGCTCGCACATTCTCAAGTGCGCGGCTGAGAACATCATCCCGTCAACAGTTGAATTGGGCGGAAAATCTCCCAACCTCTATTTCTCGGATGTTATGCAAGCCGAGCCCGAGTTCGTCGACAAGTGTGTGGAAGGCCTGGTGCTGGGCTTTTTCAACCAGGGCGAAGTGTGTACTTGTCCGTCACGGGCGTTGGTGCAGGAGGATATGTTCGACGAATTTATGCAGAAGGTGGTTGAGCGCACCAAGGCCATCAAACGAGGCAACCCCCTGGATACCGACGTGCAGGTAGGTGCACAAGCCAGCAAAGAGCAGTATGACAAGATCATGTCTTACCTGGAGATCGGCAAGCAGGAGGGCGCTACTGTGCTCACAGGCGGCTTCAAGGAAGAAATGGAAGGCGAATTCAAAGACGGCTTCTACATTCAGCCCACCCTGTTCAAGGGAGACAACGACATGCGGGTGTTCCAGGAGGAAATCTTTGGCCCGGTTGTGGGTGTGACCACATTCAAAACCGAAGAAGAAGCCGTGGCGATAGCCAACGATACCGAATTCGGGCTAGGAGCCGGTGTCTGGACCCGCGACACCAACCGTGCCTACCGTGTGGGCCGTAGCATTCAGGCCGGTCGGGTCTGGATGAACTGCTACCACGCCTACCCGGCACACGCCGCCTTTGGCGGTTACAAGAAATCCGGTGTTGGCCGTGAAACCCACAAGATGGCGCTGGAGCACTATCAGCAAACCAAGTGCATGTTGACCAGCTACGACATCAACCCGCTCGGCTTTTTCTGAGCCGGCCATAGCAAGCAGGCCCATGCATGGGCCTGCTTGCGTTGATTTCCCTCCTTTGAGCGACCCTACGTAAGACCTTCTTACAGACACCTGCACTCTCGCCGGGGAATACTTCTCCTAACCGGCCCTGATACCGGATTGACTACAAACATCTGATGGAGAAGCAGATGAAAACAAGAACGCGTATGCGCGGCATTGGCTGTAAACCAACCCGGCACCTGGTGGTGGCCATGTTGGTGTTGTTTTTTGCCGGGTGTGGGGGTGACACAGAGGTGTCCAGCCCATCTGATTTCGAAGCACCGAGAGAGCCAGTAAACCTGGGTGGCGATGGGGATCTATACGCCCCGAACCGTTTGCTGGAAGTGAATATATCCATGGCCGCCAGCGAGTTTGACCGGCTTCGTGCGGAAGGCCGAACGCTGGCCAGCACGGCGCGAGAGTGCCTGTCAGATTACGACTACACCGAGTTTTCAGCCAGCGTCACCATCGATGGTGTTGCCATGAAAGATGTGGTGGTTCGCAAGAAGGGCTATATAGGCTCACTCAGCCCAAGCATTCCCTCCCTCAAACTGGATTTCAACGACCTTTGGGATGGCAGAACCTATCAGAACAGCTCCCGGATGACCCTGAATAACAACCGTCAGGACCCGTCCAATGCCCGGCAATGCATGGCTTATGAGCAGTTTCACCAAGCAGGCATTGCCGCCCCCCGGTGTAATTACGCCCGGGTTCGGGTAAATGGCGAGGACCTTGGTGTTTTTACCAACGTAGAGCCCATCAAAAAGCCATTTCTTGCCCGCGCCTTCGGCAATGATGAAGGTAATCAATATGAAGCACAGACGTCGGATTTTGGCACCTGGTTGAGCCAGAGATTCGAGAAGAAGACCAACGAAAAGGAAAACGACCGCAGTGATTTGCAATCGGTGACCGATGCACTGGCGCTGCCGGACGACCAACTGATGAATGTGTTGCCGCAGCTGGTGGATGTGGATGAGTTTATCCGTTTCTGGGCAGTGGAAACTCTCATCGGTGCCTGGGATTCCGCTACCGGTAACGCCAATAATTTTCACATCTACCGATCCCCGGTTGATGGTCGCTTCCATTTCATCCCCTGGGGTGCAGATACCGCCTTTCGTGGAGAACACCCTCTGAAACCGGGCACCGGAGTGCTGTACAGAAATTTTTCTCTGGCAGACCGCCTGTTTAATCTTCCGCAATACCGGGCTAAATACGAAGCTGAATTGCAAGATTTGCTGGCCACCCAGTGGAACGAGAGTCAATTGCTGCAGGAACTGGAGCAGGTTCGGGCGCTGACGGGTACCTCTGAGGCCAGTGTGGCCAGCCTCAAAGCGTTTATAGCGGGCGAGGGTGAGCCCTCCGATGACAGTTATCGCATGCCACGCAGGGCTGCACTGGAGCAGGCGCTGGCGGAAGACCCAGCTTCTGGCACGGTATACCGGCTTGCGGATACCCGGCCCGATTGCAGTGCACCGGTTACTACGCCTTTAACCGGCAGTGTGTCTGCGGTGAACGGCACGGATCGCGGGGCGTTCAAGTTTAATCTGCCTGGAGGCCAAGCAGTCAGTGCCAGCTTGACCTTCGCAGCTTTTGAGGTAGATAGCCTGGCCTACTCAGTCGATACCGAGAGCGCCCCGGAGGTCATTAGCTTGTTGATGATTGGTGTGGACGCGAGCAATGCCTTCAAGCCTTATGTTCTGCAGTTGTTTATCGAAGCATCAGACTATGTGCCTGGCACTCATGCATTTCACGGCTTTGCCACCAATGCTTTGTTGTTCGAAGTGGATGAAAGCCTGCCAGGCGATGTGCGCACCCTGGCCCTGGGGGCAACGGGTAACGTAACGCTGACAAAAGTTGGCACTGGTGCCAACGCAGGCGATGTTGAGTTGACACTGGATGCCACACTTGAGTTTGGGCCTGATGTGCAATGAATATGGCTGTTCTCAGTCCCCTGGCAGGTTTTTGTGGCCACAGACTGGCCGACCAGATGCGGGTTGCCTTGATGGACCGGGTCGATGCCAAGTTTGTGGTGCAGCCTGGGGTTTTGGAGAAGTGCCTGCAGGGCCTGCGAGGTGCCTACACGATACTGGATATGGATGGGTGCCGGCGCTTTGGTTATGACACCCTGTATTTTGACAGCCCGGACCGGCGCCTGTTTCTGGATCACCATAACGGCAAGCTCAATCGGCTCAAGGTTCGGCTAAGGCACTATCGCCATAGCAAGATCATGTTTCTGGAAGTGAAAAAGAAAACCAATCGCCAGCGCACGTTAAAAACACGGGTGCCGGTCAAGTTTGAATCCTTTGCGGATGGCTCAGCCGCGAGGTTTCTGAAAGAGCAATCAGGCCTGCCGGCAGCATGGATGCAGCCGGTTCTTTTTGTCTCTTACCAGCGCATCACACTGATTGACCCTCAGGGCACCGAGCGGATCACTGTGGACACTCAGCTTGCTTTTCACTCCCCTGATCGCCGCCGCTCTGTTGATCTTCCGGGCGTAGCTATCGTGGAAGTAAAGCATGATCGCCACTCAGGATACTCCCCCATGCTGCAAAGCCTGGCCAGGCAGGGCTGCCGCCCGGTGGCATTCAGCAAATACTGCGTGGGCACCAGCCTGCTCTATGGGTCTCAATTGAAAATCAATCGTTTTAAGCCGTTGCTAAGGAGTCTTTATGGAATCTGCAGTTGATCTCCATTTTGTGATCCGGCTGATCATCAACACCCTTTCTGTGTTTGTTCTGATTCGGTGCTACTACGCCTTTTCTCGTCACAGGGAGAACGCGGCCTCTTTCATTCTGTTTGGGGTGGGTGTTTTTCTTGTCACCTCATTACTGCACTCGGTTACGGTGACCATGGGCTTTGCGTTCGGTCTGTTTGCAGTGTTTTCAATGCTGCGCTATCGAACGGAAGCACTGGGTATCAAGGAAATGACCTATCTCTTTCTGGTGATTGCCATGGCGCTGCTGGCAGCCGTAGGCAGTATGCAGCACTACGAACTGGCGGGGCTGAACCTGCTGATTATTCTTTTAGCGCTGCTTCTCGAAACCCGGGTGTTACTGCCCAGGCACGGCGAGAAGGAGGTTGAGTACGAAAAAATTGAGAATGTGCACGCCAGACAGCAGGCAGTGTTGATTGCAGATTTGCGCGAGCGCACCGGGCTGGATGTGTTTCGGGTGGATGTGGTGTCCATCAGTTACCTGCGGGATACCGCTATGCTCCGAATGCACTTTCGGCTGGAGGGCCCCCATGCTCGATGATTTCCGCTGGGCCTGGCTGATTGCGGGGCTGATGCTGGTGTTTTTGCTTCAGCCGCTGATGTTGCAGGCTGAACCGCTGGAGCTGGATCCTGGTGGGTATGTCGCTGCTGGCATTGACCATTTCGGGCCGTTTTACAGTGAAGACGGCGAGCCAGATACCACCAGCGGCGTCCTGCGAAATGCCAAGTTGGAACTTGAACTGGAATGGGGGGATAGCTGGGCAGCAGAAATAGACGGAAGCTATAAGGCTCGGGGTGATCGCTCGGAAACCGAGCTGGGTGATGCCTATGTGCAATACCAGGGCGCAAATGGGTTTGAGGCAACGCTGGGCCGCTTCAAAGAGCCGTTCGGGCTTGAGCGTCTGACTAGTTATACCAACATCAGCACCAGTGAGCGTTCGATGGTGACATCGGCCTTTGCGCCAGGCCGTGCGCAAGGCCTGGCGATTGGGCAATTGAATAAAGCGTCCACCTGGGTTTTCGGCGTGTTTACAAAAGAACCGGAGGGGGAGCAGACTCGGGCCGTGACGGCCCGCTACACCGTTGCCCCCGTTCGGGACAGTCGTCGCACACTGCATTTCGGCATTGCCGCATCCTGGCGCGATCTGAATGGCGCTCGGTTTCAGATCAAGGATAGAGGCGAGGTGTTCAGTGCTGACAATATTCTGCGCAGTCCGCGCTTTGATGCCCGGCACACTGCCGTGGGAGGGTTAGAAGCAGCCTGGTCGTCAGGGCGACTAACGGTGGTGAGCGAGGCTATGGCGCAGCAGGTTGAGCGTGCGAACGGAGAGCACTGGCGGTTTAGCGGTGCTTACCTGCAAGCAGGCTTTTTCCTCACCAATGACCACCGCCGATACAAACACGGTGAGTTCAAGGGCCCCGATTCGCCGGGGCCGGCGGGAGCCGTTGAATTGGTGGCTCGCTATAGCGCGGTCGACTTGCAGGACCGGGATTTAGGCGCACGGGCGGCGATTGCACTGGTCGGGGCAAATTATTACCTGGGTAACCAGTTTCAGCTTCGGCTGAACTGGCTGGTACCAAAGGTAGAGGGCACTATCCTCGCACCAGACCCGACGGGCAATGCGCTAACGCTGAGAGTGCTTTTCCAGTATTAGTGTGGTGACGGAGGCAGAGTAAGGATGACTTCTGTCCACTCACCGGGCTCGCTGCGAATCTCCATCTGGCCGTTATGGTGGCGCATGATGGTCTGGCAGATGCTCAGCCCGAGGCCCAGATTGTCCGGTGTCCTGTTGGTGGAGTAGAAGGGGTCAGTCAGTCGTTCAATGTCTTCGGGTGCTATGCCGTGGCCATTATCCCGTATGCCTATATTCAGGTTCTCACCCTTTGGCGTAGCTGCTATGTCGATGCGCCGCGACGCCGGCCCCTTTTCCAGTGCGGATGCCGAATTCAGCAACAGGTTCACAAAAACCTGGGTCAGTGCCGACGGATAACAGGCTATGGGCATATTTGCCGGAATGCCAAGGTGCACCTCCGTGCCCCTGAGTTGGTGTTTGCATAGGCGCAGCGCCGTTTCAAAGAGAGCACCCAAATCGGCTGTTTCTATACTGTGATCCGGCTCTGGCCGCGAGAAATCGATCAGGTCAGACACTATGTCGGCGATGCGTTTCTGGTGCAGCGCTGCGTCGTCCAGCGCTTCTGACAAGTCGCTGTCCCGGTTTATGGCGCTTGCGTAGTCCACGGCCTGGCTGGCGCAGTTCAATGGGTTCATGATTTCATGCAGAAGGCCTTTTGCCATATGGCTCAGGGCTTGATGCTTTTGTTCCTGTGCAAGCCGGTCTTCGGTTATCTCCAGTGCATGCAGGGTCCGTGATAGTGTGCGATTGCGATCCTTGAGCAGGAATTGCAAGGCTAAAAGATTGCGCAAGAACACGCGAAAAAAGTGAGCCGATACCGGCGCAATGAGTAGGCACATCAACACCAGCCAGTTGCTGAGTATGGTCGTTAGCGCGCTGCCAAAGTCACTGGCCGGCACAGCCAGTGCGGTAGCCACCGTCAACAGGCCCAGGTTAGCCACCAGTATGATGATGGTATGGACCATGGACAGGGTGATGATCCCGACGGAGCTTATGAACAGAAGCAGGCCTACGATAGGAGGCAGCGAAGCACCGGTGACGATGTAACCTAGATAGCTGAACAATGCCATGTGGAAAAACACCAGATAGACAATCAGAGGCGAGGTTCGCCTTAGCCGCGTAAAACGGTGAGCGGCTATCAGCCCTGCAAGCACGGCAGTGTAAAACAGGTGGGTACCGTTAATGCCCGGCGCCGTAGGCGATAGGGCAAGCCCAGACAGGAATATGAGAGTTCCGATGAAGGTGATGCCCAGAGACACATCGGCAAAAAGTGGCAGCACCCGGAACCTGGACTGGTTGCGATAGAAGCGCTCGTAACGACGCTGTTGGTGTGCTGGTAACTGTCGAACCTGATCCGTGCCGGAGAGCAATGTCATGCTGCGGCTCCATTGTGGTGGCGTTTCATGAACAGGATCAGTTCTGGCAGGCGCTCGAACCCGAGCTTGACGAAAATTCTGTCCTTGTAGGAGTGCACTGTTTTGCAGGACACACCTAACTGTTCGGCGATATTCTTGATGGGAATGCGGCTGGCTATCAACCGGGCGACCTCTCGCTCACGACCCGACAGCGCATTGTAGGCATTTAACATTCCTTGCGATGGCGCGTCCGGCTTTTGCCAGGCCCCGACGTAAACTTGCCCGTTGCGGATGTAGAACAGCGTTTTAACCAGATCCTGAATGGGCTGGTGTTTCGATACAACCGCCTTGATGCCAGCCTCCAGATAAATCGCCAGCCGGTAGGCGCTGACAGGGGTATCTGAAATCAGCAACACCGCAAGGGCGGGGTGCTCGCTCAGTGCATGTTCAGCAATGGTCAGGCCATCGTTGTCCGGCAAATTCTCTTCAATAATCAAGACGCCTGGTCGGGCAGATTCCAGGCTTTTCAAGGTGTCGATTCCGGTTTCGGATTCACCCACCAGATCAATTTCGTTGTGCAACAGCAGTTGGAATAGCAGGCTGTCCCGAAACAGCCGCTGGCCGATGGTTACGTAGAGTCTTAGCGTGCGGTTACCCTGCGACATCAGGCCACCGTTGCTTTAGCCAGCGGCAAGGAAAGCACAAGTTCGTAGGACTGGGCCGCGCCGCTGATCTGTAGCTCACCGCCCAGCTGGTGCGTGGTTACGAAAAGCAGGAGAAGCGCCACTTGTTGCTCCAGTAATGGTCGGGATAGCCTCGTCAGTGGGGCAAGCAGGTGTGCATAGAGCTTCAGCGGAGCTGTGCTGGTCAGTACCAGTTGATTGTCAGAAGACTGGCTCAGTTGCAGATTGCGCCAGTCTTGCCCGGAAGCGGCTAAAAGCGTTGTGAGCGTTTGGCAGAGCACCGACAGCGTTGACGTTGCGTTGTGGTTTTCATCTTTGGCCAGTCCGGCGCTTTGCAGGGCGGCGAGAACAGACGCTTCGTCAAGCTTCGTGCTGGTAACGGCTTTTGCTTGCAGCCGTGTTAGTTGCTGCTGCACCTGCTCACCAAATTGCTGGACCAGGTCCTTCTCAAGGTTGGTTTCCAGGCTCGCTCTCAGATGTGATGAATTGGCCGCCAGGCAAGGGATGGCATCGAGGGCCTGCAAAAAGAGCGACATGGCCGGTGCGCCAGCGGCGGTATTTACAGGGTCTGAAAGATTTTCCAGAAGCTGTGCGCGGCGCTGTTTGCGTAGCTCTGAAAATTGGTGCTCCAACTGTGACAGTGTGTTTGCCCTGGCCGATGCCAGAGCAAGGTGCCGGGACACAGCCTCCTGAAAGAGGGGCAACAACTCCGTCGCCCGCCAGGGTTTCTTTTGGTAGCGGAAAATCTCCCCCTCGTTAACGGCATCAAGCGCTACGTTTACTTCGCCGTAGGCCGAGGTGAGGATGCGGATTGTTGCCGGGTGTGATTGTTTGAGTTCATCAATAAGTTCCTTGCCCTGCATGCCCGGCATTCGCTGGTCTGTCATTACGACAGCCACTGTTCCGCTTTGTGAGCGGATGGTTTCCAGGGCCTGCTCGGCACTGTCGGCGCACAGCACGCGAAAACCCTTCTGCATGCGCTCCAGCTGCCGGGCAAGGTACTTTGTGGCCGTCGATTCATCATCCACGATCAGGACAATCGGTGCTTCAGCAGCAGGCACTGAAACCACGCCCGGCAAACCGGGTTTGCTGGCCAGCGCCGAGGTCAGAACGTGGGAGCGTATGAGGTCCGGGTCCACCGGCTGTTCAAAACAGCGATCAACCAGCCGCTGTTCCAGCAAAGAAACCAGCATATCCAGCGGAACAGTGTCGCTGATCAGGATTTTCAACAGGTCGGGGTGAGTATCTCGCGCATGCACCAGCAGCGGGGGGCTGGCTTCGATCGGCGACTGGCTTGCCAAAACGAACAATGCGTTTGGTGGCGTTGGGCAGCGTTCCAGAGCCGAGATAGCGGCTTGATCCGTTGGAAATGCATCAATGCGCAGGTCGTTGCCGAGCTCGTCTTCAAAAATTTTGCGCGCATTTTCGCAGTCGTAACGAAGGAAAATGTGTGGTTCTTCCGTAATGGCCATTGTGGGTACAGTCCTGAGATCTCACCTGACAAGAAGATTACCAATCCCAGCCGGCTTTGTTGTAGGAATTTCCTACAAACGTGCCGGGAGTCCTCTGTTCGTCGGGGTTATGTGACTGCGTCGGCGTTTCTATCCTGAGAAAATATGCCGAACTTTAGTTGATACACTGAAGCGGTCGTGCCATACAGATGCATAACCTGATGCATAACCTGATGCATAACCTGATGCGTAAACGGATGGACAGGAGGGAGTGATGAGCGAGTACAGAACAGAAACCGACAGCCTGGGCGATGTGCACGTACCCGCAGACGCACTTTGGGGTGCCCAGACCCAACGTGCCGTTGATAACTTTCCGGTTAGTGGTCTGCCCATGCCGCCGGCCTTTATCTCCGCAGTCGCCCGCGTTAAACAGGCCGCCGCAGAGGCCAATGCCAGCCTGGGGCTGCTCGACAATAGCCCTTGCGATGCGATTACCGACGCCTGCCAGGCGCTCATTCGCGGAGAATTTGCCGACCAGTTCCCGATTGACCGTTATCAGACGGGTTCGGGTACCAGCACCAATATGAACGTGAATGAGGTGATTGCGGCCATTGCCGGCAGAAACGGCGTCGAGGTGCATCCTAATGATCATGTGAACATGAGCCAGAGCTCTAATGATGTGATCCCGACGGCTATTCACGTGAGTTCCGTGATAGGCGTTCGTGAGCGACTTATTCCTGCACTCACGCACATGTGCGGCGTTATCTACGAACGTGAAGCCCAGTTCTGTGAACAGGTGAAAACAGGCCGCACCCACCTTATGGATGCCATGCCGATTACCCTCGGGCAGGAGTTGCGCACGTGGCGCGAGCAGCTACTTGCGGTGGAAAAGCGCCTGGATGGCGCAGCAAATGAACTGCTTGTGGTACCTCAGGGCGGCACTGCCGTAGGTACCGGCGTGAATGCCTTATCGGAGTTTTCCGGCCAGTTTGTGAAGTTTCTCAAAGCCAACACCGGATACTCGTTCCGCTCCATGGAACACAAGTTTGTAGGGATAAGTGCAGTGGATGGTCCGGTTGCGTTGTCAGCCCAATTGCGCGGGCTGGGAATTGTACTCACCAAAATTGCCAATGATTTACGCTGGATGAATAGCGGCCCGATTCATGGGTTGGCGGAAATCAGCCTGCCAGCTTTGCAGCCGGGTAGCAGCATCATGCCAGGCAAGGTAAACCCGGTGGTGCCCGAGTCAGTAGCCATGGTTGGCGCGCAGGTGATCGGGCTCGACAGCGCCAATGCGATTGCAGGGCAGTCCGGCAACTTTCAGCTCAACGTTATGCTGCCACTTATTGGCGCCAACTTGCTGGATATGATCGGCTTGCTCACAAATGCAATGAACATGCTGGCGGACAAAAGCATCCGGGGCTTTACTGTTAACACCGGCACGCTGGACGCCAGCGTTGGCCGCAACCCGGTGCTGGTAACAGCGCTGAATCCCGAGATTGGTTACAGCCTGGCGTCGGAGATTGCCAAAGAAGCCTACAAAACAGGCCGCCCGGTTATTGATGTAGCCGAGGAGAGAAGTGGTCTTGATCGGAAACACCTGGAAGAGCTTTTGGACCCGCTTAAACTGACGCGCGGCGGAGGCGATGATTGATGGTAAAACCATTGATAAACTGATCCGTTTGCGTCCACAATCGGTACACTAAAGACATGTACACTCCTAGCAGAGGTCCTTATGACATCATCTTGCAGCATTCCAGGCCTGACGGTACCCCGTAGCCGTTTCCCTGAGCCGGAGCGGGATCTGCCAGCTGGAGACAGTGAACAACGGGTGGTTCTTGCCGGTGGCTGCTTCTGGTGTGTGGAAGCTGTGGTTCTGGCATTGGAGGGCGTTACGCGGGTTGAGTCCGGCTATGCTGGCGGATCAGCAGATACAGCTAACTACGACGCCGTGTGCTCGGGCACCACTGGGCACGCAGAAGTTGTGAGCGTGCACTACGACCCCGGCCGGATCAGCTTCGGGGAGATACTCAGGGTGTTTTTCTCGGTGGCGCACGATCCAACCCAGCTGAATCGACAGGGTAACGACCGGGGTACACAATATCGCTCTGCAGTATTCTATGAAACACCGGAGCAAAGACGGGTAGTGGAAGCCTATATTCGCCAGCTTGATGAGGCCGGGGTGTACCCTGATCCTGTTGTAACGACCCTGGAGCCTCTGGAGGCCTTTTATCCTGCTGAAACACACCATCAGAACTTTGCGGCGAGGAACCCATACCAGCCATACATCATGGCTGTTGCCGCCCCCAAAATGGAAAAGCTGGTTGATGGTTTCAGTGATCGGCTAAAGCCGGAATATACAGATTCCAACGACAACCTGGCTTGAGGAGATAGGTAATGAGCAGTTCTGCTGCAGGTTATGACCTGACACCTCTTACAGAGGCACAGATTCAAGAGAAAGCTGCGAGCCTGACACCGGAAGAGCGCCAGGTATTGCTGGATCATGGTACAGAGCACCCGTTTTGTGGCACCTTGCTGGATAACAAGCTGGTTGGGGTTTACCACTGCCGGTTGTGCGATCTGCCGTTGTTTAGCTCAAACGCGAAGTTTGATTCCGGCACCGGCTGGCCAAGCTTTTTTCAGCCGTTTGATAAGCAACACATCCGCTACATTGAGGATACGAGCATGGGAATGTCACGCACAGAAGTGCGCTGCCACCGTTGCGACAGCCACCTTGGGCACGTATTTCCGGATGGTCCACCTCCAACCGGGCAACGCTATTGCCTGAACTCCATTGCCATGGTTTTCCAGGAAAACGCCTGAGGACCAAAAGGCAGGGGCAATCCCTGCCTCGGATTCTATTTTCCCCCGCCTGTTACGGTGGATACATAGTGTGCCACCGCGTTTATCTGTTCAGTCGATAATGACTCATTGAAGGCTGGCATAACGCCGACTCCGCTGGTAACCGCATTGATAACCTGCTCCCGCGACGGTTTCAGGTCGTCCAGGTCTGGCCCGATAGCGCCTGCTGAACCCGCGTCTGCCAAGGTGTGGCAAATAATGCAGGACGGCTGTGCCACTTGAGTAAATATCTCCTTTCCTTTTTCAGTCTCGTCGGCATACACCAACGATGCAAAGCCCATAAGTGTCAGGGCCAATAATACTGCAGGTTTTCTCATAGAGTGAATCCCGTAGAAGCGGGGCTACCGTTTATCCCCGGCAGCCCGTATGCGATTAGCTGCGAACTAACTGAGAGTGACGGTAACCCCGTGGTCACTCCAACCATTGTGGCCGTAGCCACGTTCGTTTTCGGTACGGCCTTCAGGCTGGGTGTTGCCATCGACATCACTGGCCTTACTGACAACACGGTGTTCGCCAGCTGGCAGATCGGCCGCCAGTACGAAGGGGCGCCAGGCATAGGGGCCAAGATCCGGGCCCAGGAAGCGTGCCTGCTTCCAGGTTTTGCCACCATCAACGGACACATCCACCTTCTTCAAAGCCACGGTGCCGCCGAACGCTACGCCGTAGATCATGGTGCGCCCGCTGCGCCCATCTTCCAAAGGTGACGTCACCCAGGATTTGACGTTCATCTCCCACATGGAGGGTTGGTCAGTTGCTCCTTTCACGCCAACATCTCTAACGCGGTAACCGGAGACCTGTATCTTGGCGTCGGTTTGGTTTTCACTGAGGGCAACATTCTTTACGTACTTGACGTTATTCACGCCATAGTAGCCTGGCACCACCATGCGTAGCGGGCCGCCGTGGGTGTGAGTCAGTGGCTCGTCGTTCATTTCCCAGGCCAAAATAGCGCTGCTCATGGCTCTGGTGGGCACCGAGCGCTCAACAATGATGGTTTTCGGGTCTAAGCCGTCCGGCAGGGATTCGCCACCGCTGCTGGTAATGTATTTTGCGCCATCCACTGGGCCACCCAAAGCTTCCACAACATCTTTCAAGGGCACACCGGTCCACATCACGCAGCCGGCAGCGCCTACAGACCACTGTGTGCCGCTGGCACCATGAGGGAAAAATGCCCGGCCGTTACCGGAGCACTGAAGCACAGAGGCGACGGTGGTAACGCCCATCTTCTTCAGCTCTCCCACGGTCAGGTTGCGGGGGTTCTTAACACCTTCGATGTGAACCTCCCACGCATCCGGGTCGTCGGTAATTGAGGCCGGAGGCGCGGGGAGGTTGTTACGAACAAAGAGACGGTCGCTGGGAGTGATCACTCCATTGCCAATAGCGCCACGCTCGGTCTCCATAGTGTTGGCGCTGTGCACTATCAGTGCATTACGTTCTTTCCAGGCTGCGTAATCTGGCAGTGATTTCGGTTCGTCTGCCTTGGCGAGGGGGGAGAAACCAAGCAGGCTTACGGCGGCCATGGCGCCGGCGCTCCCGAGTAGAAGCGTTCTGCGGGTTGGGTTTTCAAGACCTGATTTGGTAAGGGGTGGTTGTAGAGCTGCTTCCTGTTTCATGGTCCGTCTCCGATTAGGGATTGTTGTTGGACGGGGGGACTGCTCTTGTGAGGGGCATCACCTATAAGTTATAGGTGATGGTTGATAGATGGGCAAATGTTGCTGTCAGCTTGTGCTGGCAGCAACAACTGTGGAAAGCAGGTAACCCGTATAGGCAACGTAAACCAGCAGAAGAATGGAGCCATCGAAGCGGCTGATCAGCTTGCGCCAGCCAGTCATGCCAAAGCCCATCAGCAACAAGCCAACCGTCAGGGCCAGCATCAGCGTCCAGTCCCGATAAAGCACTTCCGGGGCTACCGAGAGCGGCTGAATTACTGCAGCCAACCCGACAACGGCGAGCGTGTTGAAAATGCCCGAGCCGAGGATGTTGCCCAGGATCAGGTCGTGTTCGTTCTTCCGTACGGCGGCCAGGGCCGAGGCCAATTCCGGCAGAGATGTACCAATGGCGACGATGGTGAGGCCGATCACCAGATCGCTAACACCCAGGCTTTGGGCAATAGTGACTGCGCCCCATACCAGTAGGCGGGAGCTGACAACAAGTAGAATGAGGCCAACAATCAGCCAAATTATGGCGGACTTCATTGGCATCAGATTATCAGTCAGCTGGGCATCGGTTTCTCCCCCTAGCGCGTCCCCTTTGCCTCGCAAGCCCTGAAAGATCGACCAGCCCATTACTACCGCAAATACACCTAGCAACACCCAGCCATCAAGCCGCGAGAGTTCGCCGTCCAGTAATTGCGCACCGGCAATCAGGGTGAGAATCACCAGCAAGGGAAGTTCTTTGCGAATAACCTGGGAGTGCACGGCAATAGGTGCGATGACGGCCGTAAGGCCAACAATTAATGCAATATTGGTGATGTTGGAGCCATAACCATTCCCCAGGGCCAGCCCGGGGTTGCCATCGGCCGCAGCCATGGCGGATACGGCCAGCTCGGGTGCCGAGGTACCAAACCCTATGATTACCATACCAATAAGTAGCGCGGGCATACCCAGATGCTTGGCAACTGCTGCAGCCCCTTCAACAAACTTGTCTGCACTCCAGACCAGTAACACAAGGCCGGCGATAATAGCGCCAATAGCCATAACCATAGATAAGCCCCAGTAAGGTTGCATCTGAAAAAGCAGGCACTTGAGTGCTCCATGGAACAGGAGGCACAAGCACCAGAACGGTGTGCAAGATACCGCATATAGACAGTTGAGGTCAGCCCCTTTCTGATGGAGTAGCGTGATCACAGGCACACAGCGGCATGCTGCGAGCTGCATCAGGATTATTACCTATGATTCAGGGCAAGCCACCGTTCGTATGCAGGGCAAACAACCGTTAAACTAATGTGCAGTTTACGCACAGGTCCGGGTTCCTTAATAATCGCAATTTATATTTTTGCGAAAACCCGGATAATTACGCGCTCATTCAAAACGGACGCACAAGGCAGCGCCATATACCTCGCGACTTGCCTGCGCCTGTTAGATCCCTTCTTTGATCTTGAAGGGGTGAAAAGCTCAATACTAGCTAGGATGAAAAGCCAATGGCCGCTAAACAGGCAGACGTAGTGCTGGTCGGGGGTGGCGTCATGAGCGCCACCCTCGGCGTAATGCTCAGGCAGCTGGATCCGTCCCTGAAAATTATCATGCTGGAGCGTTTAGACCACGTTGCCCATGAAAGCACAGACGGATGGAACAACGCAGGAACCGGGCACGCAGGATACTGCGAGCTGAACTACACGCCCGAGACCGAAGATGGCGATGTAACGATCGAACGTGCGCTTCAGATCAACGCGCAATACGAGGTTTCCCTTCAGCTTTGGTCGCATCTCGTAGAGCAGGGCCTGTTGCCCGAGCCCTCAAAGTTCATAAACCGCACGCCGCACCAGAGTTTCGTTTGGGGCGAAAAAGATGTCGCTTTCCTTAAGCGCCGTTATGAGCTTCTGAGCGGTCACCACCTGTTCCGCGAAATGGAATACACAGAGTCCCCGCGCGAGCTGGAAAACTGGATGCCCCTGGTTGTTGAAGGCAGAGACCCAATGCAGCGGGTTGCGGCAACACGTATTCGCCACGGCTCAGATGTGGATTTTGGCTCGCTTACCCGCAGCATGGTTGAGTACCTGCAAAGCCAGCCTAACTTCGAGCTGATGCTTGGTTGTCCGGTGCATTACATAGACCAGCGCGACAATGGCCGTTGGAAAGTTCGAGTCAAAAACCAGCACACCGGTGAGCTGACCAAACTGGAAACCGGGTTTGTATTCCTGGGAGCTGGCGGTGGCGCACTGCCTCTGCTGCAGAAATCCGGAATTGCCGAAGCTCGAGGCTATGGTGGTTTCCCTGTTAGTGGCCAATGGTTGGTATGCCGTAAGCCTGATGTCGTAAAACAGCACCACGCCAAGGTATACGGTAAGGCACCTATTGGTGCGCCGCCCATGTCGGTACCGCATCTGGATACCCGTATTATCAATGGCGAACCAGCGCTGCTGTTTGGCCCGTTTGCCGGCTTTACTACCCGTTTCCTCAAACAGGGCTCGATCTTCGATCTGTTTGGCTCGGTGCGCACCAGCAACCTCAAGCCCATGTTGTCGGTGAGTAAGAGCAACATGGATCTGACCCGCTACCTGATTGGTGAGGTATTTCAGTCTCACAGCGATCGGGTAGAAGCGCTCCGTAATTTCTTCCCCGAAGCTGAGGAAGAAAACTGGGAGTTGCGCAATGCTGGACAGCGCGTGCAGATAATCAAGCAGGCGGAAGGTGGCGGCGGAAAACTGGAGTTCGGGACTGAAATCGTGGCCTCGAAAGACGGTACTTTGGCGGCGCTTCTTGGGGCATCCCCGGGCGCGTCTACAGCCGCAAACGCCATGATCAGCGTTATCGAGCGTTGCTTCCCGAAGAGCATTCAGACGCCTGAATGGCAGGAGCGTATGAAGGTGATGGTACCTTCATACGGTCAGTCGTTGGTGAATGATGGGGCGTTGCTGGCGAAGGTGCGAGAAAGAACACTCTCTACCTTGAAGCTGAACGGATAATCGCTGAAACATCCGGACGATCGGGATATCTATGTATAATCGGGCGATGCACTAATATCTAAGAGGTTGGGTGCAAGCCTCGAGGAACATCGTTTGAACGATCACCCATCGAACCATGCAGACCCTGCAATGGATCTGCATGATTTGGCGCACAAGCTGGATGACGCTGTCCGTGCCATGGACAAAAGCGAGGGTTCAGCCAAATTCGGCGAGCTCCCGCTTGTATTCGATCTTGTACGCCAAATACTCGTGCAGCCGGAAGGCTGCGCATTCGTTGAAGCGCGTGCGGAACGTCTGGAAAAAGCCGGTGTATTTACAGGCTCGGACTGGGCAGAGCCCGCCACCTTGCTCCCCTCATTAACCACCCATTCGTTACAAAGCCCGAACGCAGATACGGTGATTATCGAAGCGCTTAGTGAACTTCGTTTGCTGGCGGTAGTTCGTGGCGCGTATGAGCACCCCCTGGTGTCTGCCGAGCAGGCACATCATTATTTGACGCAAGTTCTGGCAATCAACCTTGGCCTGCTGTTCGGCATGGCCGGCGAGGCTGAGCGTGAGCAGGGCAAGCTGGCGCTTATAAGCCAGCACGTTGTGCAGCACGTAGCCGAGCATCTTGGCTACGAGCACGTTATAGACAGTCTGATTGAAGAGATTTGGCGCATTCTGCAGCAGCGCCCGATTCAGGTGGGTGAAGTGCGCAAGATGATCACCCAGATAGCCATTTGCCGAGCTGAGCCGAATGTCGATCTTGGCAGTGCGGGGCGTGGCGCGGATCGACTGATCTCCAGCTTATATGGGCCTACACGGGCGTGCAGCGAAGACCCGGGTATTGTGGTGTATCAGCAGCGGCTGGAATCCATGGATGGCCCAACCCTGCAGAACGAAGCCACCGGATTTGCCCGCTCCATGCACGATACCGGCCTGGTGTCACCTTACCATGCCTGTTTTGTGCGCTACATTCTGGAAGGACAGGATTACCTTCTCAGCGAAGCTCTGGGGCTTTCAAGTACCGGCCGCGATTGCCTGATGTGCTATCGGGAACTGGTGTGTGCCCTTATCACCGAAGGTGTTTTTCCCGAGACGGCACAGGGCCTGTATGGCCTTGCACTGATGCTGGAGCGGGGCATTCTTTATCAGCCGCCAGTGGCGCCGGCGCTCTGGCGTCAAGCCAGATTGAACCTCTGCCCACACGCTCGTGAACGCTTGCAGCTTGCTTACGGCTATCAACCCCAGGCAGGTGCCTGGCTGATCCAGGGTGTCCTTAACATGCTGGGACAGCCTTTGGGCGTGGGGCAGGGGAATAACCCCACCTGTCAGTCTGCCCGCGCGCTGTCCATGTGGGCCTACAACGACCCTGACTACCTGTTGCAGATGGTTGCCTGGGCGGCTAGAGACAACGAAGTGGTCATGCATTTTGAAGGGCAACCGGTTTCTTCAGCACAGAGTCTTGGCGGTGTTGCTTCGGAAGTCACTCTGGACCTGGACCCCGTCTCATTGGTAGTGGTGCCGCATCTTGACCGGATATACGGTGAAATGGGCCGCATGTGCATAGGGCGCGAAGGCGACCCGCACCGTTGGGTGAACCCGGAATTCCACGGCTGGTCTGCCGGGCGAGGGTTTGCCATCAATGTGGATGTGGCGACCGGTAACCTTCACGATCTTGAGGGGTTTATCCGGCACTTCTATGCCAGTTATCACCCCTACTACAACGGCAACCAGCCCCTGATACACCCGCAACCTGTAGGGATCGCAGTAACCGACAGGGCCGCGCGTTTCATCGGCTGGCACGCGATTACGATTCTGAGGGTAGCGCTGGATCCGGAAGGCGAGATGCGGGTGTATTTCTATAACCCCAATAACGACAGTGGCCAGAGCTGGGGTGATGATGTACACGTGAGCACGGAAGGCATGGGGGAACGGTTTGGTGAGGCGTCTCTGCCCTTCGAACAGTTTACCTCCCGACTATACATCTTTCACTTTGATCCGCTTGAGCGGGGCGAGCCGGCGGATGTCGGTGAAGAAGAACTGCAGCGAGTGATGGCGCGGGTCTATCGCAGTTGGGGTGAAGACCGGGTGCCTGTCAATTATCTTCAGGCTGAGCCACCTCAAACAGAATAGACCGGCCTTTTTGCTATTGCCGGGGCTGGCAACCCCGGAGCATGGCGTGTAGCAATTCGTCTGCATCAAACTTGGTTAAGGCCTCGTTAGCGCCTACCTGATTGGCGTAGCTCAGGCTCATTTCGCTGTTCAGCGATGTATGCAGAATGATGAACGGTTGTTTCAGGGTAGCCCTGTCCCGCACGTTAAACGTCAACTCGTAGCCGTCAAGACCGGGCATCTCGATGTCACTCACCAGAATGTCGATAGGACGCCCGAGCTCATTGTCGTTCAGCATGATTTGCAACGCATCGTCACCGTTGGTGGTGACTTGATAGGAGATGCCCTTGGCGTCCAGCACATCACACAGCTGCTTGCGAGCAACCCTGGAATCGTCCACCAAAAGAATGCTCAGGGCTTTAAGGGCTTCGCTTTGTACGTCGGTGAGTGCAACATCGCGGGTTTCCAGTGATTCCGGGTATACGTTCGCCAGCAGCAGCTCAACATCCAACAGCTGAATGATTTCGCCCTCCACATCCAGCAGGCCGGTTATAAATGCTCTATCGCCCAGTATGGACGGTGGCGATTTTACTTTTTTCCAGTCCGTTTCGATGATTTTCTGCACACCGCGCACCAGAAAGCCTGTTTCCTGCCGCTGAACGTCCGTGATAATGATGGTCGCCGTTTTTTGCTCGTCTGCGGTTAAAGCCGGATAGCCAATTGCAGCCGCCATATCAATTACCGGCACGGTCGCGCCTCGGAAACTGGTGGCTCCAACAACAGCAGGGTGGCTGTGAGGCATTTTGGTGAGTTGTTTGAAGGGCAGTATTTCGCGGATTTTCAATGTGCCAATCCCGAATAGCCGCGTGCCGGATAGATTGAATAACAGCAACTTCTGGGATTGTTTGGCTTTACTGGACATAACACCCGGATCCTTGAAAATAGCCCTCTCATTTAGCTACGGCGATAAAGAGGGCAGATCAAATTCGATACGGGTAACGATAGCAAGCTTACAAGCTGTTATCACCTGAAAAATCAGAGCTTTGATGGCCCTGAGCGTTCGAGGCTCAAGGTACAACCGCATAAGCGAGGATTTCTACCAGCATTTCCTCGCGTGCAAAGCCCGATACGATGATGGCTGCCCGATTTGGGTAGGGCTCCGCTACGAAATCTGCGTACACCCGGTTCACGGTGGTTAGGTGTTCCCTGTCTGTTACGTATATAACAACCTGGGTCAGGTCGGATACACGACTCCCCGCGCTTTCCAGAGTGTGCTTCAGGTTTGCCAAGGTCTGGATAATCTGAGGCTCGATACCGCCACCCACAACCTTTCCTTCTGCATCGATGGGAATCTGTGCTGTAAACAGCAGGCCATTGCCCACGGTTGCCCAAGCCAGAGGGGACTTGGAAGCAGGTAAGTCTGTTTTAACCGGATATGGGTTCATCAGTGACTCCTTAGTCGTTATCGGTTGTGCCGGCGCCTGCGCCTTGACGTGAATCGTCGGACGCTTCGACCAGCATTTTCGTTGCCAGCATTTTGAGTCGCTCCCAAAGCGCAGTGTCTACTTCGATGCCATCGACGAGTGATCGTTCATGCCAGTCCAGCATTGCCGCGCGGTTTTGCAAAATCAGATCATTTGCCGGCGCTTCGGGCTTAAGGTTTGGCAGAAGGTCTACGTGGTTCACCATCACCAGTGTTATGCCATCGTTGGGTTCGGTATCGTCTGGCGTGGCGGGCAAGCCGTACATACATATTTCCGGCTCTGCCTCGCCTGATTTGAAACTCACAAGAATTTCCGTCAGTGGCTCGTGAGAGTTGCGCCAGAATGCGGTAACGCTCATGTCACGGCGGGCAATGCGGGAGAGGTACCCCACAATCAGCATTCGGTTATGGCAGTGGCGGATTTTGGTAACCGAGAGGCCTCTGGCGCGGCATTTCGCATAGCCCAGTTCAATTGCCAGGCTGGCGTGGCCCAAAATCGTTTTGTTTTGGGCATCTACAACGCACAAATCTGCATCCTGGTAAATCAGCTTTGGGGGCTGGGATTTGTCTTCGTTAAGCAGGAAGTCCAGCCCTTTCCCCAGAGCCGCCAAGCCATTAAGGCCATGGGCTTCCATCCAGGCCACCATGTCAGCCGCATCGCTGGCATCGCCATCGTCAAAACCAATGCCTATGAATGCTTTTCGGGAGAGCCCTTGCAGCTCGTTGTATGACACTTTCATAGCTTGTCACCCCGGGTTTTCTGGCCGTTCTCTATATCTTCGAGGTCAGGTTCCAGAGGAAAGCCCCAGTCATCCAATTGGTGCAATGAGAAATTCGGATCGTTTAATTCACAAGGTAATGGTGCTCCCTGAAACAACGTAATACGCACCCAGCGGTCGGACTTTGGATCAAACCGGCTGGCACCAAAAAACGACAGCTTGGTTCTTAACAGGTGCATGGGTTTCATGTCCCTGTGCCACAGGTTTGCCCGAATCTCACCGTAAGGCGTATCTCCGATGGTCTGGATGCGGCGCACGCACTCTTTTTGCCCCGGGTTTGCCATCAGGAACTCCACCACAATGGCATTCGGGTTGCTCTCCAGGAATTCACCGAGCTTTGTAAGGCAGCGGCTGATCCTTGGGCCAATCGCGAGGGCCAGTTCCTTCTCCGCACCAGACTCCGTCCCGCGAACGCCTAACCTTGGCTCTTCTTTTTCGACGGAGCGATACCAGAACCAGAAGTTGTCATCCGGGCAGTCCTCGCGGTAACTCAGAGCCCAATCAAATTTCTCGTGGATCAAGTCGCGCAGTTTCGAGGCTTTCATGTCTGGCTTCAGGTCCATGGATTCCTGGCAGCCCAGCTCATCATCAATAGCCTCAACCAGTTCCGGATAAAGCTCTATCAGCATGGTGTTGATGAGTTCCTGAGCTTCCAGTGAACAATGTTTCTCAGCCCAACTTATAAGCTCTTCATAAAGCCCTTCGTGCGCGGGCGTGCGGTCGAGCCACTCTATGGTTTCGATGACTGACCTGGATGTTTCCCGATTGCGCAGGGTTTGCTCTTCATCTTCAGTAAGGGTCTGCTGCAAGTGCTTCAGAGCGCGAGCCATCAGAGATCGCAACGCCTTGTGGGTTTGTTCATTTGCAGGCTCTGCACGGGCAGAGGCCAGAGCACGCTCCCTACCGTAAACCCACTGCTGGATCAGTTGTGGGTGGTTGATAAGGAACGGAGCCATGCCAAGGCCTGTGGAGTTACCAATGCCTAAATAGCGCTGTAATTCTGGGTGCAAAGGTACTGCCTGACCGGGCGATTGTACTATTGCCAGATGATTCAGCTGTTCCACTGAGAACTGCCGCAGCACGTAAACGGCCAGCATCTGGGCTGCAAATGGACGATTGAAATCCGGGTTGCGTTCAAGCCGGGCGAAGTCTGCAATGCCAAACTTGCCGTTGCCATAAACTGCTGTGGTTCTGTAGAGATATCCAACGGCCGTTAGCCACGCAGGATCAGGTTGTTTTCCCTCGGAAAGAGCCGCTAAAAACTGGCTGAAATTGCGCAGGCTTTTGTTGGCCCGCGAGAGCACAAGCACCCTCGGGTGCTGGCGGCCTGCCTCCTGCAAAGGAACGTTTGCCGCCATCTGCTCCAGCAACGAGCTTTCTGCTTCACCTTCAACCAGGGCAAAGGTGACATCCCATGCTTCCGCTATCACCCGGTCGGACCGTTGTTCTGGCTCCAAATCCCTGGAAAAAATCACACACTCGTAGTAGTTACCCGGTGTTGTGATGCGGTAGATCGCCAGGCCGTGGCCCTTTGCATCCAGATCAAACACCGTATTGGTAATCTGCCAACGTTCAGCGATCATTTTTCGCATTAGCGATCTAACAAAGCTGAGCCGGCTGGCAAACATGCTGCCCAGTCGTTCCAGCTTCATTACCTCGCTTGCAGGGCGTAAGTTGTCTTGTGGTGCGGATGCTGAGGTTGCTGAAATCATGATCTCACCCTTGCCCTTACAGGCATATCTACAGGCTGGTTTTCAAAGTTGTCAGGATATGAGTTTCTGCTCTCGTGCCATGGCATAGGCAGCTTTGGGCCCAAGCCACAGCGATGGAAGCAGTACCAGCGACACCGGAATAGCGGTGATCACAATAAACTGTTGGAGCACACTGATCTGCCCGGCACCCATGTACAGCAGGATGGCTGCCATGCCTGCCATCGCCAAACCCCAGAATGCGCGAACAAAGGTATTGGGCTGGTCGTGGCCTGAGCTTACAACGGCAATCGAGTAGCTCATGGAGTCACCGGTGGTGGCGACAAAAATGGTGGTCAGCACCAGAATCGCCAGCGCCATGAATGCGCCACCGGGAAGGGATTGGGCGACCGTGAGGGTGGCCACATCAAAGCGGAAGTTGTTCAGTGCTTCAGTGAGGTCGATCACGCCGGTCATCTGGTAGTAAATGCCTGAGCCGCCCAGCAAGGTAAACCAGATGGTGGTAGCGATAGGCGCCATAACGGCAACCGCCAGAATCATGTCGCGAATGCTTCTGCCGCGAGAGATGCGTGCAACAAAGATTGCCATCAGAGGGGCGTACCCCATGAACCAGGCAAAGAAGAACACGGTCCACCACTGCATCCACCAGCCGGGTGCTGTTTCGGCCGTCATGGTGGCCATGGTCATGAAGGAGGAAACGTACTCTCCCATGCCCTGAAAGTAGGTGTTGGTGAGGAACAAGGTCGGGCCGAAAGCGAAAATGATGGCCGCCACAGCCAGCGCCAGAAATACGTTCAAACGGCTCAGGAACTGAATGCCGCGGTGAATGCCAGTCACCGCAGAGGTAACGTAGATGATGGCGAGGGCAATCAGAATGGCCATTTGTGTGACCAGGCCGTCAGTCAGGCCGAAGAGTTCACTGAGCCCGAAGCTCATTTGGGTAGCCAAAAAACCGATGGGGCCAACCGTGCCGGCAACAACGGCAATGACACAGCAGGCGTCTACAACGCTGCCCGGCCAGCCGCTCATGATGCGCTCACCGAACACTGGGTAAAGTAGCGTTCGTGGTTGCAGCGGTTTGCCCTTCACATAGTGTGCGTGAGCCAAAACAATAGCCGCCAGAGTGCCCAGAACCGCCCAGGCCAAAAATCCCCAATGCATAAACGACTGTGCCATGGCGTGAGGTACCGCTGCCGCTGTGCCAGGCTCGGAGGTGAAGGCTGGTGGTGTAACCACGAAATGGTAAATCGGCTCGCCGGCCGCAAAGAACACGCCGCCTCCGGCCAGCAAGGTACACATGATGATTGAGAGCCAGCGGAAGGTGCTCATCTCTGGTCGATCAAGGTTGCCAATCTTGGCCTTGGCTGCAGGTGTGCAGGCCAGGCCCATAGCGATAAAGAAGGTTGCCAGCAACAGCATCTGGAAGTAAGTGCCAAACACTTTGGCGGTCCACGCAAAGCCGCCGCCGATGAGATCGGCCACGCCTTTGAGATCAAACAGCGAGAACCCGACAAACAGAACGATAAAGCCCACGCTTAGCGTTAGGACAATGGGGTCGCCAAGTTGAGCTATCGAGTAGTCTCCACCGGCCTTGATGTTATTGTTTTTCATGATGCCTACCTTTTTTGTTTTTGCACCTTGTTCTATCTGTGCTGTGTGGCCATCCGTGCGTGCTGGCGTTTCAGGTTCATTGCAAAGGCTTGGTACCGATTTTCAGTTGGTTCAGCCAGTTAAGACCCATGATTTTTTCTATCTCTGATTCGTTGAATCCCTTCTGTCGCAATCCCTCGATAATGCCAGGGAAGTCGCGGTTGTCCTTGAACCAGGACAGCGGCCTGGGCCAGCCGGCGTTGCTTTTGTTGCCTTCACCAAAGTCCATTTCTTTCGACCAGCGGCCGTTGCGCATCCAGTCAAGAACCGACTGCGGCTGCCCCTGGCACAAATCCGTGCCAATGCCGATGTGGTCTATGCCCATCAAATCCGCGGTATCGGCCACCATGTTGCAGAAGCTTTCGAGGGTGCAGTCTGGCCCGTCTTTCAGGTGGAACGGGTACACGGAAAAACCAAGTAGCCCACCACTTTCCGAAATAGCCTTCAGTACCCTGTCCGATTTATTACGCTTCGCCGGGTGAAACGAAGCAGGATTGGCGTGGGAAATAATCACCGGCCGGCTGGATAGTTCAATGGCATCCAGAGTGGATCGTTCCGAACTGTGGGACATATCGATGATCATGCCCACACGGTTCATTTCCGCGATGGCCTGTCGACCAAACCGGCTCACGCCACTGTCTTCGGCTTCATAACAACCAGCCGCCAGAAGGCTCTGGTTGTTATAGGTGAGCTGCATGATCATCAGACCGAGGCGACGCATCACCTCGATCATGTCGATATCATCTTCGATGGGTGAGCAGTTCTGGGCGCCAAAAAAGATGCCGATTCGACCAGTTTCCTGTGCTGCCTGAATATCCTCGGCTTCATAGACCGGCATGATCAGGTCGCTGTGTTGTTCGAAGCGCCGGTTCCAATCACCAAACCGTGAAAGGGTCTCCCGCGTGTTTTCGTGGTACACCAGAGTAGCGTGCACGGCGGAAACACCGCCGGCATGCATCTGCTCAAAAATCTCCCGGGACCAGTTGGAGTATTGAAGTCCATCAATGGTGAGCATGGAGTTCGTCCTCTTATCAGGCCCGCACGTAGCAGGTCTTCACAACGGTGTAGAATTCACGGGCATACTGACCTTGCTCACGGGGGCCGAAACTGGAGTTTTTGCGGCCTCCAAACGGAACGTGGTAATCCGTACCTGCGGTTGGCAGATTCACCATCACACAGCCGGTTTGTGCCCGGGCTTTGAAGTCTGAAGCGATCTTCAATGAGTTGGTGATGATGCCGGCTGTCAGCCCGTATTGGGTGTCGTTCAGGGTGGTCAGCGCGGTTTCGTAATCGGGTACCTTTATAACGCATGCAATGGGGCCGAATACTTCATCCCGGTTGATTGCCATGTCATTGGTGGTGTCGGTGAACAGCGTAGGCTGCATGTAGTAGCCGTCGGTTTTGGCGTCTACTCTGGAGCCACCAAACGCGAGTGTTGCACCGTCGGCCTTGGCGCGCTCAATCCACGCCATGTTGGATTCCAGCTGACGCTTGTCTGCGATGGGGCCAATCTGTACGCCTTCTTCAAGCGCGTGTCCGACTTTAGCTTGCTCAAGCCGCGCTTTCAGCTTTGTCACAAACTCATCATGAACAGCATCGGTAACGATCAAGCGTGAGGAAGCGGTGCACTTTTGCCCGCTGCCGGAGTATGCGCCGTTGAACGCGGCCTCTACGGCAAGGTCTAAGTCAGCATCATCAAGCACGATCAGGGCGTTTTTTGATCCCATTTCTAGCTGACACTTAACCAGATTGCCCACGGTAGCTGCTGCAACCCTACGGCCAACCTCGAGAGAGCCGGTAAAGGTTATGGCTTGCACATCCGGGCTGTTGATCAGTGTTTCGCCGGTTTCGCCACCTGAACCCATCACCAGGTTAAAGGTGCCAGCAGGCAAGTCCTGCCTGCTGATGATTTCGGCTAGCGCCCAGGCGCTGGCAGGAACCAGGTTGGCGGGCTTGAATACCACGGCGTTGCCAAAGGCCAGTGCGGGGGCGATTTTCCAGACGGCGGTTGCCATCGGAAAGTTCCATGGGCTGATAATGCCTACTACGCCAAGTGGCTCGCGCCGAACGTCGATTTCTACACCGGGGCGAACCGATTCGGCACGCTCATCAATCTGGCGCAGTACCTCGGCGGCGTAGTAATGGAAAAACTGACCAGAGCGATAAACCTCGCCTTTGCCTTCTGGCAGAGGCTTGCCTTCCTCCCGGGAAAGTAGCTCGCCCAATTCGTCCTGGCGGGCAATCAGCTCGTTACCAATGGCCATCAGAATGTTATAGCGCTGTTCAAGGCCGCTTTGGCTCCACTGGGCAAAGCCGCGTTGAGCGGCACTGATGGCCTCTTTGGTTTGCTCGTTGGTAGCCTGATCATACTGGCCGATAACATCGCTGAGATCAGACGGGCTGGTGTTGGTGATACTGCTAGCCCCGGTTACCCATTGGCCATTGATATAGAGCGGATGCGAACTGGACATGACGACCTCCTTATTTACGATGCATTCATACTAGTCAAGATGTAATAATAAAAATAATCAATTATAAAGATTGCGTGATAAGGAGTTCTTATCAGATGAGTGCAATATTGCCAGAGCTGAAAATTCAGCAATTACGCTATGTGATTACGGTTGTGGAAGAGGGGAGTTTTCACGGTGCGTCCCGGCGCTTGTACCGTACCCAGCCAGCCATCTCTATGGCCGTGCGTGAGCTGGAAAACCGCCTTGGGCAAAATTTGTTTGAGCGTGGCGCACAAAACAAGTTAACGCCGTTTGGTGAGTACTGCCTGCCAAGGTTCCGCGATCTGGTAGGCCAGCATGACCGCACTTCAAAAGATGTCGTGAGCCAGGCTGGCGGGCAGCAGGGCCACATACACATTGCTACCGTGCCCTCGGTGGCCAGTCGGATTATGCCGTCGTTCCTGGCGGAGTTTATTGAGCAGTTTCCCGGCCTGAATATCAGCCTGCATGACGAAAACGCCCACTATGTGTGCCAGATGGTGGCGCATGGTGAGGTTGATTTAGGGATAACCAGTCTTTGGCAAAATACGGACGATTTGGAATACACCCATCTATTTGAAGACAAGGTTGGGGTGGTGTGTCGTAAGGACCATGCCTTTGCTGCGGAAACGTCGCTGGATTGGCGTAGCTTGCAGAGCGAAAAGCTGATTCGGAACGGAACATCCCGGCTATTGATGGGCACTGAGGCTACGGAGTTGGTGGAGAACAGTGCGTTTTACATCTCCAACATGATTTCACTGATTGCCATGCTGGAAGCGGGTGCTGGCATAACAACCCTGCCGCGATTAGCCTTCCCGGAACACAGCGCTAACCTGTGCTTTATCCCGTTAAGTGATCCGGATGTGGTTCGAAGAATTGGATTGGTGCAGGCGGCAAACCGCACGCTCAGCCCAGCGGCTCAAGCTATGCACTCTTTTGTTCTGGAGAAGTTGCAGTATGACGTGGTGTGATGGAGCAAGAACATCAGCAGCCTGAGAGCGACACTCCCGAGGCTGCTGATTAGTATTGTTTACTCAGGAATCAGCTTCTGTTCCCGCGCCATGGCATAAGCCGCTTTGGGGCCGAGCCAGAGTGAAGGCAGCAAGATCAGCGACACCGGAATGGCCGTGATCACAATGAACTGCTGAAGCACACTGATCTGCCCCGCACCCATGTACAACAGAATGCCTGCCATGCCTGCCATCGCCAGGCCCCAGAATGCGCGCACAAAGGTGTTCGGCTGGTCGTGCCCCGTGCTCACAACCGCAATGGAGTAGCTCATGGAGTCGCCGGTTGTGGCAACAAACACCGTGGTAAGTACCAGAATAGCCAGAGCCATGAAGCCGCCGCCTGGCAGAGCCTGGGCAACCGTCAGAGTTGCTACATCAAAGCGGAAGTTGTTGAGGGCTTCAGTCAGATCAATCACACCGGTCATCTGGTAGTAGATGCCTGAACCGCCCAGCAGGGTAAACCAGATGGTAGTGGCAACTGGAGCCATAACCGCTACAGCCAGAATCATTTCACGAATGGTTCTGCCGCGAGAGATGCGGGCAACAAAAATGGCCATCAGCGGTGCATAGCCAATAAACCATGCGAAGAAGAACACAGTCCACCACTGCATCCACCAGCCCGGGGCGGTATCTGCCGTCATGGTCGCCATAGCCATGAAGGAGGACATGTATTGGCCCATGCTCTGGAAGTAGGTGTTGGTGAGGAACAAAGTGGGGCCGAAGACAAAAATAATGGCTCCGATGGCCAGCGCCAAGAATACGTTCATCCGGCTCAAAAACTGAATGCCACGGTGAACGCCGGTTGCCGCTGAGGTCACGTAGATCATAGCCAAGGCAATCAGGATGGCCATTTGTGTTACCAGACCATCAGTCAGGCCAAACAGCTCGCTCAGCCCAAAGCTCATTTGGGTGGCCAGAAAGCCGATGGGGCCAACAGTACCGGCCACAATGGCAATTACGCAGCATGCGTCTACAACACTGCCCAGCCAGCCGCTCATGATGCGCTCACCGAATACCGGGTAAAGCAGTGTGCGTGGTTGCAAAGGCTTGCCCTGCACATAGTGGGCGTGCGCCAGAATGATTGCAGCCAAGGTGCCCAGAACGGCCCAAGCCAGGAAGCCCCAGTGCATAAAGGATTGAGCCAGTGCATTGGACACCGCCGCTGCAGTGCCCGGCTCTGTATTGAACGCTGGTGGGGTTACAACAAAGTGATAGATCGGCTCACCAGCAGCAAAAAATACGCCGCCACCGGCCAACAGAGTACACATAATGATAGAGAGCCAACGGAAGGTGCTCATTTCTGGTTTGGCCAAATTGCCAATTTTGGCTTTGGCAGCGGGCGTGCAAGCCAGGCCAATAGCAATAAAGAAGGTGGCCAACAGCAACATCTGGAAGTAAGTGCCAAACACTTTGGCAGTCCACGCAAAACCGTTACCAATCAGCTCGGCTACGCCTTTGAGATCAAACAAAGAGAAACCAACAAACAGCGCAATAAAGCCAACGCTGAGAGTAAGAACTACCGGGTCGCCAAGCTGAGCTATGGAATAGTCTCCGCCTGATTTGTCGTTACCCTTAATCATAAACTAAACCTTTTTTAATAATTTCCGGCGCGCGACAGTGCCATAAATAGCTTGTTATTACCAATGTATAGCGGGATATACGGCCTGCACCCTGTCTCGGTTAATGCTTGGCGAACCGGTTTCTAATGATTCGAATGGTGTCTATGTCTGCGGCAATATACGCCTGCTGTACGAACAGGTCGTAAGGGAATTCTCCTCCAATATCGTTGAGATACCGGGCGCAATACCTGAAGCGCACGAACAGTGACCGGGGCTCTGGCTCTTCGATGGTCATAGTGAGGCTCCCCCCGGGAACCGAGGCTGTGGGCACAATCTCATAATGTACGCTTTGGTCTTCATTGAAGGTGACCAGGTCATCGACCACGATGCCTGGCAACTCCAGGCTACGTTTCAGGTTTTTGTCGTCTTGCCAGTCCAGTTCGTATTCTTCAAGCCCGATCACAAAATGATGAGGAGCCTCGGCCCGCAACACCAAACCATCCCAAAGTTGTTTCCGGGTGAGATCCGGAATGGACGAATCTTTCAGATCGTTGACTTGCACTACATGCTCAAACTCCATGCGGTTTCCTCTAGTTGCTTGTGTTGAAAGCTAGTAGATGGTTGCTGTTCGCGCCACTCAGGAGTGTTCCCCGGTTCAGCCGGGGATGTGTAATTTTCCATGCTGCGCCTCACCCACATAAAATGCAGGGGAGGTTCCGGGGAAAGCCCAGAAAGGCGTCATCTCGGAGGATGGGAATACGTTGGGAAAGCGCGGATCCCGCTGGGATGGCCCAGCGATGGTTTTTTCCTGAACCATGGAAATGTATTGATCTACAGAGTTTTCCAGCGTGTTGCCGTTAATGATGACTTCAGTGCCTATGGTTTCTGCATAGGCAGCCACGCCACTGGCGGTGGAGAGGTGAGGCGCATAAGAATCCACGCTAACGCCGTTCTCGCTGGTTACCCACAGGCCTTCATCTGTGTGTACTACGATGGAGTGATTCCCTTCAGTGTGGCCAGGGGTGTGTACCAGAGCTACGCCATCACCCAGCATGATCGAGCCGTCAAACTTGATGATCTTGTCGTCGGCAATTCCGGCAATGCCGCTGGGGCAATACCAGTCCGCTTGGTACGGGTTCAGATCCTGAGCAGATTCCCATTCGCGCCAATGCACCAGTAGTTTGGCGTTGGGGAAGATCGCCTGCTCCTTATCCGTGCCCAGCCAGCGGCGCACATCCTGAGTGTGGAGGTGGTCGTAGGTAATGTAATCGATGTCTTCTGGCTTAAGGCCGAGGCTGGCGACAATATCCGGCGCCGTACTCTGCCGATCAACAATCATGTTCGTGAAAAAGCTCGGGGTGTTGTCCTGCAGGCGGCGGAAGAAAGGCGTCTCACCGTTACGCTCATAGTCTGATGGCGACACCAACATGGTTTTTACGCCTTCCTCGGTATCAAACTGCACCACAAACACACGGTTCTGTATGTGAACGTACTCTACAAAGCGTTCCCGTGAAAACGCATTCCGTAGCCCGTAGCGGGCAGGGTAAGGCACTTTGATCAGATCAAACGAGCGGAAGTAACGCGCCTTTGGTCCCGCCAACATGGTTTTACGAAAGCCCTCGGCAGCAGCGCGGGTGTCCTCAACTCTGGCCTGCTGGCCGTATGCGCTGCGTGATCCGTCAAAATCCTTAATCTGTGAGAAAAGTGTCATAGGGTTCCCTTTTTTTGTTATCAACGGAAGTTGTCGGATTCAAAGTTCTTGCGACCGCGCTCCATGGCGCGGCGGGCCATGCTCAAGAAAAAGGCGGGCACGGTATTGGACAGCCTGCCGAGAATCTCGTCTTGCCAGGGCAGGTAGTACTCCAGAGGTTGCTTACGCAGTACTGGCCCTAAAACAGCTCTGGCAACTTCATCAGCAGACAGTGCGCGGCTGCTGGCAAAAGTCATGGCTGAATTCTCGTCGCCCCGCTGCTGATCCAGCATCGCCGTTTTAACCGGACCGGGGCCGACAAGCGACACTGCAATGCCGCGGGGGCGAAGGTCGCCTGCTGCAGCGATACTGAAACCACGAACCGCAAATTTGCTGGTAGCGTAAACAGCGTTCCCCGGCAGCGGGCACAAGGAGGCCAGAGAGCCGATGTTTATGATGTGTCCCCGGTGGCCGTTGGCCAGCATGTGGGCTGCGGCTGCGTTGGTGCCAAAAATCACGCCTTTCACATTCACATCGAGAGTCAAGTCAACATCGTCGCTGGATAGCTCTCCGGTGCGACCACTACGAAGCACGCCGGCCACGTTAATCAGCACGTCTACTTTCACTTTGTCATCGGCAAGGCGCTGGAACATGGACTGCCACTGTGCGTCTTTACGAACGTCGAGGGTTTCGCAGCGCACTTTCTCATGACTCGCCCAGCGACTGGCAAGGCTCTCGGCGTCCATATCGGCTGCGATGACACTGTGGCCACCCTGAATGGCCTGTTCAACAATGCAAGCGCCTATGCCACAGGCTGCGCCCGTTACCAATAACAGCATCGAAGTTACTCCGTGACCGGAATGGTCGTAAGTGTTCGGCGGTTTTTCGAGGATAATGGTGGCAAAGTGCCTGGTCACATGCTTGACACAGACTGCCACGTTTTTAACACTTTACGCCAGTCTACTGATGTTGAGAGTGATATGACCCTTCGCCGCCGATCCATTCCGGCCAGCTTTGCCCTGGCGCTCTACGAGTACCTGGATCGTAAAGGTATCGACAGCGACCAACTACTGCAGTTGCCCAGGCCACCTCAGGACACCTTGTTAAACGCCGACATGCCCATCGACGTTTGGCGCCAGCTACTTGAGCGAGCGGCTCTTCATTTGAACGACCCGCGATTGGGGTTGCACCTGGGGCAAACCATCATCCCGCGCCATGCCGGTGTGCTGGGCTATGTGATCATGGCGTCGAAAACTCTTGGCGAGGCTATCGCCCGCTTCCATCAATACCAGCGGCTGATCTATGACGTTACGCCACTGATTGTGAGGGAAGAGGGCGGAGCGATGGAGTTGGTGTGGGATGCACAGCATGGTCGCCCGGGCCCACTGGTAGACGAAACAGCCGTGACGGCCCTCGTCAACTTTCTCCGCCGCCTGACTTCGCCTGATCTCGCGCCGCAGCGAGTGGACTTCATCAACCCCACGCCAGAGAGCAGCGCAGCCTATACGGACTATTTTGGCTGCCCCGTGCGGTTCGAACAGCCTGAAACTGTGATCCGCATTCCCGCGAGCGTCTTGGCGCACCCCCTAACAACCTCAGACCCGGCTATGTTAACCATGCTGGAGGCACAAGCCGATTCGTTACTGGCACGCCTGCCACGAGAATCCCCGTTGGTTGACGATGTGCGCCGGCGAATAAGCCGACTGCTATCTGAGCAGCATTTGGATATTGCCGCTGTTGCTGAATGTATGGGTGTCTCTACCCGCACTCTGCAACGCCAACTGGCGGCAGAAGGCACCAGCTTTCTGAAAGAGGTAGGAGCAGTGAGGCGTGAAATTGCAGAGCGCTATTTGCGAGAGACAAATCTTGGGTTAGTCGATATTGCGCTGATACTGGGCTATTCAGAGCACAGTGCCTTCACACGCAGCTTTATTCGGTGGACGGGGATGTCGCCGAATGAGTATAGGCGGCAGGGAGTGAGCCTAATTGGGGATTTCGACGGCTACTCTCAACCCCCCTTTCGACGTGGTTGAGAAGGTAACATTCCCCCCGTAACGATTAACGATTTCTCTCACGATGGCGAGCCCAAGACCGTGTCCGGGTGTCTGCTCGTCCAGACGCAACCCACGCTGACCAAGACTGGACATTTCATCTGCTTTAACTCCCTGGCCATCGTCAGACACAGACATACGAGCAACCCCATTGCTCTGCGTCAGGAAAAGCTCAACGAAAGAGGTCGACCATTTCCCGGCATTATCGAGAAGGTTGCCCATTATCTCGTTCAAGTCTTGTTCCTCAATGGGCCAGCGAGACTCGTCGGTGAGTGACGTTGATAGCTCAAATGATTTTTCTGGGTAAAGTCGGCCCAACATCCACAGGAGATCACGGGCTTGCTTTACGGGATAGGCGCTTTTACCGACCTGTGGGCCAGCAAACCGGCTACGTCGCATTTCTGCTTCCAGCTGCCGGTCTATATCACTCAGGCGCGATCCCATCTCATGCCTCAGATCATTGTCCAGAGGACGACTGGTATCTTCGAGGACCTGCCTGACCGCAGCGATGGGCGTTTTAACACTGTGAGACAGATTCGCGAGCGCTTCCCTGGAGCGCTCAAGTCGCTGATCCAGGGAGTCCAGAAGCTGGTTAAGTTGTTGTACCAGTGGCCGGAATTCTTCCGGAGCTGTTACGTTTATCCGGGAGCTATCACCGCTCTGTAGACGTTTGAGAGCAGCCTGAAGCGAGACCACGGGGCGCATCGACAGATTGATGCCAAACCAGATAATCCCCACAAGCAACAAAATCAGCAAAATCGATACGATTGCTGTCCAGGCATGCAGTTCGGCTTGGCTGTTTTGCAGCGCGCCCATATCTTCTGAAACGATGACGGTGAAAGGTATATCGTTTACCAAAAATGATTTTCGATAGGCGAGAATGTCGGAGGGCGCATTCGGAATCTCAGCACCCTTTACTCTGATGCTGTTCTGGTCATTCGATAACAGCATGGGGCTCAGCAACGGTTGCCAGGATTGTGGAGATATGACTGTTTGAGCCGGAGACTGGATAGCAAAAGCATGATGGAATACTTTCTCAAAATAATCTCCAGTCTTGAGCATGTCTGTCTGGCCATCAGCCTGGCGAATATGATGCTCCAGAAAAGCCACTTCATCCATCAGGCGGCTCTCAACAAATTCCCGGGACATTCGTTCCAGAAGCAATCCATGCACAAACCATGCGATGGCCATCAAGCCTATGCCTGCGGGTAATAGCAGGAGCAGAAGTGCCCCCTTTATGGAAACAGGCTTTCTAAACAGCGTCATTAAACAGATATCCCTGACCGCGCCGCGTTGCGATGGTTTCTGGGCCAACCAGCTTTCGCAGGCGCCGGATGTAAGCTTCGATAATATTTTCGTTGGGGCTTTCGTTTAGATTATATAGCTGCTCCATGAGCTGCTCTTTGGAGAAAATATGACCAGGCCGTCCCATCAGGCATCTCAGTAACCGGAATTCCGTACCGGTCAGGCTGTGTTCGGTGCCATCTTCGATCTGCAGGCATTGCCGATTCTCGTCGAGTTCAAACCGCCCCACTTTTACCGTTGAGTGAACCCTGCCTTCGCTTCTGCGCATGATGGCATTCAAGCGGGCAATCAGCTCTTCCGTTTGAAAGGGTTTGGCCAGGTAGTCATCCGCGCCTGCTTTGAGGCCGTTTACCTTATCTTGCCAGTCCCCCCTTGCGGTGAGGATCAGTACCGGAAAGGTGACTTTGCTTGATCGCCACTGTCTCAACACATCCAGGCCGTTTCCGTCTGGCAGCCCGAGATCCAGCACGCCTGCTTTGTAGTCTTCCTGCTCACCTAAAATCACCGCCTCTTTGGCTGTGTGGGTGATATCCACACTGAAACCGGCCTTCTCGAGTTGGCTGGTAATCCCCTCCGCAAGCAGTCGGTCATCCTCCACCAGCAGTAGTCTCATGTGTCGCTTCCTCTTTAAAGTCAAAACAGGCGGCAGCAGTGTCGCTTATCAAACTGAATTGAGCCTGAACTGCAAATAAAACCGGATTTTCAGAAAGAGTTCAGGTTCGTGCGCGATGGTATCAAGCGTTTTAGCACATCACTCACGTTGCGGGGCGAACACAGATTTCGAACGCACGTTACGCCGTACCACAGGAGAAGGTTTAATGAGTCTAGCAAAGTTCGCAGTTGCAGCAGTTGCCATGTCAATGTCCTTAACTGCACTTGGAGCGGGTACCCACGAAGGTGGGCATGGTCACAACGCCAAGAGCGGCGAACCGGGTAAAACGTCTGATGTCAGTCGCAGCATTACAGTGGAGATGTATGACAACTACTACGAGCCCGAAGCTATCGAAGTCAAACGAGGAGAAACGGTGCGTTTTGTGGTTCAGAACAAAGGGCAGTTGGTGCACGAATTCAACATTGGCACCCCCGATATGCACGAAGCCCATCAAAAAGAAATGATGATGATGGTTGAGCATGGCGCTATTCAGGGCGGCAAGCTCAATCACGACATGATGGAAATGGATATGGGGCACGGCAAGTCCATGAAGCACGACGACCCGAACAGCGTGCTTTTAGAGCCGGGAGAGAGCCAGGAAATCATCTGGACGTTTTCCGAAAAGGGCAATATCGAATTTGCCTGCAACGTTCTAGGGCACTATCAGGCAGGCATGTACGGCGAAGTGAACTTCAACTGAATCCTTTTGAACAAGTAAGAGTTTATCGCGCCCGCTCAATAGCCGGCGCGTCGGGATCTTTGGATTAAGAGAAGTAGTTCAGGAGCAGTTGATCATGAAGAGGACTCTTGTCGCAGGCGCTTTAAGCCTGCTTTTGCCCGCTATTGGCTTAGCGGGTGAGTACAACCTGACTGTGGACCGAGTGACAATCGATACCGGGGATTTTGTGAAAGAGGGCGTCGGTTACAACGGCAAATCCCCTGGGCCGACATTGCGCTTCAAAGAAGGTGAAGAGGTGTCGATCAATGTCACCAACAACCTTGATGAGATGACCTCTATTCACTGGCACGGTTTGATTCTTCCCTTCGAGCAGGATGGTGTTCCGGGGATCAGCTTTCCTGGCATCAAACCCGGGGAGACGTTCACCTACAGGTTCCCCATTACACAATCGGGGACCTACTGGTTCCACAGCCACTCGGGGTTTCAGGAACCAGAGGGGGCATTCGGTTCCATTATCATCGAACCAGAAGGGCGTGAGCCGTTTCGCTACGATCGCGAATACGTAGTTCAGTTGACGGACAAACACCCGCACGCCAGCGAACGGGTTATGCGCAACCTCAAAGTAACGCCGGATTACTACAACCGTAAACAGCAAGCTGTGGGGGAGTTCTTTTCGGACGTTTCAGAAAACGGCTTCCTGAGCACGGTAAAAGAGCGCTTGGCATGGGGCGACATGCGCATGATGCAGGCCGATGTTGAGGATCTGCAGGGTTTTACCGGCATGATTAATGGCAAAGGTCCGGAACAGAACTGGACGGGCATCTTTGAACCCGGCGAGCGAATTCGGCTGCGTTTTATCAACTCGTCAGCGATGACCTATTTTGACATCCGGATTCCAGGGCTGGAAATGACCGTTGTGCAGGCCGATGGCAATAACGTGCAGCCAGTCAATGTGGATGAATTTCGTATTGGTGTTGCGGAAACCTACGACGTGATCGTTCGGCCCAGAGAGGAGCAAGCCTATACGATTTTCGCCGAGTCTATGGGGCGCTCCGGTTATGCCAGGGCAACGTTGGCAATGGAAGAAGGAATGGAAGCGCCCGTTCCCGGATTGCGCGAGCCCGCACGATTGACCATGGCGGACATGGGCGGCATGCCGGGAATGGATCACGGGGATATGCCCGGCATGGGTCACGGTGGCATGGGCAGTGCAAACAAAATGGCTGAGATGCCTGATATGGACCATTCCAATATGGAGGGTATGGATCATAGCGCCATGATGATGCCTGAAGGCGGTGCAAGTGATCCGTTTTACGCTAAAGGTAGCGGGCTGGTTCCAACCGCAGCCAATGGCGGCAAATTTCTATCCTATGCCGATCTGAAAGCACAGAAGCCTCTTTATGAAGAACGGGAACCTGCACGAGAAATCGAGTTGCGGCTTACTGGCAACATGGAACGCTACACCTGGAGTATCAATGGCGTTAAATATGAAGACGCTGATCCCATACGCCTGAAATATGGCGAACGAGTTCGCTTCAAATTCGTGAACGAAACCATGATGACGCACCCCATGCACCTGCACGGTATGTGGTCGATTCTCGATGTCGGTGCTGGCCAGTGGAATCCGATCAAACACACCGTCAGTGTGCAGCCTGGTACCACGGTTTACATGGAAACCGAAGTGGATGCGCCTGGGCAGTGGGCCTTCCATTGCCACCTGACTTATCACATGGCGGCTGGCATGTTCCGGAAAGTGATTGTTGAGGGTGGGCCGGAATCTACACAGGCCGCATCCAGTGAGCAGCCGAGCGAAGTTGGGGGTGACGTATGAAGCTTTGGATGCCGTTGATTGCAAGCGCGGTTGTTAGCTTGAGTGTCATGCCGGCGCTGGCGTCTGCTCAAGAGCGGATGCCGGATACCACTCAGCGTAAGCAACCGCTGAAGGTGTGGGGCGCGCAGTTCGAAGAACTTGAATACCGTTACAGTGACAATGATGAAGAAATAGGCGTTTGGGACGCGGATTTCTTTTACGGCACTGACAATTTCAAAGCCCACTGGCTTACCAGTGGGGAGTATTCCTTTGAAGAGCAAGCTTACGAAAAACTCGAAAACCAGTTGGTAGGGCAAATCCCGATATCAACATTCTTCGATGCAAAGGCCGGGGTACGATTCGACACTCCGGAAGGCCCGGATCGAACCTATGCAGTTCTCGGTGTGGCAGGCCTGGCGCCGCAGTGGATTGAAATTGATGCGAACCTTTACGTGAGCAAGGACGGCGACACCTCCGCTGATCTCGATGCAGAGTATGAGTTGCTGCTCACCAATTACTGGATACTCACGGCGACGCTGGATGCCACGGTTGCGTTCAGTGAGGACCGTGAAATTGAAGTAGGGAAGGGCCTGGTATCAACAGAAACCGGGTTACGACTGAGCTACGACATGATTGACCGCGCTTTCTCGCCCTACGTTGGTGTTGTTCACGAACGCAAATACGGTGATACAGCGGATTTTGCCAGGGCGGATGGCGTTAGCATAGAGGATTGGTTTGCGGTTATTGGCGCGCGGCTCTCCTTTTAAGAGAAGAAATGAAAGGAGGATTGATGAACGCCGATCCCTTTGTAATAGGAGTGGCCGAGCGGGTATTGCTGAAGTCGTCTGCCAGGAAAGAGGCGGTAAATAATGTGTAAGGTGAAAATTTCATTTGGAATTCTAATTGTAGGATTAATGACTGGCTGCAGTGACGGGACGGTAGATGGCCGCTGGTACACCTTAGCCCAGGTCGAGCGTGGCGCGACCGTATTCGACGACAGCTGCGCGAGTTGCCACGGATCCAACGCACAAGGTGCCTTTAATTGGAGAAAGCGGCTTGAGGATGGCTCCTTCCCGCCGCCACCGCTTAACGGAAAGGGGCACGCCTGGCACCATCCATTCGACATGCTGATGGGCACGATCAATCAAGGTGGCGCTCCCATGGGTGGCCAAATGCCCGCCTTTGGAGATGTACTCTCCAAGGAGGATCAAAAAGCCGCGATCGCATTCTTCCAGAGTAAATGGGATAAGCGGATCTATGATGCATGGTTTGAACGGAGTGGGATGTAATTTGGCTTTTGGATCAATATGAATGTGATAGACATAAAAAAGCCCCGTTTCCGGGGCTTTAGGGCGTTTCAGTGGATCTTGGTGGACCCCCCTAAAACTCTTGGTTGGTGGAGACGGCGGGAATTGAACCCGCGTCCGCCAGCACTGTGCCTTGAGATCTACATGTTTATGTCCTTCTATTGATTTAACCTCGAACGACCCGAAGGCCAGGGTGTAAGAGGCGAGTTCTTTAAATCTTAGCCGTTAGCCAGTGAACTCTGGATAACGGAGCATCCCGTAAGCGATGACGTCCTGAGATGTAGCTCTGGGCTACGGGCGACCCAGTCAGGACGACTAGCAGCTTACGCTGCTAGTGAGTAGTTTTCGTCGTTTGCGACTATTGCGTTGCAGCTTTGGATTAACGAGATTCGCTGCCATCTCGACATGCACCCAAGGGTTCGCCACCAGCGTCGAAGCCATGTCGTCCCCTTACTCACAGTATATGTGGGCTAATCCCACAACTTCAAGGTTTGTTTGTTGCGGCTTGTACCGTCAAGTGGTGTTTTCTCGCATAATGCGCTGTTTTTGGCGGTCCCAGTCACGCTCTTTCTCGGTAGCGCGCTTGTCGAACAGCTTCTTGCCCTTTACCAGGGCAATCTCGCACTTCACTTTGTTCTTCTTCCAATACAGCGCCAAAGGCACGCAAGTCTGGCCTGCCTGGCTTGTTTCCCCGATCAGTTTGGCCAGCTCCTTGGCGTGCAGCAGCAGTTTGCGGGTGCGAGTAGGATCGGCAATAACATGGGTAGAGGCTTCGGTCAGGGGCTGAAAGTGCCCACCCAGCAGGAAAGCTTCGCCGTCCTTCAACAATACATAGGCGTCGGTTATCTGGGCCTTGCCGGCTCGCAATGATTTCACTTCCCAGCCGAGTAAAACCATACCCGCTTCGAAGCGTTCTTCTATGTGGTATTCGTGTTTCGCCTTTTTGTTAAGGGCGATGGTACTGCTCGGCGTACCGGGTTTTTTCTTGCTCATGAATCAATTATCCGGATGCGGACGAATGAACGGGCCGGCCAATCGCAGGTCGGCAAAAAGCGCATTGTAGCTCAGGAGTGCCAGACTGGTCACGAAATCGCCCTCGAAGGCATGCATGGTTCGTGCGCGGAGGAGTCCTTCGGCTACAATACTGGACCAGACACTTTCCGAGGCGAAAATGCCTACGCCATACCAAACACATATCGGGTCGTTTACCCGAAAATCAACCTTCTTCTGGGCTGCAGTGGGCGCAACTGTCGGCTTGGCAAACCTGTGGCAGTTCCCGTATCTGGCGAGCCTGCATGGTGGCGGGCTGTTTATTCTTCTATACCTCGGTTGCCTGTTGCTGGTCACACTACCTTTGATGATTACTGAGGCGGCCATCGGTCGAAACGCCCGTCACGGAATTGTGCTGGCGATGGGTGGGTTGATACGCAGTGCGAAACGTTCCAGAGCCTGGATGGCTGTAGGTCGGTTCAGTATATTGAGCGCATTTCTGGTTCTGTCGTTTACGGCGGTTTTCGGGTCGATCGCCTTGGCTTACGTGTTTTATGGCGCCGTCGGTCGGTTTTCAGGAGCAGGGCATGCGGAGGCGACAGGCGTGCTTGCCGCATTGGTTTCTGATCCTCGTGAGTTTCGCGTATTCATGGGGTGGCACGGGTTTTTTCTGGTGATGGTTTTGTGGGTGTCTGGGCAGGGCGTGGTTGGGGGGCTTGAGCGCGCGTTCAGGATTGTTGTGCCTGGTACGTTGATACTCATGCTGGCGCTATTTGGGCTTGCCACCTGGTACGGCCGGATTGACGGCGCCATGACCCAAATACTCGAGATGCATCCGCAGGATCTCACATGGACAAGCCTCAGTGCGGCGTTGTTTCATGCCTTTTATACCTTGGGCTTGGGAATGGGTGTGTGGGCGGTTCTAGGTGCTTACACCACTCCGAACACGCAGCTCAAACGATCCATTCTGGCTGTTGTATTGATGGATACCCTGGTTGCGATTCTGGCAGGGTTAATGATTTTCGCCATGGCTACGCAAAGCAGCGTTTTTGATGGGGAGCGCGGTTTTAGCCTGTTGTTTGTGTCGCTTCCGGTATCGCTTGCCGAGCTGCCGGCAAGTCAGTTTGTTATCGCAACTGTTTTTCTGATGGTTGTGATGATTGTCTGGTCAACGGCTCTCGCATTGCTGGAACCGGTCGTTGGATGGTTCCGTGAGTGGACAGGTGCGCCTCGCGGGTTGTCTGTGTTATTGGTGGGGTTGTCCGTTTGGCTTGCTGGGCTCGCTTCGCTGTTTTCGTTCAATTTGTGGTCGCAATACCGGCTGGGTGGCGCCACGGTATTCCGTTGGCTTGAGTTGTTAACCGGCGGGTTGATGATTCCGCTAGTCGCGATTCTTATTGCGCTCTTCACCGGCTGGTGCCTGACACGCAACCTTTCAAAAAGCATGCTCGGAAAAACCCCGGGGCTGTTTGGCACAATCTGGTTCTGGGTTATGCGCCTGGTCCTGCCTCTTGTCGCTGCCTACATAGGTATTCACTACACAGCAAGCTCACTGGTGAACATGTGCGACACCGGCAGCGAGGCACTCTGGTGCGAACCCGGGCCAGGGCTGGTGCTTCAGGAACAGAATGGCATCCCGCCACAGCCGGTTGAGGCGGGTGGGGTAGGGGCTGCCGGTGATGGAGCTGGTGAGGATGCGGGTGAGTTGGTGCCCGCAGAGCAAACGACTGACAACAAATCCGACCAGCCGCAGTCCCTCCCGGAAAATGCCCCCAAAGACGGTGATATCCTTTATCATAGCGTTTGATTGCAGGTGTGTTTGCGGCCGCAGGGCCTGAAATCAGCCTTAAAGTGTATTCGTAAGCAGGACAACCGGTTCCGATGGCTCATCAGATTGATAAAACAGCTCTGGTTATGCACTCTGCGGAGCGCATGTTTCACTTGGTCAATGACATTGCCCGCTACCCCGAGTTCCTCCCCTGGTGCGCAGGCGCCGAGATTCATCAGCAAGATCCTGAGCAGATTATGGCGTCGCTGGAAATTGCAAAGGGAGGGGTTCGCCACAAGCTCACCACCCGCAATCAGTTGCTGATGCCAGAAGCCATTGAAATGAGTCTGGTGGATGGTCCGTTTCGTAACCTGAAGGGGCGCTGGCACTTTAAAGCGCTGGATGATAATGCCTGCAAGGTGATTCTGACGTTGGAGTTTGAGTTCACAGGCTCGCTTTCGCGTATGACCTTTGGGCCTGTTTTCAATCAGGCGGCGACAACCATGGTGGATGCTTTCTGTCGTCGTGCCGACGATATATACAAGGGAGGCGTGTGATGCTTCGAGTTGAGGTAGCTTACGCCCGGCCAGACAGGCAGGAAATAATATCGGTACAAGTGCCTGATGGCGCAACGGCTGTGGACGCAGCTCGGCTTTCAGGAATTGCCGCTATTTTTCCGGAGATTGATGTTGATTCCATCAATATGGGGATATTCGGCAAGGTAATAAAAAAGCCTTCGGATCACGAACTGCGAGATGGGGATAGAGTTGAATTATATCGCCCGCTCCAGATTGATCCGAAGCAGGCGCGGTTAAACCGGGCTAAAAAGAAGTCTGTGGCAGATTAATAAGCCGGGGTTTCGTTCAGGAGTTCTGCTTCATAGTGGGTGTAACGGTCAGCGTCGTAATAGACGATGATGCGCTGCTCTTCGATAGGGCCCCCTCTGCGTTGGAATGTGTATACATAGTATTCCCGGGAGCTATCAACCGGGTTGAGCATCAAAGGGCTCCCGAGCAACGCCTGAACCTGGCTGCGGGGCATGCCTTCGTTGAGTTTGGACAGCTCTTCATCGGTAACAATGTTGCCTTGCTGAACATTGATCTTGTATACGCCCGGGAAAGCGCAACCGGAGAGAATGATAGTGAGAATGAGAGCTGTGAGCTTTTGCATCGCCGGAGGAAATCCTCTATCTTGAAATCGCCTGCCAAGGGCAGGTGTGGCACGGGTTAACCGTTAAATGGCGGCTTCATCATACCGGAAGCCGTGAGGCACACCAAAGAGTGAATAGTAACATGTCATCTGAAAACGCCGAACTACGAAAAGTCGGTCTCAAGGTAACTCTGCCAAGAGTGAAAATTTTCAACATCCTGGAAAACGCCAAGGACCATCATCTCAGCGCAGAAGATGTGTACAAACGGCTTCTGGATCAGGGTGATGATGTGGGCTTGGCCACTGTATACCGCGTGCTTACTCAGTTTGAGACGGCGGGGCTGGTGTTGCGTCACAACTTTGAAGGCGGCCATGCCGTATTCGAAATGGCTGGCGAAGATCATCATGATCATATGGTTTGCACGCAGACCGGGCAGGTGGTTGAGTTTGTCGATGAGATCATCGAAGAGCGTCAAAAAATAATTGCGAAAGAGCACGGCTATGAAATTGTAGAGCACAGCCTGATTCTTTACGTTAAGCCCCTCAAGTAATTACCTAAGCGTCAACAACTCAAAAAAAGGGGCAGGCCGATAAGCCTGCCCCAATAGCTCTCAGGGTCGAGAGGGGGAAGTGGTTGGTGCCACCGTTCAGTGGTGGGTAGCCTGTCCTTTAGAAAACATTTCCGTTGCGTGGGCCAGGGTGTGCTCCGTCATATCAACGCCCCCAAGCATTCTTGCCACTTCGCATATTCTTCCCTGGTCATCCAGAGATTCGATTTTTGAGAAAGTCGCGTCTTGCTGGGTAAATTTGCTCACAAACAAGTGTTGGTGACACTGAGCTGCAACCTGCGGCAAGTGCGTGACGCAGATAACCTGCCCATTAGCCCCCAACGAACGTAGCAGCTTGCCGACCACCTCTGCAGTACCGCCGCCAATGCCCACGTCAACTTCGTCAAAGATCAGGGTTGGTGTGGTGGATGTTTGCGCAACCACCACTTGAATTGCCAAGCTGATTCGTGAAAGTTCGCCGCCGGAAGCAACTTTTGCCAGAGGCCTTGCCGGTTGCCCTGGGTTGGCGCTCACCAAAAATTCTACTTCTTCCAGCCCGTGAGGTGACGGCTCGTTCTGATTGTTACTGCTCAGGTGAGTAACAAACTGAACCGACGGCATGCTCAGCTGGGCAAGCTCACTTGCGATGCGTTGATCCAGCTCCCCTGCTGCTTTAGCACGAATATCGGAGAGTTTACCGGCCAGCTCATTGAACGCGTTGCGGTGGCTTTCAAGATCCACCTCCAGTTGCTCCAGGCTGCCTTCGCCACCGTCCAGCTCTGCCAGCTCTGCACTTTGCCGCGAGTGAAGCTCCATCAGTTCCTCGGGGTTGATGCGGTGTTTGCGTGCCATCTGGTAGATCGCGCTTAGCCTGTCCTCAACTTCGGACAGGCGGGCAGGGTCGGCTTCGTAGTCATCCACAAAGTGGCGAAGATTGTCGCCGGCTTCGCTGATCTGGATCTGCGCTTCGTTGAGCATTTGAATCGTGTCGGCCAGCGCGGGTATTTCAACCGGCAACTGCGCGAGTTGTTGCAGCGCCTGGCGCAATAAGCCCGCGGCGCTGGTGTCATCTTCCGTGCATAGCAGAGCTGCCTGATGACTATTGTGAAGAATGGCGTCGGCCTGGCTCAGTTGTGCCTGTTCTTGCTCAAGTAGCTCCTGCTCACCGTTTTCCAGTGCAAGACGGTCAAGTTCTTCCACTTGATAGCGAAGTAGCTGCAGCCGGGCTTCCGATTCCTCTGCATTTTGCTGGCGCTCGATCAGTTTTGTACGAATCTGGCTCCAGGCCTTCCATGCTTCGCGAGTCTGATTGGCGAGGTCTTCGGCGCCTGCGTATTCGTCTATCAATTTACGGTGGGTTTCTTTTCGTAAAAGTGATTGGTGCTGGTGCTGGCTGTGAATGTCCATCAGCAGTCCGCCCAGATCTTTCAGATGCGCCAAAGGGCAGGGTTGGCCGTTAATATAGGCGCGAGACCGCCCGTCCTTGCTGATGACCCGGCGCAGAATGCAGTCGCTGTCGTCATCCAGTTCGTGGCTTTCCAGCCACTGTAGAGCGTCTGGAATGCTCGAAACATCAAAGGTCGCCGTAATATCTGCACGCTTCGCGCCATGGCGCACTGCACCCGCATCGGCGCGACCGCCCATGGCCAGCCCCAGTGCATCCAGAACAATGGATTTGCCCGCGCCTGTTTCGCCAGTGAGAGCTGTCATGCCCTTGCTGAATTGCAGTTCTACTCTTTCGGCGATCGCGTAGTTGGAAACGGTGAGCTGTGTGAGCATGCAGAAAACCTCCGCTCTTGAAAATATACTGTTCGTTCATACAGTGACTGTGAATATATACAGGGGTTTTCGGGTTTGCAATCATTTGGCAGATATTTTCTTCAGGAATGGGGCTTTTAATGGTTGAAACCTGAGAGGTGAGCCCCATATCGGTTCGCAATAGCATTCTTCTGGCTCCGTCGAGTCAGAGCCTATGTTCAATTGGCCGCGTGTAAGCCGGCCGCCGAAGATCTGGCAGGAGTATTCATGAGCACCGAAGAAAACCGCAACGAACAGTTGGATGAGTTGAATGAAGCCGCCAATGCCGCTGCTGAAGATGCGCAGTCTGGCGAGCAGGGAGTGGAGCAGGAAGAGGTTTCCGAGCTGGATTCCCTGAAAGAGCAGCTTCAGGATTCACAAGAGCAAATGCTGCGCTTGCATGCGGAAATGCAAAACGTGCGTCGCCGTGCGGAGATGGATGTTGAGAAGGCGCACAAGTTTGCGTTGGAAAAGTTCGTTAAGGAGCTGCTACCTGTAGCAGATAGTCTAGAAAAGGCGGTTGAGAGCACGGAAGGCCAGGAAGGTGCTGGTGAGTTGGTGGCTTCTATCCGTCAGGGCGTTGAAATGACGCTCAATCTGTTTGTTTCGAGCTTGAAGAAGTTCAATGTGGAGCCCCTGAACCCGGTGGGTGAGCCATTTGATCCCCAGCAGCACGAAGCCATGTCGATGGTGCCTGCACCCAATGCTGAGCCAAACAGCGTGGTAGCGGTAATCCAGAAAGGCTATCTGCTGAACGGGCGCGTAGTGCGTCCTGCAATGGTGATGGTGGCCAAGGCTCAGGATGCACCAAAAATTGACGAGCAGGCTTGAAAAGCTACCCAAAGCGCCAATATAGCCATTAAGCAAAACTAACCGGATTCATGTTTTCCGGGCAACCATTAAGTACCGCATTCAGAAGAACTGGAGTGATTAAATGAGCAGGATTATCGGAATTGACCTTGGAACCACCAACTCGTGTGTTGCCATCATGGATGGCGACAAGGTCCGGGTTATCGAAAACGCCGAGGGTGATCGTACTACCCCATCAATCATTGCCTACACCGATGACAATGAAATTCTGGTGGGTCAGTCAGCCAAGCGCCAAGCGGTTACCAACCCGCAGAACACCATTTATGCCATCAAACGACTGATTGGTCGTCGATTCAAAGATGACGTTGTTCAGAAAGACATCAAGATGGTGCCCTACAAAGTTGCCGAAGCAGATAACGGCGATGCGTGGGTAGAAGTTAAAGGTCAGAAAATGGCGCCTCCCCAGGTGTCTGCAGAAATTCTGAAGAAAATGAAGAAGACTGCAGAAGACTATCTGGGCGAGAAGGTAACGGAAGCGGTTATCACCGTTCCGGCCTACTTTAACGACAGTCAGCGTCAGGCTACTAAAGATGCTGGCCGAATTGCTGGTCTGGAAGTAAAGCGCATCATCAACGAGCCGACCGCTGCAGCCCTGGCTTATGGTCTGGACAAGAAAACCGGCGACCGCACTGTAGCTGTTTACGACTTGGGTGGTGGTACGTTTGACCTCTCCATCATCGAAATTGCAGATGTTGATGGCGAGCACCAGTTTGAAGTTCTGGCTACCAACGGTGACACCTTCCTGGGTGGTGAAGATTTCGATATGAAAATCATCGAATTCCTGGCTGACCAGTTCAAGAAAGACAGTGGCATTGATCTGCGCGGCGACTCGCTGGCCATGCAGCGCCTGAAAGAAGCGGGTGAGAAGGCCAAGATTGAGCTTTCCAGCAGCCAGCAGACCGACGTTAACCTGCCGTATATCACAGCAGACGCCAGCGGCCCCAAGCACATGAACGTGAAGTTGACCCGTTCCAAGCTTGAGTCTCTGGTAGAAGATCTGGTTGAGCGCAGCCTCGAGCCTTGTAAGGTTGCCCTGAAAGACTCAGGTTTGAGCGTTGGTGAGATCGACGAAGTTATCCTGGTTGGTGGTCAGACACGTATGCCACTGGTTCAGGAAAAAGTTAAGGCGTTCTTTGGCAAAGAAGCTCGTAAGGACGTAAACCCGGACGAAGCTGTTGCAATGGGTGCGGCGATTCAGGCCGCCGTACTGTCTGGCGATGTGAAAGACGTTCTGCTTCTGGACGTAACTCCGCTGACCCTGGGTATTGAGACCATGGGTGGCGTGGCTACACCGGTAATCGACAAGAACACCACGATTCCGACCAAGAAGTCGCAGACCTTCTCTACGGCAGAAGATAACCAGACAGCGGTTACCATTCACGTGGTTCAGGGTGAGCGTAAGCAAGCAGCACAGAACAAGTCTCTGGGTCGTTTCGATCTGGCCGACATTCCACCGGCTTCCCGCGGTGTGCCGCAGATTGAAGTAACTTTCGATATCGATGCCAACGGTATTCTGAACGTGTCTGCGAAAGACAAGGCTACCGGCAAAGAGCAGTCCATCGTAATCAAGGCTTCTTCTGGCTTGAACGATGACGAGATCGAGAAAATGGTGCAGGACGCCGAAGCGAACGCTGAGGAAGATCGCAAGTTTGAAGAGCTGGTTCAGGCTCGTAACCAGGGTGACGGCATGGTTCACGCTGTGCGTAAGACTCTGGCAGACGCCGCTGACAAAGTTAGCGATAGCGAGAAAGAGTCTATCGAAGCTGCCATCAAGGATCTGGAAGACGCACTGGCCGGTTCCGACAAAGATGACATCGAAGCTAAAACTCAGAAGCTGACAGAAGTGTCGGGTGAGTTGGCTCAGAAGATGTACGCAGATCAGGACGGGCAGGCGCAGCAAGCTGGTGGACAGGAAGAAGCTCAGTCCGCCGACGATGCAGTGGATGCCGAGTTTGAAGAAGTTAAAGACGACGAAAAGAAGTAATTCGGACGTTTATCAAGTAGTTGGTTGGAAAACGCGGAGCTGATCCGCGTTTTCCGCGTTTAAAAAACAGGGTTTTAAAGCATGGCCAAGCGCGATTATTACGACATTCTCGGAGTTTCCCGGGACGCGGACGAAAAAGAAGTTAAGCGGGCATACCGAAAGCTTGCGATGAAGTATCACCCCGACCGCAACCCGGAAGACAAAGACGCTGAGAACAAGTTCAAAGAGGCCAGCGAAGCCTACGAAATACTGGCAGACCAGTCCAAGCGTGCGGCATACGACCAGTATGGTCATGCCGGAGTAGATGGGCAGGCCGGTGGTGGATTCGGCGGTGGCGGCAACTTCTCCGACATCTTCGGCGATGTGTTTGGCGACATCTTTGGTGGCGGTGGCCGAGGCGGCCGCAACACTCGCGGTTCGGATTTGCGTTACACCCTGGAGCTGGATCTTGAAGAAGCGGTAAAAGGCAAAACAGTAAAAATTACCATTCCCGGACATCGGGAGTGCGATACCTGTGATGGCAGTGGCGCCGAAAAAGGCTCTCGCCCTGAAACCTGCGGTACCTGTAAAGGTATGGGGCAGGTGCGTATGCAGCAAGGTTTCTTTGCGGTGCAGCAAGCGTGTCCCACATGTCGTGGTTCAGGCCAGATTATTAAAAACCCCTGTAAGTCATGCCATGGTCAGGGCAGGGTGCAGGAAGAGAAAACCCTCTCCGTTAAAGTGCCGCCCGGAGTTGATACCGGCGACCGTATACGGCTCTCCGGTGAAGGCGAGATGGGTATAGATGGTGGCCCGTCTGGCGACCTGTACGTGCAGATGTCGGTTCGTGAGCACTCAATCTTTACCCGCGACGGCCGCAACCTATATTGTGAAGTGCCTATCAGCATTATTGACGCCACGCTGGGTGGTGAGCTGGAAGTGCCAACGCTGGATGGTCGCGTGAAACTGAAAATTCCGCCCGAAACCCAAACAGGCAAATTGTTCCGGTTGCGCAATAAAGGTGTTAGCCCGGTACGCGGAGGTCCATCAGGTGATCTCTTGTGTCGCGTGATTATCGAGACGCCGGTTAACCTGACCAAGCGCCAGAAAGAACTGCTTCAGGAGTTCCAGGTAACGCTCGACGGCAGCAACAACGGCACAAACCATGCCCCGAAGAAAACGTCCTGGTTTGAGGGTGTTAAGAGCTTCTTCGACGAAATGAAATTCTGATCAGCTTCATATAAGGAAAAGGCCATGAGGGTAGCAATCATCGGCGCCGCCGGGCGCATGGGTAAAGTGCTGATTGAGGCAGTCGACGGCACAGAAGGGCTTGAACTGGGCGCGGCTATCGTCGAGCCAGGCAGCAGCCTCATCGGAGCCGATGCCGGCGAAATGAGCAGCATCGGCAAAACCGGCGTGAAGATGGCGGGTACCCTGGCTGACGTGAAAGACGACTTCGACGTGCTTGTCGACTTCACCTTCCCGGATCTCACCCTGGAAAACGCCGAGTTCTGCGCAGCCAACGGTAAAATGCTGATTATCGGAACCACTGGCCTCACCGATGGCGAAAAGCAGCAGCTGGCCATGGCAGCAGAATCTACCCAGGTAGTGTTTGCGCCCAACATGAGCGTCGGCGTTAACGTGGTGCTCAACCTTCTGCGCACCGCTGCAGCAACACTGGGCGACGACTACGACGTTGAAATCATCGAAGCCCACCACCGCCACAAAAAAGACGCGCCCTCCGGCACCGCCCTGCGCATGGGCGAAGTGGTTGCTGATGCACTGGATCGCGATCTCAAAGAGTGCGCAGTTTATGGCCGTGAAGGCTTTACCGGTGAGCGCACCCGTAAGGAAATCGGTTTCGAAACCATTCGTGCCGGCGATGTAGTGGGCGATCACACCGTACTGTTCGCCACCGAAGGCGAACGCATCGAGATTACTCACAAAGCAAGCAGCCGGATGACCTTCGCAAAAGGCGCCATGCGTGCCGCTCTGTGGCTGAAAGATAAGCCTGCCGGTTTGTATGATATGCAGGATGTTTTGAGCTTGAAGTGAGCGTTCTTTTTGGGGAATGCTGAGGGTATTTGCTGAGGCAGGGGCTTGGGATCTTTGCTCCGGGAATGTCGTAGGCCACGGACGGCCGAAGACAAACGCACATGGATGTGCTCGTAGCGGTTCCCGGAGCAAAGATCTCAAGTGCCGGCCGGTGTTTCAGGCATGCTCTAAAGCAGGGCGATTTTACATGGACACAAAACCGCAAATTTCATACAATAAGGCGGTTTAACTGCACCAAGCGTAGGCTTCGAAAAGCCCAAGGGACCAAAAAGTCCCCGGATAACAATAAGCGGGACGGAGTTTTTACTCCCTCTCGCTTTTTTGCGACCTGAATTTGCGCTTGCGTTCCTGCACGTGACGAAACGAAACGCCACTCGATGAGGATACAAGCCTTGAGCACACCCGCAATCCTTGCACTCGCAGACGGAAGCCTGTTTTACGGCACCGCCATTGGCGCTGACGGCGAAACCAGCGGCGAAGTGGTGTTCAACACCGCGATGACCGGCTACCAGGAAATACTGACCGATCCGTCCTACGCCCGCCAACTCGTTACCTTGACATACCCGCATATCGGGAACACAGGTGTAAACGAAGAAGACGTAGAATCAGACCGTATACAGGCTGCCGGCCTGATTATCCGCGACCTGCCACTGGTTGCCAGCAACTGGCGCAGCAGCGGATCGCTCGACGAATACCTGCGAAGCAACAACATTGTCGGAATAGCCGATATAGACACCCGACGCCTCACGCGCATCCTCCGCGACAAAGGCTCACAAAGCGGCGCCATTGTGGCTGGTGCTGGCGCCACAGCTGAGCGCGCACTGGAACTCGCAAACGCGTTTCCTGGGCTCGAAGGCATGGATTTGGCAAAAGTGGTTACCTGCGAAAGGCCGTACAAGTGGACCCAGGGAGACTGGACGCTTGGCCAAGGTTACGCAGAAGGCGGCGAGACCAAGTTTAAAGTAGTGGCCTGGGATTACGGCGTTAAGTTCAATATCTTGCGCATGCTTGCCTCCCGCGGCTGTGAAGTCACTGTTGTGCCTGCCCAAACCCCTGCCTCAGACGTGCTGGCCATGAATCCGGATGGCATCTTCCTGTCTAACGGCCCGGGCGATCCGAAGCCCTGCGATTACGCGATCAAGGCAATTCAGGACGTGCTTGAAACCGACATTCCCGTGTTTGGCATCTGCCTGGGGCATCAGCTTTTGGCTATCGCCAGCGGTGCGAAAAGCATGAAAATGAAACATGGCCACCACGGTGCAAACCATCCGGTTCAGCGGATACCCAATGGCACCGTCATGATTACCAGCCAAAACCACGGCTTTGCAGTGGATGAAGCATCCTTGCCTGATGTGCTGGAAGTTACCCACAAGTCGCTGTTTGATGGCACTTTGCAGGGCGTTCGTCGTACTGACAAGCCAGCATTCAGTTTTCAGGGGCATCCCGAAGCAAGCCCGGGTCCCGGTGATGTGGCGTCATTGTTTGATGAGTTTGTCCAGCTGATGGAAGCCAGAACGGCCTAAAGCCGATTTATGGCAAAAGCGCCACACCAGACACGCGCCGCGTTTATGCGCTGCAAGAATTTAAATGTTGCTGACAGGTTTACCAAGACATGCCAAAACGGACCGATATTAAAAGCATCCTGATTCTGGGCGCAGGCCCGATTGTAATCGGGCAGGCGTGCGAATTTGACTACTCCGGAGCCCAGGCCTGTAAAGCCCTGCGTGAGGAAGGTTACCGCGTCATCCTGGTTAACTCGAACCCGGCCACCATTATGACCGACCCGGTGATGGCGGATGCCACCTACATCGAGCCGATTACATGGCAAACCGTTGCCAAGATTATTGAAAAAGAAAGGCCTGATGCCGTGCTGCCAACCATGGGCGGCCAGACAGCACTGAACTGCGCGCTGGAATTGGAAAAGCACGGCGTGCTGGCCCAGTACGGTGTGGAAATGATTGGCGCTAACGCCGACACCATCGACAAGGCAGAAGATCGCAGCCGTTTCGATAAGGCCATGAAGGCAATTGGCCTTGAGTGCCCCCGCGCGTCTATCGCGCATTCCATGGAAGAGGCCTGGAAGGTTGCTGATGACATTGGCTTCCCATGCATCATTCGCCCTTCGTTCACCATGGGTGGTTCTGGTGGCGGTATTGCGTACAACCGGGACGAGTTTGAAGAAATCTGTACCCGCGGGCTGGATCTCTCACCAACCAAAGAGCTGCTTATCGACGAGTCGCTGATTGGCTGGAAAGAGTATGAGATGGAAGTGGTTCGCGACAAGGCAGACAACTGTATTATCGTGTGCTCCATCGAGAACTTCGATGCCATGGGCGTCCACACCGGCGACTCCATCACTGTTGCGCCAGCGCAAACACTGACGGACAAAGAATATCAGATCATGCGAGATGCCTCCCTGGCGGTTCTGCGTGAAATCGGTGTGGAAACCGGCGGCTCCAACGTGCAGTTTGGTATCCATCCGGACACCGGCCGTATGGTTGTTATTGAAATGAACCCAAGGGTTTCCAGGTCATCGGCGCTGGCCTCCAAGGCAACGGGTTTTCCGATTGCCAAGGTCGCTGCCAAGCTGGCGGTTGGTTACACCCTGGATGAGCTGCGCAATGAAATTACCGGTGGTATCACGCCGGCATCTTTCGAGCCCAGCATCGACTATGTCGTTACGAAAATTCCCCGCTTTACCTTTGAGAAGTTCCCTCAGGCTGACGCACGCCTTACCACCCAGATGAAATCTGTGGGCGAGGTTATGGCCATCGGTCGTACCTTCCAGGAATCCCTGCAAAAGGCCCTTCGCGGGTTGGAAGTGGGCTCGGACGGTTTTGATGAGCAGCTCGAAGAGTACACCTCTGAAACATCTCGTGAGACCCTGACGCGCGAGCTCAGTGTTCCCGGTGCCGAGCGTGTTTGGTACATAGGTGATGCTTTTCGTGCCGGGCTTACCGTGGAAGATGTATTCGAGTATACCCATGTAGATCCTTGGTACCTGGTGCAGATCGAAGATCTCATTCGTGAAGAGCAGGCGCTGAAATCTGCCGGTAAGCCCGATATCGATCACGCCACCCTGTTCCGACTGAAGCGCAAAGGCTTCTCAGATGCCCGTTTGGCGAAATTGCTGGGCATTACAGACGTGAGCATGCGTAAGCTGCGGCACGATCTGAATATTCGCCCCGTATACAAGCGTGTGGATAGCTGTGCGGCAGAATTTTCCTCCGATACCGCATATATGTACTCCACCTACGAGGAGGAGTGCGAGGCTGAGCCAACCGATCGCGAGAAAATCGTGGTTATTGGTGGTGGGCCCAACCGGATTGGTCAGGGTATCGAGTTCGATTATTGCTGTGTTCACGCGGCATTGGCCATGCGTGAAGATGGCTACGAAACCATCATGATCAACTGCAACCCGGAGACGGTATCCACCGATTACGATACCTCTGACCGTTTGTATTTTGAGTCGATTACGCTGGAAGACGTGCTGGAAATTATCCACATAGAAAAGCCCAAAGGTGTGATTGTCCAGTACGGCGGGCAGACACCTTTGAAGCTGGCCCGTGGCCTGGAAGCGGCCGGTGTGCCCATTATTGGTACCAGTCCGGATGCGATAGACCGCGCGGAAGATCGTGAGCGGTTCCAGCAAATGATTCAGCGCCTTGGGCTCAGGCAGCCTGAAAATGCCACCGTACGCAGCCTCGAAGAAGGAATTGTTGCAGCCAGTAAAATCGGCTATCCGCTGGTTGTTCGCCCTTCCTACGTGTTGGGTGGTCGGGCAATGGAGATTGTGTTCGGTGAGGATGAGTTGGTGCGTTACATGCGCAGCGCTGTGCTGGTCTCCAACGACAGCCCGGTTTTGCTGGATCACTTCCTGAATGCTGCCATTGAAGTAGATATCGATGCCATCTGCGACGGTACAGATGTCGTCATTGGTGGCATCATGCAGCATATTGAGCAGGCAGGTATTCACTCTGGTGATTCCGCGTGCTCCTTGCCACCTTATACGCTGCCACCGGAAGTTCAGGATGCCATGCGTGATGCGGTAAGGAAGATGGCTCTCGAACTTGAGGTTGTCGGCCTGATGAACGTTCAGTTGGCCTGGCAGGATGACGAGATATATGTGATCGAGGTCAACCCGCGCGCTTCGAGAACGGTACCTTTCGTATCCAAGGCTATTGGCGTGTCTCTGGCCAAGGTCGCGGCGCGTGTTATGGCGGGCACCTCACTTGCCGAGCAGGGCTTCACCAAAGAAGTTGTGCCGAGCTACTATGCGGTAAAGGAATCCGTATTCCCGTTCAACAAGTTCCCGTCGGTTGACCCGATCCTTGGGCCCGAAATGAAGTCCACGGGTGAAGTGATGGGGCTTGGTGATAGCTTCGATGAGGCCTTTGCCAAGGCGTCACTGGCGATTGGCGAGCGTTTGCCGTCCAGCGGAACCGTGTTTATGTCGGTTCGTGATGTAGATAAGGTTGGTGCAATTCAGGTCGCTCGTGATCTGGTGGCTATTGGCTTTGAACTTGTTGCTACCACTGGAACTGCGAAAGCGCTCCGTGCTGAGGGTATCGAAGTGGAGCGGGTGAACAAGGTTGGCGAAGGGCGCCCGCATATTGTGGACGCAATCAAGAATGGCCAGGTTCAGCTCATTATTAATACTACCGAAGGTCGCAAGGCTGTGTCTGATTCGGCGCAAATTCGCCAGTCGGCCCTGCAGACCAAAGTAGCTTATACAACAACACTGGCGGGCGGCGAAGCCTTCTGTAGGGCCATCAAATTTGGCCCGGAGCGTACAGTACGCCGCCTGCAAGACCTCCACGCAGGGAAGTAAGATTATGAGTGATAGAGTGCCTATGACCAAAGTGGGCGAAGCCCGCTTACGTGAGGAGCTCCAGCAGCTGAAATCCAAGGATCGTCCGCGGGTTATCGCGGCGATTTCGGATGCTCGTGAGCACGGCGATCTCAAAGAGAACGCCGAGTACCACGCAGCTCGAGAGCAGCAGAGCTTTATTGAAGGCCGGATTCAGGAAATTGAAGGCAAGCTTTCTGCAGCGCAGGTGATCGACGTAACGGAAATGGAAAATACCGGCAGAGTGATTTTTGGCACCACGGTTCATCTGTTGAATGTGGATACCGATGAAGAGGTGGTCTACAAGATCGTCGGTGAGGATGAGGCGGATATCAAGGAAGGTAAGCTATCGATATCTTCACCCATCGCTCGAGCGTTGGTAGGCAAGAGCGAAGATGATGTTGTTGCCATCCGTGTTCCGTCTGGCACTGTGGAGTACGAAATCGGAAAGGTTGAGTACATCTGATGTTGCAGCGCTGGTGAATCCAGCGCACAAAGAAAAGCCGGCTGTGTGATACGCAGCCGGCTTTTTGTTTTATGGCTTACAAAAAAGTCAGTTCTTGAGGCGCAGGAGGTTAGATAGTTTCGGATTTGGCTTTTTGGCTCTGCGCATAAGGACGGCAATCTTGCCAATGGTTTGCACTAGTTCAGCGCCACTGGCTTCGCACAGGGCGGTGATTGCTTCATGGCGGGCTTCCCGATCCTGGCTCGCCACTTTGATTTTGATCAGCTCGTGGTCGTTCAGGGCGCGCTCCAGTTCTTCCTGGAGGTTTTCGGTGAGGCCCTTGTCGCCCACAATGATGACGGGCTTCAGGTTGTGTGCAATGGCCCGGTATTCCCGGCGCTGTTCCGCTGAAAGGCTCATGATTTAATCTCTTTATCGGTGCAATTAACAAAAGGTCAGCGGCATAATCGCTGGCAACGTCGTATAATCGGCGGATTGTAGCAGACAACCTTGTATACAGATCACCCTGCAGGCGTTGTAATTTCCGAGATAAGGCCCACATACAAGGAACATGGGGATTTATCCGGCGTTCAGGAACGTTTTCAGGTTGATCCGCAGCTACGTTTTTCTGTGGCCGTTACGGGTGGGCCGTTTCTGGTGGATAGACGTATAATTGGTGTAAGGTGTCAGAAAAGAGTAGTTCCTTCGATGGCCTGCTCTTCAATTCACAGGTGATGATCCTTGAACGATATGGCAAAAAATCTGGTTCTCTGGCTGATAATAGCCGCTGTACTGTTGATGGTGTTTCAGAATTTCTCTCCCACCACCACCGGTCAGCAAGTCAATTACTCCCAATTCGTTGAAATGGTCCAGCAGGGTCAGGTCAACAAAGTCACTATTGATGGCCTGGAAATCCAGGGCACCCGTGGCGATGGTTCCCAGTTTCAGACAATTCGGCCCCAGGTGGCGGATAACAAGCTGATGGACGATCTGCTGGCGAACAAGGTGGAGGTCATCGGCAAAGAGCCCGAGCGCCAGAGCCTGTGGACGCAGCTGCTGGTCGCGGCTTTCCCGATTCTGATCATTATTGCGCTGTTTGTGTTCTTCATGCGGCAGATGCAGGGCGGCGGTGGCGGCAAAGGCCCCATGTCGTTCGGCAAGAGCAAAGCGCGCCTGATGAGCGAAGATCAAATCAAAACCACCTTCGCTGATGTGGCCGGTGTGGATGAAGCCAAAGAGGATGTTAAGGAGCTGGTGGACTTCCTTCGGGATCCCAGCAAGTTCCAGCGTCTGGGTGGCAGCATTCCCAAAGGCGTATTGATGGTGGGGCAACCGGGTACAGGTAAAACCCTGTTGGCCAAGGCCATTGCTGGCGAAGCCAAGGTTCCTTTCTTCTCGATTTCCGGTTCGGACTTCGTTGAGATGTTTGTTGGTGTTGGTGCATCGCGCGTGCGGGACATGTTTGAGCAGGCGAAGAAGCAGAGCCCTTGCATCATCTTTATTGATGAAATTGATGCGGTCGGTCGCCATCGTGGCGCGGGTATGGGCGGTGGTCACGACGAGCGTGAACAGACCCTGAACCAGTTGCTGGTTGAAATGGACGGCTTTGAGGGTAACGAAGGCGTTATCGTTATTGCGGCTACTAACCGTCCGGACGTTCTGGATCCGGCGCTGCTGCGACCAGGTCGTTTCGATCGCCAAGTGGTTGTTGGCTTGCCAGATATCATCGGTCGCGAGCAAATCCTCAAGGTGCACATGAAAAAAGTGCCCCTGGATGAAGGTGTTGAACCTGCGTTGATTGCGCGCGGTACTCCGGGCTTCTCCGGTGCCGACCTGGCGAACCTGGTTAACGAGGCAGCGCTCTTTGCGGCTCGTCGGAACATGCGCCTGGTTTCCATGGAAGAGTTTGAGCTCGCGAAAGACAAAATCATGATGGGCGCTGAGCGCAAGTCCATGGTGATGAGCGAAAAGGAAAAGCTGAATACGGCGTTCCACGAGGCGGGTCACGCGATTGTAGGCCGGTTGATGCCCGAGCATGATCCGGTTTACAAGGTGAGCATCATTCCTCGTGGCCGCGCTCTGGGTGTAACTATGTTCCTGCCCGAAGAGGACAGGTACAGCCACAGTAAGCGCTTCTTGATTAGCTCCATTTGCAGCCTGTTTGGCGGGCGTATTGCAGAGGAGTTGACCTTGGGCTTTGACGGCGTTACCACCGGTGCCTCGAATGACATCGAGCGTGCCACCAGTCTGGCCCGTAATATGGTCACTCGTTGGGGATTGTCTGAGAAGCTTGGGCCTTTGCAGTACGATACCGACAGCGAGGAGCCGTTCCTTGGTCGTTCTGCAGGCCAGGCGCAAACTGTTTACTCTCCTGAAACGGCGCAGCGCATTGATGAGGAAGTAAGAAACATCATTGATACTTGCTATGAGAAGGCAACAGAGATTCTGGTCGCAAACCGGGATAAGCTGGATGCCATGGCTGAGGCTTTGATGAAGTACGAGACCATTGATCGTCATCAGATCGATGACATCATGGAAGGTCGTACCCCGCGCCCGCCCAAAGGCTGGGATGACAGAGGGTCTGCAGGGGGCGCCAAAGCTGGCGGTTCCGGCACTGCTTCTGAATCCAATCCCGCTGAAGATGGCAAGCGGCCAGATGTTGGTCGCCCGGCGGGAGAGCACTAAGCTTCCTGGCTTCAAAGCGCTTTAGCTGATTAACGCCGCCCTGCTTACGGGCGGCGTTTGTTTTTGCAAGTTGCTGTTTCCCCGGTTCAGGTATGCCAGTCCAGAAAGGTTTTTTATGGAAATGAAGTTTGCCGGACGAACGTTGGATATGTCCCGTTGCCATGTAATGGGTATTCTCAACGTGACGCCAGATTCATTCTCCGATGGCGGTCGGTTCAATCAGCTTGATGTGGCGCTTCTGAAAGCCCGCCAGATGGTTGCTGACGGCGCTGCATTTATTGATGTTGGTGGTGAGTCAACCCGGCCTGGTGCGGCGATTGTGTCGGCTCAGGAGGAGCTTGATCGGGTTTGTCCCGTGGTTGAGGCGATTTCGCGTGAGCTCGATGTGGTCGTTTCTGTGGATACCAGTACTCCGGCAGTGATGGCGCAGGTGGTAGAACTGGGGGCCGGGCTTATTAACGATGTGCGCGCACTACAAAGAGAGGGGGCGTTGGCTGCGGCAGCAGCTGCCGCTGTGCCTGTTTGTATTATGCACATTCAGGGCGAGCCGCAAACCATGCAGGAGCGCCCCGAATATCAGAATGTAATGCGAGAGGTCGGGGAGTTTTTAACCCGGCGCGTTCGCCTTGCTGCGCAAGCTGGAATTTCCGCTGAGAACATTATTCTGGACCCGGGCTTTGGGTTCGGGAAAGATCTTGAGCATAATTTACGCCTGCTTGCCAATCTGGAACAGCTGCGGGCATTGGGGCATCCCTTGCTGGTCGGCATGTCCCGAAAGTCCATGCTTGGTCATATTACGGGCCGAGATGTTGATGAAAGGTTGCCGGCGAGCCTCGCGGCCGCGACAATATCTGTAATGAAAGGTGCCAGTATTATTCGTGTGCACGACGTCAGGGAAACTATGGATGCCGTCAAGATTGCGACGGCCGTAAAGGGGGCAGGTTAATGGCCGGAAGAAAGTATTTTGGTACGGACGGCATACGCGGCAGGGTTGGTGAGCACCCGATTACGCCGGAGTTTATGTTGCATCTGGGCTGGGCAGCTGGGCAGGCTTTCAAAAAAACCGGTCAGCGCAACAGCGTGCTGATTGGCAAGGATACCCGCTTGTCAGGTTATATGTTCGAGTCTGCACTTGAGGCGGGCTTATCGGCGGCAGGCGTGGATGTAAGGCTGCTGGGCCCTATGCCTACGCCAGCGATTGCTTACTTGACGCGAACATTTCGGGCGTCGGCAGGTATTGTGATCAGTGCTTCCCACAATCCCCATCACGATAACGGCATCAAGTTCTTCTCCGCTGAGGGTACCAAGCTCGATGATGCTTTGGAGGCGGAAATTGAGCGCTGGCTAGAGACGCCTATTGAGGTCTGTGGCCCGGGAGAGTTGGGTAAGGCCTCGAGAGTAGAGGATGCGCCAGGGCGTTACGTTGAATTTTGCAAGAGCACGGTTCCAAACGAGTTCACGCTTGAGAGCATGAAGATTGTTCTGGATTGCGCGCACGGCGCGACTTACCACGTAGCGCCAAAAGTGTTCCGTGAGCTGGGTGCCAAGGTGTTTGTTATTGGTGCTGAGCCAGACGGGCTGAACATTAATCTGAATGTCGGGTCTACGCATCTTGGTGCCCTGAAGCAGGCAGTTATCGATAAAGATGCGGACTTGGGTATAGCCTTCGATGGAGATGGCGACCGGGTGTTGATGGTTGATCGCGACGGTTCCGAAGTTGACGGTGATGAGCTGCTGTATGTAATGGCTGCTCAAAGGTTTGAAGAGGGTCGCCTGAAGGGTGGCGTGGTCGGCACGCTGATGACCAACCTTGGGGTTGAGTTGGCGCTGACAGAAATGGGAATATCGTTCGAGCGTGCCAATGTTGGCGATCGCTATGTCATGGAGCGGCTGATCGCAAATGATTGGGTGCTTGGTGGCGAGGGCTCCGGGCATATGGTCATCCGGGATTGCACCAGCACCGGTGACGGTATCGTCTCGGCGCTTCAGGTTCTATTGTCTATCTGGAAGTCTGGAAAAACGCTTGCTGAGATGCGTAAAGGCATGAGTAAGTTGCCCCAGACCATGATTAACGTGCGTGTAGAGCAGCGTTTTGATCCATTTAGTCGTGCGGATATTGTCGAGGCCGTGAAGAGCGCAGAGCTGGAGCTTGGTGATGCAGGCAGGATTTTGCTGCGGGCATCGGGAACTGAGCCCTTGATTCGCGTGATGGCGGAAGGCCGGAGTGCCGATGATATACGTCGCGTTGTGGAAAAACTGGTGAAAGTTGTAGAAAACTCAACGCCCTGATTTTGTTGATTTCAGGCGGTTGTCTGTTATGAGGGACTGCTGTATAGTGCGCCCTCCCTTACATTCGGGAACTGTTATGCGTCGCAGGATTGTAGCCGGTAACTGGAAAATGAACGGGTCGAAAGACCTTTCGGAAAAACTGGTTGGCTATGTCCGGTCTGAGACCGGATCTCTTGATAATGGCGTGGAGGTTGTTATTATTCCTCCCGCACTTTATGTCGGGGATGTGTTGAGGCTGGCTCAGGATGCAGTTTCAGTTGGCGTCCAGAATGTAGGGCGGTGGCAGTCAGGCGCCTATACCGGAGAGATTTCTGCGGAAATGGCAAAAGATGCCGGCTGTCGCTATGTGCTGGTTGGGCACTCAGAGCGTCGTCAGCTTTTCGGTGAAACCGACGAGCAAGTCGCGGAAAAGGTGTCACTTGCACTCGCCAGTGGTTTAACGGCTATAGTGTGCGTTGGCGAGTCGCTTGAAGAGCGTGAGTCCGGGCAAGCAGAAGCGGTCGTTGCCGGCCAGGTGCGTGCTGGGTTGGCATCAGTTGCTTGCGCAGCAGATGGTAGGGCTTGGCAGAATATCGTAGTCGCCTACGAGCCGGTTTGGGCAATTGGTACCGGTAAAACGGCGACCGCAGATGACGCTCAGGCAATGCACGCGTCAATACGCGGTGTCCTTAAAGATATGGGTGCCCCGGCCGAAGAAATTTCATTGCTTTACGGCGGCAGTGTAAAAGCGGATAATGCACCGGCGCTTTTTTCTGAGCCCGATATAGACGGCGGTTTAATTGGTGGCGCGTCGCTGGTCGCGGAAGATTTTGTTAGTATTTGCCGGGGTGTCCCGGCGGGTGCATAAAGTTAAAGGTTTGCGAGAATCGATATGGATTGGATGGAGACACTAGTAGTCGTTGTGCACGTGGTGATCGCGGTGGCGCTGGTGGGTCTTGTTCTGATCCAGCAAGGCAAAGGTGCGGACGCAGGTGCAGCCTTCGGTGGCGGCGCGTCGCAAACTGTATTCGGTAGTCAGGGCAGTGGCAGTTTTCTGACCCGCATGACAACCTTGCTTGCAATCGTGTTTTTTGTAACAAGTTTTTCGCTGGCAGTATTTGCCAAGCAGCGCGCTGAAGTGGCTGGAGAGGCCGGTATTCCGACTGTTAAGGAATCTCGTCAAACTCCTGCTCAAGATGCTGCTGAAAGCGAAACCGGGAGCGGGGCGTCTGAACTCCCCGAGCTCGAGTAAGGTGTTGCCCAAGTGGTGGAACTGGTAGACACGCTATCTTGAGGGGGTAGTGGCGAAAGCTGTGCCGGTTCGAGTCCGGCCTTGGGCACCAATTAAGAGAGAAAACGGCTTGGATTATCCAGGCCGTTTTTTTGAGCAGTCCTTGACCAGTCCGTTCGGCGTCTCTATACTCCGGCGGATATTGAAGTCTGGCATCTTTTGTTGTCGGGTTTCTGGCAGGCCAGGTGTCTGTCAGCAGGAAGCGGTATACCGGTTTGCTTCCTGCGAGTTCTTGCAACAAAAGGCCCCGGTTATCGGGGCTTTTTGATTAAGGGGCCTGGCGCAACAGGCCCTGGTGCGTAAAAAGGGCTGATCAACAGCCCTTTTTTTGTTTTTGGGCCGGTAAATTTCATACGGAGACCGCCTAACTTGTCAGGCAAGCTTAAACAATTGGAAGACATTCTTCGCCCTGTGGTCGAAGGTTTGGGTTACGAGTATTGGGGTATTGAGTATCGCTCCAAGGGCTATCAATCCATGCTGCGGGTTTTTATAGACGATGCCGAGAAGGGCATTGGTATCGACGACTGCGAGAAAGTCAGCCGCCAGATCAGTGGTGTTATGGATGTGGAAGATCCCATCCAGACAGAATACACGCTTGAGGTTTCGTCACCGGGAATGGATCGGCCATTGTTCCGGCCTGAGCAGTATCAGGCGTTTGTGGGGCATCAAGTACAAATTCGCTTGCGCATGGCGTTTGAAGGTCGGCGCAAGTTTCAAGGGCTTATAAAAGGTGTGGAAGGCGACGAAGTCGTGATTGTTGTAGACGATCACGAATATCTGTTGCCTTTTGACAGCATTGAAAAGGCCCAAATCATTCCGGTATTCGAGTGAGCTATTTGAACAACTCAGTAGATGCACAGTTTATTTTCAGGGCAGGGCAATCCAATGAGTAAAGAGATCTTGCTGGTAGTTGAGGCCGTCTCGAACGAAAAAGGCGTCGAGAAGGAAGTGATTTTCGAGGCAATCGAGCTGGCACTGGCCACCGCTGCAAAAAAACGCTACGAAGATGAAGAGTCGGATGTTCGCGTATCCATCGATCGTCGTACCGGAGAGTATGAAACTTTCCGTCGCTGGCTGATTGTTGACAACGATGCGGTACCCGCTCTGGGCACCGAGCTGACACTTCAGGAAGCTGAAGAAATTGATTCCGAGCTGAAGCCGGGCGATACCTACGAAGAGAAGGCGGAGTCGGTTGCCTTTGGTCGCATCGGAGCTCAGGCTGCAAAGCAGATTATCTTCCAGAAGGTTCGTGAAGCTGAACGTAGCAAAATTGTCGACAGCTATCGCGACCGCGTTGGTGAGCTCGTTTCAGGTACCGTCAAAAAGGTTACGCGGGATAACGTTATTGTGGATCTTGGCGCTAATGCGGAAGCCTTGCTGCCCAGAGAGCACCTGATCCCGCGCGAAACCTTTCGTATGGGCGACCGGGTTCGCTCGCTTTTGCTGGAAATCCGTACGGATCACCGTGGTCCGCAGCTGATTCTTAGCCGTTCGGCTCCGCAGATGTTGGTTGAGCTGTTCCGTATAGAAGTTCCAGAGATTGCCGAAGATTTGATCGAGATCCGTGGTGCTGCCCGTGATCCCGGCTCCCGCGCCAAGATTGCAGTGAAAACCAACGACCGTCGTATTGACCCGGTTGGTGCTTGTGTAGGTATGCGTGGCTCCCGTGTTCAGGCTGTTTCCAATGAACTGGGCGGTGAACGTGTCGATATCGTGCTGTGGGACGATAACCCTGCACAGCTGGTTATTAACGCGATGTCCCCGGCTGAAGTAGCCTCCATCGTAATGGATGAAGATCGCCACACCATGGAAGTAGCCGTAGCGGCAGATAACCTGGCGCAGGCTATAGGTCGTAACGGGCAGAACGTGCGCCTGGCGACCGAGCTGACAGGCTGGACTCTGAACGTTATGACTGAAGAAGAGGCCGGTGAACGCCAGGAGCAGGAGTACAATACTCTGGTTGGTACCTTTACCGAGCATCTTGACGTGGATGAAGAGTTCGCCGGCGTGCTCATCGATGAAGGCTTTACCTCCATTGAAGAGGTTGCCTACGTACCCATGGAAGAAATGCTGGCAATTGAAGGTTTTGATGAAGACACAGTTACCGAACTGCGCCGCCGTGCTAAAGATGTCCTGTTGAATCAGGCTCTGGCTAGTGAAGAGGCTCTTGACGGTGCAGAACCGGCAGAAGATCTTCTGGGCATGGACGGAATGGATCGTGGCCTGGCGTTTAAACTCGCCGGCATGGGTGTACGTACCATGGAAGATCTGGCTGAGCAGTCGGTTGATGATTTGCTCGATATCGAAGGTATGGATGAAGAGCGTGCAGGCCAGTTGATTATGGCAGCACGCGCCCCCTGGTTTGAAGACCAGGCTTAATTCGGGAGGAGACCAGTATGGCTGAAGTAACGGTAAAACAACTGGCCGAAGATGTAGGCGCTCCCGTGGATCGTTTGCTGAAACAGATCGTGGAAGCTGGCCTGAAGGCCCGCTCGGAAAACGACGCTGTATCCAGTGATGAGAGGCAGCAGCTGCTGACCTATCTGAGAAAGACCCACGGTGAAGCAGGCGCTGAGCCGAACAAGATTACTCTTAAGCGTAAGACCACAACAACGCTCAAGGCTGGTAAAGCCAAGACCGTCAACGTGGAAGTACGCAAGCGCCGCACTTATGTTAAGCGTGCGGAGCTGCAGCCGGAGCCAGAAGTGGCAACGCCCGCACCAGTAGCAGAAGAGTTGCCGGAAGAGCAGAAGTTGGAACAGCCTGAGGCAGAGCAAACGCCTAAAGTGACTGCTCCGCAGGCTGATACAGAGGCTCCTTCAGAGGCAGCGAAGGCAGAAGTGCCGGCTGCAGAAGAGCAGGTTGCCGCTGAAAAGGCTGAGCCCAAGAAGGCGGCAGAGCCTGAGCCAGTGGTCGCTCCGGAAGACATTCCGATGCCACCGCCCGAGGGCGATGGTAAAGACCGCAAGCCCAAGAAAAAGAAAGAAAAAGTTCGCGAACGTGGCGACGATGCCGAAGATGGCAAGCCCAAGAAGAAGCAGGCTGGACATCGTGGGCCACGCAGTCGTCCTTCAGATGCACCGCTGGTAGTCTCGGATGATGATGATGACACCACGCTGCGCAAACCGCTGCGGGCGAAAAAGAAACCCAAAGAGAAGCGTCATGGCTTCGAGAGGCCGACCAAACCGATGGTCAGAGAAGTAGAAGTTCCTGAAGTGATTACCGTTGGGGATCTTGCCCAGCGGATGGCCGTCAAATCCGGTGATGTCATCAAAGCATTGATGGGCATGGGCGTGATGGCAACCATTAACCAACCTCTGGACCAGGAAACATCGACACTGGTTGTTGAGGAGTTGGGCCACAAGGCCAAGCCGATTAGTGATGACGCCTTTGAGCACGACGTGCTCAGCGAGTTCAAAGTGGAAGGTCAGGAAAAGGCCAAGCGTGCCCCTGTTGTGAGTGTAATGGGCCACGTTGACCATGGTAAGACATCGCTGTTGGATTACATTCGGCGTACCAAGGTTGCCTCAGGTGAGTCCGGTGGTATTACGCAGCACATTGGTGCCTACCACGTTGAAACCGACCACGGCATGATTTCGTTTCTGGATACCCCGGGCCACGCGGCTTTCACCGCGATGCGCGCTCGCGGAGCCCAGTGCACGGATATCGTTATCCTGGTAGTTGCATCCGATGATGGCGTAATGCCGCAGACCAAAGAAGCGGTGCAGCATGCCCGCTCTGCCGGTGTGCCCATTGTTGTGGCTATCACCAAGATGGACAAGGAACAGGCAGATCCGGATCGGGTGAAGAACGAACTGGCTGCCATCGAAGTTATCCCTGAAGACTGGGGTGGTGATGTGCAGTTTGTGCCCATCTCTGCAAAGTCTGGCAAAGGTGTAGATACTCTGCTGGAAGCGGTTCTGCTGCAGGCCGAGATTCTTGAACTGCAAGCTTCTCCTGATGCGCCTGCCAATGGTGTTGTTGTTGAATCCAGCCTCGAGCGTGGCCGTGGTTCTGTAGCCACTGTGCTGGTTCAGAACGGTACTCTGCGCCAGGGCGATATGGTTGTTGCTGGTTCTTTCTTCGGTAAGGTTCGTGCAATGACCGATGAGGCCGGTAAGCAAGTCAAGGAAGCTGGCCCCTCAATTCCGGTTGAGATTCTGGGCCTGAACGGCACGCCGAACGCCGGCGATGAATTCTTTGCCGTAGCCGATGAGCGCAAAGCGAAAGAACTGGCTGAATTCCGCCACATTCGTGAGCGCGAGCAGCGTTTACAGCGGGCGCAAGCAGCCAAGCTGGAGAACCTGTTCGAGAACATGGGCAAGGACGAGGTTAAAACCCTCAACGTTGTTCTGAAGACAGACGTTCGCGGTTCGCTGGAAGCGATCACCAAGTCGTTGCAGGACCTGGGTAACGAAGAAGTACAGGTGAAAATTGTATCTTCTGGCGTTGGTGGTATTGCCGAGACAGATGTGAGCCTTGCGATGGCGACCGGCGCTGTTATCTTCGGTTTCAACGTTCGTGCTGATACAGCATCCAAGCGGTTAGTTGAGCAGGAAGGTCTGGATCTGCGTTACTACAGCATCATCTACAACCTTCTGGACGATGTGACGGGCGCCTTGACCGGCATGCTGGCACCTGAGTTCCGCGAAGACATCGTCGGTATTGCTGACGTTCGTGACGTGTTCCGTTCACCAAAGTTTGGCCAGGTAGCTGGCTGCATGGTGACCGAAGGCAACGTATACCGGAACAAACCGATTCGTGTACTGCGGGACAACGTGGTTATCTTTGAAGGTGAGCTGGAATCCCTGCGTCGCTTCAAGGATGACGTGCCTGAAGTCCGTAACGGCATGGAGTGTGGTATCGGTGTTAAGGGCTACGATGTGAAGGTCGGTGACCAGATCGAAGTCTTTGATCGTGTCAGGGTCGAGCGTAAGCTCGAATCCACGGGGGCCTAATGCCTAGAGAGTTCAGTCGTATTGATCGCATCGGCGATCAGATGCAGCGTGAGCTTGCCCTGCTGATTCAGCGTGAGGTGAAGGATCCGCGGTTAGGCATGGTAACGGTTAATGCAGTCAAGGTCAGTCGTGACCTTGGCTACGCCGACATCTATGTCTCGCTGCTGACTACCGAGGAGCTCACTGCTGAGTCTCCTGAAGTCGTGGACTCGATTTCTGTGCTGAACAGAGCAGCAGGGTTCCTGCGGGGGCAAGTGGGAAGAGCTATGAAATTGCGGGTTATACCGCAGCTTCGGTTTCACTTCGACGCACTCCAGGGCTACAGCCGCCGAATGGACAATCTCATTCGCGAAGCGGTCGGTGACAAGTCGGCCGTTGAGCGGAATGATGCCAGCCAAGGTGGCAATGAGGGTGATAACGAGAGTAATCCGGAGTCAAACGCTTGAGCCGCAGACGCAAAGGCCGTGAAGTTAATGGCATTCTGGTAATCGATAAGCCGTTGGGTATCACCTCCAACGGCATTTTGCAGCAGGTTAAGCGTCTCTATGGTGCTGCCAAGGCTGGCCATACCGGTGCCCTCGATCCGCTTGCAACTGGCGTGCTTCCCCTGTGTTTCGGTGAAGCGACAAAATTTTCCCAGATGATGCTGGATAGCGATAAAGCCTATATCGCCACTGCGCGCCTCGGTGAACGTACCGAAACCGGCGACAGTGAAGGCGCCGTAGTCGCTACAAAACCAGTGCCAGAAAATCTTTCACCGGAAGTGCTTGAGCCTGTGCTTGAGCAGTTTCGTGGTGATATCCAGCAAGTTCCTTCCATGTATTCCGCGCTCAAGCACAATGGACGTCCGCTCTATGAATATGCCCGTGAAGGCATTGAAATTGAGCGCCCGGCACGTCCGGTAACCATTTATGAGCTTGAGCTTCTGTCTGTCCGTGAAAATGAACTGGATATTGCGGTTAAGTGCACCAAAGGTACGTACATTCGCTCACTCGTCGAAGATATCGGCGAGGTCTTGGGGTGCGGTGCTCATGTAATTGAGCTCAGGCGCACGCTGGCCGCAGGGTTTACCTTGGAGGATGTACACGCAGTGCCTGATTTAGAGGCGATGCGCGAGCGTGATGAAAGTCTGGATGGCCTTCTGGTTGCACCGGATGCAGCGCTCTCCATGTTCCCGGAGCACCGTCTGTCGGGGCAGCCGTTGGTGTCGATATTGAATGGACAACCGGTTAGAATACCGGGTCAGGCTTACGACGGCTTCGTTCGCATTTATGGCAACGAAGGTTTTGTAGGGCTGGCAGAAGCATTGCCGGAAGGCGAGGAAACCAAACTGGTACCTCGTCGATTGGTGAGTGACAGCGGAAAGCGTTAGGTTTACCGCTGTTTAGCCGGGCTGTAGAGATGCGCGGTTCGGCCGGATTTGACAGCATCGCAAACATTGAGGTGATTTATGGCATTGTCTGCCAGCGAAAAAGCACAGATCGTTCAAGATTATAAGCAAGCTGAAGGTGATACAGGCTCCCCGGAAGTGCAGGTTGCACTGCTGAGCGCCAACATCAATAAGCTGCAGGGCCACTTCAAGATCAACAAGCAGGATCACCATTCCCGCCGTGGTCTTATTCGGATGGTAAACCAGCGTCGTAAGCTGCTGGACTACCTCCGTAAGAAGAACGGCGACCGTTACCTGGAGCTGATCAAGCGCCTGGGTCTGCGTCGCTAAATCCGGTCTTACGACCTGACGGCTGCTCCGGTATTGTTCCGGAAGTAGTCACCAGCCGGCGGGTTCCTCAGGGGGCCTGCCGGTTGTGCTTTTTGTCACTGCATTGAGTACTTTTGTGAGACTGGGCTTTTCTGTCGTATTGGAAAGCTGAATTTGATAGCAGGTTGTTGAAAGCCCGGGCGGCACGCGATGTCAGCGTACCGATAATCCAGCCGGGGTTTTACAACAGCCTGTTAGCTTTCAGGCAGAGTGTCTTCAGAATCACACTTCAATCATTCTGAACAGATAACGCAGGAGTTCGTTGTGGATCTGCAACCGCGTAAGAAATCATTTGAACTGGGTGGCGAAACCGTCACTCTGGAAACGGGCCGTATTGCTCGTCAGGCTACAGGTTCCGTTCTGGTCACCGTGGGTGATATTTCGGTTCTGGGTACTGTTGTTGGCGCCAAAGAAGCCAAGCCGGGTCAGCCGTTCTTCCCGCTGACCGTTAACTATTTTGAAAAGACCTACGCCGTGGGCAAAATCCCCGGCGGTTTCTTCAAGCGTGAAGGTCGTCCTTCCGAGAAAGAAACTCTGACATCCCGTTTGATCGACCGTCCGATTCGTCCGCTGTTCCCGAACGGCTATATGAACGAGACGCAGGTTATCTGTACGGTTATGTCGTCCAGCAAGCAACAGGATCCGGATATCGCTGCTATGTTGGCCGCTTCGGCTGCCCTGGCAATTTCTGGTATTCCTTTCGCGGGTCCTATTGGTGCGAGCCGTGTTGGCTACACCAATGAGCGCGGTTACTTCCTGAACCCGAGTTTTGAAGATCTCAAAACCTCCCTGCTGGACATGGTGGTTGCGGGTACTGAAGACGCGGTTCTGATGGTTGAATCCGAAGCCAAAGGTCTGAGCGAAGATCAGATGCTGGGTGGCGTGCTGTTTGCACACCAGGAAATGCAGACTGCTGTAACAGCGATCAAAGAATTCGCCGCTGAACATGGCAAGCCCCGTTGGGATTGGCAGCCAGCTGCTGAAAACACCGAACTGCTGGCCGCGATCAAGTCTGAGTTTGCCGGTGCTATTGAAGAGGCCTATGGCATTCACGACAAAATGGCTCGTTACGCGCGTCTTGGTGAAATTAAAACGGCTGCAGTTGAAAAGCTTGCAGGCGAAGAGGAAGGCCAGCCTTCCGCAGACGAAGTCAAAAAGAACTTCGGGAAAGTTGAGAAGACCGTTGTTCGCCAGCAGGTAATCGATGGTAAGCCACGTATCGACGGCCGTGACAACAAAACCGTTCGTCCGATCGAAATCGAAGTGGGCATTCTGCCAAGCGTTCACGGTTCTGCTCTGTTTACCCGTGGTGAAACCCAGGCAATCGTTACGACGACTCTGGGTACTTCCCGCGACGTGCAAACCATCGACGCTCTGGAAGGCGAGCGTAAGGACCCGTTCCTGTTCCATTACAACTTCCCTCCGTACTCGGTAGGTGAAGCGGGCCGTGTTGGCACCCCTGGCCGTCGTGAAGTTGGCCATGGCCGTCTTGCCAAGCGCGGTGTGATGGCGGTTATGCCGACTTTGGAAGAATTCCCGTATGCCGTTCGTTCGGTGTCCGAGATTACTGAGTCCAACGGCTCCAGTTCTATGGCGTCTGTTTGTGGTTCAAGCTTGGCGTTGATGGATGCTGGTGTTCCGCTGAAGGCAGCAGTTGCCGGTATCGCCATGGGTCTGGTCAAGGAAGGCGACAAGTTTGCCATCCTGACCGACATTCTGGGTGATGAGGATCACCTGGGCGATATGGACTTCAAGGTTGCCGGTACCAAAGACGGTATTACTGCTCTGCAGATGGACATCAAGATTCAGGGTATTACTGACGAGATCATGGAGCTTGCCCTTGAGCAGGCCTATGCAGCGCGTCAGCACATTCTGGTTGAGATGAACAAGGTTATCTCTGAGTCGCGCACCGAGTTGTCTCCGCGCGCTCCGAGCATTACCGCAATCAAGATCAACCCGGAGAAGATCCGCGACGTTATCGGTAAGGGCGGCTCTATGATCCGTTCTATCTGTGACGAGACTGGCGCGTCCATTGATCTGGATGACGACGGTAATGTGAAGATCTACGCAGACAACCAGGAAGCGGCTCAGGCAGCGGTTAACCGGGTTAAGGAAATTACTGCTGAGATTGAGGTTGGTGCTATCTACAAGGGTCGCGTTGAGCGCATTGTGGACTTTGGTGCCTTTGTTAACATTCTGCCTGGCAAGGATGGTCTGGTGCATATTTCCCAGATTTCCGAGCGCCGGATTGAGAACGTGACTGACGAGCTAAGCGAAGGTCAGGAAGTTCTGGTTAAGGTTCTGGATGTTGATAACCGTGGCCGTGTGAAGCTGTCTATGAAGGAAGTGAAAGAAGGCGAGCAGCCGACTGACTTTTCTGACTGATAGTTAGCAGCTAGTAAAAACCCGCCTTTCCTATGGATTGGCGGGTTTTTTGTTTTCCGAACTCTAGCTCGGAGATGGCAGGCATAGGGGAGGGCTTTTCAAAACACGCTGTGAATACTTCCCTGTACGCTTGGCTCCGCCATCCCTGGCTCCGCACAGTTTTGAAAAGCCCTCCCCTATGCCTGCCGCCTACTAAATCAGTTCTTCTTCAGAAACTCCAGTACGGATTCCTTATAAGCAGGAATGATGAACGTAGCCGAATGTGGTGTATCTGTCGGAAGGAATTGCTTTGGCTCACGAGCCGCTTCATAAAGCGCCTGCCCGTGATGAAAAGGGATGATGCCATCACGCACGCTGTGGATGATCATAACGGGGGTGGGGCTAATGTTGGCAATAAGGTCTACGCCTTCGTAGTCATCCGGGATGGTCCAGCTCAGGGGGACCTGGAAGGCCCAGGTTAGCCAGAACTCGGAGAGCTTTTCTCTCGCGATGCCGCGGAAGCCGGAGAAGGTGCCGTCGAGGATGACGCCGTTGAGTTCCGGGGTTTCGTTTCTTTGTACCCATTCGCTGGCGAGGGTAAGCCCCAATGCACCACCGAGGCTTTGGCCGAGGAGGAAGATGGGGGTATTTTGGGTTTCTGCCTTTGTGGCTAGCCAGCGTAAACCGGTGTCGGAATCATGCAGCGCGCCTTCTATGTCTGGTGCGCCTGTTGATTTACCGTAGCCCCGGTAGTCGATGGTGAAGACGTTATAGCCCTCAGCCGGCAGCCAGGCGATGTTTAGCAGGTGGCTGCTGATGTTCTGGGCGTTGCCGTGGAGGAAGTAGACGGTGCCTTGTGCTTCGCCTTTGGCGGGTAGCCACCAACCGTGGAGGGTTTCGCCGTCGGCTGTGTCCAAGTGGACGTTTTCGTAGCTAAGGTTGAGGCGGTCGGGGGTTATGTAGGTGTTCCTGTCCGGAAAGAAGAACAGGCTGCTGCAGCCGCTTTGTAGCAGGGCTGCGGCTGTGACCAAAAGCGCCAGCAGGGGCGCTTTCAGAGAGTGTGGTTTCAGAAGTAAGCGTGGAATCCGGCGTGCCATGTGCTCTGGTACCTGTCGTAGTGTTCTTCTCGGGTGAATTCAGCGAAGAGGCTGAATTCGCGGCCGAAGTGCCAGTCACCCTTAGCGTAAAGTTGATCTTGCCGGTGTTGGCTGCTGACAATCCAGGCTTTGGTTTTTGCGCCGGCCAGCAGGCTGAACTGGTTGTTCTGGTGCAAAAGGCCGATGTCAGCGCCGGGTGCCGCGTCGTAGCCGCGACGGAGGTCGTCATCGATTTCCACATCGCCAGTGAAGACGGCGAAGGCCTGTGTTTGCTGGCCCATGCGCCAGCTTCCACCCGCACCGCCTTCGAGATAGGGCGCCAGAACCCGTTTGTTACCGGTATCGGTACGGCGACCACCGAAGCCCACTTGCCAGGATAACGGCGAGAAAAACGCATCTCTCGGGCTCAGGGAGCGGATTTCAACACCCGTAAGCTGTTCCAGTTGCAGTTCGTCATTGTTGGTGTAGTAGCGAGCATCCAGCCGCAGGAATTGTAGCTGGGCCCCGCTGCGATAGCCGGCCGGAGGATCAAGAACGTCGTGATAGGCTGGCCGGAACGTGAGTTGGGTAAACTCGCGGTGGTCCAGTTGCCCGGCTCCCAAGCTTACGCGGAAGGTGTCATGCCCTTGATCATCACGAATCTGTGGCTCTGGTGGTTGATCAAGGGAAGCTACGCCGTCAATTTTGCTGCGCTCGCGCAGCAGGCTATGGGATAAAGGCGCAGCGACCTCTCTTGGCCAACTATCTGCTTCGCTTTGATAGCGTACGTAATCGTATGTAGCGTCAAGCAGATGGGCCCGTTCCTGAGGTGGTAGGGCAAGTACTTCGTCGCTGTTCGGAGCCACGTAGCCATTTGCGATTGCAGCGGCAAGAGTCTGTTGGGGTTTCGGAAGTGCAGACAAACTATGGGCCACAGCCGTGGCTGCTGATGCGCGGTAGTACACCTCGTCAACCAGGTCTTTATCGACTACCCAGCGAACGGTGTCGGATGGTATGGCATGAGTGCTGACTTCGCCCAGTAGGTTGGTGCCCGGGCGGGCAATGTCGATGAGTGCCAGTAAGCGGTAGGCGCAGTTTTCATCGAAAAAGTAGTAGTCAAAATTACGGTCCCGGATTTCCCAGGCATGAGCCAGCATGAAGTTTACTTCCTGCTGATTCAGGTTCAGTTTGTATTCCCAGAGATCCCGGTGCTCTATATCCGAGTAGAGCCGGATTTTTTCGTAATAGGGCTGAATAGTTGTAATACCGGGGTAACCGCCGAAAATTCCACGATAGGCAAACAGCAGTTCGCTGTCGTGGGCAGCGGCATCAGCCGCGTAGGAAATTGTATTGGCGAGCAGCAGATTGGTTTGATCGTCTTCCTGGGGCGGGTCCAGTCGCAGGAATGTATGCCCGAACATTGACGATGGGCTGTTCAGATAAGACGCCGCAAAAACCAGAGTAACGCTTTCAGTATTTAGCGTTTCGGTCCACTTTTCATAACCGGGGCATTCTATTTCTGTTGTTGGTAAATCAAGATGCTCGCGAAGCCAGGAATCCCGTGCGGGGAAACGACATCGGGCATGGTTATCGCCACCACCAGTTTGCTGTATAGCTTCCAGAGTCGCTTCCAACTCGGCCTTGGGAGAGGTTTTGCCTTCTTCGCTCAGAAAAAAGTCCGGGTCGTCGGCTTGGCTGGTGTGACCCTTACCGAGCAGGTCGGGTTGGTAGTGAATGAGCGTGAGCCAGGCCGGATCCAGATGGAGCGGAAGGTCACTGGCTTGAGTTTGAGCCTGCAGAGGTAAACTGACGGAGAGCCAAAGCACCACTGGCCCAATGCGAAGCGTGTTGCCCATGGGTAAATACGAGTTCCGGTCGGGTGTTTTCAAGCGAGGGGAGCGCGCCATCCTTGGCGCTTGATGCATCCCTGCAGCATAGCTATTAGGCCGCTACGTACTTGCTCAGCGACTCATTCTTCTCCAGCAGAGCGACGATTGCGTCTACTGCTTCACCAGAAGTGGTGTCGGAGCTTGGGAAGATAGCAGCGAAGTTGTCCTGCAGAACCTGACGGAAATCGCCACGATCTGCTGCTTCAACGCCCAGAAGAACTGCCAGAGTTTCCAGGTTCTCGCCGTTGCCGCGCGACATATCGCGAGCTACTTTATCGATGTTGCTGTCCATGTACATGGCCATTGACTGAACAGACTCGTTGGTCGTGCAGCCCAATGTGCCGGAGGTCATGCCGAAGGTCTGGTTGCCAAATGTGCCGTTAGTCGTAGCAGCCAGTACGTGGGGAGCAATACCTGATTGGCCTTTCCAGATCATGGCGCCAACGCCACAGCCAGGTTGGGCGAAAGCCATGGAAGAGGCACCCAGAAGAATTGCACCTGCGATCAATTTTTTCATTATCCACTCCTTTGTATTTTATACAGTCGTCGCAAAATCCACATGGCCAGCTCGGTTGCTGGCAGTGGGGAACGGCCCTGACGGGCTCCCGTGGAGACAGGCATTAAGACCGTTGCCTTGAGTATAGTGCAGATTTGACAAGGGCAAGTCTATACCTCTGTGACTATTTGATTTCGCCAGACTATTTCATTTTTATCATGTTGCTGAAATAAAAAGGAGGTATAAAAAAACCGGAGCAGGCTCCGGTTTGGTAAGATCAGTGAGCTCTTTATTCGCCGTAAACCACAGTGCAGCGTTGGCCAAATAGAATGTAGCTGTTGAAGCGCTGTTCTACTACCTCGACCTTGGAAATGCCGCCATTTTTGGCAGCGTCGACAACAGACGAGTAGCCAAACGGGCCAAAAAGTAAAACTGAAGTTTCGCAGGCTTCTCCAGTTTTGAACTCTTTCTGGAAATCAACTTGATTCAGGTCGGCGGTGTTTCCGGAATTCATTGCTACAGCTGAACAACCGCTTAGACCGACCGCAAGTATTGCTGCTACAAATGCTTTTTTCATGTTTCTTTGTCCCGCTAAAAATTTTAACTGTAGGGCTGATGCCCTGGCCGCGGGAACTTTAACACTTGCTCAAAATACTAACTGTCAAAGGTTGTAATAGTTGCACACTGAGTTGAAAACGATCTGATTCTTGATCGGGGCAGTCTGGGTGGCAGAGAGATATCTGATCTTTGATAGCCGAAGCGGGCTCATGTGATGCGCCAGCTTCGGCCTGGTTAAACTAGCTATCCCCCCAGATAGGCATTTTGCACGTCCGGGTTTTCAAGCAAATTTTTGCCCGTATCGTGCAAACGTATCTTGCCCGTTTCCAGCACGTATCCTCGATCTGCAAGATGCAGTGCCTGGTGCGCGTTTTGTTCCACCAGGAACACGGTAATACCTTCATCACGAAGGTGTCCGATGATCTCGAAGATCTGCTTGATGATCAGCGGCGCTAGTCCAAGGGACGGCTCATCCAGGATGATCATGTGGGGGTTGCTCATCAGCGCCCGGCCTATGGCCAGCATCTGTTGTTCGCCTCCCGACATGGTGCCTGCGCGTTGATGCTCACGCTCTTTGAGGCGAGGGAAAAGTTCGTATACATGAGCCTGGTTTTTGCGGATCTCGGATTTGCTGGTGAAGAATCCGCCCATGTGCAGGTTCTCTTCAACTGTCAGGCCGGAGAATATACGCCGACCTTCGGGCACTATCGCTAAACCTGAGCGCATGATCTGCGCAGTAGGTTCATTGGTGATATCCCGACCCTCAAGAATGATGCGCCCGGAACTGGCTTGAGGCATTCCGCACACTGTCATCAGCAGGGTGGTTTTCCCGGCCCCGTTGGCTCCGATCAAAGAGACAATCTCACCTTTGTTAACCTCAACAGAAACCCCGTGGAGGGCCTCGATCTTGCCGTAGTGGGTGTGGACATCTTCTAGTACTAGCATGCTCATGGTCAGGCCTCGCCCAGGTAAGCTTTGATCACGTCGTCGTTGTGGCGGATTTCTTCCGGTGTGCCGCTAGCCAGGGGCTTGCCCTGGTTGATGACGTTAATCCGGTCTGAAATATCCATTACCAGGCTCATGTCGTGCTCAATCAGCACTACGGAAACGTTGTAGTCCTCCTTCAGGCTCACGATCAGCTGATTGAGTTCTTTGGTTTCCGCCGGGTTCAGGCCAGCCGCAGGCTCGTCGAGCATGAGCAGTTTGGGCTCGGTGACCATGCAACGTGCAATTTCAAGCCGCCGCTGCTGGCCGTAAGCCAGGTTGCCTGCATCCCGGTTGGCGAGGTCCAGAAGACCAACGCGCTCCAGCCAGTAGGCTGCTCGGTCCAGTGCTTTTTGTTCCCGTTCCTTGTAGCTGGGGGTGCCCAGCAGGCCAGCAAGCATGTTGGTGTTGAGGTGACGGTGCTGGGCTACAAGCAGGTTCTCCACAACGGTCATCTGCGTAAACAGGCGCACGTGTTGAAAGGTTCGCACCATGCCCAGGCGGGAAATTTTGTAGTCCGGAGTGCCCTGTATTTCCCTGCCTTCAAAAATCACCTTGCCGCCCGTGGGCTTGTAGAACCCGCTCAGGCAGTTGAATACGGTGGTTTTTCCGGCGCCGTTAGGGCCGATGATCGAGACGATTTCCCGTTCCTGTACGTCCAGTGAAACGCCGTCAACTGCCAGCAGGCCGCCAAAACGCATGGACAGATTTTTTACTTCAAGCATTGTCTGTCACCCCTGCTTGTTCAGTGTGATTTGGATACGGCGCACAGGCAGTAAACCTTGTGGACGCCATACCATCATCAGCACCATGGCAGCGCCGAAAATAAGCATGCGGTACTCGGAAAACTCCCGGGCCAGTTCCGGCAGGATTGTTACCGCAATAGCCGCCAATATGACGCCAAGCTGCGACCCCATGCCGCCCAGAACCACGATTGCCAGAATGATGGCGGATTCAAGGAACACGAAAGATTCGGGGCTGATAAAGCCCTGCTTGGAAGCAAATACAGTGCCCGCGAACCCGGCGAAGAAAGCACCGATAGTGAAGGCTGATAGCTTGACCGCCGTGCGGCTGAGGCCGAGGGAGCGAGCTGCGATTTCGTCTTCGCGCAAGGCTTCCCACGCTCGGCCAACTGGCATCCGCATAAAGCGCCGGATGATCAGTGCAGTAATCACTGCAAGCACCAACGCAATCAGATACAGGAATATAACCTTGTGCTCGCCGCTGTATGCAATGCCAAAGGTTTCGTGGAAGGAGGTGTTGCCTTCTTCCTTCACGCGCCGGCCGAACTCCATGCCAAACAGGGTAGGCTCAGGAATGCCACCAATGCCATTGGGGCCGCCAGTCAGGGTTGTCCAGTTATTCAGCAGGATGCGGATGATCTCGCCAAAGCCCAGGGTGACGATCGCCAGATAGTCCCCCCTGAGACGCAAAACCGGGAAACCCAGAATCATCCCGGTCAACCCGGCCAGCAACGCACCAATGGGCAAAGCCATCCAGAATGAAATGCCCGTGTATTGGGACAGCAGGGCGAAGGTGTAAGCACCAACCGCATAGAATGCCACGTACCCGAGATCCAGCAGGCCCGCGAGGCCTACGACCACGTTAAGGCCGAGTGCCAGCATGATATAGATCAGTACCAGCGTCGCCAGATCCACCGAGCCCCGTGACACAAGGAATGGCCAGAACAGTGCAAACACCACAATGCCGGTCAGTAGCCAGGATTCCAGCTTTACCCGCTTTGTTTGCTCCATCGGCTCCCTGCCGGCTAACGGGTTGAGGTTGGGTAGTTTGCCCAGTGCGCCCATGAATGTGTCACGGAAGATTTGGAACACAAACACGGCAACCGCAGCCAACACAATGGCGACGTAGGTTGAGGTTTTCGCGCCGGAGAGCGTGATGTTGACGCCCTTGGCTTCGAGGCTAAGGCCAAGAATAGGGAAGGAAATAATGAGTGTGACAATCGCGCAGAACAGGGCGTGTCTCATGTTGTTAGCAGCCATCAGATCTTCTCAACCTCCGGTTTGCCGAGCAGGCCCGTGGGTTTGAACAACAGTATGAGGATTAGCAGGCCGAATGAGACCACGTCTTTGTATTCACCGCTGAGATAGCCAGATGTCATGCTTTCCGAGACCCCGAGAATCAGGCCGCCGAGCATGGCACCGGGAATGCTGCCAATGCCTCCCAGTACGGCTGCGGTAAACGCTTTTAGCCCTGCAATGAAGCCAAATAGCGGGTCAACCGAACCGTAATACATGCCAAGGAGCAGACCGGCGACGGCTGCCAGTGCTGCACCTATGATAAAGGTGGCGGAAATGATGCGGTTGGTGTCAATGCCCAGCAGGCTGGCCATGCCGATATCCTGCGAAACTGCCCGGCAGGCACGGCCGGTACGGGAGCGGGATATAAAAAGCGACAGGGCTGTCATGCAAATCAGGGTGGTTATGAATATGGTGATTTGCATGTAGGAGAGGGACATCTCGAACGCACCATCGGCGCTGAAGTTGAAGCCGCCTTCAATGAGCGCAGGAAAGCCAATGTTGCGAGAACCTTGGGCCAGGTGAACATAGTTCTGCAGGAAGATGGACATGCCGATTGCAGAGATCAATGGGATCAGGCGATGACGGCCCCGTACTGGCCGGTAGGCGACTCGTTCCACTGCCCAGCCCATGGAACTGGAAACCAGCATGGCGCACAGAAGCGCAACGATAAGAATCAGTGGAAGCCAGGCAAGGCCGAGAGCTGTCAGGCCGGTAATGGCGATGAGCGCGGTGTAGGCGCCGATCATGTAGATCTCACCATGGGCGAAGTTAATCATGCCGATGATGCCGTAAACCATCGTATAGCCGATGGCGATCAGGGCATAGGCACTCCCGATCGTAAGCCCGTTAATGAGCTGCTGAGAGAAATAAAGGAGATCTTGCATTATTGTTTGACTCCGGAGGCCCGCTCCCTCCGCTGTATCAGCCTGGCGCAGGATAACCACGCCAGGAGTGAGACAGAATTAACGGGAGCCTAGAAAAACACCTTCTCCCGGATCGCGGTGAGAAGGTGCTCTTTGATTACCGTTTAGTAACGATCTGGCTTAGTTTACCGGAGTTTTGCTTCCATCTGAATGCCATTCGTACACAACAAACTCGAATGACTTCATATCGCCGGCTTTGTCGTATTGCACAGTGCCGATTGGAGTTTCAAAGCTGCCACTGCGAAGTGCGGCTGCAACGTCGAATGCATCCTTGGATTTCGCAGCTTCAATGCCCTGGGCGACCAGCTGAACAGCGGCGTAAGATGTCAGTACGAACGGGCCTGAGGGATCCTCACCTTTGGCTTCGAATGCTGCTACCAAGTCCTTGTTCTCGGCCTTTTCATCAAAGCTGGGTGGCAGAGTGACCAGTAGCCCTTCTGCGGCTTCGCCGGCAATGGTGTTGATGTCTTTGTTGCCAACGCCTTCAGGGCCCATGAACTTGGCTTTCAGGTCTGCCTGACGCGCTTGGCGCAGGATCAGGCCCAGCTCAGGGTGGTAGCCGCCAAAGTACACGTAGTCCACGTCGGCTTGCTTGAGCTTGGTCACCAGAGAGGAGAAGTCTTTATCGCCAGCCGTAACACCTTCAAACATGGCAACTTCGATGCCTTTGTCTTTTAGGGTGTCACGTACCGCCGTAGCAATACCTTCACCGTATTGCTGTTTATCGTGAATGACAGCAACCCGTTTCGGGTTCTGGCTGGCGATGTAGTTGCCGGCAACCGGGCCTTGCATGCTATCGAGGCCGATGGTCCGGAATACCAGCTCATAACCGCGCTCGGTGATTTCCGGGCTGGTTGATGCAGGCGTGATCATCAGGATGCCTTCGTCTTCATAAATGTCAGACGCAGGCTGGGTTGAACTTGAGCAAAGGTGGCCGATGACATATTTTACGCCATCATTTACCAGCCGGTTAGCAACAGTAACGGCTTGCTTGGGGTCACACACGTCGTCGTATTCTACTGCGACGAGCTTCTCGCCCATTACGCCACCGGCGGCGTTGATTTGTGCAATGGCCATGCGGGCACCGGAGAACTGCATGTCGCCATACTGGGCAACGGGGCCGGTTACGGGGCCGGCGATACCAATCTGGATGTCTGCAGCTGCGTAGCCTGCACCCATAAGTGCAACGGAAGTGCTAACGGCGGTTACAAGTTTTTTTAGTGAAGTTGTCATTGAGTCTGTCCTGTTAGGTTCAGGGTTATTCTTATGTTCTCAGAAAGCTAAACAAACACTACACATCCTGCCTTGTCAAGCTAGCCCGAGGCTTCGGTGATCATTTAACATTTCCCGGTCAACATTCCGGTGATGTAGAGATGATCTGTGAGTGCCAGTGTGCGGAAGCTTTCGTCGTCACGCAACTGTTCAAGGCTCAGATCAAAAAAGTATTGCGCGGAGCGAGACTAAAAGGAAGCAGGTGCATGTATTTACTTGCATTCAGGAGTGCGAAGACCTCTAATAGTTAGTGGTGTAAACAGTGGCCGGCAGGCCTTATTGGAGCAGTAATACAGTGCAGAATTATGAGCATGTTCTGGTCGCACTCCGGCGAGTTATCCGGGCAACAGATCTTCATTCCAAGCGGCTCAGCAAAAATGCCGGGCTTACCGGGCCGCAACTCCTGATTATGCGGACCATCCGCGATCTGGGTGAGGTCACAATTGGCACCATTGCCGACAAGGTGAGCCTGAGCCAGGCAACAGTCACCACCATTCTTGATCGTCTTGAGCACCGGCAGTTGGTGTATCGCGTTCGCAGTACGCAAGACAAGCGCAAAGTTCATGCGCATCTGACAGAAAGCGGAGCAGACTTGCTTTCCCGTGCACCTAACCCCCTGCAAGAAGACTTTATTCAGAAATTCCAGAGCCTTCATGAATGGGAACAGAATATGATTCTGGCCTCTATTCAGCGAGTCGCAAACATGATGGATGCGGACGACATTGACGCCTCACCCGTACTGGACGTTGGCCCCATGCTGAAGGACGATGGTTGGAAAGAAAAGACCTGAGCCTTTTCTTTCCATGGGTTCAATGTACCACTGAGCCGGTTTTGGGTTTGTTGCCAAAGCACACCTGGAACACATCGTTATAGTGGCGAGCGAAGTTAACGGTGAGGCCTTCTTTCAGGTAATCCGGTAGTTCCTCATAATCGCCGCGGTTTGCTTCCGGAAGAATCAGGTTACTGATTTTCTGCCGGCGGGCCGCAATGACTTTCTCGCGAATACCTCCCACGGGTAGCACCTGCCCCGTTAGTGTCAGTTCTCCGGTCATCGCTGTGTTTTGCTGAGGTGCTTCCCGGCGGGCAATGGAAAGCAGGGCGGTTGCCATAGTCACGCCGGCACTGGGGCCGTCTTTGGGGGTTGCGCCCTCTGGCACATGTAGATGCACGAAAGATTTATCGAAAAATGCAGGGTCGCCCTTGAACCGCTTCAGATTCGAGGCAACGTAACTGTAGGCAATCTCAGCGGATTCCTTCATGACATCACCAAGCTGGCCGGTCAGCTTGAAGCCACGCTGGCTGCTATGAATTCGTGACGCCTCAATGCTCAGCGTTGCGCCGCCCATGGAAGTCCAGGCCAATCCGGTGACTACTCCAACCCCTTTCAGGGCTTTTTCTTTCCGGAACGCAGGCTGGCCCAAATATTCTTGCAAGTCCGATATGCCTACCTTTATTGGTTCGTCCGGGGATTCGAGCAGTTTCACTATGCCCTTGCGCATGACCTTGTGAAGCATTTTTTCCAGGTTCCGCACGCCTGCTTCCCGGGCATAGCCCTCGATTATTTGGCGGATGGCGGCATCGGTAATGTTGAACTGCTTTTTGAGCAGTTTGGCCCGCTTCAGCAAGCGTGGCAGCAGGTGATATTTGGCTATCGCCAGCTTTTCCTCAGTGATGTATCCAGATAAGCGAATAACATCCATTCGGTCCAGCAACGGCCGGGGGATAGTGTCGAGCTGGTTGGCCGTGCAAATAAACAGAACCTTGGACAAGTCCATGCGCACATCCAGATAGTGGTCCAGGAATTCCTTGTTCTGTTCCGGATCCAAAGTTTCCAGCAGCGCCGAAGCCGGGTCGCCCTGGTAGGACGCGCCGATCTTGTCGATCTCGTCCAGCATGATCACCGGGTTGGCCACCTTGGTGTCTTTCAGAGCCTGTACAAATTTGCCCGGCATGGCGCCGATATAGGTGCGCCTGTGCCCTTTGATTTCCGCTTCATCGCGCATGCCGCCAACGCTGAATCTGTAAAACTTGCGCCCAAGCGCGTCCGCCACTGAGTGGCCAATGGATGTTTTACCGACGCCCGGCGGGCCAACAAGCAGCAGAATAGAGCCGCTGACCTCGCCCTTGAACGTGCCCTCGGCCAGAAACTCGATGATCCGGCTTTTTACATCATCAAGGCCGTCGTGGTCGCGGTTCAGAATGTTACGGGCTTTCGCCAGGTCAAACTGATCTTCGGAATGCTGGCCCCAGGGTACCTGGGTCAGCCAGTCGAGGTAGTTGCGGGTAACGCCATACTCCGGCGAACCCTGTTCGAGTATTTGCAGTTTTTGCAGTTCTTCGTCAAAGCGCTCTTGAACAGCCTCGGGTGGATCAAGTTCTGCCATGCGGGCTTCGAAGCGTTCCGCATCTGCTGATTTGTCGTCTTTCGACATGCCCAGTTCGCGCTGGATCACCTTGAGCTGCTCTTTCAGGAAGAAGTCCCGTTGATGCTTCTGCACCTTCTCGTTCACTTCTTCGCTGATTTCGGTCTGGAGGCGTGCAACCTCAAGCTCCTTGCGCATCAACAGCAGTACTTTTTCCATTCGTCGGAGCAGGGGAACCGTGTCCAGAATGCCTTGTAGCTCCAAGCCGGGTGCGCTGGTCATGGATGCGCCGAAGTCGGTCAGTGGCGAGCTGTCTTCCGGGCCAAAACGGGAGAGGTACTGTTTTACTTCCTCGCCGTATAACGGGTTGGTTCGTAGCAGTTCTTTAATGGCGCTGATGATGGCGAGGGTGTAGGCCTTGGTTTCATCCGCATCTTCCTCGGGCTCCTGAGGGTATTCAACCTCCACCAGATACGGTGGCTTGCGTCGCAGCCACTGCACTATCCGGAACCGTTGCAGGCCTTGGGCGATAAACTGCACATTCCCGTCTTTGTTCTGCGCATGATGAACTCGCACGGCGCAGCCAATCGTGGCTAACTCGCTGCTCTCGGGTATGCTCTGCCCGGGCTGGTGATCATCGACGTAACAGATGCCGAGCATTTTGTGGTCGGTTTCGGCTACGCGCTTGAGGGTCTCCTGCCATGGGGTTTGATTGACCACGACTGGCTGTACCTGAGCCGGGAAGAACGGCCTGTTTGATACCGGCAGCACATACATCCGCTTGGGTAAAGATTGTTCCGGTAATGCCAGCTCTTTGCTGTGCTCGTTTTTGCCAATGTATTCGGTGATGTCTTCCTCGAAATCTTCCAGAGAGTCTTTGTCGTTATCGTGATTCATGCTGCTAGTGCTTCCTGATATGAGGAGTGTCTAGTCACTAACTAGAGCCTAAAGTTGTATTTTCAAGCTCAGGGGCACTCGAGCCGTGGTCTGCCACTCTTGAATTCCGGTCCTGTAGCCCCATCTACGCTTTAACCAATATACGAACATTTCAGGTGCCCTACATGAGCAGCTCTCCCCATATTTTTGAAGCCACTATGGAAAATTTTCAGCAGGAGGTTATGGAGGCTTCCTCAACCACCCCTGTGCTTGTAGATGTTTGGGCCGAATGGTGTGCGCCCTGTAAGCAGCTAATGCCCTTACTGGAAAAACTGGCTAATGAGTACCAAGGCGCTTTTCGGCTGGCGAAAGTGAACGCGGACCAACAGGAGCAGCTCACCTCCAGCTTGGGTGTGCGGAGCTTGCCAACGATTATTCTGGTCAAAGATGGGCAGGCAGTTGACGGGTTTAACGGAGCTTTGCCCGAGAGTGAAATCCGCAAGGTGCTTGAAAAGCACATTGAACTTCCCGATGAGGACCCATACGAGAAAGCCCATCGGTTATGGGGTGAAGGCGATGTCGACGGCGCCATGGAAATCCTTTCTGAAATGAACCAGAAAGACCCCGAAAACCTGAAAGTGCTGATCGACCTTGCCCAGCTGAAAGCCGAAAGCGGTGATATCGAAACCGCTGAGCAGGTACTCGAAAGCCTTCCGCCTGAAGAAAAACTTCAGCACCAGGCAAAGCAGCTGGCGGCCAGAATCAAGTTCCTGAGACAGTCTGCGGAGCTACCGCCAGTGAAGGATCTGGAAATGGCGCTGGAGCAGGATCCGAAAGATCCTGATGCGTTGCACCTGTTGGCGCTTCACCATGTACTGCAGGAAAAAAATGCGGAAGCGATGGAACTGCTCATCAAGCTTATGCAGGTGGATAGTAAATACAAAGACGAGGTGGCCAAAACAACCCTGGTTGAGCTGTTTGAAAAGCTGGGAAATGGCAACCCGGATGTGCGGACCTACCGGCGTAAGCTTTATACACTGATGCACTGATTCCATCCTTTAGCGGGCTATCCATCATGGGGATGGCCCGTTTTCCTCTACATATTGTTGAGTTTCTTCTATAGTTTGGTTAGCGGAAGCAAGTAACTCGCTCCAATAAAAATCAAACAAATGGGAGAGCCGATGGAGTCTCAGTCACTTCACGGGACATTTAGCCACCAGGAAGTTCTACCAGAGGAGTCTGAGCTGATTCGGTGTTTGTATGAGTCTTTGCAGAACCAATCAGGCTTCCACGACTTTTTAGCTATGCTGACGACCGCCATTAATGGTTGCGCTGCTCAGCTCTCCTTCATTCGCAAAGCGCCCAGAGCAATAGAGCATATTTGGCATGCCGGTCTTCCCGACGAGTTTCTAGCCTGGTATTTGGATAACAACATGATTGCGCACGATGCGGTGACTAATCATGCCGTCACGCAGCCGCCAGGGGAATTTCATTCGGCTCTTCCATTAGTCGAGCATGGCGCTCCGGGTGATGACTATGACCGGTGGGAGGCAGACCACAGCATGCTCGACTCTGCATGGCTGGTGGTTGATGCATCAGACACCCATATCGTATTGCTTACTGTTCAACGCACTGTTGCCCAAGGACCCTATGAGCAGAGGGAGCTTGCAGCATTGAATCGTCTTGTGCCTTTTGTTCGGCAAACAATTGGCCTTGCGCAGACCTTTCATCAGCATCCAAGCGCAGAACAGTCACTTTCAGCAATAGTGGAACTGATTTCCGAAGCCGCGTTTGTTCTTAATAATCAAGGGTTGGTGGTGCTTGCGAACCTGCGCGGTGATGAGCTTATGGAGCGCGAGCCGTGTCTTGCTATCCGGAATCAGCGCTTTTGCTTCCAATCAGAAGTTGTTCAGAAAGCCTTCTTTCGCGCGATTACGAGTGTGTCTGATGCGGCTACGGGCGAAGAGCCGGTGCGCCCTGAAACCCTGATAGTTGGCCGTGAGTTAGAAGCACCGCTTGCAATGACCTTCAGGCCACTTGGGCATAACGAGTTGCTTACGGGTGGCGTGTTGATAACGGTAATTAACTCGGAATCAAGAGTGTTTCCCAGCGCTGCAGAGATTGCTGAGTATTTTTTGCTTTCGCCAGTGGAAGCGGAGGTTTGCGAGGATCTTGTTACGGGGCTCAGCCTGAAAGATATTGCCGCAAAACGGCATAAAAGTGAGGCGACGATCCGCAGTTACCTGAAACAGATTTTCCATAAAACCGGACAGAGCCGGCAGGGGCAGTTGATCAGCACGGTTCTTTCTGCGTTGTTGCGCTAGGTCCCTGGTTGGTAAGGGGAAGGGCAGGGCGCCCCGGTTATAGATGCGCCCTGCGGTTCAGGGTATCAATTGTCGGTCTTCACCAGAATAACGATGCCGAGTTCGTCAGGATCATTTCCAGTGTCAGCATAGCGGAGCGTGAAGATGCCAAGGGTTGCGCCTTCGTTGAAGAAGCCGTCCATGGAAGTGGTGCCTTCAGCGTCGGCCACTGTCAGTGTCGTACCACCGTCATTGTCAATGCTGGCAGTTAGGTCTGTGGCTGACTCAGTATAGGTTTCAAGCAGGATTTCACCGCCAAGGTTCGGTTTGACCACTTCAAAAAAAGTACCGTCAACGGTCCCTTCTGTTTCGGAAGCCATGTTGACGTAGGTGTTGAACTGGCTTGAAGACAGCACCATTTCGCCGCCGTCACTCATTTGCATGGCTAGCAGTAGCATCCGGTATTTATTGTTAGTTACAGCGGGCGAGGTGGTTGGAAGCTTCATTAGGAGCGTCTGACCGAAGTATGCGTCTTGCCCAACGGTGCCCTCTGCATTTGTGAAGGCCATAAAGTCAAAGGTATCGTTGATGAACCCATCGGCCGGCTGGGGTTGCGCGGGCACGTCATCACTGAGCCCTGCAAACGTGATATCCCCTTCAGCAGTAATCGTTATCGGCAGACCTGTTTGTTCTGGCTCGGGCTGAGGTACTTCGTAAGTCGAAGTACTGGAGAGCGAGACCCGGTGCCCGGTTGAAGCGCCGTAAGTGAATGTGCCATCCCCGGCAAACGTTAGGGTGTTGGTTTCTGTGAGCAGTTCAATATGACCGTTGGACATGCCGGATTCAATGTAAACGCGACCGAACTTGCCCGTTAGATCAGTATCACTGAATGCCGTTGGCTGGCGGCTGAACATCTCGATATACCGGAAGATTTCGTCGCCACTTTTTTGGCTTGGGTCGAGAGCATCTTTTATACCATCACCATTGGTATCCTTGGTGCTATAGCGTACCGATGCTTCGTTGGTCAGCAGAAAAAACAGTCCCGAGTTTTGAACCTTTGAAAAGTTGTAGGTCATCGGAGGGTAGCGCCAGCCAAAGTCGCCATCGATGCTCTCTTCGAAGGCGCCGGATACGCTGAGAATACCGTTTGCAGTGAGTGTTCCCGGGAATGTTTCGTTTATGTTGTTTTCTGTCTCGCTCTCATAATAAACGCTGCCCTGGTTTACCGCTGTACCACGTAGGTCACCAAAAGCGCCCCCCTCGTTCAGCACTGTGAGTGAAACGTTGTTGCCCCCGTTGTCTGCAAACGTAAAGTCGCCAGTCCATACGTCCATTGCAAAGGAGCCGTACCCAGTACCCTCACCGTCGCTTAGCCCGAAAGAAAAAGCGGCGTTGCGGTAATCTCCTACAATGCTGGCTGCGTTGCCTGCGGGAGCTGTAGACACCGCCACTTCATTTTCAACGAAATCACCGATTTCATTTTCTAAAGCGGCGTAGGCGGCATCCAGATTGGCTGCGCCAGATAAAGTGATATCGAACTCTTCTACGCGACCAGAAAGCTTAACAATGTCGGATACCACCAGTTGGTCAAGCGCAACACCTTGATTAACAAACTTGCGCAGCACGAATTCAGACACGGGTGAAATATCCACATTCCTTTCCACCACTTGGGCGCGGAGGGCGCTATTGCTGCCGCTTATTCTCACAACCAGGTTGCCAGCAAGATTGACCCCTTCAGGAAGGGTAAGGGTGTAGTCTCCGGTGATAGAGGTTGCCGTTGTCGCCAGCACATCCCCGACTTGGGCTCCGCTATTGTCGACCCGAATAAGTTCGACTGTTGCTCCGCTGACCGGATCAAGTCCTGTGATGGCGGCTGCCAGTGGCGATATGAAAAAGTTTAGCGCCACTTCAAAAGCGCTTTGCTCCTCAAAATACGCAACTGCGCCTACCGGTGCTGTTGCGGTGCCCGAGATGGCTCGGGAGTTAGTTGCAGTGTCATCGCCACTGGATGATCCACCACAGCCAGTAATTAATAGTGTGGAGGATAGTGCGCCCGCGATAGCTATGTGTTTTATTTTTTTCACTGGAAACTCCTTTTGAACCGACAGTGTTTACGCCGAAGAAATTAGCACGTGCCTTTTCTCGTGCATGCCCCTATTTAGGGGTGCTCACAATGCAGCACTTGCCGAGTAGCTCCGGGAAAACCGGGGCCGGCCCACACGGATGGGCAGTCGTGGCTATTCGGGATAGCGAGTGATCGATACAGAAAGAAGTAAAGTTTCACATTAAATGACAGTTTGGCCCGTCAGTTCAGGCCCGGCCACCAGCACGGCTTCTCCGGCGCTGTTGATTTAGGGCACCTAAGATTACCCTTATATGGGGGTGGTGGGCTGTTGCGGGCATTGCGTAAGCTGGCGCTGTTTTCCTTTTTATCGCACCGGCACGCAGAGTTGTTTGCAAGCAAAGCTGTTCGCAGCTTTTGTTTCAAAGGGTAGTCCTGCGCACCTTTGAAGTTGCTGTTGCCTATTCGGAGTTACGACCAGTGACCAACTTCCCCTTTGCGAATAAACCCCGCTCGTTTCTTCCTGTTGTAGTGTGCAGTTTTGCGCTAACCGCCTGTGGCGGTGGTGGTGATGGTGATAGCGCAGGTGGGGGCAGTTCAAGCTCTGCCGGCTACACTTGGCCTGCGTCCCCTGAAAATCTGCAGATTGAAATGACTGTTCAGTCAGCGACCGGCACGGGGACGAATGTCGGGCAAATCATTTTGTTTATGAAGCCTTCCTCTTCCGATCCATCAGGTTATGCCCCTGCTGGCTTTAACACCCGTGACAAGAAGGTATTCGATGCAGACGATTTTGACAGCTATAACTGGCAGCGCTCGGGCGGCTCAAACTATAAAATTGTTCTGGATTATGCCGGCAGTCAGGTTGTAGATACCTTTGTGTTGACGCCAAAAAGTGCAGGCGCTGGCACGTATACCGCATCGAATTATAGTGGCGGTAGTTCTGGTACCTACAAAATAATCGGTATGCCGTTGAGCGATGGTCCACGAATTACACCAGGCTCTGACAATCAGGTTGCCGCATTTCCGGACAAGCTCGATAAAGACCAGATATTGAATAATCAGTTCGCTGAAGGCACCACCATTGAATGGCTATTTGATAAACAGGCCGGTGACCCTGAGTTTTATATGTACAGCGCAAGCGGTGCGGGTGCCAGTGAGAATGGACTCTACCTGGGGCGGGTGAATGCCGCTGGTGAGCGTGTGGATCAAGTAAGGGTTTCAGACATCGATCTTTCAGATGCCAACGTCAATAGAAGCATTTGGAGCAGTGCCGTTCAGAAACCCTACAGTGGTGTCGAGGGAGCGCAGCGTATTCGGTATGACGGCGTTAGTGATGGCTATACACTCACCACCGGTGGCGTCAAAGTCTATGCCGCTGACGCATCCGGGTTTCAGTTAGCATCGTCCAGTTATGATAACGGGGCAATAGGGCGGAAATCAGTCAGTCACTTAACGGCAGACCTTATATTTAATGCTGCAAAAGGCAAGCTGACATTAAAGGATGGAGCTGGCACTGAGATCTGTTCTGCCCGTTTGGGCAACCTGAATGATATGCGTTACATGCCGTTGAACTACTCTGGCTCGAATTGGTGGGAGAGAGTCGCCTCTGCAAAAGACGATGGCACGGTCATTCTGGGCGATGATGGCTTTATCTATGCTTTCAGCTTCAGTGGAAATGCGGGCGTGATCAGCAAAATGAATCAAACATGTGGCGTTCAATGGACGAGGCAGATTGGTGTTTTGCGCGATGCCAACGAAATTGTGGCCTCCAGCCTGTTCCGTAAAGTAGGGGATCAGCTCTATTTCAGTGTGCACGATAATATCTTACTAAATGCAGAAAGAATGTCCCGTTACAGCGTTTATCGCGTGGATACCGGCAGTGGCAATGTAGAGGCGCTGATTGATAAGCGCTGGCGCTATGCCGAAGATGTTCGTGCCGATATCTATGATGTGGCTATCGATGCACAAGGCCGCTTGCTGGTGGTTACAGCATCTGCATTGCAACGTCGTGACCCAGACACCTTTGAGATCCTCTGGTCGGTTGATGTTGAAGGGGCTGATGGGTTCCCGGATAGCATTCAGTCAGGACAAAAATCTCTTGCACCCCTGACAGCTTGGGATGATGGCGCGGTTGAGGTTGCGTCTATGTATGTGTTCAGCGCGGCCAAGTTGGCGAGTCTGGATAAGAAAATCAGGCGCTAATCAGAAATATCCCAGGGAGTGAGTGAAACCTTGCTCCCTGGGGTACACACTGATGGATCGGCTCAAAGAACGGGCTTTAAGCGTCATCCCCCGCATGTTCGTCAGAGTCAGCCTCTTCCCCGGCATGCTCATCTTCTTCCTCTTCTTTCTTTGAATCCTCGTCAGAATCGGCTGCTTCTCCTGCATGCTCATCACCACTACTCTCTTCAACAGCGGTTCCACCATGCTCGTCTTGAGCCACGGCAACGCCGCCGAATGCGAAGGCGGCCAGCAGGAATAGCAGGTAGGTAATTGATTGGAGCATTTTCATTTTATTTCTCCTTTTTGATGTCATTGCCACTTATTTATAAGTGCAACTTGATATACGGGCAATGCCCTAGGGTGGATTTTCCGGCGCCTGATTCCGTGGTCGGAATGGTTCCGTTAGCCAGGTGCTGAAGGATAAATAGTCGTCGCGACCTTCTGGCAAGCCCAGATGTGTCATCTCCTGTTCGTCGGGTTCGGCGTAGGTGCCAAACAGGCGATCCCAAACAATAAAGATAGTGGCAAAATTGGCATCGCCTGTGCGCCGGGCCACAGTGTGATGGCTGGCATGAAATCGGGGCGTGACGATGAATTTCCTTAGCCTGCGCTCCCAGCGCTCTGGTAGATCAATGTTGGAGTGATGAAACTGGCTGGCAAGGCTTACCGCAATTTCGAATGCAATAAAGCCCGCAAGGGATGGCCCCCAAAGCGCAATCCAGGTTAGCTTCACGAAGAAAGAAATGAAGAGCTCCCCCGGGTGAAATCTCAGCGCTGTGGTTATGTCCACGTGGGTGTCCACATGGTGAACCTTGTGGAACCGCCAAAGCAGGCCCAGCCTGTGATTAAACCGGTGCCACCAGTAGTCCAGCATATCCAGCACAATAATGGTGGCAAGAATGCCACCGAGCCCGCTATAACCAAGCATGGGTGCCAGACCCCATCCCTGTTCCACAACCCATTCAGTCCAGTATAGAAACGGCGCCAGAATGATCAGTTTGAGCAGTACCGTATTGAAAATAGCCATGGACAGGTGAGTGCGCAGGCGCTTGCCCCGCGCTTCTTTCCAGGGACGAGCTGAAAACAGGGTTTCCACGCCGTAGAGAAGAGCGAAACCCAGCAGGAAGATAATCAGCTTTGCGTCATCCATAGCTACGCGCCTGCCTACCGGAGAAGGTTGATCCGGTCATTCACAAAGTTGTATCGCGGCTCTTGTACCCATTGATTGTCTGATCGTATGGGTAGCTTGTGGACGTTTTCTTCGTAGACCACCAGTTCACCATCCAGCTCCTGCAGCCAGAAATCCAGGTCATAGGTTTTGTCCGGGTCGTTGATAGCAGCGAAATTGGTGCAGGCGAAATAGAACTTGCCGTCGATCACTCGAACCGGGTCGTGGATGACCTGAAACTGCAGTTCCAGGTTTTGGCTGGTGCGCGGGTCGGTAATTTCGAAAACACCGGGGTTGCCGAGCGCTGTGCGTTTGGCGATGTGTTCACGCATGGCGGCTTTGATCTGACTGGAGGTAAAGCGTTTATTGCTCGATGATACCAGTGCGGCGCTGGCTTGTGGCTCATCACTGCTCTGGTCAATGGGTTGGTTCTGTTGGCTGGCCGCTTCGGTTTCGTCGTTGTTGTCGCTGCTGCAGCGGGCAAGCAGGAGTAACAGAATGATGGGCAGGGCGAGCCAAACTTTGTTGGTGAGCCAGGGTTTTCCGGAGGCTTGCATGTTTGGCTCCCGCAGGTAGGTTCTTAGATGGTTTTAGTTAATGATAGACCTTACGGTGTTGGGTGCAATTTGGATGCAGGTTGCAGATTCTGCATGAACCGCAATCCTTTGAAATGAGTGGCTGGAGAGCTGGGGGCCAAGAAAAAGGGCCAGATGAATCCCTTCATCTGGCCCTTTTCTCCATCTCTTATCAGGTCACGGCCTCTTAGCCATTCCCTTTCTTCATTTCCTCAAACTCATCCTCAAAGAAGAACTTCTCCTCCCCGAATGCCGGCTCCAGCTCATGCAGCCAGGTAGCTGTTTCGCTGTACTTGGCAAAGAACGGGCGCTGTACCCAGTCCGGGTTACGGCCCTGCAGGAAGCGCAGCACAAAGACTTTCTCACCGGCGACTTCTGCAATGCCCTGAACTTCTACCTTGCCGGGCCCTGCACTCATGCTAGGTCCGCGAGCAGTGCGGGCCAGGCCGCTGACTTTTTTCATGGCCTCGCGGTAAATCTGGAAGGCTTCGGCTAGCGGCACTTCAAAGTAGTTCTTGGCGCCGGTATCCCGCTCTACAAACATGTAGTAGGGGATGATGCCCAGCTGAACTTCTTTCTTCCAGAGCTTGGCCCAGTCATCTGCATTGTCGTTAACGTGCTTGATCAGCGGCCCTTGTGCGCGAATTTCAGCACCGGTGGCGCGAATGCGACGGATGGCTTCTTCGGCGATGTCGGTGGTGATTTCTTGCCAGTGGTTGTAGTGGGCCATGATCGCAATGTGCTTACCGGCATCTACCAGTTTGGCGAACAACTCAATTAGCTCGTCAGCATCTTTATCAGTCACAAAGCGGTACGGCCAGAAGGTTAAAGCCTTGGTGCCAATGCGAATGGTCTGGATGTGGTCAAACTCTGGCTGTAACAGAGGTTCAAGGTACTGGGCCAGGCTCTTGGTCTTCATCACCATGGGGTCGCCACCGGTTACCAGCAGGTCGGTTACTTCTGTGTGCTCCTGCAGGTAGCCGTGCAGCTTTTCAGCCTCGGTGCTGGACATCTTCAGGTCTTTGTCGCCCACAAACTGCGCCCAGCGGAAGCAGAAGGTGCAATAAGAGTGGCAGGTCTGGCCCTGGGCCGGGAAGAAGAGCACGGTTTCGCGATATTTGTGCTGCACCCCGTCGAGCACTTCGCCTTCCAGCTCCGGCATGTTCATTTCCATTTGGCCGGCTGGGTGCGGGTTCAGGTCGTCACGGATCTCTTTTGCTACCGCTTGAATCTCTTTCTTCTCCGCGCCTTCCCGGTGCAGCTTGGCCATGCGGTCAAAGTGCTCGTCTTTCAGCATGCCTTTTTGCGGGAACACCAACTGATAAATGGGGTCGTTGGGTACCTTGTCCCAGTTAATCAGTTCGTTGATCACGTACTCGTTCACACGGAAGGGCAGCACGCTGGCTACTACCTTCATTTCAAACAGGGTCTCTTCCGGAAGATTCTGGATGATCTCGATTTTGTCTAGTTGGCGGTCTGTATAAACCTTGAAGCGTCGTTCCTCGAATTCTGTTGTAGGAATCCGGTTTGGAAAAGTGACGATTGAGTTCATGGTTCGCCCTCAGTAATTAAAGGTATGAAATGTCAGGAGCGCAAAATAAACGCCGCTCCGGTGGTCAAAAAATGGGCAGGCGAGTATACATAAATTATTGTTTAGTTTCAGGTCTAATTAAAAATGCGCAGAAGAAAATTCGGTTATTTTGTTTTTGTGACCGTAACAAATTGAAATGTATACATAAAAATATGGTTTCGCGGCAGGCTTGAGTGTCAAGATCGTTTAGCGTGGTAATGAAAGCTTGGGTGTTATCGCGACTAAGACGTTGGTCTGAGTCTGGTTGTTTGGTGCTCTTAAAAAGGGCATTATTGCGTAACTAATCGTAATTGTGATTGTGTTTGGCGCGTAGGTTTCGCCTTTTTGTTGGTTTTTACCGTAAATGCGTAGTAAAAATACTACGGATTTTGAGTACTGACCGAATGATACCTGGCTGGTTTGGCGCCACAGTCTGATCATCCGGCAGGGACGGGCAGTAAAAACAGAAAAGCTGTTCTATGCTTGATGGACGCAGTTAGTAACCTTGACCGGTATGTCTACCGGAAAAAAATACATAACGAAAACGTTGCCGTTGTTGCAGTTAACTTGATACCGCATGCGCGGGTGCCACGCCTGGCACTTGCAGCACTTTTGGATGCGAAGGGGGAGGTTTGATGTACCAGGATGATGATCCCATAGAAACGAGCGAATGGCTTGATGCACTTGAGTCGCTCATGGAGAACGAAGGCATAGAGCGGGTTAAGTACATTCTGGAGCGCCTTTCTGAGCGTGCCAGCCGTGACGGCACCGAGCTGCCGTATTCAATTACTACACCGTTCCGAAATACTATTCCGGCAACCCAGGAAGCGCGGATGCCGGGCGACCTGTTTATGGAGCGCCGGATTCGGTCACTGATCCGCTGGAACGCCATGGCCATGGTTGTGCGTGCCAACAAGCGGCCGGGCGATCTGGGCGGCCATATATCGACCTTCTCATCTGCAGCCACGCTCTACGACGTTGGCTTTAACTACTTTTTCCATGGTGGTGATGAAAAGCGTGAGTCCGACTTGATCTATTTTCAGGGTCACGCCTCGCCGGGCAACTACGCTCGGTCTTTTCTGGAAGGACGGTTTACAGAAGCCCAGCTTGATAAATATCGCGAGGAAGTGGATGGAGACGGCCTCTCCTCGTATCCGCACCCCTGGCTAATGCCGGATTACTGGCAGTTCCCCACCGTATCTATGGGGCTTGGGCCGATTCAGGCCATTTATCAGGCCCACGTGATGAAGTACCTGGATAGCCGCGAACTCGTTGAAATGGGCAATCGCAAGGTTTGGTGCTTTGTGGGTGATGGTGAGACCGACGAGCCGGAAACCCTGGGGTGTATCTCAAAAGCCGGTCGGGAAAATCTCGACAACCTGGTGTTTGTGGTGAACTGTAACCTGCAACGCCTGGATGGTCCGGTGCGTGGTAACGGTAAGATTATTCAAGAGCTTGAAGGCACCTTCCGGGGAGCTGGCTGGAACGTGATCAAGGTGGTTTGGGGTCGGGTTTGGGACACCCTGTTCGACCTGGATGAACACGGCGTTATGCAGCGGGCCATGGACGAGATTTGCGATGGTGACCTGCAGAACTTTACCCATAACGGTCCATCCCATACCCGCAAACACTTCTTTGGCAAGTACCCGCAGTTGGCCAAGCTGGTAGAAGACTGGACCGACGAAGATATCAACAAGCTCAATCGGGGTGGTCACGACCCCTACAAAGTGTACGCCGCTTATCAGAAGGCTATGACCGAGGCGAACGGCAAGCCGACGGTTATTCTTGCGCACACGATTAAAGGTTATGGTTTTGGTGCGGCGGGCGAGTCTCAGAACACGGCCCACTCACTGAAGAAGCTGGATATTGAAACCCTCAAGTCATTCCGCGATCGCTTTGCAATTCCGCTGAAAGATGAAGAGCTGGAAGACGTACCCTATTACCGGCCAGCGCCAGACAGCCCCGAGCTGGTGTACATGAACAAGCGCAGGCAGGAGTTGGGTGGCTTTTATCCCCGTCGCCGCAAGGATTGTCAGCCTCTTCAGATTCCTGATCTGGATATTTTCAAACAGGTTCTGGAAGGTTCTAGTGGCCGTGAAATCTCCACAACCATGGCGTTTGTGCGCCTGCTGGGAGCGCTCGTTAAAGATAAGCGTATTGGCAAGCGGATAGTGCCAATCGTGCCGGATGAGGCTCGTACCTTCGGTATGGAAGGTATGTTCCGTCAGCTGGGGATCTACACGTCTGAGGGGCAAAAGTATGTACCCCAGGATCGTGAACAGATCATGTATTACCGGGAGGACAAGAAAGGACAGATTCTGCAGGAAGGTATTAACGAAGGTGGTGCTATGGCCGCGTGGATGGCGGCTGCGACATCTTATAGCAACAACAACTTCCCGCTGATTCCGTTCTACGCGTTCTACTCCATGTTTGGCTTCCAGCGCGTGGGCGATCTGGCTTGGGCATCCGGCGACATGCAGGCGCGTGGTTTCCTTATTGGAGGCACTGCCGGGCGCACTACGCTGAATGGTGAAGGCTTGCAGCACCAGGATGGTCACAGCCATGTGCTGGCAAACACCATTCCCAACTGTAAAGCGTACGATCCGGCATTCGGATATGAGATGGCCGTAGTGATTCACCACGGCATGAAGGAAATGTTTGAAGAGAATAAAAACGTTTTCTACTACATCACCATGGAAAACGAGAACTATGAGCAGCCGGCCATGCCCAAGGGCGTGGAAGACGACATTATCAAAGGCATGTACAAGTTCGAATCCGTCGAAGTAAAAGGTGGCAAGAAAAAGCTGCGTGTACAGCTACTGGGTGCCGGAGCCATTCTCAACGAAGTGCGGGCAGCGGCTCAGATGCTGAAAGACGACTGGGGTATAGCCTCCGATGTCTGGAGCGTCACCAGCTTTAACGAACTTGCCCGAGACGGTCAGCACGTTGAACGTTGGAACCTGCTGCATCCGGATGACAAGGTTCGTAAGGCTCACGTCACTCAGTGCCTGGAGAAGCAGACAGGCCCTGTCGTATCGTCGACAGATTACGTCAAGCTGCACTCCGAGCAACTGCGTGCGTTCATCCCCAAAACATTCCTGACACTGGGTACCGATGGTTTTGGTCGCAGTGACACTCGCGAGAAGCTGAGAAGCTTCTTCGAGGTGGATCGTTATTACGTAACGGTAGCTGCTCTGTCGGCCTTGGCCAAAGATGGCGAGGTGAAGCAGGAGCAGGTTCTTGAAGCCATGCGCAAGTACGGTATCGATCGTAATAAAACGAACCCGGCGCACTGCTAAGGAGACCGTCATGAGCGAACAGGAAATCAAGGTTCCCGATCTTGGCGGGGCAGATGAAGTTGAGATAATCGAGATTCTGGTCAGTGTTGGCGACTCGGTTGAGGCAGAGGACTCCATTCTGACTGTTGAAACCGATAAGGCCTCTGTAGATTTGCCATCCCCTGGTGCCGGTAAAATCACCAAGCTTTCCGTGAAGGTTGGGGACAAGGTGAAAGAAGGCGACGTGGTGGCAATGATGGACGCTGGCGGAGCTTCTGGCGGAACTGACGATGAGCCGGAAGCGAAAGCAGAAAGTGAGTCCAGTGCTGATTCGGATGGAAAGCCCGAGCCCGAAAAACCCAAGCCAGAACCGAAGAAAAAGTCAGGCGGCTCCCGCACGGAAACGGTGTTGGTTCCGCCTCTGGATGGTATGGAAGACGTGCCGGTTATCGAGGTCAACATATCTGAAGGCGACACCATTGAGGTAGATGCGTCTTTGGTAACGGTTGAATCCGATAAGGCATCCATGGATATACCGTCTCCATACGCCGGTAAGGTGGTGAAGGTTCTGGTGAGTGAAGGAGACAAGTTGTCTGAAGGCGACAAGCTCCTGGAAATGACGGTCGCCGACGATAGCGACGAGGACGATGACGATCAGGGCGAGACGGCTGCCGACTCGGGCCAGGAAGCAAAGCCTGAACCTGAAGCCGATGATAAGCCGTCGAAGGAGCCCGAGGCACAGCCCCAGAGCTCAACCTACGAGCCGCCTTCGCCGGGTTCCAGAGTTCATGCTGGCCCGGCCGTGCGCAAACTGGCTCGCGAGCTGGGTGCAGATATGACTCGCATCAAAGGGTCTGGCCCGAAAAGCCGGATTCTGAAAGACGATGTGAACGATTATGTGAAAAGTCAGCTGCAACAGACTCAGCAAGGAAGTTCGGGCGCTGGTACGGGGTCTGGAATACCAGGTGTGAAGCTGCCAGATTTCAGCCAATTCGGTGATATTGAGCGAGAGCCCATGTCACGGATGATGGCGGTGACGGCCAGCAACATGCAGCGCAGTTGGCTGAACGTGCCCCACGTCACCCAGTTTGAGGATGCGGATATCTCCGATATGGAGGCATTCCGAAAATCCCAGAAAGCGGCTGGTGAAAAGAGGGGCGTGAAGATGACGCCGTTGCCGTTTATTCTCAAGGCCTGTGCAACGGCATTGGCGGAGCTGCCGCAATTCAACGTGTCTCTGGATTTGGAGCGCAAAGAGGTGGTTCGCAAGCAATACATTCATATTGGTATTGCTGTGGATACGCCCAACGGGCTGATGGTTCCGGTGATTCGCGATGTCGATCAGAAAGGCCTTTGGGAGTTGGCGGCAGAAAGTGCCGAGCTTGCCCAGAAAGCCCGTGACAGGAAGTTAAAGCCTGCAGAGATGCAGGGCGCTTGTTTCACCATTACAAGCTTGGGTGGAATCGGTGGTACGGCTTTCACGCCAATTGTGAATACGCCGGAGGTGGCGATTCTTGGGGTGTCCCGGGCTGCAATGAAGCCTGTATGGGATGGAAGCGAGTTTCAGCCGAGGCTGATGCTACCGCTGTCGTTGTCTTACGATCACCGAGCGGTGAACGGGGCTGATGCAGCGCGCTTTACCTCATTGCTTGGTGAGCTGCTTGGGGATATTCGCTCCCTTTTGCTGTGAAACTAGCCAGACAGGCTTCCAGTCTATGAAATTTGGGGGCAGCAAAAGGCGGGCTTAACAGGCCCGCCTTTTGCGTTTTGGTATGGAGCAAAGCAGTCCGGAGTTACTGATCCAGAGCAATGAGCGTATTTTCAAACCCGCTAGGCTTGTCTTACTTAGTCAGCAGGTAACACACGTATGAGCACACAGCTGAATTTCGCGGCAATAATCTACGACAACGATGAGCAGGCAGTGGATCAGTTGTTGCATAAGGTGGCAGCAACCCTGAACCAGCGAGGCGATCGAGTGGCTGGCTTATCCATGGTGTTGAATGAGCATGGGTTACGGCGAGAACCCATGGCGCTACAGGATCTGGAAACGGGTCAGGAGTATTCCATTGCCCAGAACCTTGGAAAAGAATCGCAATCCTGTTGCCTCGATCCCCGTGGGTTGGCAGATGCAACGAGCGTGATACGCGGATTGCTAGAGCAGCCACCCAAGCTGGCGGTTGTTAACCGGTTCGGCCAGCAGGAAATCGGCGGCAATGGGTTCCGCGCGGAATTTGTTCAGCTACTTGCTGCCGGCATTCCGGTTTTAACGGTGGTGAAGCGAAAGTTCCTTTCTCAGTGGCATGATTTTGGTGGTGAAACCGCGGTTGACTTGCCGTTCTCCGAGGCAGCAGTGCTGCATTGGTGTGACGGAGTTTTAAGGGGGCAATAGCACCAGATGTGCTGAAGCATTAAGTGGCGTAGTATAAGTGACTGATCCGCACACCTACTTACTTGCCTACGCCGGCAACTCTACTATTTTTATAGGCTTAACTGCTTTTCCGAGAGAGATCTATGAACAAAGAACCTGTCAGCCGCGAACTGTTTGATGAAGTTATGGTACCCAACTACGCACCGGGCTCTATTATTCCCGTGCGAGGCGAGGGTTCCCGAATTTGGGATCAGGATGGCCGCGAGTTTATAGATCTTCAGGGTGGTATTGCCGTGAGTTGTCTCGGGCATTCGCACCCAGGGCTGGTGGGTGCCCTGGTGGAGCAGGCGGAGAAAATCTGGCACCTCTCTAACGTGATGACCAACGAGCCTGCTTTGCGTTTGGCTAAAACTCTGTGCGATCTCACATTTGCTGAGCGGGTGTTCTTTGCCAACTCCGGTGGTGAAGCCAACGAGGCGGCGTTCAAGCTGGCACGTCGTTATGGCTGGGAGCACACAGGCCCTGAGAAACACGAAATTATCTCTTTCAAGAACGCCTTCCACGGCCGTACCTTATTCACCGTGAGTGTGGGCGGGCAGGCAAAGTATCTGGAGGGATTTGAGCCTGCGCCGGGCGGCATCCACCACGCAGACTTTAACGATCTGGAATCCGTCAAGAAACTGATCTCCAAGGCAAAGACCTGTGCGGTGGTTGTGGAACCAATTCAGGGTGAGAGCGGAGTGGTTCCAGCCGACCCTGAATTCCTGGAAGGCCTGCGCAAGCTCTGTGATGACAACAGCGCTTTGCTGATTTTTGATGAGGTGCAGTCCGGGGTGGGCCGTACAGGTCATCTGTATGCATACGAGATGTATGGTGTAGTACCAGACATTCTTACCAGCGCCAAAGGCTTGGGCGGTGGTTTCCCGGTAGCCGCCATGCTGACCACTGCAAAAGTTGCAGCCAGTCTTGGCGTAGGCACCCATGGCAGCACCTATGGTGGCAATGCCCTGGCTTGCGCGGTTGCCCAAAAGGTTATCGATACCGTAAGCCAGCCCGAGATCCTCAAGGGTGTCAAGGCCCGTTCTGAGCACCTGCGTAAAGGCATGATGGATATTGGTGAGCGCTATGAACTCTTCAGTGAGGTTCGCGGTGCCGGGCTTTTGCTGGGTTGTGTGCTGACCGAAAAATGGAAAGGAAAGGCGAAGGAATTTCTCAACGCCGGCCTGGATGAAGGTGTGATGGTGTTGATTGCTGGCGCCGATGTTATTCGATTGGCACCTTCGCTGATCATTCCGGATACCGATATTGATGAAGCGCTTGAGCGCTTTGAAGCAGCGGTGAAGAAACTGACTGCCTAGGAGCTTTTATGTGGTTGGTACGTCCGGCACTACCCGATGACGTGAACCAGATACTGGAGATAGCCGGCGCGGCGGGTTCAGAAACCGCCCGTCTCTCATCCACGCTGCCCCGGCAGCGTGACGCGCTTGCCGAAAAAATAAAACACTCGCTAACTTCTCTCGCCGGTAAAACAATCTCTGGCGGCCCGTTGCCACGGTTTCTTTTCGTTCTGGAGGATACCGCCACAGGCAGGATCCATGGCACGGCGGGTATTGATGCTCGTGCAGGTAATGGTCAGCCGTTTTATAACTACCGCCGGGATGCATTGATTCATGCCTCCCACGAGCTAGGCATATCAAGCCGCGTAGACGTTCTCTACCCGAGTCACGGTCTGACCGATCACACATTGCTTTGCTCGTTTTCCATCACGCCTGAGTTGCGCAACACGGAAGCCTTTGAGCTCTTGTCCCGAGCCCGAATCCTGTTCATCGCCGAGCATCGCGACTGGTTTACCCAGCGGGTTGCTGTGGAAATTCAGGGCGTGCAGCACGAGGATGGCAGTGTGCCCTTCTGGGACAGTTTGGGGCGTCACTTTTTTAATATGGATTTTGAAACAGCTGACCAGCACTCGGGCGCGCTCAGTAAAACCTTTATTGCGGAGCTTATGCCGCCGCACCCTGTGTACGTCACTTTGCTTTCCGAAGCGGCGCAGGAGGCGTTAGGGCAGCCTCACGAACTGACTGTGCCAAACCTTGAGTTGTTGCAGAGAGAAGGTTTTCAGGCGGGTTGCTATCTGGACATTTTCGATGGTGGGCCGGTGCTGGAAGCGCGCACCGACGCCCTGCACACATTGGTAACCAGTCAGCGCAAAGCCCTCCATGGCTCTGTGAATGATGCTGGCGATGGGAGCGGAGATCTTTGCCTTATTGCCGCGGGTGGTGGCGCTGGGTTCCGTTGTACGCTTGCTCGTGCTGCCGGCACGCTTGAAGGTACCCTCAAGGTACCTGTGAAGGTCTGGGGTTTACTCGACAAGACTGCAGGTGATGAAGTGAGGGTAGCGCCATGCTAGTCATTCGACCACTTCAGCAAACTGATCTTGAAGATCTTTACGCCATGGCTCAGAAAGCGGGCAAGGGACTGACCTCGTTGCCGGCCGACCGGGACATGTTGCAGCGTAAAATCAACCAGGCACAGGAAACCTTCAATCAGCGTTGTGCACCGGAAGCGGGCCTGTACCTGTTTGCCCTGGAAGATACGGATACTGGCAAAGCGGTAGGAATCAGCGGTATTCAGGCCCGGGTGGGCCTGGATGAGGTGTTTTATAACTATCGGCTCAGCGTTACCGTAAACGCCTCCAAAGAGCTGGGTGTGCATGTGCGAACGCCAACACTGCACCTGTCAAACGACATGACAGACACCAGTGAGATCTGTTCCTTGCTGCTATCCAGCGATTACCACGGTGGCGGCAATGGTCTGCTTCTGTCCCGCTGTCGCTTCATGTTTCTTGATGAGTTTAGAAAGCACTTCTCTGAAAAAGTATTTGCGGAAATGCGCGGTGTGTCTGATGAGCAGGGAATGAGCCCGCTTTGGGACGCGCTGGGTAGCAAGTTCTTTGATATGGAATTCATAGAAGCCGACATGCTGTCCGGGCTTGGCAATAAGGCGTTTATTGCTGAGCTGATGCCCAAATACCCTATATACCTGCCTATGCTGCCGGATTCGGCACGGGCGGTTGTCGGCATGGTTCATGGTAATACGGCTCCGGCGCTTACCATGCTGAAAGCCGAAGGGTTTAACTTTAATGGCATGGTCGACATCTTTGATGGTGGCCCGGTGGTTGAGGCATTCGTGCACACCATTCGCACAGTTCGGGACAGTTTCAACCGCTATGCCTCTGTGACCCGAAAAGCCATAGATCTCGATGTGCCGGCGGATAAGCGGGTGATGATTTCCAATCGCTCGTTCCGTAACTTTCGGGTAACTACGGTGCCCGCCAGTTGCGTGGGTATAGACACAATCAGCCTTCCACCGGAAGTGGCAGAGGCCTTGCAGATAGAGTCGGGCGACCCGGTTCGGCTGGCCCCCCTTAAGGAAAGGACTCAGGCACCGGCCAAAGCCGCGAGCTAAAAACGTACAATTCCAGCAGCAGGAGAGTGAGTGATATGGCAAACCTGACCGGCGAACTGTTTATTGGTGGGCTTTGGCTTCAGGGCCATGGCCCCGCGTTCGAGTCTGTTCAGCCCGTTACCGGCAAGGCCGTATGGGAAGGTACTGGTGCCAGCCTGGCTGATGTGGATGCAGCCGTGCGCAGCGCGCGGGACGCCTTCCTGAAATGGCGGCGCAAGAGCTTTGCCGAGCGCCTTTCGGTTGTTGAGGCTTTTGCTGAATTGCTGGAAGCAAACAAGGAGGAGCTGGCCCACCAGATTGGCCTGGAAACCGGTAAACCCCTTTGGGAGTCCCGTACGGAAGTGGCTGCCATGGCCGGCAAGATCGGCATTTCGGTGAAAGCCTATAATGAACGCACCGGGCACAGCGAATCGGATGTTGCGGGTGGCCATGCGGTGCTTCGTCATAAGCCCCATGGGGTGGTTGCGGTGTTTGGCCCTTACAACTTTCCCGGCCACCTTCCTAATGGCCATATTGTGCCGGCGCTATTGGCGGGCAATACGGTGGTATTCAAACCCAGTGAGTTGACGCCCGGCGTGGCGGAGTTGACGGTGAAACTGTGGGAGAAAGCTGGCTTGCCCGATGGTGTAATCAACCTGGTTCAGGGTGCTGCGGATACAGGCAAGTCGCTTGCGGGCCACCCTGCAATTGACGGCTTGTTCTTTACCGGTAGCTCAACGGTAGGTCATAAGCTGCATGAGCAACTTGGAGGCCAGCCGGAGAAGATTCTTGCCCTGGAAATGGGTGGTAACAACGCGCTGATTGTACAGGATATTTCGGACATCGATGGCGCGGTCCATCACGCTCTGCAGTCGGCGTTTTTGTCTGCTGGACAGCGCTGCACTTGCGCCCGCAGATTGCTGGTTCCAAAGGGCACGAAGGGCGATGAGTTTCTGGATCGCCTTGTGGCGGTGTCTGCACGTATCCAGGTTGGAGAGTTTGATGATAAACCCCAACCGTTTATGGGCTCGGTGATTTCTGCACAGGCGGCAGAAAAACTTTTGGCTGCTCAGGCCAGCATGCTCGAAAAAGGTGGAATATCCATGCTGGAGATGAAACAACTCAAACCAAACACTGGCCTTCTTTCTCCAGGCATTGTGGATGTAAGCGGGTTGGAGCTGCCGGATGAGGAGTTCTTCGGGCCGCTATTAACCGTCTATCGGTACAAGGGTTTCGATGATGCCCTGGAGCTGGCTAACAACACCCGTTATGGGCTTTCTGCCGGCTTGCTTTCGGACGACAGAAAGCTCTACGAGCGGTTGCTGGAAGAGGCAAGGGCGGGCATTGTTAACTGGAACCGCCCTTTGACCGGCGCCAGCAGTGCCGCACCTTTTGGTGGCGTAGGCGCCAGCGGAAATCATCGGGCCAGCGCCTATTACGCTGCAGATTACTGCGCCTGGCCTATGGCCTCTCTTGAAGCGGGCAAAAGCGAGGTGCCGGAAAGCTTGTCGCCGGGCCTTAACTTCGATTCCTGATTGGCAACGTTGAGCTTTATTCCCTGAATCCGAATGGACGGAATTCCCAGACATGGCAAAACATGCGGTAGAAGCAAACTTTGATGGCCTGGTTGGCCCAACCCACAATTATGCGGGCCTGTCTTGGGGCAACGTGGCATCGAAGTCCAATGTGAATGCGGTATCCAACCCCCGGGAGGCTGCGCTTCAGGGGTTGGCGAAAATGAAGCGCCTGTCGGACCGGGGCTACGTTCAGGGTGTATTGCCGCCCCATGAACGTCCTCATGTTCCCTCTCTCAAAGCGCTCGGGTTCAGCGGCACGGATGCGCAAATTCTGGCGCAGGCAGCCAAGTCCAGCCCGTCGATTATGGCGGCTGTGGCGTCAGCTTCGTCCATGTGGACAGCCAATGCAGCGACGGTTTCTCCCAGTGCCGATACAGACGACCACAGGGTGCACTTCACCCCCGCCAATTTGAGCGCCAAGTTCCATCGCTCCATTGAGCACAGGGTAACTGGCCGCATGCTCAAATCTATCTTTGCGGACGAGGGGTACTTTGCCCATCATCCGGCGCTGCCATCAGTCAGCCACTTTGGCGATGAAGGCGCAGCCAACCACACCCGGCTTTGCGGCGGGTATGGTGAACCGGGGGTGGAGCTGTTTGTGTATGGCCAGATTGCATTTAACGAGCAAGCACCGGCTCCGAAAAAATACCCGGCCCGGCAGACTCTTGAAGCCTCACAGGCAATCGCCCGTCTGCACGGCCTCAAAAATGGCCATCTGGTATTTGCCCAACAAAACCCTGCAGCCATTGATGCGGGTGTCTTTCATAACGATGTTATTGCGGTAGGTAATGGTAATACGCTCTTCTACCACGAGATGGCGTTTCTTGATGAACAGCGGGTGCTGTCAGATATTCGTGCTCGGTTGACTGGCGCTGAACTGGAGGCCGTTCGCGTAAGCAGCGGGGAAGTGCCGATTGCGGATGCAGTCGCGTCTTATCTTTTCAACAGCCAGTTGCTGAATACGCCCGATGGTATGTTGCTGGCGGTTCCGGGTGAGTGCAGGGAAGTGCCCTCTGTGAGCAAGTACCTGGATAAGCTGCTGGCCTCTGGCGGGCCGATTACCGCGGTGGAAGTGTTTGATGTGAAACAGTCCATGCGCAATGGCGGTGGCCCTGCTTGCCTGCGTTTGCGAGTGGTTCTGAATGACGACGAACTAAAGGCCATGCATCGGGGTGTGATTCTGACTGATGCGCTGTATGAGCGCCTGACAACCTGGGTTGAAGCCCACTACCGTAGCGAACTAAGCAGGGATGACCTGGCGGATCCCATGCTGCTGGAAGAAGTACGCAAAGCGCTGGATGAGCTGACCGGAATTCTGGGGCTGGGTTCTATTTACGATTTCCAGATGTAGCAGCCTCCCCCACTGGTCATAAAAGCATGGTCAGGGTGCGGCAATCGAAGCAGTCAGCATGTCCATAGTGTGCCGGATAAGGCTTTCGGCCGGGAAGATATCGCCACTTTCGCTGGCTTCGGATTGGCATAGCAAAAGCGCGCCGTGCAGTGCCCCGCGCAGATAGAGCGCGGTCTGCTCCGGGCTGTGGATACGTTGACGGCTCATGGTGCCATCTTTCAGCCCCAGTTCTATGGCCTCAGTCATAAGCGTCATCAGCTCTGTCTTTGAGCAAAGCATTTCTTTGGCTTGTGTTTCATCTGCCTCTGCCATGGCGGTGGAGGCTTTGGTAAGGGCAGAGAAATAATCTGGCTCATCCAGATAGAAGCGATAATAGGATTCCCCCATAGCGCGAATTTGCGCCAGCCCCGTATCGGCAGTCAGCCGTGCCTTTCTGAAGCGTTCATACAAACTATGCCCTGCACGCAGCATGATGCCCCGTTGAATTGCCGCCTTATCCTTGAAGTAAACATACAGTAAAGCCCGGCTCAGGCTTGCCGTGCGTGCAATGTCATCCATGGAGGTGCGTTCGTAGCCCTTCTCTGAAAAGACCCGTTCAGCGGCGTCCAGAATCGTGTCGTAGCGGGCCTGTTTCTCCCGTTCACGGCGTGTTTTCAGCGGTTCAGTCATCTGGCTCTCTCGTCAGGCTCTTTCAGCGGTTAATTTTTCAATTGGAGAATGAAAGCTGATTATTGACATAATGTCAAAGAATGACATTATGTCGTGCTCAACGCCCCCGGATTTCCGCAGGAAGCGGTATCAACACCAACTTGAGCACGGACGAAAGGATACTTTATGACACCATCGCGCACCCCTGTTGCCCTTTTATTTCTTGCTGCCTGCGGCCTGTTCCTATCCGGTTGCATGGCCGATGATGCCCCTGCTGCCTCGGGTGAGCATGCAGTTTCGGTGCGTGTTTCAGAGGTCACGGGTGGCGAGGCCCAGGAAATTACCCTGCGTTTTTCCGGCATTGTACGGTCAACCCAGCGCGCAACGCTTACCTTTCAAGTTAGCGGAACGCTTCGGGAGCGGGCCGTGGAATTGGGCCAGACAGTTGCCGCCGGCGACTTGCTGGCACGGGTGTACAATCCGGCGCTGGAACCTGCACGGGATTCGGCAAAAGCCAAGCTTGACGAGTTGCACACCCGTCACGAACAGGCCAAACGTGAGTGGGAGCGCTCAAGCCGGCTGCACGAACGAGGCGTGGTATCCGAGCAAAACCTTGAACAGATTGCGGCTCGCCGGGATTCCCTGAAGGCCAGCGTGGCAACAGCTCAAGCGGCATTGGCTGAGGCTACCCAGTTGCTGGAAGAAAGCGCCTTGCGAGCGCCATTTGGCGGTCGTGTGGAAGCGCTATTGGTAGAACGGGATGAGTTTGTGGCGGCGGGCCAGCCGGTAATGCGCTTGTCTTCACCTGAAGGTAAAGAAGTGGAAGTGCGGGTGCCGGCTTATCTGTTGGCCCACGTGGCAGTGGATGAAGAATTGCCAGTGTGGTCTGTGCAGAATCGAATCGAGGCTCCGGTACTTGGCTCTGTTGTTGAAATTGCTCAGGCGGGCGCTATCCGGGGTGAGTTGCATCCGGTTCTGGTTAGCTTGCCGATCAATACCCTGGATACCGGAGAGCCAGTTGAAGTAGGTATAACACCCACCCGGGAATCAGCCATGACTGTGCCGCTTTTGTCCGTGCTCCGCAGCGCGGATGGCATGACGGTATTCCGCGTGCGTGAAGGTATTGCCCGGCGAGTACCCATACAGGTTGAGCGTGTTGTGGGTGAGCGCGTCGTGGTGCGCACAGGTGAGCTGGAACCCGGCGATCAAGTGGTTTACGCAGGTATGACGCGCCTTGCAGACGGTGATGCCGTGGAGGTGCGCTGATGACGCGCCGGCTACTCAATTATCAGCGATTGTTGGGCATGGTGGTTACCATGCTGTGTTTGCTGGGTATTGCGGCATACAGCACTATGCCGCGCCAGGAAGACCCCTCATTTCCGTACCGGGCCGGGTTGGTGTCGGTGAGCTATCCGGGTGCCAGTGCCGATGCTGTAGAGCGATTGGTGCTCCGGCCGCTAACGGATGAACTGCGGCAGGTCGAGGAAATAGACTTTTCCCAAGGTACAGCCCGTACCGGTGTGGCGCTTGTCAGGTTGCGCTTGAACGACGATATTTACGATACAGATCCCGCGTGGGACCGCGTTCGCCAAGCGATGGAGCGTGCAAAGCAAGACTTCCCCGACGACATTGGCCAGATGGCTTTGGATGACCGCCTGATTGATAACCCAGCGATTGTTCTTGCCATAGGCGGCGCGTCTTCAGTGAGTGAGCTGACGGATGTGGCGGAACGGCTCAAAGAAAACCTGTCCGATCTGGGTGGTGTCTCCCGTATTGAACTGGAAGGGGATGCCGATGAGCAGATCACCCTGGCTCTGGATGATGCGGCGCTTTACCGCCTTGGTATCTCGCCGGCTCGAATTCTGCAAACCCTTGCTCAACGTAACCAGACCACCCCCGGCGGTTTTGTGGTTGTGGACGGTCGCCGTTTGTCTGTGCTTCCTAATACGGAGTTTGCGGATATTGATGCCATCCGAGCCACACCCATAGAGCTTCCGGACGGTTCTCAGGTGCCACTGGCGGCGGCTGCAGACGTGTGGCGTGGCCCAGCAGAGCCACGCCAGCCAGAAACCTGGTTTGATGGTGAGCGGGTTGTATTACTCTCGTTGATTATGGAAGAGGGCACCACCGACGCGATCCGTTTTGGTGAGCGAGTGCGGGAGCGGGTTGAACAGATACGCGGGGACTTCGAGCCCTACGAAATCCGCGAGATGTTCTTTCAGCCGGATAAAGTCTCTGAGCGTTTGGATAATCTGGCCTGGAGTCTGGTGCTTTCGGTACTGATCATCGTAGCGGTGGTGTTCACCGGCATGGGCATCCGAATGGGCCTGCTGGTGGCTTCCATTCTGCCGATGGTGGCTCTGATCAGCGTTGGGCTTTACGATCTTGGCGGTGGCGTGCTGCACCAGATAGCAGTTATCGGCATGGTGATCTCTCTGGGCATTCTGATCGACAACGCCATTGTGATTGTTGAGAACATTCAGGGGCACCTTGATGTGGGCGTGCGCCGTTTGGACGCTCTGCGCAAAGCGGTTGGTGAGCTTGCGGGCCCATTGGGAGCCTCCACTGGCACCACACTTGCTGCCTTTGCTCCGCTATTACTTGCCAAGGGCGGTGCGGCAGATTTCACCCGGGGCGTGCCGGTGATGATTATGCTCACGCTGTCTGTAAGTTACCTGTTGGCGATCTCAGTGGTTCCCCTGCTGGCAGCACGCTTCCTCAAGCCTCGCCGCAATGCCGAGGCTGACCGCCTGCTTGGATTGGCGCGTTTTCTTGGTGGCATGGTGTACCGCCATCCAAAGCGCCTGATTGCTGCTGGCGCTTTTCTGGTTGTGATCAGTTTGTCCATGACGACATTTATGGCGCAACAGTTCTTCCCCAATGCCGACCGGCCTCAGGTGATTGTTGAGCTCTTTATGCCGGAAGGCACAGACCAACAGCGCACCGCTGAAGCCGCTGCCAATCTGGAGCACGCCATACGCACTCAGCCCAATGCGCTTCAGATTCATCGGTTTGTGGGCTTTACCGGCCCCGCTTTTTATTACAATCTCCAGCGGGCCCCCCAAGCGCCGAACAGAGGCCGGCTTGTGATAGCCACGCCGACGCTGGAAGACACAACCGGCATGATTCACTGGATTCGTGCCCACGTGGATGAACAGATGCCCGAGCTGGACGTAAGCGTGGGTGTTCTGGGGCAGGGGCCGCCGAGCATTGCTCCGGTGGAAGTGCGTGTGTACCACGCCGACGACAAGACACGCACCCATGCAGTAGAGCAGTTGTTCAGTGCATTGCGTCAGGTGGAGGGCACAGTGGATGTGCGGCACGATCTGGACATTGGCGTACCCAGCATCGCCATAAACGTAGACGACGCCACCGCTGCACGATACGGGCTTACCCGTGCGGATGTGGCTCAAAGCCTGTATGGCCAGAGTTTTGGTGTGGTTGCCGAGCGCTACCGCCAGGAAAAAGACCCGATACCACTGGTGCTGAGATCCCAGGAAGGCACCTCGCTGCCACTGGAACGATTGCTTTCAGTGAATATCTATAACGAGCGAGGGCAAGCGGTACCGCTGTCTGCTGTGGCCAGCGTGGAGACAACTTGGGAGCCAGCTGCACGCTACCTGCGTAACGGAACCCGGCTGAACACCGTGACCGCAAATCTGCTGACAGGCTACAGCTTCAGCCAGGCGCTGGATGGGCTGCAACGAGCGCTGGAAGATAACCCTCTGCCTGAAGGTACCCGTATGGAAATGGGCGGCGATGCCGAAGGCTCAGGCGACGCTAACGGTGCTCTGCTAACAGCCGCGCCCATTGGCATACTCTTGCTGCTCTTCTTTTTGCTGTTGCAGTTCAACTCCTTCCGCCGGGTTGGCATTATCCTGCTGACCGTACCCCTGGCCACCGTGGGTATATTCCCCGGCTTGGTGCTATCTGGTTCGCCCTTCGGATTTCAGTCGATGTTGGGCGTGATCGCACTGGTGGGCATTGTGGTCAACAACGCCATAGTGCTGCTGGATGTGATGGACAGAGAGTTGGAAAACGGCGAAAACATCCACGAAGCCATGCGCAAAGCCGTAATACAGCGAACCCGGCCCATCCTGCTGACCACAGCCACCACCGTAGCCGGCTTGTTGCCGCTTGCCTTCTCGAGCTCCACACTTTGGCCGCCCATGGCTTGGGCGATTATCTCAGGGCTACTGGCTTCAACTGTGCTGACCCTGCTGGTGATCCCCGCGGTGTGTACGCAGCTGATCAAGGTGAAAGTGGCTGAACCCGAAAACGCTCCGGCGTAGCTCTGTGCCGGCGGTTTTTAACGGGGCCTGATCAACAGGCCCACCCGCTGGCCAACCGGCACGTCCCGGTTCGGGAACACAATCGCCTCTGGAATCTCGCCAACCTTGTAACAGGTATCGTCATCCTCCCAGATGACGGTACCCGGGGCGTACTCGGTAAAGTTGGCTACATCATCCGGAATGTGAAACTGAAAGTTCTTCCCTGTATTCAAAATCTCGTACACCACCTCGAACACCGTGAGATGGTCAAAGGGTGGTTGTTTTGCGGGCGTTGGCTCACCACAAAAACGCCGCCGAAGCGCATTTTTAACGCCCTCAAACCGAGTGAGATCGTTCATACCGAACGGATGAACCTTGCCCAACTCCACCGTAAAACTCTCGGCGTTCAGCACGGATGAAGAAAACGACGAAAACGTAGTGCCTGCCTTATGCTGTAGCAATAAGGTTTCCACTTCTGCCTCCAGCAAAAAATCACACTGCACCTCCGGCACCTGCCTACCTTCAACAAACGGGTAAAGTGCAAACTTCTCCCGCTGGGAGGGCCTTATGGCCGTATGTAAATCATAGTGGGAAAGTGCCTGCGGATGCGCCACAGCGAACTGCCGACAAGCCTCCTCAAGAAGCTGCGCTCGAGCTGCTTCCGGCAGCCCGTCATACTCCGGCTTACCATGAGCCCCATTAAACAACCGGTTAAGATTCACATCCAAAAACCGTTCCCCGGCCACCATGGCTGGCGGGTTTCCCAGAATCAGCAGCAGCGGAACAGCCAACTGCCACTCTTCGTTCAACAGCTCGCTGAGAAGCGTGTTAAGAACCTCTATGGGAGCGGTTTCATTGCCATGGATTCCGGCAGAGACGATCAACGCCTCCTGATTCGGATTGGTGCGACCGGGTGGCGGCGTGAGCTGCAGAACGCCAACCGCTTTGCGGTTTATGCGAGTGCCATCCGGGAGTGTGGTTGTGGTTTCGGGAAGGTCAGCTGCGGCATTGGCAAGCGTGTGGGCTAGCCAATCAGGGCTGGATTCAAAAAGATCTGGATATGCAGCCATAGAATCCCCGAATAAAGTCTGGGGTCTGGCAGGGCATTCCCTTCCGGGAGTGTCTGAAGCCATGGATGGCTTCAGTCAAGCCCACATGGATGTGCTCGTAGCGTCTCCCGGAAGGGAATGCCCTGCCAGACCTTGCACAGAGTAAAGTTTTGATGGTTTAAGAATACTCAAGAGCCCACAGGCCGCTGATGCCGCAACAAATGATTCTCAAGCTTGCGGAACGCAAACACCAGAATAAAGGTCAGCACCATGTAGCAAAGCGCCACAAAAATAAACGCATCAAACGGCGCATAAAACCGCGAATAAATATTCCGCGCAGCCCCCGTAAGATCCACAATCGTTACCACACTCGCAATCGCACTCGAGTGCAGCATGAAAATAACCTCATTGGAATACGCCTGCACCGCCCGCCGCGCCGCACTTGGCAACACAATGCGCCGCATCCGCATAAACCAATTCATACCGTAAGCCTTCGCCGCCTCAATTTCACCATGGGGCGTAGAAATGATCGCACCACGGATAATCTCAGTGGTGTAGGCGCAGGTGTTCAATGTGAAGGCCAGCAGGGCAGGGTAAAACGGCTCCCGGAAAATCTCCCACCAGAAGGTTTCCTGAATGCCGGGAATCTGGGCGACGCCATAGTAAATAATATACAGTTGAATCAGCAGCGGCGTGCCACGGAAAAGATAGGTGTAAAGCCACACAGGGCCAGACACAAACGGGTTTTTAACCGTGCGAAGAATCGCCAGAGGAACCGCAAACACAAGCCCGATAATCAGGCACAGAAATACCAGTTGAACGGTCGTGACCATCCCATCCCAGTACTCCATGATGGTCATGGCCGTAAAAATGTCGTTCTTGTTAAGCCAGGCAGCAATAAAGTCGGGTGGCATTATCAAGTCTCCTGAATCACGCCGACATTGGCTCGTTTATCGAGCCACTTAATGAAAAGCTCGGAGCCTGCCGTAAGGGCGAGATACACAAACGCCACCGGAATGAAAAAGTGAAAGGGCATGCGCTCCGCCTTGGCTGCTTCCTCTGCTACACGCACCATATCCGTGAGGCCGATAATAGAAACCAGAGCTGTGGTTTTGAGCAAAACTTGCCAGTTATTGCCAATGCCGGGTAGGGCATGGCGCAACATTTGTGGAACCATCACTCTGCGGAAGGTGTGCCATTTGCTAAAGCCGTAGGCTCGCGCCGCCTCAATCTGTCCGGTTTCAACTGCCAGAAAGGCACCTCGAAAGGTTTCTGTCATGTAGGCCCCGAAAATCAGCCCGATGGTTATCACGCCAGAAATGAATGGATTGAACTGGAAGAAAAAGTCGACTTCATAGGTTTCCCAAATATAGTCGGAGAGCATATTCACGCCCACCTGGCCGCCATAATAGAACAGCAGCATCATCACCAGATCAGGAACACCACGAATCAGGGTGGTGTAAGTGGTCGCAATGCCCACAGCGACACGGCTGTTTGACAGCTTTGCAGCCGCGCCAATAAGCCCGAGAATCAATGCCAGAGCAAGAGACAGGAAAGCGAGTTCTACGGTAACAACTGCCCCGTTCAAAAGGGCCGGACCATAGCCTTTCAGATCAAACATGGGAGTGTCCGGTAGTCAGGGGTAGCCACTACGGCTACCCCTGGGGCTGGAAGTATCAGATCTTAACGGTCAGACTTTTACGTCGTAAGCGAAATACTTTTTCATGATGGCATCGTAGGTGCCGTCTTCTTTCAGCTTACGCAGGGCCGCGTTCACCTCTTCGGCAACGTCTTTGTCGCGCTTGCGCATGGCAACGCCCACGCCTTCACCCAGCTTTACGGGCTCGCCGACTTCCTTGAAGCCTTTCTTGGTCAGAACGGTCTGTTCGCCTACCGGGTAATCAACAAATACGACATCCAGGCGCTGGCCTTCGAGGTCCAGAACCATGTCATCTGCGGTGGTGTAACGCTTGATGGTTACTACGCCACTCATTTCTTCGGTAACAAAGGTGTCCATAGTGGTGCCGCGCTGAACGCCTACAGTTTTACCTTTCATGGCGCCCATGTCGGTAACGTCTGCATTGAAGCTGTCCGGGCCAAACCAGCCGCCTGGCGTGTTGTAGTACGGCTCAGAGAAAAGAACCCGCTCAGCACGCTCCTCCGTGATCGACATGGAAGACATGATCAGATCGAATTTACGGGCCAAGAGGCCAGGAATCATGCCGTCCCAAGCCTGAATGACGAACTCGCAGTCGGCCTTCATTTCTTCACACATGGCAGCGGCCAGATCAACTTCGAAGCCTGTCAGCTCACCATTTTCATCTTTGTATTCGAACGGCTCATAAGGTACGTCGAAAGCAATGCGCAAATTACGCTCGTCTGCCTGCGCACCTGTAGCAAACATGGCCAGCGCGCAGCTTGCTGCAATCATCAGTTTTTTCATGTGTCACTTCTCCAGTGTATCGCCTCTAGGGCGTTATTTTTTTGGAAACTATATGTCCGACAGCGATAAAGATAGCACCGCCTGTCAGAACTTGGGAGCCAAGAACTGTTTCATGCGCTCCGAGTCAGGGTTATCAAACACCTTTTGGGGTGTTCCCTGTTCCTCGATAACGCCCTGGTGTAAAAACAGCACCTGAGTCGACACATCCTTTGCAAATGCCATTTCGTGAGTTACTACGATCATGGTGCGGCCTTCCTCAGCCAGACTTTGCATAACTTTCAATACTTCCCCAACCAGCTCCGGGTCCAGTGCTGAAGTGGGCTCGTCAAAAAGCATTACTTCTGGTTCCATGGCCAGTGCTCTGGCTATGGCTGCCCGCTGCTGCTGGCCCCCGGACATCTGAGCCGGGTAATAATCCTTGCGCTCGTATATGCCCACCTTGTTCAGGTAAGCCTCTGCCCGTTCAATGGCTTCCTTTTTGGGAACCTTAAGCACGTTGATTGGCGCTTCAATAATATTTTCCAGCACCGTCATGTGAGACCAAAGGTTGAAACCCTGGAAGACCATGGAAAGCTTGGCGCGAATCAGTTCTACCTGTTTGTTATCCGCAGGAATACGCTCGCCCTTGCGGTTATTGGTAAACCTTATGGGGTCGCCGTGAACAATGATGTCACCGGAGGTGGGTGTTTCCAGCAGGTTGATGCAGCGCAGAAAGGTACTTTTACCAGAGCCGGAACTGCCGATCAGAGAAACCACATCGCCTTTGCGGGTTTCGAGTGAAATACCTTTGAGCACTTCAAGCTCGGCAAAGGTCTTATGTATGTCCTTGCAGATCAAAGGCGCTTGGTCCGCCATGGATGGCTCCTGAAACTGGAAATCAAGGGCGCTTGTTTTACGGACTGTGGTTGAAGAAATCAATGCCTTACGCACACAGTATTGTTATTTTTCAGCGCCTGTAATTGAGACCACGTATTGTGGCGTAATGAGTGCTCAATGCAAGCATTTTGCTGGTTTCAGCCGCTGATGTGGTGTGGATTCCGCGCTGTTTCCGGCAAAACTGGAATGCGTATAAGCTCGCTGCCTTCGCTTTCCATGTCGCGCATGGATTCACTTACAAAGCGTACATGAGCCATGGCCACTTTCTGTGCGCTTGCGGGTCGGCCAGCCATAATGGCTTCATAGAGTTGGCGATGCTGCTGCACAATTTTCTTACGCTTTTCGGCTCTGGGGTTGAGATTGGCGACAGATGCCTGCACCGTCATCAGCATCATGTTTTTGAGGCTGTTGAGTACATGAACCAGAATCGGATTATGCGAAGCCTCAACAATTGCCTGATGGAAACCGTGATCTGGCCGGGCATTGCTTAGCGGGTCGGTTTCTTCCAATGCCCTGTAGGCTTTGGTGATCCGATGATGGTCCAGGCTGGTTGCACGCTTGGCAGCCAGGAACGCTGCTTGCCCTTCCAACTGTTCACGAACCTCCAACAAATCGTAGAGGGTTCGTGGATGCCCTTCAAAAAGATGCATTAACGGGCCTTGCTCACGGAGGTCGTCAGACCCGGGCACCATTGTGGAAACAAAGGAGCCCTTGCCGTGGCGGGTTTCGATAACTCCGCGCCCCTGGAGTTCATGAAGCGCCTCGCGAATCACCGACCGCGAAACCCGAAGGCGTGCCGCAAGTTGCCGTTCTGACGGTATTTTTTGTTCTGGTGCCAGCCCTCCATCAAGGATGAGCCTTTCCAGCCGGTACGAAACTTCACGTGAAATAGCCATTTTCTTGCCTGCGGGGACGCTGGTCTGACCAGTGCCGTTTGTCATTGTTGTTATCAGGTTTATGCTGACTGCAATACGACAGCCCTTTGAATATGGCCGATTGGGCCGCATTCGTCCATTTTGTCCGTTACAGAAACTGGTCTGACCAGTGGTCTCTTTGCTGGACTAAACAGGTGCCGCCAACGAATATCGTTTCTGATACCGGGTATGAAGCCGGTGTTGCTCAGAGCTCTACAAAAAAACATAACAACAATTTTAGCGGAGATGTCTCGATGAAACCGAGCAAGACCAATACCAATAATTGCGGAGCCGGCGCAGTTTCGCAGCGCAGGAGTTTTCTGAAAACCGCAGCCCTTGGCACCGCTCTGGCGGGTGCGCTGATGATGGGGGCAGGCCAGGCTCACGCTGCAACAACCTGGAAAATACAGTCAGTTTGGGATGCAGGCACTGTCGGTTACGACCTGTTTGAAGAATGGTGCGAGAGCATCAAGGAAAAAAGCGGCGGCGAGCTGATTTTCAAGCCGTTCCCTGCCAAGGCGGTTGCTGCCGATAACAACGCCCTGTTCGAAGCCGTGCGCAATGGCGTGCTGCAAGGGATGAATCCCTTCACCTTGTACTGGTCTGGTAAGATTCCGGCATCGGTATTTCTGTCTTCCTATCCTGCTGGCCCGGATCAGCCGCACCAGTGGGACACCATGTTCTACTCCATGGGTATGTTGGAAAAGACCCGGGAAATCTATAAAAAGTATGGTCTATTTTACGTAGGCCCCATTCAGCACGATGCCAACATCATCCACTCCAAAAAGCCGGTTAACAGCTTGAGCGATTTGAAGGGCATGAAGATTCGCGTGCCCGGCGGAATGGTCGCCGAAGTGTTCCAGCAGTTTGGTGTCTCGACTGTGAGCTTACCAGGCTCTGATATTTTCCCTGCACTGGAAAAAGGCACCATTGATGCAGCGGACTACGTTGGCCCTGCGGTGAACTACGAGCTGGGCTTCTCCCAAGTGACGGACTACATCATGTTCGGCCCTCCCGGTGTTATGTCTATCTACCAGCCAGTGGACTTGATGGACCTCACCGTCAACTTGCGAAACTGGAACAACCTTGATCCGAAACTGCAAAAGCTGGTTGAAGATGAAGTTCGCAATTACTCCCAGATTCACTACCTCACCATTCAGAAGCGCAACATTGAAGCCATGAAGAAGTTCCGGGCCGACGGCGATACGGTATCCCGCCTCAGCCAGGATGACCTTGCCGAGTTCCGCCGTGCCGCGATTCCTATCTGGTACAAGTGGGCAAACAAGGATGAGGATGCCCGCGCCATCTTCGATATGCAGCTTGAATACATGATGAACGACACCGTTGGTTATGTGAGCGAGTCTGATCTGGAAGGCGTTAAAGGCAAGTAAGCCTGCGTTATCTGATAACAATAAAAGCACAGTGGGGAAGGCTAGGGACTGCTCCTGAAAAGCGGAGCGCCTCCTTCCCCGTTTTATGGCTGAGGTAGTAAGCGTATGTCTGATCTGGAAGGCTTCGGATTTGTAATGCCGCACTGGATGTACTGGGGCTGGCTGGCGGTGATGCCGCTCATCATGATGGGGTGGCACAAGTGGGCTTGCGCGAGGGGCGGTGAACCTGCAGAGCCTGGCATGACGCCCGGTGAATTGCAGGCAATGGAAGATGACCCTTTGGTCTACCTGAAGTTCGAAGGTAACTGGTTTACCCGCATTATTGACTGGATCAGTGAGAAATCTGGCGAGTTTGTCGCCTTTTGGACGGTCAACGCGGTGGTTTTCTATTTTTTCGAAGTCGTCATGCGGTACATGTTCAACCAGCCCACGGTGTGGGTGCATGAAGCCAGCTTCTTGTTGCTGGGCATGCAGTACCTGCTGGCAGGCGCCTTTGCCATGCTCCATGGCGCCCATGTGCGGGTGGATGTGGTTTACAACCTCTTGCCGGTGCGCGGCAGGGTTGGCATGGACATCTTTACTTCAATGTTCTTCTTCGTATTCGCCCTGGTACTCATGGTCACCTCCTGGACCTTTTTCGAGAACTCATACTCCATGAACGAAACCACTGTTGAGACCTGGGGCATTCAGTACTGGCCGGTTAAAGGCATGATGATGCTTGGCTCTACTTTGTTGCTACTCGCGGGCATATCCAAGCTCATTAAAGATATTGTTCTATTTGTTCGCCTTGGACAGGAGCGTGCCGCATGACTACCAGTACACCGACTGCTTCAGGACCTACTCTGTCGGGTAAGCTCGGCACCTGGTTGATGATTCTGGCCACCATAGGCTTCGGGTTTGTCATCTGTGTCGAGATGATCAATATCCTGTTCTACGATCCCTTCAGCGACGACAAATTCCTTTTCAAATTTGCTGGCAGTCTTGCCAGTGTTGAAATCGGCCCGCTTACCTATCTGATGTTTGGCTCGCTTTTCGTTGCCCTGATGATGGGCTTGCCACTGGCCTTCGTTACGGGTGGCCTCGGGGTACTGTTCGTGTATCTGGTAGGGGATGCGATGATGCTCAATATCGTGCCCAGCCGGATATTCCCGATGATGACCAACTCCGATCTGGCTGCGATTCCGCTATTTATTTTCATGGCGTCCATGCTTGAGCGTGCCGGGCTGATCGAGGAAATGTTCAGCGTGGTTTACAAATGGATGGGCGGCCTTAGCGGTGGCCTGGCAACGGCAACCATACTGGCGTCCACGCTTTTGGCTGCCATGGTGGGGGTAATCGGTGCTGCGGTTGTAACCATGGGCATCATTGCTCTGCCTGCCATGCTGAAGCGTGGCTACGACCACAAGATCGCCATTGGTTCCATTATGGCGGGCGGCACCTTGGGTATTCTTATCCCACCCTCCATTCTTGCCATTCTCTATGCAGTGGTGGCGCAGCAGTCGGTGGGCGAGCTTTACCTGGGGTCCGTTATTCCCGGGCTGATGCTCTCGAGCCTTTATATTGCGTATGTTCTGATTCGCAGTTGGCTTAACCCAAGCCTTGGGCCGCCTGTGCCCGTGGAAGAGCGAATCTCCCTGCGGGAAAAACTGCTTCTGCTTAAAGGCCTGATTGCGCCCCTCATACTTGTGGCTCTGGTGCTTGGCCTTCTGTTCGGTGGCATAGCGACCCCGGTTGAAGCAGCGGGCATTGGTTCATTCGGCGCCATTGTTGTCGCCATCATGCACGGCCGGTTCAATATCAGTGGCTTGCGTGAGGCCTCCATAACCACGGCTAAAGCGTCTGCCATGGTCCTGTGGATCATGTTTGGTGCCTCAGTGTTTGTGGGTTTCTATATTCTTCAGGGCGGTCAGGAGTTTGTAACAGATTCCATCTTGAGCACTGGTATGAGCGCATACGGCATTCTGTTTTTGTTGATGGGGCTGCTGATAGTGCTGGGCATGTTCCTTGACTGGGTGGGCATCCTGCTTCTGGCCGTTCCGATCTTCATTCCGATTGTGAAGGCGCTGACGTTTGAGGGGCTGTTCGGTTTGCCGCCGGTAGATGGCGATGATGTGGTGCTCTGGTTCGGGGTGCTGTATCTGGTGAACATGCAGATGTCATTCCTTAGCCCGCCCTTTGGCTATGCACTGTTTTACATACGTGGCGTGTGCCCGCCGGAAATATCCATGGGCACTATCTTCAAATCCTCTCTGGTGTTCCTTGCCATTCAGGCGTTTGGCCTGATGGTATGCATCGCTATTCCGGGTGTTGTTACCTGGTTGCCAGGGCTGGTTTACGGCTGATCCATTTTGGAGGTAAGTAACATGTTAACTATCAAGAGACTTGATCTGACGGAAGCCCGGCTGCTGATTGCTGGAGCAGCTGACAAGGCCCGGGAAATTGGCGTCCCCATGTGCATTGCCATTGTTGACGAATCTGGCAATCTGATCGCTTTCGAGCGCATGGATGGAGGCAAGATCACAAGCGTCACCATTGCCCAGGACAAAGCATTCACAGCCGCAGCGGCCAAGAAAGCTACCCACGAATACAATGCCGTGAACGTGCCTGGCAGCCTGGCTTTTGGCATCCATACCGAAGTGGGCGGGCGCGTAAGTTCTGTTGGCGGTGGTTTGCCCGTGATCGTCGATGGGGAGGTTGTGGGCGGTATCGGATTAAGTTCCGGCACGCCACAACAGGATATGGATTGCGCCCAGGCAGGTCTTGATTACTTTGCAGCCCAGCGAGGCTGAAACAGGCGGTTTGAGGAAGGCCTTATGACAACCAAGCCAACCATCAGCAAAGCCGAGCTGGCTGAAAAGCTCCGGGGCTTTGTTGATGCAAATTTCGTTATCACTGATGACGAAACTATGAAGCCCTACGAATGCGACGGCATGTCGATGTACTGCGAAATGCCGTTACTGGTCGTGCTGCCGGAAACCGTAACACAGGTGCAGCGGATTATGCGAATCTGCCATCAGCATGGAGTTCCGGTTGTTGCCCGTGGAGCGGGAACCGGTCTTAGTGCTGGTGCCATGCCGAATAAAGAAGGTGTGGTGTTATCGCTGGCCAAGTTCAACCGTATTTTGAACATAGATCCGTTGGCACGAACGGCCAGCTTGCAGCCGGGTGTTCGCAACCTGGCGATTAGCGAAGAAGCCGCTCAATACGGCCTCTACTACGGCCCCGATCCCTCATCGCAGATTGCCTGCACCATTGGCGGCAATGTGGCGGAGAACTCAGGTGGTGTGCACTGCCTGAAGTACGGGCTAACGGTACACAACCTTCTCAGCGTGGAAATAGTGACCGCTGAGGGCGATGTGGTAACCGTGGGCAGCGACGGATTGGATAGCTGCGGCATGGACCTTCTCGCCCTGCTAACCGGATCAGAAGGCCTGCTGGGTGTGGTGACAGAAGTGAAAGTAAAGCTTCTGCCCAAGCCTGAAGTGGCGCAAGTGGTGATGGCCGGTTTCGACAGCGTGCAGATGGCGGGTGATGCGGTGGGTGGCATCATCTCCCATGGCATCATTCCTGGCGGTTTGGAAATGATGGACGGCTACGCCATTGTGGCGGCCGACGATTTTGCCGGTGCGGGCTATCCCCGAGAGGCCAAAGCGCTGCTTCTTTGCGAAGTGGATGGCACCGAAGAAGAAGTGCACGAACACATTGCCGAGGCCGAAGAGGTTTTCCGCAAGCTTGGAGCCACCTCGGTTCGCACCTCTCAAAGCGAAGAGGAGAGGGCACTTCTATGGCTGGGACGGAAATCTGCATTCCCGGCCGTCGGTCGCATTTCTCCCGACTACTATTGCATGGACGGCACCATTCCCCGGCGACACATTGCTTATGTGTTGTCTGAGATGGACAAAATGTCTGAAGTGTTCGGCTTGCGTGTCGCCAACGTATTCCATGCCGGCGATGGCAACCTGCACCCGTTGATCCTGTTTGATGCAAACGTACCGGGGGAGTTCGAACGTACCGAAGCCTTCGGAGCGGCAATACTGAAAATGTGCGTGGATGTGGGTGGCTGCATTACTGGTGAACATGGTGTAGGCGTGGAGAAGATTCGCCAAATGGCGATTCAATTCAACGATGAAGAGCTGCAGCAATTTCACGATGTGAAAGCCGCGTTTGATCCAACGGGGATTCTCAATCCGGGCAAAGCTGTGCCTGCGCTGAAGTTCTGCCAGGAATATCGGTCGCTCGAATACAAACAACACAAGCACGAACACACGGAAGCCGCACAACATGGCTGATATCTCTCAACAACTGCAGGAGCAAGTGCTCCAGGCCCGCGCTGGCGGGGAGAAACTCAACATAGTGGGTGGCAACACCAAAGCCTTCATCGGCCGTGAACCCAGTGCAGAGGCTGGCACCCTCAACGTGGGCGAGCACACCGGCATAGTGGATTACCATCCCGTAGAGTTGGTAATGACCGTACGTGCTGGCACACCTTTGGCTGACATTGAAGCGGTGCTTGCCGAACAAGGCCAGGCACTGCACTTCGAACCCCCTCACTTTGGCCCCGAATCCACCATTGGCGGCACACTCGCCTGCAACCTGTCTGGCCCTGCGCGGCCCTGGACCGGCTCAGTGCGGGACCAAGTGCTTGGCATACGCCTGATTAACGGCAAAGGCGAGCATCTACGATTTGGCGGCGAAGTGATGAAAAACGTCGCCGGTTACGATGTCTCCCGACTCCAAGCCGGAGCCTTAGGCACCCTGGGGCTCATCACTGAAATCAGCCTCAAAGTAATGCCTAGCCCCGCTGCTAGCATGACCTTAGTGCAGGAAATGGGCATAGACGAAGTCCTCCACTACATGAACAGCCGCTCAGCCGAACCCAAACCCATAACAGCCGCCTGCTGGGTAGATGGCAAAGTCTATCTGCGCCTCTCCGGAGCCAAAACAGCCGTAGAAGCCACAGCCGAAAAGTGGAGTGGGGAGGTGGTAGAGGCAGGTGCTGATTTCTGGCGCTCAGTGCAAGACATGCAGCACGACTTCTTCACCCGCAGCGACGAAGCACTATGGCGTTTCTCCGTTAACTCCACCGCTGTGAACCCCGCCATCGAAGGCGACTGGTTCATAGACTGGGCCGGCTCCCAGCGATGGTTCAGGGGAGCGAGCCAATTGAGCGACATGGAGCCATTGGCTCGCGCCGCTGGCGGACAGGTAAGCCTGTTCCGGGGTGGTGACAGAAGTGGTGAGGTAATGCACGGCCAGCCTGATGCACTTAAAGCAATCCAGCAGCGGGTGAAAAACTCGTTTGATCCCGACGGAATATTTAACCCGGGACGACTGTATAGCTGGTTGTAATTTCGCGAAGGTCAGAACAGCGATTGGGTGAATGGTTCTCTGAAACTGTGCGAAGCCATGGATGGCGTAGCCAAGCGTACAGGGAAGTATTCACAGCGTGTTTCAGAGAACCATTCATCCAAGCGCGATACCACCGAATATGAGTCTTTAGCAGGTAAAACATGCAAACAAACCTGGTTCAACAATTTGCCAACACAACAGAAGGACAGGAAGCAGAAGCCATCCTGAGAGCGTGCGTCCACTGCGGATTCTGCACCGCAACCTGCCCAACCTACCAGGAACTCAACGACGAGCGCGACGGCCCCCGAGGCCGCATCTACCTCATGAAAATGTTCCTCGAAGGCGCCGAAGTCACCGAAAAAACCCGTGAACACCTCGACCGCTGCCTAACCTGCCGCAGCTGCGAAACCACCTGTCCATCCGGTGTTCAGTACGGTCGCCTTCTGGACATCAGCCGCAACCTTATCGACAAAGAACTGCCACGCCCCCCGAAAGAAAAGTGGGTGCGCTGGGCCCTGGCGCGAGTACTGCCCAATCGAGTACTGTTTGGAAACTTGCTAAAGCTCGGGCAAACCTTCGCCCCCATACTGCCTGCCAAACTGCGATCCAAAGTACCACCCAAAAAACAGGCAAGCCCCTGGCCCGCCGCAAGCCATAACAGAATTGTTCTGGCACTGGCAGGCTGCGTGCAGCCCTCTGCCACACCGAACACCAACGCAGCTGCCGCTCGAGTGCTGGACAAGCTCGGCATCACCATGGTCGAAGCCCCTGAAGCCGGATGCTGCGGGGCGGTTAACTATCACCTCTCTGAGCACGAAAAGGGCCTTGAGCGCATGCGCCAGAACATCGATGCCTGGTGGCCAGCCATCGAATCTGGTGCAGAGGCACTGATTATGACCGCCTCTGGTTGTGGGGCCATGGTGCAGGACTACGGACACTTGTTGAGAAACGACCCTGTCTATGCCGCCAAGGCCGCGAGAGTCAGCGAGCTCAGCACCGACCTTGGCGCATTTTTGCTGAATCAGAATCTCGAAAGCCTCAAGGTGCAGAACACCTCTGGCAAAGTTGCCTTTCATTGCCCCTGCACACTGCAACATGCAATGAAACAGAGCGGTGTTGTGGAGCAGGTGCTTACCAAGGCAGGCATCAACTTGGCCATCACCAAAGACAAGCATTTGTGCTGTGGTTCTGCAGGCACTTATTCGGTATTGCAACCAGAACTTAGCCAGAAACTGCTGGGCAACAAACTCAAAGCACTGACGGTGGATGATCCTGATCGTATCGTAACCGCCAACGTAGGTTGCCAGATGCACCTTGAGACCAAAGCCCAAGTACCGGTGCAACACTGGATAGAGCTGCTTGATCAATAAGTAGTAAGGCTAGGCTGCTCTGCATTCCCTATGATGATTGTATTGCTCCCTTAGTGATTTCCGTCACTAAGGGAGTGTATCTTGCTGCTATGCGCTAGACTGCTAAGTTGTGAGCACGCTAACAATCCACGGTTGCAGCATCTTCTGTCTGGCCCTCTCATTTGGATACCGATTTGAATACAGCCCCTATGTCCCACCTTCAGCTAGCCGTCTTATTGGGCATGACCGTTGCCTTGGGGCCATTGGCACTTGATGCATACTTGCCGGCCTTCCCGGAAATTGCTGATGAATTAGGTATTGGGCATGGAGGCGTTGGCCTCACGTTGAGTGCTTATATTGGCGCTTTGGGGCTTGCACAGTTGCTGGGCGGGCCATTATCTGACCGCTATGGTCGACAGCGGATACTGTTTGCCGGGCTGCTGGTTTTCGCTATTGCCGCCTATATGGTTGCCCAGTCTGAAACCCTTGCAAACTTGCTGGGATGGCGGATTGTGCAGGGCATTGGTGGGGCGTTTTGCGCAGTGTCCGTGCCGGCCATAGTTCGCGATCAAACCAGTGGTCAGGATGCTGCCCGGTTGTTCGGGTTGATTGGCTTGGTCATGTTCATTGCACCTGCGGCCGCGCCCTCTATTGGCTCGGCATTACTGTATTTCAGCGAGTGGCATGTGATCTTTCTGATGCTGGCAGGTTACGCAGCTCTGCTGGCCGTTGTTCTGCATTTCCAATTGTTTCGGCGCCTACCTCCCCGCCAAACAGAACGCACCCCGGTTGCCACGCTGGTAACCAACTATGGGCTGGTGCTTCGCCATGGTGTCACCATGCGCTTTGTTGGGCTGCAAGCGCTGTGCTTCAGTTCCATGATGGTGTTTATCACCCACGCATCGTTTATTTATCAGGAGTGGTTTGGGCTCTCAAATGCCATGTTTTCGGGGCTGTTCGCTGCCAACATAGTGGCTATGGCAAGTTTGAATCTGCTCAACCGTCGCCTGCTAAACAAATATGAATCCGTGCGCATTCTCAGAATCTGCGTGTTCCTGCAGGCCATTGCTGTGAGCGCGCTGGTAATCTGCGCTTGGGCGGGCGCACCCTACTGGGTGATAGCAGGCTGCATTATTGTTGCAGTTGGGTTCATGGGCGCCATTATTCCCAACAACATGGCTAATGCTCTGGAGTTCTTCCCCCATCTTGGCGGCACTGCAGCAGCAATGCTGGGCGCGGCGCAGTTCACGATTGCGGGCGCTATCAGTGCACTTTCAGCAACTCTGGCAGGTAGTGCACTGTTGCCCATCGTGCTGATTATGGCGGTGTGCGTTTATGGGGCTGCTGTGTTGGCTGCTGGCGGGCCAGCGGCGATTGAACGTAAGAAGCAGGCCTAGGGTTGGCTGCCAGAACTAGCTTTTGGCGCGCCGAGCCTTTGCAGCATTGCTCTGCTTGGCAATCGAAGCGCGGGAGCTAATACCCTGATCAATGTACAATACTGCATCTGTAATTTGAGGGAACATGTGCTCATTTAGCACATACGGCCCCAGTGCAGATGATTGTGTGAGGGTGTCGCGCACAGGGCCAATCAGGCTAACCAGATAGAACTCAATGCCCTGTTCCCGCAGGTTTTCAATCACGCTTTCCAGCATGATTAACGACGTGGTATCGATGCTGCTAACCGATTGAGCATCGAGAATCACGCCCTTCAAAGCACCCTCCGGGCGCTTCTTGATAAGGCTGTATAGCCGGCTTTTGAAATAGTCTTTGTTGGCGAAATACAGGGGTGCATCGAAGCGGAAAATAAGCAGGTCTTTGCGAACGCTGGTGCTCTCGAATCGAGTTATGTTGCGATAGAGATCTTCGCCATCAAGTTTGCCGAGTTCGGCCATGTGCGGTGTTGTGCTGTTATAAATCACCAGCATTAACGATACCGCTACGCCCACCAGCAAACCCTGCTGTACGCCCAACAAGATGGTGATAACAAAGGTGACCAGCAGAATCAGAAATTCTTTTCTGTCTTGCCGGAACAGCGCCTTCATTTCCTTATATTTGAATAGCCCCAACACCGACATAACGATAATTGCTGCCAGAGCAGCTTTCGGTAGGGGGTAGTCGGTGAACAGAGGCGTAAGGAAAATCACCGTGATCGCAATCAAGACAGAAGAAATGAGCCCGGACACCTGAGTTAGTGCGCCCGCTTCCCGCATCGCCGCACTACGAGAAAAACTGGCTGAAACCGGAAAACTGCGAAACATGGCACCCAGAGCGTTGGCCAAACCGAGTGCAATCAATTCCTGATTGGGTTGGGCGCTGCGTTTGTCTTTAGGCGATTCCTGGGATTTGCAAATCGACATGGTGCCTACAAAGCCCATCAGGGCTACGGTAAATGCCACCGGCAGCAGCTCACCAAGCTTTGCAAGATCAAAATCCGGGAACTGCAACGAAGGGAAACCCTGGGGTACAGAATTGATAACTTCTACACCCGCCTGCCCGGCATGGAAAAGCCCCGAGAGCAGCATGGTGCCAACCAGCAGAATCAGCGCGCTAGGCACCTTTGGTGCACGATGTTTACACAGATATATAAACAGCAGGCTTGCCACAGAAATAGCTACGGTAAGGCCATGCCAGTTGGTTATGTTCAAGAGTAGTTGGTAGCAAAGGTCGAGCACGTTGGCGCTATCAACATGCACCCCTGTCAGGCTTTGGAGCTGGCTGCCTATGATGATAATGGCAGCGGCCGAGGTGTAGCCAACGACAACCGGGTATGAGAGAAAGTTGACGATAAAGCCGAAGCGAAGCACCCCAAACAGAAACTGAATCAAGCCAACCAGCAGGGTTAACTCAATGGCAAGCTGGAGGTATTGGTCTGAGCCAGGCTCTGCGAGCACGCTGAGGCCGGAGAGAATAAGAATGGCATCCAGTGCCACCGGCCCAATGGAAATCTTGTTGGAGGTTCCCAGCAGGGCGTACAAAAGCGGCGGAAAGATCGACGCATACAGCCCAAACTCTGGTGGCAAGCCGGCCAGCACTGCATAGCCCATGCTTTGCGGGATTAGCATAACGCCAATAGCCAAGCCCGATACCACGTCCCGCCTTAATGTGTGGGCCGAGTATCCTTGCAACCAGAGCAAACCAGGCAATAGTTTGAAGAGCATAAAAACAGTTTATCGCTTGAGGGCTGGCATTCAAGTGTGTGGAAATCAATGGGCCGAATCAAGAAGTATCAGTGGGGCGCTCAGTAGGCTCCGCGAATCAGATCGATTCCCGGGGTCAGCACCTCTTCCCATGCATCGCCAAGTTCTTTGGTGTACTCAGGATCATGCAGGCGAACGGTTTTCAGCAGCGAGTCCAGCCAAAACGAGTACCACTCAGGATTGATGTTCAGGTTCGAGCGGTTATGGCTTTCGCCAAGTGCTTTGAGCTTGCGGTCTGGCATACCACGTGCGGTAAGGATCAGTTGCAAAACGCCGTGGCGAAGAAGATGCCGTTGTGCGGGCATATCTGTATTCACAAAGCGGTTCCTGATGGCATCCGAGCTAGACATGAAATGGTCGTAGAAATCGATGAAAAACTCATCACGGTTGCAGCACCTTCCGTAGCTTTGGAAAACCAGATCGGTGTTGTTCATATGCGTTTATAGAGCCTCTATTAAAAGGGGGGTATTTGAGTAGGGCGCTAAGGGTAATGGCTGACCATGCGTTCTTCTGTTGAGTTTTGTAAACGAACGAAGAGGCACTGGCGCGTTAAACACAGTAGAAGACAAGCAGGCCATGAGGTGCGTGTCTTTCCCTATATTCTTAGCCGTCTCGGTAACTGCTAAGATGCAACGGTTAAAACACAATGCCAATGGAGACATTACGATGGCGAAAAAGAAGGTAAGCCCCACAAAGCACAGTGCTGTGCAGCGGGAACTCAAAACCCCCAAGTATCAAATGCGCGTGGTCGAAGACAAAAGCAAATATCGCCGCAGCCGCGACAAAAATGTACGGATGGAGGATTTTCGCAAAGCTGCCTGATGGGCTGTTTTACGAAAATCCTTCGTTTGTGCTGTTTGTCGCCACTACCTCCAGGGACTTGCGCTTGGTGCCGTTGAGTAGATAGGCACAGCCGTAAAGACAGGCAACTATCACCACCGAAAGCACGGCCTTTTTCCACAAAGGCAAGCTGAACTGCTCAAACAGAAGGTGGCTGATCAAGGGGAGAGTGGCTAAAAACAGGGCAATCGCTGTGATTTTTTGCCAGAGGCTCACGTCCGGGTCGTACTTTTTATAGTTCCCAATGTCATAGGGCTTCCACGGATCGCTCTCGGTGACATCTGCAGGGCGCCAGCCCGTGGGCATGAACCACAGCTTGATCTTGTCGGTCCACTTTTCGGTATTCACTGCGTCTTTCCATAGCCTTGCCCACCAATCCACATGAGCGTATAGCGGGTCCCAGCTTCGATAGGGTTTGCGCACGCCGTAAATGCAGGGATCTTCGTCCCGCTCTTCTGCCCAGGTATCAAAAAGCTTGTCCCAAAACATAACCACCCCGCCATAGTTTTTGTCGACATAGCGGGGGTTCACCGCATGGTGCACGCGATGGGCGGAGGGTGTGTTAAAAACGCCTTCAATTAGCGGCACCCGGCCAATAGCTTTGGTGTGTATCCAGAACTGGAAGAACTTGTTCAGTAGCAATACCGTCGCGAAGACTTCGATTGGGCAACCCATAAATGCCATTGGAAGAAAGATCGGGAATACCAATGTGTCCTGCAGGGCGCCTTGGCGGAGGGCTACGGTAAAATTGTATTCCTCACTTTGATGGTGGGGCAGGTGACCATTCCACATAAAGTTGATGGTATGGGACAGGCGATGGCCCCAGTAGTAAAAGAAGTCGTAAACGAAGAAAAACAGAATCCAGGTATATGCAGAACCCATACTCCATTCAAACAGGCCGAACCTGTTTGAGAGGTAGGCAAAGATCACGAACAAACCACCTTTCGTGAACAGCTCGAATATCAGCGTGATAATTCCGCAGCTCATGTTGGTGAGGCTATCGTTCACACGCAGCGAAGTCCGGTTTTTACGCCAGAAAAACAGTGATTCCAGACCTATAAACAGCAAAAAGAACGGAATGGAAAAAGCTACATAGTGATCAGCCATGGTCACCCTCATTATTTTATTTATAGATTGAAGGTACCTTGGCATTGAAGCAAAAGCTTGTTGGAACGCGACACCCTGTTGTTTTTAGACGCGGCAGAGGAGCCGTTTTCTACGACAAGTTCCACCGTCTGCCTGTGCTATGGTATTGGCGTACCTAACAGAAATGGAGGTGTGTCATGGCAAAAGTTACTTCCGGCATAGTGGTGGCCTGCGATGGTTCAGAGCACTCGTTAGAAGCGGCGAGGATGGCGGCGGAGTTGGCAAAGGCGATGGGCCAACCCCTCAAACTCTTGTCTGTGTTCCCGAGTTCACGGGTTGAAAAGCTGGTAATTGGCGGCGCCATGCCTGAAAGCATTGATGAAGAAGTGAATAGCTACGGACGCGAAGTGCTTGATGCCGCCAGGAAAGCGGTGGGCAGCACAGTTGAGTCAGCTGAAGAGGTTCTTCTGAGAGGCGACCCGGCCAAGGTAATACTCGACTACCTGGAGGATAATCCGGGTGTGCATCTTGTGCTGGGGCGTCGCGGCCATTCGTTGGTGCGCAGCCTTACGCTTGGTAGCATCAGCGAGAAAGTGGTTCGCCATGCTTCGGGGCCGGTTACTGTTGTTAACGGGTGATATTGAGTTTTCAGCAGGCCAGCTCATGTGAAGTGAGCTGGCCAGTATAGAGTCGGCCTGTATTCTGTCAGACGTCTCCCTTGTTGTTTTCAGATCTTACGCCGTAGCGTGTGCTTCGCCCGCCTCCGGGCAACTTATCGAGGCAGCCAAGTTCCAGAAGTTCAGCCAGATCTCGGGTGGCTGTGGCTTTACTGACTTTGGTGAGCGATTGGTATTTGCGCGCATTGATGCCGTGCTCAAACTCTTCACCTGCCATATCCAATAAGCGATTCAGCACTTTGATCTGGCGTTGGTTGAGTACCTTGGTTGCATGGCGTTGCCAGAACAGGGTCTTTGCCAAAACTCTCTCTACCCTTAGCAGTGCCTGCTGCAACGCCTCTTCCAAAGTGTCCAGAAACCAGGCCAGCCACTGAGTTATGTCGAGTTCGCCACTCTGAGCCTGCTCCAGTTGCTCATAGTAAGCGTTGCGCCGGGCCATGATTGCGGCGCTGAGGGAATAGAAGCGTACAGAATGCCGTTCGGCCTGTGCCAGAGCCCGGTCAGTAACCGCACGGGTAGTGCGACCGTTGCCATCATCAAACGGGTGCAAGGTGATCAGCCAAAGGTGAGCAATGCCCGCACGTATCAAAGGGTCGAGATCCGCAGGTGGTGCATTGAACCATGCCAGGAAGTCGTTAACCTGAGTTTCCAACCCCACGCGCGGCGGCGCTTCAAAACGTACTTTGGGCCGATCAATGCGACCGGACACCACTTGCATAGGTTGATCGCCACGCCAGTCGCCCACACGGACTTCGGTAAACGCGCCAGCTGCGTCGGGAAAGAGTAACGCTTGCCAGTGGCACAGTTGCTGGGTTGAGAGGGGACTGTCTGGCTCATGTGTGGCTTCCAGAAGCAAGGTAACCAGTGAGTCTGATTCAGGAGTGCCGCGCTCTACCATGCCGGCTTGCTCAATTCCCAGCTGGCGAGCCACAGACGAACGCACCGAACTGACATCCAAGTGTTCGCCTTCGATTTCACTGGTGCGGATGGCATTCTGGATCAGGGCGTCCATTTCCACTTCAAGATCGGCCTGCTCCGGGGCCAGTTCAGTTCGGCCCAGCAAGCGCCCTTGTAAAAGGCGCACGCTATCCAGCTGGGAGCGCAGTGCTGATTCATCCCAGAGAAAGTGAGGCCAGTTTGCATGTTGCCAGATATACATGAGCCGAATCGGTTGCCTTTCGGGATCATTATGTGAGCCGATTAATGTAGCTATTCGGCTCAGAGAGCGCAAGTCGCATTAGCGCGACTTGAGTAGAGTGAAATCATGGGAAGACTGAATTCCTAAGCATCTTTGTCAAGCCTAAAGAAATACAGTATAAGAAGTTAAAAAGCGCAGGGCAGGGTTACTTGTTTTGCAAGCACAAGGGCTCTCTCCATGTCGCTCCCGATAATGTTTCCAGCTGCCACTGTATTGGTGCCCGGCAGAATGATTGTGTCCATGTTTTTGCTGTGGGTCGTGAGTATTGCAGCGCACGCTGTGCCAGCCCTGGATGTTAGCGGTGACGAGATCCGCCTGACGGACTTTCCCGTCGGGTACCTTGTCGATAACTCGCAATCGCTGAGTTACGAGACAGTTCGTAAGGAGACTTTTGAAGCCGCAAACAACACCGCCACTCTTGGCACTGGCGCATCGGTAACCTGGCATCGGATTGCGCTGCACAACTCAGGAGCTGAGGAAAAGGCGCTTTATCTGCACATGCCCATGGCGTACCAGGTGCGCGCAATCGAAATTTACGAAGAGCGCTCCCAAGGCGTGGTTGGGCAGGCGGCGGTTGATCTTAACGATGCCAGTGACAACCCATTGATGCATCGAGGGACAATAATCTATCCATTCTCCGTGCCTGCAGGAGAAACTACAGTTTTATTTGTTCGAAGCCAGTTGTACTCACATCAGTGGTTTGCGGCGGAAATATACGACGACAAGCACTCGCGAAAGGCCTTGGTAGGTGGGCATCTGGACATTGCACTACTGGTGGGAATGATGATGGCGTTGGTGTTCTATAACGGCCTGCTCTACTTCGCCACCAGCAAGAAAGAAAACCTGCTTTACTCCCTCTACCTCATTTCGGGTGTTGTCTGGATAGCCCTTTCCTACGGACTGATTGCCAAAGCGTTCAATATGTACGGAGATGCCGTGTTCATATTGAATCTGTCGGTATTTACTATGCCGATTTTTCTTGTTCTCTTCATGATGGTGATTTTCGAGACCCGTGAATTTTACGTTACCGAACATAGAATACTGAAAGTATTGCTGGCCTTGCTGGTCGCAGGCTTCGGTTATGGTTTCTTCGATATTGAAGGGGCTTTAATACCTGCAAGCAGCCTGGCTGCGCTGATGATGGTGGTCACTTTTTCGGTAAGCCTCTCGATATTGCGCAAAGGCCACCCCTTGGCAAAATTCTTTCTCGTGGGGCACAGTTTCTTTGTCGTGTTCAACGGGCTTGCGGTGCTGTTTTACAAAGGCTTGATCGAGCCAAATTACCTCAACAGCCACGGTGTCGGGGTTGGTATCGTGCTGGAAGCGATCACTCTGGCATTTATCATTTCGTACCGAATCAAAGTGCTGGAAGATATCCGGTCCCAGCAGGATGAGCTCAAACGGCAGGCAGCTACTGATCCGCTTACCCAGCTTTATAATCGTCGATATTTCATGGCAGAAGGTGGGTACCTGGTTGAACAGGCCAGAGCTACGGGGGAGCAAGTGTCTGTTATCACCATGGACATCGATCACTTTAAGTTGGTAAACGATACCTACGGACACCATGTCGGAGATCTGGTTTTGAAAGATGTGGCAGATATTTTCCAGAAGTTCAGTCGAGACAGGGATCTGGTTGCCCGCTTCGGCGGCGAGGAATTTATGATTCTTTTACCCGGCGCGGGCCACGCAGAGGCCGAAGGTTGTGCTGAGCGTATTCGCCAAGGCGTTGAGAAACACGTGGTTCAGGCCGGTGATAATGTGAGAATTCGGGTAACTGTGAGTCTGGGTGTTGCACAGGTGAGTAGTGCCACGGAGTCGGTTGAAGATGCCGCCAGAAGGGCTGATAAGGCGCTTTACGAAGCCAAGGCCGGAGGGCGAAACCGCGTGTGCTCTGCGGCTTGAAAACGGTACTGCGAATGATGTGTGCCCAGAAACAACAAAACCCGCACAAGGCGGGTTTCATCTGAATTCTTAATGGTGCCCGGAGGCGGAATCGAACCACCGACACGAGGATTTTCAATCCTCTGCTCTACCGACTGAGCTATCCGGGCAAGTTGCTTTACTGCTATGCAACGGGGCGCTATTAAACCGGTTTCGGTGTAGTGAGTCAAGGCCGGTCCGGAAAAATATCTGATTCTTTTCAGGGTTGGTCAGGCTTTGACCAAACCGGGGTTATTTCTCCGGTGGTACATAGCCTTCGGCTTTGTCGAAAGGTTCGTTGTTAAAGAAATGCTCCATCTGAGCTTGCAGGTACTTGCGGGTGTTCGGGTCTATCAGGCTCAGGTGCTTTTCGTTGATGAGCATGGTTTGCTCGTGCTGCCATTCTTCCCAAGCCTGTTTGGAGATGTTGTCGTAGATGTCCTGACCCCTTGCGCCTGGCATGGGGGGGAAGCTCAGGCCTTCGAGATCTTTCTGGTGTTTACGGCAGAAAACGGTACGGCTCATGATCGCTCCTGTTGTTAAAGATAAGTAAATGGATGATATCAGATAGTGCCGGCTGAGCGGGTGCGCGCTGTTATCACAGCAGGTTGGTCTGTTCCGGGGTTGTGAGCAACGTGCGGATGGGCGCGGGCAAGCCCAGGGTTAGGGCTTCGTGCCGGTGGAGCCATTTCTGCTGGGCATCGTCCTTCACTGAGTTTTGCCTGGTTACATTTAGCCGGGCGGGCTGAATGTGCAGGTGGTAGTGGGAAAAAGTGTGACGAAAACCATCGATCAGCTCCGGCTCTGTGCAATTAACCCCAAGGCTCCTCTCGCAGGCTTCCTGCAGCTCATCTGCACCATAAGCCGGGTCCAACTCTGGCAGGCTCCAAAGCCCACCCCAAATGCCGCTGGGTGGTCGACGTTCCAGCAGAATGCGACCTTCCTGATCTTCAAGTATCACCATCCATGTGGTCTTTTCCGGCTTTGTTTTTTTCGGTTTTGAGCCGGGATAGAGCGTGGCTTCACCTCTGGCGTATGCCGTGCAACCTTGTTGCAGAGGGCAGTCCTCGCAGGCTGGGCGGGTGCGCGTACATACCATGGCGCCGAGGTCCATGATGCCCTGGGTATAGTCCCGAACACGTTCATCGGGTGTGTGTGCTTCTGCGTGTACCCATAACTGCTTTTGTACAGAGGTCTGGCCGGGCCAGCCGGGAACGGCGTGATAGCGCGCCAGTACTCGCTTCACATTGCCATCGAGGATGGCTGCGCGTTTGTTGTGAGCTTGGGCAATAATGGCTGCGGCGGTGGAGCGGCCAATGCCGGTGAGGCTCTCCAGTTCTTCCTGTGTACTTGGGAAGGTGCCACCAAAATCTTCTATAACTGCACGAGCTGCTTTTTGCAGGTTGCGGGCGCGGGCGTAGTAGCCAAGCCCGGACCAGTGGCTGAGCACATCATCCGTTGGCGCCTCCGCCAAGGATTGAACATCCGGGAAGCGCGCCATGAAGGCCTGATAGTAGGGGATAACAGTCGCTACCTGAGTTTGCTGAAGCATGATTTCAGACACCCAAACCCGGTAGGCGGTGCGGTGGTGATGCCACGGCAGGTTATGCCTGCCGTGTTGGTCATACCATTTCAGAAGTTTGTCAGCGAAGCTGTCTGCCGTCACTTGAACAAACCTTTGAGGGCATCCTTTACCTTGTCGCCTGCACCTTCGCCGAGCTTTTCTTCCAGCTTTTCACGTGCCTTTTCCTCAGCTTTATCTTTCGCTCTATCTATTTCTTCGTTGGCTTTCTTCTTCGCGGCATTTGAGGCAATGGTTTTCAGCGTGTCGCGGAAGCGTGAGCCATCAAAGGAGCACAGGCTGGCGGCGCCGGCTGAGAAATCGCCCCGGCATTCCACCGGTATAACCACGTCTTCCACGTACTCGGTTACACGGCAGGCGTTGTCGCGGTGGATGTCGCCTACAATCCGCAGGCCTAGCTCATAATCAACCAGCGTTTGCTTCAGGTCGACGGTGCCTTGGCCTTCCAGTTTCATGCCTGCAAGTGATGCAACCAGGTCGGTGTTGTCAAAGGTGTTGCCGTTGATGTCCAGGGTGCCGTGCATATCGTTGAATGGCGTAGTGTCGCCCCAGTCATCTGCTGTTAGCTCGTCCTGGTTAACCAAAGCAATGCCTTGGCAAGCCAGGTGAGTCAGGTTCATTTTGCGGAACTCGCCTTCCGCAAGATTGAAGCTGATCTGGCCATCAGCTTTGTCTCTCAGAACCGAGATACGGTTGCCCGAGGTAGTGGCATTTATTTTAAGGTTGGCGCCACCGGCAAGCATGGTGATTTCTGCCAGATCTGCCAGCAGGGGAAGGGTCTGCACATTGCTGACATCTGAATTTATGGTCCATTTTGGCGTATCGGTGCGGGCATCAATGGTGGCGTTTGCGCCAAAACTGCCTTCATAGAGTTTGCCGCTGAATTCATCCACTTTCAGCAGGCCTTTGCTGGCGGTTGTGCTGGCCTTGATCTCGTTGATCGACAGGTTGCTTACAATCAGCTCGCCCAGTCCGAAGTCGATATCCAGTAGCAGGCCGCGCAGGGTTTCCAGTGGCAGGAGATCGCTTTCCGGGCCGCCGGCGGTTTGCGCAGGTTCAGCGCTTTTAGCCTCTGCACCCTCAACTGCAGGGGGTAGGTAGCGGTCGGCGTTGAGCGTGTCACCTTGCAAGTCGAACACAATGCCGCCGTTTTCGAGGTTGTAGCTACCCGAACCTTTGAAGGTGGTGTCATCCAGTTTGATCACGAGGTCAGACAACGCAGGTTTGCCTGCGGGGCCGCCGATGTTGGTGGAGAACGCGATGGCCTGCAGGACGGCTTCATCGGTTGTCTCAACCGCAGGTTGTCCCAGGTTTTCGAGCAGATCCTTAAGGGAAAACTCGTTGATGGCCAGCTTGCCTTTCAGGGCTGGCTTGGCGCCGAACCCTTTAACGTCCAGGTTTGTGCTAAGGGTCAGGTTGGCGAGGCTGGCAGTAAAGTCGCTCAGCGTTGCTGTTTCATTTTCCAGGTTTGCATTGGCTGAACCAGACAACTCGGCAGTTACGGATTTGCCACCAAACGGCTCGCCGTTCATTTTGAATTCTGCTTTCAGGCCTGAGACTGCAAAATCGTTCAGCGCCTCGTTGGCTGCAAGGCGTGCCTTTATACTTCCGTCCACGGCGAACTGCGGCTGGGTTGTTTCTACGCGAAAAGCGATTTCCAGCGGAAACTCAGAGCCCAGAGTAATGCTGCTGGCGTTTACCGTGAAATCCTCAAGTGTCACCTTTTGGCCGGTGCTCAGATCGCTGTAGTGCACTTGAGCATTGCTTATCTGCACGTTATCAACATTGAAGTTAAGGGCTTCACCGCCCTGTTCGTCGCCGGTGTCCGTTGCTGGCGTTTGTTCAGGTGTGCTGGCAACATCCTGCTTATCTTTCGCATCGCCTTCTGCCGGCTCCGGCATGATGCGGGTCCAGTTGCCTTCGCCCTGTTCGTTGATGGTCAGGTGGGCGTCGAGCCCGTCGAGTACGAAGGTGTCTACCTGGGGCGACATGGCAATCAGAGACCAGAAGTCGATCTGTGCCACCAATTTTTTCAATGCAACGAGTCGCTCGCCATCCAGGGTGGCCTCAACATCATTCAACTCAAGCCCGAGAGGGATGAAAGACCAACCGATATCGCCTTCCAGAATGAGGTCGAGGTTGGTTTTTTCCTCAACAACTTTTTCGATCTGCGGTTTGTAATCATTTGGGTCGATAACAACCATGGCAATAGCAATCGCGGCAATGGCGAGAACAATTACTGCAACGATGGCGATCAGCACATAACGTATGGCTTTCATGTTTCGGGCGTCCTTTCTTGTTGCGAGAACTGGTGCGATAGCTTTCAGGATTCAAGTCGAATCCGGGTGCGAATAAGCTAAAGGATAACGCAGGGTTAACAAATTAACAGGGTGGGAGTATGACAATGCCGTAGTGTTAGGCCAAAATACCTCCATTGTTTCCGCGCTGAGAATTATTGAATAACCATAAAAAGGAGTTCGCTGTGGCTATTACTGTTTCGATTGAACTGAACCGAGAGCTTGAAATACCGGGCAGCTATGACGAGGTATTCGACCTGCTCGCAGATGTGCCGCGCTCTGCAGCCCATTTCCCCAAAGTGAATAAGCTCACCGACCTGGGCGATAACACCTACCGCTGGGAAATGGAAAAGGTGGGTGTCGACAAGCACGCAATCCAATCTGTATACGCAAGCAAGTATGCTTCAGACAAAGACTCAGGGAAAATTACCTGGGAGCCTGTAAAAGGCGAGGGTAATGGCCTGGTGCGCGGGTCCTGGGTGCTGAAGGCCAAAGGAGATAATGCCACCATTGCAAAATTCCAGACCAGCGCTGAGCTTACGCTGCCGCTGCCCGGGCTTTTGAAACTCGCTATCAGTCCTGTTATCAAGCATGAGTTCAACGGCTTGGTGGACACTTATATGGCGAATCTTAAGAAGGCCTTCTGATTTTTCTGTTCTGACAAACTATTGTTGCGATTAATCCGGTTATGGGACTCCTGAGGGCATAAAAGGTATAATCCCGGAATTGATATTTACCGGCGTTGTGCCACTTAATTTGCTACGGAGTCTCCATGGCCGAACGTAAGGCTCGGGTAGAACGAAATACCCTTGAAACCCAGATCACTGTCGACATTAACCTCGACGGTACCGGCAAATCCAGATTTGATACTGGCGTTCCCTTTCTGGAACACATGATGGAGCAGATTGCCCGTCATGGGATGATGGATCTGGATATCGTTTCCAAAGGCGATTTGCACATAGATGACCACCACACAGTGGAAGACGTTGGCATTACTCTTGGCCAGGCGTTCAAGCAGGCTGTTGGGGATAAAAAAGGCATTTGCCGTTATGGTCATGCTTATGTGCCCATGGATGAAGCCCTTTCTCGCGTTGCGATTGACCTGTCTGGCCGCCCTGGCCTGATTATGGAAGTGCCGTTTACCCGCGCTGTTGTGGGTGGCTTTGATGTGGATCTGTTTGAAGAGTTTTTCCGTGGTTTTATCAACCATGCCATGGTGACCGTGCATATCGATAACCTGCGCGGAAAGAATACCCACCATCAGATTGAGACTGTGTTCAAGGCATTCGGCCGTGCTCTGCGTATGGCCGTTGAAATGGATGAGCGCATGGCAATGGCGGGTGTTACTCCGTCTACCAAGGGTTCGCTGTAAGCTGCCGTTCCAAAGCCACTGAAGGACACAGAACCGACCATGAAAACCGTTGCCATCATAGACTACGGCATGGGTAATCTTCACTCTGCCCGCAAGGCGGTAGAGCATGTAGCCCCGGGTACCAGAGTTCTGGTAACCGACAACGCAGACCAGATTCGTGAAGCCGACCGGGTGATTCTTCCTGGTGTCGGAGCCATACGTGATTGCATGGCGGAAATTCGCCGGCTGGGCGTGGATGAACTGGTGCGCGAAGTGTCCCGCGACCGCCCGTTTCTCGGGATTTGTGTTGGCATGCAGGCGCTAATGTCCCGCAGCGAAGAGAATGGCGGTGTTGACTGCATCGGCCTATTTCCTTCTGAGGTGCGCTATTTTGGCGACAACTTGGTAGAAAACGGTGAACGTTTGAAAGTGCCCCACATGGGTTGGAACGGGGTTTACCATTCGGTTAAGCATCCTCTGTGGCAGGGCATTCCCGATGGCGAGCGCTTCTACTTTGTGCACAGTTACTACGCTGAGGCAGAAGGGAATGCAGACATTGCCGGGCGCAGCCACTACAGCGTCGATCTGGCAGCGGCAGTCGCCCGCAACAATATTTTTGCAGTGCAGTTCCACCCGGAGAAAAGTGCCGGGGCCGGGCTGCAACTTCTCAAAAACTTTACTGACTGGAACGGAACATGCTGATTATTCCCGCCATTGATCTGAAAGACGGCCGGTGCGTGCGGTTGCGCCAGGGCCGTATGGAAGATTACACCGTATTTGGTGGTGACCCGGTTGATATGGCCACCCGTTGGGTGGAAGCCGGTGCCCGCCGTTTGCATCTTGTGGATTTGAACGGCGCTTTTGCAGGCGAGCCGGTTAACGGGGAAATTGTTAAGGCCATTGCCCGCAAATACCCGGATTTACCTATTCAGATTGGCGGTGGCATTCGCTCCGCAGAAACCATTGAGGCCTACCTGAAAGCCGGTGTGCAGTGGGTGATCATCGGCACAAAGGCGGTCAAAGAGCCTGAGTTTGTGACGGAAATGTGCAAGCGTTTTCCCGGTCACATTATTGTGGGCCTGGATGCCAAAGACGGCCGCGTTGCTACAGATGGCTGGGCGGAAGTCTCGGAAGTGATGGCCGTTGATTTGGCCAAGCGATTTGCCAACGATGGTGTTGAATCCATCGTTTACACTGACATCAACCGTGACGGCATGATGCAGGGCGTTAACGTGGAAGCCACCGCAGCTCTGGCTGAGGAAGGCGGCATTCCGGTAATTGCTTCCGGTGGTGTAACCAATATGGATGACCTCAAGCGTTTGGCACCCGTTGCCCATAAAGGCATCATCGGCGCGATCACCGGCCGGGCGATTTATGAAGGCACGCTGGATGTTGCTGAAGCCCAGGCATACTGCGACTCCCTGAAAGGCTGAACAAGGCAGATATTATGACACTGGCAAAACGCATTATTCCCTGCCTGGATGTGGACAAGGGGCGCGTTGTAAAAGGCGTGAACTTTGTGGATATCCGGGACGCCGGCGACCCGGTAGAAGTGGCTCGCCGCTATAACGAGCAGGGCGCCGACGAGATCACCTTTCTGGATATCACCGCAAGCAGTGAAAGCCGCGATACCACCTATGAAATGGTTGAGCGCATGGCGGCCGAAGTCTTCATTCCGCTGACTGTTGGCGGTGGTGTTCGTGCCGTTGAGGATATTCGTAAGCTGCTAAATGCCGGCGCAGACAAGGTGGCGATAAATACCGCGGCTGTGTTCAACCCGGAGCTGGTAAAAGAAGCCGCAGAGCGGTTTGGCAGCCAGTGCATTGTGGTTGCGATTGATGCCAAGCAGGTAAGTGCTGAAGGTGAAACGCCGCGCTGGGAGATCTTTACCCATGGCGGGCGCAAGCCGACAGGGCTGGATGCTGTGGAATGGGCGCGCAAAATGGTAGAAATGGGTGCCGGCGAGCTTTTGCTTACCAGCATGGATAGAGATGGAACCAAAATCGGTTTTGATCTGGGCCTGACTCGTGCAGTGAGTGATGCGGTATCCGTTCCTGTAATCGCGTCAGGCGGTGTGGGCGAGCTTCAGCATCTCGCAGACGGCGTTACCAGAGGCGGCGCAGATGCGGTGTTGGCAGCTTCGATATTCCACTTCGGTGAGCACACCATTCCCGAAGCAAAGGCCTTCATGAGGGCCCAGGGAATTGAAGTCCGGGATTAGTCTTTCTTGGCAAAGGCAGGTCGTATGGTCTGCTTTTCCCCTTCTGCAAACATTTTCTGGTTATTGTTGCGAATAGCCCAAAGTCCGCTGACCGTGGCAATAGCGATACCTTGCTCATCCAGCAGGGGCAGATGCTTTTCCAGATAATCCACAGTCACGGTATGCGGGTGGCCAATGCCAATTGCGCTGCCGTTTTCCTTCGCTTGCCGAATCAATTCCTTGAATTGCCGATCTACAAACTCTTCCGTTTGCTCGTGATCGAGAAATACGTCCCGGGTCATTGTGGGAATCTGGTAAGCCGTGGCGACGTCACCTGCAACGGATGATGCAATGGTGCGGCTGTCGACAAAATAGACCGGGTAGCGGTACAGCTCCTTCATAACCCAGTCCATAGGTTTCAACTGCTGGGTTAGCAGGCTGCCCATGTGATTGTTCACCCCTTGCACGTAGGGGATGGATTGCAAAGCACGGCGCAGGGTTATGGTTGTCGCCGGCTCGTCCATATCCGGCGTTAGGCCGCCCGGCCCAAGGCTGAAGTTCCGGGTGTTGGCCATAGGTATGTGCAGCATGATTTCTTTGCTGCGACTATGTGCCAGGCGCGCGAGCGGGTCTGTGTGCCGGCGATAGGGCAGGAAAGCCAGAGTAAGCGGCTGGTCCAGATTGGCCAGGCGCTCGCCCTCGTGCAGGTTGTGCCCCATGTCATCAATAATGATGGCGATGGTAGGCGGAACATCCTGCGCCATTGGCTCTGCTGCTGCACTTGCAGCAACGCCCACCAAGGTAGCCAGAGCCAGTCTGGCCAGTAAGGTGGCCGGAGTTAAGCGAGAGAATGCCTTCACTGTGCTGCGTCGGCTCCCTTACGGTTCAGAATGCTCAGTCCTTTCAGCAGATTAAGTGCTGACCGTAGCTGATAATCCCTGTCTGCTATGGAGCCAGGCTGATCTTCGCTCTTCGATTGTTTGTCTTTGTTTTCCGTTTCTTCGTCCTGGCCTATCAGGTGGCCACTCAGATCCGCTTCAGTAAAGAACGGGCGGCTATCCAGTTCTTTCAGTTCGGCCGGTTTTACTTCAATGTCTGGCTTAATGCCAGTGGCCTGTATGGAGCGACCGTCGGGGGTGTAATAGCGCGCCGTTGTCATTTTGATGGCGTGGGTTTCATCCAGCGGGATAACAGTCTGAACGCTGCCCTTGCCAAAGGACTGTGTGCCCATGATGACGGCTCGCTTGTGATCCTGCAGGGCACCGGCAACAATTTCAGATGCAGACGCCGAGCCGCCGTTGATCAATACAACAATGGGCGTCCCGGCCATCAGATCGCCGTTTTTGGCGCTGAACCGAAGGCGTGAGCTCTGAATTCTGCCTTCGGTGTACACAATCAGCCCTTCATCCAGCAGAGCGTCAGCGGTTGCTACTGCCGCCTGCAATACACCGCCTGGGTTGTTGCGAAGGTCTATTACCAGCCCGTCCAGATCGCCGTCGTGCTCTTCTTTCAGTTTGTTAAGGGCTTTCGAAAACTGCCCGCCGGTTTCAGCCTGGAATTGAGTCACGCGCACATAACCGTAGCCGTTTTCGATCATGCGGCTCTTCACGCTGGTTACCTTGATAACTGCGCGCTCAACATCAATCTCTACGGGGCCGCTCTGGCCCTCACGCATGATGGTCAGCGTAAGGATGGTGCCAGGCTTGCCGCGCATAAGTTGAACGGATTCTTCCAGGCTCATGCCTTTTACGGGCTTTTCATCAAGCTTAATAATCAGATCACCTGCCTGAACGCCGGCCTGTTGCGCGGGTGTGTCATCAATGGGGGCGATAACCTTTATAAAGCCATTCTCCATGCCCACTTCAATGCCCAGGCCGCCGAACTCGCCAGAGGTGCTTTCCTCCAGCTCTTCATAGTCCTTGGGCGCCAGGTAAGTAGAGTGCGGGTCGAGATCGGATAGCATGCCTTTGATGGCGCTTTCCAGCAGTTGGCGATCGTCTACTTCTTCCACGTAGGCTGCCTTGATGCGGCTGAAAACCTCGGTGAATTTGCGCAGATCGTCCAGGGGCAGTTGTTTTTCCGGGTCCGGCAGCGTGATTTCAACACGCTCCCCGTCCTGAATACCTTCCAGTACCTGGGGGCTATCTGCCGCGTAATCCTGGGCGAATGCAAACCCGGGTAGGGAGATGAAACAGGCGGTGAGGATGGCTGAGCGCAAAGGTGAGGCTTGGAGTGTACATCGGACCCGTTTCATTCACATATCCCGTGGTTATTCCGGTAGTTGGGCTGAACCTGCTATATCCCGACAGTATGGCGTCAGCGGGCCCATTTGTCAGCCCCGCTGCGGATGCTCAGTTAGTCAGCCAGCGCCCCGGGTTATCCGGTTTGCCATTATGTCGAACTTCAAAATAGAGTGCCGGCGCTTCGGTTCCGCCTGTGCGGCCCGCTTGTGCAATGGCTTCCCCTGCTGCAACCCAGTCTCCAGGGCTGGTGAACAGGCTACTGCTGTGGCCATAGAGTGTCATGTAGCCATCTCCATGATCAATAATTGTTATCAGACCAAAGCCTCGGAGCCAGTTAGCAAATACAACCCGACCATAATGAATGGCTTTGATTTCGGCTTCTTCCCCGGTCTGAATGATCAACCCGTTCCTGCTTAGTTTGCCATCTGCGTATTTTTCGCCAAAACGACTGACTACCTTGCCTTGTGCAGGCCATGGCAGCTTTTTGCGTAGCGACTGGAAAGGCGCGGATTCATTGGGAGATGGAATGCTGGCGATGGCTTGCTGAACTTCGGAAAGCAGTTTTTCCAGCCGCTTGCGATCGGATTCCAGCTCATCCTTTTCGCTGCGGTGGCTGCGGATGTCCTGGTCAAGCGCAGCGAGCGTCTTTTGGCGCTCCAGGCGAGAGGCTTTTAGCGCTTGCTGGCGTTTAATGACCCCTTCCTCTGCGCTCGCAAGTTCGGCGCGGGTGCTTTGCACGGCGGCTTGCGTGACCTTGAGTTCCTCCAGGTTCTTATGGAAGGTTTCCAGGCGCCGCACTGTGTCCCGGCTGAGGTATTCGTAATAGGTCATGGTCCGGGCAATGTTGTCCGGATCGATTTCGTTGAGTAGCACTTTCACGGCGGGAGCGTCGCCTTCCATCCATGCGGTGCGTATCTGCTTCTTCAGGCTTTCTCTCTGGCGCTCCAGAGTGCGCGCCAGTTGCCGTTCTTCACTTTGCAACGTAGCCAGCTGCTGTTGCTGCTCTTTTACCTGTTCCCGCAGAGATCTGCGCTCGTGAGTCAGCCGGCTGATGGTGCGTTCAGCCGCAGCCAGCTGCCGCTCCAGGGCGGAGCGGTCCTTTTCAGCGTCCGCCAGCCATTTGTCGATTCCCTCAATGCGTTTTTTGAGGGCTTCGATCTGAGCTGGCGTTACCTCTTTCCCAAACGCTAATGGCGCAGCAGCACCCACCAGAAACGTGAGTGCCAGCGTCAGTGCCGCCGTCAGTCGCAATGCTGTAGCCTGTTTCCGGATCAACCGATTTTAACCAGGCTGTGCCCGGTCATTTCCTTTGGCAGTTCCAGCCCCATCAATGCGAGCAGGGTGGGGGCTACATCGCTCAGGCTGCCGTCATCACTCAGGCTTACCTCGCGGCTACCTGTGTAGACAAGAGGTACGGGCCCAATGGTGTGTGCTGTATGAACCTGACCAGATTCAGGGTCAGTCATCTGTTCGCAGTTGCCGTGGTCGGCTGTTATCAGTGCCTGACCATCTACTTCTTCCAGCGCCTCGACTATTCGCTGTAAGCAATGATCCAGGCACTCTACGGCTTTTACGGCTGCATCCAGTTTGCCGGTATGGCCCACCATGTCACCGTTTGCGTAGTTGCATACCACCAGATCATATTTTCCACTCTTGATGGCTTCTACCAGCTTGTCTGTAACTTCTGGTGCGCTCATCTCAGGCTGTAGATCGTAGGTTGCCACTTTCGGGGATGGCACCAGAATTCTGTCTTCGCCCGCAAAAGGTGTTTCCTGCCCACCGTTAAAGAAGAAAGTGACGTGGGCATATTTCTCGGTTTCGGAAATGCGAAGCTGTGTTTTACCGAGCCCCGCCAGATACTCGCCCAAACCGTTGACCAGTTGCTCCGGCGGGTAAGCGCAGGAGGTTTTGATATCTGCCGCGTACTCGGTGAGCATTACAAAGTCTGCGAGCCTCGGGTGTTTCTTGCGTTCAAACCCTTCAAAGCCTTCGTCTACAAATGTGCGTGTGATCTCACGCGCCCGGTCAGCCCGGAAGTTCATAAACAGAACCGCATCGCCATCATTGATTGTGGCGGCACGCTCTCCGGCGCTTTGAATCAGGGTTGGTTTGACGAATTCGTCATTCTCGCCGCGCTCGTATGCCTGCTCCAGACCTGAAACGGGGTCGGTAGCTATGAAATCAGACTCGCCTAGCGTCATCAGGTTGTAGGCAGCTTCCACCCTGTCCCAGCGGTTGTCTCTGTCCATAGCGAAATAGCGGCCTACAATGGAGGCCACCCGGCCTACGCCCAGGCTTTTTAGCCTTGCCGCAGCCTTCTCCAGGGATGGGCGAGCACTGCGGGGTGGCATGTCGCGGCCATCGAGGAATGCGTGAATATATACTTCTTTCGCACCTCGAGCGGCTGCGAGCTCGGCGGCGGCGAGCACGTGGTCTTCATGGCAGTGAACGCCGCCGGGAGAGAGCAGTCCCATAAGATGAACGGCGCCGCCATTGCTGATGGCTTTGTCGATTGCTGCGCAAAGAACCTTGTTTTCGTTAAAGGTTCCTTCCTCAATATCCTTGTCGATGCGTGTCAGACTCTGATAAACCACGCGACCCGCGCCAAGATTCATGTGGCCGACTTCGGAATTGCCCATCTGGCCCTGGGGCAGGCCTACAAACATACCGGAGGTGTTGATGAGGGTTTTAGGTCTGGATGCCCAGAGCTTGTCCCAAAAAGGCGTATTGGCGTTGCTGATGGCGTTGTCTTCAGCGGGGTTACGGTGGCCCCAGCCGTCTAGAATTATCAGTGCTGTCGGCTTGCGCAATGCTGTCATCATTCAGTCCGGAGGTAGAGTTGCAGTAAATTTACAGAAGTAGGCGTGAAGCTTATCCATTTTTACACTTTGAGGCCACAGTCGTCACCTGTATGGTCGCCTTCTGTCCGGCGTGCAGGCTGTGTATAATCCGCCCAAACTTATTTTCAGGGTAACCTCATGGATCGGTTGTTTGAATTCGTCGTTAACCACTACATTCTCGCTTCGCTGTTTGTAGCCTTTCTGATCGCTATTCTTGTGTTGGAGTCCCGGCGCGGTGGTGCCAAGATTTCTGCCCAGGGCGCTGTTAGTCTGATCAACCGGGACGAAGCCATAGTGGTGGATATCCGTGACCGCAAAGAGTTCGGCGAGGGCCGCATTACCGGTTCAATCAATATTCCGCTGAGCAGCCTTAAAGGCCGAGCTGCCGAGTTGAACAAGCACAAGAGCAAGCAGATTATTGTGGCGGACAAGATGGGCCAGCATTCCGCCATGGCCGTCAAGCAGCTGAACGCAGAAGGGTTCACGAATGTGGTGCGACTCAATGGCGGAGTCAGCGACTGGAAGGCCAGCAATTTGCCGCTGGTAAAGAAGTAGCAGCGTCAGCATAACTTGATCTGAGCGCCGATCTGCCGCACTGTTTCACATAACAGATCGCCGCCAGGCAGTAGACTGTCACGGCAGATGTAACTATAACAACGGGCCCTGAGCCCTCTCTACGACTCCCTACTAAAGCAAAAGGACTTAACATGGCTGAGAATCCGCAAGCCGCCGCAGGCAACGAAAACCAGAATCAAGCGCAGTTTGCGCTTCAGCGTATCTACGTGAAGGATCTGTCTTTTGAGTCCCCGAATTCACCGGTGGTATTTCAGGAGCAGTGGAAGCCGCATGTAAACCTCGATCTGAATACCGCTCACACAAAAGTGAGTGACAACCAGTACGAAGTTGTTCTATCGCTGACCGTTACGGCGAAAATTGACGACAAAGTTGCTTACATTGTCGAGATTCAGCAGGCGGGTGTGTTCCTGGTTTCTGGTATTGACGGGCCGCAGCTTGGCCAGATGCTGGGAGCCTATTGCCCCACCATTCTGTTCCCCTATGCCCGTGAAGCAATTGATGGTGTTGTTAACAAGGGCAGCTTCCCGGCGTTGATGCTGGCGCCTGTTAACTTCGACGCTATCTATGCTCAGGCATTGCAGCGCAAGCAGGAAGAGGCAGCCGGTGAAGCCGGTGCCGAGCAGAAAACTCACTAAGCGTTTTGCTCTATCCTGATTAAAAAAACCCGGCAACTGCCGGGTTTTTTTGCTTATGACGTGCTGTGTGGTGAGCCCTCGAACCCTAGCTGCCTCCAGGCTTCGTAGACCACCAAAGCGGCCGTATTGGAAAGGTTCAAACTTCGGCTATTTGGGCACATAGGCACCTTCAGGCAGTGCTCTGAAGATAAACCCTCGCGTACATCCTCTGGCAGGCCGCGGGTTTCCGGGCCGAACATCAGGTAGTCACCTTCCTGATAGGCCACCTCGTGATAATAACGGTGGCCTTTTGTGGTAAGGCCAAACAAGCGCCTGGGCTGCTCGCTGTCGAGGAACGCCTGATAGTTCTTGTGCACTTTTACTGTGGCGTATTCGTTATAGTCCAGGCCCGCACGCCGCATCTGCTTGTCCTCCAGAGTGAATCCTAGAGGCTCAATCAGATGCAGGTTGCAGCCGGTGTTGGCGCACAGGCGGATGATATTGCCCGTATTGGGCGGTATCTCCGGCTCGTACAGCACCACATTCAGCATTCGGCTTTAGCGCTCGACTGCAAGGGCAACGCCCATGCCGCCGCCGATGCACAGAGTCGCCAGGCCTTTGTGGGCATCACGGCGTACCATTTCGTGCAAAAGTGAAACCAGTATGCGGCAGCCCGAAGCGCCAATGGGGTGGCCCAGAGCAATGGCGCCGCCGTTGACGTTTACCTTGTTGGTATCCCAGCCCATATCGCGGTTTACGGAGATAGCTTGGGCCGCAAAGGCTTCGTTGGCTTCAACCAGGTCGAGATCGTCAACGCTCCAGCCCGCCAGTTTCAGGCAGCGTTGGCTGGCAGGAATTGGGCCGGTGCCCATAATAGTGGGGTCTACGCCGGCATTGGCGTGGGCTTTGATGGTTGCCAGAGGTGTCAGGCCCAGCTCTTTTGCCTTGTCGGCGCTACACACCAGAACAGCTGCCGCGCCATCGTTCAGGGATGAAGCGTTGCCTGCGGTCACCGTGCCGTCCTTTTTGAACGCCGGGCGAAGCTTGCCCAGGCCCTCGCCGGTTACGCCGTCGCGGGGCCCTTCATCTTTGCTCACTACAACCGGGTCGCCTTTACGCTGGGGAATAGAAACCGGCACGATTTCGCCATCAAAGCGACCGGCTTCTCTGGCGGCAACCGCTTTTTGTTGAGAGGCTGCTGCGAACTCGTCCTGCTCTTCGCGGCTGATGCCGTATTTCTCAACTATATTCTCTGCAGTGATGCCCATGTGGTAGTCGTTGAAGGCATCCCAGAGGCCGTCTGTGACCATGGTGTCGATCATGGTCCAGTTACCCATGCGCTGGCCATTGCGGCTGTTGGGCAGCACGTGGGGCGACTGGCTCATGTTTTCCTGACCGCCCGCAATAATCATTTCAGCATCGCCACAGCGAATTGACTGAACGGCCATATGAACGGCTTTGAGGCCGGAGCCGCACACCTTGTTGATGGTTATAGCGGGTACAGAAGCGGGCAGCCCAGCGTTGATGGCCGACTGGCGTGCCGGGTTCTGGCCGGAGCCTGCGGTCAGGACCTGCCCCAGAACGACTTCATCGATCTGGTTGCCGGCAACACCGGTTTCTTCCAGAAGTGCTTTGATAACAGCGGTGCCGAGCTGATCCGCACGAAGGCTGGAAAGGCCTCCGCCAAATGCTCCAATAGCTGTACGCCGAGCGGCAACGATGACGACATCACGCATAGGAAATCTCCAGTCAGGTGAGTGTGCTTCGGCAGGGCGCTGTAACAAGCCTTGCTCACACAGAGTATAAAGTTGCGCGCATTGTAGCCGGAAAGGACGAGCGGGCAAAAGCGTAGGCCCAAACCTCGGCCTACATGTTAAGGCTGCGGCCGCCGTCGACGGAAATGATTTGGCCGGTGATAAATGGCGCCTCGGCTAGCAGAAACACGATGGTGCGGGCGATATCGTCCGGTGTACCGGTTTGGTTGAGGGGCGTTTTTGCCAGTATTATACTTTGGTAGTCCGCATCAACGGCCGCGTCGCCCTCGGGCCAGAGAATGGCACCGGGAGACACGCCATTCACCCGCACCTCTGGAGCCAGATCTTTGGCCCAGGCGCGGGTGAGCGCCGCGAGCCCTGCTTTGCTGGCGCAATAGAGTGGGTGGTCTGCCAGCGGCTTTTCACTGTAGATATCAATGAGATTTACGACACTGCCTGAGCTAGCCTGCAAAGCCGGAAGGCACGCCTGCAGCAAAAAGAATGGCGCCCTCAGATTGGTGTGCATGATGCTGTCCCAATCGTCTTCCGTGGCTTCAGGCGTCGGGTTTGGGTAAAACACCGATGCGTTGTTAATCAGTGCATCCAGCCGCCCCCACTGAGCCGTGGCTTCGGTACCCAGGTGCCTGGTGTCGGAGGTGTTGCTCAAGTCCGCTTGCAGTGCCACGGCAGAGTTTGGCCGCTGCTGATTCATTGATTCAACAAGGCTGAGGGCCTGATCTTCGCGGCTACGATAATGGATGACGATGTTCCAGCCCCGCTCATGCAGCATTTGCGCAGTGCGAGCGCCAAGGCGGTGGGCCGAACCGGTAATCAGGGCGACAGGCGCATGTTCAGGCATGGTGGTTCCTCAGGATAGTGAGCTGCATAGTGCCTGACTTATACGTGCCAAACGTTCGCGCCGGATTGCATCGCCCAGCTCTTTGCCTGAAAAGCCTTGGTCCATCAGCATTTTCGGGTCAATGCCTGATGCAGCCTTTGCTGCATTATTCAGTGCTTCCAGTTGTAACCGATTCGTGGTGCCAAGAGTGCATTCAAGCACATTGATCAATCCCTCAAACCGTTCTGGTCGCCGCCATAAATCGGCCTTCTCCAATAGCGCTAGCAGGGTGTTCGAAGGACTGCCGGCACCAACACGGGTATCTGGCTGTAGCGGTTTGAGCTGTTGCAGTGTGGGAATAAAGATCATGGTCAGCCGGGCAAGCTGTTGGCAGTCGTTGGGTGCTTTCAGTGCCTTGGCTCTTGCTGTGCCACCAGGTTCATCAAGTGTGCAAAACAGCGAAGCAAAGCGCTCTGCTGTTGAGCCATTTCTGGCGTGAATCCTTTGCAGGGCGTTAATGGCTGCGCTGAAGTGCGCCTCCGGTGAAAGTTCTGGAATCAACACGTCGAGTGCGCCGCAGTCTCTCAACACCTGAAAAAACGTCCCGGGGGCATTTTCGTGCAGGGCCCGCTGAATCTCCTGCCATACCCGCTCAGGCACCAGATGTCCCACTTCGCCCTCGGCAACCATAGAACGCATGAGTTCCATGGTTTCTGCACTAACACGAAAACCCAGAGGCTGAAAACGCGCCGCAAACCGCGCGGTTCGCAAAATTCTCAGGGGGTCTTCTTTGAAGGCCAGTGAAACGTGGCGCAGCTCTCTTGCCTCAAGATCTTTGCGTCCATCAAAGGGGTCGCTCAGATCGCCCTGTTCGGAGCGCGCCATGGCGTTGATGGTGAGATCCCTGCGCAGCAGGTCTTCTTCCAGCGTGACATCCGGGGCGCTGTAGACTGAGAAGCCATGATAGCCATGCCCTTGCTTGCGTTCTGTGCGGGCGAGGGCGTATTCCTCATGGGTTTTCGGGTGCAGGAATACGGGGAAGTCTGATCCTACCTGGGTAAAGCCAAGGGCAAGCATTTGTTCCGGGGTTGCACCGACAACTACCCAGTCCCGATCTTTAACGTTCAGGCCCAGTAGTTCATCGCGAACAGCGCCGCCAACCAGATAGGTTTGCATGGAGAGTTCGGTTCCTTTCCGAGAAATGTTCGGGAATTATCCGTTTCCCGGGCGGGTCAGGCAAACCCGTATATTCTGATGGGCTTGCCTGACTCCGGAAGAGGTGTTTACAAAATAATCAGAATGCTGTGCCCAGCTCCAGAGATGCGCCCATATCCGCATCGCTGAACAGCGCGCCAAGATCAAGACGAACGCCTAACAGGTTAACTCCCAAGCCGGCCGTGAACTGGGTTTCTTCGGCAATACCGTCGTTGTCATCGTTACTGGCAAGGTTGTAGCGAACACCGGCGCGAAGCTGGGCGTAACGGAACGCGTCAAACTCTGCGCCCAAGGCAAGCCACTGGGTGTCATCTTCAAAGCCGAAGGCTTCTTTTTTGGTGAGGTCCAACTCTGCGGTAACAATGTGGTAGTTGCTCTTGTGGGCGATGCCGACGGTTGCCATCGGGCCAACTTTTAGCGTTCGCACTTCCTCGCCAAGATCTCTCCGGCTTGCTGCAGAATCGAGCTTCATGGGAATCAGGTTTTTTACCAGAATTCCTGCGTTCCACTGCTTCTCATCTCCAAACGCATACGCAGCACCGATATCCAGGTTAAAGCCGCTCTTATCCGTTTGGGAGTCATCACTGTCGAAATCGTTGTCATCAAAACCGGAAACGGTTTCCGTGTACTGGAAGGTTTGCAGTTTTACGTATTTGGGGGAAAAACCCAGCTGGAGAGTTTCGCCGTTATTTAGCTTCAAAGCGTGAGCAAAGCTCAGACCCGCCTCCACCACCGCTGAAGCGAGGACCTTGCCGCGGGAATTGAGGTTGACGGTTTGGCCGGGAGGAATGACCACCGTGCCGTCTTCAATATCCTCCAGTATTTTGTCGTCCCTTTCGTCGTACTCACCCCTGACTGTAGCGGTCAAGTTGCCATTGCTGAAAACACCGACTGCAATCTTCTTTCCGGGAACGGCAACAGCAAGGCCCAAACCGAGGTTGGCGCGAACGGTGTCTTTATCGAAGGCGGCAAGTTGTTCACGCAACTGCCCCGCATGCCGTTGCACGTCGGCTGGGTTTGCAGAGTTGATAGCATTATCAAGCTGATCAATTGAATCCTGAATATCATCAACCTGATCGATGGTTTCTTCTTCATCCGCAGCCCGCGCGTTAACAGAGGGCAGAGTGAGGCCAAAATCATCAGCCCAGTCATGCTGGTCTGCAGCCATCATTGCCGGGTTTGCAGAGGTGGCCGAGGCTGGGTGAGCAATAGCTACGCCAGCGCCACCCATGGCAAAGGAACGTGAAGACATAAACGACTGCGGACTGGCGAGCGCTGAGGAGGTTGCAACGGACAAGCCCACGGCAATGAACAGTCTGGACAGACGATATTGATGCATTTCGGTACCTTTGGGATAAGTATGTGTTTACGAACAATGAGAATACTGAAAGGTTAGAGCAATATGCGTACGGGAACACGGCATAACCGGTAACGGTTTGTTTTTGATATGTAAACGGAGGCAGTTATTTGCCGGTTTAGCGGGCTGTTTTGTAGCTCCGAGAAAGAAATTTAATTTTATCAGCGTGTTAGGAAAGGTGGCGTGATTTTTTCATGGTTATTGGAAACGGCAAGTTGAAACGAATTCTGGAGACGAAAAAATGGCCATCCGCTGGATAATTGTTCCTCTTATGGCTGTCATGCTGGCGGCCTGTGCGCCTGTTGGTGGACACCGGGACAGCGATAAAAGCAAAACACAATCTGAACCAAAATTTGAGCCTATTACAGTGCGAGTCAGTGGTTTTGGTACCTATGAGGACGCAAGTAAGGACCGCCTGAATACCCGCAAACGTTTGATGGCGCGCCGTGCATCCCAGGTGGATGCATACAGAAACCTTGCAGAGCGGGTGTATGGCACGGTTGTGTATGGCAGCTCTACCGTGAACGACTTTGTTCTTCGAAACGACAGTTTCCGCACATACGTGGACAGCTATATCCGCGGTGCAAAGATGGTTGCTGTTAACGAACACAGCGATGGAGTTGTTGAGACCGTAATGGAGCTAAAGCTGGAACCACGTTTCCGGGCTTGTGTATCTAAAGTAGATGCCGATCAGGTACAGGATCTTTGCCCTATACCTATGCCCAGTTACAACGACAGTGTGGGTGATGTTCAGAGCAAAAATGTGGACTCTCTGTACTATCTCGACTGATACCGCTGGCACCCACCGGGTTGTGCTGTGTCGGCTCTATGGCTCCTGAAGCGTGAGAAAATTGGAAAAGCGGGTATGAAGCGATGCGTGGGTTTATGAGGCAGTTTGTTCGGTTGTCACTGTGGTGTGTCGTACTACCACTGATGCTGGTTGCCAACGCTCAGGCTGTTGTTCTGGAAGGTGTGGGCCATGCCAGTATCCATAATGAGGATCTCGCGACAGCACGCGCGGAAGCCCGCAATGCCGCCATGCGTGATCTCGCCCTTCAGTATGAGGCGCAGGTGAGTACCAGAGACACCATGGAAAACGGTGTTCTTACCGAATCCAGTATTCGCTTGGCGTCCAACGCGAGAGCGCGGAATGTAAAAGTGATTGATGAGCATCGCATCGGCAACCTCATGCGTGTGACCGTGCGGGGAGAAATTTCTGCCGGGCAAGCCAGCTGTGGTGGCGGAGATGCCGGGCGTTTGAAAAAACGGGTGGCAGTGGCCGGGTTCCCGCTTCTACACCCTGAACAGGCCCGTGTGGGGCGTATTGATGACGCTGGTGAAGTTCTGCCGCAGTTTTTGCAGCAAGGCTTGCGGGAAGCTGGGAACCTGCAGGTGTTGTCTGCCTCTACCTCTCGTTTGTTCCCTGATTTGCTGAATGCGCCAACACTGCAGCAGGGGAGCAACCGCCTTACCAATGTGATCCAGGTGGCCCGTGAAATGGGCGCCCAGTTTGTGGTGACAGGTGTTATACGGGATCTTGGCGTTGCAGACCCTACAGCTTGGGGCACATCGGTTCTGGACAAATTTCAGAGAGGTATTGGTGTCGCGGATATGCGTCGGCGTTTCGCGGTGGATCTTGTTGTTCTCGATGGCTTCAGTGGCTCGCCTGTCTATCAGCAACGCTTTGAAACGGCCGCAGTCTGGACTGCCGACGTGGGTAGCTCTACCGGATTTGGCTCCGAAGGATTTCGTAAATCCCAGTATGGGAAGGCAGTGGCTGGTGTTCTGAGCGATATGACTCAGGCCGTAACCGAAGCCTTGGCATGTCAGCCGTTTATGACCCGGATTACACGGGTAGATGGGCAGTTGGTAACGCTGGCCTCAGGAGCAACCGCAGGTTTACGCCCTGGCGATGAGCTGCATCTGTATCGCAGTGCCCGGTATTTTGATTCTTTGGGAGGGACGCCGGAATTGAGTGACAGCCAGATGACGGTCACCCTGAATAATGTTCATCCGGACTTCAGTAATGGCAAAATGCCCAGCATAGGTGGGCAGGTAAACATTCAGCGAGACGATATTGCCATAATCTGGTAACTCACACCTAAGCCGGTGCGTAGGTCACTCAGCCACTTGTGCCGCGGCAATATCGCGGATCTTCCCGATCATGGAGCGCAGGCCGTTGCCGCGAGTAGGGGAGATATGGCGGAACAGATCCAGTTGTTCAAACAGCTCGTCTATATCGGTAGCCAGCAGGTCTCTTGGGGTTTTCCCGTTCAGTGCAATCAGAATCATAGAGGCGAGGCCACGTACGATCATTGCGTCTGAATCTATCAGGAGATAGAGCTTGCCACTGGCTTCGTGGAAGTGGGAAATTACCCAGACTTGGCTCTGGCAGCCGTGGACGTAGTTTTCCTCAATCCGGGCGTCGTCCGGAAAGTCCGGTAGCTGTTTGCCCAGATCAATAATAAATGCGTAGCGCTCTTCCCAGTCGTCCAGAAACTCAAAACCGTCGAGTACGTCTTCCAGTGTCGGGTTTTTCCCGAGTGGGTTGTCCAGAAAATCCTGTTCTGTCGCTGGCATTTACAACATTCCCAGTTCGAGTTTGGCTTCGTCAGTCAGCATGTCGTTGTTCCAGGGCGGATCAAAGGTTAGCTCTACGGTTACCTTGTCTACGTTGGGAACATGCTCAACTTTTGTTTTCAAATCGTCGGTGATTACTGGCCCCATACCGCAACCGGCGGCCGTGAGAGTCATAAGAATGAAAACATGGTTGCCGTCGGGCGTACCGTTTTCAATCCGACACTCGTAAATCAGGCCTAGGTCCACCACGTTGACCGGAATTTCCGGGTCGTAGCAGTTGCGCATGGCCTCCCACACTTGATTTTCGTTGATAGTACCGTCTTCCGGCGTTTCGAAGCTGCTTTCCAAGGGCTTTTTGCCCAAGGCGTCAGCGTTGTGACCTTCAATGCGGGCAAGGTTGCCGTTAACTGCAACGGTAAAGGTGCCACCTAGTGACTGGGTGATCGTGACAAAGGTGTCTGCCGGAATCATGATTTCTGTTCCAACAGGAACAAGGCGGGCTTCCACCTCGCGTTTGGTCAGGACGACTTCACGTTCTTGCATGCCTGGTTGAACCTCGTTTGGCGCGGAGAGGGGGCGTAATCAGCTTACGGTAAAGCTCTCGCCACACCCGCATTCGGCGGTGGCGTTTGGATTGCGGAACTGGAACATGGAGTTTACGCCTTCGGTAACGAAGTCGATCTCGATGCCATTCACCATGGCAAGGTGTTCCTCTTTCACAAACACATCAACCCCGTCAATGTGGAATATTCTGTCGTCGGATGAGGCTTCGTCCACCCACTGGGTTTCGTACTTGAAGCCGGAGCATCCGCTTTTTTTGATTGCCAGCCGTATACCTTTTGCATTCGATGCTTTGTCGAGTTGCTTGCGCACGTGTTTGACGGCACTTGGCGTCATGGTGACGCCTACGGTCGGCGTGAAGACTTCAGCTGTCATGGTGTCTCCTCCATCAGGCAAACAGGCGCTGGACTTTTTGTAAGGCGGCAAACAGTTGCTCCACCTCATCCAGTGTATTGTAGAACGCAAAGGAGGCCCGGGCTGTACCGGGAACTCCGTAGAAATCCATCAGCGGCATGGCACAGTGATGGCCAGTGCGAATAGCGATGCCTTGCTGATCCAGTAAGGTACCTATATCACTGGGGTGCAAGCCGTCGATTTTAAAGGACATCACGGGAACTTTTTGCTTGGCGGTGCCAATAATGCTCATGCCCGGAACGGTCTCAACCAATTGATTGGCGCGGGCCATCAAGGCATTCTCCGCCGCTTCCATTGCTGGCCGGTCGAGCCGGTTAAGGTAGTCAATTGCCGCACCCAGACCCACGGCCTCAGCGATTGCCGGCGTACCTGCTTCAAATTTGTAGGGTAGAACGTTCCAGGTGGTGCGCTCGAACGATACCCGCTCAATCATCTCGCCGCCGCCCTGATAAGGGGGCATGTCTTCCAGCAGCGTGGCTTTACCAAAAAGCACACCAATGCCGGTTGGGCCGAACAGCTTGTGGGATGAAAACACGTAAAAGTCACAATCCAGTTCTTGCACATCCGGTTGGAAGTGGGGAACTGCCTGGGCGCCGTCTAGCAGGGTGATCACACCACGAGCCTTCGCCTTGCCGACTAATTCTTTTACCGGATTGACTGTACCCAGAACATTGGAGACGTGGGTGATGGCCAATACTCGGGTGCGCTCGTTCAGCAAGCGATCAAAGGACTCAAGATCCAGTTCGCCCGCGGGCGTAACCTGAATCGGCACCACTTTTGCGCCAGTGCGTTCGGCAATCATCTGCCAGGGCACAATGTTGGCGTGGTGCTCCATGTGGCTCACCAGAATTTCGTCGCCGGCTTTGAGTTTGGGGGCCAGACCATTCGCCACCAGGTTGATGGCCTCGGTTGTACCCTTTGTCCAGATGATTTCCCGGGTGCTGCCTGCATTCAAAAAACTGCGAACGGTTTCCCGCGCGCCTTCAAATGCGGCGGTTGCACGGTCGCCAAGGGTGTGGGCACCCCGGTGTACGTTGGAGTGCATTTCCCGGTAATAACGGTCCATGGCATCCAGAACGGCGAGCGGCTTCTGTGCCGACGCACCGTTATCCAGGTATACCAGCGGCTTTCCATTTACCTGTTGGGACAGGATGGGAAAGTCCCGGCGTATGGCTTGTACATCAAACGCCTTTTGGGTTGCTGTGCTTGCCATGGACAGGTCATTCATACCGGTCAGACCTCCTGGAATGCTTGATCAAAAAACTGGTTGAGACGGATTTGCACCGTATCTTTCACGGCATCCACTGGAATCTGAGCAACCAATTCGTTGATGAACGCCATAGTCAGCAGAACATTGGCTTCACGAAGGCCAATGCCCCGCGATACCAGATAAAACAGCGATTCTTTATCCAGCTGACCGATTGTGGCCCCGTGGGCGCATTTTACGTCATCCGCGTAGATCTCAAGCTCGGGCTTGGTGTCGATCTCGGCGCCAGTGGAGAGCAGCAGGTTCTTGTTGCTCATATTCGCATTGGACTTCTGGGCGTCCGGGTGAATATGAATCCTGCCGTTGAACACGGCGTGGGATTTATCCGCCGCAATGTTGCGATAGGTTTCTTCGCTGTCGCAATTGGGCGCTACGTGCTCAATGGTCGTGTGGTTGTCGTAATGCTGTGTGTCCTGGGTTACAACAACGCCGTTGAGCTTGCACTCTGCGCCTTTGCCTTCCAGTCGCACTCGAAGATCATGGCGCCGCAGGGGGCCGCCAAAGCCTACGCAGTGGCTCTCGAAGCGAGAGCTACGCTGTTGGGTTACGCCAGTGGCACCAATGTGTTGTACGTTCTCACCGCCCATACTCAGCCGGATGTTGGTAACGTTTGCGCCTTCTGCAAGGGTGAACTCGGTTACAGAGTTCACAAATACCGCTTCCTGACCGCTGGAGATAAACTCTTCAACCAGCGTGACCTGGCTGTTACGGCCGGCTTCCACAAAGATGCGTGGGAAGGCAGATCCACTGGCGTCGGCGGTCACTTCATGGATGATGAACAGTGGCTGGTCAAGCACCGCACCTGGTTTCAGGCGAATGACGAGGCCGTCTTCAAAGCGTGCAGTGTTTAATCCTGCAAACTGCACGGCTTTGGCATCGAGGGTGCTGTCCAGGCGTTCAGCCAGTTCGCTGGCTTCGGCGTCTGAAAGATCACTGAAGCGCTGGATAAGGATATCGTTCAGATCCGGGTACTCGCTGGCTTCTGGCACCATTACGCCATTGATAAAAGCCACCTTGTAGCCGGGTACAGCAAGAGCGCTGCCGGTTTTGCCCGCCGTGGGCAGTGAGACAGCCATCTCGTCGGTCAGCTTCAGATACTTGCTGGAGTATTTCCAGTTCTCGGTTTTCCGCGTTGGCATGGGCATGTCTACCAAGGCGGCGCCACGCTGTTTACGCAGGGCAAGCAATGGTGCGGGTAGTGCCTGGCCAGCCGGCTGCAGAAACGCGCTGGAAAGAAGACTTGGTGCTGGTTTCATTCCGCGGTCTCCTTAGTTGGCTGAGTTGGAGAGGGCTGAACTGGCTGCAGTTTCATCGTCCTTGATGCCAAGCCATGCGTAACCACGCTCTTCCAGCTCCAGGGCCAATTCGCGGCCGCCAGACTTCACAATCTTGCCTTCGGCCAGAACGTGAACGAAATCAGGAACAATATGGTCAAGCAGGCGCTGATAGTGAGTGACCATCAAAATGGCCCGGTCTTCGGCGCGCAGAGCATTAACGCCGTCAGAAACAACCTTGAGTGCGTCGATGTCCAGGCCGGAGTCGGTTTCATCCAGGATGGCCAACTTTGGTTGCAGCATCAGGGCTTGCATGATTTCGTTACGCTTTTTCTCGCCACCGGAGAAGCCTTCGTTTACACCGCGCTTGAGAAAAGCAGGGTCGAGATCCACTTGCTTGGAAATTTCCCGGGCCATCTTCATAAATTCAGCAGCGTTCATTTCTGACTCGCCCCTGTGGTGACGCATGGCGTTCACGGATGTGCGCATGAACTGCAGGTTGCTGACGCCCGGAATCTCTACCGGGTACTGAAACGCCAGGAACACGCCATCCCGCGCACGCTCTTCAGTCGCTTTCTCAAGCAGGTCTTCACCGTGCATGGTGACGCTGCCAGAGGTAACTTCAAATGCGTCGTTGCCTGCAAGCACTTGGGCCAGCGTACTTTTGCCCGAACCGTTCGGGCCCATAATCGCATGTACTTCCCCGGCTTTGATCTCCAGGTTGATACCCTTGAGGATTTCTTTGCCCTCAACGGAGGCGTGCAGGTTTTTGATGCTCAGCATTTGTGGCTTCTCTCTTTAATCTGAAAATCTGTGTATGTAATTTAACCAACAGAACCTTCAAGGCTAACTTCAAGAAGCTTGCCGGCTTCAACCGCAAACTCCATGGGAAGTTCCTTGAAAACGTCCTTGCAGAAACCGTTCACAATCATGGACACGGCCCGCTCCATATCAATCCCGCGCTGGCGGCAAAGGAACATCTGCTCGTCGCTCACTTTCGAGGTGGTGGCCTCGTGCTCAACGATGGCGGACTTGTTCAGGCTCTCAATGTACGGGAAGGTGTGTGCGCCGCACTGGTCACCGATCAGCAGCGAATCACACTCGGTAAAGTTGCGAGCGCCCTCGGCGCGGGGGCCGAACTTGACCAGACCGCGATATACGTTGGAGCTTTTGCCGGCTGAAATACCCTTGGAGATGATGGTGCTGGTGGTGTTCTTGCCCAGATGAATCATCTTGGTGCCAGTATCGGCCTGCTGGTAGTTGTGGGTAAGCGCAACTGAGTAGAACTCACCAACGCTGCCTTCACCGCGCAGGATACAGCTGGGGTACTTCCAGGTAATGGCTGAGCCGGTTTCTACCTGAGTCCAGGAAACCTTGGAGTTCTTGCCGATGCAGGCCGCGCGCTTGGTTACAAAGTTGTAGATGCCACCTTTGCCGTTCTCATCGCCCGGGTACCAGTTTTGTACTGTGGAGTATTTGATCTCCGCATCATCCAGTGCGATCAGCTCAACCACCGCTGCGTGCAGCTGGTTCTCGTCGCGCATGGGGGCGGTACAGCCTTCCAGGTAGCTCACGTAGCTGCCTTCGTCGGCAATAATCAGTGTGCGCTCGAACTGCCCGGTGTTTGCCGCGTTGATGCGGAAGTAGGTGGACAGTTCCATGGGGCAGCGAACGCCCTTTGGAACGTATACAAAGGTTCCGTCCGAGAAGACTGCTGCGTTAAGGCCGGCAAAGAAGTTGTCTGTGTGGGGCACAACAGTACCGAGGTACTTTTGCACCAGTTCAGGGTAATCGCGCACGGCTTCTGAAATAGAGCAGAAGATAACGCCTGCTTTTGCCAGTGGCTCTTTAAACGTGGTGGCTACTGAAACAGAATCAAATACCGCATCAACGGCTACACCCGCGAGCTTTGCATGCTCGTGCAGGGGGATGCCCAGCCGCTCATAGGTTTTCAGCAGTTCGGGATCTACCTCATCAAGACTCTGAGGCATGTCTTCTTTACGTTTCGGGGCTGAGTAGTAGGAAATATCGTTATAGTCGATTCTCTCGTAGCCCAAGTGAGCCCAATCGGGCTCTTCCATTTCAAGCCAGCGACGATAGGCCTTGAGGCGCCACTCCAGCATGAACTGCGGCTCTTTCTTGATTTCAGAAAGGCGGGTGATAACGTCTTCATTCAAACCGGGCTCGAAGGTATCTACTTCGATATCTGTTACGAAACCGTGTTCGTATTCCCGTTTGATCAGTTCGTTCACCTCTTTGTTGGCGGTCGTCATGATCGTCGCTCCGTATTCTCTCTCGCGGGCTCTGAGGCCCTTTGATTTGCCGGCAACCGTGACGGGTTGCGGGGCCTGATCTGTTGCTTCTGGTTCGTAATTGTACAATACCATACTAAATTAGTCAGGTATTAAATTGGGGGGAATGGCAAGTATATCGTAATACACCCGCCAGACGCTAAATCTGACGGGTTTGGAGCGGTTTTGATAGGCGTATATACGGAGTCGATAGCTCCGTGAACGTTAGGCTTCGGGTGGCAAAATGCGGGTGAGGTAACTGTGTTTCAGTGCTTCAGGTGTGTGCGGTGGGCGAGGGATGCGAACAATGTGGCCGCTGCCCGGCGCGCAATCCATAGCGATGCCGTTGCGGTTCTCCATAACCGGTATTGAAAACTGCAGATTGCCAGAAGGTGTAATCAGTTCCATCTGGTCGCCAGGGGAGAATTTGTTTTTCACATCGATGGTGAGCCATTGCCCGTCATCATCGGTGATGGTGCCTACAACTTGTTGCGTGCCCAGATAGGACGAACCACGCTCGTAGGTCTGGTATTCCTGTGGCATGTGCCTGCGTAGGAATCCTTCTGTGTAGCCGCGGTTGGAAAGTGCCTCCAATTCGTTCATCAGGCTCATGTCAAAAGGCTTGCCTTGTGCCGCCTGATCAATGGCGTTGCGGTAAACCTGAGTAGTTCGGGCAACATAATAGGTGCTTTTGGTGCGGCCCTCGATTTTCAGGGAGTGCACGCCCATGGCGGCCAGTTCTGCCACGTGTTGCACGGCACGCAGATCCCGGGAGTTCATGATGTAGGTGCCGTGCTCATCTTCATAGGCAGGAATAAAACTGCCGGGGCGGTTGGGCTCTTCCAGAAGAATTTCTTTTGGCTCGTAGCTTTGAACATCCGTCACGGGCGATGTGGCAATCAGGTCGCCGGTTTGGTCCTGAGTGTGGGCAACTTCCTTGTAGTTCCAACGGCAGGCATTGGTGCATGCGCCCTGGTTGGCGTCCCTATGATTCATATAGCCAGAGAGCAGGCAGCGCCCGGAATAGGCCATACACAGGGCACCATGAACGAAGACTTCCAGCTCCATACCCGGAACCCGTTCGCGTATGTCGCGGATTTCACCCAGCCCCAGTTCCCGTGAAAGAATCACCCGGCTGACGCCCTGGCGGCGCCAAAACTCCACCGTGGCCCAGTTTACGGCATTGGCCTGCACCGATAGGTGAATGGGCTGATCTGGCCATTTTTCCCGCACCAGCATGATCAGGCCGGGGTCGGACATAATCAGCGCATCCGGTTTGTACTCCAACACCGGTTCCAAGTCTCGCAGGTAAGAGCGCACCTTGTCATTGTGGGGCGCTATGTTCGATACCAGATAAAACTGCCTGCCCAGTTCATGGGCGCGCCGGATACCGGAGCCCAGTGCGGTTGCGTCTTTAAAGCTATTGTTGCGCACCCGCAGAGAGTAGCGCGGCTGGCCGGCATAGACAGCGTCAGCGCCATAGGCGAATGCGGTTTCCATGTGTTCAGGGGTGCCGGCGGGTGCGAGCAATTCCGGGATATTCATGTGCGCTCCGGGTAAATCAATGGTGGGCTATTTTGCCGCAGGCTAATGCGCTTTCCCTTGATCCTGCTCAAACGTCTTATTGATTATTTTCAGCTAACATGTGTACGCTGTAAGTCGTGGTACGTGATTGGACGGTTATGAATCTGGAGGATCGAAAGATGGTGTCAGGCCCCCTGAGCCAAGATGTGGCGCGGGTTTCACTGGGTAACAGAGTGAGTTCGCTGATCAGCATTCAGCTTGCCCGAGGCAAGGTGGGTGTTGAGGTAGTGGCGTCTCAGTTGCACATGAGTCGGTATACGCTCCACAAGAAATTGAAGCGGGAAGGTTTGACTTTTGCCCGTATACTGGAGGATGTGCGCCGTAAGCAGGCGCTAACTTACATGCAGGATAAAACCAAGCCGCTGGTGGAAATTGCTGAGCAGCTTGGGTTTTCAGAATTGAGCGCGTTCAGCCGGGCATTCAAGCGCTGGATGGGCACTTCCCCGGCTGAATATCGCTCTATCAGATTGTCCTGAACTTTGATTGCGAGAAATCAGAACTTTTTAAATACCAATGTTGCGTTGGTGCCACCAAAGCCAAAACTGTTGCTCATAACGAGATCCAGGTTTTGGTTGTCCAGGCGCTTACGCACGATTGGATAGCCTTCGGCACCTTCGTCGAGGTTCTCGATGTTAGCTGAGGGCGCGATAAATCCATCCCGCTGCATGATTAAGCAGTAGATGGCTTCGTGAACGCCTGCCGCACCAAGAGCGTGGCCGCAAAGCGGCTTGGTGGAGCTTAGCGGTGGGATTTTGTCACCAAAGGTCGCTTTCAGCGCCTTCAGTTCAGTTACATCACCAGCAGGTGTACTGGTGCCGTGGGTGTTGATATAGCTGATTTCGCCATCCAGGTTTTTCATGGCCTGGTGCATACAGCGAATAGCACCTTCACCACTTGGGGCAACCATGTCGGCGCCGTCTGATGTGGCGCCAAAACCAACCAGTTCTGCAATGATGTTCGCGCCTCGCGCCTCTGCATGCTCCAGAGCCTCGATCACCAGGGTACCGCCGCCGCCGGAGATAACAAAGCCGTCACGGTCTGCATCATAGGTGCGGGATGCTTTCTCAGGCGTATCGTTGTATTTGGTTGAGAGTGCGCCCATGGCGTCAAACATCAGGCTCAGGGTCCAGTGGATATCTTCGCCGCCGCCGGCAAGCATCACGTCCTGGCGCCCCAGTGCAATCTGGTCAGCGGCATGGCCAATGGCGTGTGCGCTGGTGGCACAGGCTGAGGTAATTCCGTAGTTGATGCCGGTAATGCCAAATGCTGTTGCAATGGTCGCGTTGATTGAGCTGCCCATGGTGCGAGGCACGCGATAAGGACCAACGCGACGAATGCCTTTGGCACGGTGGGTGTCGATCGCATCGAGAAGCTCAACCGTTGACGCGCCGCCGGTGCCAAATACGGCGCCGGTGGTGTTAGCCGTGAGGTGCTCTTTGGTCAGTCCAGCCTGCTCAATGGCTTCGCAGGCTGCGAGGTAGGTGTAAGCAGCAGCCGGGCACATGAAACGCAAAAGCTTGCGGTCAATCAGTTCTGGTAGGTCCAGGTTGATCTGGCCGCACACGTGGCTGCGCAAACCGTTGTCACGGGCTTCTTCACTGAAGGCGATTCCTGGAATGGACTCCTTCAGGGAGCGTGTGACTTCTTTTTGATTGGTGCCAAGGCTGGAGACAATCCCCATGCCGGTGATAACAACACGCCGCATCTTGTTTGCTCCTAGAAATCGTCGGTGGAAGTGAACACGCCAACCCGCAGGTCTTTGGCGGTGTATATTTCTTTGCCATCCACTTCCATGCGTCCGTCGGCAATAGCCATTGTAAGCTTACGCCGGATTACGCGTTTGAGGTCGAGGTAGTAGGTTACCTTTTTGTTGGTCGGGAGAACCTGGCCGGTGAACTTCACCTCTCCAGCGCCCAGCGCACGGCCCTTGCCTTCACTGCCGCCCCAGGCCAGATAAAACCCCACCAGTTGCCACAGAGCATCAAGGCCCAGGCAGCCAGGCATAACGGGATCATCTACGAAGTGGACTTTAAAGAACCAGAGGTCGGGATTGATATCCAGTTCAGCCACCAGGCTACCTTTCCCGTAGATGCCGTCGTCTGTTCCTACATGGGTGACGCGGTCAACCATTAGCATCTCATCTATGGGCAGCCGCGTGGCGCCCGGGAAAAGTTTGCCATGACCACACTTAATCAGGTCTTCCTTGTCAAAATGATCCGGGTTCATAGTGCCATCGTCTCTGTTACAGAATGATTTATTGTTACTTTAGCTGTTATTTCGAGAGTCGCTATTGACCATTAGTGGATGATTAACGCTTAAGCGGTGCAGTTGCAAGTTCGGTTTGTTCTCCGGGGCGGGTTGTAGCGCCAAAAAAAACAGGCTCCTGCGAGCCTGTTCATTCTTCTAACCCCTTGGAAAACCTCATCCCCAGGGTGTCAGCCAGCGCGGCCATCGGGTCTCGGGCTGGCCAGTATTTTTGTGTAACGCACCAGGAACATGCCGAAGGCGAATATCCAAAGCAGGCTACTGCTGCCAATTCCGGGGTGCCAGGGAACTATGTCGAAGGCCGTTAGTACGCGAAGCGTTGCCGCCAACTGGATCGCAATGAATGCGGTAACCATACCTTTGGGCAGTACCAGGGGGCGGCCGGTATGGCCAAGTGTTACCCGGGCGATAACGCCCAGAATGAGACAGCTGATGGCGCCAGTACCTGCAGCATGGCTCCAGGCGTTAGACGGCCAACCCGCGAAAATGGTGCCAGCCAGAAGGTATAGGGAAATCGGGATCCAGAGGATGGAGAGGTGAAGAACCCACAGCAGGGGCTCTTTGCGAGCCAGCCAGCCCTTCCAGTTAGCGAGGCGCACCAACACAAGGGTGCCGGCAACAATCGCCAGAATGCCTGTGATGGCTTGCCAACCGGTTACCAGTGAGGCCATTAGCAGAATCATGGAAAACAGGGATGCCATATCCAGCGCCGGGATATTCTTTACCGCATCAGCATTCAGCCCGCGCTGGCGCAACCAGCCAGTAGTGAATGCAGGCGTTATGCGTCCACCCACAATGCTGATCAGAGCCATGGCTGCAATAAGTGCTCCGTGGCTGTATGTCATGTCCAGGCGAGTTACAAAACCAATCTGCATGAGCCACAGCAAGCCGAGAACCACCAGCAGCATGAGCTGACGTTTTTGTTTCGCATGCCAAACCCGCCATCCTGCATCCAGCATTACCAGAGGGAGGAATGCCAGGTTGACGCCTTGCACCAACCAATCTGGCAATTCCGCGCCAAACGCCAGCAGTAGCCGCCCAGCTAACCACACGCCCCAAAGCAGTACCAGCCGGAAGCCATGGGTGCGTTCGGTTTGCGTCCAAACACAGACAGCCGTGAGCAAGAAGCCTGCAATAGCAGCGGTCAGAAAGCCAAACAACATCTCATGCTGGTGCCAGAACAGCCCCGGCATGGCTAATGGCATATTGATTGTGCCTGTTACCTGCAGCACCCAAAGCGGAATGGCGAGAAGTGCCAGTACTGTCATGGATAGGAAGAAAATACGAAACGGGTAGCCGAAAAGCTGACTGAAGCTGGCGGACCCAGCGTTAGGGGGTGTTGAAGTAGCCTGCATGTTGGTTCCTGCCGATACATATATGTGAGTTATATGTTAAACGGCTGAGCGCAGAATTAACATACCCGGTTGGTGGTATCTATGCGTACAATGTCTCTATCGTTTTGATTCACAATGGAATGGTTTATGAACTCATACATGATACTGAAGCACCTTCACATGACGACAGCCTACCTCACCGTAGTCCTGTTCACACTGAGATTGCTGATGGATGCCGTGGGCCGGCCCGGCTGGCGCATGACCCCGCTGCGCTGGATACCCCATGCTAACGACACAGTGCTGCTGGTTGCGGCCATCAGCCTGCTGTTTGTGGGTGGCTGGAACCCGCTTGAACAAGGCTGGATTCTGGCGAAAATTACACTGTTGCTAGGCTACATCGCCGCCGGACTATTCGCCCTGAAAGTTACCGTGTCACGCCCGGTTCGTGTTGTGGCGGCTGTTCTGGCTTTAGTCCAGGTGTCAGCTATCTTCCATCTTGCCATGGCCAAGCCCGTTCTGTTCTGATTTGGAGAGGCTGACCAGCTCTGCCAGCTGGCTCTGCACGTCTCGCAACTGGCGCGTAATCTCATCGCGCTCATCGTGAGCTTGCTGAGCCTGCTTGGCATTTTGCTCCTCGCTCATCACCTCCAGAATCGCTCCGATCATCATGTTCAGGAACACGAAAGCTGTGAGGAAAATGAACGTCAGATAGAAAATCCAGCTAAGCGGGTAGTGTTCCATCGTTGCATACATAACATCTGTCCAATCCTCGAAGGTGGCCACACGGAATAGCGTGAGCATGGAAATGGCGACATCACCCCAGAGGTCCTCATCCACTTTGGCAAAGAACATCGAACCCATGGCGGCATAGATGTAAAAAATAATGAACATCAGCAACGCGATGTAACCCATCCGCGGGATGGCTTTGAGCAGGGAGTTGATCAGGAATCGCAGCTCCGGCACCACAGAGACCAGGCGCAATACCCGGAAAACCCTCAACAACCTTCCAAGCAAGACCGCCTCCGAGTTATCCAGAGGAATCAGGCTGCCAATCACCACCAGTGTGTCGAAAACGTTCCAGCCGTCCATGAAGAAGCGCCGCTTAATCGGGCTGGCGGCAAACCGGAAAAGAATCTCGATCAGGAAAAACAGAGTGATCGCTGCATCCATAACACCTAATGACTGCTCCACCAGTGGGGGCAAGTCGTAGGTTTTCGCGCCTATGGTCAGGGCAGACAGGATGATTATGGCAATCACTACGCCCTGAAAGAGCGTGCTGGATTCAATACGGTGCAGCTGGTTGAAGCCGGCCGTAGGAGAAAGTTCCAGGGACATGGGGGTTACTGCTCCAGGTGAAATCGAGTGTGCGGATTCTAAAGGCATGGCCAGCGCTGGAACAGCACTGTTACAGAGATTTCAAGAAACTCGCACCAAACAACTTACTGCGGCGGTGATTCTGTGCTGCCGCCGCGGCGCTGCTTGCGATTCAGTGGATAGAACAGCTGAGGAGATGCGAGCTCCGGCAGGTCGGTTTGCTCCTGGTTGGCAGCCCACTCCACGCGCTCTGCAGAGCGGATGGCGTAATGCATCCAGGCCAGGGCCGCAGCGGCAATGATGAACATCAGCATAAAGCAGCTCTGCCAAATGCCGGTAACGTCGTTCAAAACCCCGAAAGTGAGCGGCAGAATGAACCCACCCAGCCCGCCTATCATGCCCACCACGCCACCAACAGCACCCACGTGCATGGGGTAGTAAACGGGGATGTGCTTGTAGACTGCTGCTTTACCCAGTGACATGAAAAACCCCAGGGTGAAGATCAGAACAATGAATACGGGCAAGTTCATCTCAAGTGTGAAACGAACGTCTCGATCAATGCCGTGGACTACGTAATCGGTAGGGGGGTAACTCAGCAAGAAGGTGCAGATAACCGATGCGATAAAGGTCCAGTACATTACTCTGCGTGCACCAAAACGATCTGACATCCAGCCGCCCAGAATGCGGAACAGGGATGCAGGAATTGTGTACAGCGCCGCAATCATGCCTGCGGTTGTTATATCGAGGCCGTAAACGCCTATCAGGTAATGGGGCAACCAAAGAGCCAGTGCCACAAAAGCCCCGAATACGAAGAAGTAATAAAGCGCGAAACGCCATACGCGCAGATCCCGCAGGGGCTCCATTTGCTCCATAAACGAGCGTTGCTGCTCGTCTTTTTTTCGGCCAGCTGAGATAGGGTCTTCCTTTGCCAGGAGCATGAAGACGATGCCCATAACCGCTAGCACAGAGGCGTAAATCTGGGCCGTTGTTTCCCAGCCGAAGGCCACCAACAAAAAGGGTGCACCAAAGTTGGTCACTGCGGAGCCCACGTTGCCTGCACCAAAGATACCTAACGCCGTGCCTTGTCGGGCGGGTTCAAACCAGGCAGCCGTGTAGGCTACACCCACAATGAACGCGCCACCGGCAAGGCCAACCCCAAGAGCGCCAACCAACAACATCAGGTAAGTAGTGGCAAAGGTGAGCAAGTAAACGCAGGTAGCCGTGGTCAGCATGAGTATGCCCAACACCCAGCGACCGCCGTATCGATCCGTCCAGATTCCCAGGAACAGCCGGCTGATTGAGCCGGTCAGGATAGGGGTGGCCATAAGCAAGCCAAGCTGTGTGTCAGACAGGCCCAGGTCTTCCGCTATGCGGATGCCAATGATGGAAAAAATGGTCCAAACGGCGAAGCACAGGGTGAAGGCCAGAGTGGAAAGGCCAAGTGCGCGATGTTGTTGTGATCTGGTTGGCGAGTTCATTGCTGCGGCCCTATCTGTCTGCACATACCGGCTTTTTCAAAGCCTCTGCAACCATATCAAAAGTGGGTTTTTCCGTGGGAAAGCATTGGGGGTACCTCCAGCAGGGTGGGCGGGTGGTAGGTGCCGGCAGGGAATTACTGAGAGGGGGTAGGGCTTCGATTGCTCTGTAGGGGTACCCGCCGTTGAATTTGACTTAAATCAAATATGCGTCGCTGAGGAATGTGGGCTAATGCTGAGCAATATCAATTGGCGGAGTGCCCGTGTGGGGTGTGGCCGCCTTCGGAGACTGCTATGAAAATCATGATTGCCTACGACGGCTCCAGGAATGCAAAGCTGGCGCTGGTTCAGACGATTACGATGTTTCGCGAGCTGAACCCGCAGATCACCTTGGTGGCTGTGGCGGAAAACCCCAGAGACATCACTGCCAGTAATGAAGATATGTTTCAGGAAGAGTTGATGGACCTCAAGCGGCACCTTCTTGAGGCGCAAGAGGTTTGCGAGAAAGAGGACGTCACCTCGGAGACGCTACTTCTGGAAGGCGATGCCCGGAAAATGTTGCTGTATGCCGCAGAGAGCAAAGTTAAGCCCGGCATGCTGGTTATCGCCCGCCACAGTGAAGAGGTGGATGGCGGGTTGATTGCTCGTTCATTGACCTACTTTGTGGATGAGCTGGATTACATGACATTTGGCAAAGTCAGCTCTTTTCTGGCGCGCCGGGTGCAATGCCCCCTACTTATCCTGCCTAGCCACTGACAGCCACTGGCGCTGAACTGGAAGCCCCCGGAGGCTTAGAATGAGAGTTGCAGACGTATTCGGTTTCAAGAATCCAGAGATCAAGGCACTGCACCTGACTTGGATAGCGTTTTTTATCACATTTTATGTGTGGTTCAACATGGCGCCGCTGGCGTCCAGTATGCTTAAAAGCGTCGACTGGTTGACGGCTGATGATCTACGCCTGTTCGCCATCTGTAACGTGGCGTTGACGATCCCCGCACGAATCATTGTGGGCATGGCCCTTGACCGCTTTGGCCCGCGCCGGGTGTTCTCCATACTGATGGTTCTGATGTCGATTCCGGCACTCACCTTCGCCTTTGGCGACACCATGACCCAGCTGCTGGTCAGCCGTTTGGTTCTTAGCTCCATCGGTGCCAGCTTTGTGGTGGGTATCCACATGACTGCCATGTGGTTCAAGCCTCGCGACATTGGCTTTGCCGAGGGCTTCTACGCAGGCTGGGGTAACTTCGGTTCCGCAGCAGCGGCGTTGACTCTGCCTACCATCGCGCTGCAAATGTATGGCGGCGATGACGGCTGGCGCTGGGCCATTGCCCAGAGTGCGATTGTGATGGCGCTCTACGGTGTTTACTACTGGTTCGCCGTAACAGACGGCCCGGTGGGAACCGTGCACCGCAAGCCCCGCAAAGCCAGCGCGCTGGAAGTCAGTACCTGGGGCGACATGATCAAACTGATCCTGTGGACCATTCCCTTGATCGGCGTTCTGGCTATTCTGGTATGGCGTATCCAGAATATGGGCTACCTGAGTGTGACCGGTGCGGTGATCGCCTACGCAGTCATCGTTGCGATTGTGCTCTACCAGATCGTGCAAATCCTGCGGGTGAACCTGCCTATCCTGAAAAAGGGTGTGCCAGAGGACGACAAATACCCGTTCAACAGTGTTGCTGCACTGAACAGCACCTACTTTGCCAACTTTGGCGCCGAGCTGGCGGTGGTCTCCATGCTGCCAATGTTCTTCGAAGAAACCTGGAGCTTGAGTGCGGCGGCCGCCGGCATGGTTGCAGCCTCCTTTGCCTTCGTTAACCTGGTGGCCCGCCCCATGGGTGGCATGGTTTCCGACCGCATGGGTAATCGCCGTTTCGTGATGCTCAGCTATATGTTTGGTATTTGTGTGGGCTTTGCGCTGATGGGCTTGCTCAACTCCAGTTGGCCGCTGATTATCGCCGTAGGCATTACTGTCTTCACTTCCTTCTTTGTGCAGGGTGCAGAAGGTGCAACCTTCGGTATTATCCCGTCGATCAAACGCCGCCTGACCGGGCAAATATCAGGCATGGCAGGTGCTTATGGCAACGTGGGGGCGGTTGTCTACCTGACTATCTTCACCTTCGTTACCCCTAGCCAGTTCTTCTTTATCATTGCTGGCGGAGCCTTCATAAGCTGGGTGCTTTGCCTGATGTGGTTGAAAGAGCCCGAGTCCGGCTTTGCGGAAGAGTATGAAGTGTCTTCTGTCGATCTGCAGATTGAGGAAGAGGAGCGTCAGCGCCAGGTAGCACTTGGCAGGGCGTGATGCCAGTATCAATATCCTGAAGTAACAAAGCCCGCCGGAAGTGATTTCGGCGGGCTTTATTTTGTGATCGTCACAGACTGGGTGGTGTACCTTCTCCGTTCGAAAGAACGGCATCGATTTGAACCAAAGCACCCTCAGGGATAGCTGAAACGCCAATGGTTGTTCTGGCAGGAAGATCGCTTTCGAAGAATGTTGTGTAAACCTCGTTTATAGAGCCAATGTCTGCAATATTTTTTACCTGGATCGTTACCTTAACGATATCGTCCATCACGTGATCAGTGCTTTCTATAATTGCCTTTATATTTTGCAAACATTGCCCGGCCTGCTCTTTTGCGCCTCCTGCGACCATGCTGCCGGTGTCCGGGTCCAGAGGCAGTTGGCCGGATAAGTGATTGTAATGTGAAAATGCGACTGTCTGTGTAGACAGTGAACTCCGGGGTGCCCGCTCCGTATTGTGTGCTCTTATGACGATTCCGTGCCTGTCTTCAACGGCTTGCGGGGGCGTACCGTCTCCATGCGATACAACCGCATCAATCTGCACTAACGCATCCAACGGCAATCCTGATGCTGAAATTATTGTCCGTGCCGGTACATAGGCAGCGGTTCTTGCTATAGCTGAGTCGGGGAAAAACGTTGTGTAAACTTCATTTACTGCATCAACATCCGATATGTTTTTAAGGAATATGTTGATTTTGACAATGTCGTCAAAAGGAACGTCGATACTTTCTAGAATTGCTTTGATGTTTTTCAAGCATTGCGCGGTTTGAGCTTTTACACCGCCTGTAACCAACCCGCCAGATTCGGGATCAATCGGTAATTGGGCCGAAATGTTGTTGTAGTGAGAAAACGCGACGGTTTGTGTTGAGGACGCGCTTTGTGGCGCGGCTTTCGTGTCTATTGCCGCTTTTAAGAGGTCGCATGGCTGTTGTGGCGGAGTGCCTTCGCCATTCGAAATGAGGGCGTCTATTTGCAGCAATGCGTTTTCCGCAGGCAAAGCTGAAACCGCGACGGTTGTTCGTGTAGGGAGATAGTTCTGGAAGAATGATTCGTACACTGTCTCTACAGCGTCAATATCGGAGATGTTTGTCAGGAATATATTGATTTTGACTACATCGTCCATGACATGATTGATGCTTTCTATAATTGCTTTTATGTTCTCAAGGCACTGCTTTGTCTGATTTTTGATCCCACCCGTAACCACCGTACCTGTTTCGGGGTCTATTGGTAGTTGCGCTGAAATATTATTGTAATGAGAAAATGCCACTGAGTGCGTCGATGACAGGTTTTTGGGTGCATTTTCCGTATTTCTTGAAACTTTAACGATGTTGTCGCTCATATCGATAGTGCCCCAATTTCATGGCATTTTATGTGGGCTTGAGTCTTGCCACCCCCCCCCGAAATTAATCTTAGACGACGCATTGATCTCTTGCCTGCCATAGAACTTTTTTTATGTTGTGCCTCCCTCTGATCGCGCACATGGGCGATTGCACTGCTATCTTAAATTGAAAGCCTTGCCATATGGCAAAGTGGTCGACGACCCAGAAGCGTCCACTCCAGGCCACTAAATTAAGGTGTTTGATAGAATGACTGTTCTATTTTCTGCACCCGGAAAGAATCAGGTGATTTCGGACTCCGGGCACCGTTTCGATGTGACTCGCCATTGGGCAGCCTCTTTAACTCTGGGCTTCCACGCCTATGTCGAGGGCGATGCCAGCATCACCCGCATGAGCACCGCTCGCCATTATGGCCCCCTACGAGTGCAGCGGCCGTTCTACCCAGAAGGCCGCGACGGCTGCTGCCACGTGTATTTGTTGCACCCGCCTGGCGGCGTTGTCAGTGGCGATGCGCTCAATATCGATGTCACTGTTGGTGCAAACTCGCACACGCTGTTAACCACACCTGCTGCCAACAAACTCTACAGAGCTGACAGTAACGGCGTTGCCTGGACACAGCACACTCATCTCAAAATTGCCGATGGCGCTACGCTGGAATGGTTGCCCCAGGAAACCCTGGCGTTTGACGGCTCCCGCGGCGAACAAACCCTGCATGTTGATCTGGACGGCAGCGCCAAGTGCCTTGGCTGGGAAATTCTCGGCCTTGGCCGGCCCGCCAGCGACCTGCCATTCGTAAATGGCCGCCTTGAGCAACGCTTTCAGCTCACCCGTAATGGCCGCCCTTTGTGGTTGGAGCGTCAATGTATAGACCCTCATCACCCGCGCTATACCGGAAAATGGGGGCAGGGCGGTGCCACTGTGCATGCCACACTCTGGGCCGTAGGGTTGAGTGAACCGGCTGACGCCATCTCAATGCTCAGGGAGCAACTACCATCGGGCAGTCACTGGGCTGTAACTTTCCGGCGCAATGTATTGCTGCTGCGATACCTGGGTAAGGAGCGTAACCAAGCCTGGGAATTGTTTCAGCAGGCACGGGATATTCTTCGTCCACGACTGACGGGGCATCAAGCCATTGTGCCGCGCATCTGGCTGACCTGATTTATACATTACGCCGAGGCAGTCGCTTGGGCGCTGAACAGCGCTTTTGCCCGTCAAATGGCAAGAGCTATAGAAAAAGCGATCTGGATAACAACGGAGTTAACAATGGAATTAGCACCAAGAGATAAAGACAAACTGCTGTTGTTCACCGCTGGGCTGCTCGCTGAACGCCGCAAGGAAAAAGGCCTCAAATTAAACTACCCGGAATCGGTCGCGCTGATCAGTTGCGCCATTATGGAAGGTGCCCGCGAAGGTCGCACTGTGGCAGATATGATGAGTGCCGGCCGCGAAATACTGACCCGTGACGATGTAATGGAAGGCGTTGCCGAGATGGTTCAGTCCGTTCAGGTAGAAGCAACCTTTCCCGACGGCACCAAGCTGGTCACCGTCCATAACCCCATTGTTTGAGGAGGTGCGCCATGATTCCTGGTGAATATCAGTTGAAGAGCGAAGACATTGAACTGTGCGTGGGGCGGGCAAGCATCACCATGAGCGTCGCCAACACCGGCGACCGGCCAATACAAGTCGGCTCCCATTACCACTTTGCTGAAACCAACCCGGCTCTGCGCCTGGATCGCAAAAAAGCATACGGCTACCGGCTGGCTATCGCTGCGGGTACCGCTATTCGTTTTGAGCCCGGCCAGACCCGCGAAGTGACGTTGATTCCCTATGTGGGTTTGCGCCGCATCTACGGTTTCCGTGGCGAAGTGATGGGCCCCTTGGATAAGAACACGAACGAGGGAGCAAAATCATGAAGATTTCCCGACAAGCCTATTCAGATATGTACGGCCCTACGACCGGCGACCGTATTCGCCTGGGTGATACGGAGCTGTGGATCGAAATCGAAAAGGATCACACCCATTACGGCGAAGAAGTGATGTTCGGTGGCGGCAAGGTTATTCGTGATGGTATGGGGCAAAGCCAGCGCTGTGATGATGCCGTAATGGATACAGTGATCACCAACGCGATTGTTATTGATTGGTGGGGCATAGTTAAAGCTGATGTGGGGCTGAAAAACGGGCGCATTGCCGCCATCGGCAAAGCCGGTAACCCCGACACTCAGCCGGATATTGACATTGTTATTGGCGCCGGCACTGAAATCATCGCCGGAGAAGGCCAGATACTTACCGCGGGCGCTGTGGACACCCACGTTCACTATATTTGCCCGCAGCAGGTTGATGAGGCCTTGATGAGCGGCCTCACCACCATGATCGGCGGCGGTACCGGGCCGGCAACGGGTTCGGTTGCGACCACTCACACTCCTGGCCCATGGCACCTGGGTAAAATGATGCAGGCGGTGGATGACCTGCCTATCAATATTGGTTTTCTCGGTAAAGGTAGCGCCAGTACGCCAGAAGCGCTGGAGCAGCAGGTAAAAGCCGGAGCCATGAGCTTGAAAATCCACGAGGATTGGGGTGCTGCGCCGGCTTCGATCAGCAACGCGCTGGATGTAGCAGATCGCTTCGATATACAGATCGCCATCCATGCCGACAGCCTGAACGAATCGGGGTTTGTGGAAGATACTTTGGCCGCATTCAAAGACCGCTGTATCCATACCTATCACTCCGAGGGAGCCGGGGGTGGTCACGCGCCGGACATTATCGTTGCCTGTAGCCTGCCCAACGTGCTGCCATCGTCCACCAACCCTACCCGCCCATACACCATCAACACAGTTGATGAGCATCTCGATATGTTGATGGAGTGCCACAACCTGGATCCAAATATTCCGGAAGACGTGGCCTTTGCAGATTCCCGTATTCGTCGTGAAACCATCGCTGCTGAAGACATTCTCCATGACCTCGGCGTGATCTCCATGATTTCGTCAGACTCCCAAGCTATGGGACGTATTGGTGAGGTGGTCTGTCGCACCTGGCAAACCGCCCACAAAATGCGGGTTCAGCGAGGCTTGCTGCCGGAGGATCAGGAACGCGGCACTGATAATTTCCGGGTGAAGCGTTACATCGCCAAATACACCATCAACCCAGCTATTACCCACGGCGTTGGCCATGAGGTTGGCTCTGTGGAAGTAGGTAAGCTGGCGGACCTGGTGTTATGGAAGCCGGCCTTCTTTGGCGTTAAACCATCGATCATCCTCAAGGGCGGCATGATTGCAGGCGCTGCCATGGGTGACCCAAACGCTGCTATCTCCACGCCACAACCCGTGCATTACCGGCGTATGTTTGGGGCTTTGGGCAGGGCTGCAGCAGCAACCCGAATGACCTTTGTAAGCCAGGCGGCAATGAACACAGGGCTGGAAGAAAAGCTGGGGCTGAAGAGCCCGCTGGTGCCTGTTAAAAATGTCCGCCAGATGCGCAAGAGCGATATGAAGCTAAATAGCGCCTGCCCAAAACTGACGGTAGATCCGCAAACTTACGAAGTTCATGCAGACGGCGAGTTACTGACCTGTGAACCCCTCACAGAAGTGCCACTGGCTCAGCGCTATCACCTGTTTTAACTGTTTGTAAGGACATCAAAATGCTTGAGTTAACACAAAGGCTGGATGGCAATTCTGAAGGGGAAATCTACGACACTCTGACCTTGCCATACGAACTGCGCATCCGGGGTCGGTTGCGGGCCAAGACCGACAAGGGGCGCGATGTTGGGCTGTTTCTGGATCGTGGCCCTGTGCTGCGTCACGGCGATCTGTTGCGCTCCAGTGGTGGCGAGGTAGTTCGTGTGTGCGCTGCTGATGAGTCGGTCACAACCGCCTATATTGAAAATGGACTGCCCTTGGCACGCCTGTGCTATCACCTGGGCAACCGCCATGTAACGCTTGCCCTGGGTGTTGAGGCAGACGGGCGCTATTGGGTCAGGTTTCCGCCAGATCACGTGCTGGAAGAACTGGCGAAGCTGTTGGGGGCAAGCCTGGAGCACCATCTGGCCCCCTTTGATCCAGAGTCCGGTGCTTATGCCCATGCGGGGCGTGAGCACTCCCATGGTCATAGTCATGATGAAGAGCATAACCATGCACACTGACAACCAGCCCACCGTGCCGAGCGACTTGGCGTTGCTCGGATTGATGCAACTGGTCAGCCCGGCTTTACCGATAGGTGCTTTCGCCTGGTCGCAAGGCCTGGAAAGTGCCTTTGAAATGGGATGGGTTCGAAACGAAGAAGAGTTGGGCGAGTGGTTGGAAGGCGTACTGGAGGATGGCTTGACCCGGTGCGAGCTGCCGGTGTTGTACAGGCTACAAAACTGTTGGGCCAAGAGTGATAGCCGCGGCCTTGCATACTGGAACGATTGGTTGCATGCCAGCCGGGAAACAGCAGAACTGAGTGACGAAGGAACCCGGTTAGGGCTGGCATTGCTTCGCCTGCTGACCAGCTTGAAGCTTGAGCCGCAGGCTGACCAACTGCCGGAAGAGCCGGATTACGTCACAGTGTTTGCCTGGACCGCCTATCAACGAGGTGTGCCGGTACGCCAAAGCTTGCTTGGCTTCGTTTGGGGATGGCTTGAAAACCAGCTCGCAGTTGCGTGTAAGGCCATGCCCCTCGGGCATACGGCTGCGCAACGCCTGAACGAACAGCTTCGCTCGAAGCTGGTGGCTGCGGTTGAAAACGCACTGTCGCTGCCTGACGAACACATGGGCCCCATTCTGCCAGGGCTGGCCCTTGGCAGTGCCCAGCATGAAACCCAATATTCAAGACTATTCCGAAGCTGACGGCTTTGAGTACACAGAGGGACAAACAACAATGAAACATTGTTTACGAGTAGGCGTTGGTGGGCCGGTAGGTTCCGGGAAAACGGCCCTGTTGCGACAGTTATGCAGTGCTTTGAAAGATCATTACGACATAGCGGTAGTTACCAACGACATCTACACCCGGGAAGATGCCGACTTCCTGCTGAAACACGAGGCGCTGCCTGCAGACCGCATCTTAGGAGTGGAAACAGGGGGTTGCCCGCACACGGCAATCCGTGAGGATGCGTCCATGAACCTGGCGGCCATTGATGACCTCCATGCGCGCCATCCAAATCTGGAACTTGTGTTGGTGGAATCTGGTGGCGACAACCTCGCAGCTACGTTCAGCCCTGAGCTGTCGGATTTGACCCTGTACGTTATCGATGTTGCGGCTGGCGACAAGATCCCCCGAAAAGGCGGCCCCGGCATTACCAAATCGGATTTGCTGATCATCAATAAGATCGACATCGCTGAATACGTGCACGCATCGCTGGATGTGATGGAGCGGGATTCCAAAAAAATGCGTGGCGATCGCCCCTTCGTTTTCACCAATCTGTATGACGGTGTTGGTTTGGAAGAGATTATCAGCTTCATTCTGAAGCAGGGCATGCTGCCCGAACGTCGACCTGAAAAACTCACCGATACCGCCTGAGTGCACACAAGCCTGACAACAAACGCAGAGAATAGACGGAGAGTACTATGACTAGAATAACCAAGTTGCTGATGACCGTTGGTTTGATGCTGACCGCTACCCTCGCTGTGGCGCACCCGGGTGAGACTGGCCACATCCATAACGGTTTTCTCAGTGGATTGTTGCACCCGATGTTGGGCATTGACCATTTGCTGGCAATGGCCGCCATTGGTTTCTGGAGCGTTCGGCAGAACCGGATCATGAAAAACGCAACACCGATATTTGTGGTGGGAGGCATGGTGCTGGGCGCTGCTATCGCCTGGGGTGGTGTGAGCCTGGTGGGTGTGGAAACCGGCATTGCCATGTCGGTTCTCCTGGCCGGTGTGCTGATTGCCACCATGGCAAAGCTGCCAACTGTTGTCGGGGGCGCTCTGGTTGCTCTGTTCATGATCACCCACGGCTATGCGCACGGCACTGAAATGGCCGCAGGCTCCAGCCTGATGGCATATATGGCGGGCTTTGTTGTGGCTACTCTGGCAATTACCTTTATGGGGCGAGGCTTGGGAGCTTTGATGTTGAAGGCCGATAACCGTGTTACCCGTGCATTGGGTGGTGTCGTTGCGGTTGTAGGTGGTGTGCTAGCCGCAGGCTGATACCCCTGGATAGCTAAAGCGTTTCAACCATACTAAAAAGCCCGCCGGGGATATTATCCTCGGCGGGCTTTTGTTTGTCTGCGGTTCAGCTGAGCGTTTTAAGGGTTCTTGATATAGGCGTCCTTGCGCAAATAGAACCACCAGTTAACGATCAGGCACAGCGCATAGAACACTGCGAACCCGTACATAGCCACTTCCGGAGTACCTGCTTGAATCTGCTGCCCCAGTAGCTTGGGCGCGATGAAGGCACCGTAGGCGGCGATGGCGCTGGTCCAGCCAAGCACTGGGCCCTTCTGCTGCTGGTCAAAAATATACCCGATGCTGCGGAAGGTAGAGCCGTTGCCGATGCCGCTGGCGGCAAACATCACAATGAACAGGATCAGGAACAGCGCGAAGTAGCTGTTGGGATCAGTGGAGTTGTAGGCCAGCATCATCACATAGCCGGTGGCTACCGACGCCACAACCATCACCACAGAGATGATTTGGGTAACGATAGATCCGCCCATCTTGTCGGAAATCCAGCCACCTACCGGGCGTATCAGAGCGCCTACGAATGGCCCCATCCAGGCCCAGGTCAGTGCGCTGGGCGCATCGGGGTTCACAACACGGGTAACAGTGCCATCGGCAGCCACTTCCATCATGTTGCCGAAGATAACGCCAATGGACAGCGGCAATGCTGCAGAGAAACCAATGAACGAGCCGAAGGTTAGGATATACAGCACAGTCATGGACCAGGTGTGCTTGTTGCTGAAAATAGCAAACTGGTTCTTGATGTTGGGTTTGATGTCACCAGGAATCAGGCGCAGAAGAACAACGGTCAACACAATGGTTAATGGCAGGGCCAGCCACATGTTCATAATGCTCAGAGCCCAGACGCCTACAACAGATGTCAGAATCCCCACGCCATAAAGCCCCAGGATCTTGCCGAAAGCTGAAGCCGGATTGCCCGGGTTGGGGGTGACAACTTTCAGGTTGTTCATGCCGAACCAGCCAGCAAAGGCCAAGGGGATCAGGAAAACCAACCAGATAAAACCAGCGTTCTGGATCCAGGTATCTGTGCCGGCTTCAATCCGGCCAATCAGCGTACCACTTGGGCTTTGCAGCTCCATGGGGCCGCCCGCCAAAAAGCCGAACATGCCAACGGTCATCACCAGCGGAATCAGGATCTGCATGGTAGTAACGCCGAAGTTGCCCAGGCCGGCATTCATGCCCAGACCATAGCCTTGCTTGCTCTTGGGGTAGAAGGAGCTGATGTTGCTCATGGAGCAGGCGAAGTTACCGCCACCAATACCGGATAACAGCGCCAGTGCCTGGAAGACGATGAACGGTGTGTCCGGGTTCATCAACGCAAAGCCGGTGCCTGCCGCAGGGATCATCAGCAGGGCTGTGGTCAGAAAGATGGTGTTACGGCCGCCGGCAATTTTGATCATGAACGACGCCGGTATCCGCAAGGTGGCACCAGACAATCCAGCAATCGCCGAGAGGGAGAACAGCTGTTCAATGCTGAAATCAAACCCCAGGTTCTTCATCTGGGTGGTGATCATCCCCCACATCAGCCATACCGCAAAACCCAGGAGCAGGCTGGGAATGGATATCCACAGGTTGCGGGAGGCAACTCTCTTGCCCTCTTTCTCCCAGAATTCTTCGTTTTCGACATCCCAGTGTTCGATGTCGGCGTTGGTTTTGGCCATAACAATACTCCCTTGGTTACCCTGCCCTGTGCCGCATTGGGCGCGGTTACCGGGCGTCATGGTTCCATTGTGCAAAGTGAGATGCCCGTGTATTCATGATATTAGTCAAGGAAAAGGTTTTAGCGATGAGGGTCGTATTTTTTGTCAGGGGTGTGGGGTAGGGTTGTTGTTTTAACTAGTTGATATATATAGGAATATGTTGGTGATATCACCAAGGAGGTAGGCGTTTTCGAGCATGGCGCAGGAGAGGTAGCCATTCATTTCCTGCGCTTTTTAGAGTATTTGGCAAGGTGCAGAAGCCTGACTGTTACCCAAAGATAGGCCAGCGCCCAGCAACTTGCGGATAGCCATAACAGCATAGGTGCGCCAAACGGCGAGGGGCCAGCAATGAATCGGCTGATTGCGGCGATAGCAATGAGTGCCGCAATAGAGAAAACTTCTCCCGCAGGCGGTGGCGTGCGATGGCTTCTTTGCCAAGCCAGGCGAAGCATCACGCTGGCGGACAGGGTGCCCAATGCGCCAATGGTAATCAGGTGCAAAGCAGCGGCGGGTTGGGTGCCCTGAATCAGCGCCAATCCTGTAACGAAAGCCCCGATGGCAAGCCAGGAATAGCCCAGAGCCAACACCAGCAAATCAGGGCGCTCCGGGCACAGCCATAGCTTCCAGCGAAAGGTGCGAATGGCCAGTAATCCTGACGCTATTACGAACAGGCTACCTGTTATCGGGTTTGCGGCGGGAAATGCCATAAGAAAAATGGAACACCCCAGAATGAAGATTAATAAGCCCTCGATTCGCGGCTGAACCCGGGCTTCCAGAGGTATACCCTTTTTCTCCAGAGTACCTGCAACCGCCGGTGCAATAAGGCGCCCACCCATGAAGGTCATCAACAATAGCAGCCCGGCAATGGCGGAGCGCATGAGCGGGAATGGGCCAGGCAGCCAAGCCGCCAGAGGAGAATACAAGGCAGTAGAAAGCCAGAACACGAGCGCGAGCAGGCAGATCAGCAAAATGAGGGGCCCGACCATTTTGTTTCGCCATTTTTTTGCGGCGTTGAAGCGGGGCACCACATGCCAGGCAAGCAGCAACGCGAAGGCAGGCCCCAGAAGCTGTGCCAGAAGCGTCTCGGGTACCAGAATCCAACTCAGCCTCGCAGCTAGCCACAGCCCCAGAAGCGGGTAGAGCATCGACACCGGCTGCGGGCCAAGGGTGTAGCCGGCCACAAGGGCCAGCGCAAAGCCGAAAATCAATTCATGGCCATGCCCGGAGCCCAGCAACCCGGCCGGCCAACCTGTGCCTGACCAGACTGCCCAAACAGAGAGCGGAACTGCAATGGCGGCCAGTAGGCTTGCGGCAGGGAAAAACAGCCAGAAGGCCTGAGGTTTCTGTTTACGCATGCTGTTTGAGTTGCTCAAGGTCATCCCGGTTTATTGACGGTTGGGCAAAAGGCGCCTAAAAAGAATAAGTAAAAGCCATCATAATATTGCAAAAGCTGTCCCGTGTGGCAAATGCGCCCGCCTGAGAGCAAGGAGATTCAACATGAACGTTTCAAGCTTGCTTAAACTTCCGTTTTCCAGCAATGGGGGCTGGGGTGAACTTCAGGAAAGGCAGCTTTCCATACCCATGCTTGCCTGGACAGTTGTGGTTCCTCTGTCGTTGTTGCCGCCGGTGCTGTTGTACTACGCCGGCACGCATTATGGTGACGGTTTCATTGCAGGGTTTGGTGGTAAAGAGTGGCGTCACATCACCACCATCCTGTTTTTGGCGGAGCTTCTGACTTTTTTCGTAATGGGCTGGCTGATTCACAGCGTCGTTGAAAGCCATAAGTTGGAAATCAGCTATAACGACGCGTATTTGCTTGCAGCGATTGCGCCATTGCCACTTTGGTTGTCGTCGCTGGCGCTACTTGTGCCGGCGGTAATGGTGAGTGTGTTGGCGGTGATGGTTGCTATGGTGCTGTCGTGCACCCTTGTGTATCAGGGCCTGAGATCCTTGTGCCACCGCAGCCCGGATGACGTGCTAACCATGTCCGTTACTTACACTGTTATGGCTGCCTCACTGCTCGCCTGGGGTATTTTGATGGCATTGGTCTGGGCGTATTGATATGACGTTTCAGATCAGTTGGCCTGCGGGGGCCTGAAAGACCCCGCGAGGCCAACGAGCTCTCTCGTTTACCAGGTATCGATCATAGGCCTGCGACGACCCCGCCTTGGCCCAACTTTCTTCGCAGACTTGAGCCCCCGGATAATCCAGCTCCGGGTTTCAAACGGATCAATCACCGCGTCAATCTCCAGCGAAACCGCCATGTTCAAGGCTTTGCCTTGCTCGTAGTGCTTGGCCACCAGTTTTTCGAAAAGCGCTTTTTGTGCAGCTTCGTCACCCGCCTTCGCCAGTTCATTCTTGTACCCTAAGCGAACCGCGCCTTCCAGTCCCATGCCGCCAAACTCTCCGGTGGGCCAGGCCACAGTAAAGAAGGGATTGTGGAAAGAGCCAGCGGCCATGCCCATGGCACCCAGCCCATAGCCTTTGCGCAGCACAATAGTGAACACGGGAATCTGCAGGCTGGCGGCAGTCACAAACAGGCGGCTGGTGTGACGAACCAGCCCGGATTTCTCAGCCTCTGGCCCCACCATGAAGCCTGGGGTGTCGCACAGGCTTACCAGTGGCACATCAAAGGCATCGCACAGTTGCATGAACCGTGCGGCTTTGTCTGCACCGTTGGCATCAATGGCGCCGCCAAGGTGTCTTGGATCGTTGGCAATGATTCCGACGGGGCGGCCTTCAATGCGGGCAAAGGCGGTGACCATGCCTGAGGCGAAATCTGGCCTTAGCTCAAGGTAGCTGTCGGCGTCGGCCAGTGTTTGAATCAAAGCGCGAATGTCGTAGGAGCGTAGACGATTTTCCGGAATGCTTGAGCGTAATAAACGTTGGTCGTCACATTGCCAGTCAGAGATGGTTCCCTGGAAATACGACATGAGTTTGCGGGCTACTTGAGCAGCCTCTTGCTCATTCTCTACCAGGCAATCCACTACGCCGTTGGCCACTTGCACAGACATGGGGCCAACATCCTCTGGTGCGAATACGCCCAGACCACCGCCCTCAATCATTGCGGGGCCAGCCATGCCCAGGCTCGAGTTCCGAGTGGCAATCAACAGGTCACTGGAACCGGCAAACACCGCATTTCCGGCAAAGCAACGGCCAGACACTATTGCAATACGTGGGGCCAGAGCGCTCAGTCTGGCGTATTGCAGAAAGCTGGGCGTGTGCAGGCCGGCGATCAAAGTTGCATCATCCGTATCGCCGGGGCGGCCACCGCCACCTTCTGTGAAGAAAATCACCGGCAAATGCTGCTCTTCCGCCACATGCAAAATCCGGTCGGTCTTGCGGTGGTTCATGGTGCCTTGAGTACCGGCAAGCACCGTGTAATCGTAAGCCAGCACAGCGCAGCGTGCCTGCTCTTCGTCGAAATGGTCACCATTCACAGCGCCGACGCCGGTTACCAATCCATCGGCCGGGGTAGACTGCATCAGCTCCTCTGCAGACCGGCGCTTACGCTGGGCTGCGAAGGTGAGGGCGCCGTATTCCATGAAGCTGCCCGGGTCGCAGATGTTGGCTACGTTTTCCCGTGCCGACAGCATGCCCCGTTTGTGGCGCTTTGCCATTACCTCCGGACGGGCGTCATCCTGAGTTAATCGGTGACGCTCGAAGGACTCTGCCAGGTCCGGGCGGATGTGGTTCAGGTCGACCGTTTTCTCAGTCGTTTCTATGTTTTGGGTTCCCTCGCCAGGCTCAATATAGGCAATCGCCTGGCCTTCGCTCACGTAGTCGCCATGTTCAAGTGGAAGGCTATGAACACTGCCTGCAACGGAGGCTTGTATCTCATGCTCCATTTTCATGGCTTCAATAATGGCGAGGATCTGGCCCTTGTGAACGCTTTCTCCTACCGCCACCGGAGCCTTGATTAACTGCCCCTGCATGGGAGCCAAGGCTGCCTCTGTACCATCCGGAGCCTCTGCCGAGGGCTTGGCGCTATCGGCTTTTTGTGCCGGCTCTGTGGTGGAAAACAGCCGAGGGTGTTCCTGCTCGCACTTGGCAACCAGTGCCGTCATCTGGTCGTCCACATAACGGGTATACACGCTGTTGTCCGCAACATCGGTTTGGGACAACAAAACCTGCAAGAAGCTGATGTTGGTTCTAACCCCTTCAACCCGGAATTGGCAAAGAGCCCGGTAGGCTTTTCTCACCGATTGGGCGTAATCCTGTGAGCGGCTATGCACGATAACCTTGGCTAGCAAGGAGTCGAAATTGGGATTGGTGGTGTACCCGTTGTAGCCGTAGGTGTCGACCCGCACACCCGGGCCGCCGGGTGGTTCGAATATACTCAGCGTGCCGCCGCTTGGGCGAGTGGCTCCGCTGGCGTCCAGGGACTCCATGTTGATACGACACTGAATGGCAAATCCGTTTGGTGCAGGGATATCGGTTTGCAACAGTTGAAGACTTTGGAGGCTGGCACCGCCAAGCACAGCAATCTGCGCCTGAACCAGATCAATTCCGGTGATTTCTTCGGTAATGGTGTGCTCTACCTGAAGCCGGGGGTTGGCCTCCATAAAGTAGAAGTCAGAGCCGTTTGCGTCCACCAGAAACTCAAAGGTACCAAGGCCTGCGTAGTTTACTTCCTGTGCCAGGCGTAAAGCCGCTTCCAGCAGCCGATTTCGGGTGGCCTCGGAAAGTGTCGGGCTGGGGGCAATTTCAATCAGCTTCTGGTTGCGCCGCTGAAGGCTGCACTCACGCTCCCACATGTGCACAGCGTTTCCAAGGCCATCGCCCAACACCTGAACTTCGATATGGCGAGCCCGCTCAATTAGCTGTTCAACGTATAGATTGTCGTCGTCGAAAGCGGCTTTGGCCTCACGAGCACAGGCGTGGAAATTGGCTTCAATATCATCGCCTGGCCGAACAATACGCATGCCCCGGCCACCGCCACCGGATATTGCCTTGATCACAGCTGAGGCATCGCCACTTTGGTTGGCTATGAACTCTTTAACCTCATCAAGGGAAGTGCAGCCTTGTGTGCCGGGCGTAATGGGTACGCCACACTTCTGCGCAAGCTGCCGTGCCGCAGCCTTATCCCCAAGTTGTTCAAGCGTGTTGGCATCGGGGCCGATAAACGTGATGCCTTGCTGCAGGCAGCGGCGGGCCAGTTCCGGATTCTCGCTTAGAAAGCCGTACCCAGGGTGCAGGGCATCTGCGCCTGCCTCAGTTGCGGCCGCTATAATCGCATCAATATCGAGATACGCTCGGGCACCTTTGCCGGGAAGTTTTATAGCCTGATTCGCGTGCTGGATATGCAGGGATTCGCTATCGTCTTCAGAGTAGACCGCAACACATTCCAGCCCCATGTCTCCGGCTGCTCTGGCGATCCGAATGGCGATTTCGCCGCGGTTGGCGATCAGTAGCTTGTTGAATTTCACTCACGCACCTTTTGTTCTGATTATCTTGTTCCGTGATTATGCGGTTGCCCAGGATTGTCTGGGCCAGGAAGTGACCGGCATAAATGAATATGGATTCAATGAATCAGAAGGGTAGCACGCTTATTAGTTGCTGCCATCATGTCGCGTATGGAAGTACGCCGAAATAAATAGCACTGAAATGACAGGCGCTGCCGCCGATAACGAACAGGTGCCAAACCGCATGCATGTAGGGAATGCGGTCGGCCAGGTAAAAGACAACGCCGGCGGTGTAAACGATACCGCCAGCAATCGTGAGGGTTAGCGCGGTTTCGTTCAGGCTTGCCACCAGATCTGACGAGGCAAACGTGATGAGCCAGCCCATGGCTATATAGATACCTACTCGTGCCAGTTTGAAGCGATTGGCGAAGATGACTTTCAAGACGACACCCGTTATAGCAAGCGACCAGATTATTGCAAAGAGCGTCCAGCCCACGGTGCCGCGCATGTTTACCAGCAGGAATGGGGTATAGGTACCGGCAATCAACAGGAAAATGGCGCAGTGGTCCAGGGTTTTGAAGGCTTTTTTCAACTCAGGCCGGCGTGAACCGTGATACAACGCGGAGGCCATGTACAGCAAAATCAGAGATGCGCCAAATATGCTGAAACTGATGATTTTCCAGGTGTCGTTTAACTGCGTGGCGCCAACGATCAACGCGATGGTTCCGATTACGCTTAGCAGTGCGCCTATGCCGTGGGTGACGCTGTTCAGAAATTCTTCTATTCGCGAGTGCACTGATTTGGAAGAAGGTTGTAATGCAGCCATTGGGATAAAGTCCGTGTTTTATCGTGGCAACACGGTACTTCAGCGTACACGTGTACGCAATGACTAACGGTAGCAGTTTTGCGAGCTATTCCTCAGTACTTTATCGCGCCGGTTTTGAGCCGGGAAAAGGTTGCAGGCACCACGCCCAGCCATGAGGCAAGCTGGTTGTCTGGCACACGTTTTACCAGCTCGGGGTACTCTTCAAGCAGCAATTGATAGCGTTCTTTGGCCGACATGGTGTGCTTACGAAACTCCCGCATGCTGGTAAGTTCTGCCAACTCTTCGGTGAGCGCCATGGCAAACTTGGGCCAGATGCCATCACCGTGAGAATGAATTGCGGCGCGGAAAGCCGCGAAGTCGGCGACCCATACGGTGGCGGGTGTGACCGTGGTGAGGCAAAGAGTGTTGCGTACCGTGCGGCTGCGGCCAAACACCGGCCACACCATATCGCCTTCGGTAAAGAAGTGGTGTATTGCCACCTTGCCACTGGGTGATTCCCGGAACAGCCGCATGATGCCGTGCTGAATCAGGTATACATTGGCCCAAGGGGTGTCGTGTTTTTCCATATCCGCTTCGGCATCGACCCGGCGTTGGTGAAACAGTCGCGTCAGGTCGCTTAAAAACCGTGCTTCCGGGGTGTCTTGCTTTTCGGTCAGGCGTATTCCAAATACGCGGCTCAGCCCGTTGAGCAAGGCCATTGACTGTGGCGCTGTCCCGTACTGGATGATGTCCGGGTTGTTTTCTCCGAGCATGCAGGGGGAGGAAGACAGTTCTGGGGTGGTGCTGCGGGTCATTGCGTAGTCGCCATTGGAATATGTGTCAATTATCCTAGCAGAGAGATGCTACAGGAAATGACTTAAATCATTAAGGCTTTTTCATTCACTCGATAATGACTTAGTTGCTGGTGAATTCTGGTCAGGCGGTTAAGATGGATTTCGTGTGGCGTTCACGGTTGTTGTACACAATTTGGGCGATCACAATTTGTTGAAATGTAACGGTCGGCAGGCAGCATAAGGCGGGCATCCCTGGCGGGCGTTGCTCGTTGAACTGAGCACATCGGAAACACCTTATGAGAATTTCTCCGCCGATAGCCCGGCGCGACTTCCGTAGTAATGACAATCTGGTGCCGCTGATCAACATTATCTTCCTTCTGCTCATGTTTTTTATGATCGCGGGGCGTATTGCCGTAAGTGATGTGGTGCCATGATTCGTCATCGACACTGGGCTGTGGCCGTTGTTACCTCTGTGGCGTTGCACGCATTGGCGTTTTCGGTGTTGGTTCTTAAGCCTGATCAAGGCGCTGAGTTGCCTGGCCACTACAGTATTGAGGTGGAGCTGAGTATGCTGGGAGACCCGGGTGATGGGTCGCAGGCCAGTGGAGAAGATAAGGAGCCGCAGGCGGATGTGGCACCACCGGCTGAGCGGGCCTCCAAAGTCGAGCCAGAATCCGCACCAGAGTCAGAACCTGAACCCGAGCCCAAACCTGAATCTTCACCTGAGCCTGCACTGAAAACCAGACCTGTGGCGGCGCCAGAGCCAGAACCAGAGCCAGAGCCAGAACCAGAACGGAAGCTCGCACAAACCTCAGCCGAGGTTGCAGGCAAGCCGATAGATGCCGAGGTCAGCCCTACAAATCCCAGCGCTGCAGCTGGCGGGAGTTCTAACTCCGAGGGCGTAAGTTCTGGAGGTGGCAGCGCAGGTGACCGTACCGCTAAGGCAGGGGCCAAAGCCGCGAATGCGCGCAAATTATGGCATGCAGAAGTGGCTGCGCATCTGGCACGCCATAAGCACTACCCCATGCGTGCCCGGCGTATGCGGCAAGAAGCGGTGGTCACCCTGAGCTTTGTGGTTGCCCGTGATGGCAGTGTCAGAGCGTCTGAAATTACCGGGCTATCAGAGCACGCTGAACTGAACCGTGCGGTCGAGGAAATGCTGGAACGGGCCGACCCTCTGCCCCGGTTCCCGGTTGATTTACCGGGGCAGGAGGTTCGCATGGCCATTCCAGTTGAGTTCAAACTACGGTAATCAGAAATTTAGCTGAGTACTCACGTAAACCGTCCGGCCCCGTTCAACATGGCGATAGTTCGGCGACTTGTCTGCCAGGTGCTCATCCCCAATGTTGTCAATGCCCGCGCGCAAGGTGACATCTTCGCCGCAGTCTTTGGCCACGCTGGCGTTCCAAAGTGTGTAGGCGGGCAGGTCGTCGGTGTCGGCACGGTATTGGCTGCCGGTGTACTCTGCGTTCAAGCGGGCCGATAGACTAGCGGTTGCTTGCCAGTTCAAAAACGAGTTAAAGGTTCTACGTGGCCGGTACTCCAGTTCATCCCCAGTACCCAGGTCTTTGGTTCTGAGCCAGCCGAAATTGTTCTGCCAGGTTACGACAGGGTGGAGCTGCCAGGAAAACCCGGCTTCCAGGCCTGTAAGGCGGGCTTCGTCAACGTTGGCGAATTGGAACACAGACGTTTGCGGCGGTCTGGCTATAACAACTGGCTTGTTGATAATCAGGTCGCTTGCTTCGCTATGAAACACAGTGGCGTTAAGGCCCACAGTGTCGCCCTGCCAATCGATAGATAATTCGTAAGAATCGATTGTCTCCGGCTTGATATCACTATTGCCTATAAATTTGAAGAAGGGCACCGGTGTACTTTCATAGCTCGGTGAACTTTGCTTCAACGTTGGGGCACGGAATCCGCGGCCATATCCGCCCTTAACGATAAGCTGCGGTGTGGCTTCCCATACCAGATAGGCGCGCGGGCTGGCTTCGCTGCCATAGTCGTCCTGGTGATAGTAACGCAGGCCTGCCGTCAGCAGCAGTTGCCTGGTCAGCGCCACCTCATCCTGCAAAAAGACAGCGGTGTGATCAGCGTCGCTTTCGCCATCCTCAAGATCAGTATTTTCAAGAGTTTCACGCCGTACTTCGGCGCCCACCGTTAGCCAGTGGTTACCGAGGGCACGGCTGGTATGGGCATCGATAATTTCATCGGTAAGCGCTTGCGGGTCTGTGGCGGCTATGCCGGCCGAGCGCTCATTGCTGACCTCGACTTTGCTGCGGTAGGCCCGTACCTGGCTCACCCAGTTGGTAAACTCACCGTTCCAGGTTAAACCGAACCCGGATCGATCCACCTCGTAACGATTCTCATAATAAACCGGTGGTGCGGGTAGTCTGCTTCCTGCTTGGGCGTCAAACTCGCGTTCCTCGTTGCTCATCGAGAATTGCAGTTCCAGTGACTGCTCAGGCGTAAGCTCCAGGAAAGCCGTAACGCTGCCGCGATTGGCCTTGCTGCCTTCGAGTTCACTCTGGCGGTTGTCTGTCGGATTCTGCGTTCTGTCCTGGCGTGACGTTTCACCGGTAAAGCGAAGTCCCAGGCGCTCGGTAACAAGGCCCGAGGTGTATATGGATGCCAGTCCGCCGTTCACGCTGTCGTCACTGGCTTCGCTGTTTGCCAGCGTTGAACCACGCAGCAACAGGTTGGTTTCCCATTCCTTGCCAGGCTTTCGGGTAATCGTATTGATGACGCCGCCCAGAGCGTCGGAGCCGTAGAGCGTAGACATAGGGCCACGGATGATCTCGATGCGCTCTACCGCCGACATAGGTACCCAGCCGTATTGGTAGTCGGCGTGGCCGAATACATCATCACTGGCAGGAATACGTCCCCCATCTATGAGTGTGAGCACGTGCTTGCTGTCCATGCCGCGCAAGGCAATGGATTTGCGCCCTATGCCGCCACCCTGCGTGAAGGCAACTCCGGGCTCGCCAGCAACTGCAGACGGTAGGGAATCGGCATGGCGCGCATCCAATTCTTCACGGGAAATTACCGAGCCGGAAGCCGGAGCCAAGCGCGTGTCAACGGGTGATAACGTGGCCGTTACCGAAATGGTATCTAATGTAATGGCCTCTGACGGTAGGGCTTCAGCGGCCTCTTGTGCCCACAAAACGGGGGCTGGCAACAGAGCTGCAGCCAGGCACAAAAGGCCTGAATGGTTGTTGGTCACGGGTCGCACCAAGTTACTCAAGACGAAAGGTATGGTTTTGAAGCTCAACTCGCTATTCCTAATGCCAGGTCCCAAGCTCAGTTGGCAAGGCCAAGACTGAGGGCCGGAGGACGGTTAATGCGGGCGGCTATCAGATTCATTGCTGTTCCGGAGCCGCCACGTTAGCCAGCAGGCTTGCGCCTGCTTAACGGTTTCTAGTAGACGTCGTGCTGGGTGTTATAAACGTTGAACTTGCCAGTCGGAGTGACCAGGCGCTCGTCGTCGATAACCTTCAGCAGTTTGCGGGTTTTGTCATCCACCACCACGATGGCTGACCTCTGCTCTTTGCCATTCCATACAGAGAACCAAACCTCGTCACCTGCCACGTTATATTCCGGCTGAACGACGCGCTTGGGGCCTTCGCCCAGGTTCGCCCACTCTGCAATTGGCAGTACTTCGTAGCCGCCTTCGAGGTTGTCGATGTCATACACCGCAACGCTTTGGCTGACGGATTCTGCAGGGTTCAGAGCCGTATCAACGTACAGGTTTTTGGACTTGGGGTGAGTTTTGATGAACAGTGAGCCGCCGCCCTGACCATTGAGGTTACGGACTACTTTCCAGGCTTTATCCGGATGTCCTTCGGGATCGGTACCAATCATCTGGATGGTGGGGTCGCCCAGGTGGCTGGTTGCCCAAACCGGGCCATGCTCAGGATCTACAAAGTTGGCGCCACGGCCAGGGTGAGGGATTTTGCCCACATCCACCAAGGCTTCCAGATCACGATCTTTGGAGTCAACAACGGCAATCTTGTCGGACTGGTTTGCAGCCGTCATGAAGTAGCGCATGCTGCTGTCCCAGCCGCCATCGTGCAGGAACCGAGCAGCATCAATGGTGGTGGTACTCAAGCTGTCGAGGTTTTCGTAATTGACCAGCATGATCTTGCCGGTTTCTTTGATGTTAACAATGAACTCGGGGTGCGCATGGGACGCTACAATAGCGGCGACCCGTGGCTCGGGGTGATACTCCTGGGTGCCCACGGTCATGCCCCGGGTGGCCACGATCTTTTTAGGCTCCAGGGTTTGGCCATCCATAATTACAAACTGCGGTGGCCAGTAGGCACCGGCAATGGCGTACTCGTCTTCATAACCTTTGTACTTGGAGGTTTCGACCGAGCGAGCTTCCAGGCCAATCTTGATCTTGGCAACGGTGTCAGGATGCTCCATCCACAGATCAACCATGTTGATCAGCGCATCGCGGCCAATAACAAACAGATAGCGGCCAGAGGCTGACATTCGGGAAATGTGTACCGCATAACCGGTTTTGATAATTTCCACGATTTCTTTGGTATCGCCATCAATCAGGGCAATCTCACCGGCATCCCGCAGAGTGACGCTGAACAGGTTTTGAAGATCCAGATTGTTCATCTGTTTATTGGGGCGATCTTCAGGCGCTATAAGCACTTCCCAAGTGTTTTTCATGTCGGCCAGGCCCCACTCTGGGGGTGCGGGTGGCTCGTGCATCAGGTACTTGGCCATCATCTCGACTTCAGCTTCACTGAGCTCACCCGAAGTGCCCCAGTTCGGCATGCCGGCTGGTGAGCCGTAGGTGATGAACATTTTGAGGTAATCGATACCTCGCTCCTGAGTAACGTCTGGCGTCAGCGCCGAGCCGGTGGCACCTTTACGCAGTACCCCGTGGCAACCAGCGCAGCGCTCGAAGAAAATCTTTTTGGATTTTTCAAATTCAGCGTCAGAAAGATCGGGGGCTCCTGGGGAGCGGACGATCTTGGCAGACTCCGAGTCAATTGGGCTTGGGGTGCCTTCGTATGCAGCTTCTGTGGAGTCGGGATGGGTGGGTGCTGCGCTTGCACTCATCACGCCAAACGACGCGACAGACATGGCAAGCACCAGTGGTTTTAATAGTGGGTTGTTTGCTCTCATCAGGCTATCTCCTTGAATTAGAGTGCTATTAGGTTTCTCTTCTTTAGCCGGATGAACATTGATTAAAATCAGATGTATGCCATTTGATTAGTGGGTACCCATCCATGGGTATAACCAAAAAGTTGTTGTGGTAGAGAGCGTTTTTAACCAGTATTAGGAATGCATTTAAAGGGCGGTAATATCAATGCCTATCGCTGCGCCGAACGGATGAAAAACAGGTGTTTGCAGTTTTCCTGAATGGGTTTGCGGCTTTGCCAGAACTGATAGTCAGTAACAGAGGGTTGTAATACATGACGTTTTACCAGCCAGTTGGTAATGAAATAGAGCTGTTCCAGGCAGCAGCCGATAATGGCCTGCCGGTTCTTATCAAAGGGCCCACAGGCTGCGGAAAAACCCGGTTTGTGCGCTATATGGCCGAAAAGTTAAACCGGCCGATATACACGGTAGCTTGTCACGACGATCTGACCGCTGCCGACTTGGTTGGGCGGCATTTGATAGGTCCGGAAGGCACCTATTGGCAAGACGGTCCGCTGACCCGCGCCGTTCGCGAAGGCGGCATTTGCTACCTCGACGAAGTGGTCGAAGCGCGAAAGGACACCACGGTAGTATTGCACCCGTTAGCGGACGATCGCCGGGAATTGCCCATAGAGCGCACCGGTGAACTGCTTACCGCAGCGCCTGGTTTTATGTTGGTGGTCTCTTACAACCCGGGCTACCAGAGCCTGCTCAAAGGTATGAAACCCAGCACGCGTCAAAGATTCGTATCCCTGCGGTTTGATTACCCCTCGGAAGAGGCAGAGCAAACCATTGTGAAAGAAGAGTCCGGTTGCACCAGCGACCTCGCACAGCAACTCGTAAGCCTTGCGACAGCCTTGCGCAACCTGAAAGACCACGATCTGGAAGAAGCTGCATCAACCCGGCTGCTGATACATACAGCGCTATTGATTCGCGCTGGCCAGCCAGCGGCGGAAGCCTGCCGCGCAGGCATGATCGAACCATTGTCAGACGACGAAGCAACCGTTATTTCATTGATGGAGGTGGTATATGCCGTATTCGGGCGCCCGGAAGAAACCCGCTAGCGGGGCGATTGTCCCCGTTGTCTGGTATTTGCTGAACTTGTTGGCAACGCCGATTATCGGATTCGTGATTTTGCTGTGGTTGTTTATGAACAGTTCAGGAACAAATGAACTTCGCAGGGCTCATACCCGTGCCGCTATGTTCATGTCGCTGCTGGGTTTTATTCTGATCAGTACCGGGATTGCTCTAAGCTGGGTGTTCATCGGTGATGTGGGTCACTTCGGAACCTTTGCTCTGGTTTGGGCGATCGCGTTGCACACAGGGTTTGTGCTGTGGGGCATGATTTCTCTGGCGCAGGCTATGTCTGAGAAGATGCCAATTTTCCCGGAGAAATGGCTCTAATTCCAATGTTGATGGCGTCAGGGAAGACAGCTTTCCAAAACTGTGCGGAGCCATGGATGGCGGAGCCAAGCGTACACGGACGTATTCACAGCGTGTTTTGGAAAGCTGTCTTCCCTGATGCCTTGCACGGTGTTTGATCAAAGCCTGGAGGGCTGACTATCATCATGTGATCGTATGAAACCCCGCAACCGCAACAATCACCACAGGCGCCCAGGACTGGGCAATCATCCTCCACCCACGTGGTGCGTTCTTCATCTCCATGAAGTGATCTACCAGGAGCATGGCTTTCACAATCACCATTCCGAAAACCAGCCAGGCCAGAAACTCAGGCCCGATACCGGCCTTTAGTGCAATCACCGGCAAGGCCGTGCAAATCATCAGAGCAAAATAAACCGTCAGCATCCCAAGCCCTCCCTAGGCCAGCACGTAAATCATCGGAAACAACACCAGCCACACCAAGTCCACCATGTGCCAGTACGATGCGCCGGATTCCATACCGTTCATATCGGAGCCATCGTAATCACCGTTGCCAACTTTCACGGCCAGAATGATCAGGATAATTTGCCCCAGGATCACGTGCATGAAGTGAAAGAAGGTCAGAAAGAAATAAAACATGAAGAAAGTGTCTGTGCCAAGGTTGTAGCCTTGGCTGTACAGATTCACGTATTCATACATTTTGCCAATGGTGTAAATGCAGGAAACCGCAACCGCAAGCCATAGGCGCAAGTGCACACCTGATCGCTTTTCACGGAACTGGTGAACCGCGGTTGCGACCAGATAACTGGCGGTGATCAGTGCCGCGGTGTTCAGTAACCCTATCCAGGGGTGCAGAATATCGCGACCGGCCTGAAATGTTGCCGGATCGAGGCTGCGGGCGACGGCGAAACCGATGAACAGGATTCCGAATACAGCCAACTCGGCAAAAATGAAGATCCATACGGCAAGGTCGCCGGGAAGTTGGCGCGAGTTGGACTCTGAAGCAAGGTTCAGGCTGGTCATATCGCTCGTATCATTGCGTCAGGTTCAGGTAGAGTTTCGGGAGCTGCAACGGCAATTGGGCCGGGTCGCGAATTACCACGAAGTTGTTGCTGCCGAACACGTAGGGTAGATATTCGCTAGCGTCATCATCAATGGTGACACAAAACGGTGTAAGCCCGGCTTTCTGGGCCTCCTGCACTGCCATGCGGGTATCTTCTACGCCGTATCGGCCTTCGTAGATGTCCAGATCGTTGGGCTTGCCGTCGGTCAGCAGCAATAGAATCTTCTGATGCTCGTGGCGCGCCTCCAACAGCTTGGTCGCTTGTCGAATAGCCGCACCCATGCGGGTATAGAAGCCCGGTTCCAGTGCCTGGATTCGGCCCCGAATGGTGGGGGTATAGGCTTCATCAAAGCCTTTCAAGTGATGGAACCTCACGTGATCGCGCCTTCGTGAGGAAAATGCAAACAAGGCGAAGGGGTCGCGACTGGCTTGTAGAGCTTCGCTAAGCAGTTGCAGGCCATCCCGGGCAACATCGATAACCCTTTGCTGGTTGTTTATATACGTTTCGGTTGAGAGCGACACATCCGCCAGTACCAGGCAGGCGAGATCGCGCTGGTTCTGCTGGCAGCGCTGGAACAGCTTTTGGTCGATAGCTCCCTGGCCGCGTCGGTTCTGTACTTCCTGCTCAAGGCAGGCGTCCAAGTCCAGTTCGTCGCCGTCCAGTTGTCGTTTCTGCCATTGCTTGAGAGGTTTCAGGGCGCTGAACTGGCGTTGCAGACGTTTTGCCGGTCGGCGCAGTGCTTCAGGAAGCTCCGCAGGCGCTGCGTCCTTTGCCAGCATGGGCTGCAAACAGCAAAAAGCTTCCCGATAGCTCTGATTGCGCCAGTCCCATTCGGGTAAGTGTATACCAGGGCCAAGGCGAAGGTCGTCATGCTCTTCCGAAGGCAAATCGAGGTCGAATTTAATAGACGACGACGTCTCCTTACGGTCGTTGGAGACAGAAATCATGTCCATGTCATCCGCAACCGCCTCGGCATCTTCTTCGTCCGTATCGTCCCCCGCACGGTCAACCGGAATGAAGTCGGTCCAGGAAAAAAGGCTTTCCAGGCGAAAGATCATCAACCCCTGGTCGCGATCGAAGGCCTCGACGCGCTCGGCTTGTCGGCGTTTGTTCTTCTTTGTCAAACCTCCGGGGCTTGATTGTGTATTCTCATCGCCGGTTACGGGGCCGCTGGCCTTGCCTTGCTCCAGAGCTGGATACAGCCAGAGAATGACCGGCCAAGGGTCAGTGTCGGCAGCTGGCAGGAGAGAGACACTGCCCGGGTGAATGAGTGCCTGGCGGATTGCCTCCTCACGAACGGCTTCCGCTGGGGAAAGGCTCTCTGGCTCCGGGCGCCAGTGCAAAACATACTTAACCAGTCGCTGATAAACGGTTTCCAGCCCTGGCCAGCGCTCGATCACATCCTGAACCAATGCTTGATTGCCTCTAAACCAGTCGCTATCAGAAGGGGTCGGGAAAGCTGCGAGTGCCGCCAGCCAAATATAGAGTTCCCGATTCAGGCGTTTGGATGGGAACTTTGCCACTCTCTCTGGCAGGCGTAAGTTTTGGTCATCCCGCCAGGCCAGTTCAAATTTTCGGTGTGTTCCCGCTAATTTGTGCAAGAACCGCCGGCGTAAGCGAAAATGCCGGGGCTCGGCAGTCACCAGGCTGAGAGCAGGGTCGCCTCCGAAGGCACGAAACAGAATGCCCAGGCTACGAGCTTCGTCTTTCAGGTACACGGCATGCTCGGGAAATTCGCCGAGCGCCTGGCGGGTAATGTATTCATGCCATTTGTAGCCGACCCACTCTTCCATTTCGAGCTCCTGTTAAGCCCGCTGTTTGGCGGGTTTTTTGTCAGGTTGGTGATTGGTGTTTAGCTGGTGAATAGGAATAAGGATGGTCTGCCGGCTGGGTTCACCGGGCTGCCAGTGCAGCAGGCTGCCTTCCGGGTTGTTTTTCTGCACCTCGCGGCATGCACTCACGCATTGCAGGCATTGGGTGCAGGAGAACTTTGCCCGCTTGTGGCTGCGGGTGGGCAGCCGCATGGGGCAGGCCTCGTCGCAGGCTTTGGTGCAATCACGGCAGGCGGCTGCACGCTTCGTGTCAAAGGTGACCAGTTGGCCACGGCCATGGGTCATCCAAGCGATGCTTTGCACCACGCCAAAGGCGCATCCGTATTTGCAGAAAAGATGCCGGGCAAACAGAAAGTCGAGCGTGAAAACTGTCGTTGCTATAGCTAGGAAAATGCTTGGGTAAAAGTTCAGGTTGCCCGTAACCAGGTCCGAATATAACGGAATGGGTGGCAGTAAATATGAGAGCAGGGCAAGGGCCCAGGAAAAACCGATCAAGGCGGCCACCATCGATAAACCCGCCCAATGTATAGCTTTGCCACGCCGGCCTTTTTTAAGAGCTTCCCAGAGCGTCGGGCGGCCGGTAATGCGGGTCATCAGATTGTTGATGGTTTCCACAACAGAAAAATGTGGGCACAACCAGCCGCAGTATATGCGGCCCCATTTCCAGGCAACCCAAAGCACAAGTGGAACCAACACAAGAACAGGGAGGATGAACCACAGCAGAACCTGGCTGGCAATGTCCACAGGAGAACTTTGTACCACCCAGCTGAGATTCAGGTTGAAAGAAAGCGGAAACCCCAGCAATACAAACCGGGTTTCCGTTAAATCATAGCGGAAAATATTCAGAACCGGTGCCAGCAGGAACAGTCCGAAGAACGCAGTTCGAGTGATCAAACGCTTGCTCTGAAGAGTGTCCTTGGGGTCTGCTTGCTGCACGGTCACAATTGCGCTCCGAATAAGCAGAGCCGGAGATGTGTTCCGACCCTGCCAAGTTTGCGAATGACGGGGTTATGCGTCCTTAAGTGCGGGGCCGTCGTGGACTTCGTCGTCGAAGGACGCCTGCCCTTTTATGAAGAAGCTACCGAGATACACCACAAGGCCGGCCATAAAGAAGCAACCGGCAATCATGCGCGCCCAGTAAAACAGTGAAATGGCGTCCTGGGTGGCCATGAACGACAGTGCTTCACCACTCTCTGGAATACGCTGCAGCCAGATTTGCAGTATGCCTGCACCGGTCAGGAACAAGGTGATGAACACCATGGCAATGGTCATCAGCCAGAAACCCCACATTTCGACAACCTGGGCCGTGTTGCTGTTGCCGTAAGGTCTACCGCGCATGATCGGCATGGCGTAGGAAATGATTGTGAGCACAATCATTACATAGGCACCGTAGAACGCCATGTGGCCGTGGGCTGCTGTGATTTGGCTACCGTGAGTATAATAGTTAACCGGTGCCAACGTGTGCAGGAAGCCCCACACGCCTGCGCCCAGGAACGCCATCACCGCGGTGCCCATGGCCCATAGTGTGGCGACCTTGTTAGGGTGGTTACGCTTGCGCCGGTTGATCATGGTGAAGGCAAACAGCACCATCATGAAGAACGGCAGGGGTTCCAACGCGCCGAACACAGAGCCCAGCCACAACCAGTACTCGGGTGACCCGATCCAGAAGTAGTGGTGCCCGGTGCCAATAATGCCGGTAATCAGCGCCATGGCAATAATGACATACAGCCACTTCTCGATAACTTCCCGATCTACGCCGGTGATTTTGATCAGCACGAAGGCCAGAATGGCGCCCATGATCAATTCCCAAACGCCTTCTACCCACAGGTGAATTACGAACCACCAGAAGTACTTGTCGGTTGCCAGATTGCTGGGGTTGTAGAAAGAGAACATCCAGAGGGCTGCAAGACCGATTAGGCCGGTGATCAGGATGATATTGACCACGGTTTTGCGGCCTTTGAGGGCTGTCATCATGATGTTGAATATGAATCCGACAAACACCAGCGCCAAACCTATTTTGGTAATTGTGGGCTGTTCAAGAAACTCCCGACCCATTGTGGGCAACAGTCTGTTTAGGGTTATATCTGCCAGTGTGGCGTAATCCACAAACAGGTAGCCCAGAATAGTGAGCGTGCCTGCAGCTGCAAACACCCAGAACAGAATCCAGGCAAGCAGCGGGCTGTATAGCTCGGTTTGTGCTTCTTCTGGCACCAGATAATAGGTGGCGCCCATAAAGCCGAACAATAACCACACGATCAGCAGGTTGGTATGAACCATCCGCGCAACGTTGAAGGGAATTTCCGGGAACAGGAAATCGCCCACTACGTATTGCATGCCCAGCACCAAACCGAACACGATTTGGCCAGCGAAGAGCACCAAGGCAAAGATGAAGTAGGGCATGGCGACCCGTTGAGACTCGTATTTCATGTTTTCTCCTTTACCCTTCGATGTTTGGTGGCCAGCCGTTGTCGTCGATCTTGGATGTCCATTCGAGGAATGAGGACAGATCGTTGATTTCCTGGTCGGTCAGGTTGAATTGCGGCATCTGCCGGCGGCCGGGCACGTTCGTGGGCATGGCGTTCATCCAGGCGTTCATGTATGCCTTGAAGACGTCGCTGTCGGCCGCGCCACGACGGTCGAATACGTTGGCAAGTTCAGGTGCAAAATACGCACCTTCGCCCATGAGGGAGTGGCAGCCTACGCAGTTATTGTTTTCCCAGACGTGTTTGCCCCGGACAACCTCTTCGGTTAGCTGATCCCTGTTATCTCTTTCGGGCATAGCCCGTGATTGGGTGTCAAAAGTCAGAACCAGAAACAGCAGGATGAAGAACGTGCTTCCTCCCAGATATATGTTTCTGGCCATGCTTTTGGTAAAGCGTTCGGCCATTGGTCTCTCTCCTTGGTCGTTGTGGAATACCTGACTGCATTACTAGGATATAAAGATGTATCCGAAATACTGTTGACGATTATCAAGCAAAGACAGAAATCACACCACTGCGCAGGGGAGTTACCTCTTGATGGGTAGCTGTTAGACTTCACGCCCTGCTTTTTGCCCAAATACCCGGAGAAATAATGGCCGCAGCACTGGCGTTGTTTATCAAGCTGATTCCGCTATACGTAACGGTTGCTCTTGGATGGGTGGCGGGCCGTTATCTGGAGGCCAGTGGCAAGCATATTGCGGGCATCATGCTTTACATTGTTACGCCCTCCGTGGTGTTCTCTGGCGTGATGGCTGCACCACTTTCGCCGGAAGTCATCCTCCTGCCATTTTTGGTGTTCGGGTTTGCAACGGTGATTGCTCTCGCTCACCTGAGGTTGGCGAGGCGGGTGTTGACCGATGGCAGTGCCGGCATGATTCCCCTATGTGTCGCTTCGGGGAATACGGGGTATTTTGGCGTACCGGTGGCGCTGCTGTTGTTTGGCGAAGAAGGGCTGGCGCTCTATATCGTGTGCATGCTGGGTGTCACCCTGTTCGAAAGTTCGGTGGGGTATTACCTTGCAGCGCGGGGCCGGCATGATCTGAAAGATTCACTTTTGCGCGTCGTCAAATTGCCCTCGGTATACGCCTTTCTGGTCGCCGTCGTTCTTAACCTTTCAGAAATTGGTATTCCTGAAGTGTTTGTACCGCTGTTCGATAACCTGCGCGGTGCCTACAGCATTCTGGGCATGATGATTATTGGTATGAGTATCAGCAGCTTTCGTGGGCTGGCGGGCAATATGCGGTTTACGGCGCTGGCGTTTTTCGGCAAGTTTGTGGCCTGGCCGGTACTGGCAACGGTATTCTGGTGGCTGGACTCACAGTTTTTAGGCATTTATGAGCCGGCCGTCCATCAAGCTATTTTCCTGATCTCGATTACCCCCATAGCCGCCAACACAGTTGTCATTGCCACCTTGCTGGATACGTCCCCGCGACAGGCCGCGGGGACGGTTATGCTGTCAACGTTGTTTGCTCTGGTGTTTATACCGGTGATGATTTCGCTGGCTTTCTGAACAGCTTTCTTGCCAGGATCGGCAATAACCCTGCGAGCGCCCCAGTGAGGGCTCCTAGCCCATGAGCTTGCTGAATGACGCGGCCACCGATGAAAGAGTTTTCAGCTGATTGCGCATAGACGAGGTTCTCCAGAGCCAGTTTCAACGATACAACCGCCAGCACCAGAAGGCTCCATCGCCGCTCAGTGCTGAGGTTAAAGAATGCCGTATAAACCAGCAGCCCGTGCAGGGTGCCTGAAAAGCCTCGGTACCATGCCAGATCTGGTACGAGCCATAAGAGGCCCAGTGAAATGAGTACCGGCGAGATGAGCAGGAACGCAACCCAGGCGGTTAAAGGGGGGTGCCGCCTGAACAGCAAGCCGATAATTGCCAAACCTGCAAGATTCAACGCTAAATGCTCAGCGCCAAGATGAACCCAGTGGCCGGTTAACAAGCGCCAGTATTCGTAACTCTCCAGGCCACTGCGAGACCATTCCAACAGAGCTGGCGGCATGAATGTGCAGGCACCCAGAACCATCGCCAGCAAGGCAAACCGTCGCCAATGGCGCAGTGGTGAAATTCGGGACTCAGTTGTCATAAACACATAACGTTACGCAGCCTCCGTGGCAGGCTGGCCCGATATTCGGTAAATTTCCGAAAAAACCTTCTAATGTAGAGTTTTACCATGATTTTCAGGTTCATACCCAGTGTTGTATCCATCATTTTTCTGTCCGTTTTGTGGGCAATGCCTGCGGTAGCCGAAACCGGAAAGGTTCAACCGGTGTGGATCGACGGCCACAACTACGATGCACATCTCAAGCGGAACCTGCGATTTGGGTCCAATGAGGGTGAACATTACGAAGGCTATTTTCCGGAAGACCCGGAAAGCTGGGTGCGTGTTTCTTTCCTGGATAATAGCTGGGAAGGCATGGCCTATGCCTTCGGGCGGATGCACACCATTGGCGGCAACGATATGCCTGCCACGTTCAGCTTCAGTCGCATCGAAGAGCCACCGCAATGCGGTGTGAACCACCTTCACGGCGAATCCATGATTACGCCGGAAAGCCTGGTTGGCCCCGCAATGGCTCGAGCCGTAACCGAAAACTACGATGTGCTCTGTACAGACAAGGTTGATGGTGCTTGCCTGATGCTGGAACTGGAGCTGGCGTTTGATCAGCAGTTTCAGGAGCGCTTTGCGAAACCTGAAGCGCGGGCCGGTGCGATTCTGAATATGGTGGAAGGCTTTTACAAAGACCAGCTCGGTATTATTTTCGATACGCTGTCGCTGACGTTTCTCGATAGCGCTCAGGACAGAGTATTCAGTGAAACAACAGAAGCTGGTGATTTGCTCTCGGATGTTAGTGACAAGCGCGCGGCGGGCGCTGTCCGCTTTCTGAAAAGTGATCGCTCCATTTTCCACTTTGTCAGTGGCCGGGATTTCAATGGCAGCACGGCCGGCATGGCCTGGGTTGGCTCTCTCTGCGGTACTGGTCGATATGCTACAGGCGTTACCAATGCATTTAATAGCAACACTGTCACAGCATTGGTGGTTGCCCATGAGATTGGCCATAACCTGGGTGCGAGGCATGATGGTCAGGGCGGGGAAGGTGAGGCGTGCGAGTCCGGTCAGTTCATTATGGGGCCGAGCGTCAATAGCAATGTGAGCAGCTTTTCAAGTTGTTCCTATGATTCAATGACCCAAAAAATCTCCTCGCTTGGGGTGATTGAACAGTGTTTTAACTTCCCGGCGGATGTCTCTTTGTCTGCAGTCAGCGGTAACCCTTCAGAAGTGAAACAAGGGGCTTCTTTTCAGGCGAATTTTCAGGTTGATTACCAGGATGCCAGCCAGCAAAAGGCTGATCGCATTACTGTTGGCGGCGTGGTTGGTAAGGGAGAAGGGCGCCTGGTTGGCGTTAGTCTCGGCGGTAACGCATGTAGTCTGACGGGCCCGGCTGATAACTCAGATGGCTTCCGTTGCCCCGAAGTAGTAGCAAGATCTGGGCTCAGGCTCAGTATTCAGGCTGAAGCTGGCAGCAGTGTCTCGTTCAACCTGCTACAGAGCGCAACCCTGATCAGCGACAGCGGCGAGGTGAAGGATATTCTACCGCAGAACGATGAGCTGATGACCCGAATAGCGCTTGCTCCAAACGAACCCGCTGTGCCTGAAGAACCAGGCAATGAAGACACCCAGCCTTCTGCACCGGATGCACCGACGAATAGCAATTACAGGTCTGATAGTGGCGGCGGTGGAGCCTTCAATCTGGCTTGGTTGCTGTTGGGAGTGTTTGCGGTAGCTGCTCGCCGGACGCGGTTAAAATGATGGCGTTGTGGTCAACGAAACCGCTACCCGTGTCAGTATTCTTGATGGCTTTGTTGCTTTCCGGATGTGGCACAGCTGCATCCGATGCTTCTACTGGAAAATCTGAAAATACGCCTGAGACGCTGGCTCAGGCTCAGGCGCTATGGAGCGACAAAGGCATCGTTGATTATCAGATAACGGTTCAGCAATCCTGTTTCTGTCCGGCGGATCTGCGCCAGCCTGTCCGAGTCACGGTGGCTGACGGCAAACTGGTCGACGTAACAGGGCTTGAACAGTCGATTCAGGACCCAGGCCAACTTGATGTCGAGCGACTGACCGTCCCCGGTCTGTTCAGATTCATCGAACGGGCCGAGCAGGGGGAAGTTCACCGGCTAACAGTAGATTACGACCCCCGCTACGGTTTCCCCGTCTACATCGATTACGACGGGCATCAAATGATTGCTGACGACGAGTACCAGTACGAGTTATCGGACTTCCAGCGCGGCGTCGGCCACTGAAGCCTGTTTTGCATTGGTAATGTCCTGGCGGGCATGACGCACCACGCTCACGCCGGCGGTGATTGCGAGAGTGCCCATAATGGCGGCGACCACAAGGTCTGGCCAGGCGCTGGCGGTTCCGAACACACCCAAAGCAGCAGCCATTACAGCCAGGTTGCTGATGGCATCGTTTCGGCTACACAGCCAAACCGAGCGCATATCCGAATCACCATCACGAAACTTGAAAAGAATAAGTGCCACAGAGAGGTTAGCGACCAGCGCCAACAAGCCAACCGAGCCCATGGTTAAAGGCTCAGGCGTGGTGCCCTGCTGCAAGACCCATAGAGCGCGAGCCCAGACAATCGCACCGAAAGCCGTCATGGTAATGCCTTTGACCATCGCCGCACGGCCGCGCCAGAGCAGGCCCATGTTCAAAACGCAAAGGGACAGGATGTAGTTGGCGCTGTCGCCGAAGAAGTCGATGGCATCCGCCATTAGCGATACAGAGCCAGAAGTCAGGCTGGCAACACCTTCCACGAAAAACATGGCCAGGTTCACCCAGAGCGCAATCCAGAGCGCGCGACGAAAGCCGGTGCCAGGGGTTTTCAGTTCGGGGCCAGAGCAGCTGCAGGCCATAAAACACCTCCTTGAATGGGTAGGCTTGCATTAAAAACCCTATAGCTACTACAGAGTCAACCCCCTGAGCTCACACTTTATAAAACCGTTAGCTTTTCCCCGGCTTGTGGGTTCCGGGAACATGGTTCTCATGGTCGCCAGCGTTACGTGGTGAGGGTTCAAGGTCAGCGCTGCTAAGCCCTCCCATAATGCCGCACTCCTGCACGGTTCCCGCATCTGAGCAGGCCCTTTGCAATTGCTGCAGAGTGTTTTCGAGGTTTGTGAGCTCCTTGAGTCGCTCCCGCACATGGCTGAGATGGCTGGCCAGCAGTTCATCCACCTGTTGGCAATCTGCTTCGGGGTTTTCAGAAAGCCGGATTAACTCGCGTATTTCATCTTGAGCCATATCCAGATTGCGGCAGCGCTTTATAAACAGGAGTCGATCCAGGTGTGCTCTACGATAAGCGCGGTAGCCGCTAGCGTCCCGTTCCGGTGTCGGCAACAAACCGATCTTTTCGTAGTATCGGATGGTTTCCACGGCAACGGCTGAGTGTTGGGATATCTCACCGATTTTCATCGTATATGCACTTCCTGAGTATTATTGATCTGGCGTGTGTCAGGGTGGGGCTGTTTTGGTTATGGTAGAGGGTAACCCTACCATTTGTGAACTAACTGATGGATAGCATCTGTCTATAGGCCTCTGAAATGCCCAAGGACTGTTTATGGACCGCATGAGTGAACGCCTGTCTGCTCCTTCGGTGCTGATACTGGATTGGCACGGAACCTTGGTGGACACCCACGACGCTATGTTCAGCGCCATGGAGGAGATGCTACCGCAGCTGGAAGAACTGGGGCTGGTGGATCAGCTGCTGCCGGAAGAGCAGTGCCGCACCGAAGACGATGCGAGGCTGGTTCGCTACATACGCATTTTCAGGCGCCTGCACCCGCGAATTCTGGCGGAGCGCAGGGTGTCGAGAACAGACATCTTCAATGCCATCTTTGGTGACAACACAGCGGCCAAGCTGATTGCGCACCAAGCCTACAATCAAGCGTACCGGCGTTTCTTCGGGCAGGTTCGACCCTTTCAACCGGGAGCTTATGAGTACCTGTCGGCCCTGAAAGCCATGGGCATTCGTTTGGCGGTGGCCACCAACAGAAACCGGGAGTTTTTTGATAAGGAATTGAAAACCGTTGATGAGGGGCGCTGGCAGGATCTGTTCGAGGTGGCGATTTGCGCCGATGATGTCACCGAATACAAACCTGACCCCCAAATAATCAACACAATTCTTGAGAAGCTGAACCTCCCCGCAGACCAGCGCGCCTGGTACCTTGGCGACAGCTACGTGGATATGCTGACAGCGCATCGAGCAGGCATTTCAGGTGTGTTTTATAACGGCGCCCAGTGGGAAGCGGACCGGATTCGCAGTTGGTTTACCCGTCGTGATGCGCCGCTTGCAGTGCTGGACAGCTTTGAAGAACTGATGGATCTGCTTGACCAGATCGAGCAGGGTAAGCCGGAGACGTTCCGGCGTTCTCCGGCAATTGTTCGCCCCGGCCCCTTCCCGCCGCCCGCTCGCCCCGAGCCTCGCATAGAACCGGATTGGCACCCGGCCGTGGTCAAGCTTATACGGCCCGAAGTGATACTGTTTGATTGGCACGCCACGCTTGTAGACACCCTCGACGCCATGTACCACGCAGTGGATGACATGTTCCCGGATTTTCACAAGCTTGGTCTGATGGCGCGCATGGTTGCCCCTGAAGACAGCAAAACGCCGGAAGATGCTCGGTTGGTGGCCTATGTGCGAGAGTTTGCCAAGCTCCATCCCAAGGTTAAAGCCGACCGAAAGATCTCCCGTACGGATATTTTTGAAGTGCTTTTTGGTGATGATCAGGAAGCAAAGCAGATCGCCCACAAGGCCTTCAATCACCATTACCGCAATCACTATGGCACGGTAAAAGCCTTTGAGGCGAAAGTGCGGGCGGTGCTGGAAGGTTTGCGGCGTCTGAATATTCAGGTGGGGGTGATCACCAACCGAGACCGTGAGTTTTTCGAGCATGAACTGGCGGCAGTTGAAGACACCGGTTGGGTGGAGCTGTTTGATGTGGACGTGTGCGGTGATGACACCCCTCTGCGCAAACCCCATCCGGATCAACTCCTGCTGGCGGTGCAGAAGCTGGATTACCCGCCCGACCCCAGCGTTTGGTACGTGGGTGACAGCACCACCGATGTGATTGCCGCCAAACGTGCGGGTATGACCTCCGTATTCTTCAACGGCGCACAATGGGATCTGCCCTGGTTGAACCGTATATTTCCGGGCACCCACAAGCATCCGGACAAGCCCGATGTGGTGGTGAATGATTTCTCGGAATTATGGGCGCTGGTGCTTGCCTGCGAGGTTGGGCCGCCTTAAATACCCATGGCCTTTTCTATATCCAGGCCGATTACGATGACACCGTTTGGTGTGTTCTCGCTGCCCAAAACGATCGGAGCACTCACAGTAATCTGAAATCTTGCGGTTGATTGATCGTATCGTATGGGGGAGATGAAAAACGGTTTTCGATCCTGTGGATCGGCCGCCAGTTCCGGCCCTGCCACCTCGAGAAACTTGAGCTCATCGCCCTGCCAATAGTCAGAGGTGAGTTGGCTCATGGCGGCAATGCTTCCCATGCTGTTGACTAGCATGACCTCTGTGACCAGGCCCTGATAGGAGCTCTGCCATACTTCCAGGGTTTTTGATGCTGGCAGGGCCAGAATATGCGCTGCCAGTGGTGGCATAGTCTTTGGTGCCAGAGCCTGCCATTTGCTGTCGATGTTGAGTACGTCGGCGAACGTGCCTGGTTGCGGGCCGGCTTTCAGAGCCTGCTGTATGTTCAGCAGCTTTGTGAGCTCTGCCAGCAATCGCTTTGTCAGAGATTCAATGTGTTTTATTTCCCGGCTGGTGGGCGTCAGTGTTTTGGCTGTGCAGCTTGGGAGTGCCTTGTTGAACGCGGGCAAAAATTCCGGGTGTGCCTTTTGGAAGGTCTCAGCTACGTAAAAGTGAAGAGGTGCATAGCGAAGGAAGTGCGAATTGAGGCTTTCTGTTAAGAGTTCATTCCTGGCGCGTAGCCATACCATAACCCGCTCATCCATTAGGGCGGCATCAATTCGCCCTCTCTCCAGTAGCGCGAGGAGCTGCGACGGCGAAGTGACGCTCAGATACACCTCGTAGCCATTTGCCAACAGCCAGGCTTCCTCGTTACTGCCATCCACAACACCTATGCGTCGCAGATCTGGCTCGGCGGGTGGGTCTTGAGTGAAGAAGTACCATTTCTCCAGAGCAACGGGATTGCTGCGGCTTGCGATGGTGTCCAGCTCTGCAGAAGGGTCTGCTGCGAAATAGCCGTCTACGCTGTTCTTTTGGAGTGAATAGATAGCTCGCTTCTGGGGCGCGAGGGTAATGTTGGCAGACCATCCGGCCAGTTCTGAGGCACAGATTACCGTGTCTACGGTTTCGCCGGTTATACTGCGGTGCCCGTTTCCAATTATTTCAACCACCTGATAGGGCGGGGCATCAAAGGTGACAAGCTCCAGTTCAGGTGGCTGGGCCAGGCATGCTGGAACAATAAAAAATGCAAGGGTGCCGAGTGCCCGTGGCCGGTATTCCATAGTGACCGCTCATTCCATTGTTTCGGCTAGATGTGAAGTGCATAGGACACTAGCAGTTGTAGTACTTTTTTCAAATAATTTCAATCTGCTGCAACAGGCTCTCTCCCCATTTGAGCAACGCCTCACGCTTCTCCGGTATTTTTGACAGGCTATTTTTGGCTTGTTTTCGTGAGAAATATTTCGGCAATTAACCCATTGTAGGTAGCCTGAATACGCACTAGGCATAAGGGTGGTTCAGTTGCCAAGCTGTTAAAATCCGGTCAATGGTAAGCACACAGCTGTCGAAATGACTCGCATCAAGATGTGCTCAGCCTGCATAGCCTAAAATGCGCGGCTATCCGGCTGGTACCACACATCACGCGCTCAGAGCTTTAATTATGACCTCCAAACCCGCACCGCAAACTTCTGAATCAACCCTTCCTGAGTTCATGTGGGATGATGCGCTGATCAAGCGTTACGATCTCAGCGGTCCGCGTTATACATCGTATCCGACGGCTGTGGAGTTTAATCAGAACTACCCGATTGAGCAGATGGTAGAGGCCGCTGCTCGCAGCAAGGCCAGCAACCGCCCACTGTCTCTGTATACCCACCTGCCGTTTTGTGCGCACCTTTGTTATTACTGCGCCTGCAACAAGGTGATTACCAAAAAATACGACAAGGCCATGCCCTATGTGGAGCGTGTTCTGAAAGAAGCCGCCATGCAATCGAAGCTGTTTGGCTCTGACCGTCCGGTAAAGCAGTTGCACTGGGGTGGCGGCACCCCGACCTTCTTGCCCAATGAAGTGATGCAGAAATTGATGGAAGGCTACGGTGAACTGTTCAACCTGCAAAGCAGTGAGGACCGTGATTACAGCGTAGAGATTGATCCCCGTGAAGTGGATGAGGGAACTCTACCAACCCTTTGGAAACTGGGTTTTAACCGTATCAGCCTGGGTGTGCAGGATGTAAATCCGGAAGTCCAAAAAGCCGTTAACCGCATTCAGCCCCGGGAAATGACCGAAGCGGTGCTGCGTGAGGCCCGGGAGTTAGGGTTCCGCTCTATCAACCTCGATCTGATTTACGGCTTGCCATACCAGACGCCGGAGAGTTTCGCGGAAACTCTGGAAGCAGTGCTTGAAATGTCGCCAGACAGGTTGTCTGTGTTCAGCTATGCGCACCTGCCAGACCGTTTTTATCCGCAGACGCGCATCAAAAATGACACCCTGCCAACACCCCAGCAAAAGCTGACCATTTTGCACAACACCATCAACCGTTTGCTTGAAGCCGGTTACGAATACATCGGCATGGATCACTTTGCCAAGCCGGATGACAGTCTGTCTGTGGCACAGCGCGCAGGACGATTGCATAGGAACTTCCAGGGTTACACCACCCACTCGGACTGCGATCTGGTTTCCCTGGGTGTGTCAGCTATTGGCCAGACCGATGATGCCTACTTCCAGAACAATCACGATCTGCCTGCCTGGGAAGCGTCCATTGATGCTGGCCAGTTGGCGATAACCAAAGGCGTAAACCTGACCCGGGACGATCGCATTCGCCGCTGGGTGATTGGGCAGCTCATTTGTCAGTTCCGTCTGGATCGCCAGCAGTTTTCAGATGAGTGGCAGGAAGATTTTGATAGCTACTTTGCTGACGAGCTTTCTCGCCTGAAACCGATGATGGCCGATGAACTTATTGGTGACAATGGCCGGGTGTTGCAGGTGGAGCCTGCAGGCCGGCTGTTGATTCGCGCCATTTGCCAGATATTCGACTTTTACCGTAAAGAGGGCGCCAGCCAGCGGTTTTCACGCATCATCTGAATTGTTCATTTGCGCTATTCCCGGGGCGCCAGTGCCCCGGGAAATTGTTATGACCTCTAAATACTGGACTCTTTTCTGTATATCGAGTAACTTCTAGTGCTTCCTTTCAGAATAAACGCTCTGGATTAAAGGCTTTGCGCTTGTAGTAATTCTTTTGTGACCCTCGTTTTTGGTCTAAAAACAGCCGCCGCCAGATAAATTCAGGGCAGAAGAGGCTGCAATTGCAATGACGACTAAACAAATTTCAAGGCTCTATATTCACTTCCGCTTTCTTTAGCGACCTTCATGCCTTGGCGAACTAGCATCGCTGCTTTTCGCTGACACCCCATGGTGTTCCCGTAATTTTCATTTTCCGCGCTCTGCGGTCTTTCTGAATACTTGTGCCCCAAGTAATCGAATATGTGTGTTCGCACGCTGTTCAGATGGCACTGCGGTAGTAAAGAGGTTTTGGTTTGAACGAAAGTGACTTTGTTCAGTTCTCAATACTGACAATCGTGATTTTGCTGGTCGGCTTTTACGGCGGCACCTATTTGCTCACCCTGCTGATTCGCAAAAAAGAAGAAGATACGTCTGGCTTTATGGTTGCGGGTCATAACGTAGGTTTTGGCATGGGCGCGGCCAGTATGACCGCAACCTGGATATGGGCGGCATCCTTCTATGCGGCGGCTACCTCTGGCTATACCTACGGTGTGTCCGGCCCGATACATTACGGCCTTTGGGGCGCGTTGATGATTCTGTTCATCTACCCGTTTGGTCGGCGTTTCCGCAAGCTCGCGCCTAATGGCCATACCCTTGGTGAGCTCATCCATGCCCGCCACGGGTCGTCCAGCCAATTGATTCTGGCTGGCTCCAACATTCTGGGCAGTATTATCAGCCTGATGGTGAACTTCACCGCTGCGGGCGCGTTGGTATCTGTGCTTTCGCCTCTGTCTTTCCAGACAGGCGTAATCGTTGCCGGAGTTGGGGTGCTCAGTTACACGCTCACATCAGGCTTCCGGGCCTCTGTATTTACAGACTTTGCGCAGCTAGTCGCGTTGATGGCTATTACCGTTGTCATCATCCCCGCCGTACTGTTTTCTGTAGGCGGGCCGTCTGTAATGGTTGATGGCATGAAGAATCTCACCAGCCAGCAGGCTGATTTCTTCTCTGTTGATGCGATTATGAACCAGGGGGCGCCTTTCTTTGTGGCAGTGCTTGCCTATGCCATTGGCAACCAAACCATATCCCAGCGCTTGTTTGCGGTGCGGGAAAAGCACATCAAACGTACCTTTGTTACCGCAACACTTGGCTATGGAGCCATCGTTATCGGCCTTGGCATGATTGGGTTGATGGCATTAACGGTCGGGGTGGAGCCGGTAAATGGCAACATGAATAACCTGATCCCGCAGATGGTGTCCACCTACTTGCCCCCGGTATTCGTGGGTTTGTTCTTTGTGTTGGTGATCGGTGCTTTATCATCTACCGCCGATTCGGATTTGTCTGCCCTGTCGACCATTGTGATGGCCGACATTTATGGCAAAAACATCGCCGGGGACAACCCCAATCCTAAAACAATGCTGCTGATTGGCCGTTCCACCATGATTGTGGCAACCGTGGCTGGTTTGATATTCGCCAGTTTTTCACTGGATATTCTGGTGATGCTGGTGTTCGTTGGCGCGCTTTGGGGCGCGATCGTATTCCCGGTCATTATCAGCTGCTACTGGGACAGGGTAACCAACGCGGCATTTACTTGGTCTGTTGTCGTCGCCATGGCCCTGTTCTGTATTGCCCGTTTTGAACTGCTGGAAATGACCGGTGCGACCGTGCTTTTCTTTGAAATACTGGCCTCTGTTGGCGGCGCGGTTGTGTTCGGGCTGATGGCGTTTGGTTTCTTTGGCCGCGTGGTGGGCCTGATTGTCGGGGCTGTTTCCGGCGTGATTTTGCTGATTTATGCCACAGGCTTCCTGCGGGACTACATGGTTCTTACAGCGTCCCTGACAGCCTACGGTGCCAGCGCCATCGTGTGCACCCTAATGACTCTGCGCAGCCAGGAAAGATTCGATTTTGACCTGATCAAGCAGCGCGTCGGAAGCTATGACGCGCCTGCAGATGAAAATGAAAATGAACCCACAATGATCCCTCAAGGAGCACGTTCATGAGTGAACTCGTCTATGGAACTTATATTCTGGTTTGGCCAGCGCTGACGCTGGGAGTACTGGCCGTGATTTGCAGTGCGGTTATCAAAGATGCCGTACAGGCGCGCAAGACTGATAGCAATATGGTCTGACGATCAAGCCTGTGAAACGGGAGCCTACGGGCTCCCGTTTTTGTTCTGGCCTGGCTAATTCAGGCCGCTGACACTTTGAAATCATTTGCCAGATCCTGCAGCTGCCGCGCCAGTCGCGCCTGTTCGCCGGTTACGTGGGAAATTTCCTGAGAGCCGGTCAGAGTCAGTATGGCTACTTCGCTGACCGCCTCCATGTTCCCCGCCAATTCCCGGGTGACAGCCACCTGTTGCTCGGATGCTGTGGCTATTTGCGTGGCCATGTCAGAAATACTGTTGATGTCACCCAGAATAGCGGCAAATGTCTGCTCCAGTTCTGAAGATTGTTCGCTGGTTTCATTGGCAAGCTTGTGGCTGGTAGTGATAGACAGGCTCGCGTTATCAGTGATTACTTTGAAGCCATTAACAATGTCTTCAATTTGCGTGGTGGAATCGTGAGTCTGGCGAGCCAGGGCACGAACTTCATCAGCCACGACAGCAAAGCCCCGGCCGTGTTCTCCCGCCCGAGCTGCCTCAATGGCAGCGTTCAAGGCCAGCAAGTTAGTCTGATCTGCGACCTTCCGGATCACATCCACAACCTCCACAATACTGCTGCTACGGCTTTCCAGTTGTTCGATTACAGTGTTCACGTCATTTACTGAGCTCGCCAGTGAGCGAATGCGCCTTACACTGCTCTGCAAAACTTCTTCCCCGGTTCGGCTTCGTTCCATAACGTTATTGGCAGCATCAGCGACTTGCAGAGTATTTTGGGAAATCTGCTCGGAAGTAGCAGACATTTCCTCTGTTGCTGCGGCAACTTGCTCTATCTGCGACTGTTGGCTTTTGGTTTGTGTCGCATTTTGATTAGCAGTCGAACTGGTCTCTTCGGTTGCTGTTGCAAGTTGCACGCTGGCTTTATCGATCTGCTGAAGCGCATCGCCAAACTTGCTGAAGAGCTCGTTGATTGCTCGCCCGATATTACCGATTTCGTCTTTGCTGGAGACCTGGATTTTCCGGGTGAGATCCTTGTTGTCCATGGCAAACCGCACGCCATCGAGCAAGCTGTTGATCTGCCGGTTTATCACACTGACCATCAGTACTATCAGTGCAAAAACGATAATAATGGCCGCCGCCGCTATTGCGGATGCAACGAGCAGATCGCCCCGGGCGTCTTCGGCGCCCTCGACTGCCGCCTCGAAGGTGCGATCGAGCAGGGTCTTACGGAATTGATTCAGGTTGCCCAACCGTTCCGTTGTGATCTCGAACCACTCAGTTGAATCCAGTGCGTACATACCGGAGGGGCTGCTGAACAGCGTGTCGCGTTTCTCCAGCAGGTTGCGGCTCTCTTCAGTTTCGGGAAGCCTGTTCAGTTCCGCAAGCATTGCGGGGTCGGCAATCAGCATGGCACCTGCCTCCCGGGTAAAGGCCTCCTGATGACCTTCGAAAGCTGCGATTCTCTGAATGGCAGGAAGATCAAAGTCTCCGCTGCTTATAAGAGCCGCGCCCGCTGCACGCTCTTTGCCTGCCGCTTCGGCGGCCTCTGCCAGGGCGTAGTAGGCATTGATATCCCGGGTAAGTGCCGGGTCTGTTGAGCGTGAAATAATCAAGGGGATGCGGTTAAGTAACCCGGCAATCAGTTGCGTGTATTGCTTCCCGACATCCAGAGCGCTCAGGGAACCACTGTCGACATTGCTGCGAAGACGGTCCAATGCATTCAATCCTTGCGACAAGCTTTGAATGCTGCTGGCGAGTTCGGGCCCGAAGCTTTCGTTCACTTGGAGGTTGGTAAGGCGTGAGCGGTAGCCGGATATACGCTCATCCGTTTGCCTGCGTTGGGTGGCCAGTGCCTGTTTGTGTTTGCGCGCGGCGTCCTGGTCGGAGCCGGCTGAGAGTACAACAGCTGAGCGGCCACGTTCTTTTTGAAGCGTCTCGATCAGAGGGTCGCCGATACTTGCGAGCTGAACCAGCGAGCGTAGCTGCTGCATATCGCTTAGCTGCCCCGCATTCAGTGTGATGCTCTCAACCGCAAAGTAGATAATTACCAGCAATGCAGGCACGACAAGCGTGGTTAACTTTCCTCGCATGGAAAGGTTGTTGATGGTGTTTTTCATCGGAATCACCTTGGTGCATGAATGGTGCCCATTTTGAATAAGTGTAGTCGCTCCCACCATTGGCACGACGGGGTATTTCGGAGGTAGGTATATGCCGGTAACTCTATGTTTTTTAATGTTAATTGCATGTATTAGAAGGGAATATCTGACAATACGTAATGGTGCGTGGAGTACCACTTTATAGGTACCTGAGAGGTTACTTTCGGGTATCCGAAGCTCTGCTGATAAAGGTCAATGCCCGAAGGGGCCCGCCCGCGTATGGTTTGTGCAACTTTTACGGGGGGAGAGCGTCTATGGAACTTGTTTGCCCGGCCGGCAGCCTGCCGGCACTGAAAGCAGCGGTGGATAACGGAGCCGATGCGGTGTACCTGGGGTTCAAAGACAGCACCAATGCCCGCCAGTTCGCAGGACTCAACTTTAACGACAAACGCGCAGGCGAGGGCATCGAGTACGCGCACAGCAAAGGTGCGAGAGTCTTCTGTGCTATCAACACCTACCCGCAGCCAGATGGCTGGGAAACCTGGAAATCTGCTGTCGACCGGGCTGCTGCGTTGGGTGTGGATGCGATTATTCTGGCCGATATGGGCTTGCTGGAGTATGCCGCCAACAAACACCCGCAGGTGCACCGGCACCTTTCGGTACAGGGCTCGGCCACCAGTTACGAGGCTCTGCGTTTTTATAAAGACAACTTTGATATCCGTCGAGCCGTGCTGCCCCGGGTACTTTCGATAGATCAGGTGCGCGGTGTCGCAAAACACAGCCCGGTAGAACTGGAGGTGTTTGCGTTTGGCAGCCTGTGCATCATGGCTGAGGGGCGATGCTACCTATCTTCCTACCTGACCGATGAATCCCCAAACACCCGTGGTGCCTGTTCGCCGGCCAAAGCTGTGCGCTGGCAGGAAACGCCAAGTGGCCTTGAATCCCGTCTCAACGATGTGCTGATTGACCGCTATGGCAAAGGTGAATCTGCGGGTTACCCAACATTGTGCAAAGGCCGTTTTGAAGTGGAAGGCAGCGTTTACCACGCCATTGAAGAGCCGGTTAGCCTGAATACCCTGGATTTGCTCCCGGAGCTGAAAGAGCTGGGAATCAGTGCCGTGAAAATTGAAGGACGCCAACGTAGTCCGTCTTACATTGCGGACGTAGCTCGCACCTGGCGACAAGCGCTGGACCGGGTCAGCTCCGACATTGAAGGCTTTCGTGTGGACCCCGTCTGGAATAGTACCTTGGCGGGCTTGTCGGAAGGTGGCCTGACCACTATTGGCGCCTACCACCGCAAATGGAAATAAGGCTGAGCAACCCATGATGAAACTTTCTCTGGGCCCGATCCTCTGGTTTTGGTCCAAGCAGTCCGTGTTTGATTTTTACGCTAATGCTGCTGAATGGCCGGTTGATACGGTGTACTTGGGGGAAACTGTCTGTTCCCGCCGCCGCGAGCTTCGGCTGGCGGATTGGCTGGAGATTGCCGGTGTGCTCAAGGATTCCGGTAAGCAGGTGGTGCTCTCCACGCAAACTCTGATCGAATCGGAGGCAGATCTGCGGGCGTTGCGCAAAATTTGTACTCAGCAGGAGTATTTGATCGAGGCAAATGATCAAAGTGCACTGCAGTTGGCTATCCAGAATAGCCTGCCATTTGTGACCGGCCCTTCAATGAACATTTACAACAGCGCCACCTTGAAGCTATTGGCAAAGCAGGGGTTGAAGGGATGGAGCTTGCCGGTGGAACTGGGCCAGGAAACCTTGCGGCAATTGATTGCGGAGCTGAAAGCGGAAGGGCTGGATTTACCGGCGGAAGTGTTCGCTTGGGGCTTTCTACCGCTTGCCTGGTCATCCCGCTGCTTTACGGCCCGCCACTACAACCTGCCTAAAGACAACTGCGAATTCCGCTGCCTGCAGCATCCGGATGGGCTGGAATTGCGCTCCCGGGAATCCCAGGAACTGTTTCGCTTGAATGGCACATCTACCTTGTCTGGCTCTCGCTACGACCTGATGCGGGAAATGCCGGATATGGACAAAATGGGCGTGGCCACTGTGCGCCTGAGCCCGGAACATCAAGGCATGGAAGAGGTTGTTCGACGCTTTGACCAAGTGCGCCGCGGGGAGATTCCGGCAACTGATCCGTTGCAACTGGTTGAGGCACCGCCTTGTAATGGGTACTGGTATGGCAAGCCCGGAATGGATCTGGTGCCACCCTCCAGCCTCTAACGGCAAAGGAATGATTGCTTGAATGTCAGGTTGACCAAATTCAGCCACGGAGCGGGCTGCGGCCGTTGCAGACATAGGTAATGGCAAAGGGATTATTAGCACCACGGATTTCTTTATGCCAGTGGTGGATGAGCCCTACGATTTTGGCCGCATTGCCATTTTGGGGTGGCCAGTAGACAAGTTGGCGCCCGAGGTTGCTGGACAAGTGATCGATGGTGCTCGCGCTGTTTTTGCTGAGGCGGGCATCACGCTGGCGGGCGGGCATAGCATCGACTCGCCAAGGCACCGAGTGTTGTTACATTTCCGTACACCCTTCAATCAGTAACATTCATATAATATGAACCTAATGAGCGGTGGAGTGATACTATGTTTTTTGGACGGTACAAAAAACAGATTAAAATGCTGGAGAGGCAGCTGTCGGCGGCCAAAGCGAGCCAGGCAAAACTTAGTGAAGATAAAGAGCGTCTTCAGGTACAGCTCAGCTCAGAAACTGAAGCGTTGCGGAACGTAACAGCCCAGCAAGCTTTAAGCCGTCGATTGATGTCCGGGCTTGGGCAGTTTGGCAACTCATTAGGTGAGCTCAAAGGGTCGTTTGGGGAGTTGTCATCGCTACTGGGCTCTCGTCGTAGCGAAGCGCTGAAAACCCGGGATGAATCTGGCGAATTAAGAGATAGCATGGTGACCCTCGTGCAGAGGTTGGGAGGGGCGCGGGTAAGTGCTGCTACCTCTGCCAGGGAAATGGAATCACTGGAAACAGAAACCGGAAGCATCACATCATTGGTAGACATAATAGATGGCGTTTCAGATCAAACGTCATTGTTAGCGCTTAACGCCAGTATTGAGGCAGCACGTGCTGGTGAGCATGGGCGTGGTTTTAGCGTAGTTGCTACAGAAATCAGGGGCCTTGCGTCTCGAGCGGGTGAGGCCACTAAAGAAATAGAAGGCGCCATTGCGCGCATTCGGACGCAAACCCAAAACGTGGCAGATGCCAGCCGGTCCAACAGCAAAGAAATGGAAGAATTGGCAGCGGAGGCAGATCGGGCACGCGATCAGTTGCTTATGCTGATTGATCTGGCCGGTACGTCATCAGACGCTTTAGGTAGCGCAGCGCTATTGTCTGAAATTGAATTGGCCAACCTTGAAGAGTTGGAGATTAAACTAACGGTTTATCAAATTCTCGCAGGACTGACGGATAAAACAGCAGACAGCTTGCCGGACGAAACCGAGTGTCGTCTCGGGCAATGGTATTATGAGGGGGACGGGAGCACGCGTTATGCGGGCCAGCTGAATTTTCGGGCCATTGAGGAGCCTCACAGGCTGGTGCATGTGTATGCAAAAAGTGCTGTGCTTGCCCACAACGAAGGCCGTCCAGATGACGCGCTGAAAGCCCTGGAGCTAATGGAAGCAAGCAATCTGGACGTTATGGCCCGGTTACGCTGCCTTGTTTCGATGGGCCAAACAGTCGCCCCTCCCAACTCTCGACCTGCTGCGTTTCAAGGCGCTGTTTTGCGAGCTGTTTCAAGTTAGGAGACAGCTCATTAATGTCGGCCATTACTGCAAGTGCTGTTCTATCCAGAGTGTTTTCGTACAGTAAAGAGAGCACCCGGCTAAGCGGCCAGTCTTCGTGGAGGCGTTCTTTGAGGCGCAGCACGTCGCCTTTGCTGACCGTGCCGGACTGCAGTACTCGATAATACCAGCCTGTTCTGAGGCTGTTTTGCAGGCGCTGGGACATGTCCGGAATGCCAAAGCGCAGGTTAAGCCGCCAGCATGGCTGCCGGGGTTGAGAGACCTGGATAACGGCCTCCCCAAGTTCAAAAATATCACCCGCACAAACGTCTGTTTCCGTGAAGCCTTCGGTCACCAGGTTTTCGCCAAAGGCGCCCGGCTGGCAATGCTCAGAGGCTGGGGCGGGCAGTTCACCCCTTAACCTGTGATAGTGGTCTGCGGCAAAGTGATGTAAGGCTTTCTCAGGGCCGCCGTGGTGGCGTTTGTCACCCTGGTGATCATCACTCAAACCATTCACATTCAGGTAGGCAGAGCCGATTTCCTGCTTGTGTATGCCAGTGAGTGTTTCGGTGCCTGCGAGTGGTGTCAGGTTCCCGGTTCTGAGTTGCCTGATTACAACGCCTGTTGCCATTTCAATCCCCCAATTTGCGATCTGAATCCGTTCTGCCGAAACAGTCTTCACCAGATTGACATCATGGCGCCGCTACCCAGAATCAGCGAACCTCCCACTTCAGCCACAATCAAAGCCACCATAAAGCCGTGAACGATCCAGGATGGCAATGTCATGGTTCCCAAACGATGAGGTTTGCGCAGCTGGTTGCTGGTATCCCGCAAAAAACCATGGATGAGATAGGTGCCAATAGCGAGCGCAAAAAAGCCCAGTGCGCACACGGCGGCCAGAGTATTCAGCCACTCCGGGTACACGCTGTGGCTGGCGAACCAACCCAGCAACATGGCAGCAAAGCTATACATGAGGGAGCTGCGGTGGGCGATGTCGACATATCGGGGTGCCGCGGCTTTCGGGCTATTGGCCATGCACCAGTATTTCCAGATGCCAGTTAAAAGCCCAGTCATAAAGAAGATGAAGGCCGCTGTAAGGCTGAGTTTTTCAGCCAGAGTTATTATTTGAACTTCGTCCATTCCGTGCGCTCACTGTGTGAATCCGCGGAGGATTCTGTGTAAAGGTTCTGCGTGTCTGTTATTGAACCATCGCACAGGATCGCATGGGTTTGATATGGCTCCAGCAACAGAGTGCGTCAGAATAAACGCAACTTCGGGAGTTTGAAATCCCACTCCAGACTGTCCAAAAGGTTTTTTAACCCCAGCCCCAGTTCGGTATCGCCTTCAACCACCAGGCGCCTTTGGAAGAATAGCTGGTCAGGATCTTGCCGGCGCTCCGCGAGGGTTTTAAAGGCCAAAAGGGAGCCCCTGATGGTGGCTTCGCCGGGGCCGTCCAGCACTCGGAGCCTGCCTGCCCAAAAACCGAATGTAATGCCCGGGTGACCGCCGTTTATTTCCAGGCGGATACGGCGACCTTCAAAATCGTCAAATTCACCATCTGCAATGGCCTCAGCAAAAAAACGATTCAGAGGTGCTTCGGCAACCAGTTGTTTTATGGGAATCGGGATCGACTGATCAATGGCGCCAAGTATGGGAAATGGCGATGGGAGGTATTCAGAAAGCAGTGCCAGAGAATCGCTGATCAGGGGTTTGGGAGGGAGGGGCAGGGTAATAGACACAGGCAGGGCCATAATCAACTCCGGGCAGTGAATTCAGACTGCCCAGAGTACCCAAAACGCGCTGGGTTTGATTTGATATAGCTCAGCCCTTATGTAGACCTTCTTCTACGGCCCATACGGCGACCTCTACCCGGGAGCGCAGGCTGAGCTTTTTAAGCAGGTGCTTAACGTGCACTTTTACCGTGCCGTCGCTGATGTCCAGCTTGCGGCCAATCATCTTGTTGGACAGGCCTTCGGCAATCAGGCGCAGGATGTCTTTTTCCCGAGGGGTCAGGCTGTCGAAATCCGGGCGCGAGGCCTGTTGCGGCTTGTTGGAGCGCAGAGCCTCTGCCAGCAGCGTGGTCAGCCTGTCGCTGATCACCATTTTTCCCAGAGCGGCCTGGCGCAACTGGGCAATCATGTCTTCCGGTTCCATGTCTTTCAGAAGGTAACCGTCAGCGCCGGCTCGCAGTGCTGAGACCACATCGTCTTCCTGGTCAGACACGGTAAACATCACGATGCGGGAGCTTACATTCAGTTCTCGCAGTTTTTTCAGGGCATCAATGCCGCTCACTTCCGGCATGTTGAGGTCCAGCAGAATCAAGTCGGGCTCAAGTTCGGTTGCCAGCTGTATACCGTCGGTGGCATTGCTCGCCTCGCCTGCCACTACCATGTCCGTTTCCATTTCGACGAGCTGTTTGATGCCTTGGCGCAACAATGGGTGGTCGTCGATCAGCAATATGCTGGCGGGTGTGTCAGACGCTACATCGGGCATGGTACTTCGCTTCCTCTCTCTTGATTGCATGGCGGCTCAAGTGAATTGCCGCATTTTTTGATATTCAGGCGCTCGGTGCTTCGGTGGGAATCAGGTGCCGGCTTTTCGGAACGAATGTCAGGATAACCTCAACGCCACCACTTTCGTGGTTTTGTACCACAACCTGCCCACCGAGAGTACGGGCACGGTCCTGCATGATGATCAGCCCGTAATGGTTGACTGGCTGACCGTCCTCCGGCAAGCCCTTACCATTGTCTCGTATTTTTGCCTTTACTTGGGGCGACTCAAACAGTACATCCACGATAACTTCCGTGGCGTCGGCATGTTTAACCGCGTTGGCCAGGCCCTCACGCACAATCTGCAGTGTGTGTATTTCCTCGTTCGGCGACAAGGCATGGGGGGGTAGATTGTAATTCAACCCTACGGGTTTCCCCAAACGCGTTGAAAACTCTTCAATAGTTTTGCGCAGAGCTGTGAGCAAATCAGGAGTGTCCAGCTTCAGCCGGAAGGTGGCCAGCAATTCCCTTAGCTGGCGATAGGCACTGTTCAGCCCCGTGCTCAGCTCGTCCAGAATGGCCTCGTGGGCGTTTTTCTGGTCGCCCTCAATGTTCAGCCTGCGCATGCGGGCTACCTGCATTTTCAGATAGGACAGCGATTGTGCCAAAGAATCGTGGAGCTCCCGGGCGATGACGGTGCGCTCCTCGGCCAGTGTAAGCTGTTGCTCTTCGTTAATCTGACGCTCAAGGAAAATGGCGGTTGCCAGTTGGTCGCTAAGCGTTTCCAGCAGGCGCCGAGCGGTATTCGAAAGCCCGGTTTCTGCAGGGTACCACACCTCCAAAGTGCCCAGGAGTTTGCCGGGTGTACGTATGGGCAATAGCAACCTGCGCCCATCGTTATCTTCTATCGGTAGCTCGTCGTAGATTTCCGGTGTAACCAGACAAGCGTTGCAGTGGTGGTCCCGGCAATAGAAAGGGCGGTCTGTTGAGGCGGTAGTAACAACCTGCACAGGCTCTGCAGCTTCTTTGTCGTGTAGGTAAAGCCGAATTGGTCCTATATCCAGGAGCTGTTCCAGCTCTTGCAACATGGGCACTGCGCCGCTGCACAGATCATGGTTGGCAAACAGGTTGCGGCTGGCGGTATGGAGCAATTGGAGGGCCGCATGGCTTTTTTCCAGTTCATCGGTTTTGCTGCGAGCGCGCTCTTCAAGCTCGCTGTACGTGAGTGCCAGTTCGCTACTCATTTGGTCAAAGGCGCTGCCGAGTTGTGCCAGTTCGTCACTGCCCTTCATATTGGCTTTCTGGGAAAAGTCCTGCTCACCCACCGCTGTAGCAATAGTGACAAGCTTGCGAAGCGGTTTGAGTACCCGGTTTCTCAGGTCTACAAACAGAGCAATAATAATGAGTATGGAAAACGCCAGGCTAATGATCTGGATAAGGTGCAGCAGCCCAATTCTTGCTTCGGTGCGTCGTTCAAGCATGCTGACCAACTGGTTTACTGAGTCGACATAAGTTTCTGTCGCCGTTAGCATTTCAGTGCTAACGGGGGAGCCTTGTGGGTGATTCTCCAGGCCCGGGCGCAGCGTCTGCTCCCAAAAGGTTGTGATACCCCGGTACTGATTTGCAAGTGGGTGGTCGGCTGAACGGGGAATTGCGCGGGTAATTAATCTGTCAAACAGGCTGGCTTCATACTCGTCTGCGAGGCTGCTGATGTTGCCTTTTTGGGTATTGTGGCTGTCTCCTGGGCCTGCTGCGTGGGCTAGCAGCCGGAATGCACCCATGCGAAGAGCGCCGGCCAGATTAATAGCCGTCGCGTTCCCTTCAATGCTTTTTGAAACCGCCAGCGTTGTAGCCATGCTGACAATGGATGTCAGCACAACGGCACACACAACGATAGCAATTCGGTTAACAAGGGGGCTTCTGGATCTCATTGAATCTCGTCTTTTCGATTGCCGGGCTCGAATACCTCCTTGAGGATAGTCAATTACCCCAATGGTTGGTAACCCATCATAGTCTTTGACCTGCGTCAGGGCAAAAGCCGAGACTGTTAAGCGGTATTAAAACCTGTTCACAAGGGCGTTAGCAGATGGGGTCAGAGGCGGATCAGGAGGATGAGCGGCTGGCATCTCTTGCCGTAATTCTGCCGCTGGCGGTAACAGGCTTCGTTATTGCTGCAGGCTGCTGGACGCTGTTTGCAGTGGCTGGAATACATCTCAGAGCCGAGCTCAGTCTTAGTAATCTTCAGTTTGGCTTGTTGTTAGCCATGCCTATGGCTGTTAGCGCTCTTTTAGCCGTTCCCGCAGGACTGGCAGCCCGTAAGTTTGGCGCCCGGCGCATAATGCTCGGATGCCTTGCCGGGCTTGCTGCCTGCATGGTGGTTTTGCTTACCACAAATACGTTTATTGGCTATCTGCTGGCGGCTGGCGGGCTAGGGCTTGCAGGCGGCTTTTACAGTGCAGGATTGCAGTTTGTAACCAGTAACTGCCAGCCTCGCAGGCTTGGACTTGTGCTGGGAGTGTTTGGTGCAGGTGTTACCGGCGCTGGCTTTACCTATTATCTAGTGCCCCTTTTTCACGAAGCTTTCTCTTGGCACGGCGTTCCCTTGGCTTACCTGATTGTTCTCATGCTGGTGCTGGCGCTGCTGCTTTTACTGACTGATCCCGAGGATGCGAGAGCAGACCCGCAAACAGAAACTTCCATGAAAGTTCTGTTCGGACACCTCAATCAGCAGGGGATGTGGCAGCTGGTCGCCTACTTCGGTGTGGTGGCTGGAAGCTTTTTTGCGTTGGCTTTGTGGCTTCCAGATTATCTTTCCTCACAGTTTGGGCTTCAGGTGGGATCAGGGGCCAGGCTGGCGCAATGGTTCATCATACCGGGGGCTCTGGCGCAGATTCTGGGTGGGGGGCTGTCTGATCGCTATGGCAGCCCTAACGTTATCAGCCGCTCGCTCTTTGTTGGCTTGGTTGCCCTGGTGGTGCTGTCTTACCCGCCCATGACGCTGTTCATTCGAGGTGTGGAGGCAACCATCAGGGTTGAGTTTGCGCTACCCATGAATATTGAAAGAATCTTTGTGGTGGTGCTTGGAGTGGCGCTAGGAAGTGCCATGGGCAGTTTGCAGAGAATGGTGATTATTGAGAGTCGTCAGAATGCTGCCTTTGTTGCCGGATTACTGCTGGTCGGCGCCTGCTCAGTGGCTTTTTTGTTGCCGGTTATTTTTGGTGCGGTGAACCACTGGCTGGGGGTTCGCAGTGCCGTATTCATGATCGTGTTTATTCTGCTTTGTGTTTGCCAGTTCATGTTTGCCCGCTTTAACCGCCGCCACGAACGTAACGCACTTCTCCATCCGGGGATATAGCAGCCATACCTCCTCGGTGGTAGGGCGGGGTTATGTGGTAGTAACCACGCAGATTTCAGGGTTTTTCTCCCACACAATGGTTTCAATTCGGAAAAACGATCCGCAGACGGGTTGATGGAGAGAGAGACCATGAGTCATTTGATCGATAAGCTGAGCTACTTCAGTAAAAAGCGCGAGTCCTTCGCGAACGGCCACGGCGAAACCCACGACGTAAATCGCGACTGGGAAGACAGCTACCGCCAACGTTGGCAGCACGATAAAATCGTTCGCTCCACCCACGGCGTAAACTGCACAGGCTCCTGTAGCTGGAAAATCTACGTCAAGAATGGTTTGGTGACCTGGGAAACCCAGCAAACTGACTACCCCCGCACCCGTCCGGATCTGCCCAACCATGAGCCCCGTGGCTGCCCTCGTGGTGCCAGCTATTCCTGGTACATGTACAGCGCCAACCGCCTGAAGTACCCACTGATGCGCAAGCATCTGATGAAGCTTTGGCGCGCAGCCCGCATGCAGTTCAACGATCCGGTTGAAGCCTGGGCGTCTATTGTTGAAGACCCGAAGAAAACTGCAGAGTACAAACCCCGCCGTGGTATGGGCGGGTTTGTGCGTTCCAGCTGGGACGAAGTTAACGAGTTGATTGGCGCGTCTAACGTTTATACCGCCAAAAAACACGGCCCGGATCGCATTATTGGCTTCTCGCCCATTCCCGCCATGTCCATGGTTTCATACGCTGCAGGCAGCCGTTATCTCTCGATGATTGGTGGCGTGTGCCTGAGCTTCTACGATTGGTACTGCGATTTGCCGCCGGCCTCCCCACAAGTCTGGGGTGAGCAGACCGACGTTCCTGAATCTGCGGATTGGTACAACTCCGGCTATATCATTGCCTGGGGTTCCAACGTGCCGCAAACCCGTACTCCGGACGCCCACTTCTTCACGGAAGTGCGCTACAAGGGCACCAAAACCGTTGCCATTACCCCGGATTACGCCGAGGTCTCCAAACTGTCTGACGAGTGGCTGAACCCCAAGCAGGGCACAGATGCCGCCCTGGGTATGGCTATGGGTCATGTCATTCTGAAGGAATTCCACCTCGACAACCCCAGCGAGTATTTCACCGACTACGTGCGCCGCTACACCGATATGCCGTACCTGGTGAAGCTCGACAAAATGGAAGATGGCCGTTACGTACCTGGCCGGTTCCTGCGCGCCAGCGATCTGGTGGGTGGCCTGGGTGAAGAGAACAATCCTGAGTGGAAAACCATTGCCATTGACGAGGCCAGTAACCAACTGACCGCGCCCAACGGATCTATCGGCTATCGCTGGGGTGAGAAAGGCAAGTGGAACCTCAAGCAAACAGCGAAAACTGAAGATGTCAGCTTGCAGCTGTCTATGGTTGAAAAGCACGACGAAGTGGTTGATGTGGCCTTCCCGTACTTCGGCGGTGTTAAACACGAGCACTTCAAGTCGGTTGAAATCAGCGACACCCTGACCCACAAGCTGGGCAGCCGTAAAATTGAGCTGGCTGAAGGCGGCGAAACCCTTGTGGTTACCGTGTACGACCTGATGATGGCCAACTACGGCCTGAGCCGTGGTCTGGGTGAAGATGACAGCGCAACCTCCTACGATCAGGTCAAGCCCTACACCCCGGCCTGGCAGGAGAAGATCACCGGCGTACCCGCCGAAAAAGTGATTCGCATTGCCCGTGAATTTGGTGAGAACGCCCATAAAACCAAGGGTCGTTCCATGATCATCGTGGGTGCCGGTATGAACCACTGGTACCACATGGACATGAACTACCGCGCGCTGATCAACATGCTGGTCATGTGTGGTTGTATCGGTCAGAGCGGTGGTGGCTGGGCTCACTACGTAGGCCAGGAAAAACTGCGCCCGCAGACTGGCTGGCAGCCGCTGGCATTTGGTCTGGATTGGCAGCGTCCACCACGTCAGATGAACGGCACCTCGTTCTTCTACGCTCATTCCGGGCAGTGGCGCTACGAGAAGCTGGATGTGAGCGAGATTCTTTCGCCTCTGGCCGATAAGTCCAAGTTTGGTGGAAGCCTGATCGACTACAACGTGCGTGCCGAGCGCATGGGGTGGTTGCCATCTGCGCCACAGCTTAATCGCAACCCACTGACCATCGCAGCAGAGGCTGAGAAGGCCGGTATGGATGTGCCTGCTTACGTGACCCAGTCCATGAAGGACGGGTCACTGGCCTTTGCGTCGGAAGATCCTGAAGCACCGGAGAACCACCCGCGCAACATGTTCATCTGGCGCTCCAACCTGCTGGGTTCCTCCGGTAAGGGCCACGAGTACATGCTCAAATATCTGCTGGGCACCACCAGCGGTGTGCAGGGCAAAGATCTGGGTCATAACGGCGGCGTGAAGCCTGAGGAAGTGAAATGGCGTGATGAGGCGCCTGAGGGCAAGTTGGACTTGCTGGTTACTCTCGACTTCCGTATGTCCACCACCTGTCTGTATTCAGATATCGTTCTGCCGACCGCAACCTGGTACGAAAAGAACGACCTGAATACATCCGACATGCACCCGTTCATTCACCCGCTGACCGCTGCGACAGACCCCGCGTGGGAATCCCGCAGTGACTGGGAAATCTACAAAGGCATCGCCAAGTCATTCTCCAAGGCCGCTGAAGGCCACTTGGGTGTCGAGAAAGACGTAGTCACCATGCCGCTGATGCACGATGCGCCAGCTGAATTGGGCCAGCCGTTTGATGTGAAAGACTGGAAGAAAGGCGAATGTGATCTAATTCCAGGCAAAACTGCGCCAAACTTCATTACCGTAGAGCGGGATTATCCGAATACCTACGCGCGCTTCACCTCACTTGGGCCGTTGATGGACAAGTTGGGTAACGGTGGTAAGGGTATTAACTGGAATACCGAAAAAGAAGTGAGCTTCCTGGGTGAGCTGAACTACACGCACATCGACGGAGCGAACGCAGGTCGTCCGAAAATTGAAAGTGCGATTGATGCAGCAGAAGTAATTCTGACGCTGGCGCCGGAAACCAACGGCCACGTGGCTGTTAAGGCCTGGGCTGCGCTGTCGGAATTCACCGGGCTGGATCACAGCCACCTTGCGGTGGGCAAAGAGCACGAAGCGATTCGCTTCCGTGACATTGTGGCTCAGCCCCGCAAGATCATCTCCAGCCCCACATGGTCTGGCCTGGAAGACGACCACGTGTCTTACAACGCCGGCTACACCAACGTGCACGAGCTGATTCCCTGGCGCACATTGACCGGCCGCCAGCAGTTCTACCTCGACCACGAGTGGATGCGGGCCTTTGGTGAAAGCTTGTTGGTGTATCGCCCGCCGATCAATACCAAAGCGGCTGCACCTCTGCTGAATGCCAAGCCTAACGGCAACCCGGAGAAGGCGCTGAACTTCCTGACGCCGCACCAGAAGTGGGGTATCCACAGTACCTACAGCGACAACCTGTTGATGCTGACCCTGTCTCGCGGTGGCCCCATTGTATGGCTGAGTGAAGACGACGCCCGCGACGTGGGTGTGGAAGACAACGATTGGGTAGAAGTGTTCAACGCCAACGGCGCACTCGCAGCGCGAGCCGTGGTCAGCCAGCGGGTTATGCCGGGCATGATGATGATGTACCACGCCCAGGAACGGATTGTGAACATTCCCGGCTCGGAAGTGACTGGAAGCCGCGGTGGTATTCACAACTCGGTTACCCGGGCTTGCCCGAAGCCCACACACATGATTGGTGGCTACGCGCAGTTCTCCTACGGCTTTAACTACTATGGAACCGTGGGTTCCAACCGCGATGAGTTCGTGGTGGTGCGCAAAATGAAGAACGTTGACTGGCTTGATGGCGAAGGCAACGACACTGTTCAGGAGGCTGTAAAATGAAGATCCGTTCCCAAGTAGGCATGGTGCTGAACCTGGACAAATGCATCGGTTGCCATACCTGTTCAGTGACCTGTAAAAACGTGTGGACCAGCCGTGAAGGCATGGAGTACGCCTGGTTCAATAACGTCGAAACCAAGCCCGGTATTGGTTACCCGAAAGAGTGGGAGAATCAGGACAAGTGGAAAGGCGGCTGGATGCGCGATGCCAGCGGCAAGATCCGCCCGCGTATTGGCGGTAAGTTCCGGGTGTTGGCGAACATTTTCGCCAACCCGGACCTGCCGGAAATTGACGACTACTACGAGCCGTTTGATTTCGATTATCAGCATCTGCACACCGCAGGCGACAGCAAGCACCAGCCGGTTGCACGGCCACGCTCCCTGATCTCCGGCAAACGCATGCAGAAAATCGAGTGGGGCCCGAACTGGGAAGAAATTCTCGGTACCGAGTTTGCCAAGCGTCGAAAGGATAAAAACTTCGACCAGATTCAAGCCGACATTTACGGTCAGTTTGAAAGCACGTTCATGATGTACCTGCCCCGCCTGTGCGAGCACTGCCTCAACCCGACCTGCGTAGCGGCCTGCCCAAGCGGCGCCATCTACAAGCGGGAAGAAGACGGCATTGTACTGATCGACCAGGACAAGTGCCGCGGCTGGCGGATGTGTGTATCCGGCTGCCCGTACAAGAAAATCTATTTCAACTGGAAAACCGGTAAGTCTGAAAAGTGCATCTTCTGCTACCCGCGTATTGAAGCTGGTATGCCGACCGTGTGCTCCGAGACCTGCGTAGGCCGTATCCGCTATCTGGGTGTGTTGCTTTACGATGCCGACCGCATCGAAGAAGTGGCCAGCACTCCGGGCGAGCACGAGTTGTATGAAAAGCAGCTGGAAATCTTCCTGGACCCTAACGATCCGAAGGTGATTGAACAGGCTCAGAAAGACGGCGTGCCAATGAACGTTATCGAGGCAGCTCAGCGCAGCCCGGTGTACAAGATGGCGGTGGACTGGAAACTGGCCCTGCCTCTGCACCCGGAATACCGCACTCTGCCAATGGTCTGGTACGTACCGCCACTGAGCCCGATCCAGTCTGCAGCAGAAGCCGGCAAGGTTGAGTTCGACGGCATACTGCCGAAGATCGAAAGCCTGCGTATCCCGGTGAAGTATCTGGCCAACCTGCTCACCGCAGGGGACGAGAAGCCGATTGTGCGCGCGCTCAAACGCATCATGGCAATGCGCCTGTACAAACGAGCAGAAACCGTAGATGGCGTTGAAGATCTGCGGGCATTGGAAGAAGTCGGCCTGACCAAGGCTCAAGCTGATGAAATGTACCGTTATCTGGCCATTGCGGATTACGAAGATCGCTTCGTGATTCCCACCAGCCACCGTGAACTGGCGAAGGAAGCTTTCCCGGATGCACACGGCGAGCGCGGCGGTTGCGGCTTCAGCTTCGGCGACGGTTGCAGCGGTGGTGACAGCGAATTCAGCATGTTTGGTGGTCGTAAAAACACCACGTCCATGGTGCAAAAGCTGACCACTGTGAAGCAAGTCGACCCCAAACAGCTGCAGAAGTAAGGAGGCCGCATGAAATTATTGAAAGTACTGGCACGGATTCTGGAGTATCCCTCCGCTGAACTTCAGGCCTCCAAAGACGCCATGGTAGCCGCTGTCCTGGAGGACAGCCGGCTACCACGGAAAAACAAGGAGCAGCTGCTCCAGTGTATCGACCGCCTGTGTGAGGGTGATCTGCTGGATCTCGAAGAGGCCTATACCGGCACCTTCGATAAAGGCCGCGCCACCTCCCTGCTGTTGTTTGAGCACGTGCACGGTGAATCCCGTGACCGTGGCCAGGCTATGGTTGATCTGATGGAGCAATATCGCACCAATGGGCTGGAAATCGATGCCAAGGAATTGCCGGATTACCTTCCGCTGTTTCTGGAGTATCTGTCAACGCGGCCCTGGGAAGAAATCCAGAACTGGCTGGAGGATATCCACCATATTCTTGGGCTTCTTGGCGAGCGGCTTTATCAGCGTGAAAGCCTGTACCACGTAGCCATGGATTCGTTGCTGGAATTGTCTGGCCGCACAACCGACCGTCAGGAACTGGCACAGCTTGTGGCCTCGGAAGAGCGTGACGACACAGCAGAAGCGCTGGATAAGGTCTGGGAAGAAGAAATGGTGAAGTTTGTGGATGACCAGGGCAGTTCCTGTAACACCGGCAGCGTTGTTGGCCAGCGCCGCCGCGAAATGGAACAAACCCAGACCATTCACCTCAGTGATCATCTGATGACGGATGTAACGCCCGCTCAGGCGCGTGCCGCCGCGAGAGACGCCTGACGGCGCAGGAGGAGACCAAGATGATGTCTTATCTGAATACATTGATTTTCGGGATTTATCCGTACATCGCTCTGGTGGTGCTGGTTCTTGGCACTTGGGCACGATACGACCATGGGCAATTCACCTGGAAGGCTCATTCCAGCCAGATGCTGCGCAAGAAAAACATGGTCATGGCCAGCGTGTTGTTTCACGTAGGCATTCTGGTGATCTTCTTTGGCCACCTGGTTGGCCTGCTGACGCCACACTTTGTGTACGAGCCCTTCATGACCGCAGGTACCAAACAGGTACTGGCGATTGTGGTGGGCGGCATCGCCGGGGTTATGTGCCTGATTGGTGGCGCTATGTTGGCCTATCGCCGGTTGACGGACCCACGGGTCAGCGCAAGCAGTACCTTTGCCGATAACATGGTCATCATCATCCTGGTTGTTCAGGTGGTGCTGGGGCTGGCAACCATTCTGCCAACGCTGGGACACCTTGATGGCGGCACCATGCTGCAATTGGCAGGCTGGGCACAGGCTATCTTCACCTTCCAGGGCGGGGCAGCCGAGTACATGGTAGGCGTACATTGGATCTACAAGCTGCATATGTTCCTGGGCCTGACGATCTTTGTAATCTTCCCGTTCACCCGTTTGGTGCACATGTTGAGTGTGCCGCTGGAGTACTTCGGTCGGAAGTACCAGGTCGTGCGTAAGCGGGCTTAAGAGATAAAGCGCCCCCTCTCCCCCAGCCCCTCTCCCGCGAGGGGAGAGGGGAGCCACACATCCCAACCTGCGGGATTGCCCTCACGCCAGAGAGCAGTGCAGTAAAAGCCCCTCTCCCCTCGCGGGAGAGGGGTTGGGGAGAGGGGGTGGCGCCACTGAAAACATGTACGGAGACTTTCCATGCAACTGATCCCAACCGGTGAACCCGAAAAACCCAGAAACCAGTTTCCGCCAGTGTATGTGGGTGAAACCCTGATACCTGAAGATGATATCGCTCGGGAAATGCAGCACCACCCGTCTGGAGAAGTTGCGGAAGCATGGCACGAAGCCGCCAAAAGCCTTGTTATTCGAGAGCTGCTTCTGCAACAGGCTAAAGTTTTGAAACTGCCAGAAGAGCTGGATGAAGAAGCTGCGATAGCACAGGTGCTCGAGCAGGAGCTCGACGTGCCCCAGCCCAGCGACGAAGACTGCGAGCGCTTTCATGCAGCCAACCCGGGCCGTTTCCGCAGTCCGACATTAATGGCTGTAAGCCACATTCTGCTGGCTGCAGCACCAGACGATGTGCAGGAACGCATGCGGCAGGAAGAAATCGGGCAACAGTTACTTACCTCTTTGATTGAAGGGCGGGCCCAGTTTGCGCCTTTGGCCAAGCAGTACTCTGCGTGTGAATCCCGTCACCAGGGCGGTAGCCTTGGGCAGATCAGCAAGGGGCAGACCGTTGAAGAGTTTGAGCGGCCAGTGCTGACGCTCAAAGAAGGCCTGAATCCGGAATTGATCGAAAGCCGTTATGGCTGGCACATCGTGCGGGTAGATCAGCGTATCGATGGCGAACAGCTGCCATACGAGCATGTAAAACCGCAGATTCGTCAATACCTGAGCGAAAGCGTGACCCGTCGGGCATTTCGTCAGTATTTACAGGTGCTGGCCGTCGAAACAGGTGTTCAGGGGGTCGATCTTGAGCTCCCCGACTCGCCCTTGATGCAGTGATTTAAAGAAAGACACGGATGTCATCCCGGAAAATAGGTAGTAATGCGAAATATTGCGTTAAGTCAATTATTACCAAGTATCCGTGATACTACCCCCATGGGGGGAGCGATTTTTCAGGAGTATCCTCTTATTATCTAAAACATGATTTTGAATGCATGATATGGAAGGGGACAAAGCAATGATGGCTACGCAACCTGCACAAACCCGCTACGCCAAACCTGTTGTGTTGGCTGTGAATGAGTTGACCAACGGCGAAAGCGTGCTGCAGCCCATGCGCAGCCACGCCCTGTTTAACACGCTCAGCGACGCAGACTTTGAGAATCTCGTGCTCCAGTCCCGTCGGCTTCGCTTGGGGCATCATCAACTGCTCTACCGGCAGGACATGCCAGCCCATCACTTCTTCTTTGTGGTATCCGGGCGCTTGCGGCTATACCGGCTGGATTCCTCCGGCATTGATCGAACACTCGATAGTATTGCACCAGGTGACTGCTTTGCAGAAGTAATGATCTACGCCGACCCAGCCCGCTATGCGTGCTACGCCGAAGCATTGAAATCCAGTGAAGTTCTGATGATACCCGTGAAAGCCTATCAGGAACTGCTTGATAGCAAGCCTGAGTATGCCAACGCGGCCCTCCGTCACTACGCCATGCGTGCAGTTTCCCGGTTCCACGATCTTGAAATTATGACGGTTCAAAATGCCCGTGATCGTTTGATCCGTTACCTGATCGATTTGCTGCCAAATGGTGTTTCCGAAGGCGGGGAAGTCGAATTGCCATTGCCAAAGTGCCTGGTAGCGTCCCGGCTTGCGATGCAACCGGAAACCTTCTCGCGGATTTTGGCAGATTTGAAATCCAACGGGCTTGTGCGGGTAAACCGGAGCAAATTGTTTATCTCTGATCCCAAGCGATTGATCGAAATCAGTCAGTAGAAAATTGAAAGGATATTGCCTTCATGATTAGCAGTTACAGTGATTTGATCAAAACAGCAAAAAGTGAACACGAACCCCAGCGCCTATTGTTTGTTTTCTGTCGGGCAGAACTGCCAGATGACGCATCGGCAGACGAAAAAGCCGCATTTGAGCGGGGTGAGGGCGGCGCACTTACGCCCGTTATATGCGTGGACAAAGCCCTCGAAGAAGTCTTGGAGTTTGCTGTACTGGTTGATGAGTCCAAGAGCACTGGCCAGTCATGGGATGTGGTCTTCGTTGCGGCCATGTCTGGCCGAGGGGGCACGGCACCATCGTCCGACGAAGCCCAACAGCCACTGACCATGATGGTGGAGTCGATTCGTTTGGGGCATGTCAGCAATTATCTGCCACTTGATAGGAGTGGGATCGCGGTCAACCTCGGCTAGCCAGGATGCCTTTTTGCTTCTTGCGAAAAAGACATATCCATATAGAGGTATTTGAATTATTCCTCGATCGCATAGGCTGTTTAACTCAGGCGTAGGTGATTCGCTGTTTCCGTTGGGGGCTTGTTTTGAACGTTATTTTTCGCAGTGTCTTTTGTATTTTTACCCTGCTTTTCGCAACTTTGTCGATGGTTCAGGCAGCACCGCTCAGCCAGTATGAGCCGGTGTCTGGCAGGCAGGTTATCCAAAAGGCCTTCCCGGAAGTAGATCGGGTTGAACCACGGGAAGGCAACCGCGCTATCCAGGAGTTGTATGCCGCTGACGAACTGAAAGGTTATGCCTATCAATCCCTGGATTTTGTGCAAACGCCTGCCTATTCCGGCAAACCACTGAACGCCATGGTGGTGCTCGATACCGAAGGCACTATCCGCTTTGCCAAAGTGATTCACCATGATGAGCCCATACTTCTGGTGGGCATTCCCGAAAGTAAGATGCACGCATTTACCGATCAGTACACCGGCTTGAAAGCAGATCAGCGGGTTACTGTCGGTGGCACCTCTACCGAGCGCAAGATTGCTGTTGACGGGCTCTCCGGTGCCACAGTTACGGTTATGGTGATCAACGAAGTCATTATGCGCACCGCGCACCGGGTGGGGGTTGAACTTGGGCTGGTAGAAGGCAGCGGCACCAAGCGACCGCCAGCGGCTGAGGTTGTCAAAGATGGTTTTCAGCCTCGCACCTGGGAAGAATTGACCGGCGACGGCTCGATTCGCCGCATGCTGCTGACCAAAGGCCAGGTAGATGACTCCTTCAAAGGCACTGAAGCGGAAGGCGTTGAAACAGCTGCACCTGATGAGCGTGATGAGCCACTGATTGATCTGTATGCAACTTACCTGGATTCACCGGTGATTGGTCGGAATCTGCTGGGTGAAAAACAGTATGACTGGTTGATGTCCGAGCTGAAGGAAGGGGAGCAGGCTATTGCCGTATTGGCTAACGGTGACTATTCCTTCAAGGGCTCGGGCTATGTGCGCGGGGGTATCTTCGACCGCGTTCAGATCCGACAGTACGGCGATACCTTCAACTTCCGCGACCTGGACTTTTTTCGCCTGAGCGATGTTTACGCGGCAGGCATGCCCAGCTTCAAGGAAATGGCGATTTTCATTGTTCGCCAGCAGCACAACTTTGATCCGGGGTCACCCTGGACTCTGGAACTGACGGTAAAACGACAGACAGGCCCGCTGGACAGTGAGTTCCAGGTGTTTCCTCTGGAATACCAGCTGCCGGAACAGTATTACACCCGTGCAGAACCGGTGCTCACAGACGAAGAATGGCTCGAAACCCAGCCCCTATGGGTTCAGGTTTGGTATCAGCGCCAGTTCCAGGTGATCGTTCTGGGCATTGGAATTGGTGTGTTGCTACTGATCCTGTTCTTCCAGGACTGGCTGGTGAAAAAGCCCAGGATGACTCGTTGGATTCGCCACGCATTTCTCACCTACACCTTGTTCTTCATTGGTTGGTATGCCCTGGGCCAGTTGTCTATCGTTAACGTCTTGGCATTTGTGCACAGTCTGGTCAGCGGTTTCACCTGGGAAACCTTCCTGATTGATCCGATTATCTTTGTGCTCTGGGCTTCTGTGGCGGGCATCGTGTTGCTCTGGGGGCGTGCTGTTTATTGTGGTTGGCTGTGCCCGTTTGGGGCGCTGCAGGAGCTGATCAACGAGATTGCACGCTTCTTCAAGGTTCCCCAGTACAACGTGCCCTGGCCTATTCATGAGCGTTTGTGGGCGGTGAAGTACATCGTATTGCTGGTGCTGTTCGGGGTGTCTCTGGACTCGCTGGCAACCGCTGAGAGGATGGCAGAAATCGAGCCCTTCAAAACCGCAATTACCCTTCGCTTTGATCGCAGTTGGCCGTTTGTCACCTACGCGGTTCTGCTACTCGTAGTGAACATTTTTACTCGCAAGGTTTTCTGCCGCTACATGTGCCCGCTGGGCGCTGCACTGGCGTTGCCGACCAAGTTGCGTGTTTTCGACTGGCTCAAGCGTCGTAAGGAGTGCGGCAACCCTTGCCAGCTGTGTGCCAAGGAATGCGAAGTGCAGGCTATTCACCCTGACGGCACCATCAACTACCAGGAATGTCACTACTGTCTGGACTGCCAGATGACCTATTTCGATGACCACAAATGTCCTCCGCTTATCGTCAAGCGTCGTGGCAAGCGTCGTGGTCATAACGCCCCGGGCCGCCCTGAGGAGATTCCAGTGGTGCAGGTGACGTAGCAGTGTAAAACCAAAAATAAAATCGAAATAGAAATAGAAATAGAAATAGAACCGCCATTACCAATAACGGAGTTCAATGCTATGAAAAAGAAAGAAGAGTTAGGAAAGGATCTTGCCGAAAATGGCGAAAGCGGGTTGAGCCGTCGTCGCTTCCTTGGCGCGACTGCTCTGGCTGGCGCAGTGGGTGCTGCAGGCCTTGGTGGCGCTGTAATGACCCGTGAGTCCTTTGCTGCTGCAGCGAAGGAAGCTCAGAACAAGATTCACGTAGGGCCGGGCGAACTGGACGAATACTACGGTTTCTGGAGCGGTGGTCATCAGGGTGAGGTTCGTGTTCTTGGCGTTCCGTCCATGCGTGAAATCATGCGGATCCCCGTATTCAACGTTGATTCAGCCACAGGCTGGGGTATCACCAACGAAAGTAAGGATATTCTGGGTCGCGACAAAACCTACCTGAACGGCGATTGCCACCACCCGCACGTTTCCATGACCGACGGTCGTTACGATGGCAAGTACCTGTTCATCAACGACAAGGCCAACACCCGTGTTGCCCGTATCCGCCTGGATATCATGAAGTGCGACAAGATTACTCACGTTCCGAACGTGCAAGCCATTCACGGGTTGCGCCTGCAGAAAGTGCCCCACACTAAGTATGTGTTCTGCAACGCAGAATATATGATTCCGCACCCCAATGACGGTAGCGATTTCTCCATGGAGAACAGCTACACCATGTTTAACGCGCTGGACGCGGAAACCATGGAAGTCGCCTGGCAGGTGATTGTAGACGGCAACCTGGACAACACAGACGCCGATTACACTGGCAAATATGCGGCTTCTACCTGCTACAACTCCGAGAAAGCGACGGATTTGGCCGGTACCATGCGTAACGACCGCGACTGGGTAGTTGTGTTCAACATTGAGCGCATTGAGGAAGCCGTCAAGAATGGCGATTTCAAAACTCTGGGCGACTCGAAAGTTCCAGTGGTTGATGGTCGTGGTAAATCCAGGCTGACCCGTTATATTCCTGTGCCAAAGAACCCGCACGGCGTTAACACGTCACCAGATGGCAAGTACTTCATTGCCGCCGGTAAGCTGTCGCCAACCTGTTCGGTGATCGCCATCGATAAGCTGGACGATGTGTTTGATGACAAAATCGAACTTCGTGATGTGATTGTTGCCGAGCCGGAGCTGGGTCTTGGGCCTCTGCACACCACCTACGATGGTCGTGGTAATGCTTATACCACGCTGTTTATCGATAGCCAGGTAGCCAAGTGGAACATTGCGGATGCCATCAAGCACTACAATGGTGAGAAGGTGAACTACCTGCGCCAGAAGCTGGATGTGCATTACCAGCCAGGCCATAACCATGCGTCTCTGACGGAATCCCGCGATGCCGATGGTAAGTGGTTGGTTGTGTTGTCCAAGTTCTCGAAGGACCGCTTCTTGCCGGTTGGCCCTCTGCACCCGGAGAACGATCAGCTGATCGATATTTCTGGCGAGGAAATGAAGCTGGTTCACGATGGTCCTGCGTTCGCAGAGCCGCACGACTGTATTCTGGTTCGCCGTGATCAGATTAAAACCAAGAAGGTTTACACTCGTGACGATCCGTATTTCGCCGGTGCCCGTGCTCAGGCGGAGAAAGACGGAGTTGCTCTGGAGTATGACAACAAGGTGATTCGCGACGGTAACAAGGTTCGCGTTTACATGACGTCGGTTGCACCTATGTTTGGCCTGACTGAGTTCAAGGTGAAGCAGGGCGATGAGGTAACTGTGTATGTTACTAACCAGGATACCATTGAGGATGTGACTCACGGTTTCTGTATGGTAAACCACGGTGTGGGCATGGAAATCAGCCCTCAGCAGACCTCTTCGGTGACCTTCATTGCGGATAAGCCGGGTGTTCACTGGTACTACTGCAACTGGTTCTGTCACGCTCTGCACATGGAGATGACGGGTCGGATGTTGGTAGAGCCGGCTTGATTTAGGTGTTTTGACCGGGGCCCTTTATAGGGCTCCGGTTATTTCTGATTTTGGAGTAGCAAGACACTGGAAGAGCGCTTTTCAAAACACGCTGTGAATACGTCCGTGTACGCTTGGCTTCGCCATCCATGGCTTCGCACAGTTTTGAAAAGCGCTCTTCCAGTCTCTTGCCCGAACTTGGCAGTAGCTTTTAGCTCGAGAATTTATTTGATGCACCACATTTTGCGTTTAGGGGCGGCCCTGACAGTCGCCTTGCTATCGCTGACCGCTCAGGCCGATATTCAGCAACAGTTGGATGATTTGGAGCCGGGCGCTACCTTTGAACTCCCTTCTGAAATCCTTCCGCCTTTGGCCATTCGGGTGCCGGGGGTGACTGTAGCCTGTGGTTCGGAAACGCTGATTGACGGCGGTGGCGCAGGCAATGGGGTGGTGATTGGGGCAGAGGATGTAACGCTTTCAGGGTGTCGTATCCGCAATTGGGGTACGGACTTGAACCAACTAAATGCAGGCGTTTTCGTAAAGCGTGAGGCCCGTGGCGCCACTGTTGAGAACAGTGATCTGCAAGGTACGGCGTTTGGTATCTGGCTGGATGCAGCACCGGATGTGACGGTGAGAAACAATACGATCCGTGGTGATGCGACGGTTCGCCCGAACGATCGGGGTAATGGCATTCATCTGTTCAATACCACCGGGGCTTTGATTGAAGGCAATGATATTCGCCAGACCCGGGATGCGATTTATATCGAGACGGCGAACCGGAACAGGATTCGCAATAACACCATGGCGGATCTGCGTTATGGGATTCACTATATGTATTCCATGGATAATCTCCTGGAAGGCAATGTGACCCGGGGGACCCGAACGGGTTATGCCTTGATGCAGAGTAAGCGCCTTACGGTGATTAATAACCGCTCTGAGAACGATGAGAATTACGGCATTCTTATGAACTTTATTACCCAGTCGGTGCTGCGGGGGAATGTGGTTTCGGGGGTGTCTCAAGGGCAGACGGCCGGGGTGTCGGTTTCCGGTGCGGAAGGCAAGGCCGTGTTTATCTATAACTCTTTGTACAATACCTTCGAAGACAATGTGTTTCGGGACAGTGGGGTGGGTATTCACCTGACCGCCGGCTCGGAAGATAATGATGTGTTCCGCAATGCGTTTATCAACAATCAGCGGCAGGTTAAGTATGTAGCCCTGCGAACGCAGGAATGGTCGAAGGACGGTGTGGGCAATTACTGGAGTGATTACCTGGGCTGGGATCGCAACCAGGACGGTGTTGGTGATGTGCCTTATGAGCCTAACGATAATGTTGACCGACTGTTGTGGACCTACCCTGAAGCGAAAATCCTGATGTTCAGCCCGGCGGTGGATACGCTGCGCTGGGTTCAGGAGGCGTTTCCTGTGGTTAAGGCCGCGGGTGTCAAAGATTCTTACCCGTTAATGAGCCCCCCTAAATTGTTGGAGCCGGAGTCCTGATGAGCTGTTTTCGTCTTGAGAATGTGAGCTACCGGTACGATAAAGCGCTGGTACTGAATGGCGTTGATCTACGCCTTGAACCCGGGGAAATTCTCGGGTTGTTTGGCCACAATGGTGCAGGCAAAACTACCAGCATCAAACTGATTCTGGGGCTGATGACGCCGTCGCAGGGCAAAGTGTCTGTACTCGATGGCGAAGCGGGCGATCCCAAAATCAGCCAGTACATCGGTTACTTGCCTGAAAACGTAATGTTTTATCCGCAGCTGACCGGCCGTGAAATTCTCGCGCATTTTGCACGCCTGAAAGGCGCCAATCTGCGGCAGGTTCCTGAGTTGTTGGGGCAGGTAGGGCTGGATGATGCCATGGATGCCCGGGTCAAAACCTATTCCAAGGGTATGCGCCAACGCTTGGGATTAGCCCAGGCCTTGCTTGGAAAACCGCGTTTGTTGATGCTGGATGAGCCCACGGTTGGTTTGGACCCAATAGCGACCGCTGACCTCTACCGTTTGTTACGAACGCTGCGGGACGATGGAACGGGTGTTGTCCTATGTTCCCACGTACTTCCCGGTGTGGAACCTTACATTGATCGGGCTGCGATTCTGACGGATGGCAGCCTGAAGGCGGCGGGGGATCTCGCATCCTTGCGCCGACAAGCCAACATGCCCACAACCCTTTCTATAGAGCCTGAAAACACCGTGGCGGCGCTGGAGGCGGTTGTAAATAATGCCCCGGCTTCAGCAGGGCTGATGATGCATCAGGCCAACGGGCGGCTGCGTGTAGATGTTCGGCCGGCAGAAAAAATGGAGCTGGTGAAGGCTTTGGTTGCATCGGGCGAAGTGCGTGATTTGGGTATTTACGAGCCAACGCTGGAGGATGTGTACGTGCACTTTATCGGTTCGGGTGGGCTTGCTCATCGTGGAGGCGCCCAATGAACAGCATCTGGACAATTGCACGTAAAGAATTAAGCGACAGCCTGCGGAACCGTTGGCTGATCGCCATTGCTTTGGTGTTTGCCACACTTGCGGTGGGCATCGCCTGGTTTGGTGCAGCGGCCTCGGGGCAGGTGGGTTATGCGTCTACCCCTGCAACCATTGCCAGCCTGGCGAGCCTGGGTATCTTTCTTATTCCGCTCATTGCACTGCTACTGGCTTACGACGCCATTGTGGGTGAGGAAGAGGGCGGTACACTTCTGCTGCTAATGACGTATCCGCTAAGTCGCGGGCAGTTGTTGTTCGGGAAGTTTCTGGGGCACGGGCTGACATTGGCTTTGGCGACCTTCATAGGCTTTGGCGTAGCAGGCGTTGCCATTGCCTTATTGGTAGAAGACGTTGCCGTTGGTGCTCTTACTGTCGCTATGTTGCGCTTTATTGTTTCGACAACGTTACTGGGTTGGAGCTTCATTGCACTGGCGTACGTGGTCAGCGTGCGGGTAAGTGAGAAGCCCATTGCTGCTGGGTTGGCCTTGGCGATCTGGTTTTTCTTTGTGCTTATTTTCGATTTGTTGCTGCTGGGCACGCTGGTCGCCAGCCAGGGCGAGTTCAACCCGGAATTGTTGCCATGGCTTCTGTTGCTCAATCCGACCGACATATACCGTCTACTGAATATCGTTACCTTCAGCGACAGCACTCAGCTTAGCGGTGTTCTCAGTCTTGGCTCTGATTTGCCCATTGGCCCGAGCGGGCTATGGCTGGCACTGGTTTTCTGGTTTGTTATTCCTTTAACCGGCGCCTGGGCATTGTTCCGTGGCCGCCGCATCTGATTTCCGCAACCACACTATGGCTATCACACTATGGAGAGCTCCATGAAGTCTGCTCAATTCAAATCCCTGCCGTTCCTGTTGATGTTCGCATTGCTTTTAGGGGGATGCTCGGGCGAAGCAGAGAAGGTCGTCGAAAAGCCTGCGCCAGTGCATATTGAATCTGGTGACGAATGCCACGTATGCGGCATGGCCATCACCCGTTTCCCCGGCCCGAAGGGCGAAGTGATTACCGAGAAAGAGCAAACAGTCCACAAGTTCTGCTCCACCCGCGATATGTTCGCTTGGGCGTTGCAACCCGAGAACGTCGTGCGCAAGCACACCCTGTACGTTCACGACATGAGCCAAACCGAATGGGCCAGCCCGGATGATGCCGCCCTGATCGATGCCCGCGAGGCTGTGTACGTGGTGGGTTCTGAGCGCGAAGGCGCCATGGGCCAGACTCTGGCATCCTTCTCCACAGAATCGGCAGCTCATGACTTCATGACGGAGCATGGGGGTGAAATCATACGGTACGATGCAATCACCCTGGAGCATCTCAACACAGAGATGCCCATGGGAGATATGCATGGGGAAATGCAGCACTAAGGTCGGACTTTTCTCCAAAGCGCCCGCCCCACAACCCTCACCTTGTCCCGGGTCGCCATTCTACCAAGGTTGGTTTTTACCACGCCTTTGGTGAACCGGGTCGATTTGGAATAGTCGATGCGTACGTCTACCAGAACCGGCCGCCCAGCGGCCGACTTCAGCAACGCGATCTCCAGGCCGTCAGAAATACTTTCATTTCCCGCCATTGAAACAAACTCCACGCCAACGGCTTTGGCAAAGGCCTCATAGTCCATGGCGCCCAGCACCGTGCAGGTTTTCTGGTTATACGGAATTTGCTGTGCCTGAGCAATTTGCGACAATTCACCATCGTTGAATACAAAAATCATCACCCCGACGCCCAGGCGTGCAGCAGTGACCAGCTCCATTCCAGTCATCAGCAATGCCCCATCGCCTACAATACCGACGACCTGGCGCTTTGGGTTCGCCAGCTTTGCACCGATGGCACCGGGAACGCAGTACCCCATGGCGTTGAAATCGCTGGGGGACATGTAGTTTCGTGCGCCCAGTATGGGCAACAGCTCAGCCACCAGGAAGGTGTGGTTGCCGTCGTCAGCGACGACAATTGCATCGTCATCAAGGCGCTCACGAAGGTGGCTGAAAAACAGCTCCGGGTTTACCCGGTCGCCGCTGTCGTGATCCCGCCACTCTTTCTTGTAGGCAGCCTTGTCCTGGGCAATCTGCTCGCGAATGCCGGTGCTGGATGCAGTGGGCTGTAAAGTTTTGACCGCTTTCAGAAGCGCGGGCAGTGTAACCCTCGCATCTCCCTCAAGGGTATGGCTGGCCGGGTAGTTGGCGCTGAATACCTCAGGGTTGATGTCCATGTGAATCAGAGTCTCTGGCGGACTAATGCCATAGCTCCCCGTGGGGATTTCCGAGAATCGGGTTCCTATAGCTAACAGGCAGTCTACCTTGGCGAAGGCGTTGGTTGCTGCCGGAACCGCGTAATTGCCCATGCCCATGCCGGTGTGCAAAGGATGGTTGCCCGGGAAGGCGCTTAGTCCCTGAAGGGTTGTTGAAACCGGCGCATCCAGTAGCTCTGCCAGTTCAATTAACTCGGCCTGGGCATCAACCGAGCCCCAGCCAGCGAAAATTCCCGGTTGCTTAGCTTGCACCAGAGCCTGGGCTGCCGCATCCACCAACGCTTGATCTGGCTGTTCTGGTGGTTGCGGTGCCTGATAAAGAGGCATGTCATCCACATCACCCAGAAAGTTGCTTATGTTGACCGGAATTTCAATAAAGACGGGGCCGGGCTCGCCGCCCATGGCCACGTTATAGGCTTCGTAAAGTGTAGGGATAATTTCCCGATGACTGGCAATGCGCCAGGTTTTCTTGGTAATCGGCTTGAGCAGGGCGTGCTGATCCATCTCGTGGAGTTGGTATCTGTGCCCGGATTCCGAATGAATCCCACCAGAAATAATCAGCATGGGTATGCCGTCAATGCCCGCTTCGCCAATGCCGCTTGCAGCATGGGTAACCCCCGCGGCAGGCACAATCAGAAGTGTGCCCAGTTCAGCACCGGTGCGGCTGATGGCATCAGCCATGAAGGCACCACCACACTCATGGGTAACCAGTGTTGGTTCAATGCTTTCAGAGCGGTTCAGCTCATCATAAATTTCGGTGGTATGAACGCCGGGAATGCCGAATGTGCGACGTATACCGAGTTGCTCCAAAGCGTGGCGAACGAGAGTCGCTCCGGTTTTTTTCATGAATATGCCCTGAGTATTATTGTTTTGAGTTCAAGAGCTTAATGCTTAACGATCAATCAGGCCAGTGAAGTGAAGGGTGTTAAAGAGAGGAAGAGTTTTTAAGCGGCGGATTTGGCCAGAAATGAGCCAGGTACCCGGGGGAATCATCCCCCGGTCATATTCATGAAGCGCAGGATTTGCACATCGCCGTTGCTGGAGAAATGATGACGTTCGGGCTTCAGATCCATGGAGTCGATGATGGTTTGCCGCAGTTTGTCGTCATTTACCGGGTGGCCGCGAAGTACTCGGCGAAGGTCCACAGAATGCTCGTTGCCCAGACACAGGAGGAGCCGGCCTTCAACAGTTACGCGCACCCGATTGCAGGTGGAGCAAAAGTTGTGGGAATGAGGCGAGATGAAGCCCACCTTGATGGGGCTGTCTGACATCCGGTAATAGCGAGCGGGGCCGCCGGAGTCTTCGGGGGTGGGCATCAGGTCGTGATGCTGGCGAACAATGTCACGCACCTCATCACTGGTGCACAGAGCCTGCCCGCGATCGTGCTCGGAAATCTCGCCTAAGGGCATTTCCTCAATAAAGGTGATGTCGACGTTTTTCTTCCGGGCAAACTCGATCAAATCCGGAACTTCGTGATCATTGCCGCCTTTCATTACCACGGTGTTCAGTTTGATGCCTTTAAAGCCGGCGTCTCTTGCAGCGTCTATACCTTCCAGCACCCGCGACAACTTGCCTGTGCGAGTAATGCTTGCGAATTTTTCCGGGTCGAGAGAATCGAGGCTGATATTCAGTCGCTTCAGACCCGCTTTGCGCAGAGGTTCTGCCATGGTGGGTAACTGGCTGCCATTGGTGGTCATGGCAAAATCACGCAGGCCGTAGGTGCCTATCTCCCGAACCAGTTCAAGAATGTCTTTGCGGACCAGAGGCTCGCCACCTGTCAGACGGATTTTTTCCGTGCCCAGGGACACAAATGTTTTGGCAACCCGGGCGATCTCCTCAAGCGTCAGAACCTGTTGCCGAGGGAGAAAGGTCATCTCCTCTGCCATGCAATAAACGCAGCGAAAGTCGCAGCGGTCGGTAACGGACAGGCGCACGTAGTTGACGGTTCTGCCAAAACGGTCTGTCAGTTTGCTATGGGACATTGGCTTCTTTCCTGTAACTGCTGAATGCACGCTTACGGATTGAGTATAGCTCCAGTATCGCAGAATCAAACCCCGAATCAGATACCCCTCGCGGGGTAAGCCCGGTGGCGCCCTGTATCGGCAAGCATAGTGCGGGGATTCTTGATTCAGTCAGAAAGTGATTGATTTTTGCTCGAAACATGATTATAAAATACATGTTACTAGTTGGCGGCATAAGCCCAAAGATAGTTTGCTGGAGAATAGAATGGAAAAACTGCTGTTTCGAGCCAATAGTGCGATGGTTTGGTCTTTGATTGGGTTGGTTGCCACAGTCTTGATGGCGTACCCCCTGGCTGGCCGGTTCCCCATGATGATTCAGGTACTGGCCCATGTGGGTACCTTACTGTTTGCCGTTGGTATCAAAATATCCTACGTCGCTCGGTTGGTGTTTTTAAGTCGCTTGGGAAGACCTGTTCACTGATAAACGGTAGAATAGGTGAAAGATTGAGCAATGCTGAGGTCCCCGCTATGACCGTGCGACCCGGGAAAACAGGTTTCAGGGTTCTTGCGTATATATCCATAGGTTTAGCCGCCATCGGTGTGGTGTTGCCTTTATTGCCAACCACGCCTTTTGTTTTGCTGGCAGCGTTTTTTGCGAGCAAGGGCTCCCCGGCATTTGCCAGTTGGCTTGAGGAGCATCGGTCGTTTGGCCCCGCCATCAGAGACTGGCGCCGGAATAGGGTTATACCCTTGAGGGCCAAAGTGCTCGCGTGTGGCATGATGGCGTTGAGCTGGGGAATACTATTCGCGATGGGTGCGGCTACAGTGGTTTTGGCCATCTCGGGAACTTTCCTCGCGGGCGTAGCGTCTTATTTGCTTACCAGGCCTTCGTACTGATCGCTTTCATAGAATAACCGGAGTGTTGAATGCATATTACCCGTTACACCGATTACTCGCTTCGCGTGCTGATTTATCTGACGGTGCAGGGGGATCGCCTGACAACTATCCAGGAAATTGCAGACAGCTATGACATCTCCAAAAACCACCTGATGAAGGTGGTGCACCAGCTCAACAAGAATGGCTACATAGAAACAGTACGCGGGAAAAAAGGCGGTATGAGGCTGCACAGGGCACCTGAGGATATCAACATAGGTATGCTGGTGCGTGATACCGAGCATGACCTCAGTATTGTTGAGTGCTATTCCGACAAAAATACCTGCAAAATTTCTCCAGTTTGTGGGCTTAAACCCATATTCGGAGAAGCCCTGCAGGCATTCCTTTCGGTGCTCGACAAATACACATTGAAAGACATCATGAATGATCAGCATCAACCGCAATTATTAAAACTGCTGCAAATCGCCTGATCACCCTCCTTTCAGTCATTCTACCCCGGCCAGTTTCAGGCCGGTTGGCTCTCAAGCCGCATCCGTAGCCGGTCCGGTAACGAGTATTTCAGTATTCTTTTGACGACCGTGCCGTATTGGTGCCTGAAGCTGCCGGTGTTGTAGTGGATGCCATGCTTACGGCAGACTTCCTGAACTTTCTCGGAAACCTCGGGGTATCGGTGTGCCGGCAGGTCCGGGAAGATGTGGTGCTCGACCTGGTAGCTCAAATGCCCGCTAAGCAGGTGTATAAATTTGTTGCCTGTGAAGTTTGAAGACCCGGTAAGCTGGCGCAGATACCAGTGCCCTTTACTTTCATTCTCGCACTCTTCCTCATCGAAGGTTTCCGCGTCCTCAGTGAAGTGGCCGCAGAAAATCACCGTGGACGACCACAGGTTGCGCATCAAGTTGGCGCCGAGGTTTCCAGCGAGCACGATGGGGGCCACAGGAAAGGTAATGAGCGGGAAGAACACATAGTCTTTGAACGCTTGACGCCCACCTTTGCGAAGAGCGTCTTTCAGAAATGGTATTTTGTCGCGAAAGCGAATCTCTCCGCGTCTTACCCGCTCGAACTCCAATTCATGCAGGCTTACGCCCCACTGAAAGAAAACACTGAGCATTACGTAGCTTAAAAACTGCAGGCTGTGGGCGGGGTGCCATTTTTCATCATCGCTCAGGCGCAGCAGTGCATAGCCATAGTCCCGATCTTTGCCGATGATGTTGGTGTAAGTGTGGTGCTCGTAATTGTGCGTGCGGCGCCAGGAATCGGATGAACACGCGGTATCCCACTCATAAGTTTGTGAGTGCAGGGTGGGATCGTTCATCCAGTCATACTGGCCGTGCATCACGTTGTGGCCAATCTCCATGTTCTCAATGATTTTGGATAGGCCCAATGAGACCGTTGCAGCCACAAATACCGGCGGGATAAAGCCAAATGGCATCATTACCCGGCCGCCTACCTCAAGAGCACGGTGCAATCGAATGACTCGACGAATGTAGTTGGCATCCCGCTCTCCAAGATCTGCGACGATTTCATCCCGAATGCTGTTCAGGTCTTGCGCTAATTCCTGGAGCTGGTCTTCGGTCATCTGTTTCATATTTTGCTCCTTAAATCTCGATGGTCACAGGGCCATGGGGAATGGATATACAAAGCTGAACGCTTTCCTCCCCCGGTCCGGAGGCCTTGCCTGTGAGCCTGTTAATGACGGTGCCGCTGGTTTTTCGACAGCTGCATTGATGGCAAATGCCCATGCGACAGCCGTGGCGGGGAGCGAGGCCTGAGGCCTCTGCGATTTCCAGAAGGCTGGCATCGCCCTCGGAGCTGGCTTGCAGATTGCTCTTTCGAAACTGCACCTTGCCGCCAAGAGCCTGGTTTGCAAGGTCTGAGTTCAGTGCCGGAGCTGCAGTAGAAAAGAAGGTACTGTGGATATCCGTTTCGCGAACACCATGCTCGTGCAGTTGTTTGTTGGCCAGCTCCATCAGGCCCATAGGGCCACACAGGTAGACCTGTCTGGCTTTGAGCCCGGGCACCGCTTCCAGGTCCCGGCCTTTTAAATACCGGGGCTTGTCACTTTCATCCGTCGGGATGATTTTCAGGGTCAGCGCGGTGTAGCGGCGTTCAATAGCGTGCAACCGCTCGGAGGCCATGATGTCCTGCTGGGTGCGCACGAAATAGAGCAGGGTGACCGGTGCCCGGAAGTCCTGGGCTGCCATGGTTTCCAGATGACTCAAAACAGGTGTGATCCCGCTACCGCCTGCAATAAACAGCACAGGCTGCGCCGTTTCTGGCAGTAGAAAATCGCCGAAAGCTTCGCCCAACCCCAGCACTTGACCGTCTCTCAGGTTGTCGTGCAGCCAGTTGGTTACCAGACCACCAGGCAGGCGTTTGATGGTCAGGGTGACAAGCCCTTGTTTGGCCCAAAACTCCGGTGAGCTTGAGAGACTAAAGGTACGGGTACGCAAGACGCCGTTGATCTCAACGCAAATATTGACGTGTTGACCGGCCTGAAAGCCTGCCCACCGTGCGGCAGGTTTCAGTACAAATGTGCGTGTGTCAGCGGTTTCCTGAATTATTTGCTCAACCCGTGCGAGCGTTTGACCCTGCACCAGCATGGGGTCAACTGTCTCTAACAGTGGATCGAAGAAGGAAGCCGGATCAGTCCGGTTAAAAAGCTGCCGTCCAAGCCAGTGCAGAGCTCTTGTTTGGGGGGGTCTTGCCAGCATGATGTTTTCTCCTTATGCGGCCTGGCTTAATGTGTACACTTGTTCACATGTTGTGTACGACTGTACACATCGGTTTGTGGGCGCACAACGGCCACTGTTTGTTTGGCGCAATATGACAAGTCTCCGATGCTTTATAGTCCTTGCATGTGTACACTTGTTACTTGGATTCAATGATAACTGCAGTGTGGGCAGGCAATGTCGGAACGAAAAAAGCGCAAACCCGGTGAAACCCGTGAAAAGCTGATGAGTGCTGTGCTCACGCTGGTGGGAAAAGGCAGGCATTTTGCCAGCCTTGGTATTCGCGAGGTGACCCGTCAGGCTGGTGTGGTGCCCACCTCTTTTTACCGGCACTTCCGCAACATGGATGATCTGGGGCTGCAGCTGGTTGATGAGCTTGGGTTAGTGCTGCGACGAATGATGCGGGAGGCACGTGAAAACGTGCTTCAGGCTGATAAGCTGATTGAAGAGTCGGTGGGTATCTTTGTCAGTCACGCCCAGGCAAACCGCAGTTATTTTTTGTTCATGGCGCAGGGGCTGGCGGGTGAGAGCCGGGCTATTCAGGACGGTATACGCAGTGAAATGCGGTATTTTGCCAGCGAGCTGGCGAACGATTTGCGGCGGTTGAAAATGGTGGACCACCTTTCCGATGGCGATCTGGATATGACCTGCGATCTGGTGGTTCGCAGCGTAGCCTTCAGTCTTACAGATCTAATTGGTGTGTCGGCGGATGACGAGTATCAGATAGAACAAATAAGAAAGCGGACATGCCGCTTCCTTCAGCTTATCTTCGTTGGTGCGGCACACTGGGACAGGTAGCCCTGAAAACAGAGCTGCCTGCATTCCATTCAAGGCTTCGTGCTTTTGCCGGCCCGTGCTTTTTTTGGCTTACGTTTGGGCGGAAGTATCAGCTTCTCTAATTCATCCAAAGCTTCGCCGGTGTACACCGCCAGTTTTTGCATGCTGGGCAGGGTATCCCGGCAGCCGGTAAACCCGAAGTTTAACGATCCCGCGTAGCTCAGGCAGGTAATATTCAGCGCGCCTCCGTGTGCAATCAGCGACACCGGATACATGGCTTCCAGCTTGGCACCCTCGTAATACAAGGGCGCCTGAGGGCCGGGTACGTTCGAGATGGTCACGTTGAACACTGGGCGCATACGACCGCCAAGGCCGGATAATAGCTGCAAAATATACGGCGACATCAATAGCATAGTGTATTGGGTGAGGGCGCTTTTGGGCAGCTTTTGCAGGTGTTCCTTGGCCTGGTGTGTGGACGATTTTATGCTCTGCAAACGGGTCAGCGGATCGGATTCGTTTGTCGCCAGAGAGGCGATCATGAAGCTGATTGCCGTGCCCGTGCCCTGATCATCCGCCGGCCGAATGTTTACAGGAATGCCCGCTGTAAGAGCAGTGGTTGGCAGATCGTTTTGCTCTATCAAAAAGCGCCGGAGCGCCGTGCCGCATAGATAAAGAACAATGTCGTTCAGGGACGATTTGGATGCGTGGGCCAGATCTTTCAGGCGATCAAGTTGATAGTGCTGGGTAGCGAAGCGGCGCTGGCCGGTTACCCGGTGATTGATCTTTGAAACAGGCCCCGCAAAGGGGGCAGTAAGGCCCTCTTCCGGGTGGCGGCTGGATTGCAAGAGGCGGTTGCCTGCACGCCAGAGCGTGGGAGCCATGTCGGCCTGCAACTTGACAGCGTCCACCGCCTGAGAAAATACAGAGGGAACGCTTTGTCTGCTCTCTCCCTTGCTGGGCTTCAGTGTTTCTGGGCGCATGGCCCAGGGTGGCAACATGCCGCGTTCATCCGGGTTCGTGCTCAATACCCTTTGAAGCAGGCGCACGCCGCTGATGCCGTCAATCATTGAGTGATGCATTTTGGTGTAAAGCGCAAAGCGGTTGTTTTCCAAACCCTCAATAACGTGGCATTCCCAGAGCGGACGTGCAAAATCCAGAGGGTTGGAATGCAGACGCGATACCAGAATGCCGAGTTCTCTTTCGCCACCAGGCTTAGGGAGGGCTGAGTGGCGAACGTGGTAATCAAGGTCAAGGTTCTTGTCGTGCTTCCAGGCGGGCGCAAGTAGCCGGCCGATCGCGCCGGACCATGCCAGTTTCGAACACCAGGGAGGCGCAATTTCCCCGGTTTCCTTCATGCTGAGCACCATATCGCGCAGGAAGGTGTCCGGTGCACCCTCCGGCAAAGAAAAGATCAGCATGTTGCCGACATGCATCGGGGTGTCTTCGGTCTCTACGGCTAGCCACGACGCATCCAGTGTTCCCAGGCGTTTCATTCCTTGCGCACCTCTGCCCAAAATAGGGGCTTCAAAGTTAGACTTTTAGTTGTTGCTTGCAAGTATACGGGTTGCAGACCATACAGACGATCACCCTGGCGAAAAAAATGCAAGGCACGCCTACGGACTTTTGTTGCTTTCATGCTCCCGAAAGTGGAACGCTTGTGGTAGGTTCACACTATTGAATTAATAAAAACAACAACATCGGAGGCACTGTGGAATCCAGTCCCCTTATCTCAGCAGGTCTGCCGCTCGCGCTGTTTATTATTATGATCGGCATAGGCATGACCCTCACCCTTCGTGATTTTCGCCAGGTGGCTGTTTATCCCAAAGGCATGATCATCGGGACTGTGGCGCAAATCGTGCTGATGCCGCTGGTGGCGTTTGCGCTTGCGTCACTGCTGGCAGTGCCACCAGCCATTGCCGTGGGCCTGGTTATTATTGCCGCCTGCCCCGGAGGAACAACGTCCAACCTCTTTGTATTGCTTGCCCGGGGCAATATTGCGCTATCTATTGTGCTGACGGTCAGCGCAAGCCTGATCACCATTCTCACGCTACCGCTGTTCACCAATATCGCTCTGAAATTCTATATGGGCACGGAGCACGACATTGTATTGCCGGTATGGAAAACCATCGGCATGTTGACGGGTATCGTTCTGTTTCCCGTGGCAATCGGCATGCTGGTGCGCTCACGCAAACCTGAGGTGGCGCGCAAAGCAGAGAGTATTGTGAGTGTGTTCGGTGGTGTTGTGTTGGCGGTTTTGATTGCTGTCATCGTTTACGGCGTGCGGGATGAAATATGGGATCTGTTGAAGCAGGCAGGGCCTGCAACGATTCTGCTTAATGTGGTGGGTATTTTCATCGGTTTGCTCGCAGGCCGGGCGGCGAGCCTGACTCAGCGGGAATCCTTGGCTGTTGCGGTGGAGCTGGGGGTTAAGAATGGCACTATCGGCCTGATGGTCACGCTCACGCTTCTGGAGTCCAGTGCCATGTCTATTCCCGCTGCGGTGTATGGCGTGCTGATGTTTCCTATCGGGTTCTTGCTTGCCATGTATGGCCGGCGCCTTATTCCGAAAGCCGCTCCTGATATTGCGGAACAGGGGTAGGCAGCAGTCAGGGCGTTAATGGCGGTGGGTGCGGGCAATGATACTCTTCGACTACCGTACCCTCGTCGACACTTTCAAGATGCACATCAAAGCCCCAGAGCCTGTGTGCATGGCGCAGTACTTCTTCTGTATCTTTACCCAAAGGTACTCTATCGACCGGCACATGCCGGAGCATCAGCGAGCGGTCGCCGCGTAAATCCACGCTCCATACCTGAATGTTGGGTTCCCGATAACTGAGGTTGTATTGGCGGGCCAGTTTCTCCCGCAGTTCGCGGTAGCCCGGCTCGTCGTGAATGGCCGTTACCTTGTAGCTGTCTTCCATGTCGTCATCTTGAATGGCAAACAGCCGCAAGTCCCGCATGACTTTTGGCGAAAGGAACTGCTGTATAAAACTCTCATCCTTGAAGTTGGCCATAGCAAAATGAAGAGTTTTTACCCAATCAGTGCCGGCGATATCCGGGAACCACTCACGGTCTTCATCGGTGGGCGCTTCACAGATTCGGCGCAGGTCGATGAAGATGGAAAAGCCAAGCGTGTAAGGGTTGATGCCGGAATACCAGGGGCTGTTGAACGGCGGCTGGTACACCACCGCTGTGTGGCTTTGCAGGAACTCCAGCATGAAGCCATCGGTTACCAGGCCTTTCTCGTACATTCTGTTTAACAGGGTGTAGTGCCAGAAGGTGGCCCAGCCTTCGTTCATCACCTGAGTCTGGCGTTGCGGATAAAAGTACTGCGCCAGTTTGCGCACAATCCGGATGATTTCCCGTTGCCAGGTTTCCAGTAGTGGCGCATTCTTTTCGATGAAGTACAGCAGGTTTTCCTGGGGTTCTTCCGGATAGCGCTTTTTGCGTTTTACCGGGTCTTCATCTTCGTCCAATTTCGGGATGGTGCGCCAAAGATCGTTCACTCGGCGCTGCAGGTATTCCTCCCGCTCCTCCTGGCGCAAGGCTTCCTTTGCTGCAGAAATTGGCGATGGCCGTTTGTAACGGTCAACGCCATGATTCATCAGCGCATGACAGGAATCCAGTATCTGCTCAACCGCATCCACACCGTAACGCTCTTCGCATTCGGACACATAATTCCGGGCAAACACCAGATAATCAATAATGGCGCTGGCGTCTGTCCAGGTGCGGAACAGGTAGTTGCCCTTAAAGAAAGAGTTGTGGCCGTAGCAGGCATGGGCAATCACCAGCGCCTGCATGGGCAGGGTGTTCTCTTCCATCAGGTAAGCAATGCAGGGGTTGGAGTTGATGACTATTTCATAGGCCAGGCCCATTTGGCCGCGCTGGTAGCCTTTGGAGGTGCTGAGAAACTGCTTGCCGAAGGACCAATGGTTGTAGCCAACGGGCATGCCAACAGAGCTGTAGGCATCCATCATCTGCTCAGCACTGATCACCTCAACCTGATTGGGGTAGGTGTCTAAACCGAACTCGGCAGCGCACTTGGCGATTTCTTCATCGTATTGCCGGATCAGCTCGAAGGTCCATTCCGAACTGGTGGAAACCGGTTTGCGAATTGCTGGGCTCTCATCATCCGGTGCATTGGGGCGGTCGATTGCATCGCTCATGCCGCTTTCCTCTCAAAGAGCCGGCGGAATACCGGGTAAATCTCGCTCGGATCAGCAATTTGCTGCTGGGCAAAGCTGGCGGGGAATTGCGCCTGTACCTGTTCGTATTCGTGCCAGAGCATCTGGTGATCCTGAGGCGTAATCTCAACATAGGCGAAGTACTGCACCAAGGGCAGGATGCGCTCGGTTAAAAGCTTGCCGCAGATGGGCGAGTCGTCGTTCCAGTTGTCCCCGTCGGAGGCCTGAGCTGCGTAGATGTTCCACTCGGCAGGGGAGTAGCGGGAGTCGATGATCTTGTGCATCAGTTTCAGGGCGCTGGATACAATGGTGCCACCGGTTTCCCGGGAATAGAAAAACTCCTCTTCATCCACTTCCTTGGCACTGGTGTGGTGGCGGATGAACACCACATCGATCTTTTTGTAGTTCTTTTTCAGGAACAGATACAGCAGGATGAAAAACCGCTTGGCGGTGTCCTTGTGCATCTGGGTCATGGAACCGGACACATCCATCAGGCAGAACATGACGGCGCTGGTGGCCGGTTTGTGCTGCTTCAGGTGCTGTCGGTAGCGCAGGTCGATTTCATCAATGAAGGGGATGCGTTTTACATTGGCTTTCAGTCGGGCAATTTCGTCCTCAAGCACCCGGATTTGATCGTCGTGGCTAAAGGCAGCGTCCAGATCGGCAGGCGCGCTTTTGAGGTCCGCAAGCTGAGCTTCAAGTTCACGGATTTTTTTCCTGCGGGCACCACCCAGTCCCAGCCGGCGAGCATGGGCGCCACGCAGCGACCGGATAACGTCGAGCTTGGCGGGTACGCCCTGGGTGCTGAACCCCGAGCGCACATAGTTGAATGACTCGGTATCCTTGAGCTGCTTTCGGACAAGGTTCGGGAGTTCCAGATCATCGAACAGGAAGTTCAGAAACTCGTCCTGGGTAATCTGGAAGGCAAATTCATCCATGCCTTCGCCATCGGGGCTGGCATTGCCTTGCCCCTGACCTTGGCCGCCGCCCTCCGGCTTGGGTAGCCGGTCTCCCGTTACAAAATCCCGGTTGCCCGGGTGCACCATCTCGCGATGACCGCCTTGGCCGTGATGGAAAACGGGTTCATCAATATCCCGCTTGGGAATACTGACATTCTCCCCCCGTTCTATGTCGGTTATCGAGCGCCGGTGCACCGCTTCAGCAACGGCCTTCTTGATGTGATGCCGGTAGCGGCGCAAAAACCGCTCACGGTTCACCGCACTCTTGTTTTTGCCGTTCAGTCGTCTGTCGACAATGTGGGTCATACCCATAATTCACACTCCACTTACACGTTCGGGGCTAAAGCTGCCGGCTGGAATCTCCAGCCCTGCCGCCCTGCTAGTGGGACTTGCGAACCCGCAGATACCACTCTGCCAGCAGGCGTACCTGCTTCTCCGTGTAACCCCGGTCGACCATGCGTTCGACGAACTGTTTGTGCTTGCTCTGATCCTCCTGGCTGGCTTTGGGGTTGAATGAAATAACCGGCAACAGGTCTTCCGTGTTGGAGAACATCTTTTTCTCGATCACGCTGCGCAGTTTTTCGTAGCTGAGCCAGGAAGGGTTTTGCCCTTGATTATTGGCTCGTGCCCGCAGCACAAAGTTGACCACCTCGTTGCGGAAATCTTTTGGGTTGCTGATGCCAGCCGGCTTTTCGATTTTCTCCAGTTCCTCGTTGATAGAGGAGCGGTCGAGAATCTCACCGGTTTCCGGATCCCGGAATTCCTGATCCTGAATCCACAGGTCGGCATAGGTCACATAGCGGTCAAACAGGTTCTGGCCGTATTCGCTGTAGCTTTCCAGATAGGCCGTCTGGATCTCCTTGCCGATAAACTGAACGTAGTGTGGGGCCAGGAATTCCTTGATGAAGCGCAGGTAGCGCTCCTGAATTTCCGGTGCGAACTGCTCCTGTTCAATCTGCTTTTCAATCACATACAGCAAGTGCACCGGGTTGGCGGCCACTTCAGTGGTATCGAAGTTGAACACCTTGGAGAGAATCTTGAACGCAAACCGGGTCGATAGGCCATCCATGCCTTCGTTAACGCCTGCGGCATCCCGGTATTCCTGAATGGATTTGGCTTTGGGGTCTGTGTCCTTGATGTTCTGTCCGTCGTAAACCCGCATTTTGGAGAAAATGCTGGAGTTTTCCGGATCCTTGATGCGTGAAAGCACTGAAAATTGAGCCAGCATATCCAGTGTGTCGGGAGCGCAGGGTGAGCCGGCAAGAGAGCTGTTTTTCAGCAGTTTTTTATAGATCTCGATTTCTTCTGTAACTCGCACGCAGTAAGGCACCTTGACGATATACACCCGATCAAGAAATGCTTCGTTGTGCTTGTTGTTGCGGAAGGTTTGCCATTCCGACTCGTTAGAGTGAGCCAGAATTACGCCATCGAATGGCACCGAACCCATGCCCTCGGTGGTGTTGTAATTGCCTTCCTGGGTTGCGGTTAACAATGGGTGCAGCACTTTGATGGGCGCTTTGAACATCTCCACAAATTCCATTAGGCCCTGATTGGCTTTGCACAGGCCGCCACTGAAGCTGTAGGCATCCGGATCATCCTGGGAGTAATCCTCCAGCATGCGGATGTTCACCTTGCCCACCAAGGCTGAAATATCCTGGTTGTTGTCATCACCCGGTTCTGTTTTCGATACGCCAATCTGGTCCAGAACAGAGGGGTACTTTTTCACAACACGGAATTGGCCAATGTCGCCGCCAAACTCGTGCAGGCGCTTGACGGCCCAGGGCGACATAATGTTCTTCACGTAGCGCGCGGGGATTCCGTATTCTTCTTCCAGAATGGCAGCGTCTTCTGCCGGGTCAAAAAGCCCGAGGGGCGATTCGTTAAGCGGGGAACCCTTGATGGCGTAGAAGGGAACCTTCTGCATCAGGTATTTGAGTTTTTCCGCCAATGAAGATTTACCGCCGCCAACCGGCCCCAGCAGGTAAAGGATCTGTTTCTTTTCTTCCAGGCCCTGAGCTGCGTGCCGATAAAAAGACACTATGTTCTCTACAGCTTCTTCCATGCCATAGAACTCGGAAAACTCCGGATATCGCTTGATGATTTTGTTGGAAAAGATGCGCGACAGGCGGGTGTCGCGGGAGGTATCGACAAATTCGGGTTCGCCGATGGCGATCAGTAATCGTTCTGCGGCCGTGGCGTAGGCCGTTGGATCCTTCTTGCAGATCTCGAGATATTCCTCGAGGCTGTATTCTTCTTCCTGGGTGCTCTCATACCGGTTTTTAAACTGCTGCAGTATGCTCATGGGTAGCCCCTCGCTCGCTGTTTTTCAGCTTTTAATACACGCAATTTCCCCGTTGGAGTTACGGTCGCCATGCAGGCGATTCGTTTTGGTTATGGGTGGATGGAATCAACATTTACGGCCGGCCGCGATCTGTGTCGGGTTTCGGCCTGCTCAACCTGAGCTTAGTTCACGGTCATCAAGTTGGACAGGCAGTAAATGGTTAAGGTTCATTAAATTGTGTTATTGCCGAGGCTCCAGCCTCAGCGTTTGGTAAGCTGGAAAACACTCTCCGTAGCACTGGCAAGGCCTTTACGTTTGGTGAACGGATTGTCGCTGGCAAGGGTGTTGGTAAGAACACGCTTGATGTCATAGTCATCGCGGTAGAGCTCGTGAACTTCATCATCGCTCACGTTGAATGGCGGCCCGGTGATGCTTGCTTTGTAATCCAAAGTAATGAGTAGAATACGAGTGTTATCGGGGATGATGGCCGTAAGATGGTCTACATAGGCCTTGCGCATTGAGGGGGGTAAGGCGATCAAAGCCGCGCGGTCATATACCAAACGGATGTGTTGCAGGTCCGCTGGCACCAGTTGAAAGAAATCACCACACCAGAGTTGCAGGCTATCGTGCGCGAAGGTGGTAAATGGCTCGCTTGGGTGCACCATGGCCTTCTCGCCAGCCTCAGCAAAGAAATCCTTGCAGGCGATTTCACTCAACTCTACGCCGATGACCGGGTGCCCGCGATCATGCAGCCACCACATATCGTGGGCTTTGCCGCACAAAGGCACCAAAACACCCTCGGTGCCGCCGCCAGAGAGTTCGGGCCAGTGGTCGTACAGGTATTTGTTCACGGAGCCTTCGTGGAAGCCGATTTCTTTTTTGCTCCAGCGTTCGTGCCAAAAGTCATGTTCCATGGTTGTCGCTCCCTTACTTGGACGTTTGATTCAGTCTACCCTAATCTTTGCGCATATTGACGAAGGACAAACCTATGAAAGCCGTGTTTCTTGATGCCACAACCCTTGGCAACGATGTAGATTTGACCCCCATTGAGCGGGTTACCGGCGGCCTGGTGAAGCATGGCGCGACATCACCCGGTGACGTGCTTGAGCGAATTCGGGGCTTTGATACGGTGTTGGTGAACAAGGTGGTGCTTGCCCGGGAGCATATCGAACAATGCCCGGAGCTGAAAACCATTGCTGTTGTCGCCACCGGGTTGAACAACGTGGATCTGAAGGCGGCAAAAGATCACGGCATTCGAGTGCTTAATGTTACGAATTACGGGCGTTCAACGGTGGCACAGCACACTATGGCACTGATGCTGGCACTGGCAACTCGCCTGTTGGATTATGATCGCGATGTGAGGGCAGGGCGCTGGGGAAGAAGCGACATGTTTTGCCTGATGAACCATCCGATCCTGGAGCTGGAAGGCCGAACTCTGGGTATCATCGGCTATGGCGACCTGGGGCAGGGGGTTGCTGAGCGGGCCAAAGCCTTTGGCATGAGGATACTGGTCGGTGCTCGCCCCGGGCAGGCGGCGGGGGAGGTTGACGGCTACTCGCGGATACCGCTTGATGAGTTGCTGCCACAGGCAGACGTGCTCTCGCTGCACTGCCTGCTCACGGATGAAACCCGACATTTGATTGGTGCCCGTGAGTTACAGCTGATGAAGCCGGATGCCTTGCTGATAAATACCAGCCGTGGTGGCCTGGTAGACGAGCAGGCGCTTGCCGACGCACTTCGCAATGGTGTTATCGGAGGCGCCGGATTTGATGTGTTGACGGAAGAGCCGCCGCGAAACGGCAACCCGCTACTCGTTGATGGAATTCCGAATCTGATTGTTACCCCGCACTCAGCATGGGCCAGTCGCGAAGCGCGGCAGCGGATTGTAGAGATTACCGCGCATAATCTTGCATCGGCTTCTTGATGGATCAGCGGGCAGGGGGCGATAGAGGGTGACAGGGGGCTATGGTTTGCAAGGTATGACGGTTTGATAAAACCTTGGCACGTGGTTTTTGCAGTCATTGCGGCGGCCGTCCTTTCAGGATGTTCTACAGCACAGCATCGTGACCAGTTGGCCTTATTCAACTCAGCCTATGCTACTGGAGACTACCGCTCCGCACTGAAGGCTGTGAGCTTTAGCGAGCCCGAAAACAAGCCAGTGGATGCCGAGGCGCACCTGCTCGAATTGCTGCATCAGGGTGAAATGTACCGCCTGACCGATCGCAACAGTGAATCTATAGCGGCTTATGATCTGGCGGAAGAGGGAATGAAAAACCTCGACACGGCAGGGCTGCTTGAAAACACCGTGGAAGGGTTGATGGCGGTGATGGTTAACGACTCCGAGCGCGACTACAAGGCGCTGATGTCTGAGGCGGTTCTGGTCAACACCTATAAAGCACTGGCTTTTCTGGCTGAGGGCAATAATGACTACGCCAGAGTGGAATTTAATAGAGCCAATGATCGTACCCGCCGCGCCGTCGACTTTTTCCGCAAAGAAATCGCGGAGCAGCAAGCAGTGCTGAAAAATGAGGCCCTGAGCGGAAACAAAAAAGCCTCTATGGTTCAAAGCAGCCTCGACAGTAAAAGTTTTCAGTCGGCGGTTCAGAATCGCTACGGATCATCCTCGACCTGGTCGGTTTTCCCCGAATTTATTGTGCCTGCAAGCACCTGGCTCCATGGCATCTATTTCCTGGCAAATGCCGAAGGCGGCGCTGATTACGAACGTGCTGCCACCTCACTCAAACGGGTGGCTGAAATGAGCCCGCAAAGCGCGGTGTTGCGAGCCGATGCAGATTTGGCGATTGACCTTGCCTCCGGTTCCCTGAGTCGGGCAGTCTTGCCTTCTCAGGTGTGGGTTGTGTATGAAAACGGGTTGGGACCGGTGCTTCGGGAAGCGCGCCTCGATGTGCCTTTATTGTTGCTTCAGGGCAACCAGCAAGTGCCGGCCTATTTTGGTATTGCCTTGCCTGAATACGCTGAACGCTCAGCTATACCTGGAAGTATTGGTGTCTCAGACGCAGCTGGTCAGGTGGTACGAACTAAACGAATTTCGGATATGGGCAAGGTGTTTCGTACCGAAATGAAAGAGCGCTTTCCGGGTGTGTTGGCCCGGGCCGTTACATCGGCGATTGGCAAGGCGGTTCTGCAAAAGGAAGCTGCTGACCAGTTCGGCCCAATAGGGCAGCTTTTCGCGACCGTGTTAACTATTGCAACAACCCAGGCTGATTTGCGCAGTTGGCAGGCATTGCCCAACCATTGGCAGGCCGCTCGCATTGACCGCCCGGACAATGGGCGTCTGACACTGTTGGGCCATCGGGGTGAGGCATTGGGTAACCTGGAAATTCCACAACAGCCCTTTACCCTGGTGTATGTTAAGCAACCGACCTCACAGGCACCGGCAACGGTCATAATCATGGATTTGCAGGGTAAAACGAATGCGACGTTTGCACGCTTTCCCAAGGAGCATGAACCTTGACGGGTTTTCCGGATCAAGTAGTTCAATACACCAGAAAAACAGGATGTTCGTTATGAAATCGTTATTCTTGGCCAGCATGCTGGTTCTTGGTTTGGCGGGCTGTGCCACTCAACCAGAAACCAACAGTACTATGATCGACCGACAAGAACTGAGGGTCGATCCCGAAGTGGTCTATACCGCAGATGTGACAGAACTCTTTAAATCGAGGCTGACACTGCCCGATGGCGGCAGCCTACTGCAGGTGCAATTTGCTGTGGAAGCGAGATCACACACTGAGCTGGGGTGGAAGGTCACCTGGTTCGACGACGTCGGTATGGTGGTGAAGGGTGTCGGCGAGAGCTACCGCCAAGCGACACTGCTAACTGGCCAGACCCGCTATTTTAAAGCGACGGCTCCGCATGCCCGTGCCACCAGCTTCCAGTTACATCTTCGTGAACCTAAATAAAAGGAAAAACCAATGTTGATACGTGCCCTCGCCATCTCCGCCGGTATTGCCGTTTTGGCCGGCTGTGCCGCGCCCACCCGTTATATTGATCCGGCCGCAGACGATGGCCCGGTAGCAATGACCATGGATTACCGGGACTTTGAAAAAGCGGCAACCGACGCTGTAGAGGATATGCTTTCCAGCGGTGCCGTGAACAACCCGGACGGCAGCCGTTACATCATGGTGGTAAGCCGTATTACCAACGACACCATGCAGCGCATTGATACCGACCAGCTCACCAAAAAGATTCGTGTGTCATTGCTACGCTCTGGCAAGGTTGTGACCACTACCGCTGTTGGCCTCAACGGTGCGGAAGATGAAATGAATATGAAGGCGCGTGAATTGCGTGATTCTGAAGAATTTGATCAGTCTGGCGTGCAGCGCAAAGGCACGCTTCAAGCGCCTGACTTGAGCCTTTCTGGAAAGATTCTCCAGCGTAACCACAAAGTCGGAAAAGAGCAGCAGGTGGAGTATTACATCCAGTTGTCCCTGACAGAACTGGCGTCTGGCCTGGCGATTTGGGAAGGTGAAACCCCCATCATCAAACGGGGTTCTGACAAGTCGGTTTCCTGGTAGCCTGTTTTCCTTAAAACAGAAAAGTAGGCCATACTGATTCCGTTTCGTATCCGTTGAGGGTACTTTCTCGTTGCATCAGATAAAACAGGACGTTAAGTGGCCTCCTTTCAATTCAAAGAACGACTCCAGGCAGCAGAGACATGGATTCTTGCAAACCCGAATCCGCCGCAAACCTGGCCTTGGACCCTGTTATACAAGGCCGGGCGTTCCATTTATGCACTCATACGTGATGTTGTCAGCGGCCAGTTAACCCTGCATGCCATGAGCCTGGTATACACCACGCTGCTAAGCATTGTGCCGCTGCTGGCTTTGAGTTTTTCGGTGCTGAAAGCGCTGGGTGTGCATCAGCGCATGGAACCTTTTCTGTTTCAGTTCTTTCAGCCCATGGGGCCTGAAGGCGTTGAGATGGCGGAGCGCATACTTGGCTTCGTCGACAACATGAAGGTGGGGGTGCTGGGCTCCGTGGGCTTGGCGCTGCTTGTATACACTGTGGTGTCGCTGGTGCAGAAAATAGAGCGATCGTTCAATATGATCTGGCGGGTGCCAGAAATGCGTTCCGTGGCCCAGAGGTTCAGTAACTACCTGAGCGTTATCATGGTCGGGCCACTTTTGATGGTGTCGGCAATTGGCGTAAGCGCGACGATCTTCTCTTCATCGTTTGTTCAGACTCTGATCGCCATTGAGCCGTTTGGCACACTGATTCTTGTCGTCAGCCGCTTTACGCCATTCTTTCTTGTAGTGGGCGCTTTCACCTTCGTCTATGTGTTTATGCCCAACACCCGCGTAAAGCTACGGTATGCGTTTATTGGCGGCCTGGTGGCCGGGGTTTCCTGGCAAGCTGGTGGAATGTTGTTTGCGTCGTTTGTCGCAGGTTCTGCCAAGTACGCAGCGATATACTCCAGCTTTGCGATCGGCATTATCATGCTGACCTGGATATACCTGAACTGGATGATTCTGCTTTTGGGCGCCAGCCTGGCGTTCTACTTGCAAAACCCGGGTTCGGTTGCCAAGCGCAGTCATGTTCAACTGTCTCCGGAGCTTCAGGAAAAGGTTGCCTTGGCGATGATGTGGCTGGTGGCTCGCCCGTTCAGTGAGGGCGGCAAAGCACCGCAGCAGGAGGTTCTGGAGCAATCCTTACGAGTACCGGGAGAGGTTACGCGAGGCGTAAGTGACAAGCTGATTCGTGCCGGCATGCTCACGCTTGCTGGACGCCAGGGTGATCAGTTGGTGCCGGGGCGGGCGTTGGACCTTATTACGGTGGGGGATGTGCTGAAAGCCGTGCGCCATGACGAGGATCGCGTAGTTGATCGGCTACCTCCGGTGTTTCCCCCTGAATTGCTCAAAGGCGAGCGGGAGAATGAATCCACCACGTTTGCTGCCTTGCTCAAAAATGGCATTGCCGCAGAAGTTAGCCCCGAGCGCCTTCGCTGAGCGCGGCTTTCAAGGCTGCGCGCACGCGGCCTGTCTGTTCAGAGTTAAGACTTATGATTTTCTCCAGGTCTTCTTCAGGCAGGTTGCGTTGGTGGGCATGGCGCAATACTTCACGGCTGCCTAGCACCATACCATCCACCAGTGTTGCTCCGTCCCGAGCCGGCGCTGGGCGTTCTGCAGACAAAAGGTACGCGTGGTACTTGGGTGGAAGCCCCCACTCACTTGCAATCATCTGAGCCGCTACCCACTGGTAGCGTGCCAGCGCTGTGCGAATCAACACCATATCTGGTTCCCCGGCGCCAGGCTGAGCCTTGCAGATATGCTGCAGCTCCCTGCGAAGGGTAATATAGGATAGTGCCGGTAGCAGACCAACGGTGAAGCATGTGCTTGCATCCTCCCCACGAAGTTTTGCTATAAACTCTGCTGCTCGAGCGCAAGTAAGGCCCCATTGCCAGGCACGCTGGGCAAACAGTGCTTCCCGGCTATTTCGGGCCGCCATCATGGGGCGCATAACGGCCGCTGAAATCACGTTCCGTATACCATCAATGCCAAGGATGAATACAGCTTGGTCGACGGATTCAATGGTGTGATCGCCGGTGCGGAAATAAGGGCTGTTGGCAATCTGCAGTATCTGATTGGTGAGGGCGGGGTCACCCAGAATAATCTGACTCAGCTTCTGCCGGTCGCCGGACTCATCAGATAGCGCTCTCATAAGCATGGGAAGCGTCATGGGCTGCCGTGGCAGCTCTTTCATTTTTCTGTTCGAGAGGCGGTATTCGAGCTCTTGAAGAGCGCGTTCGGATAACGATTGTTCATCGCGCAGCTTGGAGGGGCCGGTATCGAGTAGCCAGCAGAAGAGGTTTTCTTCAAGTTGCATCGTCAGGCTATGTGCGGTCTGGACTGATTCGGTGGGCTCAGCAGTTTTCGCAGGATTGAACAGCCGCGCCTCAGGAGCCGGAGGAGATGACGGTTGTTCGGTTTTAAAAAATCCTGCTATCCAGGAAAAGAAGCCTGGCATCCAATGCCTCCGAGTGAATCAGTCGTGAAACTGTACGTGCCTGCAACTTGCAGTATAGGGGGCCATTGTTGCATTGCACAGGCCAAACCGTTGCTGCCAGTAAACTATTTAGATCACTGCCCCACCGAATACAAAAATGAGCTGGCAGACACCTGCCGAAAAACCAAGAAATGCGCCCACAAGAATCAGCTTGATTTCGTCTTCCTGGAAGCACGGGCGGAGCAAATCCTGAAACTCTTCCGATGACAGGGCAATCATTCGCTCCACCATAATGGCCTCAACCGCCCGGGCTCGGTCAGTTTGAAACATCGGGTTGTTAAAGGATGTTTTTGATATCTCGATGGCCTTTTCGCCCACCTGGTTTTTCAAAGTGGCAAAGCCGGTTGGGCCGAATGCCATTTGGGTTAGCGCTTTGCCCATACCCGCGGTTTCATCCACCAGTGGTTTGATGTGTTTTTTCACCATGTTGCGTGCGCGATCACCCTTGGGGCCTTCCATTATGGCGCCGATGATATTGCCAACCGTGAGGATTTCGTGGGTGATGATGTGGCAGAACGACTGGGCCACCTCCGGTTGCCGTTTGAGGAATAGACCCTGAATATTGAATGGGCCAATCTTTTTGGCATGGAGCGGCCGGAAAATAACGTTCAGTGCAATCCAGTTGGTTGCCCAGCCCACCAGCAAACCGAAAAACGGCAGTACCCACCAGCTTTGGTAAGCGTACCAGACAGCCATTTGAATAAGGCCGAACAGGAAGCCGAAATAGAAGCCGGAATTCACAATAAAACGAAACTCTGCATCGCCGCACTCGAGGAAAATACGGTTAAGAAGCTGTTTGTCGGCTGATAATTTTTCGATGGTCATGGTTTTGATATCGAGCAGATCTTCGATGTTGTTGGCAATATCGTCGACCAGGTTGTCCACGAGTTGCGGTGTGGACCTGCGAACCCTGTCGTAGACCATTTTTCGAGCGGAAGCGGGTAGGTTCTCCCAGAATGTCGGGTACTCCCGCAGCATCATTTCATCCACATATTCTTCGATGCGGGGCTCTACCGAGTGGACAATGTGAGCGGCGAGTACCTTTGGGTCAATCTGCTCGAAAATTTCCCGCACAGTGCCGATTTTCGAAATGGTGGCATCTACGGCGATGGCGGCCATTTTCTCGGCTTTTGATGGAATGATGCCCTGCCAGCCCAGCAGTGGAGGTTTGCCAATAAACTCCAGGGGGAAGAAGGTCATTTTGATGGCCAGCCAGTTAGTGATCCAGCCAATCAGGGCGGCAATAACGGGAATACTGAGGTATTGCCAGAATTCAGGGTTGTTTAACAGGCTTGTCATCCGGAGGGTGCACTCGCTTTTTTGTTTGTGTCTGCGGGTTGAAGCATGTTTGGAAGGTGCGCGGCTGTCAATGACCTAATAGCCCGTCCGGGATGGCGGAATGATCTAGCTTGCTATGTCACCCCATAGCCACTGACACAAAGCCATGGCGGCAACGGGTGCTGTCTCTGTTCTAAGCACTCTCGGACCGAGAGCCACAGGCAAGAACCCGTCTTTCTCCGCCTGGGCAATTTCATCAGCGGAGAGGCCTCCCTCGGGCCCGATCATCAGGGCTACGCTGGCAGGCTTGGCCATAGAGCCCAGCGACTGTTCCGTGCGGTGATGCAGAACCAGCCGCAAGTCGCAGGTACGGCTGTGTTCCAGCCATTGCGCCACGGTCATAACCGGCAGGATCTCCGGTATGCGAGCACGACCGCATTGTTCTGCAGCGCTTATGGCCATCGCCTGCCATTGGCGCAAACGCTTGTCTTCCCGGTCGCCTTTTAGCTTTACTTCACAACGCTCAGTGGTAAGCGGCACGATTTGCGACACCCCCATTTCCACCGCTTTCTGAATGGCATAATCCATGCGATCACCTTTGGATAACGTTTGTCCAAGGGTAATCTGCAAGGGAGATTCGGTATGGTTGGGCTCGGGTGCCGCTACAAGCACTTCAACACGCTTCTTCCCGGCTTCCGTGATGGTTGCCGGGTAATCCTGGCCATCCCCGTTGAACAGCCTCAAAGCCTGCCCAGGCTGCATGCGCAGCACCCGGCCGACATGCTGGGCAGCATTCTCATCCAGATCTGCGTGAGAGCCTTCGCTCAAGGGCGAGTCAGTATAAATTCTGGGGATGCGCATGGGTGTGTACCTTGATCAGTCTCTAACGGCTATATCGATGCCTTCGGTCGCAACCTGAGCCAGATGGCGTATCTGATCTTCAGTGATCACGTAAGGCGGCATGAAGTAAACCACATTACCCAGGGGACGAAGCAAGGCCTGACGCGTGAGAGAGTGCTGATAAACCCGAACACCCCGGCGCTCCTGCCAGGGGAAGGGGGTCTTCGAGACCCTGTCTTTCACCATTTCTATCGCCAGCGTCATTCCGTGCTGGCGGATATCACCCACATTGGGGTGATCAGCAAGGTGAGCGACGGAATCAGCCATGCAGGTCGAGAGTCTGCGATTGTTTTCAATAACGTTATCATCCCGGAAGATGTCGAGAGTGGCCAGTGCCACGGCACAGCCAATGGGGTTTCCGGTGTAGCTGTGGCTGTGCAGAAAGGCTTTCAGAGTTTCGTAATCGTCGTAAAATGCGTTGTAAACGGTATCGGTGGTCAGCACTACGGAGAGTGGCAGGTAGCCAGCAGTCAGGCCTTTGGAAAGACACATGAAGTCCGGAGTGATTCCAGATTGCTCGCAGGCGAACAGGGTGCCGGTGCGGCCAAAACCGACGGCGATTTCATCCGCAATCAAATGCACACCGTAGCGGTCACACGCTTCGCGCAATTTCGTGTGGTAAATCGGGTGATGCATGCGCATGCCGCCGGCGCACTGAATGAGAGGCTCCACCACAACGGCACAGATTTCTTCGTGCTTTTCTTCCAGCAGCTTCTCCATGGCCTCAAACTGGCGCAGCGCGTAAGCTTCGTCGGTTTCGCCTTCTTCCTTGTTGTAGGCGTCGGGTGAGGGTGCCGTCAGAACTTCCATCAAAAGAGGCTGGTAGGTGTCCTTGTACAAAGCCACATCGCCCAATGCCAAAGCACCCAGGGTTTCGCCGTGATAACTGTTGCTCAAATTCACAAAATTCTTTTTGCTGGGTTTGCCCTGATTCTTCCAGAAATGAAAGCTCATCTTGAGCGCAGCCTCAATGGCTGACGATCCATTGTCAGCGTAAAAGCATTTATTCAGTCCATCAGGAGTTACTTCGATCAGCCTTTCAGACAGATTGACCACAGGCTCGTGGGTAAAGCCTGCCAGGATGACATGCTCCAACTCATTAATTTGCTTGTTGATGGCGGCGTTTATTCTGGGGTTGGCGTGGCCAAAAAGGTTAACCCACCAAGAGCTGACTGCGTCGATAAACCGGTTGTTTTCAAAATCCTCCAACCAAACACCTTCGCCGCGCTTGATGGGCACCAGAGGAATGGTTTCGTGGTCTTTCATCTGGGTGCAGGGATGCCAAACGGATTTAAGGCCGCGGGCGATGAGGTCGGCATTGCGCATAGAGAGTCTCCGGTAAGGCGATGGTTCTGAACAAGTAATGTGCCGGCTGTTAACCTTGAGCAATAATACAGTTAACAGCGACAACTGACTACTATGCTAATGCTTATCGACCGATAGGCCAATGCACGCACCAGGCTGCCCCCTGACAATTCCCGCATAATAAAACAGAGGTGCGTATACGATGGAAGTTCAATTAACCCACCCATATCAGGCAGGCATTGAGCGAGTGCTCGGGGCCTTCTTCAGCGAGGATCATATCCTTGAGAAAAACGCCTTGTTGGGCTCCCGCAATGTGCGTGTGGCGGAGCTGGAGAATAGCGAATCCACAGCAAAACTGGTTGTTGAGCGACAGATGACATCCTCAATGGAGGTGCCAGGCTTTCTCTCTCATTTTCATCGCGAGTGGAATCACGTTCGGCAGGAAGAACACTGGTTTCGCAAAAGTGACAGTGAATGGCATTGCGAATTCCGTGTTCACGTTGAAGGTGTGCCGGCAAAAATCAAAGGCATGATGAAGCTGGAAGGCTCAGGTGACACCTGTACCAATCATGTAACCCTGAGTGTGCGCTGCGATGTGCCGCTGGTGGGCAAGAAGATCGCAGCATTTCTGAGAGACGACTCACACGCCAAAATAGAGCGTGAGTACGAAACCATACAACAATTGCTATAATGCGCGATCACGGATGAAAACAACGCAAAGGATGCGATATGAGCAAACCAGTAGTGCTTCTCGGAGACTTGGGCTCTGACCACCAGGGCTTCCCTCCCACACCGGTACTCGCCAGCTCCCCCGATGTACTGATTGATGGCAAGCCAGTAGCCCGTGTGGGCGATCCACTGGCGCCGCACTCCAAACCGAAACATCCTCCACATCCTCGGGCTATAGCAGCTGGGTCTGGCACTGTGCTCATCAATGGAATGCCTGCCGCTGTAACCGGCGGGGCTATTACGTGTGGTGGTGTGACGATTGGTACTGGGTCGGTGGTTATTGGGAGTTGATGTAGATCCATGGCGATGCGTCTGCTAAACCGGATAATTATGAACGTCTCAATCCTGGATTAAGCAACCGAGTGTTGCCCTGCAGGTAAGCCAGGAGGTCATGCACCAGGAGACCTTCCGAAAGCATGGAAAGCTGAGCCATCCGGAGTTCTTTGAGCAGCGCCAACGTTTGTTTACGAAGCTGGACTTCACGTTTGGTAAAGTCGTCAGAAAAGGAATGTCGCTAGATGATAACCCGAAGCTAAAGAAGGTACTGGGGATATCAACGAAGCGAACCGTCCAGGATTGGAAGGCTTCGGGCGTGGGTGGTATTCCGGGGTATGGCACGAATTATACAAAAGTTTCTGGTGCTGCTCGTTTCGTCGAGAACGGAGTGCGGTTGGAGGGCAGGTGGTAGGGGATGCTGGCGCCGACTTGGGGGCGTTGATATACGAGGTGCGAAGTGATGACTGACGACAGCCTTGTCATCGTGGCATACATAGGCTTCGCCAGCCTTTTTTTGGGCCTGATACCTCTACCTATTATTGTCACTATTGGGTTTCGATACGCAGCTCTAATCGAAGATCGCGTGGCCACTGATTCGGGCGGCATCGAAGCTGCAAGAATGTTTTGGCAGGGACGAGTGGTCGGTCGTTTTTTCAGAAGTAGTAACGTATTTGCGTACCTCGTGCTGCGAAGTTTCCCCGGTTCCTTTTTTAAGCAAAGGGCATCTTTGCTTGGGAATCCAAATGTTCCTATACCGAGGCTCTGGCAAGCATGGGTGGTGATACCAGTGCTTTTTCTTTATCTGATGGTTGGGAGCGTGCTTATCGCAAGTGCGATTACCAAGATGCTCTGATGAAAGACCAAGAGAAGTCTGGGGTTAGACGGGTATTTTTAAATCGGTTCTCTATGACATCGCAACAAAAGGTCGCCGTATAGCAATGGCCGGGATTATTCGCTCGTTCCTAGTATTTGCGATCATTGGCGCCATGATTGGATGCATGTCAGAGCCAAAAACCTATGCGTATTCGATCATCGTCGCTGGTGGACCTTCTGGCTGGCCGGTTTGGGTTGAGGAAGTTACGCTAAATGGGGATCGAAGAGTGCCAGCAGGTGCAATAAGTTATGGCTATGATCAAACGCCGCCCACCGGCGGAAGAGTTGTTATGGGGCCCTCCTCTGCGCCGGAGTATGTTGAAGCTCGTTGGTTCTCTCATCGAACCGGGAAGTTTCATGAGACATTGCTATCGATGCCAGAAGGATTCGAAAAATCTTTGAGTACATGGTTTGATCGTTATTCCACGCCAGCATACCGGCACTATTTTATAGTCGGCTTTTCTGGAAAAGGAGAGGCGTTGGCGTGGTGGCGAGCATCATGTACGGATTGTGTAAATGCCCAGGATAGTGGCTTTGCTGTGCCGATTGTGGCCAGTTCTCCGGCTCAAACGGCCGAGGGTGACACATCCGGATACGATGTGCAGACTCAGTATTACATTGATAAAGGTGCTATGCCGCCTGTCAGGTTGGATAGTGCCGTTGATTAAGAGTGTCACCACTATGCCGAAGGACCTGGGCTCGGGCAATGAGTGTATGGTCCTTTTCATATACCGGAACCTGCCAATCGGACTGCTCTCCGTGATATCTAATGTGGGCTAATGGGCGGTGATTAGAATTTCCGTAGTAGAAACCAAAGAAGCAAGGAGGCTTCACAATGATTATCAGAACCATTCTCAACTTTTCTGGCTTGTACGCAGCCATTCAGTTACTTGCAGTCACAATTACTCATGTGTTCAATCTCGAAATCCCATCTGGTGCCCAAATTGGTCTAATGATGGGCGCTGCCTATGGCGCTATGATGATTTCGGTGTCCACGTTAAAGCGGGCGCCCACCCGTTCGGAAAACTGGATTCTGTCAGTCGCCGTTAATGTTTGCGCTCTGATCATATCGGCGGCTTTAGTCACAGCAGTGCTCTATCTCGCCGTTGGGGCCTATGCGTATCAGGGGTTCATGATGGTGTTCGGCGATATCCCCATTGTGGTGTTCCTTGTTTCTATGGGTGGAACATTTTTACTGCAGGTTGCCTTTTGTTTGCTGGTGTTTGGGAAGGCTGCACGTCATCATTTGTCGAAAGTACAAACTAAGCAGGCAAATGCGGGGTTTGATTCAAATAAAAAAGCCCCCGAATCGGGGGCTTTTTCGCTATAGCCTAGCGCACCAGCACCCTCGATAAAAACGCCTGAGTGCGTTCATTCTGAGGATTATCAAACACGTCGTCTGGCTTGCCTTCCTCCACAATCTGGCCTTCGTGAATGTAGATCACACGGTCGGCCACTTCCCGGGCGAAGCCCATTTCGTGGGTGACCACCATCATGGTCATGCCTTCTCTGGCCAGTTCACGCATTACGTCGAGCACTTCACCGATCATTTCCGGGTCCAGCGCCGAGGTGGGTTCGTCGAACAGCATCAGGCGTGGCTCCATGGCCAAGGCGCGGGCGATGGCAACTCGCTGTTGCTGACCACCAGAGAGGTGGCTGGGGAATTTGTCAGCCTGACTGCCAATGCCCACTCGCTCCAGTAAGCGCTCAGCCGTAGCGTTCGCCACAACCTGGGGCGTGTTCTTTACTTTCTGGGGCGCCAGCATGATGTTCTTCTTCACCGTGAGATGAGGGAACAGATTGAACTGCTGGAACACCATGCCCACTTCTTTACGGATTTCCGAAAGAACCTGCTGATTGCCGCCTTTCGGAGCAAGCGCCTGACCATCTACTTCCAGATGGCCGGATTCAAACTCTTCCAGACCGTTCACACAGCGGATCAGTGTGGATTTGCCGGAGCCACTGGCGCCGATAATCACCACCACTTCGCCTTGTTCTACGGTTAAATCGATTTCTTTAAGGACATGCAGTTTGCCGAAGTACTTGTTCATGCCCTTCATTTGTACAATGTGATTCATGGGTCAAGTTCCTTCAGACAGAGGCCAGTCCGCGCCGTTCAACCAGGCGGAGAATCAGGGACAGAGAGAGGGTGATGGCCAGATACATAATCGCGACCACGAAATACACCTCAAAGGCGGTGAAGGTACTGGCAATGTAAACCTGGCCCTGACGAACGAGTTCGCCCACGCCAATAACCGAGAACAAAGAGGTGTCCTTGATGCTTACAATGGCTTGGTTACCAAGCGGCGGAATCATGCGCCGGAAGGCTTGTGGCCAGATGATCGACCAGAATGTCTGAGTGCGGGACAAGCCCAGAGAAAGCCCGGCTTCTGCCTGGCCTTTGTCGATGGATTGAACGCCACCGCGTACCACTTCAGAAATATAAGCGCCTGAGTTCAACGCAATCGCGGCAATGCCCGCGGTAAGAGGATCGATCGGACCTCCGATCAGATCTGGCAGGCCGTAAAAAATAAACAGAACCTGAACAAGAATCGGGGTGCCACGGAAGATTTCGATATAGGCCGTTGCAGGCCATTTCAGAAACCACTTTTTATTGATGCTCAGCAAGCCAAAGATGATACCCAGAGCGAAGCCAATCATTAGGCCGCCAAAGGAAATCATCAGGGTGTAGGGAATCCCCTTGATAAGGAAGGGAATGGAGTTGATGGCCGCTTGCCAGTCGAATTGGAACTGGGAATCCACAGTGTGCGTCTCCGCAGGGGTTGGGGGCAGAAGTCGCCGGAGCAATTAGCTCCGGCGCTACAGAACAAAGGGCCTGGCGGCCCTTCAGGCTTTATTTGCCTTCTGGCATTGGGCCAAACCACTTTTCGTAAATGGTTTTGTAGGTTCCGTCTTCTTTCATTGAAGCGAGGGCCTCGTTGACCTCGTCAACCCACTCACTGCCGTCTTTCAGCGCGATGCCATACTGCTGGCCTTCGTAAAGCTCGCCGACGGTTTTTACCTTGCCTTTGCCCTTGGTGCTGGCGAAGTAGCCAACGTTCGGGGCGTCGTAGAATACTGCATCTACTGCACCTGACATCAATGCCATGTACATGTCTGAGCTACCCGGATAGGGCGTGACGCCGTCGTTTTTATCCAGGTTTTTCTTCAGGAAATCGTAACTGGTGCTGCCAATCTTGGAGCCAACTTTCAGGCCTTCAAGATCAGAGATTTCTGTTACGTCGTTGTTGTTCTGGCGAATCAGGATTCTCAGGCCAGAGTCGTAATACGGGTCGGAGAAATCAACGATCTTTTCACGCTCGTCGGTTATGGTGATGCCGGCAATGGCGATATCCACGTTGCCTGTTTGCAGGGCAGGAATAATGCCGTTGAAGTCCATGGTGTTGAGCTTGTAATCAAAGCCGGCACGCTTGGATACTTCGGCGATGATTTCCATGTCGAAGCCGATCATCTCACCGGTTTCCTGATCCAGCATCTCAAACGGAACAAAGCTGGGGTCGGTAGCCACTCGCAGAGTTTCTGCGCTTACGGTGCTAGCTGCGATGGTGAGGGCCAGGCCTGTCCCCAGTGTTTTCAGCCATTTCGTGCTCATGCTTTCTCCTTTATTTCTTATTGGGGCTCCATTTGCCGGATAAGGCAAGCCGGGAGGTTCACTGTTGATGACCGTGCCGCCCGGGGAGCATTAGTGGAACTGCATCACGTACACTTTAGACTATGACTCAGGTGAGCGCCGGAAATCAAATGCTTGGAGGGTAAAACGCCCCCTCTCCCCAACCCCTCTCCCGCAAGGGGAGAGGGGCTATACTCCCATCGACGTGTGGTGCGTGGCAGTTTGGTCTTTACTCCCTCTCCCCTTGTGGGAGAGGGCTGGGGAGAGGGGGTAGAAGAAGGCAGAGCTTCAGAAAGAAATTCTTTCTCGTTCACTGATACCCAGGTTTTTCCAGATACTGATGCTTGGCTCAGCCTGGTTCAGGGTATAGAAGTGCAACCCCGGTGCTCCGGCTTTCAACAGCTTCTCGCACATATCCGTGATCACTTCCTCACCGAACTTGCGAATGCTGGCTGTGTCGTCGCCGTAGGCTTCAAGCTGCTTGCGAATCCAGCGCGGTATTTCGGCACCGCACATATCAGAGAAACGCACCAGGCTTGAGAAGTTCACGATGGGCATAATGCCCGGCACCACAGGAATGGTGACCCCGAGCTTTTCCAACCGATCGATGAAATAGAAATAGCTCTCCGGATTGAAGAAGTACTGAGTAATGGCGCTGTTGGCACCAGCCTCCACCTTGCGGGCGAAGTTTTTCAGATCTTCTTCAGCGTTACGTGCCTGCGGGTGAAACTCCGGATAGGCCGCTACCTCCAGGTTGAAGTGATCGCCGCTGTGCTCACGGATAAACTCAACCAGCTCGTTGGCGTAACGCATCTCGCCGGATGCCCCCATGCCGGAAGGCATGTCACCCCGAAGGGCGACAATCCGGTTGATGCCGTTCTCTTTATACACATCCAGCAGTTCGGCAATCTCTGCCCGCGTACCGCCGACGCAGGAGAGGTGTGGCGCTGTTGAAATGCCTTGCTTGTGAAGGTCAACCACGGTTTCGATAGTGCGGTCCCGCGTGGAACCGCCCGCACCGAAGGTGACCGAGAAAAAGTCCGGATTCACCTCGGCGAGCTGGTCGCGTACAACCTGAAGCTTTTCCTTGCCCAAGTCGGTCTTGGGCGGGAAAAACTCAAAGCTGAAGCGGCGTTTAAATTGCTTCTGGGATTGCATCTTGTTACCCGATTAGTACTTGTAGCTTTCTGGCTTGTACGGGCCTTCGACCGGTACACCGATGTATTGCGCCTGTTCCGGGGTCATCTTGGTGATTACGCCACCAAAACCTTCAACCATGGCGAGGGCCACTTCTTCGTCGAGCTTCTTTGGCAGAACCTGAACGTAGATGCCTTTCTCGCGGGCGTCTTCCGGCAGATCTGCGAACTTACGCTCGAACAGGTACATCTGCGCCAGAACCTGGTTGGCAAAAGAGCCATCCATGATGCGTGACGGGTGCCCCGTCGCGTTGCCGAGGTTTACCAGGCGGCCTTCGGAAAGCAGGATCAGGTGGTCGTTTACAGCCTTGTCACGGTAGATCACGTGAACCTGAGGCTTAACTTCGTCCCATTCCCAGTTCTTGCGCATGAAGGCAGTATCAATCTCGTTATCGAAGTGACCGATGTTGCACACAACTGCGCCGGATTTCAGAGCCTTGAGCATGTGCGCATCGCACACGTTCATGTTGCCGGTGGTGGTGACCAGAATGTCGGTGTTCTGCAGCAGGGCTCTGTCGATACCAGCCTCGGTGCCAGTGTTCACGCCATTGATGTACGGGGAAACAACCTCGTAGCCGTCCATACAGGCCTGCATGGCACAGATAGGATCAGCTTCGGTTACCTTCACAATCATGCCTTCCTGGCGCAGTGAAGCGGCGGAGCCTTTGCCCACATCACCGTAACCAATCACCAGGGCTTTTTTACCGGCCATCAGGTGGTCAGTGCCGCGCTTGATGGCATCGTTAAGGCTGTGACGACAGCCGTACTTGTTGTCGTTCTTGGACTTGGTAACGGCATCGTTCACATTGATAGCCGGAACTTTCAAAGTGCCGTCGCGCAGCATTTCCTGCAGGCGGTGTACGCCCGTGGTGGTCTCTTCGGTCACGCCGTGGCAGTTGGCCAGGATTTCCGGGTACTTATCATGGAGCAGGGCAGTCAGGTCGCCGCCGTCGTCCAGGATCATGTTGGGTTCCCAGCCTTCTACGTCGGCACCAATCGTGCGCTCAAGGCACCATTCGTATTCTTCGTCGGTCTCGCCTTTCCAGGCGAACACAGGAATGTTCTGGGCAGCGATGGCCGCAGCAGCCTGATCCTGGGTGGAGAAGATGTTGCACGATGACCAGCGAACGCCAGCGCCCAGCTCAATCAGTGTTTCGATCAGGACGGCGGTTTGGATGGTCATGTGGATGCAGCCCATGATGTTGGCGCCTTTCAGTGGCTGCTCTGCTTTGTACTTCTCGCGCAGTGCCATCAGGGCTGGCATTTCGCCTTCAGCGATTTTAATTTCTTTACGGCCCCAATCTGCCAGGGAAATGTCGCGTACTTTATAGTCGTCGAAGTTGCTCATGGATGTTCTCCAGTCAGTTCTGTTTAGGCGCATGAGAAGGTTCATACGCCTGAAAATGGTTTAGATACCAGCAGCGTCTTTAAGGGCATCTGCACGATCCGTCTTTTCCCATGGGAATGTCGTGAACGTCTTGCCGGCAACGGTAATTTCTTCCGGCTCGCGGCCGAAGTGGCCATAGGCTGCTGTGGCCCGGTACATGGGATGCAGCAGGTCGAGCATGTTGGTGATTGCGTAAGGACGCAGATCGAAGTGCTGGCGGACCAGTTCGATGATTTTGTCGTCGCCAATTTTGCCAGTGCCGAAGGTGTTTACGGAGATAGACGTTGGCTGTGCCACGCCGATGGCGTAGGACACCTGAATCTCGCACTTGTCGGCCAGACCAGCAGCAACGATGTTTTTGGCAACGTAGCGGCCGGCGTAGGCAGCAGAACGGTCAACCTTTGAGGGGTCTTTGCCGGAGAAAGCACCGCCACCGTGGCGAGCCATGCCGCCGTAGGTGTCTACGATGATCTTACGGCCGGTCAGGCCGCAGTCGCCAACGGGGCCGCCGATAACGAACTTGCCAGTTGGGTTGATGTGGAACTGGGTGCCCTTGTGCAGCAATTCTGCAGGCAGCACGTTCTTCACGATCAGCTCCATTACGGCTTCTTTCAGATCCGCCTGGCTAACGTCCGGGTCGTGCTGGGTTGAGAGAACAACCGCATCAATGCCTACAACTTGGCCGTTTTCGTAGCGGCAGGTTACCTGGCTTTTTGCATCCGGGCGCAGCCAAGGCAGCACGCCGGTTTTGCGGGCTTCGGCCTGGCGCTCTACCAGGCGGTGCGCGAAGGTGATCGGTGCAGGCATCAGCACTTCGGTTTCGTTGCTGGCGTAGCCGAACATCAGGCCCTGGTCGCCCGCGCCTTGATCTTCTGGCTTCTGGCGGTCAACGCCCTGGGCGATATCAACAGACTGTTTACCGATGATGTTGATGATGCCGCAGGTGTCGGCGTCGAAGCCCACATCTGAGGAGGTGTAGCCAATGTCTTTGATAACACCGCGAACCAAATCTTCCAGGTCAACCCAGGCGCTGGTGGTGATTTCACCGCCAACGATAGCAACGCCGGTTTTCACCATAGTCTCGCAAGCAACGCGGGCGTGGGGATCCTCCATAAGAATGGAATCCAGAACCGCATCGGAGATTTGGTCGGCGAGTTTATCCGGGTGGCCTTCAGAGACCGATTCGGAGGTGAAGATGTTGTAGTCAGACATAGCGTTGCTCCTTTGTGAGCGTTTCGAAATCTTGCCGGTGGCTGGATGCTGCTGCAGGCGCCGGCTGAGTTATTTGTTTTGGTTCGAGGTGTGTAAGTACTACTACGTACGCCAATATCAAAGTTTTTTGATATTCCACTCCAGAGGACGGAATATCAGGGTTTGATTCGTATTCAGTTATCTCAGCGGCAACTGGGTTTTCCAGAACTCTCTTACCTGAATCTGGAAGCCGTTTCGCAAGCCTATAAACAGCTGCTCACCGGCCTTCAGGCCCGCCGCTGTTGCCCAGGCGGTCAGCTCTTCCGGCTCAAAACCAAGCCACAGGTCACCGCAGTTTTCTTTCGCCCAAATTTGATCGTGCCGACACAGGTCGCTGATCATCAAGCAGCCGCCATTGTTCATCAGAGCTGCCGCGTCCAGAAAAATATCTGCCGGGCTGGGTACGTGGTGCAGCACCATGTTGGCCACCACAAGATCAAACGCATCCCCTCGGGCCAGCAGGGTGTCGGTTACACCTTCAATCAAATCAACGTTGTTCAGGCGCTCATCAATGCAGGTGCGAGTTGCCTTGGCGAGCATGTCCCGGCTGTTGTCCAGGCCCACAACGTGTTCGCAAAGTTCGGATAGCACCGGCAAAAAGCCACCTTCGCCCGGGCCGATTTCCAGCGCGGTTTGCCACTGTTTTTTCTTGGTGCGCTTGCGAATCATGTCCGCTACAGGCCCGGCGTACAGGTCAAATGCCGCAATCAGTTCCTGCTGCTCCCGAAACTGCTCCGAGTGCCGGGAAAAGAACGCCTGCGACTGATCCGCACGCTGATCACGGATGGACTCAATTTTCTCCTGCAGGTGCGCGGGCAAAGGCGCGCGATCCACTGCTTCAAAAATCTGCCGAATGGTCAGGTCTGTCGGCTTGTCGTTGTCCAGGTGCAGCGGGCGACGGTAAAAAATTGCGTTGCCTTCGCGCTGGGGCTCTACAAGCCCGGCCTTATGCATCACTTTCAGGTGATGGCTCATGCCGGACTGGCGCATATCGAACAACTGGCTCAGTTCCAGCACGCCAAACGTATCCCGGCGCAACACCCGCAGTACCTCTAAGCGCAACGGGTCGCCGCTTGCCTTGAAGATCGGGGCAAGAACGTCCACGGAGGATATTTGGTGAGAGTGCGTGCTTAAACTTGTCATGGTTGCGGAGTGTAAGGGGGTTGGGGCGCTCAATCAATAGGCATATCAAAGTTTTTTGATATAGATTTATCATTCTTTGAAATCAGTCTCTTTCGGTAATTCCCAACCGAATAACCCGAGATAAGAGGTACACCGATTTGCCCCGGCACACCCTAATCGGCGAAAATACGCGCCTTATTTTTAAGCAGCTTTTTATTGCCCTTTGAAAAGCACTGGTTTGTTACTTACTTCCTTGAAAAACATTGGAGAAATGTAAATGCCCTCTCGTAAAGATCTCGCCAACGCCGTTCGCGCGCTGAGCATGGATGCGGTTCAGAAAGCTAAATCTGGCCATCCGGGTGCGCCCATGGGTATGGCGGATATCGCCGAGGTACTGTGGAACGATTATTTGAGCCACAACCCGGCCAACCCCGAGTGGGCCAACCGCGACCGTTTCGTGCTTTCCAACGGCCACGGCTCCATGCTGCAGTATTCACTGCTGCACCTGAGCGGTTACGACGTTTCCATTGAAGACATCAAGAACTTCCGGCAGCTGCACTCCAAAACCCCGGGCCACCCGGAATACGGTTACACCCCGGGCGTAGAAACCACCACCGGCCCATTGGGGCAGGGCATTGCCAACGCGGTAGGTTTTGCATTGGCAGAGAAAACGCTGGCGGCGCAGTTCAACCGCCCTGGCCATAACGTAGTAGATCACTACACCTACGCTTTCCTGGGCGACGGTTGCTTGATGGAAGGTATCTCCCACGAGGTGTCCTCGCTTGCCGGCACTTTGGGCCTTGGCAAGCTGATCATGTTCTACGACGACAACGGCATCTCCATTGATGGCAAGATCGAGGGCTGGTTTACTGATAACACCCCCCAGCGTTTTGAGTCTTACGGCTGGCAGGTAATCCCGAATGTCGATGGCCACGATGGCGAAGCCGTTCGCGCAGCGGTTGAGAAGGCGCGTGCGAATACCGATCAGCCAACACTGATCTGCTGCAAAACCGTTATCGGTTTTGGCTCCCCCAACAAGCAGGGCAGCGAATCTTCCCACGGCGCACCCCTGGGTGATGACGAAATTGCACTGACCCGCGAAGCACTGGGCTGGACCCACGGCCCGTTTGAAGTGCCAGCCGACATCTACGCAGCCTGGAATGCCAAAGACAAAGGCGCCAGCGCTGAAAGCGCGTGGAACGAAACCTTCGCAGCCTATGAAAAGGCCGAGCCAGAACTGGCCGCGGAACTGAAGCGCCGCATGGCGGGTGACCTGCCTGCCGACTTCTCTGAAAAAGCCCAGGCGTACATTCAGGAATGTCAGGACAAGAGCGAAACCATCGCCAGCCGTAAGGCGTCCCTGAACACCCTGAACGCCTACGGCCCAATGCTACCAGAACTGTTGGGCGGCTCGGCCGACCTGGCCGGCTCCAACCTCACTATCTGGGGTGGCACCAAAGGTCTGACTAAAGAAGACGCCAGCGGCAACTACGTTTATTACGGCGTTCGTGAATTCGGCATGGCAGCCATCATGAACGGTGTTGCTCTGCACGGCGGCTTCGTGCCCTACGGCGCAACCTTCCTGATCTTCATGGAATACTGCCGCAACGCCGTGCGCATGGCCGCACTGATGAAGCAGCGTTCCATTTATGTATTCACCCACGATTCTATTGGTCTTGGCGAAGATGGCCCAACACACCAGCCGATCGAACAGCTGGCCAGCCTGCGCACCACACCCAACATGAGCACCTGGCGCCCGGCCGACGCAGTAGAATCTGCCGTCGCCTGGAAAGCCGCTCTTGAGCGTACAGATGGCCCCAGTGCTTTGGTATTCTCCCGTCAGAACCTGCCAGCTCAGGCTCGTGATGCACAGCAGTTGGCCGACGTGGCCAAAGGCGCTTACGTACTGTCTGACAGCGAAGGCACTCCGGATCTCATCCTGATTGCCACCGGCTCCGAAGTGGGCCTGGCGCAAGATGCGGCTGCCAAGCTGCGCGAGCAGGGCAAAAAGGTACGGGTTGTTTCCATGCCATCCACCGATGTATTCGATGCCCAGAGCGCCGAGTACAAGCAGCAAGTGCTGCCACTGGAAGTCACCAACCGCATTGCTATCGAAGCGGCGATTGCAGATTACTGGTACAAGTACGTTGGCCTGGACGGTCGCATTGTGGGCATGACCACCTTCGGTGAATCGGCACCTGCCGGCGAGCTGTTCAAGGAGTTCGGCTTTACCGTGGAGAACATCCTGGAAGTGTCTGCAGAGCTGCTGGACGCCTGATGACAGACTCCGTGCCCTTTCGTATTGCCATCAACGGGTATGGCCGTATTGGCCAGTGCGTGTTGCGTGCACTGTACGAAAACGGTTTTCGCGATCACCTTCAGGTGGTCGCGATTAACGAGCTTTCTGATATCGACACCATTGCACACCTGACCCGCTACGATTCCACCCACGGCCGGTTCACCGGAAGCATTGCCGTGCAGGAGCAGGATTTGATCATCAACGGTGATCCTATCCGCATACTGCGCCATGCAGATCCGATAGAACTGCCGTGGAAAGAGCTGGATGTCGATCTGGTGTTAGAGTGCTCTGGTTCCTATTCAGACCGGGCCACGGCTGAATTGCACCTTCAGGCCGGTGCCAAGCGGCTGCTGTTCTCCCAACCGGCTGAATCAGACGTCGACCGCACCGTGGTGTTTGGCATTAACGAAACGGAAATCACCGCAGACGACCGCATAGTGGCGGCAGGTTCCTGCACCACCAACTGCCTGGTGCCAGTGATAACCGTGTTGGATAAAGCCTTTGGCGTGGAGCAGGGAAGTACCACCACCATCCACGCCGCCATGAACGACCAGCCGGTGATTGATGCCTACCACCAGCAGGATTTGCGGCTTACCCGAAGCGCGCTGCACAACATAGTGCCGGTAGATACCGGGCTGGCGCGGGGCGTTGAACGTTTGCTTCCGCACATGGAAGGCCGCTTCAGCTCAGTGGCATTGCGCGTGCCCACCATGAACGTGTCGGCCATCGACATGGTGTTCAACGTGCGAGAAGCCACCGACGTACCCTCGGTAAACCGTGTGTTGAAAGCAGCAGCAGATGGCCCGCTAAAAGGCATACTCGGATACACCGACGAACTGCTGGCCAGCTCTGACTTCAACCATGATTCCCATTCCGGCGTAGTTGATGGCGGCCAAACCCGCGTAACCCGGGGCACCATGGTGAAAGTGTTATGCTGGTTTGATAACGAATGGGGATTTGCCAGCCGCATGCTGGATGTAAGCCAAAGCTGGCTATCCCGGCTTTAAACTCTTTGCCAATTAATTGAATTAACGGAACCCAGATCATGGCCATTAAGAAAATGACCGACCTGAACCTCGCTGGCAAGCGGGTTCTGATCCGCGAAGACCTCAACGTGCCGGTAAAGAACGGCGTGATTTCCAGCGATGCCCGCATCCGCGCCTCCCTGCCAACCATCAAGGCAGCCAGAGACGCTGGCGCCAAAGTGATGTTGATGTCTCACCTGGGCCGCCCGGAAGAAGGCGTGTACGACGAAGCCTCCTCCCTCAAGCTAGTTGCAGACCACCTCACCAAAGCCTTGGGCCAGGAAGTGCGCCTGATTAAAGATTACCTCGGTGGTGTTGAAGTAGCAGACGGCGAAGTGGTTCTGTTCGAAAACGTTCGCTTCAACAAAGGCGAGAAGAAAGACGACGAAACCCTGGCCAAGCAATACGCAGCCCTGTGCGATGTTTACGTGATGGACGCCTTCGGCACAGCCCACCGCGCTCAGGCATCTACCCACGGTGTTGCACGCTTTGCACCGGAAGCCTGCGCAGGCCCATTGCTGGCGGCAGAGCTGGAAGCTCTTGGCAAAGCTCTGGATAACCCGGCCAAGCCAGTAGTCGCGATTGTTGGTGGCGCTAAAGTGTCCACCAAGCTCGACGTACTTAACGCGCTGGAAAAAGTGTGTGATCAGATTATTGTCGGCGGCGGCATCGCCAACACCTTCCTGGCCGCAGCCGGCCACCCGGTAGGTAAATCCCTGTGCGAACATGAACTCTTGGACACTGCCAAAGACATCGCTTCCCGCGTAAACATCCCCCTGCCGGTCGACGTAGTGGTGGCCAGTGAGTTTTCAGAAAACGCCACCGCCACTGTTCGGAACATTGAAGACGTTACTGAAGACGACATGATTCTCGACGCAGGCCCTCAAACCGCCGGCCAATTCGCCGAATTGCTCAAGAGCGCCAAAACCATTCTGTGGAATGGCCCGGTAGGCGTGTTCGAGTTTGAACAGTTTGGAAACGGCACCAAAACCCTGGCCGAAGCCATCGCCGAAAGCGACGCCTTCTCACTGGCCGGTGGCGGAGACACAGTGGCCGCCGTTGACAAATACGGCATAGCTGACAAGATCTCGTATATTTCCACCGGTGGTGGCGCCTTCCTGGAGTTTGTGGAAGGCAAAGTGCTGCCAGCCGTAGCCGTACTGGAAGAGCGCGGCGCGTAAGCATTCGTTCCAAACAATTTTGAAACTGACACTTTAAAAGCTAAAACCAAGGAGACAACCAAATGGCCCTGATTTCGCTGCGGCAAATGCTGGATCACGCCGCCGAGCACGGTTACGGTGTGCCAGCCTTTAACGTAAACAACCTGGAACAGATGCGCGCCATCATGGAAGCCGCCGACAAAACCGATTCCCCGGTTATTGTTCAGGCCTCTGCAGGCGCCCGCAAATACGCCGGAGCCCCCTTCCTGCGCCACCTGATTCTCGCCGCCATTGAAGAATGGCCACACATCCCGGTGGTAATGCACCAGGATCACGGCACCAGCCCGGCAATTTGCCAGCGCTCCATCCAGTTGGGCTTCAGCTCTGTAATGATGGACGGCTCATTGGGCGAAGACGGCAAAACGCCTATGGACTACGACTACAACGTAGACGTAACCCGCCGCACCGTAGAAATGGCCCACGCCTGTGGCGTTTCTGTAGAAGGTGAGCTGGGCTGTCTGGGCTCTCTGGAAACCGGCCAGGCCGGTGAAGAAGACGGCATTGGCGCAGAAGGCACTCTGGACATGAGCCAGATGCTGACCGACCCGGAAGAAGCCGCGGACTTCGTGAAGAAAACCCACGTAGACGCATTGGCCATCGCCATCGGTACCAGCCACGGCGCATACAAGTTCACCCGTCCACCCACGGGCGACATTCTGGCCATCAACCAGATCAAAGCCATCCACGCCCGCATCCCAGACACCCACCTGGTAATGCACGGCTCCAGCTCCGTACCCCAGGAGTGGCTGAAAGTAATCAATGAATTCGGTGGCGAGATTCCCGAAACCTACGGTGTACCGGTTGAGGAAATTGTTGAAGGCATCAAACACGGTGTGCGTAAAGTAAACATCGACACCGACCTACGCCTCGCAAGCACCGGCGCAGTGCGTCGCTTCATGGCCCAGAACCCGGCCGAATTCGACCCACGCAAATTCCTGCAGGCCACCATGGTAGCCATGACAGATATTTGCGTAGCTCGTTACGAAGCCTTCGGATGTGCTGGCCAGGCCAGCAAGATCAAGCCCATCAACCTGGAGTTGATGTATCAGCGCTATGAGTCTGGTGAGCTGGACCCGAAAGTTAAGTAAGTTGCTTTGAAGCAGCCCCGGGTGTCTTGCCTGGGGCTGTGCTTTACCCCTTCTGATTTCTCTCTCGTTTACCCATCCCATCAAAAATTAACTAAATTTTGCAAAGGCCGAAGGTAAATAGCCCAAAAATGGTCTAATGTAGCTAGCTATACGCTATGGACGCGCTTGCTAGTTAAGGATAACGGCCGATGACCTCTTCAGTACGACTGCAGTCTCTCGATTTCAATTCCAAGCACTTCGCCTCATTAAGCTTATTGGACACAGCTATGTCTGTGGATGGTGTACTGCTGTTTGAAAGAAAACTTAGAGCGGCTATACGAAATGGTAGGGCGGGGAAGGTGCGTCGTTATTGCAAAAATGGAGAGGTCGCGTGATTACAGAGTGTGAAAAGTTTTGGTTTTTTATAAGGTCTATTTTTATAGATAAAGCGTATTTCACAAAAGTCGCGTTTTCGAAATATCAAAGAGTTCTATCTAATAATGTGTTGTAGGTCATGAGAAATAATTGAATATGAAAAATTTATTAATAATATTAGTTTTATCGACTTTATCTGTTTCTAGTTTTGCAGGTGGGCAGTCGATTTCCTCTGCTTACGAAGCGAGAGCTAGCAATGTACAAGTTAGCAACACTGGAATAGTCATTAAAGTTTTAGCCGACGATAATAAAGGTTCTCGTCACCAGAGGTTTATTCTTGAGCTGTCATCAGGTCAGACGGTTTTAATATCCCATAATATTGATTTGGCTCCAAGGATAAATGCAATAAATACTGGCGACTCTATCGAGTTTTATGGAGAGTATGAGTGGAACTCTAAAGGTGGTGTGGTTCACTGGACACATCATGATCCTGCAGGTCAACACGAAGATGGCTGGCTTAAGCATAATGGAGTTTTATACAAATAGCCCTATAACTAAAACTGCTTTGGGCCGACAATAAATACGGAAAAAGACTGACCGTGCTTATTAAATGGCCAAGAGTGATTCGTTGCAGCCCTGTCAATTTAGGATGTTGAGTTTGAAAAAAATTATTCTCGTAGCACTTATCGGGTTTGGTGCGTGGAACTATTATACAGAAAACCGAGATTCTACGCCTAACCCTACGCCGCGCACTTCTGGAATAGCCGAGATTCGTAGAGAGGCACCTGTCCAGAATTTCCAAACTAGCTTCAGATGTGACGGACGCCAGCATTGTAGTCAAATGACATCTAGGGCAGAGGCTGAGTTCTTCATAAGAAACTGTCCAAATACAAAGATGGATGGTGATCGTGACGGTATCCCTTGTGAAAACGACTCCCGGTTCTAACCGCAACAGCTATAGAAAGTGCATATACGCTTCGCTCCGGAACGCCACAATGCTATGGGTGATACACTCTATAAACGGGGAATGTATATTATGAAAAAAATAGTACCAGTATTAATTTCGGTACTTATCTCTGGCTTGGTTCAGGCTCAGGAGGTAACGAAAGAGCAGTGGGTTTCAGCTATGAAAATAGTGTTGCCAGCAGCAATGTGTCAATCGGCCGAGTTTTTCAGACAGTGTTATAAGGTTTCAGCAGTCGAGTGTGAAGAAGTGGCTTCATCTACAACACGCACTTGTCTTAATAATCTCGATGCTAAAATGCCCTCTAAACTTGTCCTGCCTGAAGATGGAGCGTTTTGGGGTGACAAGGTCGGCCAGTGTGCCGGTGTTGCATATAGCACTGTGGTTCAAGAAAAATTCGCAAATAATGAAAAATGCCTTAATTCCGGAAAATGGAAATAAATAGGTGTTTTGCAGCGAAGTTGCGTGAATGTTATCTTTTAGTTTATTAGGTTTTCTGCTGTTTATCGAAAATGAAATGTAATTTCCTTGTTTCCTATATTCTACATGTCATGTACAACGAAAAAATCATCAACCATAAACTCGTAAAGGAGTTGAAATGAGCAGTAAAGCAATAGAGAAGTTTGGAGCAGCATATGAATATGCAGGATTTTGGATCAGGGTTGGAGCATCATTGATTGACGGTATTATTATTTTATGTATTACAGTTCCCGTTTTATACATGATCTATGGGGACTCATATTTCTATTCTGAAGATTTTATATTGGGTGGCGCTGATTTTCTGATTTCCTATGTGCTGCCTTTTATCGCGACAGTGTTGTTTTGGATGTATAAATCAGCCACGCCAGGAAAAATGGCGGTAAAAGCTATTGTCGTTGATGCTCGGACTGGAAATAGCCCTACAGCTCAACAGTCGGTTATTCGCTATATTGGATATGTTGTTTCTACCATTCCTTTATTTTTGGGTTTGTTCTGGGTGGCGTGGGATAGCAAGAAGCAGGGTTGGCACGACAAAATGGCAGGTACCGTCGTGATCCGCCCAAAGAACAGAGGCGTTCAAAGTGTTGAGTTTACAGAAAGCTGAGAACTAGCCTATATCAATCAAGCCGGGATGGAGCATATTAGCTGCGATTCCTTTTGGTAGAAGACATACGGCAACGATCGGACTTTGCCCTGATATTTATAACGTACTATCGAATGCGCACCTACCTTCAGCCGACAGCACGCCCCACTGTCGTCTGGCCAATGAAAACTGGGGCAAGAAAAGGGAATTTGAATGAACTGGTATCTACAAGTCTTGAAAAAATACGCCGTATTCAACGGCAGAGCGAGAAGAGCGGAATATTGGTGGTTCGTTTTGTTCAATATCATCATCAGTCTTGCTCTTGGAGCAATTGATGGTGTTACTGGGACGTTTAGCCCAGAAGCCGGGTTGGGCTTGCTTGGCGGGCTATACACACTGGCTGTTTTGCTCCCCAGCCTAGCGGTAACCGTGCGCCGGCTTCATGACACTGGCCGGAGTGGCTGGTGGTTTCTAATGGTGTTTGTTCCGCTTATCGGTGCAATCGTGCTGCTGGTGTTTATGGTTCTGGATAGCAAGCCTGGGCAAAACCAGTACGGTCCGAATCCAAAGGACGCAACTGCCTAACCAGATTACTCAGCGGGTGGGCTTGGCCCCCCGCTGAGCCCCGTCTTTCAGACTAAAGTGCCTCATTTTACTTTCGTCACTTGTGATAAGCGCGAAGAGCAGTATTCTATTTAGAAACCACTGAATTTCGGCCATAACAGAGCTTGCGTATGGAAGTTAGCGCCAAAGCGCCAACCGCTTTAATCGAAGCAGGATACTGGGTTAGCTCCATTCTTTTCTGGAGTGTAACCCTGATTCTGTTGATATTGTTGCTGGCTGGCGCATGGTGCCTTCTGCGTTACCGCCGTGCTTTGGATGCTCAAAATTTGTTAGTGCAGGAGCTGCGCGAGGGCGCGGATTCTTTTCGTTATCTTGTTGAAACTGCCCACGAAGGAATTGCCGTGGTGCAAGATACACGGCTGGTATACCTGAACCCGCGCATGTGTGAAATGAGCGGGTATGGTGAAGCTGAGCTCAAGGCGTTGCCGTCCTTCATGCCCCTCATTCATCCCTCTGCACGGGATGAAATGATGGCAAATTATCAGCGCCGTATTGCAGGGGAGGGAGCACCGCATCGTTACGAAAGCCTGTTTCTACGCAAGGATGGCACCAGTTACCCTATTGAAATAAGTGGTGCGGCGATTGTTTGGGGTGGGCAGCCTGCAACACTGAATATGCTCTCTGATATTTCCGACCGTAAGGCGGCTGAAGAAAAGATTTTGTACCTGGCGCACCACGACAGCCTCACTGGCCTCGTAAATCGCTCAGTGCTGAGGGAACGCTTACAGCACACCATTGGTTTGGCGCAGCGTAGTAAAGATCCGTTTGCCGTGTTATTCATCGACCTTAATGCCTTCAAGCAAGTAAATGATACCTACGGGCACGAGGTGGGAGACGCTTTGCTGCAGCAGGTGACTCAACGCATCAAGCAGCAACTGAGAGACACGGATACCTTTGCCCGTATAGGCGGCGATGAGTTTGTAGTCTTGCTGCCCCAAATAAATGGCAACCACGGGGTGAAGCAAATCATGGCCCGCATTGAAGAGGCTATGGCTGAGCTCTTTCAGATTCAGCATCATACGCTGCATTGCCATGTGAGCCAGGGTGCGGCGCTATACCCTGAAGATGGAACATCGGTAGAGGCGTTGGTGAGCCAGGCTGATAAAAATATGTATGCAGATAAATGCAATTACTACGAAAGCGATAATTAATCCTCCAGCACGATATTGCTCCTGCGCATCGGCGGTATTTTGTTTATGTATTCCGACTTCCTGGCTCAGAAAACGACGCACGAAACCGAGCTGCGAGACTTTCCCGAGTGGCATGGGGGCATTGAACATTTTGGTTTCTGGGCGATTGAGGTATCAGACGTCGATTGCCTGAAGAAAATAAGCACTCATCAAGACTATCTTTCCGATAAACTGCATTCTGGCTACTTACGGCAGCCTCATATTACCCTGGCTCTGGAGGGGTTGCTGGAGGATGGCGCTGGCCTCGGAACCTCGATAACGAAGAATGTTAAGCGGTTGGAGGCGTGCAATCTGCAGGCGTTCCCTTTGTGGTTAGCCGGCTGTAACAGTTTTTCCACCTGCCCTTACCTGCAAGTTATTGACCCAGGTGATAACTTAAGCGATATACGTAGATGCTTGAGCAGCGCTCAGCACGCCGGTGACCCCAAAATATACACGCCACACGTCACCCTTGGCTTTTATAACAAAGCCTACGATACGTTTCGTATTTCAAAAGACTTATCAGAAATACAATCTCCAGATTTAGAGTTCACGGTTGATGAAATCGTATTCGCTCAATATAGAACGAGTGAAGTGCAAGGGCCTTATCGGGTTGTACATCGCATAAAATTGGGGGGGTTATGGATTTAGTCATTTTAATCGCTACCGGCTTGCTGGTAGTGGCTACGCTATTGCCAATATGGCGTCATCCTCATTGGTTCGTGAGGGGAATGGATTTTCCCCGCCTGCAACTGGCGGCCGTTGCCGCACTACTAATCCTGATGCAAGTCTTGCTCCTTGATCATGCCAAGGCTCAGACGTGGCTTCTTGTTAGTGTCACACTGGCTTGTTTTGCTTGGCAGCTGTGGTGGATTCTGCCCTATACGGTTTTCTGGCGAGCAGAAGTTAAAAGAGCAAAGTCCCCCAGCCCCGACCGCAAACTAAGCATCCTTACGGCCAATGTGCTAACACCCAACAAGCAGGCTGATGCCTTGTTGCGGCTGGTGAACCAGCACCAACCGGATGTACTGGTAACGCTGGAGTCTGATGCATGGTGGCAGGGTCATCTCGATACGCTGCAACAGGACATGCCCTACAGCATGAAATGTCCTCTGGATAACCTTTACGGCATGCATGTGTATTCCCGCTTGCCGCTTGATGAAACTGAAATATCCTACCTCGTGGAAGAGGGTGTCCCGTCAATGCACGCCTTGCTTAAGCTGCGTTCGGGCGACCAGGTACGCGTGCATTTTCTTCATCCTACGCCACCAAGCCCCACAGAGAATCCTGAGTCCGCCGAACGGGATGCTGAACTGGTGATTGTTGCCCGAAAAGTCGTAGACAGCGACCAGCCTTTGTTAGTGACCGGGGATTTGAATGATGTGGCCTGGTCAGAAACGACGCGGTTGTTCCGTAAGCTCAGTGGGTTGCTGGACCCGCGGGTGGGGCGAGGCATGTTTAACACGTTCCACGCTAAATACCCTTTCCTGCGCTGGCCATTGGATCACCTGTTCCATAGCCACCACTTCACCCTGATTTCGATTAAACGCTTGCCGTATTTTGGCTCAGATCATTTTGCGCTATTCACGGAGTTGTCGTTCAGCCCTGTGCGGGGCGAGGATCAGGAGGGGGTGAAGGCCGACGCTGATGATAAATCCTGGGCTAATTCTATCGCTGACGAACAGGATGTGGATTCGAAGGATGTACCTGCGCCGGGTGAATAGACAATAATACTGGCTCTGCTGTTGGTGTGCCCTGTAGGCTTCCGGCGCGTGTCATTAGGAGCACTCGAAAGTGAATCAACCCAAAAACATTGATTCCGTAGTTGAGCTGCAAGGCGACCTTGCGCGGAAACACAAAGCCTATGTGCCCACCGAGGCGGAAGCGACGAAAGCGCTGGTTGCTCAGGATTTCGAAACCCTGCAGAGAAACGGCTATGTGATTATTGAAGGGTTGCTCAGCGATTCGGAACTGGAATCAATCCGTGCGGAAGCCTCGCCGCTGCTGAATAAGCCCGGCCGCAATAATTTTGAGGGTGTGAAAACGCAGCGGGTTTACAATGTTCTGGAACAAACCCGGGTTATTGATTCCCTTGCCGTTCACCCGAGAATTACCGGCCTTCTGAATCGGCTGTTTCAGCCAAATTATCTGCTTAGCCAGGCTCAAATAATCAACATCTTGCCGGGAGAAGCCGCCCAGCCGCTGCATTATGATGATGGCTTTTATCCCTTACCTCGCCCCCGTAAGCCCCTTGGTGCGGCTACGGTATGGGCGATTGATGAGTTCACAGAAGATAATGGCGCAACGGTTCTCATCCCGGAAAGTCATTTGCTTGGGCAGGAGATTGTCACCGATCGCAGTAAGGTCATCCCAGCCGTTATGCCTGCGGGATCAGTTGTGTTCTTTCTGGGCACAACTTGGCACGGTGGCGGTAGTAACCAATCGACATCATCCCGCCTTGCGGTTACCTGCCAGTATTGTGAGCCTTGGCTTCGCCCACAGGAGAATTTCTTTCTGGAATTAAGCCAGGAAACCTTGGCTGCCATTCCTGAACAATTGCTGAGCATGGTCGGCTATTCGATTCATCCGCCGTTTATGGGCATGGTGAATGGTATGCACCCCAAGCGCACATTGAGTGGTAAGACTAAGGGCAGCTAATACAGCGCTTTGTCTTATTCCTGCAACAGCCCCGTCATTTTCCTTCCGTATGCTGCCCTCTCGATTTGAGCAGCAACGGAGAGTGAAGCATGAGCAAACAGTTCCTTTACGTGATGATGCTGGCGGCCATCGCCGGCCTCGCCGGATGTAACAGCGATTCCAACAGCGGCAGTGTTGATTCACCAATAACCAAACCAGACCCAACCCCCGATCCGGAACCAGAGCCGGAGCCGGAACCCCATCCCAAGGTGTTGTTGGAGGAAAGCTTTGATGCCGTTGCCGATGGCAAGCTGCCCGAAGGTTGGGTAGCCATGAGCGGCACGGAGGATATGTTTTACACCAACAATGGCAGCCTGTTTGTAGACGGCCGGGGAAATAACTACACCCCCGTCAGCCTGAAATTACCCGAGACGCTTCAAGACAAAAGCAACTACCGCATTGATGTTGTGTTTACGATTCAGGAAGCCAATACCCAGACCCGCTGGGTTGGTTTCCAGTATCGCGTAGGCATGGGTGTCGAGCCCTACTATCAAATGGCGATTCGCCAGAAAGCCACTGCTGAAAACGGTACAGAGCACGCGCTCCGCAACCAGGGCGAGTGGGCGATTTTAGACAAGCAGCGGTATTCAGAAAACATTGCATCGGATCAGTTATACACCGCCACAATCGTGGCCCATGGCGATCGGGTTCAACACTTCCTGAACGGGCAGTTGATGCAGGATTCTGAATTGGACAGCCAGTTTGCCCAAGGGGGCGTGGCTTTCCAGGCGGCCGGTAGTCTTCTTCGGGTTGATGAAGTGACGGTGACCGAGCAATTAACAGCACTGCCGCCACTATCGCCTATGGCTGAAGTAGCAGAATTGGAAACTGGCGCTTCCATGGCTCCGAGCATTGCTACCGCTGTGCCGACCCTGGCTGAACTGGCGCTAGAGCCGTCCCTCCCGATTTTCTTGAAGCTCGACGACCAGTTGATGCTGACGACCGAAGACGGCGGCAGTTTGGGCTATTTGGACAGCCTTCTCGAAAATGAGCAGTTCAAAGCTCTGCCAATGTTTTATGTAACCTCACAGGCCGCAGTGGATGCGCTGGTTCCCGTGGTAGAGAAGCATCAGTTGTTCGACATCACTCTGGTATCGAACAATGCAGAGATTTTGCAGGATGCACGGGAAAAAATGCCGATGATCCGCGCGGCGATGGACTTCACGGGTGCGGGCCTCACAACGGCTCCGGCAGATCTTTTGAGCATCTCGCAGGAAACCAACCGGGCTAAAGCCAAGATTGCAATACTGCCGGCGCCTCTGCTGGATAAAGCCTCTGTGATATACCTTCAGAACCGTCTGGTATCTGTTTGGGGCAATCTGGTAGCGCCAACCAACGAGCAAACCACTGACGTGCTATTGGCCGGTGTGAATGGCTTGGTGACGGATACACCGGAGCAGGCCCAAGAGTTCCTGGCCAAACTGCCGGAAAACACCCTGTTGAGAAAGCCTCTGATAGTGGGTCACCGAGGTGTGCCATCACTGGTGGCAGAAAACACCGTGGCCGGCGCTGTGAAAGCCGCCGAGTTGGGAGCGGATGCGGTTGAATCCGATATCTACCTCACCAAGGACAATCACATTGTCGTGATACACGATGGCACCGTAGATCGGACCACCGACGGCACAGGGCCGGTTGAGGAAAAAACGCTGGATGAACTGAAAGCGCTGACGGTTGAAGGCGCACACGATGTGCCGACAATGGATGAGTTCTTTTCCGCCTTGAAAGGTAAAGAGGTAGTTCATTTCATCGAGATAAAGAGCGGCAAGCTTGAGATAGTGGAGCACTTGAAGCAGGCGATCGATCGCAACGACGTTTGGGACCAGGTTGTCGTAATCTCATTCAACTCTGATCAGTTGCTGAAGCTGCAAGAAGTAATGCCCGGCGTATCCGGTGGCTTCCTGACCGGCTTTGCTACCGACAGCAATATGACGAAAAACCTACGTCAGATTCTGAAGGCGACTCAGTTGTATTCGTCTACCTTCAACCCTTCCTACAAAAACCTGTCGCCGTCGGTTATGGAGGCATCCAAACACCGTGGAACAACCTTCTGGCCGTGGACGTTCCGGGATCAAACCGAAGCAGAAAGCTACTACCTTGCCGGCACCCATGGCATGACGACGGATTACGCCCAGTGGTTTAGCGATTACCCCGTAAGCGTTGAGCCGGTGGTGGGTACCATTAATGTAGCAGCCAATGTTGGCGTGACAGCGGATGTGAACCTGACCACGCAGCTGGGCGATAGCCGGACGGCTGAAGCAAATCGCTTTATTGTGCTGGCCAGCACAGCGGACTACACCAACGATGGTGCTTCGCTTATGTTTACAGCGCCTGGCACGGCGACCGTTCTTCCCGTGTATGAGTACACGCTGGGTAACGGAGCCGCCTATCGCGTGATAGGCGCACGGGTGGCAGTAAACATTAACTAAAATGAGTCTTGGGTAGCACCAAGCGTTTTTACTACCTTTAAGGCATGGGGCTTGCACCCCGTGCCTTTTTTGTTTGGCTTATGGAAGGATTACCAGGCAACCGGCCGCTTTTCCTTTAGTTCTGTGGTCAATTGGCGTTACGCTATTCCTGTGAGGCAAGAGAAAGGGCAGCTAACCAATGGTGAAATTAAAGTATGAGCAATGAGCAACCGAATAACCCTCTGCACGGCATCACGCTTGAGCAAGTCGTAACACGGCTGCAGGAACACTATGGCTGGGACGGGCTGGCCCAACAGGTCAATATCAATTGTTTCAAAAGTGATCCTTCGATCAAGTCATCCCTGAAGTTTTTGCGTAGAACCCAGTGGGCCAGAGACAAGGTTGAAGGCTTGTATCTATCAACGTTTGCTTGAGCTAGCGGCTCACGCCATTCGCGATCAGGAATATTGCATGTCGAAGAAAGTAGTTATGTTTGAGTACGAGAAAGAAACAAAAAACAGTGTGCGCTTCAAGGAAGTACCTGAAGAGGGCACCGCTCCTGTTGTGGGTACTTTGTATGTTCAGAAGTGGTTTGCGGGAAGCAGTAAATCGATCGAGATAACGATCGATAAAAAAGACTAGCTAGCGCCCTTTAAACAGCGAACCTAGCAGGCCCCGCAGAAGTCCCCGCGACATCTCCCGCCCCATCGTACGCGCTATGCTTTTCATCAGGGTTTCAAATACGCCCTGGCGATTGGATCGTCGTGGCTGAGCGGGTTTTTTGCCTTTACTGGCAGGTGCTTCGTAAACCCGGTTATTGTCAACGTCTGCCTGCTCGGCTTCTTTCGCGGCCTTGTCCGCACGCTTTTGCAGTATTTCGTGGGCAGACTCCCGGTCTATTACCTCGTCGTAGCGAGGTCCAAACTCACTGCCGTTGAGAATGAGATTGCGTTCTGCAGCCGTTGCTGGCCCCAGACGTGAAGAGGGAGGGCGGATAAGCGTTTGGTCCACGATGGAGGGCGACCCTTTGGCATCGAGGGTAGAGACCAGGGCTTCGCCCACACCGAGTTCTGTTATGACTTTTTCCGTATCCAGGGCAGGGTTTTGCCTGAAGGTTGAGGCAGCAGCGCGAACCGCCTTTTGATCGCGAGTAGTGAAGGCTCTTAGTGCGTGCTGCACCCTGTTCCCGAGCTGCCCGAGTATTTTGTCGGGGATGTCAGTAGGGTTTTGTGACACAAAATAGACACCCACGCCTTTGGAGCGAATTAATCGCACCACCTGTTCGACTTTTTGCAGCAATGCTTTTGGAGCATCCTCAAACAGCAGGTGAGCTTCATCAAAAAAGAATACGAGCTTGGGTTTTTCAGGGTCGCCAACTTCGGGCAGCTCTTCAAACAACTCAGCCAATAGCCAGAGCAGAATGGTGGCGTATAGCTGAGGCCTTTCGATCAACTGATCAGCGGCCAATAAGTTAATGTGCCCGCGCCCTTCTGAATCGCACCGCATCAAATCGGATAGCTCCAGTGCAGGCTCTCCAAAGAATTGATCTCCGCCTTGCTGCTCCAGTTGTAACAAGCGGCGTTGTATCGCACCTACCGATGCTTTGCTCACGTTGCCATATAACGCCGTGAGCTCCTTCGATTGCTCCGCCACAAAGGTCATCAAAGCACGCAGGTCTTTAAGATCCAGCAAGGCCATGCCGTGGTCATCTGCAAGTTTGAAGGCTATGTTGATCACGCCTTCCTGGGTGTCGTTCAGTTCCAGAAGGCGGGAGAGCAACAGCGGGCCCATATCGGAAATGGTGGCCCGCATGGGGTGCCCTTGTTTGCCAAATACGTCCCAGAATACGGTGGGGAAGCCTTCGAAGTTGTAGGGTTCAAGGCCAATCTGTGCCGCGCGCTTGGTAAGAAATGGCTTGGTAGTGCCGGGTTGTGAAATGCCAGATAAATCGCCTTTCACATCAGCCATAAACACCGGCACACCCTGGGCAGAAAAACCTTCCGCCAGTATTTGCAGGGTAACCGTTTTGCCAGTGCCCGTTGCCCCGGCAATCAAGCCGTGGCGGTTTGCGCGGCGTAGCAACAAACTCTGAACATTAGTGCCTTTGCCAATGAATACTGAATCTTCCTGCACCGGTTTTGCCTCTTTTTGGTTATTAGCTGATTTTGTCGCCGGCCATGGACAAGGGCAGCCCATAATTTGTTTGCCCGGGAGTGTGCGAGATTTATCAGTATGGTTGAAAAACTGATCAATGGTTAATATGGGTTTGGTGAGCCTTAACTCGGAGGGCGACAGGGGTAGCACGATTAACATCAGCGATACGCATAAGGGAGAACCCCGTGAAAGAGACTGGTAAAATCAACTACGTGGAAATGCCGTCACGAGACCTTGTAGCCACAAAGAAGTTCTTTGGTGATGCATTCGGGTGGTCGTTTATCGACTACGGCCCTGAGTATGTGGCCATTCAAAACGCCGGTCTGGATGGCGGGTTCTTTAAATCAGACCGTGTGGCGACGACCAGCAACGGAAGTGTGTTGGTGGTTCTTTATAGTAGCGATCTGGAAGCCACGCTCGATAAAGTGAAGCAGGCTGGTGGGAAGGTTGTTCTGGATATATTCACTTTCCCCGGGGGTCGCCGTTTTCACTTCAGCGATCCGAGTGGCAATGAATATGCTGTTTGGACAGAGCCAGGTGCTTAACAAGTCCGAGCGGAACCGGTAACGCCAGGAAGAAAAGAGCTGACCTTTTTGATGGCCCGGAACTGGCCGTTTATGAATAACCGCAAGGAGCGAAACATGAAAAATGAAATGGTTCATGCCATGACAGATAGCTTTGAGGGCCATGCCCAGCAGACCGAAAATGGAGTTGAGTACTGGCTGGCGAGGGACCTCCAGCAACTGCTAGGTTATAGCGAGTGGCGTAATTTTTTGTCCACTATTACCAAGGCAAAAACAGCCTGTGAAATATCAGGGCATGAAATCGGCAACCATTTTGTTGGCGTCAACAAAATGGTTGAGCTCGGCTCAGGTAGCCAGCGTGAGATAAATGACATCATGCTGACTCGTTACGCTTGTTATCTGATCGCCCAGAACGGCGATCCCAGAAAGCAGGAAATTGCCTTCGCACAAACCTACTTCGCCATGCAAACTCGCAAGGCCGAGCAGATCGAACAGCGCCTGCTGGAAACCGAGCGTGTGTCAGCTCGCAAGAGCACGTTACCAGCAATGATGCTGTGCGCCAGACCTTGCTCAGCCGAGGCATTCGCCCAGAAGCTCTGCCACCAGCGGAAGATGTAAAAAGGTTGAGCGACGTCTGACATCGGCCCAAAAGAAAGCGATTAAAAACCCCGACGGGCTGGAGGAAGAGTAAGCATTGAAAAACGCAGCTAAATTATCCGAGTGCAGGAAATACCGTTTTGCCCTGTGGCGAACATGGGATGAATCGAAACCCTATGTGATGTTTGTTGGGCTCAACCCATCCACTGCGGATGAGACAACTGACGATCCAACGCTAACCCGCTGTGTGAACTATGCGAAAGCATGGGGGTTTGGTGGTGTGTGCATGGCCAATATTTTTGCGTTTCGTGCCACTGCGCCAAATGATATGAAGGCAGCAGCAGATCCGATAGGCTCTGAGAACAACGAGTGGCTATTAAGGCTGTCTGGCGATGCGGGTTTGGTTGTGGCTGCATGGGGAAATGATGGTTCATTTCTGGGTCGTTCTGAGCAGGTAAAAGAGCTGCTACCGAACCTGCACTGTTTGAAGCTGAATAAGTCAGGTGAGCCGGCGCACCCGCTGTATCAAAAAGCGGATAGAAAACCTGTGCCGATGAGTGTTTAAAAACCGTGATTTCGAGCGGTTCTCCGAGGAGATGTGACTTTGCGCTTGCGAATACTGTCTGATTTGCACGTTGAGTGTTTTCAGGAAGGCCGTGAATTGCCGGAGGTAGCTGCGGATGTGGTTATCCTTGCCGGTGATATTCACCGCACAACAGAAGGTCTTGCCTGGGCGGCAGAGCGGTTTACCGGGCAGGAAATTATCTATGTTGCGGGTAATCATGAGTTCTACGGAACCAGCATGCCAGATGCCCGTGAAGCATTGCGTGCCGAAGCCCAGCGGCTGGGGATTCACCTGCTTGATAACGATACGGTAGATATTGACGGTGTGCGGTTTCACGGCACCACGCTATGGACAGATTTTGGGCTGTACCAAGGCCAGCCGAACGATGACCCTGTGGGAACCCGGCAGCGCGCACTGGCGTTCATGCCGGATTTTCGAATTATCCAGCAGCCAGCCGGTGAGGTGTTTACAGTTGATGAGAGCCAGAGGTTGCACGCGGAAGCCATCGCCTGGCTTGAAGCGGAGTTAAGCCAACCCGCACCAGGCCCCCGAGTGGTCGTTAGCCACCATGCACCCTTGCCAGAGTGTATTCCGCCCAAGTACCAGGGCGACTCCTTGTCGCCAGCCTTTGCTTCGAACTTGCGGGCGCTGATGGGGAGGATGGATCTGTGGGTTCACGGCCACGTTCATGAGCCCGTTGATTTGCAGGTAGAAGGTACTCGCGTATTCGCCAACCCGGGTGCTTATCCCAGAGAATACGACCCACCACTGTTTGCCGCAGATAGAATAATTGAGGTGTAGGTGCATAAACAAGTATGATGAATGCCTCAATTCAAAGTCGAGTGGATGTCATGACAACAGATCTGAATAGCCGGCACGGCTTGAACCCTGCGCATAGTGAATTGGTAGAGGCGTGCAAGGTTATTGAACCCTGCAAAGCCCTAGATATGGGCTGCTCCAACGGGCGTAACGCGTTGTACCTGAGCCAGCTTGGCTTTGACGTAACTGCCGTGGACAATAACCCTGGCGCTATCAACATGCTGCAGCAAATTGTCAGCAAAGAGGGGGTAGCCAATGTTGAGGCGAAGGTATACGACATCAATAACGCCGAGCTTGGCGCGGATTATGGTTTGATTGCCTGCACTGTCACCTTGATGTTTCTCGATCCGGCTCGTGTGGGTACTGTGATTGCTGACATGCAAGAACGCACTCTGCCCGGTGGCTATAACCTGATTGTTTGCGCCATGAACACCCCGGAATACCCATGCCCCGTTCCCTTCCCGTTTACCCTTGAGTCCGGGCAGTTGCGGAAGGCATATGAGGGATGGGAGTTGGCTAAGTACAACGAGGAGTTGGGCACTATGCATAATGGTGCCCAGTTGCAGTTTGCGACCATGTTGGCGCGGAAACCTGGTTAAATGCAGTGATCGCTTACCAAAAACAACTGCTTATGCTGCTGGCGGCTAGCTGCATTTCGGTGGCCAGCGCCGATGAAGCTTGCCTGACTTCTGCCCAGACGGATCTGGAGCGCGCCTACTGCGAAGTTGTAGAGCGCGGCGGCGGTGCAGGCTTGCCTTCCATGGTGGATTTCAGGCGTAATGATCCAAACGTGCAGGCGCTGTTGTTACGCCAGCCAGCCAAGCGTGTGGGATTGGCACTGCCCAAGGATTCCGCCAAGCCAAAACCTGTATCCAAACCAGAGCCTGAACCAGAAATGGCCGCACCAACGCGGCAACCCACGAAGACCTCCAGTTCTGAACCGTCGATTGCTCAGGGTCTGGCAGATTGCCAATTGAAGCGGGAACTGATTCAGTGCCCGAGCACGGCTTATAAACTGGCAGGAAATCGCACACTGGCAGCACTGGATGATGGAGTTCTGGAGCCGGGTAACCGCCTCGGAATCGAACCATTCAATGGTGTGCGGAATGATGATGAAGCCGTGCGATCCTATCTTTCGAACGCTTATGATCGATACATTCCCAAAATGTTGGCCATTGGCCTTGGCGCAAATACCATGAGCTTCACAGCGTTTCATAACGCTTTTCACACTCTGGAAGGCGGCGGCGTGGATTTCTCCGAGCGCATGGAACAGACCTACGAGTTACTCAAGCAGGATCGAAAAACGCTGGGCGTGAAAACCCGTTACCACGACGAACTGCCAGAAAACCTGGCTCAGTGTGTGACCATCGATTACAACATTGTTGTGTGCGACAACGTCGGGACCAACTGGGTGTTTGTTCGGGCGAAGTAGTGATTGTTTGTAAAAGTTTTCCATAGCCTCTGAATCCACCGGCAATTTGCTCACCCTTAACTAAGCCGCAACTTTACTTTTGAGCCCACCGATTCCCGGGGGGGCAAAATTTATAAAGGGGGCCTGACCTGGGTTTCAGGTCTACCACCGCGGCGAGCTATTGTTGAATTTCGTATATTTTGAACTACCCTTTTTGTGTCGGCTCTAGAAGAGTAGCAAGCTTGTTTTTTTGTGGATGAAGCCCCTGCTCGTGGTTGAGCGCTTGGTCTCCGTAACAAAACAGGACGGTAACATGCGGCCTAAATTTTATTCTGTAGCGCTTTTTGCGTTGGTTGGCGGCTTGGCGGGAACCGCTGCGGCTGCGCCCTCCGACACGGATGCGCAGTTGGTTGAAAGGGGCGAATACATCGCCCGGGCAACTGACTGCATTGCTTGCCATATAGGCCCGGATGGCACGCCATACGCGGGTGGCAAAGCGAACGCCACCCCCTTGGGTGACATTGTTGCGCCTAACATTTCATCATCGAAAAAATATGGAATAGGTGACTATTCCCTCGACGATCTCACTCGCGTTCTGCGCGACGGCAAGGCACCTGGCTGGAAGCACTTATATCCGGCGATGCCGTACCCGGATTACCGGGGTATGACGGACGAGGATATCGAAGCCTTGTACGCCTACCTTCAGAGCATCCCCGCTGTGGATCACGCCCCGGAAGCAGAAACCGATCTCAGTTTCCCATTCAATATACGACCCATGATGATCCTGTGGAACACCATGAACCTGGGTAAATACTCTCCACCTAAAGGGCTGGATGAGCAAGAGGCCCGGGGCCAGTATATTGTTGATCATATGGCTCATTGCGGCACTTGCCATACCCCGCGTGATGACATGATGGGTAGTGATTACGACCGGTACCTGGGGGGGGCTCAGCTCGGCAGTTGGTTTGCCTCCAATATCACCAGCGATGCAACCTCGGGTATTGGCGGCTGGAGCAACCGGCAGCTGGCGGAATACTTCAAGCACGGCCAAGTGAGCTACCTCGCTCAGGCTGTTGGCCCAATGGGGGAGGCGGTGCATCACAGCCTGCAATACCTCACGGAAGAAGATCGCTTGGCAATGGCAGCTTACCTTAAAACCGTACCCCCTATTTCTGATAACGAGCAACAACAGGCTATTTTCAAGCCCGAGCTTAGCGCTCCGGCAGAGGAGCTTGAGCCTGTGGTTGTCAAAGCGACCCGGTTTAACCCGGATCAGCTCAGCGAGCACGGCTTGAAGCCGGACGATATTGAGAATCCCGGCTCGCCCGAGGGGTTGTACGCTCAGCATTGCGCCGCCTGCCATCGTGACGATGGCCTGGGCCAGCCAGCGTCTCATTACGCAAGCCTGAACGGCAACACCACTTTGCGCAGCGCCAACCCGAGAAATCTGGTAGCGGTTATCCTCAAGGGCGTGGCATTCAGTGGCGCAACGCCCAGGCCCCTTATGCCAGGCTATGAGGGCAAGCTCGATAATCAGGAAATAGCCGATATTGCGAACTACGTGCGCAAGGAATTCGGAGGGCATTCAGCCAGCGATATTAGCAAGGACGATGTGGCCTATATTGCCTCCGGCGAGCAGCCGGTGTCGGATTTGATCCGCTATGCGCCAACACTGGCCTGGATAGGTGTGCTCATTGTTGTGTTGCTGATAGTGGCCGGAATCTGGATGTGGCGCCGCAGGCGTCACCAGGGTGCCCGGGCAGGTCGCAGCCATAACGTTCACCCCAAAGAATAAGGTCCGTCACATGACTACAAGCTCTTTTTTAACGCGGCGAGATCTGCTGACGATGATTGGCAAGACAGCCGGTGCTGCTGCAATGTATTCTGCGATGTCCTCGATGGGGTTTGCCAAAGCGTCAACATTTACCAGTGAGCTGAACCTTTCCGGGGCGCCCTCGGGCGCCAGTGTGTTGATTCTGGGCGCCGGCCTTGCCGGCATGACCGCCGCCTACGAAATGCGCAAGGCTGGCTACGACGTTACCATTCTTGAGTACAACCGGCGCCCTGGCGGGCGCTGCTATTCCATTCATAGTGGTGATACTTTTACCGACCTCTCCGGTGAAACCCAGCATTGCAACTTTGCGCCGGGTAACTACATCAACCCCGGCCCATGGCGTATCCCTTATCACCATTACGGTGTGTTGCACTATTGCAAAAAGTTCGGGGTGAAACTTGAGCCCTTTATCCAACTGAACTACAACGCCTACGTTCATTCCTCCAAGGCGTTTGGCGGTAAGCCCCAGCGCGTGCGCGAGGTATTGACCGATATACACGGCTACACCTCCGAATTGCTTGCAAAAGCGACGAATCAGGCTGCACTGGATGATGTGCTTACCCAGGAAGATGCTGATGCCTTGCTTGCCCAGCTTGATGACTGGGGCCACCTGACAGATAACCACAAATACCAGAAAAGCATGAAGGCCAGCGCCTATCGGGGTTACGAAAACTGGCCTGCGGCGGGGTTAATGCCCAAGCCGTCACCCAGTGAGCCGCTGGATTTCAAGGAGCTTCTGCATTCGGGTTTGTGGGGGATGCTGCTGGATTACTTTAACACCTCCTATCAGCACACGATGTTTGAACCTGCCGGTGGTATGGAAGAAATCGCGCGCGGGTTTGCCGGTGAGGTTGGTGATTTGATCGAATACGGTCGACAGATAGTGCGAATAGAACAATCAGATAAAGAAGTGACAGTGCATTATATCGACCCGGATAACCCGGATGATGTGATGACACGAACTGCAGGCTGGTGCGTGTGTACGATTCCCTTGTCTGTTCTCAGTCAGATTCCGGTGGACGTTTCCCCGGCAATGCGCGAGGCGATAGCGGCGGTGCCCTATGCAAGCTCGGTTAAAACCGGGCTTGAGTTCAAGCGTCGGTTCTGGGAGCAAGATGAAAGCATATTTGGTGGGGTGAGCTATACCGACCTGCCAATCAAGGCTATTTCCTACCCTATGTACGATTACTTCAGTGACGGGCCCGCAGTTTTATTGGGCGCTTACACCATTGATGACGCCACCAGCTTTACCATGTCGTCCATGCCGGCGCGGGAACGGATTGCGCTGGCGGTTGCTTACGGCAAACAGATACACCCGCAGTATGAGAAAGAGTTTCTCTCCGGTGTTTCCTGGTCGTGGCACCTTTCTCCTTGGTCTCTGGGTTGTTACGGCCTCTGGACAGAGCAGCTCCGTGAAGCCCATTACGACACTCTGTGCGAGATCGATAATCGCATGGTGCTTGCGGGCGAGCATTGCTCCTACATCCCTGCTTGGCTGGAGGGAGCCATTCTCTCCGGCATGGACGCCAGCAAGCGGCTCCATGAAAAAGCAACGGCTACGGCGAGGGCTAGAGATGCTTAAGAACAACATCACGTTTACCCTGCTTTTCCTCGGTATAGGCACATTGCCCTTGATGACGAGTGCTCAGGGAAACTCTTCTGATGACGGCCAGGAGACTGCCGTCAAAAGCCAGCCTGCAAGCAGTGAAAGCACATATAAAGGAGGTGAGAGCGGCGGCCCCAACTTGGCCAGGGATGCTGGCGAACGCCGCACACCGCCCTGGACAAACGACAGCGCAAATATAAATCTGAAACAGCCTCGAACGCCCTATGATGAAGACCTTTCAGAGCCATACTCAGCGGATGACTTCAAGGTAAAACCGGAATGGGAAAAGCTGTTTGCAGACCACAATCGCTTTTCCACTACAACGGGGGAGGAGCTTTATCACACCATGTGCCAGGCCTGTCATATGGTGGATGGCCAAGGGGCAAGTGGCGCAGGGGATTATCCCTCATTTGTAGGCGATGAGCGGCTGCGAACACCGTTTTATGCCATGGATGTAATCCTCAATGGTTTTCGGGGAATGCCAGGTTTTCGAGAAGAGCTGACCAATCAGCAGATCGCAGACGTTGTTAACTACCTCCGTACCCACTTCGGTAACCAGCTCGAAGCTGATGCCACCGCCGACGATGTTGCACGGGTGCGCCATTAGAGACGGGCAGATGCTGGGTGCACGTGGCCAATACTAATAATGTCAGGATGGCGGGCGCTGCATTCGGTAGCGCCGTTCTGGTCGGCCAATGCTGCCATAGCTGACTTCCGCCACAAGGGTGCCTGTGCCGGTCATGTATTCCAGATATCGCCTGGCAGTTGTGCGGGAAGCGCCCATAGCGCTGCCGACTTCTTCCGCGCTCCAGGGCTTGCCGCCTGCAATCAGTTCACGAATCTTATCGAGGGTAATTACATCAATGCCTTTGGGCAGGCGGTGGTTTTGATCGTGGTGTGTATCGCCGGAATTGCGTGGGAGTATGGCGTCCACTTCATCCTGCCCAAGGTGTTTTAGTGTGGACAGGCGCGCAAGATGGTCGCGAAAGCGGTTGATGGCTTCTTCCAATCGTTCGAATACCAGTGGCTTTAGAATGTAATCAAACACGCCGCCGCGCAGAGCGGTGCGAAGGGTCTCAACCTCTTTGGCAGCGGTTATCAGAATGATGTCGGTGCTGTTGTCGCTAGCGCGTAGCTCGCGCAATAAATCCAGCCCGCTGCCGTCGGGGAAATACACATCCAGCAATATCAGGTCGGGCTGCAGTACCTCAGCCTGTTCCCGTGCATCGGCCAGAGTGTGGGCTATGCCGCACAGTTCCACCTGCTCCAGGCGCTGAACAAAGCGGCGTTGGATTTCCGCAATCTGGCGGTCGTCTTCGGCGATCAGCAGTCGGATTGGGGGCACGGTTGGCTCCTGCCTGTTGGTTTTTTGGGTAAGTATAATGTGAAGCGGCTGCCGCCAGCCGCGCTCAGGTTTTCCACGGTAATCGAGCCGCCCCAGCTATCCAGAAACTTGCGTACCAAATGTAGCCCATATCCGTGTTTATGGCCGGCTTTGCTGGTTACGCCCTTCTCAAAAATCTGGTTTTGCAGTTCCGGGGCCACACCCGGGCCCTGATCTTCCACTTCAAAGATCAGTTCCTGGCCAAGATCTGTCATAGATAGCTGTACCCGACCGTTTGCGCCTGTGTGGCGGCGGGTGGCTTCCAGTGCATTATCAATCAGGTTGCCCAGCACGCTCACCAGCTGATCCCGTGGCAAGTTGTCTGGCAGGTCCGTCATCTGGCTGCCTGGGTCTATGTCCAAGTGCAGGCCCATTTCCCGCGCGCGGTTGTGTTTTCCCAGCAAGCAGCCGGCAATGATCGGGTCTGGCACGGCTTCCAGTAGCAGGTGAATTAGTGCCTGATGACTGCTCACTTCACTGCCGATAAGCCCCAGTGCATCGTCGTAGGCGCCCAATTGGATCAACCCGGCAATGGTGTGCAGTTTGTTGGAGTATTCGTGGGTCTGGCTGCGCAGCGTATCGGCGTACTGTTGAATGTGGGTGAGTTGCTGGCTGACATGATCCAGCTCGTTGCGCAGGCGGAAGCTGGCCACTACTCCGATAATGTCGTCGCCTTGGCGCATGGGCAGTCTGTTGACCACCATCTGCTTGTTGCGAAGCCATATCTCACGATCGAAATCCGGTATGCCACTGGTTAAAACCGACATCAGGTCGCTTTCCGGGATTATGTCGAGAATGGGCCGGCCGGCTATGGGCGTGTTTTCATCCAGGCCCAGGGTGGTCAAAGCCGCGAGATTAACGGTAGTTATAACGCCATCGCGATTGATGGCGATGATGCCTTCACGCACGGATTGCAGCGTGGCGTCGCGCTCCTGGAACAGGCCGGCAATTTCTTCCGGTTCCAGGCCAAAAATTGCACTTTTGAAACGGCTGGCAATCACCACAGCGGCCAGAATACTCACCAACAACACTACGCCCAGAACGCCGTAAAGTATGAAGTTGTAGTGCTGCACAGTGGCCTCAACCTGAGCCACACTGTAGCCCACCGACACTATCCCGATGATGGCGCCGCTGGCGGGGTCAAATACCGGTGCTTTGCCGCGCATGGACTCGCCCAGATTACCTAAGGCCCGGGCGATATAACCCTCACCCTCTACCAGTGCTTGATAGCCGTGATCGCCATCGTCGTCGGCCATTGAGTGCCCAATGCGGCTTGGCGAGGGGTGAGCCAGGCGGATGGCATCGTGGTCGCCAATAACGATAAATAAGGCTTCGTTGGTGGTGGCTAGCGTGTGGGTGAGGGTGTTCAGGTCTTCAATGTTACGCTGCTGAATGCCTTCTATAATTGAGGGGCTTGCGGCGATGGTTTTAGCCACCATCAGAGCGCGCTGGCCAATCTCGTTGTACAAGGATTCGCTCAGGTAGTAACCCGCAAACAGGCCAATAAACAGAGTTTGTAATGCGCTCAATAGGCCCAGAGTGAGAATCATGCGGGTTTTGAGTTTTGTGCGTCGCTTTGAAGGCATAGGCTTTATTCAGAATCGTCTGTCGGCGGCAAGGTTCAGGTTAAATCAGGCAAGCGAAGTTTGCTCGTGAACTTTATGAACAAAAAGCGCATTAGTTTTTTTAAGTGAATTACGCTCGCAAGCTTCAGAAAATACGGATTGCCTTCTAGTCTGTTTATTGAAACAACAATGAGGTGATGAATATGTTTTTCAAAACAACAATAGCATTTGCAGCAGCGGCTGCGTTCAGTATGTCAGCCATGGCATGGGAGCCCAGCGGAAAAGTTGAGTGTTTGGCACCGGCCGATCCTGGCGGCGGCTGGGATTTTACCTGCCGTAGTGTGGGTAAGGTTATGCAGGATCTGGATCTGGTAAGCGGCTCTGTACAAACCGTAAACATGGCGGGTGCAGGTGGCGGCGTAGCTTATGCTCACACCGTAAGTAAGCGTAAAAACGACGAAAAACTGATTGTCGCGGCCTCTACCGCTACAACTACCCGTTTGGCTCAGAAGCAGTTCCCCGGTATGGATGCTTCAATGGTGAAGTGGGTCGGTGCGTTGGGCGCAGACTACGGCATCATCGCAGTGAGTAAAGATTCCAAGTATGAAAACCTGAACCAGTTGATGGACGCGCTGAAAGAGAACCCGCGTTCGGTCAAGTTCGCCGGTGGCAGTGCCCGTGGCGGCTGGGATCACCTGAAGGTGCTTATCGCAGCAAAAGCGGCTGGTGCTGAAAACCTCCCTTCTATTCCTTACCTGTCGTACAACAACGGTGGCGAAGCCATGACCCAGGTAGTGGGTGGCCAGGTGGATGCGTTCACAGGTGACGTATCGGAAGCAACCGGCTTTATGGATTCCGGTGATTTGCGCGTGATTGCAGTGCTTTCTGAAGAGCGCTTGCCGGGCAAATTCAACCACATTCCTACCGCTCGCGAACAAGGCATTGATGCGCTTGGCCCCAACTGGCGCGGATTCTATATGCCGAAAGACACCTCCGCAGAAGCTCAGAAGTACTGGGTAGACGCGGTAGACACCTTGTACGCCAGTGATGAGTGGAAGGCGGTAATGAAGAGCAACGGCCTGATTCCGTTCCACCCGAAAGCCGGCGAGTTTGAGAGCTTTGTAACCAACCAGGTGCAGGACATTGAAACCCTGTCCCGGGAAATCGGTCTACTGAAATGACTGGCCTGGGCGACCGTATTCTGGGCTTGTGCCTGTTGGTGCTAGCGGTTGCCTATGGCTGGGTGGCGCAACAGTGGCCTGAACCCTTCGGTGGTACCGAAGGGGTAGGGCCGGAAACCTTTCCCACCATGCTGGCCGTTGTGCTGGCGGTGGGCAGCCTGTACTTGATGGTCAAGCCGGATGCTGATACCCAGTGGCCTGTAGGAAAAACAGCCCTGGAATTGGTGGTTTCGATCATTGTACTGGTGATTTACGCGCTGCTGCTTGAGCCATTGGGCTTTGTTATCTCCACTACCCTCGCTGTTGGCGCTTTAAGCTGGCGCATGGGTGCACCTGCTAAATCTGCGTTTGCAGTTGGTCTGGTCAGTGCCATTGCGGTGTTTGGGCTATTTAACTATGGCTTGTCTCTGAGCCTGCCCACTGGCTTGTTGGGAGACTTTTGACCATGGAAACACTTGGCTTTCTGATGGACGGGTTTGCGGTAGCGTTAACGCCGTACAACCTGATGTTTGCGCTCTTTGGTGCCTTTGTGGGCACGTTGATTGGTTGCCTGCCAGGCTTGGGCCCGGCAAATGGCGTAGCCATTCTGATACCTCTTGCCTTTACCCTGGGCTTGCCGCCTGAAACGGCGATGATTTTGCTTACTTCCGTGTATGCAGGTGCCATGTACGGCGGCCGGATATCGTCGATCTTGTTGAATATCCCGGGCGATGAGCCAGCCATGATGACCTGTCTCGACGGCTATCCCATGGCGCAAAAAGGTCGGGCGGCAGATGCCTTGGCCATATCGGCGATAGCCTCCTTCGCGGGCAGTCTGATCGGTACCATAGGGCTGATCATGCTGGCACCGGTGCTGGCGCGCTTTGCGCTGACCTTCGGGCCGGCGGAGTACTTCGCACTGTTCTTGCTTGCCTTCGCTACGCTGGGGGGCATAACCGGCAAGAACCCCATGAAGACAGTGATTGCAGCTGCAATGGGTATCATGATTTCCACCGTGGGAATCGATATCTCTACCGGCACCCAGAGGTACACCGGGGGTGTGCTGGAGCTGTATGAGGGCATCGACTTCATCTTGGCGATTGTGGGCTTGTTTGCCATATCCGAGCTTCTGTTTTTTGTAGAAGCACGCATGGGCAAAGGCCGCAGCAAAGTGAAAATGGGCAAGATGACGCTGACCTTCAAAGAGGTCGTGTCGACAGTACCCACTCAGTTGCGTGGTGGTTTGCTCGGCTTTATCGCCGGAGTGCTGCCAGGTGCGGGAGCCTCTCTGGGAAGCTTTATAAGCTATACCCTTGAGAAGTCGGTACTGGGCAAAAAAGGCCGCTTTGGTGAGGGCGATATTCGTGGCGTTGTGGCACCGGAAGCCGGCAACAATGGCGCGGCGTCGGGTGCCTTGGTACCCATGCTAACCTTGGGTGTGCCTGGAAGTGGTACTACAGCAGTATTGCTGGCGATGTTGATTTCCCTCAATATTACGCCTGGGCCTCTGATGTTCACCCAGAACGCCGATATTGTGTGGGGTGTTATTGCCGCGCTTCTGATCGGTAACGTGTTGCTGCTGATACTGAACATTCCTATGATTGGAGTGTTTGTAAGGCTGCTGTCCGTGCCACCGATGTACCTGCTTCCGATAGTCACCATGGTGGCGTTCGTGGGCATCTACTCCATCAGCCATAGCACCTTCGATCTGTACTTCATGATTCTGTTTGGTGTTGGCGGGTATCTTCTGCGAAAGCTGGAAATTCCCTTGGTACCCATTATTCTTGGCCTGTTGTTGGGGCCAGAAATGGAGAAGAACCTGGGCCATGCGCTGATACTGTCGGATGGTGATTGGACCACACTCTGGTCGAGCCCACTGTCGATAGGATTGTGGTTGGTAGCCGGCCTTGGTTTGGTGTTGCCAACGTTGGTTGGGCCGATTCTGCGCCGCCGCATGCGCAATGCGATCAAGGAAGGGCCTGTTAGCGACTAAGCGCTAAGGTCAGCCGCTTCGGCGGAAAATAGGAAGGATGTGCACCGGGCTTTGCCCGGTGTTTTTTTGTTTTCCACAGCACAGGAAGTTATGTCCGATTTTTCTCTAATCCAGTATGCCTTGGTAGCCCTTATCTTCATCTGGAGTGGCTTCGTGCGCTCTGGGCTGGGCTTTGGCGGTGCGGTGTTGTCGCTGCCTTTCCTGTTGCTGGTGAAAGATGACCCGCTAATATTTCTACCCATCATTGCGGTGCATCTGCTGTTTTTCTCATCTCTGACCATCTGGATGAACAATCGCAAAAGTCGCACCAGAAAAGCCGGCGATGGCAGCCAAAAGCTGACCGGATTTGGGCCAGATGCGGCCGCCAAAGCCCCCGAGGGCACGGTTGACTGGCCCTACCTCTGGCGGATGCTGGGCATTATGATCGTGCCCAAGCTGATTGGCGTGTTTGGCCTGTTTACGCTGCCACCCCATGTACTGAGTGCGATTATTTTCGTGATTGTTGCGATCTACTCAGTGTCGTACATCATTAATCGACCTTTCCGCAGCCGAAGTAAAACCGTGGATGTGATCTTGCTGATGGCCGGTGGTTACATCAGCGGCACCTCGCTGATCGGCGCGCCGCTGATTATTGCGGTGGCATCTCAGCATGTGGCGCGGGAGAAGCTACGCGATACCTTGTTTGGCCTTTGGTTTATTCTTGTGTTGATCAAGCTGGCCGCGTTTATCTGGGTTGGGCTTGATCTGCAGTTGATTCATCACTTGTGGCTACTACCATGCGCCGCCATAGGGCATGTGATCGGGCTACGTTTTCACGAGCGCATTCTGAAGGCGGAAACACCGGTGTTTTTCCGCATGCTGGGTGTGGTGTTGTTGGTGGTCAGTAGTGTGGGTATGGTTAGCGCGTTTCTGTGATGTTCAAAGCATCAACGTTAATCAGGCCATTGCCAGGGTGGTGCGTCCAATAACCCCTGGCCCACCACAACGGTTTCACCCAGTTCTTTGTTCAGGGCCATCGAGTTGCAGTCACCATCCCTTTCCAATGTGGCTACCAGCCGTGGTGCGTGGGAAACCACCCAAACCTGAGTCTCCCGCGAGGCACGGATAATCAGCCGCCCGAGTGCAGGAAGCAGGTCCGGGTGCAGGCTGGTTTCCGGTTCGTTCAGCACCAACAGGGAAGGGGGGCGGGGTGTAAGCAAGGCTGCCACCAGCAGAAGGTAGCGCAACGTTCCGTCAGAAAGTTCCGCCTGGTTCAATGGCCGCAAAAGCCCTTCCTGAAGAAACTCCAGAACAAAGCGATTACCCGAGTCTGCCGAAAAATTTATTGTTGCTCCGGGAAACGCATCCTCAATCGCGTGATACAACGCTTGGCGGTCGCCTATCTCATGTATGGTTCGCAGAGCAGCAACCAGGCTATGGCCATCGTGGTCGAGTACAGGGGTTCGTGTGCCTATCTGTGGCGTGCGAATGATGGAGTCGGGGTCGGTTCTGAACTGATCGTAGAAGCGCCAGTTGCGGATGGTTTGTCTTACAGCGTGCACTTCAGGCACAGCCACCGGGTCGCTGATTTCGTTGAGGATGCTTTCGTAAGAATTTAGGTGGGCGTTATACACCTCCCACTTTCGGCCGGAGCGTATTTTTACTACAGGCCCGACGCGGTCGATCAGGCAGCTGCTGGGCCGGCAAACATCGCCCACCCAAATGCATTCGCGCTTTATTTCCGGGTCGAATTGAAACATGGAGGGGTCTTTATAGCCGGCAAATCCCTGCGGTGCTGGCATCCCCAGTGATATGGCGTAGCTGAACTCTTCACCCGCAAAGCCCAGTCTCAGGCGTGAGTTGTGTTTTCGGGCGGAGCCTTGAACAGGCGCGGAACCTTCTCTCATGCCGCTGGTGAAGTTGTCTGGCCCGGCCCAGAAGGTGTAATCCAGCCCGCCTTCCTGTGCGATCGACGAAATCAGGTTTCCTTTCGCCGCTTCTGCGAGTAGGCGCAGCGATTTGTACAGGTTGGATTTGCCACAACCGTTTGGGCCCGTAACGACATTAAGACCCGCCAAGGGCGCGACAACGCTCTTCAGGCTGCGGTAGTTTGATACTGCGAATGCATTGATCATATTCACAAGCCTTTTCGCCCTAATCGTTCCAGCGCCATTAACGTATCTGTGTATTTCACCAGCCGGTTCAAATATTCCGGTGACAGCTTCTGCATTTCGGCCATTGCTAGGCTCACCAAGCGGTGGGCGTTCATAGGGCCCGCGTCTTCTGGAGCTTGTTCGATGGCGTTGCGAACACGGGCCTGAAGGGCTTGTTCACCACGGTCTACCGATGCTCTGGTCATGGCTTTGAGTGGCAGGTGGGAGCTGGTGCTGGAAGCATGCTGCGGGGCGGTAGAGCCTTCCTCGGGCGTTCCAAATACCAACTGTTCCAGGGTAGAGCGGGGCTGAATTTGGGGTGCTGTCGGGGTTTGATTCAGCCTGTCCAGCAGCTTTGTGAGCGGCGAAGGGGCAGCGGTTTCAGTGGCTTGTGATGACGGCTGCAGAGCTTCGAATCGTGTCTTGTAGTCTGCAACTGCCTGCTCCAGCTTCTGCCAGTGCCGAGTGTGCTGCAGGCCTTTCGTTTCCAAACGCAGCGCCAAAGCTTCCAGGTAGCGGAAGCGAGCCGGGTCCATCTGGTCGGCTCCGGAGTTTTGGAGGTCTTCCAGTTGCGGGTGCAGGGCAGTGGCTTCAGCTATGGCAGTCATCTATTGCCAACCTCCGCTTCAGCGTTTGCAGGTGCTTGAGGTGCTAGAGGCACGGTACTGATCTCTACCCGCCGATTCTGAGCGCGGGATTCTGAATCAATATTTGGCACCGCCGGATGGTGCGGGCCAAAGGCAGCGGCGAACACCCGGTCGTTGGGCAGGCCAAGTTCTATTAATGTCCGGGTGACTGTGAGTGCCCTCTGGGCAGACAACCCCCAGTTGTCCTGATACCGGTTGCCGCTGTGCATGGGAAGGTCATCGGTGAAGCCGCTGATCATCAGTAGTTCCTGGTGCTGAGTCAGATAGGTTTGCAGCGGGGTGACGAGGGCTTCGAGTACGTCCACGCCGTCGGCTTGTAGCTGATCCGAGTTCAGTTCAAACAGCACGTTGCCACTGATGCCAATGCGGCCATTGTGAAAGGTTACCAGGCCTTTGGTGAGCGGATCTTCCAGGGCTTGCTCCAGGGCTATGCGCCGCTGCTCTTCCGCTTCTCGCTTGGCTTTTTCTTCCTCCAGGGACTGGCTCAGTTCCAACTGAACGCCAATCACCCACACCAGAATCAGCACCAGAATACCCACCAGCGCTGCCATCAGGTCTGAGAATATCGCCCAGATAGGGGTGGACTGCTGTTCGCCGTCTTCCAGATATTCCATCAACTGGCTCCGCTGGTCTCGGCGTGATTGGCGATCAGGGCCGAGGCCGCATCAATCACATCTTTCTGGGAGCTCACGGAGAGGTCGATGACTTCCCGGGCCTGGGCAACGTAATAGGCCAGTTGTTCGTCGTGGCGGCTGCCGGCGTTATCCAGTGCTTTCTGGATGTTAGCCAGGCTTTCCTGCAGCTGAGAATTGGACGCGCTGAACAGTTCCACTGCGGCAAGGAAGGATTCACTGAGGGCGCCGACTTCCTGGCTACTGCCGGTGATGTCTTCGCCCAGCTTGCCGAGTTGCTGGCTTTGTTCCTGAATCAGAACATTGAAGCGTTCGCTGATGCCTGTGAGGGTGTCACCTGCGCCACTGATAAGAGAATCAACCGCCTCGCGCTGGCTGTCTGCATTGGTGCGCTGGGATTCCAGGAGGCTGTCCAGTTCCTGAACCAGCCGCTGACGCTCTTCCAACAGTTGGTTTTCACGTTCGCTGTTGCGAGCCATCTCGCTTTGCAGTTGCGAGATCACATGTGCGGCGGCTTTCGGGGTTTCCGATGCGGTTTCTATCAGGCGGGCCATGGGGGCTTCCAGGCCTGCGCCCAATTCAGTCAGGTGCTTGGTGACGATAACTTCAAGCTGGGCCAAACGGTCATTGGCTGCCTCGCCTCGGGCCGCTTCTTGCTTATGCAATTGAGAGAGCTGCTCGCTGATACGGGTGATGAGAGTATCCAGGCCTTGTTGCTGTTGAGTGGCAAGCTTGGTGCTTTGCGTCTGGAAGATTTCGGTGAGTGCAGTTAGTTGTTGCTTGGTGGTGGCTGACCAGTTTTCGTGGAGCTTTCCGGCGTTGGACTGCAGAGCTGTCATGGCTTCGGTAACGATCGGCTCTATGCGTTCAGCGGTCAGGCGACTGCTGGATTCCAGAGCTTTCTGAAGGGACTCGGCCACGGACGTTGCCAGGGTCTGGTAGTGGCCGCCAACGGTTGTGTGGAATTCCTGTTGATTGCGGGTAAGGGATTGCTCAAGCTGCTGGCCTAGCTGCTCCATGCGGGCGGTCATGGATTCCATAGCCGTAGCCATTTGGGGCAGGGCCTCCGCTTGGGATTCCAGTGCTTTGAAAGCCTGTTGGCGCTGGTAGTCCGCCGACAGGTGGTGTAATCGCTGGCGCAGGGTTTTATCCAGCTGGCGGGATACCTGCAACCGTTCGCGGCGGCTGAGTGTAGAAGCCAGTCCCAGCATGGCAGACGCTGCAACACCGGCAATGGACGTGCCGAAGGCCAGGCTCAACCCGGCAATGGGGGCCGCCAAAGCGCTACGAATTACACTGAGTTCGGTACTGCCATCCAGTGCCGACGCTGCGCCGCTCAAAGTCACAATCATGCCGGCAAAGGTGCCTAGCAGGCCAAGCATAACCAATAGGCCGACCAAGTAGGGCGTAAACTGCGGGCTTGGCAGTGCAGCAAAGTGCCCATCGATGCGCCTCTGGACTGAAAACTGCACTTGTTCCGGCAAGCCAGAGAGCCAGCTTGCGAGTTGCTCGCGGTTTTCCGGCGTGGTGCTCAGTTTCTGTTCCAGACTCCGGGTTGTGCTCCGGAACCCCATCAATTCAACAAAGCCCAACGTGTAGACCGCCGCAATGATGACCGTTACGGAAAGCGCCAGCAGGTCAGAGCCTAAAAAACGTTGGCCAATCCAGGCCGTTACCGCCAAACCTGTGACAAAAGCGAAAAAGAAGAAAAGTCTGCTCATGGAGAATCCATTACCTCGTTGTGGCAGGCCTCAAGCAATCCCAGTACTGGCTCCAGCCGAACATCCAGTTCAGCGAGTAATAGATTCTGCGCTTCTTCGCAGTAACGGTGGAGCCAATCATCCGGCGCAATGCCGGTTTCGTGGGAGGGATCAGAGGTTGTTTGTTCTGATAGTGATAGTGCTGGGGAAAGCGTTTGGAAGCGCTGTTCCAGCACTTTGGAAATATTCGAGAAACACTGGCTGGTGTACCCGGCCATCGCATGGTCGAAGGTTGAATCCAGTTCTGCCAGCCTGGCCAGCTTCTGGTTGTGATCCTTCATCGCTTTTCGGGTTTTGTCCCGAAGCTGCCGGCTTGCGGCGACTACTCTGCGTTGCAGGGCGAGCCAGCTATTCAAATACAGCTCAAAATCCACACTATCCGTTGGTTCAATGTCATCGCCGTACGTGGAGATTTTTCGAACGAGTGCTCTGCGAGTGGTGGCCAGTTCCTGAATTATCCGCTCAAATGTTGGCCCTTGGTTCATGCCCGGATGGCGGGTTCGAAAGGCAATCGCAGAATCCAGAACCAGGGTGTCGGAAAGCCCAAACAGTCGCCCTAGCCGTTCGCCGCAACAGGGCAGCGGGCCGTCAGCGAGCGGTGCCCCGGATTGGGCCAGCAGCTGCAGCAGCCTTGGCGGTGAAACCCCGGCAGAATGTGAGGGTGATTGAGTCATCAAATAATCGCGCACAGGTTTGGGTAACCGAAAAATCCCGGGCTTTCTGGGCGACTATTCTAAAGGGTATGGGAGGTGATTGATAATGACTGAATTGCCAGAAATATATGCCCGAACAGGCGATGCCCGGGCATATATACACTGCTAATCGATCAGCGTTTGGCCATCAACGCTTCGAGTTCATCGGCGCCGCCAACCAGCTGGCCGTCGATAAATACTTGCGGGGTTGTGCCCTTGCCGGTCACTGCTTGCAGGGTGCTGTATGACAAGCCGCCACTGCCCAGCGTTATCTCCTCATACTTGAAACCCTTGTTCTGCAGCAGCGATTTAGCGCGAGTACAGTGCGGGCACCCGGGTTTCGTGAATACTGTTACCCGTGCCGGCAGAGTTGCATCCGGCTTGATGTAGTTAAGCATCGTGTCGGCATCGGACACGCCAAACGGGTCACCAGGGCTGTCTGGCTCAATGAACATTTTCTCGATGGTGCTGTCTTTTACCAGCATGGAATAACGCCAGCTTCGGTCACCAAACCCGATGGCACTCTTGCTGACCAGCATGCCCATTTCACGGGAGAAGTCGCCGTTGCCGTCTGGAATGAATTCGATGTTGTCGGCGTGCTGATCTTCAGCCCAGGCTTGCATAACGAAAGGATCGTTCACCGACAGGCAGATTACCCTGTCTATGCCCAACTCCTTGAATACCGGTGCCAGCTCGTTGTATCGCGGCAAATGAGTGCTTGAGCAGGTGGGAGTAAATGCGCCCGGCAAGGCAAACAAAATGACCGTTTGTCCCTTGAATAACTCGTCGCTGGTTACCGATGTCCACTCGTTGTCATGTCGAATGGGAAACGTAACCTGGGGGACTTTTTTACCTTCCGATGAACTTAACATTTAAAACTCCTTGGAGTTTGTGGGGTGAGCTGTGTCGATCGATCGCTTTGGGTTTCATTACATATGGAATGCCAACGCGCCGACATTAAAGTCAGCAGCGAGGGCAGTGGTGAGGTCAGTACTAGAGGGTGGCTGGACTACAGGTTGGCAAAAGCTGCATCAAAATCTTTCGCCGCAGCGTCAGTGAACTCAAAGTTGCTCCTGATATAGGTCAGCGTGGCCTTTTCTGTTTCCGTCACACCTGCGCCGTCATTGGCGGACTTGAATAGATCTGCGACCTCGTCTTTGGATAGCTTACCTTCGCCCTTTCCAGTGGTGTGCTTGCGGGCAAGTTCCAGCAGTTCTTTTTCGTATTTTTGACCGTCTATTGTTTCGTATGCCATAACAAAGCCAACTCCTTTTAACAGTGATTCTGGGCCGCCCGACGCCGGGCGGCCCCTCTGCAGGCAGACCAGTTAAAAACGACTCCATCCGGCGGACCTGTGAGATTAATACAAGCACAGGGTTTGGGGTTGCGCAAATAATGAGCTGGGCGACCACCAGGCTCAAGCCTCTTACGACAATATAACCAGATGATTTGGCAGTTCATCTTTTTGGCGAGTGGCTGGCACTTTGGCTTTCAGGTGCTTTCCACAGTTTTCAATGCAGGAAATAAAACCCTTTAGGGTCTCACCCTGTTTCACCTCTTTTGTGAATGCCGCAATGATGTCTTCCCAGGCGTCGTTATCAATTTGGCTCGATATTCCCCGGTCTACCAGAATCTCGACATAACGCTCGGCTTCAGAGACGAAAATCAGCATGCCGGTGGCACCTGCGGTGTGGTGCAGGTTCTGCTCCAGAAACTGGCGCCGGGCCAGATTTGACGCACGCCAATAGCCTACAGATCGGGGAATCAGTCGCCTGTTGATGCCGGGTATCCGGAACACCAAGCTAAGCAGGGCAAACACCCCCCATTGGCTGAGGAACAATAGATCGGCCGACAGCCAGTCGGTAAAGTAGTTAATAATTCCGGGAACCAAAAGCGCAATGATCCCGGCCCAGAGCAGGGGGATGTATGCGTAATTGTCTGCCTGGGCGGTTAGTACCGTTACCACTTCTGCGTCGGTTTCCCGCTCAACTGCAGTGATAGCGGCCGCAACTTGTTCCTGTTCCTGTTTGCTTAGTAATGTCATGGGGTATCACTGTTTGTTGAATTAAAGGCGACGATTCCAGAGAGTATTTGCGCGCTACCACCCACCGGACGCACCTCCGCCGCCGAAGCCTCCGCCTCCGCCGCTAAAGCCGCCACCACCGAAACCGCCACCACGGCCGCCCAGGCTGGCGCCGAGCAGTGCACCACCTACCAGAGCCGCGCCAGATCGGCCGCCCCGGCCGCGGCCACCACCAATGAAGAAAATGACTGCCATAATGAACAGGAAAAACATCAGCACCGCTTTTGGGTTGGGCTTTTCCTGGGGGCCGGTACCGGTTCTGCCTGGTACCACCAGGGGCTCTCCGCCTAGAACCTGAACCATGGCGGCAGCGCCATTGGCTATGCCCTGTTCAAACTGACCCTGCTTGAAATCGGGGGCAATAATCCGGTTAATAATGGTGGCGGATGCCGCATCAGTCAGGCGCCCCTCAAGGCCATAGCCCACCTCTATCCGAATCCTGCGTTCCTGCTTGGCAACGATCAGCAGGGCGCCATTATCCTCACCCTTCTGACCTATGCCCCAATGCCGGCCTAGCTGATAACCAAAGTCTTCTATGCCATACCCCTGAAGATCGGGCACGGTGACGACCACAACCTGTTCTGTTGTGCTCTGTTCGTGGGCCTCAAGCATTTGGGCTATCTGGTTTTCGGTGGCAGTGCTGAGCATCTCTGCGTTATCTACCACCCGGCCAGTCAACTCCGGAAACTCCGGCGCGGATTGCGCCAGAGCCGCTGATACCGGCAGTACGATCAGCGCAAGTATGACCGCGACAGGGTGGCGGAAGGCGCAGCGGAAAGCGTGGCGAGAAGAAAATTGCATTTAAAACGTCACCTTCGGAGCTTCGTCAGCATTTTGTGCAGTGGCCTCGAAGTTCTCACGCACCTCCATTTCACTATAGAGAATGGAGTGCCAGATTTTACCCGGGAAGGTGCGGATCTCAGTGTTGTAACGTTCTACTGATTGAATAAAGTCACGCCGAGCCACCGCTATGCGGTTTTCGGTGCCTTCAAGCTGCGATTGCAGGGCAAGGAAGTTCTGGTTGGATTTCAAATCCGGGTAGCGTTCGGAAACGGCCATTAACCGGCTAAGTGCGCTGCTAAGCTCACCTTGGGCCTGTTGAAACTGTTGGAGCTTCTGAGGGTTGCTCAAAATGCTTTCATCTACTTGAATAGAAGTTGCCTTGGAGCGTGCCTCAATAACTGCGGTGAGGGTTTCTTTTTCCTGGGCCGCAAAGCCTTTAACGGTCTCTACGAGGTTAGGTACCAGATCTGCCCGGCGCTGGTATTGGTTTTCAACCTGCGACCAGGCGGACTTAACCTTTTCGTCAAAGGTGGGAATGTTGTTGATGCCACAACCGGTGAGCAACAACGCCAGCATGAGCAAGGTTGCCAGTTGCCGTATTGAGCGCAGGGGTGAGTAGGTTGGCTGTGTATGCATGGTGTTAGGGTTCCCTGAAGATGACCAATGCCCCCGAACTAAGGGCCGTGAATGAAAGAAAGGGTCTCACACTCAGCCATTTCAAAACAGCCTGCTAGACTATCAATTGATACGGATATCCGTGTGGATGTTCCAGAATATACTGGTTGGCGCACCCGGTTCATCCCAGGCATTGAAAAAGGAAGGGTGTCATGCAGGGGGTAAGTTGCCCGCATAAAGCTATAGCTCCGGGCTTACAGGGAATTTACAGGCGCGTCGTTCATCGGATTAGCTGGTTGGTCATCGCCATCGCTGTTCTGGTATTGGTGTCCTGGGTGTTTGATATTGAGGCAGGAAAACGAATACTGCCTACTTTTCAGTCCATGAAGTTCAATACTGCACTTTGCTTTCTCGCCTGCGGGCTTCTTTTACAGTGTAAAACGCCCTCTGACAGCGCCTCGAACAGAGATGTTTTCGTTGTTTTGCTGGCTGTTTTCGTACTCTGTGTGTCGGGTATGACACTTCTAGAGTATGCAGTGGGCTGGCAACTGGGCATTGATGAACTTGTAGTTAAGGATCTTGCTACCGCAGCGAGCAATTGGCCCGGGCGCATGTCCGCCGCCACAGCGTTTTGTTTCAGCATGATAAGTGTGGCCTGGCTGGCCACAGGGCTTCGGCTTCGCTACGCCACTCTTATTCTGCAGGCTTTGGCCCTGGCGACAATCATGATCAGCGGCGCTGTGCTGATCGGTTATGCGTTCGGAGTGCAAAAGTTCAAGCTGTTTGTTTTCTCCACCATGGCGCTGCACACATCTTTGCTATTTGCGCTCTGCGGTGTCGGCATGCTCTTCGTGCGGCCAGATCACGGCCTGATGGGCTCCGCTGCCAGTTCGTACATTGGCGGGCGATCCCTGCGTCGGCTAATGCCTTTCATTATCGTAACGCCTGTATTAACCGGTTGGTTGAGCATGCACGGTGTAGCGGCGGATTACTATTCCGTGGCCTTTGGCTTCGCACTGAGCAGCCTCTGCAGCATTCTGATACTTGGTTTTGTCGGTTGGCGTGGCGCGGATGCCCTGAACCGCGAGGAAGAACGTTTCCGCTCGACGGTAGACTCGTCACCTGTGGCCATGATCATGACCGACGACAGTGGCACCATCCAAATGGCTAACCAGCTCGCCCACTCATTGTTTCGCTACCCCGCAGGAGAGTTATTGGGCCAGTCGGTAGAGCAGTTGGTTCCAGAAGGAGCTCGCCACGATCACGTAGGCTATCGCCATGGCTACCTGCGCAGCCCTGAGCAACGAATGATGGGGGCTGGTCGAGACCTTTTTGCCCTGCGCCAGGATGGAACGGACTTTCCGGCTGAAATCGCGTTGAACCCGGTGCAAACGGCCGATGGGCGCTATGTGTTGGCTGCGATTGTCGATATTACAGAACGTGTGGAGGCAAAGCGTAAAATCTTGCGTCTGAACCGCATTCATAAAGTTCTTAGCGGAATTAACACACTGATCGTGCGTGTTGAAAGTTGTGATGCGCTATATGAAGAAGCTACACGAATTACCGTGGAAGAGGGTGACTTACCGGCGGCGCTGATAGTGCAGCAAGACAGGGAAACCGGCAGGTGCGACATTCTGTACGCCCACGCTTCCGATGAACGACTTCAGGCGCGGCAGTTGTCCAACTATGAGATCAATACCGTTCGCGAATGCCTGGGCAATCATCGGGTCGCTATTCGTAGTGATGTGGCAGAGCATTGTGACAGCGCTGATTGTTACGGGCTGGCCGGCCTTGGTGTGCGAGCACTGGGAGCCTTTCCGTTGACAGCAAGGGATAGTGCCCTGGGCGTGGCGCTGGTGCTCTATCGGGATGAGCCGTTTTCATTTGATGAAGTGGAAATGAAGCTTCTCCACGAGGTTGCGGGTGATATCGCATTCGCGATCGACAATCTCGAGAAGCATCGGCAACTGGAGTACCTGACGCACTTTGATAGTGTGACAGCGCTTCCGAATCGACTTCTGCTGGCCGATCGCTTGCAACAGGCTTTGTTTCAGGCTGATAGCCATCAGGGTGTTCTCAGCATTCTATATGTCAACATCGATCGCTTTAAGCAGTTCAACGACAGCTTGGGGCACTCTGGCGGTGATGATGTGCTTCGAGAAGTGGCGCGAAGGATAGGCAATTGCGTAGGTAAAGCCGATACCGTATCCCGTTGGGGGGCCGATGAGTTTATTGTCTTGCTTCCTGGGCAGAGTGCCGCAGAGGTATCGGATGTCGCTAAATGCATAGTGGGTGAGTTGCACTCGGTCATCGTGATGGAAGACAGCCGGGAGCTCTTTGCCTCATGCAGTATGGGCATTGCAGAATACCCACGTAGCGGGAAGGACATGGATGCGGTGATCAACAGTGCCCGAAGCGCTATGACCGCTATCAAGGCGCAAGGCGGTAATGACTATCAGCACTTCGATCCCGGGAGCGATAATACCTCGGGTGATGGGCTGGCGCTGGAGACATCATTAAGGCATGCCCTGGGCCGGGAGCAGTTCCAGTTGCATTATCAGCAGCAGATCGAGATTGCTACGGGTCAGGTTGTGGGTATGGAAGCCCTTTTGCGCTGGAATCACCCGGGGGAAGGCCTGGTAGCGCCAGACCGCTTTATCCCCCTGGCAGAAAAATCAGGGCTCATCGTGCCGATTGGTGAATGGGTGCTGCGCGAAGCCTGCCGCCAAGGCGCCGCTGGGGACGGGCTGAAAATGGCCGTGAACCTTTCCGCCCGGCAGTTTCATCAGAAAAATCTCGTTGGGGTTATTCAGCAGATCCTGGAAGAAACCGGCATGCAGCCGGCTAACCTGGAATTGGAGATCACCGAAAGCGCTCTCCTATACGACGTTGAGTCGGCAATAGAGATAATGACAGAGCTGGCTGGTTTGGGCCTGAGCATTTCCCTGGATGATTTTGGCACGGGTTACTCAAGCCTGAGTTATCTCAAGCGCTTCCCTATCGATACCCTGAAGATCGACAAATCCTTTATCGCAGAAGTGACTACAGATCCGGACAGCAGGGTGATTGTAAACACCATCATCGCCATGGCTCATGCACTGGAGCTCAAAGTCGTTGCTGAAGGTGTGGAAACCGAGGAGCAGTTGGCACTGCTGTATGAGCGTGGCTGCGACCAGGCCCAAGGTTATCTGTTTGCCCGGCCGTTGCCATACGATGAGGCAATAAACGCAGGGCGGTCTTGATCACTTTACCCCTCAATACTAGATCGCACCATAACTGGGCACCATGTTTCAGGGTGCACGTTTTTGGCTCCCCGCTTATCGCTTGGTTTGGCAGCGACCGTTGTACCTGGTAGGGCGACACGGATGCTGTCACGTGAACCTGTTGCATCCGCCCGGCGGGCGAGGGCGCCCAAAACGGAATCCTCTAATACCTGCCCCAGGAAGTAAATGCAGCTTGGGTGGCCCATTACCGGAATGCACCCAAGGGAAAGATCTTGCCCCGGCGAGCGGCCGTTTGTGTTTGCCAACCTGTATGACGGGGTAGGGCTGGAAACCATTATCAGTTTCATTCTGGAACGCGGAATGCTGCCGGAACGACGCCCTGCAAAGCTTGCAGAAACCGCCTGAAAGCTCTGTAAACAGACCCTATTGAATACCTGGAGAAACACCATGAAAGCAATCACCCGATTACTGACGGCCGCCGGCCTGATGGTTACCGCCACAGCCGCGTCCGCTCACGCCGGCCACGATGCAGGCACCGGCTTCACCAGCGGCCTATTGCACCCGATGTTGGGCCTGGACCATCTGTTGGCCATGGCCGCTATCGGCTTTTGGAGCGTGCGCCAGTCTGCCACCCTGAAAAACGGTACACCGCTGTTCGTAATCGGCGGCATGATCCTCGGTGCAGCCATCGCTTGGGGCGGCCTGAGCCTGCCTGGCGTTGAAACCGGTATTGCACTCTCGGTGCTGCTGGCGGGTATTCTTATCGCCACCATGGCGAAACTGCCTACCGTTATGGGTGGAGCACTGGTAGCTGCCTTTATGGTGTTTCATGGCTTTGCTCACGGTACTGAAATGCCGGCTGGGGCCGCACTGGTGGCTTATCTGGCTGGATTCTCCATTGCCACATTGGCGCTTACGTTTGTAGGCCGGGGTCTTGGTGCTTTGATGCAGAGAACGGATAGCCGGTTTGGGCGAGTGCTGGGTGGTTTGGTTGCTGCTACTGGAGCTTTTCTGGCTGCTGCGTGATGGCTTTGGCATAGAAAACAGAGTTAAAAGATAAAGCTGTGCGGGATGGCCGCACAGCTTTTTTTTGTGACATAAAAATATGTATTTTCATAATAGGGGCAGACAGAATGTGCTGAAATGGTCTACCTTAGGTAGCTAAACACTACGGAAGCACCAACTGTTATGGATAACGGCCGATGGATACCTCAGAACTGACACCGCATTTTTTCAATTTCTCGTATTTCATACCGCTTATTCTGCTGCCCATTACCATGCGTGCGCTCCGCTTCCACGGCAGTCCGGGAGGCTTAATCGTTAGGATTTCTTTGAGCTTGGCTTGCGGGAGAAAGTCAGGTGACGTAGCGGGAAACGTGATGTCAGTGCTTCTTTATTGCAATGAGGAGAATCGTTGTTGAACGCTTTCTTAGCTACCCTCAGAGACCCGCTGGTGCGCGTCAAGACGCAGCTTGAAAGGGACACCAGCGGGTCTCTGAGGGTACGCCATTCATCAGCGATCGCGTTGCCTTTTGGTGCCATTCGCATCTTCTCAGTACGTCTTTAACTATAGGCGTGGAACCACACCGCATGCCCATAAATCCGGAGTGGCCTGAGAAGAAGGTGACTCCTGGTACCCTCGCAGGACTAGGCAGCCAAACAAAGTCGCTACATGAGACACTCGCGTTGCGAGCGCTCATGAGCTCCAAACGTTAGAATATCATCGACCTAATTTCAAACTTGATAAAAATAAATGGAAAAGATATGGATAAAGCTCTAATTAGTTTTTTTGAGGTAGATCAATGCGGTTTCTATAGTACAAGCATTAAGGATCCTGTTCATGTAGAAGGATCTCTAGAGCAGACTGTAAATAGTTTCTGTGATTGGGTTAAGGATAGAGATTTCAATCAAACCATTCCTTGGGATGTCGAGAGCCACCCCAAGCGAACTCAGATCTATTGTAAAAGCATTGCCCAAGATCCTACTACAAAAGATTCGCTTTTAGTATTTTGGAAACGATTTGGAGATGATAGCGGAAAAGTTAGCGGTATTTCTCCTGATGCGAAGGTTGGTCAAGATACCAGTGATTCAATAAAATTTGACCCTAAGGTTAAGGGGCAAAGCGCAATACTGGGCCAACCAATGTATTACTGGATAATACCAAGCTTAGGGATTATCGCTACTTTAAGTTTGCCATATTCATGCGCAGCAACAAAAGAAGTCTGCGATTACATCAAGCGATGCATCGATTATCGAATATCTCACCCTAGAAAACACGTATCAGAGACTGAAACGGAGAATCCATCCACTGGCCACCCCATCATTAGAAAATCTGTTACGTACAAGGCAAGCGATGGGAATAGGCTAATGAGATTTAAGTTTGTCGCGAGCACAAAAGAACTTAACTCCGACAAAGCCAATGCTGCGCGACTGTCCGAGAAGATAAGTCACATTGTTGTTAGAGATACTATATCTACTAAAAAAAGCGATAACAAAGATCCAGTTTTTAAACTATGGTCAAAGGTAAAAAACAAGAGAAAATTCAGCAAGCATATTGAAATAATTGAAGAAGCTTCGCTTACTCCAAATGAGGTTGCGGATATTATAAAAGTACATCACTCAGAATATAATCCAAAGGATAAATGGAATAACATCGGTTTCAGAGAGTTGGGTAATGACTCTACAAAATGGTTTAGCAGTTACGTTTCGCGAGAAAATGTACTTTTACCTTATTTAGGTGTTAATGATAACTACCATTCGGCCAGCACAGTCCTTAAGCAGCTATTAAAAAACCGGGATGACTTATTGCAACAAATATCAATGGGGTTGTCAGAGAACGACGGTGATAAGAAAGCGTCAACTGGGAAATGAAAATGGCCTTTACTAAGCTTTCTGAATTCGTGATTTTGATATTTGACTTTCTGAAAAGCCGAGTGGCTAGCCACTCGTGTTATATGATTTTCGGGATTTTTGTAGGCTGGTTAATTTCTGATGGTATAACACTGATTGACTTAGAACCTATAATGGCAACATTGAAAAACCTGTCTGCCGCAGTGTTTACGCTCGCTGGGATTTGGATAGCGTACTCATACCCACAAGCTATATCTGCATATACTTCCCCAAGTAGTGTAAAGTTAATGCCAACAGATGAGACGAAAAGAATAGAAAGTCTTGTTCTTATTGTTTTAACGTCTGCATTTGTTATTTCTTCTTTGCTTGTTTTTAATTTTGTATATTTAATATTTTTTAAAACTTTGCTATATGCTAATCACCGTGAAGCCTTTAAGATTTTAGGGGTTGCCTCAATATCGTACATGGCTTTTTTACAGTTAAAAGCTGTATTCACTGTAATGGTTACTAATATTGCCTTTGTGAACGAACTGCATGGTAAAAGAACGGAGAGAATAGCAAATGACGACCTTTAGGTTCTAATAAACCGCTTAATGGTGGCGCCGCAAGCGGCGTACATTATCGGAGCGTTATAGGAAGGGGATCTGAACCGATGAGTTGTTGGAAGATTGTATGGGACGCCTATCATGCTGAAGCGACGCGCCTAAAAATTTTTTTGGGAATATGGAATTCAACGTCACTATGGGAGCGATTCTATACCATAGGCTTAGTGGTAATTTTTCTTTTTTCGCTAGTATTATTTTTCATCTTACAAGGTTGGCTACTAGTTCCTGTATTACTTGCTGAAGTCGCTTTGATTGTGAAGTTCACATCCCTGAACGAGAAAATGGTGTATGCGGAGTTTGGCGATCAGGAAGATAAGCAGCCTTTAAAATCTCAGAACTATCAGGATGCTCGATACTTGATGTTTAAGAAAAACCTAAAAAAGTCCTTTGTTGATGAGCCAACCATAAGGGGATGTTTCGAGCTCTTAGACTCGCAGATAGATATTATTGCCACAGAGTCCGCGGCCACGAAAAAGATTGTTACTTTCTCTTTGGGGCTGCTTGCCGGTTTGGTTGGATCGGTCTGGAGCAGGATGGAGTATGCGGAGCTTGCTCTCGTCGCTGCTGCGATCATTTCTTTCATGTTGTTGATCGTTGTGATTGGTTCAGGTTTCCCATCAAAACTTGAGAAACTAAAGGAGCTGAGGTACTTCATGCTGTTGTACTGCCATGAGGCAGCTATAAACAGCCGAGAAAGACGGACAATGTACTTTCCTCACTTTATTAGACGCGCATCGATAACTCCTAGACTTTCAAAACGATAAATAAGGAAAAAACATGGAAGAAATAACATCGGCAGCTGATGCCATCGTCGTAACCGTCGCGGTTCTTGTGATCTTTATTCCGGCCGTGATCGCTTGGCTTTCCCGACGTAGCCGGAACGCTATGAAGGAAAAGCTCGCTGAAGCGATGCAGTCCTTAAAACAGGCTGAAAAGAAAAAACGGGATGCAGAACTGTACTGTGTGGACCTAGATGCCAAGTACAAGCCGATTACTGATATGGAGCAGCATGCGCGGTTGTTACTTAGCAAAGCTGAGATGCAGGCGAGAGCTGTCAAAAATGATGCGGAACGTGTGTATTCGGAGGCTGAAGCAAAACTAGCGGTGGCCACGGAGGAAGCGGGCCAAATCAGTGCTGAAGCAAAGGCCGCTATCAAAGAAGCAAAGTTAAAGGCCGAGCAGATTGAGGCAGATGGCCGAGCAGAGGCGGAGAGAGTTCTTGATTTCGCGGGGTGGCAGGCAAAAGAGGTAGCGGGTGATGCACTGGCCGCCAAGGGGAAAGCTGATCTATATGAAGCCACCGTGGTGGCTATGCGCAATACCATCCAAGGCTACAAAGACGACTATATCGTCCCTAATCATGCAGTTTTGGATGAACTTGCCGAAGACTACAGCCACAAAGACGCGGGCGAACAGTTGAAGCGAGCCCGTAAGCGCGTTCGGGATATGGTCAAAAATGGTAATGCGGGCGCGTGTGATTATGCAGAGGCAAACCGGCGAGCCTTTGCAATACATTTCGCGGTCGATGCCTTCAACGGCAAGGTTGATTCGGCGTTGGCCAAGGTCAAACATGACAACTTCGGCAAGATCAAACAGGAAATTAAGGATGCCTTTGCGCTAGTGAATCACAATGGCATGCCCTTTCGAAATGCTCGTATTAACCAAGAGTATCTTGAGGCTCGTTTGGATGAACTTCAATGGGCGGTTGCCACTCATGAACTAAGGCAGATAGAGCGGGAAGAGCAGAGAGCGATTAGGGAACAAATGCGTGAGGAAGAGAGAGCCCGCCGCGAAATAGAAAAGGCGATTAAGGAGGCCGAGAAAGAAGAACGCATGTTGCAAAAAGCCTTGGAAACGGCTCACAAGGAACTGGCGGCTGCCCACGGAGATCAGCGCGAGCAATACGAAACCCAGCTCGCGGAACTTGAAGCCAAGTTGGCCGAAGCCGAGACAAAGGGCGAGCGGGCACTTTCGATGGCGCAGCAAACAAGACGTGGCCATGTTTATGTCATCAGTAATATCGGAAGCTTTGGTGAGAACGTCTTCAAGATTGGCATGACGCGCAGGCTCGAGCCTATGGATCGAGTGAAAGAGTTAGGCGACGCATCAGTTCCATTTGATTTTGATGTCCACGCTATGATTTACAGCGATGATGCTCCGGCATTGGAAAAAGAGCTGCATCGTCGGTTTGATGATGCGTCGGTAAATAAAGTGAATTTCCGGAAGGAGTTCTTTAACCTGAATCTTGCTGAAATTCGCCAAGCTGTCGAACAGCAGGGTATGAACGAAATACACTGGACAATGAAAGCGGAAGCGGCAGAGTATCGGGAATCTTTGAGTATCTCCAAGAAACAGGCTTTGGAAGCGCCGGTTACGGCGTAGCCTTAGTTCTACCTTGCCCACTGCTGAGTGTTCTATGAAATTCCTAATCCTCGCCCTTTTCGCCGCCATCACCGCCTTCCTAATCTGGCGCAGCAAACAAAACACCGACCCCACCGAACAAGCCTGCGCCATCGAAATCGGCAACCTGCTCAAAGCCAATCCAGATACTTCGCCGCAGGCCATCGCCGATATCTTCATGAAACACGGAATTGATCCGTCGCGCTGCCAAAACGTCGGCGCTATGGTCATGCCGCAGTTACGCAAACATGGCTTGAAGCCGGAAGATGCCCGCATTGTAATGGGGCAGGTGAGGGCGGCTTACCCTTACGTTCGCTAGGCCGCTGTTCAGGCCTGTTGAGATGGGAGTAATGCCTGCACCTCGTCGCCCAGTGCCACCTCGCCCCCTTCAACCACTCGCGCGGTAATGCCGCCGTGCCCGCGCATGGCGTTATAGCCACCGGGCCCAAGCGTTGTCTCCATTTTACTGCAGGGGTGGCATTGGCCGGTGTATTCCAGCACCACGCTGCCAATTTGAAACGTTTTGCCTTTCAGCGCCAGCAGGTTCAGGCCAGAGACTACGATGTTACGCCGGAACACCTCGGGTTCTATGGCTTCTCGCTGTAGGAAGGAGCCAATGGTGTGGAGGTGTTCTTGCTGTATCAGGGTGACTTGGCGTTTGCTGGTTTCGCGCCCAGCGAATCGGTCGCCTTCCAGGCCCGTGCCCGGGGTGATCGCCACGCGCTCGATTGCCTGCATGGGCTCGCCGCGTGCGGGGCGGATGCCAATCCATTCCACGCGTCCGCGCTGGGGGAGGGTGTCTAGCAGGGTTTGAAGTGGCGTTGGTTCAGGCATGGGCCAATGCTCGCACGCAGTTGCGAAACAGCTCAGACGAGAAATACCGATGCTCGCCTGGCTGCTGCGCCACCAATAGCTGGCCGCCGGACTCCCTGATGCCACCCTCGATCATCAGGTTATCGCTCATCTCGAAGTCTTCAATGGCGTGGCCGTGTTCATCTTGGTCGGTCGCGCCGGTGCGGTCGCGATAGTTCCGGCTGTCTAGAGTAAACCCGAAAGCGGGTTTGCCCTGGCCAATCATGTAGCCGACTTCAAACACGGTGCCTGGGTCTGCGCTGATGCCCCGAAAGGGCGTGAGGTTGGCAATGATGGCGTCGCAACTGTCCATCAGTTCGCGGTTGGCCTGGTAGATTCGGTGGCCGCGCGCGGGTTTGGTTTCGTGATCTGAAAATGTCAGGGCGGTGTCCAGCGGGTCTACGCCCTCATATCCGGCTTCCTGAAGAATGCGCTTTTTCTCGGCCACGATGGCTTTGTGTTCTTCGGCGGGTAAGAACACTTCGGGACCGGCGAGGTAGATGCGTTTTGGTGTTGTCATGTGGACACAGGTTCTCCCTTCAGTAAAAGAACAAGTCTACTCGTCCAGCACCAAGTCCTCATCCTGTGAGTTTGCTACAGATTCTGTTTTTGTGATCTTTGGAGGCGGCGGAGTCCAAGCTTTCAGCAACTGGCCTGCTTCCTGATAAAAGTGCGGAACTGCTTTCTCTAATTCCTCAACAAAAACTTTCCGGCCACTGAATTTTCCAGCAAGGTCTAGCTCGTAAACGACCTCGAGTGTCGTCGCCGCTGTTTTTGATGTGTCCGATTCCAGCAGCTCAGGTGAATCTCGTAAGTCTTTCAGTGCTTGGTAAGTGGTTTCGGCTTTGCCTGGTCGGGTGGCTCGAATGAAGAATCCCGCGGGGTCGGTTTTCTTCAGTTGGCGCAGAAGCCAGTTCACTCGGGCTTTGGTGCTTTGCTTGTCCTTGGGGGCCGTTAGGCGCATTGAGCAATAAATCATTCGTCGTTGAAGGTCTGCGGTCACTTCCAGATCTGCCGCCGCGTTGATGATGCTGAGTGCACAGGTGAGGATTGGTGTTTTGCAGAACGCCTCGGCATCGTCTTTTACTCGTTTGGCGGGGTCCAGACGGTGTTCGTTTTTCAGCTTCAGTGACACATCACTACCGGTTAAACGGGACATTATAAGGCAAAGATCCCGTTGTTCCTGATGCCAGGCTGCAATCGTGTTCTGTACTTCATCACTGGTTTTGGCCAGTGGAGCATTGCTCTTCACTTTGTTGACGACGTCTTTCCATTCAGCATTCATCTGGTCAAAGTGACTGATGCCGGAACGGTCGCTTTCAAGATAGCGAAGTATCTCGCTAAGGATGAATACCTGGTCTATGTCTTCAACGCTGTCATTTTTAAGCAAAAGCTGACACTGAGTGCGAATGAAGGCCCAAGACCAATGAAATAACTCCACAGATTTGGTGGCGTTTTTCGGAAGCTTCACTGGGTGATGAGTCGGCAGGGCTGCGAATTGGTTGGTGATAGTGATCACCGCGTCTAGGCCGTGGGCTTTTGCCTGTTGAAGGTAACGCGATACCTGTTCCTCACCGATGGTATCGTTGTTCACCTTTGCTTCGATCAATGCTCGCCACTCCCGCCGCCCAGTGCGGAGAATCAGAAGTCCGTCTGGCCGATCTTTCTGTTTGGCGACCTTCTTGTCTTCGTTCTGGAAAACCACTTCTGTCCAGGCTTCCAATGTGGCGGTTGTGCCTACTCGGACATTCAACGATTTGAGCAGTGCCTGGCGTAATTCGAGTACTGAGCGCAAGCCCGCAAGTAGAACGGAGACGGATTTCTGTTCTCTTGCGCTGTCTGCGGTTATCGGAATTAGTCGCGCAGGTTCCCCTCCGGTGAGGAAGTCAGGACGGTTTGTCACAGGCAGCTCCATGCTTTTATTAGATTTAGTTTCCTAACTAAGATTAGCAGCGATTTTCTGGTGCGCCTGTTTGATTGGTGATGAATTGTTAAAACCTGAAAAAAGGTGAGTAGCGAAAGAGCAGAAAACCGGGGCAGATTTGTTTTCGCGGTTAGAAAAAGAGATCTACCCCAGTTTCGAGAATGGATCTTTACTGAACGTCGTAAATCTCAATAATCATTTTAGCCAGCTCAAGGTCATTTTCGTTCGCAAGCGCAAGCTGGTTCAGTGCTCGGATGGTGGTGTCTTCCTGCGAGTCGTCGATACCCAGCAAATGCATAATGGTATCCACCTTTTCACCACCGCCACTTGCTAGCTGGTGACGAAACTCGCCGCTGAACGCGATGATGATTTCTTTGATTTGTCTAGGCTTGGAGGTCGAGATTCCTGTCGGGGTGTCGGGCTTCAGGGTGACGAAGTACTGGTCCGGAGAGAACTCGTGAATGGCCCCGGAAACGCCATCGGTTGTCGAACCAAGCAGTCCCCCAATCACGATGTTACCGAAGAACCACGGGTTGGTTGTGGTGGAAAGTTGAGCGGTGTAGGTCTTGTAGCCTTCCTTCTCAAAGGTAATGGACTGGTTGGAGCCCCGGTCCACCGGCACGGTAAGCGGCGTTTTACCGAGAACACGGCCGGAAACAGTTACGGTGGCATCTTCAGGCTCGCTATTGAAGGTGAGGTTTTGGTCGGTGCCGGATACTACTGATGCACAACCGCTGGACAGAAACGCGATAGCGGCCAGTGTGACTAGTAACGGATAATTCATGGTTATTCCTTGCAGTAGAGCTTAATTCGAGAAAGGTTATTGCGCGAAGGAGATGTCGCCGGACTGGATTTCTAGTTCGTTGAGCTTGTTCAGCAGACCCTGAATGTTGGCTTTTCCGGATCCCTCGTTGGCCAGCCTCAGGCGTTTGATGGCTGCAAAGGCATCACCAATGGTGGCAGTGTAGGGGGCGACAATCGTCTTGTTGAGGACCACATTGCCGTTGTTATCGCGATCAGTCAGGATGTACCTCACGTGGGTGGTTACCTTGAAGTCTAGCCCGAACATGGGTTGGTCCACTTCCAGCAGAAGAGCTTCGAGCTGATACCGGCCGGTGCCAGAGAGTAATCCCTGTTTCTGCAGGCTTTGCTTCAGGGCGCCCGCGAAGGCATCGTTGTCGATCTCGGAGGTCCATGCGGGGTTTGTTTCCTTGCCGCCCGAGACGTTGGTGACATTCACATTGTTTTCCAGGGCCGTGTCGTAGGCCTTCACTGGCCCCTCGTACACCATGTTGCCCATTTTGGCGCCGGAGGCGCAGCCGGTGAGGTAAAGCAGAGCAGCCAGTACTGCTAAAATCCTTGCGTTTCGCACGGTAGATTCCTTCTTGATTATTTTGGGTATTCCTTGCCGATGAGCCGGAGCTCATAGCGGCGCGCCATGGTAGCTGAGCATTGGTAAGCTTGCTATTAACAGGAGGGTGGGTGGAGTAAAACTTTGTGAAATCAGAGGGGTTAGGGCGCAATCGGATGAAAACTGGGGCAGATTTGGCGTTTGGTCATGGACACTTCACTGACGCCTTATGTAAGCTTCCTAACGGTGTTTAAATGGAGTGACAGATGTCCTGGTTTAAGATTTTTTCCGCAGTAGTTGTCGCGAATATCGTATCGTGGATCATCATCACTATCATTGGCTGGTTTATCTTCTTCGTGGTTTTCGATTCTTTTAACGATGCGCTGATCGAAAGGCTTTCCACAAGAGGCGATGTTGAATTTCCTACCATTTCTGCCCCCTCGTACTCACCACCAGCGCTGACAGCTGAAGAAATTGAGGCGAAACAGCAAAGAGCGAAGCGGTTAGCAGCTGAGCGGCGCCGGGTTGAGCGTGAAGCTGAACAGAGACGAAGTGCTATCGCCGGCAGTAAAAAAATGTGTGATTTCTGGACTTCCGAGTATCGCAAAGATGGAAGTCCCAAGAGTCAAGCATACAAAGAAATGGCTTGCTCTCGTTACCGCAACTTACTCAACTGAGGCAGCGTGAATCATTGCCAGCGCCGGCCTTAGTGAATTTTTAGCAGTGCATCCTCGATGTCGCGGCTGTTTTCTGGGCGGACGACCCGCGCTATTTCTTCACCATCCTTCAAAAAAATCAGGGTCGGCCAGAGCTTAACGCCAAACGTCCGCCCCAATCTGCGGCCTTTGCCATCTTCAACCTTCACATGCGGCACGTCTGGGTGATTGTCCATTGCCGCCTTGATGTCCGCCTGAGCACCCTGGCAGATCCCGCACCAGTTGGTGCCGAATTCGATCACCATTGGACCGATGGTCTGGTCTAGCTCATCCCGGCTCAGGGTTTCGGGTGTATATTGGCTGGTGTACGACATGGTGTCTCCTTGTTGTGCTAACCATCTGGAAAATAAATCTGTCCCGGCTTTCTCTATTCCTTGAGCCGGACAAGTAACCGGCCATCCTTAACCTGAGTATAATCCACACCCGCTGCAAAGGACTGCCAGAATCCCGGATTGCCGCCGGGTGTTCCCGGCCCTCGACAATTTCAAATGCTAGGGCAAATGGTGGGTAATCGACATTGGCGGCAACAATTTACGGCTGATTGCTTTCATTGAGCGATCTGTGTCCCGCCAGTTCTGATCAGCCATTGAAGGGAGAAATGAATTGAACCAAAAAGGAATACTCACCGCATGGAACGACGCCAAGGGTTTTGGCTTCATTACTCCTGAGGGCGGTGGTGAGCGGGTCTTTGCTCATATCAGCACCTATGCAGGCCGTGGCCGGCCAGTTTCAGATCGCAAGGTAGCCTATACCATCGCGAAGGACAGTCAGGGCCGGCCGAGAGCAGGGCGGTTTCAGTACGCTGGCGCGGCAAAGGTTGGCGCGAGCTTTGCTCGGGGAGTCTGGGTGGCTGCTGCTGTTGTGCTGGTGTTTTTCACCATTCTGGCGGGGTTGTTCCACCGAGGTAGTCTGCCGGTCTCTATCCTGGCTGCCTATGGCGGGGTGAGCCTGGTGTTGTTTGTGATGTACTGGATCGATAAGCGCGCGGCGCAGCGGGGTGGGCAGCGTACGGCTGAGAACACGCTGCACCTCTTTGAGCTATGCTGCGGCTGGCCCGGAGCACTTATGGCTCAGCAGGTTTTTCGGCACAAAACACGAAAGGGGAGCTATCAGTTCGTTTTCTGGCTGGCGGTTCTCGCTAATCTGGGCGCTCTGGGCTGGCTGCTTGTCGCGCCGGAAGCGGCCGCTTTGCGGCAGCAATTAGACTTTGATTTGTTGAATTATTTGCGGAGCCTCAAGTGATTAAGCCCAGTTGTTACAGCTGCCGGAAAAAGTTTGAGCCATCTGAGCTCCGGGTCTCTTACTCGAAAAACTACTGTGAGGGCTGCGGCGTTGGGCTGTTTGGTGAGGACTATTTCAGTTTCACCGCTAAGCCCGCCCCAACTATCCAGAAGAGCCTGGCTGTCCATTTTGCAGTGCTTCTTGTCGGGGGGGCTGGCTTGTTGTTGTGGTTTCTGACGTCTTGAGAACCGGCGCTTTGTGCCACGTCGAGCGATCCATCCAGGGGTCGCGCAGGCCAATATGACCGATGCCGGGTAGTTTGACGGCCAAAGCCAGAGGGTCAATGCCAATGTTGAGGCCAAGAACGTTCAGCTCAACACCTTCCCGGATACTCGCCATAAGGCCGAAATAACCATTGAGGGAGAACTGGTAGCCCGAACCGCTGGGCGCTTTCGCAAATACTCCGTCAGCGAGATAGTCTTTTCCGATAGCAATATTGGGCAGTGCAACATCCAGTTCGGGTACCTGCCGGATTATCCAGGCTACGAAGGTATTGCTGTTGGGCCCGGGCCAGGCTTTGTATTCTTTCGGGAAGGGGTAGGTGTCGATAGCTTTCCGGATATTGATGATGGCGGCGTCTGCTTTCTCACCACGGAGATCTGCCAGCAACATCGGCGGGTTGCCGTACCAGGCGGTATCCGGCTCGCCGGGGCGGGACCGCACCTTCTTGTGACCCCAGCCAGTGACATCGTGAACCTCGTAAGTAGATGCCCCGCCCACCTTGGTCGCAATCCAGGTATGGACCGCAAAATTGCCGCGCCAGTTATACGCTCGGGCGCCATAAACCTGCACAATGGCTTCTTCAGTCTCGCCAGGAAGCGGCGCAATGCCTGCACTGGAGCGATCGGTGTCCCGCCAGTTCTGGCCAGACTGACTGCTGCAGGCCGCAATCAGCGCGGGGCCTGCCAGCAGAACCAACAAAAATACTGTGGTCCTGATCAGCCATTGAAGGGGTTTAATCATTCCAGGGGTGCCTCGGGCTGTATGCATTGGTTGGTGGTAAAAAACCAATTTGTATATTCCGCAGGTGCTGCTGGCATTATATACAAGGAGTCGTCACAGATTATGTCCCTTCCTGACCTGCCAGCACCATGCTTTCAAAAAGGTATAGATGTAAATGAGTGAATCCAAGCAAAAAATTGCGTTGTTTATTGATGCGGATAATGCACCAGCGAGCAAGTTCGAAGCCGTTCTGAGTGAGGTTGCGAAGTATGGTGTGGTAACCATCAGAAAGGCATACGGTAATTGGAAAAAAGCGTCCCTGAAGGGCTGGGAAGATCACCTGCATGAGTATGCTATCCAGCCGATTCAACAATATGACCTTTCCAAGGGAAAAAATGCCTCCGATATCGCATTGGTGATAGACGCGATGGATGTGATGTATACGAAAGACATAGATGTTATGTGTTTTGTGTCGTCCGACAGTGACTTCACACCGATGGTTACTCGCGCCTTGGCTGAAGGTAAGGTGGTTCTGGGATTTGGTGAGCGAAAAACTCCATCGCCTTTTGTGAACGCATGCTCCAAGTTTTTGTTTCTGGATAAAGAAGTTAACAACAACGAAACAGCCCCTGCTGAACCCAAAAACATTAAATCTGATACCAAGCTGGTAAATTTGCTGCGCCAAGCAATTGAAGCCACGGAGGAGGACAACGGATGGGCTGCTCTGGGCCCTGTTGGTGCGCACATATCGAACAAAACGTCGTTCGATACCCGAAACTATGGCTACAAAAATCTGAGCAGTCTCATTAAGGCAATAGATTTGTTTGAGCTGAAGCGTGGGCCGGGAAATTCCTATTTGGTAAAAGATGTGCGAAAGAAGAAGGGCGCATAACACAGTGCTGCTTCTGGCGTTGGACTATCAGTCTGAAGAAAACCGGGACAGACCTTTTTTTTGCACACTGGTTTTCACCTTGAGCTGTCTTTGTCAAAAAATCTCCATTTAAAAAGAGCTATCAAACAACCATGACGAGAAAGACATTAGGTTTAACCGGAACACGAAAGAAAGCCCCTAAACCAGTGGCGACTAAAACCGAAGCTACGGTTGAGGTTGAAAGTGAGGCTGATCCACAAAAACGTTTTTTGAACGCTGTGGCTATCAATCCTGCGCCGGCGATTCGCTTGGAGTTGGGTTCTGAACAACTCACGGTGCGCGCGATGGATTTGATCACGCCGATTGGCATGGGGCAGCGAGGTTTGATCGTTGCGCCGCCGGGGTCTGGAAAATCAACGATTTTGAAGCATATCTGCCAGGCGGTGGGAAAGGCGTACCCAGAGATTAAACTTTACGCGTTATTGATAGATGAGCGACCGGAAGAGGTCACTGATTTCAGGCGTAGCGTCCCGGCTGAGGTACGCGCTTCTTCTTCGGATGAAAGCTATGCTCATCACGTTCGCGTTGCTGATGAACTTCTTGATATCGCCCGCCAGCATGCGGGCGAGGGTCACAACGTCATGATTGTGATTGATTCTCTCACGAGGCTTTCGCGTGTGCATAATGCGGAGCGAAAGAGCAGCGGTCGTACTATGTCTGGCGGGGTGGATGCTCGAGCGATGGAGATCCCGAGGAGGTTGTTTGGCGCTGCACGAAACATTGAGAATGGCGGCTCGCTGACCATTTTGGCAACCGTTTTGGTGGATACCGGCAGCCGTATGGACCAGGTTATCTTTGAGGAATTTAAGGGCACGGGGAACATGGAGCTGGTTTTATCGAGAGACGTGGCGAATCAGCGAATCTTTCCCGCGCTGGATATTGCCAAAAGCAGCACGCGCCGTGAAGAGCTGCTGTTGGATCCAAAAGATTTAGACAAAATAAGAGCATTGCGCCGGGCGCTTGGCGGTCTCAAACCGTTAGAGGGCACAAAGAAGCTGGTTGAGCTGCTTGAGAAGTACCCCACAAACGCCGAACTTCTGGCAAACACCCCCGGGCCAAGATGATGATGCGTGTGAGTGATCACTTCATTCGCTAGGTCGTTATGGAAAACCGGGCCATACCTATTAGTTACGACAGGTAGAACCGCCGAATAGCATCCAGCAACCGGTCGACATCCTGGCGGTTCACATCCAGATGTGTCACGAAGCGAATGGGGTTACCTGCGGTGATCAGGATGTTCTGTTCAACCAGGTAGTCACGCAGTTGCGCAGCTCTGTCGAAGCGGCAGCGGGCGTAGACGATATTGGTCTGGGTGCTCGCGGGGGTGATCTCCAGCTGCGGGATTCCGGCCAGTCCGGCACTCAGGTATTCGGCGTTTTCGTGATCTTCAAACAGCCGCTGTGGTCCTTTTTCCAGGGCAATTCGAGCGGCAGCGGCCAGTATGCCGGCTTGGCGCATACCACCACCCACCATTTTACGCAGTCGTGTTGCCCGCTCGATAAAGGCTTTTGAACCCAGCAGCAGCGAACCAACAGGCGCGCCCAGACCTTTTGAGAGGCAGACACTGACCGAATCATAGTGTTGGGTTATCTCGGTGACATCACAGTTGGATTTCACCGCTGCATTGAACAACCGGGCGCCGTCCAGGTGCAGCAATAAATTGTGGTCGTCGCAAAAGGCGCGAGCCTGGCGCTGGTAATCCAGTGACAACACTTTGCCACCAATGGTGTTTTCCAGTGAGAGCAGGCGGGTAGACGCGAAGTGGATGTCGTCGGCCTTGATGGCGGCTCTGGCTTTTTTGAGGCTGATGCTGCCATCGGGTTCGTTTTCGATGGGTTGCGGTTGAACGCTGCCAAGCACGGCGGCGCCACCGCCTTCATAACGATAGTTGTGCGCAGACTGACCGCAAAGGTATTCATCGCCCCGACCACAATGGCTCATGATCGCGAGCAGATTGGCCTGGGTGCCGGAGGCGGTAAACAGCGCTGATTCGAAGCCCAACCGGTCGGCCGCGAAGGCCTGTAAGCTGTTAACGGTGGGGTCGTCACCGTAAACGTCGTCGCCCACCTCGGCGCTGACCATGGCTTCGCGCATTTCAGCGGTAGGGCGGGTAACGGTATCGCTACGAAAATCGATCATGAGGGCGTCTTTGTTACGGTTTGGGTGACGACTGGAAAGCGCGGATAGTTTCTCCTTCGGGGGTGCTCAGCAGCAATTCGCCGTGATCACCAAAGCGCGCCTGGTTAACATCCATCAGCAGCTTCAAAAAAGATTCTTCCTGATTCATCAGCGCCGGCGGACAGGCCATTCGGGTCGATGCCATGTTATCGCCAACGGTCAATGTGGATCCATTGAGCTGGTATTCGCCACTGTAACGATTGCAGGACGAGCTACCGCCCACCTGATTGTCTTCCATGAATACGATGCTGACACGGGAGCTGTCGATAATGCCATTGCCGCCAATGTCTTCAACAATCCACTCGCCGCCACCGATAAGGCTTTCAGTTGTTACACGGCTATCCGTGGCCTCTGGTGTATTTGCGCAGGCGCTTAGGAAAATCGCGGAGCTGACTGCACTGGCAGCTAGAAGTTTATTTAGTTTCATTAAATTGCCCTGTCTTTGGATGAGCTTGATGGCACCATATTATCGCGTTGGCCAAGCTTATGGTGGATTCTTGCGAAACCGTCATAAGCGGTCCTGTTTCAGTCCTCTCTAATGTAAATAGGTTCGGACACACAGTATACCGTTGGGCGCTTTCATTTTTTTTGACACCCCAGAACCACTGCGCTAGTTTCAAGATTCTATAGAACAGGCAGCATTTTCATGGGCGATTCACCTAAATCACAACTGGATGCTGAAAGAGAAAAGAACCGGTTGCTGTCTGACATCGTTAACGCAATACCCGAGCCTATCCTGGCAAAAGACTGGGATGGCAACTTTGTTTTCGTCAATGATTTCGTCGCCAGGCTCTATGGCACCACCCCAGAAGAAATGATTGGCAAAGAAGACTCCTTTTTTACAGGTAATAAGGAGCAGGGCAGGTTTTTCAAAGAGAACGTCCAGGGCGTGATGCGACGCTTCAAGCCTGAAACAGTTTACGAAGACTCTACCGATAACAATACGGGCGAAATTCGACACTTCCAGTCTTTAAAAATCCCTTTCAAAAACAGTCTCGGCGAGTTGAATATTGCAGTTATCGCCCGCGACATCACCGAAATAACCGAATTAAAGAACCTGGCAGAATTTAACGCCAAGCGCCTGGAGCATGTACTGGCCGTTTCCCGGGAAGGCATGTGGGACTGGAACACACGAACCAATAATGTGTTGTTCAATAAAGGTTGGGAGGAAATCACAGGCGTTTACCGGTCCGCAGCGTCGTTTTCGGATTTTATGGACCGCGTTATGGAGGAAGACCAGCAACGCGTTGCCGATGCGCTTCAGGCGTTGTTGGAAAACAATACCCCCTATGACATTGAGTTCCGGTTCAAGCGGCCTGATGGCAAAGTGATATGGCTTTGGGATCGGGGCGACATTGTACAGTGCGATAAAGAAGGTAAACCGGAGTTGCTGGCAGGCATTATCCAGGATGTTACTCAGCAGAAAATTGATCAATCAAAAATTGAGTCACTGGCTTTTTACGACCCCCTAACCAAGCTTCCGAATCGCGCCCTGTTAAGTGACAGGCTAGGTCTCGCGCTTGATCGCTGCAAACGCTCCGGAAAATGCGGCGCTGTGTTTTTTGTGGATCTGGATAACTTCAAAAATCTCAATGACACCTATGGTCACCAAGCCGGTGACGATCTGCTGGTGGTCTTGGGGGCTCGGCTTAATTCTCTGGTGCGTGGGGATGATACCGTTGCCAGATTTGGCGGTGATGAGTTTGTTGTTGTTCTCAGTGATCTGGATGCCGACCCGCAAAAAGCGGCGGTTAAAGCAAAGCTGATTGCTCAGGATGTCCGCACTGCCATAGGCAAAAAGGTCAGTATAAAACTCAACAATAATCGCCCTCCCATTGAGTACGCTGTAACGGCAAGTATCGGGATCACCATTTTTGAGCCTGACTTGAAAATGGCTACTGAGTTGCTCCAGCTTGCTGACTTGGCGTTGTATCAGGCAAAGAATAAGGGGCGTGATGATTTTGCGGTGTTTGATCCGGTCATTCAGGATGAAATTGATAGAACGGCACGCCTGGAAAAGGAGTTGCGGCACTCGTTGGTTCAAGGTGATTTTGTTCTGCACTATCAGCCGCAGTACGATCCAGGCCAAAATCTGGTATCTGCGGAGGCGCTGATTCGTTGGGACCATCCTGAGCGTGGGCTGCTCCGCCCGGGCGAGTTTATCGCTGTAGTGGAAGGATCGAACCTGATTTCACCGATGGGTGAGTGGGTGTTGACTGAAGCCTGCAAGCAGCTCAAGGAGTGGGAATCCGATTCGCGATATCAACATTTGCGAGTGTCCATTAACACCAGCGCCAAGCAGATCTGGTCTGGGGATTTCGTAGCGAATGTGAAAAGGATTGTTTCAGAGTTTGGCATTGATCGTTCCAAGCTGATGTTGGAATTTACAGAATCGGTTTTGCTGGGCGACACCAACGAGATTATTGAGAAGCTTACCGAGTTGGTGGACTTCGGCTTGGCGTTTTCATTGGATGACTTTGGAACGGGGTATTCATCGCTCAGCTACTTAAAATATTTGCCGATTAATGAGATCAAGGTAGACCACTCGTTTACGCGTGATTTGCTGGATGATGAGATGGATTTGATTATGGTGAAATCCATCATTGATTTAGGCAAGAATTTTGGCATTAGCGTTGTGGCTGAAGGGGTGGAGAAGGAGCCCCACCTGGATGTTCTCCAAGGGTTCGGGTGTGATCTCTATCAAGGGTATTATTTCAGTCATCCTGTCCCTGTTTCTGAGTTTATAGCCCTTGTTAATGGGGAGGCGCAGAGCCCTGACGCCAGTTCCGCAAACTAGTCGCTGAAGTCAGCGCCGCCACTGGTTATAATGGCGTACCTCGAACCAACGCAGAGAACCCTATGCCCATCGAAAAGAATCAAGTGGTCCTGTTCCACTACACCGTTAGTGATGAACAAGGCAATGCTGTTGAAAGCTCTCGCGGCGGCGAGCCCAATGCCTATTTGCATGGCCACGGCGGTGTTATCCGGGGTTTGGAAGAAGCTATGGAGGGGCGCGAGGCTGGTGATACCTTCAGCGTTACCCTCGCTCCGGAAAAAGCTTACGGGCCGCGTAAAGCTGATGCCATCCAGCGCGTACCGGTCAAGCATTTGATGGGAGCCAAACGCTGGAAAAAGGGCATGGTCGCCCAGGTGCAAACAGAGCACGGCCGCCGTCATGTAGTTGTTGCCAAGGTCGGCCTCAAATTTGCCGATGTGGACACGAACCATCCGATGGCGGGTAAAACCCTCACCTTTGATATCGAAATCATTGAAGTTCGCGCGGCTGATCCGGAAGAGTTGGCACATGGCCATGCACATGGGCCTGGCGGTCATCATTGACGGTTCGAGCAGTCGTGCATCCAGTCCTCGTATTTTTACTCTTTGCGGTGTTTGCGAGCCCCGGCTACGCACAGATCTATAAGTGGGTGGACGAAGACGGGAAGGTTCACTTCAGTGATCGAAAAGACCATCGCATTGAGCAGGAAGAGGTCAGGGTTAAGCCTGGCGCATCGAAATGGGCGCGCTATGAGATCGACATTAAAGCGGTAGACGTTGAACTGACAGATGAGGAACATCAGCAGATTGCTGATGGTGTAAACAATGTTTACGAGTTTTTTGATCGTGTTATGTCCTTTGATATGTACAGGACGGTGCCAGTCAACATTCTGATTTTCAAGGGTAAGGCTGAATATCAGAACTATCTGATTGGAAATAATAGAGGCAGCTCCATTGCTTCGTACGGACTGTATATACCCTCCGAACACCAGATTGTTGTCTATATTCGGGAACACCGGAGCCTTACCTTTAAAACGATCAAGCATGAGGTAAGTCACGCGGTTGTCGATTCGATCATTCCCTATGCGCCTGCCTGGTTAAACGAAGGGCTCGCTGAGCAGATGGAAATGTTGGAACGAGATGAATCGGGTTTGTATTTTGAGCGACACCCGGATAACCAGTGGGTTGTCGCTCGAGCCCGTGAGCAGGGCCGTTTGGCGGAGATCGATCAGTTTTTGAAATTACCAAGTGAAAAGTGGCGGCATTCAGATTCGTCTGGAAGTGGCAGTCTGAGGGCTCAGTCGGGCCAGTTTGTCTGTTTCTTGCTCTCGACACCGACCAGACGCAACTTTGTGGTGCGGCTGATGCACAACTTCAACAGGGGGGATCGCACACTCTCGTATTACCTTGTGGATGATAACTACCTTGGTGGTGTAACCATGCTGGGTTCGGACTGGAACCGCTGGTTGTTCGATCAAGGTGGCGGAGTTATCCGACTTTAATGAATGCTCCTTTCAAACTGCGGCCTTACCAGCAGGAAGCCGTGGATGCCACCTTGAGGCACTTTCGGAAATCCGATGAATCCGCCGTTGTTGTGCTGCCAACCGGTGCGGGTAAGAGCCTGGTTATCGCTGAATTGGCCCGCCTTGCCCGGCGCAAGATTTTGGTGCTGACTCATGTAAAAGAACTGGTTGAACAGAATCACGCAAAATATCAGAGCTATGGGCTAACGGGCGGCATTTTCTCAGCCGGGCTGAAGCGCAAGGAAAACCTGCATCAGGTCACCTTCGCCAGTGTGCAGTCCGTATCGGCTAATCTGGACCAGTTCAGAGATGAATACTCACTGATCATCATCGATGAGTGCCATCGGGTTAGCGATGATGACAGCAGTCAGTATCAAACAATTATCGACCTGCTCCGGCAGCAGAATACCTCCCTTAAAGTACTCGGCTTGACCGCCACACCCTATCGTTTGGCCATGGGCTGGATCTATCGCTATCACTACCGGGGTTTTGTTCGTAGTGAGCAGGATAAGCCCTTTGTGCACTGCATCTACGAACTGCCGCTGAGCTATATGATTAACCGGGGGTATCTCACCAAACCCGAGTTGGTTGACGCGGCGGTGTCGCAATACGATTTCTCCGCGCTACCCCAAAACCGCTTTGGCGAATACGCCGAAAAAGACGTAAACCAACTGTTGAGCAAACATCAGCGTGTAACTCGCGCCATTATCGAACAGGTGATGGAGTTGGCTGTTGAGCGTAAGGCGGTGATGATCTTTGCGGCAACCGTGGATCATGCGAAGGAGATCACCGGCTATCTGCCAGTTCACCAAACGGCTTTGATTACCGGCGCTACTGACCAGAATGAGCGGGATTCCCTGATACAGGGTTTCAAGCAGCAGCAATTAAAGTATCTGGTGAATGTATCTGTTCTCACCACAGGCTTCGATGCGCCACATGTGGATTTTATCGCCATTCTTCGTCCTACCCAGTCGGTGAGTTTGTACCGGCAGATCGTAGGTCGTGGTCTTCGCCTGCACGAGGGAAAGCAGGATTGTCTGGTGATTGATTACGCCGGTAATAATGTGAATCTCCACCATCCGGAAGTGGGGGAGAAGAAACCGAACCCAGATAGCGAGCCGGTGCAGGTATTTTGCCCGGGCTGCGGGTTTGCCAATGTCTTCTGGGGTAAAACAGACAGTGACGGCCATGTGATCGAGCATTACGGTCGCCGTTGTCAGGGGCTGCTGGAGCCCGTGGAAGAGGATGGGCCTGGGGCGCAGAGCGAGCGCCCTGAACAGTGCGATTTCCGTTTCCGTTTCAAGGAATGCCCACATTGCAATGCCGAGAATGATATCGCTGCCCGTAATTGCCACCAGTGTAAAAAGGCCATTATTGACCCGGACGATCAGCTAAAAGATGCTCTGAAACTGAAAGATGCCATGGTGATCCGTTGCGCCGGCATCACCCTGAGTGGCACGGGCAGCAAACTGAAAATCACCTATCACGGTGAGGATGGGGAGGAACTCAGCGAGTCGTTTGATTTCAGCAAACCGGCGCAACGTAACGTCTTCAGCAAACTGTTTGGACGGCGTTTCGCGAATAGCCAAGCGCCGCGCGAATTTGGCAGGATTGATGAGGTGCTTGAGATGCAAGCTTTGATGCCTGCACCGGATTTTGTTATTGCCCGCAAACAGAAGCACTACTGGCAAGTGCAGGAGCGGATCTTTGATTATCAGGGTAATTATCGTAAGGCCTATGAAACGTAAAGCCTGCGGGTTTGCATACCTGTCGCAGTTTCAGGCTCTATGATGTTAAGTTGAATAACTCATCTTCTGGAATTTAGCTATGAACGGATTGCGTACCTTCCTGCTGGCATTGCTCTTCTGCTCGGGTGCTGCTTTCGCTGAAAATACGCTGAAAGTGCGAGTGACGGATTTCCCACCCAATTACCACCTGGATTCCCAAGGTCGTTGGACAGGGTACAGTGTGGAGATTGCATCGAGAATCATCGAGCGAGCCGGCTACCGCCCGGTTTTTTTAGATCAGCCCTGGGAGCGTGGTTTGAGATCGATGCAAATTGGTACGTTGCACTACATGACGAATATGTCCAAAACTCCGGAGCGCTCTGAATATATAGAATGGATTGGTCCGGTGTATCTGGATGAGATGGTTCTTGTTGTCAGCAAGGATAATAAAAACCTGCCTATTACGTCACTGGATGACCTGGTCAAGGAAAGCCGGGCGCGGGGCATGAAGTATGGGTATCAATCGGGTGTCTTCTATTCACACGAGTTCGAGACTCGGATGAAAAACGATCCAGAGTTTGCTGATAGCTTTGAGGCGGTCAGTAAGGGGGAGCTCAATTATCTTAAAGTAGCCAATGGGCGGATACTGGGCTTTTTCGAATCAAGAATCGCAACGGCATACCAGATTCGGCACCTCCCGGCATACCGGCGTCTCGCCATACACCCTTTTGCCCTCAGCGGCTCGGAACTTTATCACGGCATCAGCCGGGCGGGTGTTGATGACAGTACGCTGGCGCAGCTTAGAGAGGCGCACAGACAACTCGAAAGTGAGGGTGAAATTCAGAAAATCATTGAACAATACTATTAGATACGCCCGCAGGGGTTGGAAAGGTGATAAGTGATGATTAGTACCAAGATATATAAATCCGTTTACAGCCTAGCGGAAAAGCTTATGGAGGCTGACCAAAACGATGATGCTGCGACTTTTGATTCGCTCTATGCAGAGCTGAAATCTGTATGCACCGATAACGAAAATACCGACAAAGACCACCCGGAACAATGGGAAACGCTTGCTGATTTTACAGAAAATCTGGAAGAGGCCTTGGCAGGCTACGACAAGGCCATGGAAAAAGCCGTGGCAATCAATGCTAAAGATCATATGTCGTCGATCGCGTTTTCCATGGCCACCTTGCAGGTTGAATTGGGCCAAACGGATGCCGCCATCAAAAACCTTCAAGCGGCAAAAGTTAACGCGAATAAAATTGATGACAAGGAACTTAAAGCAGACATAGATGAGCTGCTTGAAACGCTCCAGGTTGGCGAATAGTTAAAGTAGACCCGATTTGATCATGTCGAAGGTATCCAGAATCCGCGCCACAAACTGATCTTTCGGGCGAAAGCTGCTTTGGGTGCTGAGGGTGACGTCCCGCTGCAGGTGATCCAGTAACTTATGCAGGCGCCGACGATGCAAGCCGACCGCCGCTTGTACTGGATCAAAGATAACACCGGATAGGGCCGCAAACGCCGCCAGTGCGGCCATAACAGCGATCATAACGCTGGCCGTTGTCGCCAGCGTAGGCTCCGGCGGAAACCAGCTGTAATACCACCCACCGATTGTCTCGCCCAAAATGAAGTCTCTGGCGGCCAGGGTTTTTGCCAGCATGGAAGCGAGCACCACCCCGAGCCCAATGCCACCTGGCGTAAACTTCTGGAATGCGAACGCGCCCAGCACCGTGCAGGAAATGCTGTTGGTGATATCGGCAGACGCTGTTCGGGTTATCCGGTACTGGCTGAGAGCGTCCGCGACCAGCGGTTCAGCCAGTTTGCCAAACCGCTGATGATCGACTGGTTCAGAAGCATGGCGCTCATAGACTGTCTCCAACGCCTCAACCAAATAGCTCTCCAGCAGGGGCGCTTCCTGACCATCATTCAGTAGATCTACCAGAATAAGATGCGAAATGTGCTGCTGTACCTGGGTGGTAAAACCTGCGGGAACACGGTTTGCCAACCCGTGCAGCCACATCAGGCCTGTGCGTTTGGGGGTCAGGATTTTTATCAGGCATGCCAGGGCGAAGACTGGCGCCCACAGTAGATTTATCGGGGCCCGCAACATGTCCCATCCCAGCGCCATCCGGTTGGTTTCCAGGGCACCGGGGTAGTGGAAGTGGCGGTCAATAAACGCCGGCACCCGTGCCCGGCAGCCGTCGAAGTAACGCTCGATGCCTGAGCGAATGGCCTGTTCTATCTCAGCTTCGGAGATGGTTGGCTCGGTCGATGTGGCGGTGGGCATAGTGATAGGCGTATCTACAGGCAAGTGAGTGTGTGGCGCATTGAATCGAAAATCGCACATTCCCGAATGATAAAGGAAAAGGTACGCTGAGGTTCCATAAAGCGGGCATCCCTTCCAATCTTCAAGGCGGCATTGTTTATGTTAGGCACATTTAGCTTGGTGACCCCAACCGAGATTCTGTTCGGGCGTGGTTTCATCGCTCAGTTGAACGACAGGGCAGCAAAACTGGGTTCGCGAGCATTGATTGTGCACGGCAAAAACCCGGGCAGGCTCTCGGCTGTGTTCGAGTCACTCACGTCTATCGATATCGTACAGACTCTGACCATTGAAAAAGAGCCTGACTTGAACACGCTTACTGCCGCCGTTGAACAGGGTAAATCACTCGGGGTCGATCTGGTACTTGGCATTGGTGGTGGCTCGGTTATGGATTCAGCAAAGGTGCTTGCAGCCATGCTGCCAAGCCACACGGAGCTGTTAAGCCATCTTGAGGTGGTAGGGAGCGGGCTGCCGTTATCTGCCAAGCGCCTGCCGTTGATACTGGTGCCAACCACCTCGGGCACCGGCGCAGAGGTAACTCGAAATGCGGTTATCGACGTGGTTGAGGCCCAGCGTAAGGTGAGCTTGAGGGATAACCAGTTGTTTCCGGATCTAGCGCTGGTCGACCCGGCGCTCACCGATAATTGCCCCAAACAAGTCAGCCTCTACTCAGGTTTGGATGCGGTTACTCAGGTCATCGAGCCCTATCTCTCGTCGCGATCAAACCTGTTCACAGATATGTTATGTAAAGAAGCTATCCCCAAGGGGCTTCATGCTTTGAAACAGTTGATGAAAGGGGAGTCCAAGGACGCTCGTGATGCTTTGGCGCAGGTAAGCCTCTTTGGTGGGCTCGCTCTTGCGAACTCCGGGTTGGGAGTTGTGCATGGCATTGCCGGCCCGCTAGGCAGTTTGTGCGGTGCGCCCCACGGAGCCATCTGCGGTGCTCTATTGCCTGCAGGTATTGCAGCAAACCGGGATAACGTAGTCGAGGCTGGGCATAAAGCTCGTATCGATGATGTAATTCGTTGGATTGCTGAAGTGTTTGAGGTGCCGGAAAGCCAGGCTCTAAAGCGTTTTCGTGAATGGATTGTTCAGAATGGTTTGCCAGGACTGGCTTCAATTGGTGTAACAGAAGAGCACATAGTTGCAGCGACACAAGCTGCCGTTGGGGCTTCCTCCATGAAGGCCAATCCTGTTGTGCTATCAACGGCAACTATCGAGAATGTGCTGCGCCAGTCGCTTTAAGTAGCGCTAACTAAATCTATTTGCTGATACCTTGAAACCGCTTGTGCAATTCATGAATGGCAGCAGCTTGCTCTGCAAATGGCCCCTCAACCTGTGCGTCGGGCACTACGCTAGTGATGGGTAGAGTTGCCACAGGTGGTAACGGCGCTTGCATGTCTTGCAGCCAGGCGACCAGCTGCTTGGAGGAGCTGGCGTAAACAATACGGCCAAGGCCAACCCAACCATGGGCCGCAGCGCACATGGGGCAATGTTCTCCCGAGGTATACACGGTTGCGGTAGTACGCTCTTCCGGTGTCATATTGGCCGCCGCCCAGCGAGCAATGGCGAATTCCGGGTGTTGGGTGTCGTCGCCTCCCACGATTTGATTATGGTCTTCAAATCTAACCGTGCCGGCTTCATCCACCAGCACCGAAGCGAACGGTGGGTTGCCGGATTCCAACGCCTGTGCGGCCAGTTCAACGCACCGGTTTAGGTGTTTCATATCAGTTTGGTTGGTCACACTTTGCTCCATCCAATAGGGTTTGCCCTGATCTTCTCTAATTGCGAGGCAATTAGCTAGCAGGCGACCATAGGCCTTGTAGTTGCCCCATTAAGGAAGAACCAACCCCTTGATCCCCCAGAAAACCCATAATAATTGGCACAAACTGCTGAATCATGGCGCTGTCCATACCCAGAGCTGAGAAGGCCGATTGCACCCCGTCCATGGATGAAATACCAGAGAGCAAGCCTTGGCTTATGCCGCCTGCCCCAAGCAAGCTGGATAGCCCCGGCGCTTTGTTTGTGAGAGTGCTTATGGCATCGCTGCCCAGATCGTTTTTCGCCAGTTGCAGTAAGGCACTGGTGCCGCCAACAGCTTGAGTTTCAGAGACGCCGAGCTGACTTTCTAGCAGGCCGAGCAGTTGCTGTGCTTCACCACTGACTTCGCTGGTGGAGGACAGAGCCTGGGTACCAGTGGAAATGGTGTCGCTCAGGCTGAAAGCACCAGCAGTCGGTGCTAGCAGGTAGATGCTGGAAACAAAAAGGAACTTCTTGAGAATATCGTTCATTGTCAGGTCCTGTGCGGTAGGGGCGCCAAGTATCTACCTCTATATTGGGGAGCTTCGGCAAAATAAAAGTGCCGCAGCCAGAGACAGGTCAAACTTCACCGCGCAGCTGATTTTCCGCTAGATCTGCTGTTTTGCATAATGCAAACTTACAGCCCTTAATCCATGCAGCAGGAGACCGATAATGTCTGAATTATCACTCAAAGAACAACTAAGTACCGCAGTAAAAGACGCAATGCGAAATAAGGATAAAACTCGGCTCGTCACACTGCGTATGGCCCAAGCTGCGATTAAACAGATCGAAATTGATGAGCGCCGCGACCTGAATGACGACGACGTTTTGAAGGTGCTGGATAAAATGCTCAAGCAACGCCGCGACTCCGCCAGTCAGTACGATAACGCTGGCCGTACGGAACTGGGCGATATCGAACGCGCGGAAATGGTGGTCATCGAGGAATTCATGCCAGTTGCGCTTACTGAGGATGAGCTGGACACGCTTATCCAGGAGGCGATCAGCTCGACCGATGCCAAAGGCATGCAGGATATGGGCTCAGTAATGGGTGCGCTGCGCCCTCAGGTAGTTGGCCGTGTTGATATGGGCCACTTGGGCAAAAAGGTGAGGGCGGCGCTGGGGGCTTAACTCGCTCTCAGGCGAAGTCGTATTCCCCGCCCTTTTTCAGGGCAGCCTGGTATGCCGGCCTGGCGTGCACGCGTTCGACCCAGGCAGTGATGTGAGGCCGGTTCTTACCTACGATGCCGCGGGCGACCGAAGCTTCCAGAGGGAAACTCATTTGGATATCTGCGGCGCTGAGGTTATCTCCCAGAAACCAGGCGTTTTTGGCCAGGTGAGCTTCAACAAAATCCAGGTGAGTTTTGATCATGGGGCCGATGAAAACCTCATTGGTTTTATCGGCAATGCCTTTTGCCACTGGTTTGATAAAAAATGGCATAGGACTGGTTTTTACCTTTTCAAACACCAGCCGCATGACCAGTGGTGGCATCAATGAGCCTTCTGCGTAGTGCAGCCAGTAGGTGTAATCCAGCCACGCCTGGCCGCCACCTTCTGGCAGCATGGTGTCTTTGCCGTAAGTGTGGGCGAGGTACTCGATAATGGCGCCGGACTCCGCTACTACCAGATCGCCGTCGGTGATCACCGGTGACTTACCCAACGGGTGTATTTTTTTGAGACTTGCTGGCGCCAGCATGGTTTTGGCATCGCGCTCATATCGTTGGATCTCGTAGGGCACTCCCAGCTCTTCCAGCATCCATAGAATGCGTTGTGATCGAGAGTTGTTGAGGTGGTGGACTGTAATCATGCGGAAAACTCCGTTAGCTTCAAACAATAGGCTGGTTTACAGAGTAGTCTGTATACGCGTTTTTGGATCACTGCCATTACTGTTTAAATTGCTAGATTCGGTTGCGAAAGGCCAATAAGTGGTTTTTCAGATCTTTAATAATCTCAGGCACCTTCAGCGGGAGCAGTTTTCTGGTGGCTTTGAGAAGATACATAAAAACATTTGCCCGTTTGTACCAGAGCACCTGTTGAATCTTCTTTTTCATGGGACGGTAGCCTTCCATGTATAGCTCTTGCGCAAGCTTTGCATTGTTTGTGAGGCTGTAACCGCTTAAATTCAAAGGCACCACAATATCCGCCTCTTTCAATTGTTTGCGAGTGTTAAAATCGATCGCAATGTTGATGGCGTTACTGATTACATCGAAGGTGTCCTCCGGCTTTTGGTACTGGCTGACATGGCTCAGATCAATGGCCACGGTGATACCCGCGCCCATCTTTGCCAAGGGTGAAATCGGAACATTTTCAACCAGCCCCCCGTCTACCAGAATCCGTCCGTTCACCTCGACCGGAACAAACAGACCAGGCACAGCCATGGAGGCACAAACCGCATCTGCCAGGTTTCCCGTTTTGAATATCAACTGCCTGCCAGTTTCAATATCCGTCGCACAAATAGCGAGCGGGATGTTGGCGTCTTCGATGAGGCAATCCCCCAGATCCCGCAGAATCATCTCGCGAATAGCTTGCGTGCTGAACAGGCCCCCGCGTTCAAAGGTAAAGTTCAGGATCTTGGATAGATTCAACGCCGAACCAATGGAAAGTATGGATTCCACCGGGCGCCCGAAGGCGTAATAACTGGCAACCAGCGCACCCACACTGGTACCTGAAATGCAATGAATCCGGATTCCCTCTTCTTCGAACGCTTTCAGAACACCAATGTGGGCAATGCCTTTGGCAGCGCCGCCTCCTAGAGCCAGGCCGATGCGGGTGTTAAAGGGATTGAGCTTCATGCAGAGTGGCCGGTTAATGTGTCAGGGGTGGTGTTGATTAGGGGCGATTCTAACAGATTTCATTGGTTGCCCGGCAGCGCCCAAATTGGACAGCTCCAGAGTCAAACGAGCACTATGATGAAATCATAAGGTAGTTTTTGAACCTATTGGGGCTTTTGGTTGGCCCAGGCAATTAACAGGATCCGCTATGAACAAGATGAGTATTGATATTGTTTCTGACATCGCTTGTCCTTGGTGTGCCATTGGCTACGCCCGTTTGGAGCGAGCCATGGAACAGTTGGCACCAGAGTATGAGTTTGAGGTTCAGTGGCATGCTTTTGAGCTGAACCCGGATAGCAGCGGAGATGGCGAGCCAATTTTGCCGGCGCTCGCCCGCAAGTATGGCCGGAGTGAAGATGAGTTGCGCGCCACTCAGAACCAGATGATGACTGTCGCGACGGATCTTGGCCTTAACTTTGAGAAGATTCAGGAGCGCCTGGTGTGCAATACCTTCGATGCCCACCGACTGGTGAAATGGGCCGGCGAACAGGGCCAGCAGACCGCTATGAAACAAGCGCTGTTCACTGCCTATTTCGGTAAGGCAGAGAACGTCTCCGACCACGTTGTTCTGATCAAGTGCGTGGAGTCTCTGGGGTTGGATTCCGCAAAAGCCAAAGCAGTACTGGAGTCGGACCAATACGCGGCGGCGGTGCGAGAAGACGAAGCCAAATATCAGCAGGCGGGTGTTACGGGTGTGCCGGCCTATGTAGTCAACGGAAAATATCTTATCTCTGGAGCTCAGGAGCCTGAGACGCTGGTTCAGGCATTTCAGGAGATTGGTGCAGAGTCCGACTGAACACAACGTGTTTCAGTCGGACTGCCCTTTACAAACGTTAGTTGCGAAACCGGAACAAGGTTGCGTACAGAACCGGTACCACCACGAGTGTGAGGATCGTTGCAAAACCAAGTCCGAACATGATGGTGACTGCCATGGCGACGAAGAAAGCATCTGTCAGCAAAGGCAGCATGCCCAGAATCGTCGTTAATGCAGCCATGGCTACGGGAATCAAACGACTGGTTCCGGAATCAACAATCGCCTCAATGGGCGCCTTTCCGCTGGCCAGTTCGACGTCAATCTGATCAACCAGCACGATGGCATTTTTGATCAGCATGCCGGCCAGGCTCATGAAGCCCAGCAGCGCCATAAAGCCAAAGGGCTGGTTGAACAGCAGTAGCCCCGCCGTTACTCCAATAATGGCCAGAGGCACTACAAGCCATATCACAAGCGTTTTGCGAATGGAGTTAAACAGTGCAATCACGATGAACACCATCAGCCCGAAAAACACCGGAATAGATTCGGCAATGGATGTTGAACCCTTGATAGAGTCTTCATTCTCGCCGCCCCAGGCAAAATAGTAGCCGGTCATGTCTGCCACCGGGATTCGGTCACGGTATCGTAGAGGGATTGTTTTATTGGTGTGTTGTATATCTGCATCGTCTGATAGTCCGAGATACTCACGCACGTCAGCATTCAATGCCTTCTCTACATCGGCCTTGATGTCAGCCAGAAGTTCTGAGGATAACCCCTCGCGCTGATCGAAGTGCAAGCGCAGCATGGTGATGCGGTCCTGTCTCCAGATATGCGCGTTCTCAAAACCAACATCGAAATCAGAGACAGCCTGGCCCAGTGGAACCATGCTTTGAGCAGCCGGGCTCCATATAGACACCTGGTCAAGGTTGTTCAGGCTCATTCGCTCGCCTATTGGCGCCCGCGCAATAATCGGCAGCAACTCGTCGCCTTCGCGATAGGTGCCTACACGCACGCCGTCAACAGCAAAGGCCGTTGCCTGGGCAATGTCAGCGCGCACCAGCCCGAGCTTCTGGGCCTGAGCGTCGGCAATCTCCGGTTTGATCACCTTTACCAGATCGCCCCATTCATCGCGCAGCCCTTTTACATTGGGGTGTGCGGCCAGCACTTGTTTGGCGTTGCTGGCGAGCTGTCGCAACACTTCAGGGTCTGGTCCGGAAATGCGCAGCTGAATCTTGCCACCGGTAGCGGGCCCGAGCACAAACTTTTTAACGTTCACGCCAACGCCAGGGCGGAGCGTTTCAAGCTCGTGTTGGGCTTTCTCGGTCAGGTGGGCCAGCGTTTCGTAGTTCTCGACATCTACCAGAATCCGAGCAAAGTTGGGGCTTGGCTGCTCCGGAGAATACGTCAGCAGGAACCGCGGTGAACTGCCGCCCACTTGCGTAGTTACCCGAGTGACGCCTTCATAACCGGCTAAAATCTCCTCAAATGCTTTTGAGCCCTCAGATGCGGTACTGATATCGGCATCACCCGGGAACCAAAGGTCCACGTAAAATTGCGGGCGGGTAGAGTCGGGGAAGAAGCTTTGCTTGACGGAGCCAAAGCCCACCACGGCAACTACAAACAACATCGCGGTGATGCCGATGGTCAACCAACGGTGCTGAATGGCTTTGTGAAGCATGCCTTGGTACTTGCGATAAAAGCCCGATGAGTAGGCTTGCTGGTCATCGCCCGTAACGGTCGTTTTCAAAAACTTGTGGCACAGTAAAGGCGTTACGGTTACTGCGGTGAACCAACTCAGGGACAGCGAAATCAGGATGACCGAAAACAGGGAGCGAGTGTACTCGCCGGTGGAGTCGTCTGATGTGCCGATGGCGGCAAAGGCCGTAACGGCAATGGCTGTGGCGCCCAGTAAGGGAATGGCTGTCTGGCTGACAACTTTACTGGCAGCAGAGAGGGCGTCTTCCCCTTGCTGCATGCGCATACGAATACCATCGGTGACCACGATGGCATTGTCCACCAACATACCAAGGGCAATGATAAGTGCGCCCAGTGAAATGCGTTCAAGGTTGATGGCGTAAATGTTCATGAAAATGAATGTGCCCATGATGGTGATCAGCAGTACCGCGCCGATAATCAGTCCACTGCGCAGGCCCATAAACACCAGCAAGACCAGTACCACGATGGCTACTGCTTGTAGCAAGCTGACGGTAAAGCCACTGATGGCTTCTGATACAGCATCGGATTGGATCGATATGGGATTGAGGGTCATGCCCAATGGAATTTGCGGCTTCAGCTGTTCCAACCTGGCGTCGAGGCCTTCGCCCATGGTGATGACATTGCTTCCGGAGCGAGCTGAAATGGCCAGGCCGATAGCTTGCTCACCGTTAAAGCGGAGTACATTTTTGGCCGGCTCCTGTTGCCCACGGTACACGTTGGCAATATCGCCCAGTACGATTTGGCTGCTACTACTGCCCCGGCTTGCAATCATCAGTGATTTGAATTGCTCCGCGGAGTCCAGTTCGCCAGACACCTGAACGGCAAGGCGGGCATCGCCAGCGCGGGCGTACCCGGCGTAAGCGACCGTGTTTTTGTCGCCCAGCACATTGAATATCGCGGTAGGGGGTATGCCCAATGCCGACATTTTTTCCGTGTAGGGCTCTACGTAAATGGTTTCCTGTGGTTCGCCATATAGCGCAATGCTTTTGACGCCATCAACCAGCAACAATTCGCGCTTCAGAAATTTGGCGAACTCGTAGAGCTCGTTCTGGCTGTATCCGTCACCGGTGATGGCCAGATATACGCCATAAACGTCCCCAAAATCATCAATCACCTGAGACGGCCCGGCTCCCGGGGGAAGCTGGGATTGCACGTCACTGATTTTGTGCCGAAGCTCATCCCAGACTTGCGGCAATCGCGACTTGTCGTACTGATCGAGTATTTTTACCGAGACAATGGACTTGTCGCGATATGAGTGGGATTCCACATAGAACAACTGACCCATCTTTTGGGCAGTCTGTTCTATGAGGTTGCTGACTTCCTCTTCAACCTCGCTGGCAGTCGCCCCGGGATACGGCGTGACGACTTTGGCTTCCTTGATGGTGAATTCGGGGTCCTCAAGGCGGCTGAGATTGTTGAAAGAGTGGTAACCCATCGCCACCATGACAAGGACAACAATCCAGGTGATGGTGCTGTTTTTAATGCTCCATGCAGCAATGTTCATAGTGGATCAGAACTCCACTTTATCGATAGGTTTTACTTGCATGCCTTCGGTTAGCGACGACGCGCCGGCAATGGCAAGGGTGTCGCCTGTTTCCAGTCCGTTGGTGATCAGAATATTGCTGGAGCCCACCAAATCACCGGTTTCCACAGGGCGCTTGCTGACTTTGCCGTCGTCATTGACGATCCAGACGATTTTCTGTTGTTTGCTGTCGGCGACCACGGCCGACAGCGGCACTGCTATGAGTGTCTCACTGTTGCTGTTGTCTGGTTTTTGTTGTGCGCGAACAATGGCGGTCATTCCAGGTAGCAGGTTTTGGCCTGCGGTGTCTTCTATAGAAAGCACATACTGGAAAGTCTGTGTATCAGAGTTGGCCTCAGTGGCGTGTTCTTTAATGGCGAGCGGGAAAGTGCGGTTTGGTATGCCATCGAACCGGGCGCTCAGATCGATCGCCGTGCCCTGGTTGCTGTAACGCACAATCAGGTTTTCCGGTATATCAACCACGACTTCCAGTGCGAGATTGTTGTGTAGATTCAAGACTGGCTCTTTGGCTTGCACTTCCTGAAAATTGTCGACAAATGTGCGGGCAATAACGCCTTCGAAGGGCGCAATAAGGCTGGTTTCGTTCACCGCTTTCTGTGCTTTTTCAAGTTCAGTTTGGGCAACGTTATAACTGGATTCGATCTTGTCGTACTCAGCTTGGGAGACGTACTTCTTCTTGATCAGATCTTTGGCGCGATTGAAATTTGCCTCTACCGCTTGCAACTGTGTGCGCGCGGCGGCCAAATTACTGTTGTAATCTGATGGGTCCAGTTTACCGAGCAGCGTGCCTTTTTTGACGATCAGGCCTTCTTGCACTGGAAACTCGACTAACCGACCGGGTACCTGAAAGGCCATAGTAACCCGCTGACTTGCTCTGACAGTGGCAGGGAACTCACGGGCCAGGGTCGCGTCTTCGCTGCCGATCGTCATCACTTTGACTGGTTGAATCACCGGGTGGAAAGTGGCTTTCTCTGACTCACTGCAGCCAAAAAGAGAGATCATTGCGATAGCGTAAAGCGCTATCCGTAGTGTGCAGTTCATAAGCCAGTTGCCCTGATAATAGAAAAGAGAGTAGTCCGTTACTGGTATTTTAGATTTAAGTAGCGCCATGGGAAAGTTGATTGCGCAAATATATATCTGATGGTGAACAGAAAAATGTTTATTTGAGAGAGGTGTTTCACACCTGTTTCAATTCGGTTTTAATGTTTTCATGAGGAAGTCTTCAAACGCTGTAACTGGCAATGGTCGAGAGAAGAGGTATCCCTGCCCGTAATCACACCCGATTTCCAACAACAGTTGGCGTTGTGCTTCGGTCTCGACACCTTCGGCGATAACCTTCAGGCCGAGCCTGTGGGCCATGATGACAATGGCTTCTGAAAGCACCAGATCGTTTTGATCCGTTTCAAGGTTTTGAATAAAAGACTGATCAATCTTGAGGTAGTCGATATCGAACCGCTTTAGATACGACAGGGCGGAGTAGCCAACGCCAAAGTCGTCAATGGCTACCTGTATTCCAGCATCCCGGAAACGGAGCAGCTTATTCTTAACGTTGTCGCTGGCATTCAGAAGCAGGCCTTCAGTGATTTCGATGCTGAGGTGCTTCGGGTCCAACTCGAGAGATTTCAGGTGATCCAGCCAGTCTGCGATGTTCAGGGCGTCGCTTTGAAACTGCACCGGTGACATGTTTACCGACACCTGAACGCCGCTATTGCATAATTCGCCCCAGCGCTTTATGTGGAGGGCCGCTTCGCGAAACACCCAATCACCGATGCCGACGATTAACCCTGTCTCTTCTGCCAGAGGAATAAATTCCACCGGGCTGATCATTCCTCGCTCGGGATGATTCCAGCGGATAAGCGCTTCTGCATTGCAGACCTTTCCAGTTGCCAAATCAACGATAGGCTGGAAATAGAGTTCGAATTGCTTGTTCTTAATCGCCGAACGCATGTCATTTATCAGCGAAAGGCGCTTTCGGGCTTCATCGTGAAGGGATTGGGTAAAATAACTCAGGCGGTTTCGTCCCGATGTTTTCGATGCATACATGGCCTGATCGGCGTTGCTGATTAGCTGGTCAACGTTTGAAGCATCATTGGGGCAGAAGGTAATGCCAACACTGGCCTGAACATAGATGGATTGGCTTTGTATGGAGTATGGCTCGGCCAGCGCACTGATGATTTGTTCAGCTACCTTTTCACCGTCGATCGTGTTTGCGAGTCGGGGCAGGATAACCGTGAACTCGTCGCCGCCCATGCGGGCCACGGTATCGGAGTCTCTGACACAATCGCTGATCCGCTCTGCCGCCTCTATCAGCAGCTGATCTCCCACTGGGCGCCCGAGGGAATCGTTAACGTCCTTGAAGTGGTCAAGGTCAATGAGCACTAGTGCCAGCAATGTTCCGTGGCTAAGGGAAGCCCGGATTTCCTGTTCCAGACGATCCTGGAGCATGTAGCGGTTGGGTAGGTTGGTCAAAAAATCGTAGTTTGCCTGGCGCCAGACCAGCTCTTCTGTACGAACCTTGTCAGTAATGTCAGAGCCCATAATGACATGACGCTGGATATCACCTTTGTCATTGTGAATCACGCTGACAGTGAGCCATGAGGGAAAGGCTTCGCCGTTTTTGCGGCGATTCCAGGCCTCTCCTTGCCAAAAACCTTTTAGGGCGACATTGGCCCAAATAGCTTGGTAGAAATCGGCGCTGTGGCGGCCGGAATGAAGAGCCGATGTGTCTCTGCCCTTCAGATCCTCAATGGTATAGCCCGTTATCCGGGTAAATGCAGGATTGAGTGCAATGATTCTGTTGTTTGCATCGGTAACCAGCAGTGCCTCGGCTGTGTTTTCGTAGATAGAAGAGGCCAAGTGGAGCTCTTCTTGTGCTTGGGTTCTTTCGATGGCAATACTGACCAGATTGGCAGCTTTCTCTATTAGCAAGATTTCCTGTTTATCCGGTGCACTTGGTTCCTTGCGATAAATGGCGAAGGTGCCTAAAACCTTGCCGGATGAAGAATGGATGGGTTCAGACCAGCAGGCCCCAAGCCCAGCGGAGGCGGCCAGATCTTTAAAATTTTCCCAGTAGGGGTGAGAGGCGATATTTTCAACAACAACGCGTTCGCCCTTGAAGGCGGCGGTTCCGCAAGAGCCCACACCCAGCCCGATCTCAACACCACTAATGGTCTTGGTGAAGAACTCCGGCAAACTTGGCGCTGCGCCACTCAAAAGGTGTTTACCTTCTTCGTCCATCAGAAGGATAGAGCACATTGAATTGGAGAGAATTGATTCTGCCGATGCAATGACTTGCGATAGGATTTCGTCCAGGGAGCCGCCTTTAGCGACTTGCTCCAGAGTGTCTTGCCGCATCTGTTCGCGGCGTTCTGCCATCTTTCGGGGAGAAATGTCCTCAACTAGCGACACAACATACGCAAAGCTCTGGTCCGTATTTCGAACGGCACGCAAGGCCAGATGAGTGTCGATGGCGTGGCCGGATTTGTGGATAAACCGTCTTTCAACAGATCGCTCATCCACTGTACCGTCAATCAGCTGCTGATAATGGGCTTGGCCAACCTCGAGATCTTCAGGGTGAATCAGATCGGTCCACCTTGTTGCGAGCAGCTCTTTCTCTGTGTAACCGAGCATGTCGCAGAGTGCCTGGTTTACCTCTATCCAGCCTCTATCCGGGCTGGTGGTCGCCATGCCAAACATGGAGCGCTCGAAATAGGCCCGAAAATGCTGCTCACTGACACGGAGAGCTTCAACGGCTTCGCGGCGCTGCTTTTCCCGGTCAAGGTTGTCGAGTGCGAATGTGAGGTCGCGGGCCAGCTCGTTGAACAGGTTGGTGACTTCATCGCCGAAAAACTCCCTTTCACCGTGATACGCTGAAAACACGGCAAAAGGTTTTCCATTCCGCTGGATGGGGAAGCTGCCACTGCTGCCCCATTGTGGGTCGCTTGCGTGTTCGGCTGGGAGTGCTGAGCCTGCCTTGTTTACTCGATCCTTGATGATTACAGCGTCGTTGCTGCAATAAGCTGCCGCGGAAGGGCCCTGGTTGCCCGATCTTCCCGGCCGCACAGAGGTGTTTAAGTGGTTCAGATAATCCGTTTCCGCCCCGTAGCTTACTACTGGAACAATGCGCTCTGATTCGGGATCGAAAATGCCAACCCAGGCCATGCTCATTCCGGCTAAATCTACGGCCGATCTACACACGAGCGGAAACAATTCTTCCTCGCCACTCATTCGGTTAATGGCCTGATTCATTTCGCTAAGAGCCCGGTATATTCCTGTTAGCCTGTAAATATGGGAATTTCCCGGTTCGTTTTCGGCCACACCGCTTGTATCAGGGCGTGTATTTGTTGAATTGGCCTCTTTATCTGAAGGTGTAGTCAAAGGGCTACTCGCTGTGGCCGGAAATGATTGATTGTTTGCTCTTAGAGTGTTCAGCCTTTTCATCTAAAGTTCAAGAAAATTGCCGGGTAAATTCCGCTTAGGTCTCGGGCGCTACAAGCGTTTGCTGCCGATTCTGGCTGAGTGGTGCAATAATCAAGGTGTCAGACAAATAAGGTGCCCCCTCCATGATGGAAATAAAACAGATTGCTGGCCTCTCATCGGATCGACTTCTCAATATTGAACGCCACCTTGATCGCCGTTATATCCAGCCCGGAAATTTGCCCGGTGCGCTGACCCTGGTGGCCCGAAGAGGGGAAGTTGCGTATGTAAAAGCGCAAGGGTTGATGGATGTAGAACGTAAAAAGCCCGTATGCCGCGATACCATTTTTCGCATTTACTCCATGACCAAGCCGATTACGTCTATCGCCATGATGCAGCTCTATGAACAGGGGCGGTTTCTGCTGGATGATCCAGTGCACAAGTATATTCCAGCCTGGAAGAATCGGCGGGTGTATAAAAGCGGTGTCTATCCTCATTTTTTGACAGCGCCTGCAACCAACACTATGACTATTCGTGATCTGTTCACCCATATGTCTGGCCTGACCTACGGGTTTATGAATCGCACCAACGTAGATGCTGCTTATCGCGAATTAGGGCTTGATGGTAGCCGGAATCTGACGATGGAGACCTTGGTCAATCAGCTGGCGGAACTGCCCCTGGAGTTCTCGCCGGGCACCGCCTGGAACTATTCCGTCAGCACCGATGTGCTGGGGTATCTGGTGCAGTTGCTGGCGGATCAGCCTTTTGATGAATACCTGCGCGAGAATATCTTCGATCCGTTGGAGATGCCTGATACCGGCTTTTATGTCAGAGACGATCAGTTGGATCGATTTGCGGCTTGTTATCAGTATCAGCCGGGTGATTCGCTCAAACTTCAGGACGATCCAGAAACTTCACCTTTCCGGAGCAAGGGGCGGTTTCAGTCTGGCGGTGGCGGTTTGGTCTCCACCATTGACGATTACTTCCACTTTGCCCAGGCGCTGTGTCAGGGCGGGGACTTTCGGGGACAGAGGATTATTGGGCGCAAAACCCTGGAGTTTATGCGTTGTAACCACCTGCCAGGAAACCAGGATCTTCCGGGGTTGGCAGTTGGTTCGTTCAGCGAGGCACCCTATGCAGGCACAGGCTTTGGGCTTGGCTTTTCGGTAAAAACCGACGTTGCCAAATCCCAGACAAACGGGACTGTTGGCGAATATGGCTGGGGTGGGTTGGCGAGCACCAGTTTTTTTGTCGATCCGGTTGAGGAGTTGGTGGTGATCTTTATGACGCAACTGATCCCTTCATCGACCTACCCCATCCGGCAGGAGTTGCGGGCGATTGTTAATGGAGCGTTGGAGTAGTCCTGGCTTTAGAGAACTCAGCGCAATGTTCTCGCAAAAAAAGGATATTAAATCGTCGGTGCAGTGTTTGCGCCTTTTGCGTGCAGATACTAAGTTTATGGAGGCAGATATAATAATTTTCTGAACCTGATGTAGCGGTAACAGTAACTGTCTAATCGTATGATTATTGCTGGTTAATGTATTCAAGGTCGATGATCGTACCTACTGGGGAGATCGTGGAACATGGAACCGACTCAGGGTTTTAGTAGAAGGGAGCTGCTTTCGTGGATTGGTAAGACGGCCGGAGCCGTTGCAATGTACCAAGCCATGACAACGCTCGGTTTTGCAGCCGAATCCAATTTTGACAGCAAGAATTATGAATTGAGCGGCGCGCCAGCAGGGGCGTCCGTACTCGTGCTCGGAGGTGGTCTTGCCGGTATGACTGCGGCTTACGAGCTTCGCAAAGCCGGGTACAAGGTGAAGATTCTTGAGTACAACCAGAAAGCGGGAGGTCGTTGCTGGACGTTACGCGGCGGCGACAAATACACTGAGCTGGGGGGCGCTACCCAGGAGTGTAAGTTCGACAAAGGTCTTTATCTTAACCCCGGCCCATGGCGTATTCCCTATCACCATCACGCGGTTTTGCACTACTGCAAGCAGTTTGATGTAAAGCTGGAAGTGTTTACCCAGATCAACCACAACGCCTACTTCCACAGCACCAAAGCGTTCGGTGGTAAGCCAAAGCGCTACCGCGAAGTAAAGGCGGATTTCCAGGGGCACGTTGCAGAACTTCTTGCCAAGTGTGTCAATCAGAAAGCGCTCGATCAGGCCATGACGAAAGAAGACACCGAGCGTCTGCTGCTGGTAATGCGTGAATGGGGTGCACTCAACGATGACGGCAAATACGTCAAAAGCGTAGAGTCGAGCCTCATGAGGGGCTTCGACATTGACCCCGCCGGTGGCCTAATGCCTGAACAGCAATTCTCCCAGCCAATGGGTCGCGCAGAGCTGCTTAACTCAACGCTTTGGAAGCATCTGAACGAGGGCCACTCCTACGATTATCAGGCCACCTTATTCCAGCCTATCGGCGGTATGGATATGATTGCCAAAGCCTTTGAGAAGGAGGTTGGCAGCCTGATTCGCTACAGCAGCAAAGTAACGAAGATTGATCAGGACGACAACGGCGTGACTGTTAACTATGTTGATAGTCTGAATCCGGGCGAAACCATGACGGAAACCGCCGATTGGTGCGTCTGCACCATTCCGCTCTCGATCCTTGGGCAAATACCCTCCACATTCAGTAGCAAACTGACGAACGCCATTCGCGCAGTACCCTATGACAGCAGTGTTAAAGTCGGGTTGCAGTTCAAACGTCGATTCTGGGAAGAGGATGACCACATATACGGTGGTATAACCTTTACCGACATGCCCATCGAGCTAATCAGCTACCCAAGTACCGATTACCATTCTTCCGGCAAAGGAGTATTGCTGGGCGCGTACTTGTGGGATGAGAATTCCTATGAGTTTACCTCGATGACTCCGGAAATGCGGGTGAAGAAAGCCCTCGAATACGGGGCGAAAATACACCCGCAGTACATGGACGAATACGATAATGGTATCTCCGTCGCGTGGCACAGGGTGCCGTGGGTTAATGGTTGTTATGGTTTATGGACACCGGAAACCCGTAAAGCTCATTACAAGAACCTGTGTGAGATTGACGGGCGCGTTGTGCTGGCCGGTGAGCATGCATCCTATATACCGGCGTGGATGGAAGGCGCGATCTTGTCGTCGTTGGACGCGATCAAACGCTTGCACCAACACGCGCTTCAATCCAAGAAGCAAACAGCCTGATAGGAGTCCACCATGAAAAAGTTAACCATGCTTGCTCTTATGCTCGGCAGTTATGCGTTCGCATCGTTTCCGGCTGTCGCCGGCACGCCGACAGTTTCTGAAAGTAGCAGTTTCGAACAGAAAACCGGTGAGGACCTCTACAACAGCATCTGCCAAGGCTGCCACATGGAGGGCGGAAAAGGTGTTTCCACCGGTGCCGGGTTTTATCCCGCACTGGCCGAAAACGCCAAGTTGGCAGCGCCGGGCTACCCTATTTATGTTTTGGTCAATGGGTTGGGGGGGATGCCGAGTTTTAAGCATTATTTGACGGATGAACAGATTGTGGAAGTGGTGAACTATGTGCGAACTCATTTTGGTAATGACTACCAAGAGAAGGCGACACTGGAAGATGTGAAAACGATGACTAACCGCTAACCAATAGCGTGTGTTACTGAGAGTGCTCAGCGGCGCACGTGAGGAGTAATGAATGCGTAAATCTATTTTTACATTAGCAATTGCGGGCCTTTGTGCTGGTGTCGTTAATGCTTATGCAGACAGTCATGCTGGCGGCCACGATGTGATTCGTCATAAATTACCAAACTCGGATTTTCCGATATCACTAGCGGTTGAAATACCTGCCAGTAAGGCGCTGGTGCACCTGAGTGGTCAGGTTCCAGCTGTTATCAATGACAAAGCTGACGCGGGAACCACGGCGGCATATGGTTCGATGGAGGAGCAGGCAACCTCTGTCCTGCAAGCTATTGAGAAAGCCCTAAAGTCACTTGATCTGACCATGGGCGATATCTATCGCATGCAGGTGTTCCTTGTGGCGCAAGATGGGAAGGTGGATTTCTCAGGGTTTATGGACGGCTACACCAAATTCTTTGGCACGGAGGCGCAACCTAATTTGCCGGTTCGCTCAGCGGTTGAAGTAGCGGCATTGGCCAATCCTGGTTGGTTGATTGAAATCGAAGTCTCTGCGGTTCGCCAATAAAGCGTCGATAGATGTGGGCCAAATCCCCGCAATGACCTGAGGGTGTACAAATAGGGAGGCCCGGCCATGCTCGGCACAGGCGTTATTGCTCCGGAATTAACGGTAGCCAGTTGGCTGAATACAAATGAGCCATTGCAGTTGGAAAAGCTGCGGGGGCAGGTGGTTGTACTGCATGCATTCCAGATGCTGTGCCCGGGCTGTGTGACTCATGGATTGCCGCAAGCCGCGGCAATCCATGAGATGTATCGAAGTGATGAAGTGCAGGTGATTGGCCTGCACTCAGTGTTTGAACACCACCATGTGATGACACCCGATGCGCTCAAGGTTTTTATCCATGAGTACCGGCTGAAGTTTCCCATAGCAATTGACTTGCCCTCCGAGACAGGCCCCGTGCCCGTGATGATGCAGAAGCTTAACCTTCAGGGTACGCCCTCATTGGTATTGATTGATAAGGACGGCACTATTCGTTTTACACAGCTGGGACGGGTAAGCGATATGCAGGTGGGGTATATGATTGGGCGTTTGTTGGCGTAAACGAGATCGCCGTGAAATGAAATTGCTGTCGTGAGTTTGGCTTTGCTCAGGTGCACGTCGAATTGAAGCCCCGATTGATCATGGATAATACCGACGCGACTTTTCACCCCGTCTGCTATATTGATGTAACTGACCCTCGTTAATTAAGTTACTGAAAATTAGGGGATTAAGATGGATCGATTGAAAGGTAAGGTTGCGATTGTAACCGGTGCAGCCCAAGGAATGGGGGCGTCCCACGCCCGCGTTTTTATCAGAGAGGGCGCCAAGGTTGTTTTGACCGATTTGAATGAAGAGAAGGGTCAGGCCTTGGCAGCGGAACTGGGCGAAAACGCTCTGTTTGTGAAGCAGAATGTGACCAGCGAATCAGACTGGGCTCGCGTTGTCAGCACAACCGAGGAGCGGTTTGGACCAGTGGACGTGCTGGTAAACAATGCTGGCATAACCATGTCCAAATCCCTTTTGGATACATCTCTGGAAGATTACCGCCGCATACTGGATATTAACCAGGTGTCTGTATTTTTGGGGATGAAAGCTGTTGTTCCCTCAATGAAAAAAGCCGGTGGCGGCTCGATCGTGAACGTGTCGTCCATCAATGGTTTGGTGGGTGGAGCCATTGGCTATACCGATTCCAAGTTTGCCGTACGCGGTATGACAAAAGCAGCGGCTCTGGAGGTTGCGTCGTCCGGTATCAGAGTGAACTCTGTGCACCCGGGCGTGATAGAAACCCCCATGATTATGCAAGGCGACACCAAAGCCGCTGTGGAAGAGTTCGCGAAACATATCCCCTTAAAGCGCTTGGCGAAGTCTGAAGAGGTCTCAAGCCTGATACTGTTTCTGGCATCAGATGAATCAAGCTACTCCACAGGCTCTGAATTTGTAGTGGATGGCGGTATAACCGCCCAGTAAAGATCCGAATGGATTGTTCGAACTGGTACGGGCGACCCCGCTCGGCCAGGGTTTTGAACTTGCAGGAGGTTTTTTCCATGTACTACGTAGACATGCCAAGCGCCAAGGAAATTGGCGACCTCAATCTGGTTCGCTCTGATGCGGCCATCTCGATATACCTGCCGACTACACCGCTTAGTCGCGAAGTTGAAGCGAGCCGAATCAATCTCGGCAATCTGGTCAAAAAAGCTGTGAGTCAACTGGAGGCCAAAGGCCTGGACAAGCGGCGCATTGCGTTGCTGCAGGAACAGTTTGATGATCTGACGGCCGATCTGGATTTCTGGAGTCATCAGGCAAACAGTCTGGCAATTCTGGCTACGCCGGAGACATTACATACCTACCGGATGGCCAACAAGCTGAAAGATATCGTTGAGGTATCTGACCGTTTCCATCTCAAGCCGCTGCTGCGCGCGGTAACGTTCCCGCATACGGCACATATTTTGGCTCTTTCAGAGAACGCAGTGAGATTGATAGAAGTGTCCGCAGACTTGCCTGCGCGAGAGGTCACAGTGGCGGATATGCCGGAGGACCTTACCTCCGTAGTGGGTGACGCGACCATCAAGAATTACACGGGCACAGGCCACAGACATGGCGCCCAAGAGCATGGCTCTTATCTGGTACGTTATGTGCGCAGGATCAACAGTGTTTTGCGCCCCGTGCTAATGCGCTCGGACCGCCCGCTTATTCTGGCTTCAGCGAAACCGCTGGAGGCATTGTTCCGTTCCTTGAGTGCCATTCCTGCGCTGCCTGATGCTATCGCTGGCAACCCTGAACACATGAGCAATGCAGAGCTGGCAACGGCTGCAAGGCCGGTGTTAGATGCATACTATGCTGGCCAGATAAAAGAGTTTCACCGTCTGTTCGAGGAGCGCGCCGGTCAGAACCGGTCAACTACGGATATTTCCGATGCAGCACGGCTGGCAACCCACGGTGGTATTGACCAACTACTGATTGATATCGACAGCGTGGTCGATGGCTTTGTTGATGATGAAACCGGTGAGGTTGATTTTGGCTCTCACGAAGACGCTACCAGCTATGGGATAATTGATGAAATTGCTGGCCGGGCACTTCGGTCAGGGGCTAAGGTAATGGCCGTTCGCAAGGACGATATTCCTGGCCGCCACGACTTGGCGGTAATCTCACGTTATCCGATTTGATGCTTATATGAATGATGTTTTGACGACCCGAGTTGCAGCGCTGCAGGTGGATACCCGCATAGGCGACACGCAGTATAACCTGACACGCTGCAAGGCTCTGGTCGAAGAGGCCTGCCAGGCAGGTGCCCAGTGGATTGCATTGCCGGAGTTCTTCAATACCGGCGTGTCCTGGCAACCCTCACTTGTTAACGCAATTGAGGATGAAAACGGCCTCTCTGCACAAATGCTGCAAACCCTATCCTCCCAGCACAAGATTGTGTTGGGGGGTTCTTTTTTATGCCGGCTAGCAGACGGCAGTGTGCGTAACCGGTACCAGTGTTATAACCGCGGCGAGCTTGTTGGGTATCACGATAAGGATCTCCCAACCATGTGGGAGAGCGCCTTCTACGAAGGTGGTGATGCCGGCGATACTGGGGAACTGGGCATTATTGATGGCGTTCGCGTAGGCACGGCGGTGTGCTGGGAGTTTTTGCGCACAGCAACCTCCAGGCGTTTGCGGGGCAAGGTGGATGTCATCATTGGTGGCTCCCACTGGTGGAGCATTCCGGAAAACTGGCCAGTGCTCTATCCATGGCTGGAGCCGGGAAACCGCGAGAACAGCTTGCAAACCGTTCAAGACACAGCGCGTCTGGTAGGTGCTCCGATCATTCATGCCTCACACTGTAACGATTTTAGCTGCCCCATGCCGGGGTTGCCGCTGACCTATTGTGGACACCTCGAAGGCCAGGCCGCCATTGTTGATGGCCAGGGCAACCTGGTTGCCCACCGAACCTACGAGCAGGGCCCGGGAATTGTTCTAGCTGACATCTGCATGCTGGCAGTTGAACCTGCAGAGCCAGTACCTGACCGCTTCTGGTTACGTCGGCGTGGGCTAGTTCCGGCATTTTCATGGCATTTACACGGGATGTTGGGGCGCCGTTGGTACAAGCAGAATGTTAAGAATGCGCAGCCTTCTATTGCGACAGGGGAAGCACCCGCTCAATGAATGCAGGCTCCTCTGTTACTCCGGCTCTAACACCCTACGCAGCCTATCAACAAGCATTAGATTCCGGCTTTAAAAAAGACCCTGCCCAAGACCAGGCTGCCAAATGTTTGCAGCGTTGCTATGGGGAGTTGCAGGCAGGCGCTCCTGACATTGAGGGCGTTTATTTGTGGGGGCCTGTTGGTCGGGGCAAAACCTGGTTAATGGACCGCTTCTACCAGGCGCTAACCGTGCCGGCCCGGCGTCAGCATTTTCATCATTTCATGCGCTGGGTACATCAACGTCTGTTTCAATTGACCGGACAAGAGGAACCACTTCACTTGCTCGCGCAGGAACTGGCTAAAGAAGCTCGTGTTTTATGCCTCGATGAGTTGTTTGTCAGCGATATTGGCGATGCTGTGTTGCTTGGAGGTTTGTTGCAGCAGCTTTTAGCCAAAGGCTTGGTGCTGGTGGCAACGTCTAACCAACCGCCCGATGATTTGTATAAAGATGGCTTTAATCGCGAGCGACTGCTGCCTGCCATTGCAGCGCTCAAAAAGCACATGCAAGTGTTGAGCGTGGATGGCGGTGAGGACCACCGGCTCCATCCAGGGGAGCTTCGGCAGCGTTATTGGGTTAACCAACCCCAGGCTCTGGAGGCTGCATTTGCTGAATTACTTGGTGAAGGCGAGCAGCCCATTAATGAGCCTGTTGTTCTTGGGCATCGAGAGATCAACGTAGTACTGCGCAGCGAGCATCTGTTGTGGTGTCGTTATGATGACCTGTGCGAACAGAAGCTGGCATCCCAGGACTTTATCGATCTGTGTGATCGTTTCTCCCATGTTTTTTTAGGTGAGGTGCCACAGTTAAGTGGCGGGTCTATGCAACCCGCAATTGCTCGTGGCACCGAAGATGGTGTCACTCAGGTAGAGGCAGGGGATCGCCAGCTGGCTGCACTAACGCATCAGGACGATGGCGTGCGGAGATTTATCGCTTTAGTCGACGAATGTTACGACCGGGGCATTCCTCTGTATCTGGATGCCGCGGTGCCTCTGAAAGAACTCTATAGTACCGGGGCGCTCGCCTTTCCGTTTCGTCGCACTTTGAGCCGTTTGCAAGAAATGCAGTTGGAACGTTTTGGACAGTGAGGGAAATTAGCCAGATTGTGTTAAATTTATAGACACAGCAGTGCCCATATTGGCCAGCAATCGTTTTCGGAACACACACATTTATGCTCAGTGGTAGCCCATGAGAGAGACAAACGACAAAGGGCAGGGTGCCAGTCCGGCCACTATTTCGGGCGAGCAATACATAAAAACTATTGTGGATAGTACACCCAATATGATGGGTTATTGGGGCACAGATTTACGTTGCCGGTATGCCAATAATGCATTCAGTGCATGGTATGGAATACCACCTGAGGATGTAATCGGCATCCGTTTTCAGGATTTGGTCAGCGAGCAGCTGTTTGCGCTGAATGAGCCTCATATCCGGGCAGTACTGGCTGGCGAGACTCAGCGTTTTGAACGTACCCTGAAGAAGGCTGATGGTAGCCTTGGTCATATCATTGGCCACTATAGTCCTGATTTTGATTCCGATGGCGTGGTCAAAGGGTTTTCCATTCAGGCCAGTGAAGTAACGGTGCTAAAGGAAGTTGAAGCGAAGCTCAAGCTGGCAGCTTGTGTGTTCGAGAGTATGCCGGACGGTGTTCTGATTACGGATGTTCAGGGAACTATCTTGTCTGTAAATCCGGGTTTTATTGAAATTACAGGCTATTCAGCAGAAGACGCTGTTGGCCAAACTCCTCGTATTCTGCAATCAAAACAACATGACCAAGCCTTTTATGCCGCCATGTGGGAGACGATCAAAACAGATGGACGCTGGCATGGGGAAATATGGAACCGCCGTAAAGATGGCGAGCTATACCTGCAGCGCATGACCATCAGCATGGTGCCCGATGAGTCTGGTGAACCTGTGCGCTACGTTTCCGTGTTCAGTGACATTACAACTCTCTGGCGCAAGGACGAACATATTAAGCACCTGGCCTTTCACGATGCTTTAACCGACCTGCCGAATCGCACGCTGTTGATGGACCGGATCGATCAAAAACTGCTCAGTGCCGAGAGGGACAAGACCCATTTTGCGCTCATGTTCCTGGATCTTGATGGCTTTAAGCTCGTTAACGATCAGCTTGGGCACCACGTAGGTGATGATCTGTTGAAGGACGTGGCGGGCAAGCTGCTTACACTGGTTCGAAGGTCCGATACCGTGGCCCGTGTTGGTGGCGATGAGTTCATATTTATCTTCAACTGCCCACAGGAAGAAGGCGAAATCTACGACGTTGCCAACCGTATCGTCAGCTCAATCAATGAGCCAATAATGGTTCATGGAAAGACCTTCCAGATAGGAGTGTCCATAGGAATATCGATGTACCCTGCGGATGGCGACACCGCTGTTGAACTCATCAGAAATGCGGACACCGCAATGTATGCTGCGAAAAGCATGGGCAGAAACAATATTCGTTTCTTCTCTGCGCACCGCCATATCTAATAAACAGACCCCCAGGTAGTGCCCGAATCGTTTCCTGAAAGTTAAGGATGTTGTAACGCATGAAGAGAAGTATAAAAAGAGTTGTTGATAATCTTTCCTTTAAGTATGAGTTCTTCTATCTCGTAAAAACTAATAAAAAGAAGGCGATATTTTTCTCTCTCGCGTATCTGGCATTTGTTTTTTACGTGATCTACGAAATATATGATCGCGGCGCCTTCTATGGCTTGGCCTCGAACATATTTACGTTCTTTGTCGATATAGGGATTGTTTTTCTGATAACGGTGTTTTTCCTGGTTGTCAGGTCTCTGCATAATGACGAGAAAGGGCGAATAATTGAAAAGGATAACCTTCAGATAGGCACGGTTGTTCCCATAAATATGAACTTCTCCGAGGTGAAGGTTCAGTTCAATAGGCATGATTTTTACAGCCAGCCAAGAGAGATTGAAACTCTGTTGAAATGGGTCGATTTTAATAAAGATGATTATTTCAGAACGCACTATGGGTCACTCGATGTTCCGAAATTTTCAATTGACGGTTTGTCGCTTGAATCCGGAATTCTGACGGTGAACTGCTCAAGTACCTCGTTTTTTGATATTACATTCACGCATTATTTCCCGGACTATCCGCTTTCGAGTAGTGATACAACAACGAAAGTGAATGAGAAAACCCTGAGAAGTCTGCTCTCGGCTGATATTGAAAGGCACTATGCATCCAGTGAATTTTCGAAAGCCGGGAGCATGGAGTTTTTTGACTTGCTGCCTAACCCCATCGGGATAACGGGCATCGTCGAGATTGCCATTGAGGGGGAAGATCCGTTGTTTATTCTTCAGGCCCGACTAAGTGCAGACGCAGCGGCCAAAGATAAAATTCAACATTCTTTTGCCGGCACAATAGACCTGTTCCCGAATCTGTATAGAGAGGATGTGACCTTAAAGGACATGGTTGATACAGAGCTTTTTGATGAGGTTGTGGATCAAACCATAGGTAATAGTGTCAGCCTGAAGGTTTTGGAATCGGATGGGGGAATACTGCGAGAGAACAAGCTGCTTGGCTTGGTGATAAACCCTCTTTACCTCTATCAACCAGAGTTTTTTGTGAGGGTTAAATATACGGTTCCTGGCACCTACAGGCACTTGCCTTTGGTGTTGCAGTTAAAGCAAGAGGCTAAGGTTTTCAAAACCTGCTTGAGCAAGGGAAAGTCGTTGCCCAAGAGAAAGGGAAATCTTTACGTGTGCACTCGCGATTGCATGGATTCCCTTGTAGATAATGACAAGATATCGACAAGGAACCTTTTTCCTGTTGGCTTGAACTTGCTGAAACATAGCGAGACGTCGACGGAACATGCGCCTTCCGGAATGAATCCGCTACCAACGACGTGAGGCACATATGAAATTCCCCACTGTTACCGTCATTCTGGTTTTGGCTGCTCTGGCATTTGTGCTTTGGGATCAAACCCGCGAGCGGCCACAAACGGTTGATGCCAGCCGGTTCACCAACCTTGAGGCGAATCCCGTAAAACTCAGCACAACGGTGGATTGGCTGAATACCCAGCTGCCTTCGCTGTGTGAGCAAGCAACAGGCAAAGCTGAGGGGTCTGACGCCAATGCCAACTGCGTCAAGCAAGCAAAAACACGGACCTCAACATGCCGGCGTAGCGTTTATGACGGCTTTTCGGGCGTTGTAGCGTCAGATGCTGTTTTTCGGGATGTGTCGATTACGCTGATTAACTGCCTTGTACAGGATGCATCATCTTAGTACCACAGGCACTCGGTGATACCCACCCACTGGCGCGACCTCGCGCTCTGGTGGCTCGCCAGGCACCAGCTCAACAGCGTGTACTGGCGTGAGTATCGTTTGCAGCGCGATACGCAACTCCCAGGTCGCTAGCAGTCTGCCTGGGCACACGTGCTTGCCGGCCCCATAGAGCAGGTTATTCGCTGCGTTGCCTTCAGGATCAAACCGGCTGTTGTCGAAGACGGATTCATCGCGGTTGGCAGAGGTCCAGTTCAACTTGATTTTTGCGCCGCTCGGAATATCCCGGCCAGCGATATGAACGGGGCAGGTGGTTACACGCCGGTTGGATACGAATGGGTTATCGAGGCGAAGGATTTCATCAATGATCGCTTCTACTTCTGTATTTGAAGCGCCTCGTATCCGCTCAGTAAGCTGAGGACGTTGGGCCAGGTGGGCGATGAGTACGCCAACACAGAGAGCGATGGAACCCAAATCTCCGCCTGTCCAGTTGCGCAGAATGGAAACCAGCTCCGCCTCTGTCAGTGGGCGCCCATTCACCGTCTCGCGGCACAGCCTTGTAGTCAGATCGTCGGGAGCATTTGAACCGGCAGCACGCCGAGGCTGGATAACCGAACGAATAATCTCATCAAACTGCTCGGCAACATCTGCCATCAGGGCGTTGTCGCCAGAGCGGGTGGCAGCATGGTTTTCTTTCATCCATGCCAGTAGTTTTGGCTCTAACTCTGGCGGCCATCCCAGCCAGGCGCACTGGGCGCGAACGGCAAACACGGCACCTATGTCGTTTACAGCATCCAACACTTCACCCTTGGGCAACTCCGCCACCAACTGGCGAGCGACGCGTGTGAAAACCGGAACGAATGGCTCCAATGCATCCCGGGTGAGATACCGCTCGATCACATTTCGGTAGAGTGTGTGTTCGTTTCCATCAAGCCCGTTTGGAACTTGCAGGTAGCGAGACACCTGGCTGGAGAAACGTTCGTGGTCCAGTGCAGCAGCCAAAACGTCGGCATGTCGGAGCAGCACCCATTCGCCTTTGATGTTTCTAACGACAGGATGTTTGGGGCGCAGTTCATCGGTGTAGGCCCTCAAATCACGGCCAACTGCGGACAAATCATCCGGCATGTGGTCTGTCATATTGACTCCTTTGCCATCAAAATAACTTGCCCCTTCAGCATAACCCCATCGGCGTGAATCAAAAATGCGAAAGAACAAGACCTGATAAAAGTTACACAGATTGCTTCAGGCCGGAGTGAATTGACGGCCGAAACTATCACTGCTTTTGCAGAAGTGACTTCAGTGCCAGTACCGCGGCTTTGATCTCGCGCTCGTTCGCGCTGGCAAAACCCATCACCAGACCGTTTCGCATTTCCTCCCCGATAAAATGAACGCTCAAGGGTGTGCTGCCAAAGCCCTTGGCCCTGAGCCTCTGGCTGATGTCGGCGTCGTTGAAGTCGCCCTCCAGAACCAGATGCATGCCGGCACTCTCCGCCACGGGGGTGACCAGTTCGCCCAGCTCTTCAGACACAAGCTTTTGGAAGTACGTCCACTTCTCCTTGTAGAGCTGCCTCATGCGGCGCAGGTGGCGGGTGAACTGCCCGCTTGTAATGAATTCCGCTATGGTCGCTTGAGTAAGCAGCGGCGTTTCACCGCCGGTAACCCGCTTGGCCCACAGCAGCGCCTCCACCATGGATTCGGGTGCAATCAGATAGCCGACTCGGAGGCCAGGAAGCAGGGTTTTACTGAAACTGCCCACGTACAGAACCGGGGTGTTGTCGAATAAGCCCTGAATGGCGGCAAAGGGTTTGTTGTGGAAGTGGAATTCGCTGTCGTAGTCGTCTTCGACGATCCAGGTCTGATTGCGTTGTGCCCACTGAACCAACGCCATGCGCTGCGCAATATCCAGAATTCCGCCCATGGGGTATTGGTGCGTGGGGGTGCAGAACAACAGCTTGGCAGGGCCCATATCCGCAAGTGCATCCACATCCAGCACCTGGCCTTTCAATGGCACGGGCAATATCGGGTTTCCATAACGCCCCAGTGCGTAACGGGCGCCGCGATAACCCGGGTTCTCACAGAACACCCGATCACCCGCTTGAAGCAGTACATCTGCAATCAAAGACAATGCCTGCTGTGCACCGTTGGTGATTATGATTTGATGCTCGTGGCAGCGCACTCCGCGGGATTCCCGTGCATATTCTGCAACGGCTTTTCTGAGGGGTTGGTAGCCTTGAATGCAGTCGTACCCTCTGAGTAGCCTGCGGCTTTCCTGATGATGCAATATTCGGTTCCAGCTGCGGATCGGGAAGGCATCCAGATCTGGCAGGCCCGGCTGAAAGGGAAGGTTGGCGTCTTCTCCAAGCCGCATGCTGTGTCTTGGCACGATGGGCAAGGGTGGCAGTGGCTCAGCATTACTTGGCGCGTGGGAGGGCGCCTGATCAGGTGTGTTCAGGCTGGCGCGGATGTCCTCATTAACGAATACCCCTTTGCCTGGACGGCTAAGCAGAAAGCCTTCCGATTTAAGCTGGTCATAAACCGCGTTCACGGTATTTCTGCTCACCCCGAGATCGGTTGCCAGTTGCCTGCTGGATGGCAGTTGGCTGCCGGGCAGGTACCGCTGATCGATGATCCGCTGGGACAGTTGTCGATAGAGTTGTTGTTGTAGCGGAGTGGCCGAATCCAGCCGGATATCATTTATCACTTTAACTGGCCCTACTAAAAATCATAATGTGGATCTTTTGATGGTATCAGATGTTTTCTTTAATAGCGGGGTACTCAACGAAAGGAACCTATAATGTCTTTGAAGGAAACCGACCCCTCCGCCATGTCTTCCCTTTCCTGTTGCCCGCGCAGCCGGGTGAAGCGGGCCGCTAAACGCGCAAGCTATGAACGCGCCGATGCCTATGCCCTGATTGACCGTTTAAAGACGGCCCACGTTGGGTTTGTAGAGGAGGGAGAACCAAGAATTATTCCACTTACGGCTTGGCGCCTGGGGGATGATCTTTATCTGCATAGCTTGAACGGCGGTCGTGTGTGCAGGCAGCTGGAATCCGGAGCCCAGCTGTGTATCTCGTTTGCGGTAACGGAGGAGTGGGTGATGAGTAAATCAGCCTACCACCACAGCGCAAACTACTCATCGCTGGTGCTGTTTGGAAAGGCCCAAAGGGTGGTGAATGACGTTGCATTTGACGATGCATTCAAGGCAATTATCAACCAGCTTTCGCCAGGGCGTTGGGATCAAGTTCGCGCGCCCAGTGCCAAGGAGCGTAAAGCAACGGCCCTGTTCCGCGTACCCATTGAAGAAGGTGCGTTTAAAAGCCGGACTGGCGGCCCTAACGAGGAGCCGGAGGATATGGCGCTGCCTGTGTGGCATGGTACGCAAGCGGTTTAAGTTTCAGTATTTCTCTAATCCGCTATATAACCTATCTTACAAGCATGCTAAAAGATGGCCGTCTCGGGGGCGGCCTTATTCAATAGTAAGTCGCCCCCCTCTCAATTCATCAGGGTTTCAGCATGTCTGATAAGTTTTTTTTCAAAGGCCGGCAGGATGCACGGCAGCATCACACGGCCTACGGCGGTTTCAAAACCAACGCCAGTCAAAAAAGTGGTAGCAAGAAGTTTCCACTGCAACTGGTAGTAACCAGTGAAGATCGCAAGCAAGAGGTTGCGGCGCTGGTGGCTGAAGCCCAGTTGCACGCCGACATTACCGTTGATGCCCGTGAAGGCGCCGTTGAATCCATAACGGAGCTTACCGCCATCTTGAATAAGGGCGGCACTGTCACCCAGGCTAATATGCCTTCCCGAAACGATCCCTGCAGTTGTGGCAGTGGGAAAAAATTCAAAAAGTGCTGTGCCTGATACACAGAAATCCTTATTCACCGAAAAAGGAGTGCCCATGCTTATATGTGGTGTTGAGCTCAGTGCCAGCGACGCCGTGGTGTGTTTGCTGAATCTGGATGGTGGACAGTTCACCCTGCCCGAGAGCAACATTCGTAAAATCACCCTGAAGAAGAACCATACCCGCAAGGACCTGCAGGAATTTCAGGCGTCTTTTGCGAAGTTTCTGGCAGAGCACGATGTGAAAAAAGTGGCCATCAAAGAGCGTATGCCCAAAGGCAAGTTTGCCGGTGGTGCCATCAGCTTTAAAATGGAAGCGGCGATTCAGCTGATGCCTGAGGCGGATGTAGAAGTGCAGTTGCTCTCTTCTGCCACCATCAAAGCGACTCTGTCTGCCAAGCCGATGCCCATTCCTTTTGCAGCAACAGGCTTGAAGGTGTTTCAGGAAGCAGCCTTTGTTGCGGCTTATGTAGGGCATCTGGCGAAGTAGTCATTGGCTTGACTCTTCGCCAGATATTTCGGGCTCTTACTGTGCGGTTGTAACGTATTTCAGAATCTCGACCACCTGCTCGGGAGTTTGCGCCCACGCCATTGCGGATGCGTCTACTTCCTTCAGCGGGTGGATAATGTCGTCGCTGTGCAGGGTTACATAGGGCGTGCCCATAGCCGCGCAGAAGCCGGCATCAAAGGCCGCGTTCCATTGCTTGTACTTGTCTCCAAAACGAATCACAGCCAAGTCGCACTGTTCCAGCAGGGTTTTGGTGCGAATGCCGTTTACTTTGGATGACTGGTGATCACGCCAGAATGCCACTTCCGGTTTACCCAGCATATCGCCCGCTGCATCGCTGGCTTCGTGATTGGTAACAGGTGCAGTAAATTCCACCGGCAAGCCAGCGGCTTCTGCCCCGGCCTTAATTTGCTCACGCCAGTCAGTGTGAATTTCGCCTGAGAGATATACAGTCCAGATCATGGAGTTCTCCTAAGTAAAACAGGTAGGGGGGGTGAATATGCGAGACCCTATCATAGCCCAGCAGTCTACAGAATCTCAGCCCGGTTAATCCCTATCGTCATCGGTCACTTTTGCCAGCTCGGCTCGCGTCTTGAGGCGCCCCTCGCGGCGAATCTCGGCGTTCTCAAAACGCTGTCTCTGTTTGGCGTTTTCCGGAATAACGGCAGGCACATCTACAGGTTTGTCGTTCTCGTCCAAGGCTACGAACGTAAAGAAGGCCGAGAGGATATGTCGTGTTTCTCCGGTGTAACTGTTCTCCGCCACAACCTTGGCACCAATTTCCATAGACGATCCCCAACTGCGGTTCAGTGCCAGGCTGAACAGTAAGGTGTCATTGCCTTTCGCGGGGGCACGAAAGTGAATGGAATCCACCGCCGCGGTAACACAAACGTGGGCAGAGTGGCGTTCAGCTACAACCAGTGCCAAACGATCACATTTTGCCATGATCATGCCACCGAACACAGTTTCGTGAGAGTTCATGTCATTGGGGAATACCTTGTAAACGTGTTTCTCGATCGCTGATGCAGATACGGGCTTCGGCGTTGAGTCTGGCATAGGGTCCTTTCTCTGTTGTGCCTATAGGCTAAGGTTGTTTTTGAGTATTTCATTGAGGGTACTACATCTTCCGATGCGGCGGGCTATGCTTGTATTTCCAGTGTTTGCGCCAATCATATATAACCAGAGAACAGTTTTTAATCAGATGCGAGGAGTTCAATGGACTTCAAAGACTATTACGCCGTACTTGGTGTGAGCGAGTCTGCCTCCCCCGAGGAAATCAAAAAATCCTACCGAAAGCTGGCACGAAAGTATCATCCGGATGTCAGTAAAGAGGACAACGCCGATGAGAAGTTCAAAGACCTTGGCGAAGCCTACGAAGTACTGAAAGATCCGGAGAAACGTGCCGAGTACGACCAGCTGCGAAAATACGGTGCGCAGGCCGATGGATCTTTCCAGCCGCCTCCCGGATGGCAGAGTGCGTCGGGGTTTGGTGGTGGTGGATACACCGATGCGGATTCCCGCCAGTTTAGTGACTTTTTTGAGCAGATGTTCGGTGGCGGTCAGGGGCCGGGGCAGGGAGCCGGTGGTTTTCGGCAGACCGTGCGCATGCGTGGCGAGGACGTTCACGCACGCTTGGCGCTGTTCCTTGAAGAAGTGTTCAACGGGTCTGAGAAACAGGTTTCCTTTGCGGTACATGAAGCGGACGAACAGGGTCGTGTTATAGCGCGACAGAAAACACTGAAGGTGAAAATCCCCGCTGGAATGCGCGAAGGCCAGCATTTGCGCCTGAAAGGCCAGGGGTCTCCGGGCTATGGTGGTGCTGCGCCAGGTGACTTGCTGATAGAGATTGAATTGGCGCCGCACCCATCGTTCAGTGTAGAGGGGCGGGATGTGGTTGTGACCGTGCCGGTGGCACCATGGGAAGCCGCACTGGGTGCGACCATCACCGTACCGACGGTGGGCTCAAAGGTGAATGTGAAGGTACCCAAGGGAACCTCATCCGGGCGCAAGCTCCGCCTCAAAGGCAAGGGGCTACCGGGCAAACATCCAGGTGATCAGATTGTGGTGCTGCAAATCGCAATACCGGAGCAGCACTCTGCAGAAGCAGAAAAGCTATACGAGCAGCTTGCAGAGGCCGAGAAGGCATTCAACCCACGCAGCAAACTCCATCTGTGAAGGGGAGAGTAAAGGATGAGTGATAGAAACAGTATTCTGACCGTTGAAGTAATGGATGAAAATGGCAGCACCTTTACCCTTCACGAAGTGTGCGAACGAGGTGAGTGTCACGCTGAGTTTGTCATCAAACTGGTGAACTACGGCATTATTGCACCTCTAGAACCGGCTGCAGAGGCGCGCCAATGGTTGTTTGATGTGGCAGCACTCGCCCGGCTGCATAAAGCCAGGCGCTTGCAGCGGGACTTGAAGATGAATCTGCCGGGCCTTGCGATGTCACTGGAGCTTCTTGATGAGGTTCAGGACATGCGCCGCGAGGTGGAGCGTCTTAGCCGGCAGTTGCAGCAACTGACGGACGAGTAATGTGAGGCGCTGCTAAACCCTGGGCTATCGGTTTTCGTCGAGCGCCTTGATCTCGGCGTAAATCTTTTCTGCCTCTTCCGTCAGGGTGCCGTGGCTCCTCAGATCCCCATTGCGCTGCGCCTGCAGTGCTTTCTCCAGCTTTGCTTCGTACGCCTTCTGTAGTTTTTTCTTCGGATCGCCCTTTAAAAATCCCAACATCATCTCTCCTCACTTTTTGGTCTGTGGTCATAACGTTACGCAGGTTCTGTCTGAAAGTTCATAAGTTTATTGAGTCTTTTTCTGGACAAGTCGAACAATTGGGATTAAATTCCCAGCTCAATTCTTGGGAATTTAATCCCAAATGATCACAAAGTATTGCAGAGCAGCATTGGCCGTTATCGGCCCGGGAGAAAAGCAATGATGCGAAACACACTCTATTCAGCAATTAAAATGACCATCGCAGGCGCGGTTCTGGGATCTTTGGCAGCGTGCGGTGGCGGTTCTGATTCGGGCACAACGACTGCCGGTTCTAATGGCAGCAGCATGGGCCCGGTTTCCGGATTTGGTAGCGTGTACGTTAACGGCACACATTTTCAGATTAATAATGCGCAGTACCGAGGCGACGACGGCATAGAGCGGGAGACGCAGCTGGAAAAAGGCATGATTCTGAAGGTAACCGGCACCTGGGGACGCGATGGCGAGGGCGAGGCGCAGTATATTTATTACGACGACACCCTGCGTGGCCCGGTTGACTCAGTCACCTGGGATGACTTGACGAAAACCGGCGTTATTGTCCTCGCCAAACAAAATATAGCGATCAACAACCGCACAGTGTTTAAAGGCGCAACGCCAGTGGAGCTAAAAGCCGGCGTGGAGAGCACCACAGATGATTATCATGTCCGCATCAGTGGTTATCGTTTGGCCAATGGCGAGTTTCAGGCAAGTTATGTGGGTGTGATGGACGCTAGCGCGCCTTGGCCATATGGGCGTTATGAAGTGGAGGTAGAGGGCGCAGTTTCAAACCTTGGCGTAGATACTTTTGAAATAAATGGTCTGGTTGTTAACTACCAGTCAGCAACGTTTGATGGCGGCACTGCGGAAGATCTTGCAGACGGTGTGATCGTTGAAGTTGAAGGCAAGCTGGAGAATGGCAACCTGACCGCCTTCGACATTGAATTCGAAGACGATATGTTCGAAGAGGATGAAGACGTCGAAATCTCCGGGGCGATTACCTCGGCTTACGATTCGGAAACCGGGCAGTTCTATCTCAACGGAACACTTATTCAGCTCACCGACGACACTGACTTTGATGATATTACCGTTGAACAGCTCACAGAGGGCGCGGAAATCAAAGTAGAGGGTGAATACCGCAATGGGATCATTGTTGCCGAAGAAATTGAAACCCGCGATGGCGATGCCCAATTGTCTGGCTTTATCGAAAGCAAAGAGCAGGGTGGGGAAGTATTGATGGTCAGCGGCGTGCGGGTCGCATTGACTGATAGCACACTGATTGAAGACGAAGACACTGAAGACGCTCAAGAATCTGTCGTTATGCGCAACCAGGATCTTGAAGGCCTGAACCTTGGCGATTATCTCGAAATTGAAGGTCGGGAGACGGCGGAAAACGGCGGTGGCTTGATTGCTTTTTATATTGAGCGTGATGACGGCGGCGATTTGGAATTGGAAGGCAAAATCAGCAGCCTTACCGATACAACGGTCACCGTTATGGGGCTGGAGCTTCAGACTGATCTTGACCTGTCGGGCTTCCAGGTAGGCGACGACGTTGAAATTGATTTTGAAGAAGTGAGCGGTCAGTACCGCATCGTAAAGATTGAAGCCGACGATTAAACGCGGGTATCACCAATAGCAAACCGGGCCAGACCAACTGATAACACAGAAGGTCTGGCCTGTCGCTAAAAATGGGAATATAATCCCAATCATGAAAGAAACCCTCTCCAACCCATTGCACCAGGCCCTGTTCCGCATTCTGCGACCTCTTGCGAGGTTGTTACTGCGCAACGGTATTCCCTATGGAGAGTTTGCCGAATTGGTCAAGCGAGCTTATGTGGAAGCGGCGCTGGAGGACTTCCCGGGTGAACGGCGCAAGCCTACCGATTCGGGTGCGGCGGTTATGACGGGGTTAACGCGCAAAGAAGTTAAACGTCAGCGGGAGATTCTTGCGGGCCAGCACATAGGGAAATCTGAAGTGCTGCATGCCAACCGGGCATCTCGCGTAGTGTCTGGTTGGGTGCATGATGCCAAGTTTCAGAGCGCTGCAGGAGAGCCCGCTATATTGCCTTTTGATGGGGCATTGAGTTTTAGCGAACTGGCAAAAAAGTACAGTGGAGATATGCCCCCGCGTTCTGTGCTGGATGAGCTGTTAAGGGTTGGGGTGGTGTCTGTAGATAGTGACACCGGCAATTTGACTCTTACGCGCAGAGCTTATGTGCCGGTCGGAGACAGTCAGGAAATGCTCCAGATCTTTGGTGAGGATGTATCAGACCTTATAGCGACGGTGGATCATAACCTGGTCTGCAACGCTGGCAGTCAACGGCCGTTGTTCCAGCGCACGCTGACGTATAACAACATTCCACCGGAAGTGATGGAGGCTTGGCGCGCGCAGGCGGCAGAGCAATCCCAGAAAATGCTGGAGCAGTTGGACTCCTGGCTGGGTCCAAAAGACCGCGATGTCTCGGGCAACCAGGCAGCGGACTCACCTCAGGACTCCTATAGAACAGGCGTCAGTGTTTTCATTTTTGAAGAAGTTACTGTTGCAGAAACATCTCCACTCGGCTCTAAAAGTGAGAGGGCTTTATGAATTCCAGCAGCCAGCCTAAGTTTGTGTGTCGCTGGGAGCCTACCGAGCTTGCCAGCACTATATTGTCTTCTCCAAGTCGTGAAGTCGTCAGGCATTGGATCAGTGCGCTTGGATTTCTTGATGAAAATCTGCACCCGGTGCTGCTGTCGATGAATCATCTGAAAGAACCTTCGTTCAGCCAGCTGGTGCAGGCGGTTAATCCCGGGCTTTCCTCTTCTGTGGTTCTAAACGAGCTGCTACGAAAAGGCGTGGTTGAGCAGCTGGATAGCGGGCAAATTCTTCTCAGGCGCAGTACCTATATACAGGATGTGCCCAGCTTTGAGGTTTCGCCTGGAATCAGACGCCAAAAGTATAGACCCGGCGAGAACGCGGGGCGGCGGTACAGCGATGATACTTGATAAGGCGTCCGAAATTGTGATGCAACAGGCCTTTCCAAAATGGTGAGCACAATGAAACCGATATCCCGCAAACGTTTATTGACTGCACTGGCGGCTCTCTTGACTCTCGGGCTGTTCTCCGCCTGTGGTAGTGAGTTTAAAGTAGCGGATGGTGGCATTCGCGGCACCGGGTCCAGCGTGGGGCCGGTATCGGGGTTTGGTAGTGTTTTTGTGAATGGTGTGAAGTTCTCTACTGATGGCAGTGTGCGCAGTGATGACGGTATCAGCACCGAGAGGCAGCTTCATGAGGGAATGATCCTACGAGTTGAAGGTGAGTGGCGAGCTGACTCCACAGGCCGTGCCGAATCAGTTGAGTATGATGACAGTTTGCGCGGATCGGTAGTCATTGTTGAAGCTTGGAACCATGCTTCAAAAACTGCCGAGATCAGCATTCTTGGACAGACAGTCCGAATTGACTCACGAACAGTTGTGAAAGGAAAAGTGATCGAAGATCTTGTGACGGGTGACTTTGCGAGAATGTCTGGATGGAGGATGCCTAACGGCGATTTTCGGGCCAGCTATCTTGGGCTCCGCGCGCACCAAAATGTAAATGATTTCGATGATTTCAATGAAGTAGAGCTGGAGGGGCATATATCTGATTTGAACACCAGTCAGATGACCTTTGTCATCGGTACTCAGCTTGTCAACTATGGGAATGCGGAATTCAAAGGTATCGACGGTGCTGCGCTCGCTAATTCACTGGTGGTTGAGGTTGAGGGTAACTTGAGCCGTGATGGTGTTTTGCAGGCCAATGAAATAGAGCCGAATGATTTCCGGCGCTACCGTCAAAGCATGGAGACGGATATCGAGTTTGTAGGGCCTGTCACCAGCCCATTTGAAGAGGCCAGCAGCACCTTCACGATTAACGGGTTAACCGTCGAAGTGACGAGTGAAACTGAGTTTGATGACGGTATTCAGCGCAGCGATCTGGTTCAGGGGGCACTGATTCAGGTAGAGGGCAACTTCGTTTCTGATGGAGTTGTAAAGGCAGATGAAATCACCCTGCGTGAGGCGGATGTAGAGATTGAGGGCGGCAAAACCTCCGCGATAGATTACGAGAACAGTCAGTTGTATGTAGGTGGTGTTTTGGTGCAGCTCACGTCTCTGACGATTATCACTGGCGATGAGGAGCAACGTCTCAAGCTGTTGGATCTTGAAGCGGACTTGGTTCTAGAGGTTGAGGGAATCGAGCGCAGGGACAGTGAAGGCAGAGTCTTCCTTGAGGCAATTAAGATTGAACAAGACGATGAAACGCCTGATTTGGAATTCGAACTCTCGGGGCGAGTTACGGCGATTGTAGGGAACGACATCCGTATTCTTGGTGTAGATATGCGTCTTGATGATGCGACTGAATACGATGGGACTTCTAAGGCGGGCCTTAAGGAAAAAGTAGATCTGGGTGAGAACCCGATGGTAGAAGTAGAGTACGAGGCGCGCTCTGGCGCTTACTTTATTGTCGAAATTAAACTGGACGAGGCTGACTGAATTTTGAATTTCGGCGCCCCGGAAAACCGCCGGGGCGCCCCTCTTGAACCCCACCTGTTTTACCCTCTCCAACAAATCCCTGCATAAAGAAGTCCCCCTTTGTCGTCGGCTTTGCTACAACTGTTATAAAGAAGCATCTAAATGACAAAAATAAAGATACCCCGCTCGCCGGAGTAGCATGTTGAGGGATTGGTGTATGGCCTCTCGTTTCTTGAAAAATTTGTTCACCAGCAGGCTGTTTCGGCCAGTGTTTATTGTTCTGGTGGTGGCTGGACTGGCACAGGTTTTTATCAGTCAGTGGTTGATCACAAATCAGGTTGAGCGCTTGATAGACACCGCCGGCTCCGCACTTGAAACCAGCAGCGATCAGCTCAGTGAATCCTTTGAAGCTACCCGCGACGATGTTCGCCTGCGCTTGCAAGCCATGCGCGAAGAAAGTGTAAGGGAGCTGTCTGAAGAACTAACCCTCCAGCAGAGCCAGCAGCAGGAACGCGTGGCGGAGAATGTCCGCAATGCTGTTATGGCAGAGGCGCAAGGGCTGGCAGATGTACTGGCGGCGGTTGCTGCACCACTGATCTGGGACAGGGATATTCCACGGTTGACCGAGCTCGTGGAACTGGCAGACGCCCGGGAGTCTGTGCTCTTCGCTATCTATTTTGACCAGTACGGTAAACGCATGACCCGCTACGTTGATCGTACCGATGAACGGGTGCTCGCTCTGATGGAACAAGGTGACGGGGGCGGTGCGGCCAATCGGGTGTTGGACGCTGCAAGCCGTGATCCGAATGTTGTCATTATAACGGCAGACATCAAACCAAAAGGTTCGGCGATTGGGCAGCTGAAAATCGGGTTGGCATTGGATGGTATTAATCGCGACCTTGCGTCTTTAAAAGCAGAGTTCAGTGCTGCCCTTGCCAGCAGCATTGATGCCTCAAGGAAAACCCTTGAGGCTGAAACCGATCAGGTTAACCAGAGGCTTCAGCAGCAACTGACAGATATTGGGGCCGGCGCGCAATCCCACATCAGCAAGACAGTTGATGCCCTTCGCCGCGAAGCAGCAGGCTTGTCGTCGAGCCTGACACTGGTTGCAGTCAGCTCCATGGTCATTCTTCTGATTCTGGTGGCAGCGGTGCTTGGAGGGAGCGTGTTGCCCAGGGTTCTGCGCCTGAATTCCGCCATCCGCGGCATTGCCGATGGGGAGGCAGACCTGACTCGCCGGGTGAACCTGAAAGGCAATGATGAGCTGACGGAGATGGCTCGAGGTGTTAACCAGTTTATTGCGCGCATTCAGGAGTTGGTTACCGATGTTAAAAATTCGGCGGAGGTCGCTGTCGGAAAAGCTCGGGCACAGGGTGAGGTCAGCCGGGATGCGGTTGCAGCAGTCAGTACACAGCAGCAGGAAGTTGTGGACGTTTCTGAAACCATGGCGGCCATGTCCCACAGCATTGAAGGCGTTGCGCAGAATATTCAGGAGGTGGCCGGCGCAGTACGAAGTGTTAGCGCTGAAAGTGATGCAACAGCGGCTATCTCCCGGGATGTCCTTAAGCGCCTCGACGATGTCGTGCTCAATGTACAGCGGGCCGTGGAAGCCGTCAGTACACTGGATAAGCAAAGCACACAAATCACGTCGGTTTTGTCGGTAATAGGCGCTATTGCGGAGCAGACCAACTTGCTGGCACTTAACGCGGCGATAGAAGCAGCCAGAGCGGGTGAGTCGGGCCGCGGGTTTGCTGTTGTTGCCGATGAGGTGCGAACTCTGGCAAGCCGAACTCAATCATCCACTACCGAAATTGAAGCCATCATTGCGCAACTGCAACAGGGCAGCAAACAGGCTGTATCGGTGATTGGTAAAGTATCAGAGCAGGTTGTGGAATCCTCTGCGGAGTTTCGCCGTGCCGATGAGCATTTTGACCAGATCAATCAGCTACTCAGTAGCTTGCAGGAACAGGCATTGAGCATTGCATCTGTGGCAGGGCAAGAGGGTCAGCAGGCACAAAGAGTGAGTGTGAGTGTGGAAGGTATTGCGCATACAGCTGAGGTAACTGTGGAGGCGATCCAGCGTTCCGATACGGCCAGTCTTGAAATCAGCGAACTACTGGTGGCCCTTCAGAGCAATGCATCCCAGTTCCGTGTTTAACGGAACCGGGGGCATTTTCAATGATGCATCAGGTGCAAAGCCGCGCACGCGCGTTTTGATATTCCTGCTTCAACCTTGAAACCAGAGCCTCAACGCTGACCACATCGTTAATTTGACTGACCCCCTGGCCTGCGGACCAAACGGTTTTCCAGGCTTTGGCCTCGTCGTCCATTGGTTTCAGCTTTTCGCCATAATTGATCTCACCCGCCTGATTCAATTGTTTCATATCGAATCCCGCTGCTTCCAGGCTCTGCCTCATGAAACTGGCGGGCACGCCAGACACGGCAGGAGTATGAATGATGTCGCTGGATTCAGACTCGATAATCATGGTGCGATAGGCATCATCCGCATTGGATTCAGTGGTGTTAATAAAGCGCGTTCCCATGTAGGAAAGGTCTGCTCCAAGTGCTTGAGCGGCCAATATGTCCTCACCGTGGGAGAGCCCGCCGGCCAGCAAAATAGTGCCATCAAATACTTCGCGGATTTCGTGAACCAGAACAAATGGGTTGATCGTGCCTGCATGCCCACCGGCACCGGCAGATACTGCAATAACTCCGTCCACCCCCGCCTCGGCGGCTTTGCGGGCGTGCTTCTGGTTTGTTACATCGTGGAAGACCACTCCGCCATAACTATGCACGGCTTCAACTACTTGGCTGGCGGCGCCTAGCGACGTAATAATGATGGGCACCTGGTGCTTTACGCAAAGTTCCAGATCGGCCTGCCAGCGAGGGTTGGAGCGATGTACGATCAGGTTGACAGCGTAAGGCGCTATGTTGGCTTCCGGGTTGGCATCTTTCAGTTTGCCGAGGCCATCTGTCATCTGAACCAGCCACTCTTCAAAGCCTTCGCTTGTGCGTTGATTCAGAGCGGGGAAACTCCCAACAATGCCCTCGCGACAGCACGCAAGTGCCAGTTCAGGGCCGGATATGAGAAACATGGGGGCGGCAATGAGTGGCAGGCTTAAAGAATCCGCACTAAAGGCTGGAAGTGACATGAGATCTCCTTAATTTATATTGGAACTTATGTAGGATATAGAGGATCTTAGCCTGCCTGAGTGATTGTGGGAATGTTCGCCTGCTAACAATTGTCAGGTTACCTCTGCAAAATAAAAGGAGTTAAACATGGGTGAAGCAAAACGTCGTAAAGAAACCGGTGCACCACCGCCCCGGCAAACCCAGTCGAATAAGCCGCTGGTTATTGTGGTGAGTGTGTTGGCTCTGGCTGCGATTGTTACTGGTGCCTTTTTCCTGACAGCCGCCCCGACGCCAAATTCAGATGAGTTGCCTGTTGCTGCGCCTAACGCGGAAGCCTTCCCGGCGGAGTTGGATCAGTATGGTGTTTCTGTCGGTGCGGACGACGCTCCGGTGGTTGTGCGTGAGTTTGCGGATTATCAGTGCCCGGCCTGCGGCCTGTTTGCGCCAGCCAGTAAGCGTTTGAAGCAGGAATATGTGGAGGCAGGGAAAGTCCGTTTTGTGTATTTCGACTTGCCTTTACAGCAGCACCAGAACGCATTTCCAGCGGCCCAGGCTGCCCGCTGCGCCGGCGATCAGGGCGCATACTGGGAGATGCATGAACGCCTTTATGATTCACAAAGCGAATGGAGTGGCTCCAACGACCCGGTGGCCACCTTTGCGCGTTATGGTAAGGATCTTGGGCTTGAAGAGCGCCGTTTGCGCCGCTGCATGACAACTGAATTGCACCGGGAAGTGATCGAAGCGAGCCGTCGCGCAGCCATGCAGCTGCAAGTGACCAGTACGCCCACCGTACTGGTGGATAACATTCGCCTGACTCGCCCGGGTTGGGGCCAGCTTTCTGCGATTGTTGAGCGGGAGCTCGCCAACGCTGAAAAGTAACTGCCTGATGCTGGCTTCGGCCAACCCTGACTTGAACAAAAGCCTGAGTGGGTTAGAATCTTCGCCCTCTCTGGCTTGAACCTTCCAGATAAATACATTGATGCTCCGGATTTACGATCCGGCCTGCAGGAGACTCCCCATGAGCAACAACGTTGTTGTGTGCGCGCTCTATAAGTTCGCCGTTCTGAATGATTACAAAACCCTTCGCCACCCACTGCTGGATATCATGCAAGCTAACGGTGTGCATGGCACTCTGTTGCTGGCCCGTGAAGGTATTAATGGCACCATCGCCGGAAGCCGGAGTGGGATTGATGCTGTGCAAGCCTGGCTGAACACAGATGAGCGCTTTGACGGTGTTGATTACAAAGAGTCCTACGTAGATATTCAGCCCTTCAAACGTACCAAAGTGAAACTCAAAAAAGAGATTGTCACCATGGGCGTTGATGGCATCGACCCGAAGCGCATTGTGGGCACCTACGTGGAGCCGGCTGAATGGAACGCGTTGATTTCAGACCCGGATGTGCTTCTTGTAGACACCCGCAACCAGTACGAAGTGGAAATTGGTACTTTCGAGCACGCCATCAATCCCGCCACGGACACCTTTCGCGAGTTCCCCGAATACGTAAAGCAAAACCTCGACCCGGCAAAGCATAAAAAAGTGGCCATGTTCTGCACCGGTGGCATTCGTTGTGAAAAGTCTACGGCTTACCTGAGAGAGCAGGGTTTTGAAGAGGTTTATCACCTTAAAGGCGGCATTTTAAAGTATCTGGAAGATGTGCCGGAAGAGCAGAGCCTCTGGAAAGGTGAATGTTTTGTATTTGACGACCGGGTGACGGTCAATCATCGTTTGGAGCGCGGCGGTTATGACCAGTGTCATGCCTGCCGTCGGCCGATTACCGAGGCTGATAAAGAGCACCCGAGCTATGCACAAGGCGTGAGCTGCCACAGGTGTATTGATTCCCTGAGTGACGAGCAGAAGGCACGCTTCGCGGAGCGAGAGCTTCAGATGCGACTTGCCGAAGCTCGGGGAGAGGCACATGTGGGTGGTGACGCCGCTCGGGTAATTGCCGAACGCAAAGCGCGCAAGAAGTCAGAACGGGAGCGCCAGGCCGAAAAAAGCTTGAAAGGTGAGCGTCCAAACGCCCCCGCTCCTTAATATTTGTTCATGCGCCTGAATTGACTATTCAAGGAGCTTTCATGAGTTTTAAGAAAACCGTTGCCGTTATTGCCATCACAGCTGCGCCACTGGCCTACGGCCAGGATGCCAAAAACTGGGAAGGCGAGGCAGAACTCGGTGTGCTTATGACTTCTGGTAATACTGAAGAAACCAACATAAACGGGCGCCTGGGGCTCGTGCATGAGGTAATAGACTGGCGCAACATTGCTGATTTCAGTTCTAACTACTCTGAATCCCAAAACGAAACCACAGGTGCCGATCAAACCACAGCCGAGAAGTATAAGGCAGCCTTGGAAACCAACTACAAGTTTGATGAAAGCCAGTATTGGTTTCTGCGCGGCACATACGAGAAAGACCGCTTTTCAGGGTATGACTTTGAATCCACGGCTACCACCGGTTATGGAAACCGTGTTTGGCAGCGAGGGGAACGCTCGTTCCTCGATCTCTCGGCCGGTGCTGGTTACCGATATAACAAGCTGGAAGTATTGAACGCCGACGGCGAAGACGTCGAGAAAGAGGCCATTGCGAGACTGGCGGCTCAATTCAACTACGCTCTCTCAGAGAATGCTCTGTTTCACCAAAAGCTGAGCACGGAAATCGGACTCGATGAGAACAACGTGATCAGCCAATCAGAAACTGCCATCAAGGCCAACCTAATCGGCAACTTGTCAATGAAGGCAGCCTATCGGTTGAAGCACGTTTCCGACGCGCCTGCGGGTGTAGAGTCCACAGATACCGAAACGGCGATCACCTTGCTATACGGTTTCTGAGGCTGGCCGGCCACAGCTACACCTTGTTTCTGAGCCCCAGCTCATCCGGGTAGGGGCTTAGGTACTGCTGTAGCTGCAGGTAATCAGCCGGTTCCCTGCGTTGCGCCATTCTCAACAATGTCATGGGCACAATGAGGGGTACCTCGCCGCGCCCATAGGCTTCAATTTGCTCTATCAGGACCTTACGGTCCTCACCTTTCATCGCATCCCTCAGATAGCCCATCAGGTGCTGCATTACGTTTGTATGTGAGCCCCTGCTTACCTGTTTTGTCATGCCCTCCATGAAGCCTTCAATGTAGCGGCTGGCAACAGACTCCAAGGCTTCTGATTTAAGGTCGCTCAGCATAGGGCCAAGTTGCCGGTAAATTTTCTCTGAGTGTGCCAGTAGTTGAAATTTGTGACGGGTATGGAACTCAATCAGCGCTTTTGCGGTGAGGTTTTCGCCGGCAACATTTTGCATCCAGTCGTCATAGGCAAATACCCGTTCAATGAAGTTTTCCCGCAGCGCGTCATCGTTCAGCCTGCCTTCTTCTTCAACCGGCATCAGCGGGTAAGCGCGCATCAGTGCCTCAGCAAACATCCCTTGCCCGTCACGTCGCATTACCTGCCCTTCCGGGTTGTGAACTTTGATGCGTGCCATGCCGCAGCTTGGGGATTTGGCCATTAGGATGTAACCGCGCAAATCGGCCAATTCGGGCATGATCCCGCTGGTGAAGTCCTGCATGGCATCGGTGTGGTCAGCAGTGCCTTTGGATTCTGTCAGGCGCATGCCTTCCGGGTATTCGCGCAGATGAATGGCGGGGCGGGGGACACCCAGGCCAGCCTCCAGTTCAGGACAAATCGGACGGAAATCAAAATGCCGTGACAGCACCTCAGTGCAATAGCGGGAATGTTTGTGGCCGCCATCGTGACGGACTTCTTTGCCCAACAGGCACGTGCTGATACCTACAGGAATGCCGCTCATGCATTTCTCCGTTTTAGTTGACGCTTCTCGCTGACTGCTAAAGTGGTAGCGTAGATCTCGCGAACATTCGAGGCAAATTGTTCAACGGAAAAGTCTTGCGAAAATGCCAGGGCGTGTGCTGAAAGTGTGTTTCTCAATTCCTCATCCTCCAGCAATTGTTTTACCTGAGCACACCATAGATCTTGCCTTTCAGGAGTTTTGAAGCCATTTATACCGTGTCGCACAACGTCGTCGATACCACTGGAGCGCACCGCAACCACAGGCAAACCGGCAGCCATAGCCTCCAGAATGACCATGCCTTGAGTTTCAGATTTGGAGGCAAACAAAAAGGCGTCACCCAAGCGATACCACGTTGCCATTTTTTCCGGCGGCACAGCACCAACCAATGTGATCTGATCTTCAAGTCCCAGTTCTTGAATTTTGTTTTGCAGTCGCTCTTTCTGATGGCCTTCGCCGATCATCAGAAAGTGAAAGGGTTTGGTCGACTCCCGGCGCAGCCTGCCGATGGCTTCGATCATGAAATCGATGTTCTTCTCGTTCGATAAACGCGACACGCTGATGAAAACCGTTTCGTTCGTAAGGTTCAGAGCCTGTCGGAGTTCTGCAATTTCCTCATCCGTTACCGCTTGAAATCGCGTGTACTCAATGCCCGTAGGTTGCACAAAGGTGGGTGTTTTCACCCCAATCATTCGCAGATATTCCTCAGTGGAATAGGTGGGTACGATAACGCCATCGCATTTGTTGGCGAAGCGTTTGATAAGCGCGTGGGATATCAGGTTGCGGAAAATAAGCCCCGGCAAGGGTACGAAGTGGGCGTAGTGCTCAAGCCGGGTGTGGTAGGTATAAATGGCCGGCACTTTAAGGCGGCGCGCCATGAACAGCCCGAGCGAGCCCAGCCAGAAAGGGTGGTGCAGGTGGATTATATCTGGATGAAAGGCGCGCACACGTTTACGGATACGACCAAGAAATATGTTGGCCAGGCGGAACTCCCGCTTCTCCCCCATGGCAAGCAATGAGGGCACTCGCAGTGCATGTTCCTCAATTTCTGGTTGATCTTTGTAACGCGGTGCGACGACCAGAAGCTTGTCGCCAAGCTCCTCCAGCCCCTTTTTTAGTCGTGCAATGGAAATGGGCACGCCGCCGATGAAGGGTAGATAGTTATTGGTGAACATGGCCACCCTTAATGGTTTGTCCAGCCAGGGCGTGGGGTCCAGGTTGTAGTCGGGGTAGTAGTCCTTACCGATGAAAATCACGGCGTAGAGTTTGATAGTGATGGCGGTAAGCACTGCCACAGTAAGGATGAAATTTAGGTAACCGGCATAGAACAGTGAATACACGAAGAACCAGAGGCTTTCGAGCTGTTTGAGTATAGGGTGCTGGCCAACTTCCAGTTTCCGGAGCGTGTGGCTGACTTCGCCCTCAGGGCTGACGCTGACACGCACGTAGTGGTAAAAACTGGTGTCGTTGTTCAGTATTAAGCCGCCGGCTCCCCCCGTGGTGACGAACAGCGTGTTGCCCAGCTGTTTTTCAGAATACAGCGATAGGTTGGAGGAGAACACGAATTTAATGTTGTGTTTTTCAACCATCTTCAGGAGTGCATCCCTAAACTCCGGCGGCTCAAGATAATCTTCGGGCTGATCGAGCAAGGCATCTTCTTCGGGCTTTAATAGCGGGTGGCCAATAAACAGGATTCGTGCCTTTGAAGTGTCTTGGCTCAGGAGGTCTTCCAGCCAACGCACCTGCCATTCCCAGGGTGTTTTTCCAGTACTGTCGAGAAAGATAAGCCGGCTGTTGCCCGCCTGAATGCTATAGAAGTGCGGGCCAAAGTGGTCGTAAAAACGGAAGCTGCCAAAGTTTTCGAATTCATGGGCGCCGAATGTGAGGAGGTAAGGAATGTCGAGATGGCTGAGACTTCCATAGAGGGCGCGATACTTGTCCTCGCCGCCGCCGCTCACTGCGTTGCCGGCAGAAACCAGAAAGTCCGTTCCCGAGGTGTTTAGCTCCGGAATAATGCGATCTTCGAAAACTCCAACAGAATTGTTGATGTTTCCCAGCACGGCAAAACTGAAGGCTTGGTCGGTTGGGACTTTGCGCTGAATCTGCTCCACCTGGGTAGTATGCACGCCCGCAAAATCTTCCAGAAATACGTTCAGGTAGGTTTTGTAACCCAAGAGCAGAATGACGGTCAGCAGGCAGAGATAGAATAGTAACTTGAGTGGGTTTCGAAACATTATCCGGATTTCCTGCGGCGTTTAATGAGTTCTTTTTGCAGCACGCCCAGGCCAATGAACATGCCGAGATAGATAGTTAGCAGGCGCCAACTCACAATAACCAGAATCAAATGGTTTCCTGAGAGAATGCCGCTGAAGAAACTTCCGAAGACACCTTCTGAAATGCCCGATGCGCCCGGGGTTGGTGAGAAATACATTATAAACGTTGTCACAACCAGTAGCCCCAGCGACATCAGATAGTCAACATCGTAACCCAGGCTATGAATCAGCAGGGCAGGGAAGCTGAAAAGGCTCAGCAGGAATACGGCAGTAAATAGAACGGAAAGCACTACAAAAAGCGGCCTACCCTGCAGGTAGTCCCCAAAGCTGTGGGAAAAGCGCAGCATCTCTCGCTTAGCCTTGAACTGCCAGTGCATATGGCGGGTGTCGGTTATGAGTTTCCAGCGATTAAGAATCCTGAGTAGCCCGCTGAGCGGCCCAATAAGCCAGCGTGTTCGGAACAGCAGAATGACGAAAAAGCCCAGATATATAAGGATGAATATTGCTAATGCCAGGCCCAGATCGCCGGTGATGCTCTGACCATTAAACGCATCCAGAGTCAGCAGAAAGACAGGCGTTAGAGAGAAAATGAAAAGCACCGCCAGCACGGTTCTGATGGTGGTTGCAGCCGTGGCTCTGCCCACCGGAACCCCATGGCGGTGCAGATACCATATCTGAGCGAAACCACCACCGGTGGCCATAGGCGTGACGTTGGAAAAGAACAAATTGATAAAAACCAGACGGAAAATAACGGGAAAGGATAAGTGGTGGCCGAGCGCACGCAGCGTGAAATGCAAACGTAAGCCATCAGAAACGAAATACACCAGCAATAGCCCAGTGAGAGCGGTGAGGGTTTGTGGTGCAATCAACCGGGTATCGAAACTGATGCTCTGCCCTGCGAACTGGTCGTACACGGCGTAAAGCCCTGCCGCCGTGAGCGCGATGAAGAGCAGGCTGAACAGTGCGAGGCGTTTTGCAGAAGCTGGATGCTGACCGTTGGTATTAATGTGTTCGTTCATGGGCTGCCCGTCAAAGATGGACGGGCAGTTTACAAGACTCTAGTGACCGTAAACCATCATGGTGGTATCTGTAATGGCGAAATCGGTGAAACTAACGCTGCCAATACTGGCCTGGCCCACTTTGAATATGGGCATGTCGATATCAGCCCGGAATTCGACGTCGTGAATCGAGAGGCCTTCTTTTCCAGTAGCGGCGCTGGTGCCTCGGGAGATTTTTGCCGTTGCGCTGGCCATTCCGAAGTGGCCCAGCGTGTCGTTGCCGCGCCGGTTATGAATTTGCAGGCCTTCAATTCTCACGGCTGCAAAGTTAAACACAAAGATTAAATCTGCAGCATCCCAGTTCAGGCTGCCGTTGGTCACTTCAAAATGGGTATCCAGCTGCAATTCGGCTCCGGATACCTGGTTGCCATTGGCCAGGGTGCGTGTTGTAGCACTATCGTTTCGGATAACCAGATCTGTAGGGCCTACGTAGCCTTGCAGCAATACATCAGAAAACAGAGTGGCAGTGCCTTCTGTGCCAGTGGTCGTAACGCTTCCTACGGCGAGCTCAAAATCTATCGCTTGAAGGTAGTCGGTCAAGCTGGTTTCGGCGCCATAGTTGGTTGCACCCAAGTGAATAACCAGATCGCCGCTATTGAACTGCTTGCCGAACTCACCGTTTACAGAATATTTCGCCAGAGCATCGGCTACATCGGGATCGCTGGTACTAAGGAGCCCGGCATTTGCCCGGCGCGCAATTTCTGAGAAACCGTGCTCAAGAACTTCACCTGTGCCAGCAATATCCACTGTTAGCTTCAGGTTATCCAATGTGCTGTCGTTGTGCCCGGAAAGCCGCATGTTGTTCACACTTAGTGTGCCCTCATCCGTCCACGACAGGCGATCAATGTTGATTTTGGTTTCCAGCTCGATGGTAATGCCTGCCTGTCCTGATACGCCCGATAGTGTGCTGTCATCCAATGGCAGAAATTCGGCCATGGCAGTAGCAGGCAGGGACAGTGCAAGCACCCAGAATGAAAGCGCTGTTGATCGCGTGATGCGGCGACAGGTGTACGGATGAATCATGATGGCCCCGGCTTCATGTTTTGTTTTTGTTAGCAGGGAGCCTTTCTCAGACTCCCGGGCCGCAGGGGACAGCGTAACCAATGCAGCGAGAATAAGGTTTTGTTACATGTTGTTACGATAAGTAGGAAACAGCGATATGTCTGTGCGCTTGGTCACAGTTGGAGGCCCCGTAAGTAGCACGAGCACATCAGAAGGCAGGCCTATTCAAAACCGTGCGGAGCCATGGATGGCGGAGCCGAGCGTACAGGGAGGTATTTACAGCGTGTTTTGAATAGGCCTGCCTTCTGATGTGCGGGCTCTAGCTGGAACTCAGGGCCCTTTGAATCATTTCTTTTTGGTGCTCCGCAAACTCCCGAATCAGAGCTTGAGCCTTCTCCACATCCCGCGCCAAAACCGCCTGCGGGAGACGTGTGAAGAACTGGCTTGTCTGGGTCAGACCGTGGCGATAGCGATCCGCACTCAGGTAATAGGCGCGGCTGACCGCAGGTTTGAAGTTAGACAGCGCCTCAGTGAGATACGCATTTCCGACCAGCTCGCAACAGGCCTCCATCACGTCAAAACTCGCCTCCACCACCGCTGTAATATCTGCTGATGGTGCCTGCATTTGTTTTACCGCCTGAGAAACGACGGCCATCACTCGATCCCGGTCGCTTTCCTGCCAACGTTCGCATAGTTTAGCTGCCAGCATCATCAGCAGGTGCATGTAAACGTCGTACAACTCAGACGCATGTTCGGCATCCAGTTTTGAGGCAGATGCGCCTTTTCTTGGCGTGATTTCCACAAGATGCCACCGCTCAAGTGTGTAAAGCGCTTCTTTTACCGAGGCGCGGCTCACTTTGAGTTCGGTGGCCAGAGTGGCCTCCTGGATACGCTTACCAGGCTGGATCTGCCCGGTCATGATGCGCTCTGCCAGATAGTTGGCGATCTGCTCTGCCAGGGTATTAGGCACCTTGAAATCCATACAGGTTCTCTGAATGCGTTTTGAAAGCTGGCAGGCCAGGAACAGGCACGGAACCAGCGGGACAGGTTGTGGGCGCAAGTTTAACATAGCTTGTGCGCCGCTTTGATCTGCGTTGCGGGATGACCACCCCTTGAAATTGCGCAGACGAGGACGCAGATATACACCCTGAATTCTCGATAGCAAATAAGGGAAGCCCCATGCCCAAGCATTTTGAACAAGCCCCCGGATTATACGAAGAGCCGGTTCCAGAAACGGAAGGCTATGTATTTAACCAAACTATGCTGCGCATTAAAGACCCTGAGCGCTCAATGGACTTCTATACCCGTGTGCTGGGAATGCGGTTGGTGCGTAAGCTTGATTTCCCGGAAATGAAGTTTACGCTCTATTTTCTCGCCTACCTTGATGACCGCCAAGCCAACTATGTGCCTGCAGACGATGGGCACCGAACCACCTACACGTTCGGGCGTGAGGCGATGCTGGAGTTGACCCACAACTGGGGAACTGAAAACGACGCTGACTTCGCCTACCACAACGGCAACGATCAGCCGCAGGGTTTTGGCCATATCGGTATCGCAGTGCCAGATGTCTACGCGGCAGCCGATCGCTTCGAGAAGTTGGGGGTTGAGTTCGTCAAGAAGCCCGACGATGGCAAGATGAAAGGCCTGGCCTTTATCAAGGATCCGGATGGCTACTGGATTGAAATTCTGCAGCCTAATATGCTGGAGAAGCAGCGCAAGGATAGCTGATCAGTTTGACGTTGCGGTGCCGCTTGCAGGAGCGGCACCGGGCTTTCCACCATAACGCGAGGCCACAACAACCGCTGCAGTGAGTATGAATGCACCCGCAATTCCCGCCGGCCCCAGAATCTCTCCCAAAATTATCCAGGCGAGCAAGGCAACGAACAGTGGTTCCAGCGTAACAATAATGCTGGAGAGCGTTGCAGGTGTGGTTTTCATGCCTGCAAAGAAGCTCACATAGCCAATGCAGGTGGGCACAATGCCTATCACGGCTACCATCAGCCAGTGCCTGATCTTTAGCTCTTCAAGCCCCTCAAACCCGCCAGTGAGCACTACCACAGGAAGCAGGATGAGCGCGGCTGTAAAAAAACAAATGAACGCCGTGGTAAAGACCGGTGTGCCGGTGGAGCTGTAGCGACTGGTCAGGGTGAAACCCGTGTAAACCAGCGCGGCCAGCAGTGCCATGAGAATACCGGCCAAGCGCAATGTGCCGCTGGTATCCATGTCGCTGAACACCAACATGGCGGTGCCCATAACGGCAGTCACCAGCGCCAGAACAGTTATCAGGCTTGGCTTTTCCCCCAGTAGCGGCGCCGCAAGCAATGCGACCAACACCGGTGGCAAGCACAGGGCGATCAATGTGGCGATACCCGCGCCGGTCAGATCCACGGCCAGCAGATAGCTGCCTTGATAGATGGCCTGGAAGAGGCCAAGCGCTGCAAGCGGCGCGAGAGATCGTAAACTTAGCTGCCGCAATGAGCTGCCTGGCGCATTGGTAGCAGCTTTCTGAAGTTGTCGTTGTTCCCTGCGCATTAGTACCCAGAAAAACGGGAGGGCAACGGCCAGCCTGAGGAAGGCCAGAGTGGTAGCTTGCAGGTCAGTCTCGGTAAACAGAAACTTTGCAACTATTCCCGTTGTCGCCCAGAGCAGGGCGGCCAGGGCGATCAGTAGAGCACCTCGAATCATTCTATAACCAGTACGATGAGTTCTTTCGGGCCGTGGACACCGTAAGCGAGAGTTTGCTCAATGTCCGCGGTTTTGGATGGCCCGGAGACTAACAAAGCGTTTGTCGGCATGCCAGATGCCCAGTTCTGTGCTTGCATAGCCTCGTGAAAGGTGGCGTAGAGCTCTGAGGCTTCCAGTACCGCAATATGGATGGGCGGAACAAGGCTCATCAGGCGAGGCTCGTCTGGAGTGGGCCACAGGATCAGTGACCCTGTTTCGGCTATGCCGCCCTGGGTGGAGGTGATGCTGGCTTCAACGTTGTTGAACAGGTGAGGCTGCCAGCTTTCGATGGGTTCGTCATAGATCAGCAGTTCTGGCAAATTATCCTGACCGGATTCACGCAGCGCGCGACCAATTTGGTGCTCTCTGGAAATCAGCAGACTGCGTGCTCCGCGCGCGGAAAGGATTTCGGAAAGCCGTGCAACCCAGGAGTCCGCCGTGCATCTATGGACTTCCCCATGGACAGATTCAATGGTTTTCTCAAATTGATCAACACGGTCAGCGACGGATGAAGATGGGCGCTGCAATACTGAAAAGTCGCACTCTGGCACGCTTAACTCGTCACCGCTTCGGTTTCGCAGGCGTTGCAAAATGCTGTCCCGGGCGCTCATTGGTCGCGCTCCTTCATTTTTTGATGGAGTGTTTTGTTCGCTAGCTTTGGCGCCGTTCGATAGTTTGTCCAGCCCCCAAGCTGCCCGGGTTGTAGCTTACGCAGGCGGGCGGCCATTGCAGTACCAAACCGGTAAATGCCCGGCCGCGCGTGCATCCAGCTCCAGCCTTTCCAGATCAGTGCTTCCAGGGTTCCACGTTTCGCCCCATGGCCTCGCACTTTGGCAGGATTAAGTTTGTCGCCATCCACAGATTCCTGGCGCAGGCGTACCAGCAAATCCGGAATCGGAATCTTAACCGGGCACACCTCGCCACAAGCACCACACAGGCTTGAGGCTGTTGGCAGGTGGCGGCCTTCATCCAGCCCGATCAGATGGGGCATCAGGATTTTGCCGATGGGACCGGGGTAGGTAGTGCCATAAGTGTGGCCACCCACGCGGGTATAGACCGGGCAGTGGTTCATACAGGCGCCGCAACGAATGCAGCGCAGGGTGTCCAGCAGCTCGTCATCCTGGTAGATGGACGAACGGCCGTTGTCGACCAACACCAGGTGAACCTCTTCCGGGCCGTCAAGTTCTTCAGGCTTGCGCGGTCCAGAGATCATATTGAAGTAGGTAGTGATGTGCTGCCCGGTGGCGGATCGGGTAAGCAGGGCCAGAAGTGGCACCACATCTTCCAGGTTGCCCACCACCTTTTCTATACCGGTAACCGCAATATGGCAGGGCGGCACCGTGGTGGTCATGCGGCCGTTGCCTTCATTCTCCACAAGGCAAAGCGTGCCAGTTTCAGCCACCGCAAAGTTCACACCCGTAACACCCACATCGGCATTCATGAATCTTTCACGTAACTGCTGGCGGGCGCTGGCGGTGAGGTATTCCACGTCGCTGGACAGATCAGTGCCGGTTTTCTCGTGCATGAGCTCAGAAATTTCACCGGTATTCTTGTGAATCGCGGGCATGATGATGTGAGACGGTGTCTCGCCGGCAAGCTGGACGATGTATTCGCCCAGATCGGATTCCAGTGCCTCAATACCGTGTTCTTCGAGGTAATGGTTCAGCTCCATTTCCTCAGACACCATGGATTTGCCTTTGATGACCGTTTTGGCATTTCTGGCCACGCAAATATTCCGCACGATCCGGCAAGCCTCATCGCCATCAATTGCCCAGTGCACCTTGATACCGTTTGCGGTGAGCTTTGCCTCAAGCTGTTCAAGCAAGTCTGGCAAATTGGCCAGTGCCCGCAGGCGGATGTTGGCGCCCAGTTCTCTTAAGGCTTCCAGATCCATGCCTTCAAAAGCGTCTTTGCGTTTGCTGATAAGCCCATCCATTGCCCTGCGGAAATTCTGGCGTAGTTTGGGATCAGCAATGGCAGCCTGGGCGCGGGGGTGAAATTCTTTTACATCAATGTGGTGTGAGTTTGCTGATGATTCAGAGCTCATGACTCGCCCCCTTTACCGGGGTTAGTGCGATCCCAGAGAAAGCTCAGGATGTGCTGGCCAGCCAGGGGTTTGCGATTCTTCTCTGCATAGCCGGCAATATTCATAAGGCAGCCGCAATCCGTTGTCACAAACTCACCGGCGCCAGTGTCGGTCAGAGTGTCTACTTTTTCGCTGACCATGGCCCCCGAAATCTCTGGGTGGCGCACGGCAAACGTGCCACCAAAGCCACAACACTCTTCCGCCCGGGTTTGTTCAACCAGGCTGACATTGTTGAGTTGACCAATGAGCCGGGGGCCAACTTCCGCAACGCCCATCTCCCTGCGAGCTGAGCAAGAAGTGTGCATTGCAACCGTGGTGGGCTCACCCACGTCTTCCAGTTTTATATGGCAAACGTTCAGAAGAAAATCCGTCAGCTCCCAGGTTCGCGCGGCAATGTCGATGGCTTTGGCTTCCTGGCGGGTGTGCTTGAACAGGCTGGGGTAATGCTTTCGCATCATTCCGCCACAGGAGCCGGAGGGCACAACGATGGGCCAGTCCTCCGGGAACAGGTCGAGCTGGGCCTTTGCAACGGCTCGAGCCTCATCATGGTAGCCAGAGGTGTAGGCCGGCTGGCCGCAACAGGTTTGGTCTTCGGGAAAGCAGACCTTGATACCTTCGCGCTCGAGCAGTTGTATCCCGGCCATACCGGCGTCGGGGTAGAACATGTCTATCAGGCAGGTCGCGTAAAAATAAACGTGGGAAGGTTTTGGCGGGTAAATCTTGATGGGATCTGCCATAGCGTGCCACTCGAGCTGGTTATCATTGTTGTCCAGCAATCATAGAGCGGCGGCCGGGGTGTTGCCAGACGACTTTTGTTTGAGCAGGAGTGGAGAAGAGAGCAGCGGTTAAAAATGGCGGCTGGAGGCCGCCGTCTGACACGATCTAGGGCAATGTTTATTTTACCGTTAACCGCTCAGCATTTTTTTCTACAGTGCGTGCGCCTATACCTTTAACGTTGGATAGCTCCTCAGGTGTTTTGAAAGGACCATTGGCATCGCGGTAAGCGACAATAGCTTCTGCTTTGCTGGCGCCAATGCCGTCGAGGTTTGCCAGAGTGGCTACGTCTGCGCTGTTGATATTAATGATTGGCTGCTCTGCATAGGCAAACCCCGTTGCCAGGCTGAACAGTAGAACGAGTGTGGCGAAAAAAGATGTGTGCTTCATGCAAGTGACTCCTGAGACTAATTGTGTGGTTATGGTTTTGAGTCAGGGTGCAATGCAGCAAAAGCAGGGGTTCTGGCGTTTTGGGTGGAGATCAAATACGAAAAAGGTGTGAAGGAATGTCTGGGAAAAGCAGTGCACGGACAAGGATTACATTCCATGTATCCCTTGCTCCGTGGCTGACCCCCGCCTGTTCCTTCAGGCTGCACTCTTCCTGAGCGCTTCATCCCTGGTCATCCTTGAAAGCCCATATCCTTCGGGCAGTTCCAATTCCTTTCGACCGTTCAACATCCCTTTGATCGCCCCAAATCCTTATGGGCGCTCCGGTTCCATGGAGCATTCATCCCTGTGCCAACGTTCCTTGCTGGCTTGTCATCCCTGACACTGCTTATTCTAGCGACAGGGTGTTTGGGGGGTACGGGAGATTGGCCCATTGGCTTGTGAGACATTTCCTACAGGCCTCGTAGGTATAAGCCATATTCGCGAAAGCGATATGCTATAGCGAGTGTCCCAGCAGTCCCAGAACGCCAAGGGTAATCAGGTAGCCTGCAACGATGTAGTTGAGCAAGCGGGGGAATACCAGAACGCCAATGCCTGCACCCAAGCTGATTAGCGGGGCAAGTTCCAGGTGAATCGTCATAACTGTCCTCAGTGATTATTTTTTGAAAAATGAAAGAAATCCGCCGGCGGCGATCAGGGCGGCACCACCAATCAGATACCACATAGTATCGTCAGTGAAACGCCCAGTAAGTGTTTCGCTTATCTGATCGCCAACTGACTGGGTTGATTGATAACCAAAAAAGAGCAGGGCGATGCCTACTACGAGTAACACAATACCTACGAGTTTCGAGCTTCCCATGTCGTGTTCCTTATTTGTGTGCGAGTTTGTCTCGTGCCGAAAGCTTGGCACCGAATGTTTTCATCGGCAACCTTGTGTTTCTGCGCGTCGTGAAAGTGAGTTGGCTCGAGTGAAGACAAGGGAGATCATGTCTCTACAATGGTTCCCAGTTTTAGAAAAGGCCCAGTTGGGGCTGCTTTTCATTGAACCTCAGGGCATCCAGCCCATCCACGCGAGCGCTTAAAAGTTCAGCCCAGATTTCCGTGAGCGCAAGGGCGTCGCCAATATCCGGCATGTGCAGGAAAAAATAGGGGCGCCGGTTTTCCTCAATCCATGTGGCTACGCGTTCAACCCAGGGTGCCAGGTAGTACCGGTTGGCTTCCAGATTCGGGTGACCGATGTAGCGGATTACAGGCTCTGCATCGCCGGGAAGTAAGTGCACCGGCACTCGGGGTTTCTTGCGTTGGGCCTCTATGGTGACTTCGTTGTCTGGAGTGGCCGCAAACAGGGCCCGGGTGTCCATGCATACGCGTGCGATATTGCGCTCTCGAAGGCCACGATTCAGGATTCTTTCAGCCTCGCCCTTGCTGAAGAAGGCGCTGTGACGAACCTCTACAGTGCATGTCAGTGGTGCTGGCAGGGCATCAATAAATTGCCATAGATTATTCAGATGCACGGGCCCAAATGCGGCAGGTAGCTGCAGCAAAAACGGACCGAGTACATCCTCCAGTGGTGCGACAATAGTCAGGAAATCCCGCATGTCCGCGTCTACGCCGGATAGCAGCCGGTCGTGGGTGATGTTGCGGGGAAATTTAAGCAGAAAGCGAAAGCTGTCTGGCACCTGGGAACGCCATTGAAGGCACTGCTCGCGGCTGGGTGTCGCGTAAAAGGTTGTGTTGCCCTCCACACAGTTAAAAATCCGGCTATACCGGCGCAGCGGGCTCGTATCTGACGGTAGCCGACTGTTCCAAGCGGAGTGTTGCCACTGAGGGCAGCCAAGAAAGTAGGGGAGTGCCATTGTCAGTGGTTCCGGGGGATAAGGCTTTAAGTTTGCCCTATAGCTTACCGTATCCCGATTGGCTATGCCGCCTGCCACTTAGCTTGGCCACCAGAAGGCTCAAGGCCCGGAACAGCGCCATCAACACCGGGGCCAACAACCATAACAGCCAGCTGCCGATGTATAGGGCAGGGATCAGTAGTAGCAACCAGCCCACAAACTGAACCGCCAGCACCGGGTACCCGAGTACATCCGCCACACCTGCCAGCAAGTCGTTTATCAGGCTGGGGTGGGTAATAACGAGGTAGCCTGCCCCGACAATCAAGGGCCACTTGGCGTATCGAGCGCTGCTTAGCACCATTTTCCCGCTGCGGGTAACCCGTGCGGCCAAAGCGGCGGAGCGAGTGCCCCGGCTTGCACTCTTTGTGGTGACGGCTGCAACACGGCCAGCCTGGAGCACTTTCACTGCACTGGCAAAGATCAGCATGTCCACCGAAGCCCAGCCAACGTCGCTGGCTGTGATCTCAGTTCCAGAGCGGTAGTTTCGCTCCAGGTCACGAATGCCGCTGGCAAAAAACTGATTCAGCCCTTCGAGCACCCTTTCGGTGCCTATCCATTGAGTCTTGCTTTGGTTATCGACAATAAACTGGCCAAGAAAATCGTGGCCTTCACTTTGAATGAAATTGATGGCGTACCAACCCCGCTCCGCCGGCGAGAGGTCTTTGCGGTCGCTGGGTGGCTGGTTGTCAGGTTCGGATGCCTCCGGGGCGCCGGTAAAGAAACGCTTGGCAGTCTGGTAATGACGAGACGCCTTGTTCATCCATTCAATGGTGCTAACGGGCTGGCTCACAAAGAGTTGGATGGGTGGCAGAATGTCTTCGCCATAGCGCCTCAGAATATCCCGGAACTCCGGCTCGGCAGCGTAAAGCGGAAACAACTCCCGGGCCATTTCGGGGTAGCGAATGAAGGCAGCCTGGGCCTTTAATAGCAGGAGAGGGTCATCGGCCATATCCAACAGTATTGCCTGTATTTCAACCGGCTCCTTCTCAATGCTGGAGAAATTGCCAAGCACGTCGGCGGCCTGAATGTTGATCAACTTCTGCTCAATGGGCACTGGCTGGGAGAAGGTGGTGAATACAGTCGCCATAAGAAGAGCCAATGCAAAAATCAGGAGGAGCTTTTTCAAAGAATCTCTCTCGTGTTCCGGATGTTTATACCTACCAGTCTAGCGTGAACTCACAGAGTTGGATTTGCTACTTATCTGCTATCGTAATCAGAATGCTACCGCGTTGATGCCAACTTCCGGATTTAGTGCAAATGACTAGAATGAAATCGTTTGTATTGCCGACACTTGCACTGGTGATATTGTCGACCAGTTTTTGGTACAGCTCTGGCTGGCTGCAGCTTTGTGCAGGCTTGGCGCTGTTTTTGTTTGGTATGCAATGCCTTGAAGAAGGCTTGAAAGAACTCGCCGGCGGCCGGTTGGAGCAGTTATTGGAGCGCAGTACGGCTACACCCTTCAAAGGCTTGATGTTCGGTGTGGGCGGCACGATGATTCTGCAATCTACCACCTTGATGTCCCTCTTGACCATTGCGTTCATAAGTACCGGGCTGATCCATCTGGCGGGCGGTATCTCCATTCTTCTGGGTATTAATCTGGGAACCAGCGGAGGCATCTGGCTGCTGGCCGCGGCGGGCCAGAATTTCAGCCTGAGCCCTCTGGCGTTGCCGTTGTTGGTGTTTGGGGTGCTTGCCGGCTTCAGCTCCGCGAAAGGCAAGGCATTTGGCCGCATTGTGTTGGGCATTGCGTTTATCTTTCTGGGTATCGACCAGATTAAGAACGGGTTCAGCGAGTTTGGTGGTGCTATTGATTTTGCCGGCTCCGTGGACAGCAGCTTTCTGGTTCAGCTTAGTTTTGTTGCGATTGGCCTTCTGTTAACAGCCGTTTTGCAGTCCAGTCACGCTACTTTGATGCTGGTTCTGGCTGCTTTGGCCGGGGGGCAGATCGAGCTGTGGCAGGGCATTGCCATCGCAATTGGTGGCAATATTGGCAGTAGTGTTACCACTGCCATTGTGGGCTGGCTGGGCGGCAACCGCAGTGGTCAGCGGCTTGCCTTGGTACATGCCTTGTTCAACATCCTCACAGGTGTGGTTACCTTTCTGCTTTTATCGCCACTTACCTGGCTATCCCAAATACTGATGGCCGTGTTTGGCGCCGGAGAAAACACGCTCTTGCAACTGGCCATGTTCCAGACTCTGTTCAACGTAATTGGTGTGTTGCTGTTCTGGCCTTGGCAAAAACAGCTGGAACGCGGATTGCGCAGGGTATTGCCGGATAGGGCAGAGCCAGCCGTTTTGATTACAGATGCGACGACCGGGCCACGTAACCCTGTGGAACAACGGGAGCTGCCAGAAAGCCACGCACGCTACCTGAATGAGGCGGCGCTGGCCTCTGTTGATACGGCCTCCCGAGCGGTAGTCCAGGAATTGCAGCACCTTGGGCGGCTTAGCCTTGAGGTCATCTGCCATGCGCTGTATCAGCCTGTAGAGCAATTGATCTCCCGTGAAGTGGATGAGGCGCGCTTGAATGCGAGGCCGGATGAGTCTGAGGGGCTTGATACCGAGGACCTTTATCGGCGCCATATCAAAGTGGTCTATTCCGATCTGCTGGGCTTTATGAGCCGCCTGGACACCACGAAAGAAGAGGAACACCAGCAGTTCTGGATGACCTGCCAGATGACAGCTCTACAACTGGTGGATGCAGTGAAAGATGCAAAAGCCCTGCAGAAAAACCTTGGCCGATATCTGCGCGACGAACGCTCACTTGCTCACGAACACTACATGGAGCTGCGCCGGCATCTGTTATGGGTGTTACGGCAAGTGCGTGAGGTGAGCAGGCTGGAGGTGCCGGATGAAGTCTGGCGCCATCGCTTGGATTGGGTGGATAGCGAAGCGGCAAAGTTTGATGCTGGCTTTCGCCACCGAATTTTCACAGATGTGCGCAAAGGCCAGCTCAATAACCTGCAAGCCAGTTCGCTCATGCACGACCTTGGCTATTCCGTTCGCATAACGCAAAGCTTCCGGAATGTGCTGCAGTTGGGGCTGGCGGATGGAGATGAACTGCTGCGGGAAGTGCGCAGGCTGGGCAGTGATGACGATTTGCCGCTGATCAGGATGTGAGCGGCTATCGTGCAGGATTTTGCAGTAATTTGAGGGTATAATCCTGCGCGCAGTTTGAGCGCCCCAAGGTAGGGGCGCTGCACACCAAAACTCAACGCTTAAAAAGGAAGATATCGTTGAAGACTCTGAATGTAATCAAATACGTTTTTGCCATTGTTGGTGCCGCCATGCTGGTGGGCGCCTTTGCTTTGTACACCAACACCACATCATTTCTGGAACGTTCCGAAACCGCTCAGGGCACCGTCGTTGAGCTGATACGCTCGCGTTCCAGTGACTCCACCAGTTATTTCCCTGTTGTTCAATTCAGGGCCGCCGGCGGTCGCGAAATTGAGTTCCAGTCCAACTCGGGTTCTAACCCGCCTTCATACAACCGGGGCGAACAGGTAACCGTATTTTATGAGCCTGCCAATCCGGAAGACGCCATGATCGACGGCTTCTTCTCGCTTTGGGGCGGGGCAGTGATTGCTGGTGTTTTAGGCTCTGTGTTCGGACTTATCGGTGGCGGAATGATGGCTTATGGCGTGATGAAAGGGCGCTCAAAAGCCTACCTTCAGCAAAATGGCGTTGAAATTCACGCCTCGTTTCAAGGGGTAGAGCAAAACACCAGCCTGACCGTAAACGGTCGTAACCCTTTCAGGCTTGTATGTCAGTGGCAGCACCCGCAGACCCGCGAGCTTCATGTTTTTCGTAGCGATAATCTGTGGTTTGATCCGACCGACCACGTTAGCCAGGATAAAGTTCCTGTGTTGGTGGATGAGGGGAATTTGAAGAGGTATTGGGTGGATACTTCGTTTTTGCCTAAGCTGGCGGGTTAGGTAAAGCATTTACATCAGCTGACTGATTTCCGCTCCCTCCGGAACGAGAGAGGGCGTTTGTGGCTCGCGCCCCTTGAGCATATTTGCCAAGCGGCGCTCGCGTACTTTGTGCGTGGAGGGGGTAAGCTTCAGCACTTTTAGTAGTACCGGATCACCTTCTTGTAGCTCCAAAGCCCAAGACGAAGATCCTGGCCGCGTGCATCTTTGACGAAACCGGTGTCTTTTCCGAGTAAGTGCAGAAAAGCGTCAAGCAAAACCATCGCGCCATCGATGAACTACCAGATGCCAAGGCCCCCAGTCGTGAGGCCTTTGGCGATACCGGATTTCCATTTGCCGAGGTAGAAGCGGTCAATGCCGAAGATTCCGAGGAACATAGCGAGAACCAGAGTTATCAGGCGGTTCTTTTGTTTGGGTTGGTTGGTGTCTGGCGTGGGTATGCTTTCCTCCTTGAAAACTGGTTTTATACGATTGATTGAAGGCTGTTGATGTTAAATTCCGAACTTGGGGAGGTAAAAAAGAATCGGGGTATCTACTAACAATGACTCAGAAAGAGCTTCGGCTTCCGATATAATTCCATTATCTAAAGTTTCCTTATAATCCTCGATTGCCAATTTCACTTCCGAGCTGCCTTTTTGGCGATGCAATGCAATTAATACTGCGAGACCTTCGACCGGCCGGGCTTCCGGATATCGGAACATGCCGTCCGGGCCGTCAAGCAGGATCAAACCGTAGTTATAGAGCGCGTTGAAGTAATCAGTTTTCCCCATATAATCAACCCACTTGTTCGCCTCCTGGAATCTTCCGTCTTCTTTTAGCTCCACTGAAAGCTTCCAGATCGCCTTGGGAAAGCCGTTCTCCGCCGAGGCGCGCAGCCATTTGAGTACGTCTTCGCGGCGGCCTTTGTCGGTCCAATAAAAGCCCCGACCAAGTTCGCCCAGCATGATAGCCATCCAGTATTGCGCAAAGGCATCACCAGTTTTGGCTGCCCGTTCAACCCATTCGAAGTCCTTTTCAGGCTTGCCTGCTGCCGCATAGGCCGCTCCAACGGCCATCATGGCACCGGTGTCACCTGTTTTCGCTTGGGGGAGTGCCGTTTCTATCGCACGTTCGAGCCATCGCTCTCGGTCGTAATCACAGTGTCGAAGCGTTCCACACAGCTTGCTTTGTTTAGCCAGTCGCAGCATGGCATAAACCTCGCCCCCTTCTGCTGCCTGGCGATAGAATTCTTCGGCTTCTTCCGTAATGAAGGTGTAACGCCGGCGAAGTATCTCCCCTACTTGATACGCTGCTCCCGCGTGACCCAGTTTTGCCGCTTTCTCTAATGGTGTAATAGCTACAGCGCTATAACGTTGCTGATAGAGTGTCATTCCTTCTTGGAACAACGCTTCGGCCTGTCCGTTTCTAGTCTTTGCCCCAATGGAAAACGACAACGAGAGAAGTATCAGTGCTATACAGACTCTGTGACTGGGGCGCTTGTACATTATTTATGCTTGCTCCCATAGGTGAAAGCTGAGCTTTTTACGGCAGCGTTAAACTGGACTCTCTGTAAACGGCCATCGTTCAATCAGCACATAGTATCTGGCGTTATATTCCGAACTTGGGAAGATAATGCAGAATCGGAGTATCGACCAGCAATTCTCTGGACAACACCTCTGCTTCAGTCACTACCTCAGTGGTCAAACTAGGCAGTCGCTTATCAATGCTTCTCTGAACTGCAGCGCTTCCGGTTTGACGGTGCAAGGCCATGAGCACTGCCAACCCTTCTACAGGCTTGGCGGCTGGGTATTTAAACATTCCTTTTGGACCTTCCAGCAGAATTAAGCCGTAATTGTATAAAGCGTCGAAATAATCCGTCTGTCCCAAGCGATCGACCCAGCCATTCGCTTGATCAAATCGTCCATCTTCTTTGTACTCAACTGCCAACTTGAACATCGCCTTGGGGAACCCATGCTCTGCCGAGGCTTTGAGCCACTTGAGCATATCAGCTCGGCGGCCAGCTTCTGTCCAGTAAAAACCCATATCCTGCTCTTCAAGCAAGATCGCCACCCAGTATTGAGAAAACGCGTGACCGCCTTCGGCTGCTCGCTGAATCCAGCCCCAAGCTTTTTTCTTATCACCAGCCACCCGATAAACAGAATAGGCTTCCTTCATTGCTTCAAGATCACCAGCTTCAGCCTTGGGAAGGACCGAATTCAGCGCACGCTGCAACCACTCTTGGCGGCCATAATCGCAATTCCGAAGCGTTCCACAGAAGTTGCCTTTCTGAGCGAGCCTCAGCATGGCATAGACATCCTCGCCTTCCGCCGCTTGGCGATAGAATGCTTCAGCCTCTTCTGTGATGTAGGTGTGGTTCCGGCGAAGTATATTACCGGCATAGTAAGCGGCCTTCGCATGCCCTAGTTGCGCAGCTTCCTTGAACTTAGTAAAGGCGTTTGGGCTGTATTGCTGTTGGTAGAGTGTGTATCCATCCTGAAATAATACTTCAGCAACGTCACCACTTGTTTCTGCACGGGCGAAAAGCGTCGTAGCGACAAGAAGCAACCCTAGAGTGGCGCCAGAAAAAAACGAGTGACGTATCATCTATACTTGCCTCCATATATGGAGACTAAATTTCTTTCGCAAGCTTCTGTATTCCTCGTACCGATCTTCATCTGAAGGTGACGCCAACCCCTTTCCCATAAACTCATCCAACTTTGCTACATTATTTCGAGCAACCATTAACGGATCACCGTCCGGGCTCTTTCCTTGGACATTCATCCGGGTTACCGACTCCTCAAACTGACGTTGAATTCGATTAGGAGTAGCTCCGCGGTAAGACTCGGGCTGAATCAGCTCTGACTCACTCATCCAGTGCAAGCATTGTAGGATCGCAATCTGCTGAATTTTCAGCATCTCTTTTTCTGATCGATCATCTTGATCACTCTCGCCTTCATACTCAACCGGCTCCGAAACCAGATTATGCAATAGCGGCCCGATCGCTTCCGGCTGCAGTCCGCGGAACCACTGCTGATAGCCCGCGACCTTTTCACGATCTTTAACTTTTTCAGCTTCTGCTGCCTCTTCTGCTGTCTGGGCTATCTTCAAAGCCACCAATCCGGCTCTTTCGCTCTGATTAATCGAGTCGAACACTTCTTGCACAAAACTATAATGGCGAGCCGCAAAAAAGGCCGCATCAAGTGCAGTGGTAAGCTGCAAGAAACTGATCTTGCTTAAGAAGCCGAACGCATCTGGCGCTACCCAATCGATGTGACGGTAATCGTTCTTGTGGAGTTCGTTTTGAATCATAGCTATCCAGTAGGATACTGCTTTGAAATCAATCTCAAACGCCAGCTTCCCTTTCAAGCCAAGCCCGGTCGTGAGCCCTGCGTCACTGATAAATATCAGTTTGCCATTCTTCATGCCTAGCTGGAACGACCGGCTGTATCCTACTCCCCAGCTTGCTGCAAGCCCAAGGTTAAGCGTCCCAACGCATGCCCATTTCTCTACCGGGTCGTGGGCTCTCATAAAATTAACTTTCTTTCGCGCCTCGGCCGGCAGGTCCCAGTACAGGCTGGTTGTGGCGGTTACACTAACCTTTGCTCCTGCAAAGGCATCCAGTTGCCCTTCAGGCATACCGTTACTGATCCCTGACAAGGTTAGGCCTTTCCCTTTCTCAAGATCGACTCCGAGCCCCCCGCTCAATATTACGTTGGCGCCAACATAGCCGCTAAGTTTCGCGTTCAGCTCACAGTAAAAGCGCCCTATATTCATTTCGCCTTCGCCTTTATCTGTCCAATAGGGAAGTCTAAATGGCTCGGTTTCACTCGGCTCTGGCAGTTTGACATCCAGGAGGTCCAGGTCTCCCTGCATTACGGTCAGCTTTCCACCAATGGTGGCGTTAGCCAACCCGTAACTGAGTGTCTTTTTGTCGCTTGATTCATTATTTTTCACAATGGTAGCCGAACCCTCGGCACCGGAGTCTGGACCGGATGCGGAGGAGAGTGCAGTCACTCTGACGTTCTCTCTAACGTACTCTGAAACGTCACGATCGATGCCGCCCAATACATAACGGGAAAACTGAGCCATGTAGCTATCATCGAAGAGCATAAGGTGCTTTCGCGCGTCTTTTTCAAACAACACGCTTCGCAAATTGATGCCCCACTGCTCTTTCTCGTCGTCTGAATGCAGCGCTGAAACAGAATAGTCTGATTGAACCTGCTTGTAGAAGAGGTCAGGTTGGAAGACCCCGTGATCACTAAACCAGGCCAGATCCATGTTCAGCTTCACGCACCCCATGCCTGTCAGAACCTTTTCCAGGATCTCGTCTTGTTCGGGCCGCTGAGCTTTTTTCAATGATAGCGCGATCTGTTTAGCTGTTTCCTGACTGTAGATATCATGGTCTGGAAGAGGGTGCTTGTCATCCAGATATCTCCCAACCCCTGGTAGGTCATTTAGGCAAAAATGATCCAAAACACTCTCGTTGCCTATCTGAGTATATTCGCGCAGTGGCATACCTGGTTTGATAAGAACCTTGGACGGTTTTGCCGTAAAGTCTTCAGGATCCCAGACGAACAGCCGTGCTGGCTCCATCGTTCTCGAAAGTGCTTCTGTTTGCTTCTGAAACCGGTACATTCTGGCGCTGTGCTTATCAAGAAGCTTGCGGTAGTGCTCGATCTCGACGTTCGGAATCGGGCCATTTCTGCCAAGAACCTTGGCCCAGTCCACAACAGCATTTTCGAGATCCGTCTCGACCTTCTGATAGTCGCGCTCCATTTGGTGATACCCGGACAATTTTTCCAGTCCCGAGCGAATGTCACCATGATTCGCGAGCACATACTCTGCAACGGCCACTCCATTGGTGGCCAATTCAATGGCCTTCTTCAGGTAAGGCCCAACGTAACTGAAGAACCCGTAATATTCCTCCAGGAATTCTTCAATTTCTACCAGATTCTCTTTAGTTGGAGACAGTTGGCATTCAACACTTCGTTTGTGATAACGGCACATCCGCATAAATGAATGATACTTTGCCTCGTCCGGCAGTTCGTGGCGGAGAAAATCAGCTTTTGCCTTTTTGTATCCCCGTAAAAGTTCAGAAACCTTTTGCTGGTGAGGTGAATAAAGGGTCTCGTTCTGAATTACGAAGCCTACTGATTCCGCAGCCGAAAAGCCCATTTCCCGGAGTTCTTCGATACGTTTCGTGCATTTGAATATGCTTGCCCTAAGCTCTCGATGCTTCTTTGGCACATTTTGTTTCGCCAGGTATTGAGCATTTGCCACGTCGCTGTATTGTCGTTTTGTGGACGCTGTAACATCAGGGGCGTTGTGAACTTCGTCATACAGGCGCGCGTGTTCATCACTAAGGTCTTCGAAAGTACCCACAAGCTGGGCCGCCTCAGCCTCAAGCCGCTCTATCTCTCGCTCAGTGCCCCGCCACTCATCCTGCAATATTTTTGGTAGAAATGTTCGAGGGTGGGCAGGTACAAAAAGGTCTGATATTCCGGCAGCCTTAATGCCCTCTATTCTTTTGGAGACTTGCTCTGACTTGATAACTTTCGACAAGCTGGCACTGCTTTTTTGTATAGCGTTGACGGCGTCATCGGTAAGCAGCCAGAAACACCGCTGACCAGTAATGTAAATGACCGAAGCATAATCGGCACTACTGCACTCATTGCTCTCAGAACTGGTCGATTCTTCCGAGCATTCATAGGCAGGCTCTGGCAGTTGTGCTGTATCACCTGCAGTGTTTGGGGCTTGAACATCATCCATGATCAGTTCGCTCCGTTTTCAATGGCGTCCAGTTTTTGGTAAGTGGTTAGATCCACTCTCTTAATAAGTGATGAGTAGAAGGGGGCATCTGGCTGACTTTTTTTCTGAATCAGAAGCCGAAGAACTCTCTCAATATCAGCTTTGGAATCCAACCCAATTGCCTCTGCAAGCTTCGCTGCATCGTCGACATACTTCGAGGGGGTATCAGAAGGAGTGAACTTCCCATATTTTTCTGTAAGCACATTAATGAATGCACGGTTTCGTTCGACGGTGAATTCGTCAACTTGCGAGTCACGAAAATGCCACGTGAACGCGTCTGGCTTATCTAGTTTAACCGCTTGGGAATCTGACGATGTCTTCCACCATTGTGTACCGTTCTGCCAATACCAGCTCACCTCAGGTGGAACAAAATGGTTGTACTGTTGCTGATCAAGCACTGACAGAAACGAGCCTAGTACCCGTCCATCATAAATTCGCATCAAGCTCTCTTGCGCCCCGCGCGACATGAACAAAAACTGTTGGAGCCAAACAGCCAGTTCATCCAGGTTTTCTGACGGGTTTGCCAGAAAGACGCCCGGGAACCTATCTTTGTATTTGTTGATCAGGGCGTGCTGAGCGCCAGGAGCGTTGTGAAGGTCAACTAGGGCAGGACCCATTTGCCAGCGTTCCTGAAAAGCCGTCCCAAACAGTAACGGTCTCCAGCTTCCGGGGCTCCGGGCCTCAATCTCCTCATAGATCCATGCCAGAACTGATGGGTGGTAAGCGAGATCCAGAATCACAAATGGAACACTGGGAGCAAGTTCCAGGATGGCCTGTGTAGTCCTTTGCTCAGCCATGGTCGTGGACCTTACACTTACCGTCATCGTCAAGGGCGCAGCCGCTTACTAAAAGAGCTCCCTTGTCACTTGCCTTTTCAAAGGCGGAGGCAGGAGGGACTACTGTTGTCAACCCTTCTGGAGACCAGCTTTCAGAACTCGCGGAAATACGCGATTCTGAAAGACCGAGAGCATCCCGGCCACGAGTGTCCGTCGCTAACTCCAGGAGTGCTGCAGGTAGATCTGGGCTAGTCGCCCCAACTCCACTCCCACTCCCCGGCCCACCCCCGGAATTCATCCTCACCAGCGGCCCAGAAATCGTCACACCACTCGGATCAACCTTCACAAAGCTCCCACCGGCTTTCAGCGTCACTTCCGCCCCAGCCTCAATAACAATCTTCATACCCGCCTTGTGATGAATCTCATTCCCCGCTTCCACAAGCTGGGCTTTGCCAAGTTTGCTGTGGTGGCTGCCGTTAACGGTGAGGCTGTAATCACCACCAATCTTTTCCCGGTGTTCGCCGTCTACCGTTGAGTGGTGGTTGGCTTTTACCTGGCTGAAGCGGTCATTTTCCACGGTCAGGTGGCTGTCGTTTTTGATCACTTCGGTGCGGTTGTTTTCGGTGAGCAGGTCCAGGTCTTTTTGCGCGTGCACGTAGATCTGTTCTTTGTCTGCTTCGTCTTCAAACCGCAGTTCGTTGCTGCCTTCACCCTTGTGGGTTTGTGTTTTCAGGGTGGTGCGGGTTTTATGTTCCGGCAGCGAGTAGGGCGATGTGTTGGTGGCGTGGTGTGTTCTTCCGGTGATGATAGGCTGGTCGGGGTCGCCATCCAGGAAGGAGACAATCACTTCGTGGCCGATTCTTGGCAGTGCCATGAACCCATATTGCCCACCGGCCCAGCCCTGGCTTACGCGCAGCCAAGCGCTGCTGTGCTCGTTGTTTTCGGAGTAGCGATCCCAGGGGAAACGCGCCTTTACGCGGCCGTATTCATCGCAGTGGATTTCTTCGCCTTCGGGGCCAGTGACTATGGCTATCTGCGGGCCGTCCATCAGTGGGCGGTGGGCGCATAGAGGCCGCCAGGTTTTGTTGGCGGGAACGGCGCTGAACAGGTTGTGATAGGTAGTCGGCCCGGTGCCGCCTTCTTCAGCTAATGCCTGGGGCTGTTTGCCGGTGTGTGTGACGGCGGTCAGCAGCCAGTCGCGGTTTAGTCTCGCGCTGTCGTGGCTGGTGAGTTCCACTTTGGCACCGCAGGTGAAATCCGGGCGGTTACTTTCACCATTGGCAGTGTTGGCGTCGTTTCTGAGGGCGTCCAGCCTGGCTTCGGTAAAGGGTTGCCCGCTAGCGTCGGCCTTGAACCGGCCCGGGTAGTCGAAGTGTTGGTAATCCTGCCGTTGGTTCTCAGCGGAAGCCGTGCTTTCGTGCATCAGCCCATAGGCGGGGTTTTTGAAGGTGTAGTCTTTGGTAGCCACAGAGGCGGCACGAACCCGCTCCTCGTAACGGAAGCGGAATACCGCGGGCTGTTTGGTGCTGCCGCCAGCTTTAGCGTTGTACTCAACAGGTTCGAGCCTTGGTGCGTCGCCAGGAGTCGCTATCTTTTTTCTTGGCCCGCAATTTTGGCTTAATCCTGAAAGGAAAGAACTGAATATCAGCAGAGAGCGCCATTTGCTGTGACGGTTGAGAGGTGTTTTTCGCGATGTCGGCACACTCGAAGTGGCATGTGGTGTATGAGAACTCAACGTCTGTGCCGTGATGGCGAGCTTGCATCGTATGCCAAATACGCCGGACTGAGCTGTCTTTGTCTATCTCCTCCAGTTGGGCGGCTCTGGCCCTGATAGGCTCGGGCTCTACCGGCACTAACCCATAGGCCAGCTGAACAGAGCGTTCTACCAGTTGGCCACACAAGATACCAACTCTGGCGCGAAGTCGAATGGCGTCCAATACAATGGCAATTGCCGCCCCCGTACCAACGAGGAAAACGAGTGAGCTGTCAAAAAGCACAGCGCCGAAATACGTCAAGACGAACACACCAACACCAAGCGCTATTTGCTTCCCGAAGCTATAACGAAGCACAATTTTATTATCGGCAAGGTGTGCGCCCAACTCATCGATTTCGGCTTTTGTTTGGGCTGCCATGCCCACTTCATTTAACGTATCCAGAACGCCAGTCAGCTTTTTGCGGGTAAGCACGGGGTGCATCCATCCTTGGTGATTTTCAGGGCAGTGATTGCCGCCGTTAGGCTAACGAGCGCGCAATCAAGCCGCACTTTTTGTAATTCTGTTTGGTAGCTAGCGGATACCAGCTCAGCTGGAGAACCAGTCGCGTTGAATACGACCGTCTTTGAAGCGGTACATGGAAAGCCCAAGACGAAGATCCTGGCCGCGCGCATCTTTGACGAACCCGGTGTCTTTTCCGAGTGAGTGCAGGAAAGCGTCAGTCAAAACCATCGCGCCATCGATGAACCACCAGATGCCAAGGCCGCCAATGGTAAGGCCTTTGGCGATACCGGATTTCCACTTGCCGAGATAGAAGCGGTCAACGCCGAAGATTCCGAGGAACATAGCCAGAACCAGGGTTATCAGGCGGTTCTTTTGACTGGGGTGGTTGGTGTCTGACGTGGGCATGTTTTCCTCCTTGAAAAGTTAGTTTGTGTGAATAATCGAAGGCGTGCGGTTTTATATCCCGAATTTGGGGAGATAGTAGATGACGGGCGTATCGATCAACAATCCCTTTGCTCTTGCCTCCGCTTCTGCGATGACTTCGGAATCCAGCGTCTCTTTGAAAATATCTATTTCCCGTTTAACGGTCGAGCTGCCTCTTTGATTGTGAAGCGCAATTAACATGGCTAGACCTTCAACAGGACGGGCTTGCGGATAGCGGTACATCCCATCCGGCCCATCCAGCAAGATCAATCCATAGTTAAAGAGCGCGTCAAAGTAATCAGTCTGCCCCAGACGATCAACCCATTCGTTGGCCTCATCAAATAGCCCATCAGCCCTTAACTCGCCAGCCAGCCTAAGCATCGCCTTGGGAAAGCCGTTCTCCGCCGAGGCGCGCAGCCATTTGAGTACGTCTTCGCGGCGGCCCTTTTCTGTCCAGTAGAAGCCCATTTCACGTTCATCCAACAGGCCAACCGCTAACCAGTATTGAGCAAACGAATTGCCGATTTGCGCCGCTTTTTTTGTCCACTCAAAGGCTTTATCTCTGTCCCCGGCCGCCCAATAGACAGAAAACAACTCCATCATCGCCTCCTGGTCCCCGGATGTTGCTTTGGGCAATGCCGTCTCAAGCGCGCGATCTAACCACTGCTCCCGATTAGAGTCACACTCTCGGAGGGTGCCGCAGAAGTTGCCTTTTTGACCGAGTCGTAACATTGCATAAACCTCTCCTCCTTCAGCCGCCTGGCGGTAGTAGGCTTCAGCCTCTTCCGAAATGTAGGTATAGCGCCTACGAAGTATCTCGCCCACTCGGTATGCGGCCTCTGCGTGACCAAGTTTTGCAGCCTTCTCCAGAGGGGTAATGGCGATGGCACTGTAACGCTGTTGATACAGTGTGAGTCCCTCCTGAAACAACGCCTTTGCCCGCTGTACGTCCGCTTCAGCCCTTACTGCAATTGAAAACAACATGAAAAATATTAACGTGTAAGCTTTATATGTTAACGGCTTCGGTATCACTTAGGCTTGCTCCCATAGGTGAAAACTGAATTTCTTGCGGAGTGTACGATACTCTTGTAATCGCGACTGATCATCAGGCTGGAAAATGTGCCTTCCCATAAACTCATCCAGTCGCGCAATATTGTTCCGGGCAACCACCAAACGGTTCCCTTGAGGTTTCTCGCCATGTGTATTCATCCGGGTAACCGACTCCTCAAACTGTCGCTGAATACGATTAGGAGCGTGGTGACGGTAGGATTCTGGGTCAACCAGTTCAGCACCTTCTATCCATCTAAGGCATTGAAGAATTGAGGCTTGCTGACGTCTCAGCATCTCCGCCTCTGTAACTGTCGTTTGGCCATGCTCATTCTTATACTTATACTCAACAGGCTCAGACACTAGATTGTGCAGTAAAGGGCCAATCGCCTCCGGCTGCAATCCCAGAAACCAGGACTTGTATTCGTCTAGAGATATACGCGGCCGGTCGTCGGAAATAACGTCGTTGCTCTCTGCAATCTCGATGGCATCACTGATACTTACTGCCACTAACCCCGCATTTTCACTGCTATAGAAACTGTCATACAGCTCCTGAACAAAGTCGTAACCCTGCGCGGCCATGAACGAGATTTTAAGTGCCGTTGACAGGCACAGGTTCATCAGCATGCTCATATGCTTGAAGGCTTCCGGGTCGATCCAGGTTATGCGCCTGTATCCGTTTTCGTGAAGCTCCTGCTGTATCAGTCTCATCCACAAAGGTATAACCTCTGGGGCCACTTCCACGCCAACAGAGGCACTTCCACCCAACCCGGCAATGAGTTTCCCCTTAGCGTAATACACCAAGCGCTTATTCCTGAGCCCGATAGTGATGTTTCCGCTGGCTCCGATACCTGCGGCACCCACCAGTTCACCGGTTATCAAGCCCATGGTCATCCATTCGGGTACGTCTTCGGCGACCAGTCGCCATTTCTCGGAATTACGTAATCTGGCGGGTATTGCCCACTTCATCTCTGCCCGCGCCATCAAGCCAGCTTGCGCGCCGGCAAATGCTTCAAACTCAGCTCCGTCCGACTCCCGTTTTTTCGGATCAATACCGGTTACCTGAATACCCTGGCCTTCAACCGCTTCAACGCCTATCGAGTGGCTTAAAAGAATCCGGGCTCCCACACTGCCCCAGCATTTCACGTCCAGCGCACAATAAAATCGCCCAACGTCGAGTTCATGTTTGCCTTTTTCGCTGTAAAAAGGCAGCAAGACAGGCTTTGTTTCCTCGGGTTTGGGTAAGTTCATCGACAGAAGGTCAAGCTGCCCCTGACGGTATGTCAGGCCTAGTCCAATAGAGGCTTCCGTAAGGTTGTAGCTCAACTTCTTCTGTTGGTTTTTTTCGTAATTTAGTGAGCCGGACGATGGCCCACTTACATCACCCAGAACCTCGATTTTGAGATTGTTTTGCAGCTCCTTGCGCATATCACCAGAAATGCCACTGATAACCAGACGAGTGAACTGTCCGGTATAGCTATCATCGAACCCCATAAGATGGCGCTGCGCTTCAGACTCGAACAAAAAGGAAGTAATCTTCGACCCCCAGGCCTCAATGGCTTCCTTGTTCTGAGTCACGAGGGCACATTCAAGCTCTATGGCCTTGAAAAAGCGTTCAGGAGCAAATAGACCCTTTTTATCGAACCAATGTTTCTGCAGCGGATATTTCTTCGCGCCAAGGTCGGTCAGGAGTTTTTCCAGAGCCTCGTCCTTGCCAGGTTTTTGGGCAGCCTTTAAGGATACAGCCAAGTCCAAAGATGATTTGGAAGTATCATCTTCTTTTAGATATTCATCACCGCCCGGTAAATCGAACAGGGAAAAATGCCTAAGTGTCGATCCCCCATTGGGCATTGAAAACTCCCGCAAGGGGATACCAGGTCGCATCAGTGATTTGTATGGGCTGGCCTGATACTCGGTAGGGTGCCAAACGAACATCTTTGGAGGCGTGATAGCCTCGGCTCGTTCCTGGGCAATACAGCGCAACTCTTCTTGCTGTGACTCACACTTCTCAATTTTCACCTGATATGTAAGAAGCTCTGAAGCGGGAGCCGGGCCGTTCCGACCAACCGTCCGATGCCAGATGCTTCCGGTATCCTTCATTTCGTTGGTCAGGTTTTCGATATCCCATTGCAATTGTTTGTACCGGGCGAGTTCCAAGATACCATCGGAAACGTTATTCTCGCTGCTGGCCAAGGCGTATTCTGGCGTTGCGATCCCGATATTTGCCAAGTCCAAAACGGCCATAGCGTAATTGAGCATTTTGCCTTCAAGCAGGTTTAATTCCGTCAGATATTGTTCAATTTGGGAACGGCTGGGAGTATCCCGGTCCCACTCATAGGCCATGAACTCCTTGTTGTAACGAATGGTGTTGATGAAGATGGCAGTGTCGTGCTCATTATTAAATTCATCTTTCTCAAACTCTTCACGAGCTTTTAGGTAGTTTTCAAGAAGTGCCTTGATTCCTATTTGCTCGGGCGAGTACAAGTCGTCATCAACCACCTCAAAGCCTGCTTGCCTGGCTGCGTCGAGCCCTTCATCACGAAGTTGAGACAAGCGGTTCTTTCGCTCCTCGATACGCTCACGGATGTTTTGCTTGTCTCTTTCAATCTTCTCGAGCTGAGACCGCGATTTTGCCGTCAGTGATAATCGATTCCGGTAGTACTCCGCTCCATCACCCAGTACCTGAAGCTTGCCAAAAAACTCTTGTTCTGCTGATCGGAACTCACTGGCGAGTTGCTCGAGCTCTTTGTTTGCTGTGCGGTTTTCTTCCGTGAGCTTTGCCCACTCACTCTGCTGCACCGGTAGCAGAAAGCTCTGCGGCGTTGCTGGCAGAAATAAATCGGTAAGCCCTGCTTTTTGTAACGCAGCTAGCCGTTCATTCAGGCTATCTTTGGATGCCGCAGCCTTGAGCCGGTCTGCGCTGGTTTCTATTTTTTCCGCAACGCCCTGGGGGAGTAGCCAGAAGCTTCGGTGACCGGTGATGTAGATTACTGTGGAGTACTTGCTGTCCTTGCAGAGTTGGGCCTCCGAATGTGACGAGGTTGGGTCGGTTTCCGACACGACGGGTGGGGGCAGTGTTGCTCCAGGCCCACTCTGGGCATTGTCTTCAATCAACATGTTCTAACATCCTTGTTCAGTTTCCAGCTGGCTGAGGGCTTGTAGCGGGGTCTTTCCGTGAACCCGAATCAGTCGACTCCATAGGGGTGACTCTTGCAGACGGCCTCTCAACGTGATTGCCATTCGAAGCCACCGCTCCTGGTCAGCATGGCTTGATATCCCGGCACCCTGAGCGGATTCAATTTCGCCAAGCACGAACTGGTCAGGGTCATTCGAGGGTATGTGGGCACGGTATTCATCTGCCAAAAACAAAGAAAACTGCCGTAACCGCGCCTTGTCCAGTTGTGCAATCTGTGCTTCCGAAATCGTAAATAGCTCGTCTTTGCCTGGAGTCTCTCGCTGATAGTCAGAAGATGCAATCTGCCACTGCCCATAGCGATGCCAAGCCCAACCAGACGCAGGGCCAAGCAGCGCCTTACGCTGGACAGGATCCAACACCTCAAAAAGGGGGGCAAGCGAGCGGGGATCGTAAAAGCGGAATACCGCTGGCTTATCCTCCCGTTGAATGGTCACTAATGAGCGAAGGTGGTTAGCTAGTTGCCCAAGATCTATGGCTGGTGCATGAATCACCATGCCCAGATGCTCGGATCTATAACGCTCTATCAATGCGTCGCGAAATGCAGGCGAACGTTTTAGTTCAATCAGTATTGGCCCTTTTTTCCACAGATCTGCCAACACGGTTCCCTGATACAGAGGCTCCCAGGGAATTTCGGAGTTTTCAAAATGGCGGTACAGCCACCCCAGCAACAATCCTTCGTCTTTCTGCGCCAGATCCAGAATCGCAAAATCTGCAATCGTTTCTGGGTGAAGCCGTTCCGGAGCAATCTCAATGGTGTTCATGAGTGGTAGCAATCCATGCTGTTTAGTTAAACAAATCTTCCCTTTGCGAATTATTCTCGTTCCGAAACTGGTTTCATCATGTAGAGCCAGCCGTCATGCATTTCCCAAAGTTCATCGTCAACAACTTCCAGGTTTATAAAAGGTTCTTCGCCCTTCTCCCCATTGGTATAAATATGCAGCACCTTTATGTGTTCCCGATCCAGACCGTGCCCGTAAAAGTTGCTCCACCGATTGGCGTCCACATTCCCCTCTTTTGTGGTGGGGTAGCAGGTAATCTCATATAGAGGATCAGAGATCGTAATATCCCTAACCTTGAAAGCAGCTTGGCCAACTAAAATATTCTTACCGACGCGCGCTTCAGCCGAAGCCTCAGAAGTTAGCCCGCCACGATACCTGACAACGTCATAAATCACATAACTGGCGTACAAGTCATCCAGTGACCGGTTCGGACACGAATCTTCGCTATTGGTGGAGCTAACGGCGAAGCAGCCAGATGAAATAAGACCGGTGATAAGGATTAATAGATATTTGATCATCAGCTGCTCCAACCGAAAGTTACCAATTTTCATAAATAGCCTTTGAATACACATTCCATTCAGCATTCCGTCGATTTATCAAACCACGATTGACTGAACCCTGTGACCGCTTCCAAGCCTTCCACGCGCTTTCCAAGTCTGAATATGGTGTGGAGGCCGCAGGGTCATTGATTAACTTGACCGCAGATGAGCTTGAAAAACCTACAACGCCTATGTTGTACGCGAGCATAACGGCGGCATCGAATTGGTGCTGTTCCAAACGCACAGTAATATTTTCGTTCACAGCACGCACAAAGGGCTCCGAATCTGCCTGGAAAATAGTATCTGCTTGATTACTGGTAATTCCTCTCTCGTATAAGGGCCACTCACTCCTTGCTATCAAGTGTCCATAGCCAATGGTTGCCCCTTTAACCCAAGTGGAAATGCCTTTACCAGTCTGATCATCGTATGGGGTTAGTCGTAGCTCCTCGACACTCTTTAAGAGCGCCTCACCCTCTGCACTCAATTGCATTTGAGTATCGTTTGATGGAGAGGGTGATTTTTCGGTTTCTAATTCGTCATTTGCCACAACGCCCGGATTAAGAGGTTCATCGGAAGTTGAGCCTTTAAGTCCTGCTTCGGATGATTCGTTTCCAGCGTGGTTATGCACCACGCATTGTCCGTTGTCATCCAGTTCGCAGCCAGATACGAGGGTGCTACCTGCCTTGGCAGCTCGAGATAGTGCGCCCTCGGTCAATCCGGGCATGCCGGAAGCAGCACTTGCGCTCTCTTGCCCAAGGCCTGTAAATACTGCCGTCTGTGTAGCGCCATCTTCCCGCGTTGCAAGTTGGTCGGCCAAAGAAGCGGACGGTACCGTCTCCAATGATGACTCATTGAGTGTATTTGGTGTAGTTGGTTCCTTAGCCCCAATTCCACTCCCACTCCCCGGCCCACCCCCGGAATTCATCCTCACCAACGGCCCAGAAATCGTCACACCACTCGGATCAACCTTCACAAAGCTCCCACCGGCTTTCAGCGTCACTTCCGCCCCAGCCTCAATAACAATCTTCATACCCGCCTTGTGATGAATCTCATTCCCCGCTTCCACAAGCTGGGCTTTGCCAAGTTTGCTGTGGTGGCTGCCGTTAACCGTAAGGCTGTAGTCACCGCCGATCTTTTCCCGGTGTTCGCCGTCTACCGTTGAGTGGTGGTTGGCTTTCACCTGGCTGAAGCGGTCATTTTCCACGGTCAGGTGGCTGTCGTTTTTGATCACTTCGGTGCGGTTGTTTTCGGTGAGCAGGTCCAGGTCGTTTTGTGCGTGGACGTAGATCTGCTCTTTGTCTGCTTCATCCTCAAACCGCAGTTCGTTGCTGCCTTCACCCTTGTGGGTTTGGGTTTTCAGGGTGGTACGGGTTTTATGCTCGGGCAGCGAGTAGGGCGGTGTATTGGTGGCGTGGTGTGTTCGTCCCGTGATGATGGGCTGGTCAGGGTCGCCATCCAGGAAGGAGACGATGACTTCGTGGCCGATTCTTGGCAGCGCCATGAACCCATACTGTCCGCCTGCCCAGCCCTGGCTTACGCGCAACCATGCGCTGCTGTGCTCGTTGTTTTCGGAGTAGCGATCCCAGGGGAAACGTGCCTTTACGCGGCCGTATTCATCGCAGTGGATTTCTTCGCCTGCGGGGCCGGTGATTATGGCTATCTGCGGGCCGTCCATTAGCGGGCGGTGCTCGCACAATGGCCGCCAGGTTTTGCTGGCGGGAACAGCGCTGAACAGGTTGTGATAAGTGGTTGGTCGTGAGCCGCCTTCTTCTACCAGTGCCTGGGGTTGTTCGCCCACATGGGTGATGGCAGTTAGCAGCCAGTCGCGATTCAATCGGGCGCTGTCGTGGTTGGTGAGTTCTACTTTCGCACCGCAGGTGAAATCCGGGCGGTTGCTTTCACCGTTGGCAGTGTTGGCGTCGTTTCTGAGCGCGTCCAGTCTGGCTTCGGTAAAGGGCTGGCCGCTGGCGTCGGCTTTGAAACGGCCCGGGTAGTCGAAGTGTTGGTAATCCTGCCGTTGGTTCTCAGCGGAAGCCGCGCTTTCGTGCATTAGCCCATAGGCGGGGTTTTTGAACGTGTAGTCCTTCGTGGCTACCGAGGCGGCACGAACCCGTTCTTCGTAGCGGAAGCGAAATACGGCGGGCTGTTTGGTGCTGCCGCCCGCTTTGCCGTTGTACTCAACAGGCTCCAGCCTTGGTGCGTCGCCGTGGTGGTCAGCAAGGATCAGGCCGGGCTGTTCGCTGCCATCCACGCTGCCATGCTGATAGCGGTAGTGCCAGCCTTCCTCGGCGGCCAAGCGCTCGATAAACGCCAGGTCGCTTTCCCGGTGCTGAACGCAGTATTCCCGTTCCTGGGGCGCTCGCTTGAGATCAAATACCGAATCTACAATGCCTCGCTCTTCCAGTAGGGTGCGCACAATGGTGTCTGTGGTTTGGGTCTGGAAGATGCGGCTGTTGTGCATTAAACCCAAGCGCCACAGGGGTGGCTGGATGATCAGTTCGTAGCAGGTGCGGCGGTGGCCGGTGTCGCCTCGGGCAAACTCGTTCACCACACCGGTGAAGCGACGAAGTGGTATGCCGTCTTGCCAAACCACCAAGTCTACGGTTTGTTCCAGAATTTCCGACGCCTGAAGATCGGGGTCGGAGCTTGCCAGTATCAGGCGGCCATGAAAAAGCTCCGATAGCCCCTCGGTAAGCGCAAAGCTGACGACAGAAAAAACATCTGAGGGAAGCTCACCAACACGCGCAGTGAACTGCAATCCGTTTGCCTGAGGCATATCTTCAATCCTTGAAGCTATGTGTATCTGGAGATAAATCTGGGCGAGAAGGTATCAGGGCTGGGGTGAAAAATCCAGCGACTGGCTGGCAGTGTGTAACCTTTCTGTTTCTGTTGCATCTATACAAGTACAAGCCAAATCTGGCGCAACATGCAATGGAGAATACTCATGTACAAGCAACTCACATTTACCCTTGGTTTGTTGGCTGCATCACTTGCTTTTGCACACGATCAGGGCGCGGTAGAGGAAATGCCGCCTGCAAGCCCTTACGTGCAAGTGAGCGAGGTGCTTCCGCTCCCGGCATTTATTCCCGGGCTGGGCACACTGTTTGTTAATCCGGATACGCTTCCTGCCGGTCCGTTTCTGGGCTACGACCATGACGGCAAGCTATCGGCAACCATATACATGACACCACTGGAGGAACTGGAAAATGGAGTGTCTTATGACGACTTGGGAATAGGGGCGCACAAGGTCACCTCGGTCGACATTTATTACAATGCTGGGCATCCAGGCGTTGAGGTGCCCCATGCCCATGTAGTGTTGTTTCATGATGAGGCCGCAAAAGGACGGCTGGCAAAATGAAACTCACGCGGCGTGAGCTGCTGGTTGGGGCAGGCAGTGCCCTGATAGCCGTTAACTTGCCGGTGCTCGCATCCGGTCAGCCTTCAGTGCTGATCGAGATGCGGGGTACAGCCCGCGGTGAACGGGTTTGGTTTGACCCGTTTGGCGTGGCCGTTAAGCCGGGAACCCGTGTGAGGTTTGTGAACAGGGATAGCGGAAATGCCCATACAGTAACGGCTTATCATCCGGAGGTGCTTGGTCGGCAGCGTCGAATTCCTGAAAAGGCAGCCCCTTTCAATAGCGGCTATCTGCTGCCGGAAGATACCTTCGAGCTACTATTAACCTCACCGGGTGTCTATGATTTTTACTGCATACCCCACGAACAGGCCGGAATGGTGGGGCGGGTGGTGGTTGGAGATCCCGGTGAGAATGGCTGGGACGATTCCGCCGTCCGCGCCGGTGGTGTCACCAAAAGCTTAGAAGCTGCATTTCCCTCAGTCGAAAGCATACTGACATCAGGCAGCATCCGTGCCCCGGAGTTAAAATGAAACAGACAGCTGAACTATCAAGTCGCGAGGGTGTGGGTTCTGATACGTCAGAACCCGAGCTGGTCGAGTTGGCGCGCAAAGGCCATGAAGCCGCTACTCGGGAAATTATCAGGCGCATGAATCCAAGGTTGTTCAGAATTGCACGAGGAATTGTTGATAACGATGCGACTGCAGAAGAGGTTGTTCAGGAGGCCTACCTAGTAGCGTTCACGCGAATTGATGAATTTCGGGGTGATTCCAGGCTTGCTACCTGGATCACCCGCATAACCTTGAACGCGGCGAAAATGAGGCTGCGAAAAATACGGCCGGCGCAAGAATACGATTCCATCAATGAGTCCCGGAACGCGGATGTATCGGTGGTTGCCTTTCCCGGGGTTCAAATACCAGGCCCGGAAGCGGAACAGGGGCGGGCACAATTTCGCCTTTTGATTGAGGCTGCTGTAACTGAGCTGCCAAGTACCTTGCGAGTTCCCTTTGTTTTAAGGGAGGCAGAAGGTATGTCTGTAGCGGCGATTGCCGAAGATCTGGGGATCAGCGTGATTACTGTTAAAACAAGGTTGTTCAGGGCGCGTCGGCAACTGCGCAGCGTTGTGGAGGAGAAGATTAAAGGTGGTTTTGATTCGATCTTTCCATTCGACGGCCTGCGGTGTGCCGGCATGGCTGATTCGGTTGTTGAAATTCTTATCGAAGCCCCGGATCCCCCGGGAGACGGTTGATTTGCTTATTGCGCTTCGCGCTTCACACAAACAAAGATCGCATTCCCCGATGACATGTCCCAAGGTGTGATCTTTTCGTAGTCGTGTTCAAGAATGTGTACGTCGAACCAGGGTTTTAGAAGGGCAGTCAGCTGGTCAAAACTCACGGCCACCATAGGGTGCTCATCATCCCATGACTGAGTGGTGCCTTCGGTAGTTTTCGTAATGCTGAGTTTGAGCCCTTGCTTCTCTCCCTCGCCAGAGTAATGCCACGCGGAGCTGAAGGTGAACAGGCTATCTCCCTGAGTGACGGTATGCCGCTCAAACAGTCTGTTATCAATTTTGTCCTTGTCGACAGAGTTAAAGCAGAACACACCACCGGGCTTTAAAGCGCGATGAGCACTGGCAATGCACTGCTTCAGCTTTTCGATGTCGCCGCTGTAGTGAACCGAATACAAGAAACAGGTAATCAAATCCAGCGGCTCGCCCACCTGGAAGTCGCACATATCCCCTAATGAAAACTGGGCTTCCGGGCACCGGGCTTTTGCTTGCTCCAGCATGGGCTGGTTTATGTCCAAACCACTGCTTTGATACCCGAAATCGATAAAGTGCCGAACGTGGGGGCCGGTTCCGCAGGCCAGATCCAGATGGGTGTTGCCCCCATTGCCAAATAGCTGATGCAACCTGCGCACGCCGTAGCTTTGGGCGTGGTAGTTAATATCCGCGCACATCAGGTCGTAATAGGCGGATAAATCGGTGTACAGGTAATTGGAGGACATGGCGGCCTGGCGGTATTAGAAGCGATTAGCTGGAACATTATGTGGCGGCGCATCGTAAACCAATCAGTTGCGTTTGCGAAGCGGATAAGTGTGCGGTTTGTAACTAGCCTGCCTCCGTGGCTTCCAGCCTTGGATTTCTCGGGTAATACCGCTCCGGAAGCCGCTCGATGTAAGGGAAAAAGCGCGCATCTTTGTAAGGCATTTTCATAAAACCGGATACGCCCAGTCCGGTAATTTGATCTACAGCCGCAAGAATCTCATCCAGCCGTTGGCGAAACTCGTCTTCCTTCTCCGGATCCAGCAGCCGGTACTGGCTGTGGATTTTGAGGTGAAGGGGCAGAGCCTCAAAGATAATCATCCCGGTATGGCGGATGCTGTTGAGCGCTTCGAGGGATTTAATGATGGGTTGCGGCAGCACCAGGAACTCTTCCGGGTCTGGCCCATCTTCAAAGTAGGAATGTATTCGAGAGCGATCTTCCACTTCAGGCGCGGAACTCACCTGATACGGTAGCCGCATTTCCGGCGGCGCTACGAATGGCTGGTCTTGTTCTTCCCGCTCAATGTGCAGAGTGTCCCGGGCGTTGAACAGACAGCTTTTGAAGATACCCTGGCGATAGATTGCCTGAGCAAGATTCACCATGTTGTTCACGGCGGTGGTGAAGGAGGTTCGTAGCTCTGGGTCGTGCAGGTTCAGGGAAGTATCCACGTAGACGCCGTCAGGCTCCCAACGCACCGCGAGCCCACCCTCCACAGGATAACGGCCAAGCCGGCTGACAGCCGCCAGGAAAGCTTTTTCAGTGTCCCCCATGCCCTGCATGAAGTTCTTGTAGTAGCGATCCAGTTGTACGTCATTCACGTCGTTCAGGGACTCGTCGGCGCCTTCCTGGCGCAAAAAGGCCTTACGGGAGCTGTACACCACAGTGTCGATTTCCCGATCTGAGATTCGCGTCCAGATTGGCACCAGTTGCGTAGGGGGTGGTTCCGGCAAATCGATCATCACCGTGCGTGCCATGCGCGGCATCTCTTTCAGATAATGATCACCGGCCCGCATACGTTGCGCAGGATCCGGGTCCAGCATGCCATCCAGCATGCGGGCAAACTCCATGGGCAAGCCGAGGGATGTGGCAGGTATGGCTAGGTGGCCAAAACGACAAGATTGCCCGGAGGCCAGTGCGTAGAGGGTGGCTGCCGCTCCCTGTTCGTCAAACCGTGGCGACGAGAGCCCGCCATAGAGTTGCTCTTCACCAATGAAGTACACATCGCCCAAGCGGGCGTTGGTTTGTTGCAGATTGTCGGACATCAGCTCCATTACACTGGGGCTGAGGAACTGTTGGTTTGCGTCCAGCTGGGCAAAGACCGAAGAGCCCCAGTCGATCAGAGCAATATTTTCGGTTTCTGCATCAAACACCAGATTGGACGGCTTGATATCTCCGTGCACAATCGGGCGTCTGCCACTATCGGTTTCACGCCGCAGGTTTCGCAGAATGTCGGCCAGCTGATCGGCAATGCGGATAATCAGGCGAGGGCTCAGGCGGCCTCGTTGGAGGGAGACTTCTTCCAGGTTAAAGCCGGGGGCTCGCTCCATTACCAGAATCGGTTGGCTACCTGCTCGATGGTAGGCAATCAGGCCGGGCACCCGGGGGTGCTCCACCTGTTCCAGTATGTAGGCTTCGTCTTCCAGCCTGTCATGCAGGTGCTGGGGCAGGGTGATGCGGGTAAACTTGAAAACATGTTCAAGATCCCGCGCACCCTCCAGCGGCAGCCGGCCCGCAAATACAAAACCAAAGGCGCCCTTGCCAATCATTGCTATGTCCGCATAGCCCATCTGCCGGAGCTGATCCGTACATAGCTCAACCCAGTCTTTCAGCTTCTTTGCATCGTCGTGACTGAGCAGATAAATCGACTGCTCTTCCGGGATGTAGAATTGCTGAAGCTGGGCCTGATGCGGCATCGGCAATGATTGGTTGGGTGGCGCCATACCAGTCAGCCCATGTGGAGAAGCATGGATTGTGGTGACTCCAGGTAGCTCTTCCACAGATTATTGAAGCGGGCGATGGTGCCGCCATCAATAATGCGATGATCGCCTGCCCAGCTGATGGTCATGATGGAGCGTTCCACCACTTGCCCATTGGCATCAAACCGCGGCAGCTTCTGGGTGCGCCCCAAGGCCACAATGGCCACTTCCGGTGCATTGATGATGGGTGAGGCGTAGGTGCCGCCCAGAGCGCCAATGTTGGAAATGGTAATGGTGCCGCCTTTGAGATCCGCCTGGCTTACCCGGCCTTCCCGAGCTGCTTCCGTGAGGCGAGTGACCTCGTCGGCTATTTCCAGCAACGTCAGCTGGTCGACGTTTTTCACGTTTGGCACCAGCAGTCCGATCTTGCTATCCACTGCCATGCCCACGTTACAGCTCGGCTGGTAGTGGATTTCAGTCACATCCTCGTTGATCTGGCTATTGAGTATTGGATACTCGCGAACTGCCAGCGCGATGGCTTTCATAATGAAAGGCATCAGAGTGAGGCGGGAACCACGTGCTTCGGCTTCCGGCTTGAGCTGCTGGCGCAGGGCCAGCAATTCCGTCACATCAATGTCTTCGCTGAAGTTGAAATGCGGAATGGTGGAGGCCGATGCCACCATGCGCTTGGCCATGACCGCTTGCATGCCTTTGATGGGCTCTATGCGGACTTCCTGACTGTGCGCTGGCCGTTGGGGCCTGCCTGCAGGTGCGGAGGAGCTTCCAGTTTCAGGATGCTCCAGATGGGACAGCACATCGGCTTTCAGCACGCGCCCATCCTTTCCGGAGCCCTGTACATCCTCCAGCGCCAGATCGTTCTCGCGAATCAGGCGGCGCACGGCGGGGCTGGCGGGAATTTTTTGCCCGTCCTGCCGTGTTGTTGAAACCGGGGCTTTTGCAGGCTCCGGGGTGTCGTCTGCTTTTGCGCCGGGTTCGGGTTTAGCCGGTTGGGCTTCTGGCTCATCACTTTTGCTTTCGTCACTGGAGGCGGCACCTGATTCCTCACCGCTTTCATCCACCAGCTCAAACAATGGTGCATGTACCTTGGCTATGTCGCCTTCCTTCCAGTACAGCTTGGTAACGCGCCCTGCATAGGGGGCCGGGATTTCCACCAGCGCCTTGTCGGTCATTACTTCTGCAACTGGCTGATCTTCTTCGATCAGATCGCCTTCGCTGACCAACCATTTGACCAGCTCACATTCCACGATACCTTCGCCGATATCGGGCAGTATAAAATCGCTCATAGTTGTTCTCCTGTCCGGATATCTGCTTAGAATTCGACGCTTTCCCGAATGGCCTCATAGACCTTCAGGTGGTTGGGGAAGTGCTCTTTTTCCAGCACCAGCGGGAAGGGGGTGTCCATCCCGGTCACCCGTGCGATCGGCGATTCCAGATAGAGGAAGCAGCGTTCCTGAATGGTGGCGGCAATCTCGCCCGCAAAACCACCTGTAAGAGGCGCTTCGTGGGTGATCACCAAGCGCCCGGTTTTCAGTACCGATTCGGCAACAGTTTCCACATCCCAGGGCAGGATGGTACGCAGATCTATCACTTCGCAGGAGAAGCCTTCTTTTTCGGCCATTTCGACGGCTTTATCGATGACTTCCATTTGAGCGCCCCAGCCCAGCACCGTTACATCAGTGCCTTCTTTGAGGACTTCGGCTTCGCCCAGCGGTAATTGGTATTCTCCCTCAGGCACCTCGCCAACAGAGGCTCGATACAAACGTTTTGGCTCAAAGAACAGGGTCGGGTTGGGATCATTGATGGACGCCAGCAGCAGCCCTTTCGCTTGGTGCGGGTTGCGTGGCACCACAACCTTCAAGCCCGGCGTGTGGGCGAAATAAGCCTCAGGGGACTGGGAGTGATACAAGCCACCAGCTATGCCGCCGCCGTATGGGGTGCGGATGGTCATGTTGCCCACATTGAACAGGTTGCCTGAGCGATAGCGGAATTTTGCTGACTCGTTAACAATTTGGTCAAAGGCCGGGAATATGTAGTCAGCAAACTGAATTTCAGCGACCGGAAACGAGCCCTGAGCCGCCAGACCATTGGCGAAACCAATAATGCCTTGCTCCACCAGAGGCGTGTTGAAACAGCGGTCTTTGCCGTACTTTTGTTGCAGGTTGCTGGTGGCTCGGAAAACACCGCCAAAGACACCCACATCTTCACCGAAACACATAACCTTTTCGTTTGCAGCCATCGCCAGATCAAGGGCGTCGTTGATGGCTTGCAGCATGTTCATCTTGGCCATGTTATGCCCCTCCCTGAACGTGAGCAGCCGACTTGGGGTACTCATCCGGATATTTACGAATGTGCGCCTTCAGTTTTTCAAACTGCGCGTTCAACAGCGGGGGCACTTCGTCGTAAACATCTGTTACCAGGGTCTCCAAAGGAGGAGGGGGCAGCTTTTGCGCTCGCTTCATGGTTTCCAACACTTCACGGCGCATGCGTTCCTGCAGCTCTTTTTCTTCGCTCTCGCTCCACCATTTTTTCTTGGTGAGCCAGTTCTGCATGCGCAGGATAGGATCTTTTTCACGCCATACGGCTTCTTCATCTTTGCTTCGATAGCCGGAGGGGTCATCGGATGAAGAATGCGCCGCGAGGCGATAGGTCATGGCTTCGACTAACACTGGGCGGTTTTCTTCCACGGCCAGCTTACGGGCAGCTTCGGTGGCCTGATAAACGGCCAGGATGTCGTTGCCGTCGACACGAATGGTGTCCATTTTATAGCCGAAGCCCCGAGGCGCTATGCCATCGGCAGCAAACTGTTCATTCGCCGGGGTGGAAATGGCGTAGCCATTGTTGCGACAGAAGAAAATAGCGGGCACACGATGTACGGCGGCCATGTTGAGGCCTGCGTGGAAGTCGCCTTCCGACGCTGCGCCCTCACCGAAGTAAACAATGGTGCAATGTCCGTCACCGGCCATTTTCTGGCCATAGGCATAGCCGGTGGCCTGGGGGATCTGAGTGGCAAGGGGTGATGAGATGGTCATGTAATTGAGTTTGCTGGAACCATAATGGACCGGCATCTGACGGCCTTTGCCGTAATCTTTCTCGTTGCCGAACAACTGGTTCATGAACTCATCAATGGTGAAGCCGCGATAGGCCAAGGCGCCTTGCTCACGGTATTGAGCCATGATCATGTCAGCGTCGTCCAGGGCTGCGGCGCTACCGATAACGGAGGCTTCTTCACCGGTGCACTGCATGTAGAAACTGAGGCGGCCTTGTCGTTGGGCTCCCAGCATACGCTCATCCAGAATGCGGGTAGTGACCATGGCGCGGTAGATTCTCAGCGCTTTGTCTTTATCGATGTCAGGCGCTTTGCCGCCTTTATAGAGCGAGCCGTCCTGTTTCAGGAGTTTCAGTGTCGGAATGTGATATTCCGAGCCGTCTGTAAAAACAGGCGTATAAACGGATTTGTACTTTGTTGTTGTCATAATCCTCTTCCTGGGGTGGTGGCTTGAGGAACAAAATGCCCCTTGTGAGGGCCTCGTTAAGTTATGGAGCCTTGTTCTATTCGCCGGAGTTTTCCAGAGTATAGAACGCATTGTGCAACCCTGCCGGTGATGCAGACAGGCTCCTGTTACCAGTTCGAGCAGTTTGGGTAAAACCGGATTAAACTGAGTAAAGTTGACCTTAACGTAAAGTGCGGGCTTTGGGTAGTGTCCTTTGTGGGTGAGCTATTTCCCCGGAGAAGTTAGACTGCACATTGCATCGGCGGCTCGCGCTGTACCTCATGGAATCTTCAGAAGGATAAAGGGATTTGGAAGCCATACTTATTTTGCTTGGCGTAGGCTTGGCGATATTCATACCTGTAGGTTCTGTTCTGGGCTTCATGGCTTTTCAGCAACGGAATGCACACTCTTCACGCATTGATTCCCTAGGCCGAGAGGTTTCGGAACTGCGCCGGGAAATCGAAACGCTCCGACGCCCTGATGCACCGGATAAACAACTGCCAGAGGAACCTGCATCGGCTGAATCCCAAAGTTTGGCCTATTCCCAGCCGTCGGCGCCCGAGCGAGAGCCAGAACCGGTGCCAGTAGCAGCGACGAATGAATGGGTCGAAAAGCCCGAGGTTGAGGCAAGTGACTGGCTGGATTCAGTTTCACCGGCTCGTGATTATTCAGGCATCAAAAAGGCCCTTAAAGAAAACTGGATGGTCTGGCTGGGTGGCCTGAGTGTGGCGCTGGCGGGAATATTTATGGTCAGCCATTCCATCAGCGCGGGGCTGATTGGCCCTGTACCTCAACTGTTACTCGCCCTGGCTACGGGCCTTGCGCTGCACGCAGGCGCGGAATACCTGCGCAGGCGCCACATGAGTACCGATCAGGTGTTTGCAGCCTTGGCGGGTGGGGGCAGTATTACGCTATACGCCGCATTGCTCGCCGGTGTTCACCATTACCAGTTAATCGGCCCAGTTGCCGGGCTGGTCATGCTTGCGGTTGTATCATTGGCCACCATGGCATTGGCGCTTGTGCATGGCCCATTGCTGGCCATTATGGGGCTGAGTGGCGCCTATATTGTGCCTCTGCTTATCGGTGGCGAGGACGGCAGCGTCGCCTTTGTGCTCTCGTACAGCTTCCTGATTACGATCAGTTCGCTTTTATTAATGCGTTACGTTTTCCGTGATTGGCTTTGGTACGCAACACTGGCCGGTGCATTGCTTTGGTGGGCAGCCACCGTGGCTGCAGCGCCTGCTGAACTGGCAACGGCCGTGTATCTGGCCGCCTTGTTTGTTGCTTTTGCATTCTTGCCGGGCCAGGAGCAGGCCGCACCTTCACGTTTGCGTGAGGCGCTTCTGCCGCTGTTAGCGATTTGGGGTATTTCTATTGCACATCAATCTGTTGATAACCCGTCGTTGTGGAGCTGGCTGCTCATTTTGCCGGTCGCATCCTTGGTTCCTCAGAGCCGGGGTGCGCTGTGGTTTTTGCCTTGGGGTGCCGTGTTAGCCAGTGCTGCCGGTTGGTTGCTGTATATGGGACGAATGGATGGCGATCTGTTTTATCTGTTGCAGATTCCTCTGGCGCAACAAGCGGGTTTTGTCAGTTACCTGATTGCTGCCGCCATCATCACCACCGGTTTGGGCCTCTGGCTGTGGGGGCGCTATGCCGAGCAACGACGCTGGGCCTCATTAACCCTGCTTTCGCCACTGGTATGGCTGGTGCTTGGCTGGCTGTTACTGCAGGGCTATGGCGAAACATCGGTTGTGTGGGCGGTTGCCACCTTGGCGCTTGGCGCAGTATACGGCGCGCTCGCGTGGCGCATGGAAGGGCTGGCTCGTTATGGGAACGGTGTGGTCTGGGCCTTGATGGCGGCGCACGTCAGTTACTCACTGGCCACAGTGATGGCCTTCCGTGAAGCATCACTCACCCTGGCCTTATCGGTTCAGTTCGTCAGCCTTACCTGGCTGGCCCGGCGTTATCAGATGCCGGAGCTGTACCTGTTACTGAAGGGCGTATTAGCGCTGGTGGTTGCGCGGCTCACCTTCAATCCCTGGATACAAGGTTACGATGCCAGCGTGCACTGGACATTGTGGACCTATGGCGGAGCCACGCTGTTGGCGGCGGCTGCCACTAAACTTTCTGAAAAAGGCCATTCGATTCGCCCCTGGCTGGAAGGCGCAACCCTGCACTTGCTGGTGTTGTTCCTGGGCGCAGAGCTGCGCTACTGGTTGTACGATGGCGACATCTTTGTTCACGAATACAGCCTGATTGAAGCAACCATGAACACGCTGCTTTGGGGCGCACTCAGTGTAACTTATGCTGTCCGGGCAAAATCCAGCCAATCATTGGCCTGGCTCTACCGGTTGTTCTCATGGGTTCTGCTGGCACTCTCTGCCCTCAGCTACCTCACGCTGGTCACTTTGCATAACCCCTGGTGGAGCGGCAGCATCATTGGCAGCACGCCCATCTTCAATATGCTGTTACCTGCTTTTGGTGGCCCGGTACTGCTGGCGCTTGTTATCAGCCGGTTCCCGCAGATTGCGCCCAAGCTTTGGTCAATGTGCGTTGCGGGGGCGGGGTTCCTTCTATTTACAGCCCTGGAAATTCGCCAGCTGTGGCAGGGCAGCGATATGGCGCTGTGGCATGGCATGACAGAGGGCGAGCTGTATACCTATTCGGTAATCGGCATGCTTTACGCCATAGTGGCAATCCTCTACTCCACTGTTTATTCCGCAAAAAGTACCCATATCATCTTGTACAAGGTGGGCATGGCGTTGCTGGGGATTGTGATCGGCAAGATTTTTCTGATCGATATGGCGGGACTACAGGGCTTTTGGCGAGTTGCCGCCTTTATGGGTTTGGGGCTCGCGCTCCTTGGCCTTGCCTGGATGTACCGAAAAGCTCAGGGAGTTAACCCTGAGCCTGATTCACTAAACAGAGATTCAGATTTATGAATAGCGAAGAGCTAGCCAGCGTACTCGAAATGGATGGTGAAGAGAGATACGACTACTTCCTTAGTGAAGTATTGGAAGAGCGGGAGATCTGGATACTCGTTAATTCGGAAAGCCGCTTCCTGTCCATAGTGTCGGAGGACGACGGTGTCGCACATTTGCCGGTTTGGCCCAGTTCCGAATTTGCCGTTGAATATGCCAAGGGGGCAGATGGTTTGACCCCGAAAAGCATCTCGCTGCCAGATTTCTTCAAGAAATGGGTACCGGGATTGGCGAAAGACGGGCTGCAAGTGGGCGTATTCCCGGGAGCCGATAAAACTCTGTGGATAACAAAAGCAGATGAACTGAAAAAAGACCTGCAGGATGAACTGTCCAACTTCTAGACGACAGGTGGGACAATCGACGTTGTGTGTTGTGAGGTGAATACATGAGTGACGATCTTAAACATGTGGTTTGTCCACACTGCGATAAGTTGAACCGTGTGCCAGCAGCTCGCCTGGCCTCTGGCGGTAACTGCGGAGCCTGCAAGCAGCCCTTGTGGCCAGACCAGGTGCTTGAGCTGACAGGGCAAAGCTTTGCTCCCCACACTGGGCGCAGTGATCTACCTGTACTTGTAGATTTCTGGGCCAGCTGGTGTGGCCCCTGCAAAATGATGGCGCCGCAGTTTGAGCAGGCTGCGCGCGGATGGCAGGGCAAGGTGCGTTTTGCCAAGCTCAATACCGAAGAGCACCCGGCACCGGCAGGGCAATTCAACATTCGCAGCATCCCTACCTTGATACTGTTCCGCAATGGCCGCGAACTGGCCCGGCAAAGTGGCGCTATGAACCAGGGACAGATTGACCAGTGGTTGAAAAGTAACGGTTGCTGAAGGCGGGTGAGCAGCATGAGGGTGGTTGATAGTGAAGGAGCACTGGTAGAGCTTGTTAATACGAGTTCTGCTGCCCTTGTGCTGTACGGTGGTACAAGCTGTGGTGTTTGCCAGTCAGTGAAACCACAACTGGAGCGCATGGCCAGGGAGGAGTTTCCTGCGCTGGTGATGGCGTATGTTGATTGCCAGGCGTCTGCGCCATTGTGTGCTTCACGGAGCATTTTTTCACTGCCAGTGATTCACCTGTGGTTTCAGGGGCAACGCTTTGCCGAGTTTTCCCGGGTCTTCTCTATTGGTGATGTACGCTCTGCATTAGAACGTCCATATTGTTTGACGATTCAACAGGATAAGGCTGAGCAGTAATTGATCTGGTCAGTTAACGGTCATGTTTATCGAACGCCCGTTTTAACTGGCCTGAGCAGGCTTGTCCCGCGCCTTTTCACAAAGTTATCCACAGAATGGTGGGATAAGTTCCTTTGGTTCAGATAGCCCGCTGTTAAATCCAAAAGCTGATACGCGACGAAGGAGGCCCATTGACCGGCCGCGCAGAATCCAGATCCAGGCCTTCCCTGATTGGTGGGGCGAGTATTATTGCCAGTGTTTGCGTCGGTGCCGGTATGCTGGGCTTGCCCAGTTCCGGTGCTGGTGCCTGGACGATCTGGTCCAGCCTGGCACTGGTGCTTACCATGGTGGTGATGACACTGTCCGGCTGGATGCTGCTGGAAGCCTTCAAGCACTTCGGTTTGCGGGCATCGTTCAATACCGTTACCAAATCCTTGCTCGGCTCCCGGGTGAACGCATTCAGTAATCTGACGGTGTACTTTGTTGGCGGCATTCTCCTGTATGCCTACATCACATCGTCTGGCCTGATCTTGCAGAGCATGACCGGGGTCGACAGTAAGCTGGCTTCGGTTGTTTTTGTCCTGTTGTCCTCCCTGGTGGTGTGGCACTCAACCCGCGCTGTGGACCGACTTTCGGTGGTGCTCATCACTTTCATGTTGGTGAGTTTTGTACTCGGCGTCTCTGGGCTAGCGGTAAGAATTGACCCGGCTATTCTGTTTGATACCGCAAATGCCGACGGCCAATATGCGCCCTATGCGATGGCGATGTTGCCAGTGGCGCTGACGTCTTTCGGCTATCATCATTCGGTGGCATCAATGCGCGCCTATTATGGTGAGGAGAGTAAGGCGCAGAAAGCCATTCTGGGCGGTACACTGGTGGCTTTGATGTTCTACCTGGTGTGGCTGGTCAGCATATTTGGCAATCTGCCGAGAGCGGATTTCGGCTCGGTGGTCGCCCAGGGCGGTGACGTGGATGTTCTGCTCGCCGCCCTTGGTTTTGCCATCAATTCCGAGCGGGTGGCGACCACCATCAGTGCTTTCTCAACGGCAGCCATTTTGTCGTCTTTTGTCGGCGTTGGCTTGGGCACCTTTGATTACATGGCCGACCTGCTGGGCTTCGATAATAATCGCAAAGGGCGCTCCAAAACCTGGGCAATTACTTTTATTCCGCCTTTGCTGCTGTCGTTGTTTTTTCCGTTTGGCTTCGTTCTTGCCATTGGCTATGCCGGTGCGGCTGCGGCGGTCTGGGCCTGTATTGTTCCGGCGCTGCTGGTCCGAAAGTCCCGAACACTGAAGGGTGGGCGACGAGGCTTTATGGCCCCGGGCGGTCAGTTGGGCATTGCGCTGGTTCTGATTTTTGGCGGGCTCACCATCCTTTTCCATTTCATGGGGCTGGCGGGTTGGTTGCCGGAACCTGTTTTGCTCTGAGACCTGACATCAGGCCATGCTCGTTACCCTTAGTATCAACCGGAGAGACTGGATTTGAGTCGTCGCTGCGAATGTACCCTCCTGCTGTTTTTCGTTATTGGTGTTTTGCCAGCCAGCCTGAAGGCAGAAGTTGTGAACCTGTCCTGGGATAACGACCTGCTTACCGGAACCGACCGCGGATATACAAACGGGGTACGCTTGTCGTATCTGACGAACACCGCTGACGAGAACGATGGAACGTCGGCAAGATTTGCCCGAACTCTGCGTGATGGCCTGCGCTTTCTGCCCGGTATAGGTGCTTCTGATTCAGAGCATGCGGTTACACTGAGTTTGCGGCAATTCATGGTTACGCCTGAAGATATCACGGTTGAAGATCCGCAATTCGACGATATTCCCTATGCCGGCCACCTGTCGCTCAGCGGCACGCTCTGGAGCTGGGACGCCGATACGATTACCGGTTTTGGCGCGCACATTGGCGTTATTGGGTCCGAAAGCGGTGCCGAGTCGGTTCAGAAATGGGTGCATAAAACCACTGGAAGCGACAAGCCGCAAGGCTGGGGCAATCAGCTTGGAACCGATGTGGTGGGTGGCATTCAGGGTGCGCATGGCCGAAAGCTGCTGCAGCTCGGGCAGGGCGGCAACATTGAACAGCGTGTGTCGGTGATTGGGGCTGGGCTGTTGTCGAGTTTTCGAACTTCTGCAAAAGCCGGGTTGGTCTGGCAGCTTGGTAGGCATCTTCCAGTAAATTTTGTGCCGGATTACGCAGGCACCTCTTCAACTGTCGCCCTGCCGGGCTCTTTCAAGGATTCAGGCAGTAGCTGGTCCGTGTATGTGGGGCTGGGCGTGGAGTATGTAGGCTATTCCTATATTGACGACAATGCCGGGGCATACCGTTTTGACGAAGGGCCGCTGATTGGTCAGCTCGGTCTGGGCGCTACCTGGCAGTGGGGTTACCTGCTGGCCGCCGTCACACTGCGTGCCTCGACCAGCGAAGACGAGCGTCATAAAGATAACTTCAGCTTTGGGACGCTGTCAGTTTCTTGGGCATTATAGAAAGGTCCGTTTCGACTCGTTGTTCACGGGGCACTTCGTCGTGGTCAGCCAGGCCTGACAGGGGTGATGGCTGGATGATTAAACTGAATCACTATGATGAGTGATGTTTATGCCCGCTGTCTGATCTTAAACAAAAGCGGACATTCGCTTTGAGACCAACTAAGCAATACAGAGTATAAAGTTTAATCTATGCACTTTCTTCATGACTCCCAGTTTCCCGCGTTTTCATGAACCGGCTGGATCATGGATGAGACGCGGATGAAAGAGTGGTTATGTGAGGACTCTCAAATGTTTCTGATTATACTGGTGACATGAAGCATTCAGAGATTGGCCTGCACATACGAACGTACGATGATGAGGGGAAAAGTCACTCCCACGACCATCATCAACTGGTACTACCCTTAGCCGGAACATTATCTCTGTCAGTAGATACCAGGGAAGGCGAGGTTGCTCAGCGTCGAGCAGCAATCATTCCCGCAGGAATTGGTCATGGATACGCTGCGACCGACGATAACCGGTTTTTGGTTGCAGACGTTCCCGAAGGCTTGGCCCCGGCGCTAGATAAGCTGCCTTGTTTCGTAGACCTAGATCCAGCATTGCTCCATTACGTCCAGTTCCTTCACGCACAGCTCCAAAATGGGACTGAGTCGGATTTTACCCAACATCAAATGCTACTCCTGCTTATTCAGTTGCTTCAGGAGCGCCATGGAAGTCAGCTAAAGCTGGACCGCAGAGTTCACGCCGCAAAACAATTTCTGGACGAAAACTTCAGCCGACGCTTGTCCTTGGCCGAGACGGCTGCCGTGGCACATCTGAGCATTCGGCAGTTGAACGATCTGTTTCGGCGCCAGGTCGGCATGACGCCGCATCAATACCTCACAGAGTTGCGAATGAAAGAAGCTTGGCGGCTTTTGGAGCCGTCGGGGTTCAGTGTCCAGCAAGTTGCTGACGCTGTCGGCTATTCGTCGTTATCAGCCTTTAGCGACCGGTTCAGAGCCCACTTTGGCAAAGCGCCCAGCCACTTCCGCCGTATTTCGAAATAGTTCCGCCAGGATTCGAAAGTTTCTCTTCTTCGCACTGGATACCCTTCTGAAATCATTCACACATGAGAATTTCGGGGAGGGCTTCATGACATCCGTTAACGCCGCAACTTGGATCGGATCGATTTCCGTTCTGTTATGGGGCACTTTGGCATTGCTGACCAAGCTTTCCGGTGGTGAGATTCCAGAGTTTCAGCTCATGGCCATGACCTTCGGCATCGCTTTCCTGTTGATGTGCGGTCGTTGGATTCTCTCGGGGCATTCTGGTGTGCGTTATTTACGGCAGTCGCCACTTGCATGGTGCATCGGCATCGTTGGCTTGTTCGGATATCACTTTGCCTACTTCAAGGCCATGACACTGGCGCCGGCCGTCGAAGTCAGCCTTCTTGCTTACCTATGGCCGCTGCTGATCGTCCTATTGTCGGCCTTCCTGCCGGGCGAGAAACTACGAGCTCAGTACATCGTTGGGGCTCTAGTTGCCCTAGCAGGTTGCTGGTTGTTGATCAGCCGTAATGCAGACGGATTTGCCTGGGAGAACCTGCCGGGTTACCTGGTGGCTCTGTCCTGTGCACTGATCTGGTCATCTTATTCCGTTCTTAGCAGACTGGTTCGCTCGGTACCGACCGATGCAGTGGGCTGGTTCTGCGGTGTTACGGCCATTCTGGCGTTGATTTGCCACCTTTTGTGGGAGGAATCGGTATGGCCAGAAGGCCTACTCCAATGGACTGCAGTGATCGGGCTGGGCCTCGGACCGGTGGGCGTAGCGTTCTTTACCTGGGACCATGGTGTAAAACACGGAAACATCCAGTTACTGGGAGCCCTGGCATACAGTGCGCCACTCATTTCAGTGATCCTGTTGATCCTTGCCGGATTCGGCGAGGCTACATTTGCCGTGTTGAGTGCCAGCATTCTGATCGTCATTGGTTCTTTGATCGCGGGTCGTGCGAAAAGCCGGGCGGTTGCCGAGCCAGAAATGTTAAAAGACTAACTACCTCGAAGGAGCAGCGTGATGATTACTTGGGACGATTTTGAAAAAGTTGAACTGCGGATCGGACCCTTTTTATCGGAGTGCCTGGTCACTGGTGTGCAGACGGAGAAGGGCGCAGTTACTCTGGTAAGACCGGAGGCTCCAGTGGATAACGGGGAACGCTTGTTCTGAGTTTTGGCGGATTACACATCACTGGCCAAAGTCTCTTGTGCTGCAAATGGTGAGCAGATAGCTCACCGTTGCCGCGCTCCAAAAAACTTTCCGCCGATTCGCTGCCCCAAAAAAGTCGCAAAGCTCCGTTTACTAGACCAATGCAAATGTCCGCTTTGCGACCAAAGCGCCCAATTCATGATGCCAAACTGTGGTCAACTTATGATGTAATTGCCTGCACGCCGGTAGCTTCCCAAGCCGGAGTTTACGGAGAAATCCCATGGAAACGTTGTTGATAATTCTCGCTGTTCTGTTTGTGGCGCTTATCGTTATTTTGCCGCTCGTGGAAAAGTATGCACCGAAAGATGATGGCCAAAGCTACGGCAACCTGACGCGGTATATTTTCCCGTTGGTGGCGGTGTTGATTATCGCGCAGATTGTTCGCTACTACTTTTTTTAAAGAAGTTCCTGAAGGCAGCACTCGTCAGCCTTTTTTACACATTATTCAGCCGCAGTGCGGCTTGCGGCTCGCAAGTTCTAGCCGCTAACGCATAAACAAGCTTCCGGAACGAATATCGCATGCATCAGTGCAGGATCAGCCTGAAAGGATGCACGACTCATGAGCCAGTTCCACCCCATCATTTACGTTCGTGGCTATGCCATGACCGCCAGCGAAATTGCCGATACTGTCTCCATGCCCTATATGGGCTTTAACTTGGGCGCCACCAAGGTGCGCCAGTCATGGGACGGAAGTGTTTACAAGCAGGTTTTCGAATCCCCGATGATGCGCCTGATGAAAGACTACGGTTATACAGATGCGTTTTCCGATGGCGCTGAGGTCGACCGGGACATCACCCCCAAAACCGTTGTTATCTACCGTTACTACGATCAGGCAGACAGGGACTTTGGCGAAGGCAAACCGCTGTCTATTCCCGCAGCGGCGCTGCAGCTGGGGGATTTGATTCTGAGTATTCGTGATCAAATATGTGGTGACGACCAGAAGCTTAGGGCGGCATTCAGGGTAAATCTGGTGGCGCACTCCATGGGCGGCCTGGTGTGTCGGTGCCTATTGCAGAATGGTGGAATCAGTAGCCCCGCCGTTCGGCAGATGGTGGACAAGGTGTTTACCTATGCCACTCCACACAATGGCATTGAAATGGCCGGTATCAACGTGCCGGCGTTTCTCGGGCTTTGGGATATCAACAACTTCAACCGCGCCACCATGGCCGACTACCTGGGTTTTGACGGCAAGCCATCCAGGGTTGACTCCCTGGATGGCAAATTCGATCCAGACCGGTTTTTCTGCCTGGTGGGAACAAATCAGCAGGATTATGGCGCGGCCAAAGGTGTATCCAAGTGGCTTGCGGGCAAGATGAGCGATGGACTGGTTGCGATCGAGAATGCGGCCGTTCAAGGTGCACCCAGAGCCTTTGTATATCGCAGCCACAGCGGCCCCTATGGCATTGTTAACTCTGAGGACGGGTATCAGAACCTGGTGCGGTTTCTGTTTGGGGATGTGCGCGTAGATGGGGTGATGGATGTGGAGTCCTTGCCACTGCCACCTTCAGTCGAAAAGGCCAGAAAGGAAGGTCGCCGGGTTCGTGCCTCTTATTATTTTGAAGCGACAGTGTCGCCCCGGGGGGCGCGCAGTTTTCGGCTGACGGAAAGGCGCAAGGAAACCTTCAGTGCGGTGTTGCGCAAGTTCGATGAGATGATGAAGCCACAGCAGGCAGGGTTGAATTCTGCTCGCTCCCCGGTATTGTTTTCTACCTTTCTTGATAGCTCGAAAATCACGGTTGACCGGGGGCGAACCATGGTTATGACCGTTGAGCTTGCCGTGTCCGCTACAGATTACTTTGTTGATGGAGCCCTTTGGACAGAGCACCGGGTGGAAGGAGAGTATCTTTACCGCGATACGCTCACGCTTAAAATGACGCCAACCGAAGATGGCTGGAACCTGCGTTATGTCACCACGGATGAACAGTGGAGCGAGCGCGGTGGCAGTAAGGCCGAGCAGGATGGCGACAGCTATCTGATCCCTTTGTCGTCAAAGAAAGGTTTCAAGGGCCAGTTGCGGATGCAGCTCCGGCACAGAGGCTGATGAACCGGGCAATAAATGTGCTCAGAGTGAATAATGATTTGTGGCTGCAGGCATAAGCTGGCAAAGTTCTGCGAAATCAGACTAATCCCCACCAAGAGGAAACGCCGGTGACCGACTTAGTAAGCTACTCACTCAATGATGGTGTTGCGACCGTAGTGCTCAACAACGGCAAGGTAAATGCCCTGAGCCACGACGTGTTTGAACAGCTGCACAAAGCCCTTGATCAGGCAGAAGAGGATAAAGCAGTCGTTATCCTGACCGGACAGCCTGGTATTTTTTCCGGCGGCTACGATCTGAAAGAAATGCAAAAGGGCATGAAAGAAGCGGGTGCCCTGGTGACAGCGGGCTCAAAGTTCACCCGCCGTCTGGCGGCATTTCCATACCCCATTATTGGTGCTTGCAGTGGTCATGCCCTCGCCAAAGCAGCGTTTGTTCTGCTTTCTGTTGATTACCGTGTAGGTGTTGAGGGCAGCTTCAAGCTGGGCCTGAACGAAGTGGCGATCGGCATGACCATGCACCATGCAGGTATTGAGATTGCCCGCCACCGCCTGGCGCCAGCGCACTTTTACCGTTCGGTGATCAATGCCGAAATATACAACCCTGAAGGTGCTGTGGTTGCAGGATACCTGGATGAAGTGGTTGCTCCGGACCAGCTGATGAACCGTGCGAACGAACTCGCCCAAGGCTTCCGTAAACTGAATATGAGAGCCCACGCCCAAACAAAAGTGAAAACCAAAGCGGGTTATCTTGAGTTGCTGGACCGCAGCATCGAGAAGGACGCGCAGAGCCTGGGCCTTAACGGTTAAAATTTCGCCGCGCAGGATCAGCTTGGGGCCAACGCTCCAGGATCGATTTTGTAGAAATCCCGCAGTAGGTCATACACTGCCGGCTGCTGTTCTTTCAGATGTTGCGGCTGCTGATAGAAGGTTTCTGTCAGCACCGCAAAGAACTCAGCTGGCTTTGTTGCGCCATAAGGATCAAGCCAGCTTGTGCTCCGATGCATCAGGGAGTGGCGAAGGTTGTCGTAAGCAATGGTCATAGTCTCCTGCCACTCTTTGGCCTGCTCGCCGCCAAGGGGCGGAGCACCATCTGCTGATCCATCCAGGTAATCAAGTTGATGGGCAAATTCGTGCAGAATCACATTGTGTTCGCTGCCAGCACGCATCGCCCCGTTTTCACATTCCGACCAAGCTAATACTACCTGCCCCAATGATGATGCTTCCCCGGCCCTGATCTGATCGCTTACGCCAACCACCATGCCATCGCGCTCTGATGTCTGCGCTCGGTATACATCCGGGTAAACAAGGATGCTGCGAACATCATCAAAGTCCCCATAAGATCGCTTCACCGTGAGAAGGCATGCGTGCCCCGCAATGGCTACGCGAACGCGATCGTCTACCTCAAAACCGTCGCACCCGTAAAAGTTCTTTTCGGCGATGAATAGCTGAACCTGATCCCTTAGGGCTTTCTGCAGTGGTGTTGGCAACTGGCGATACAACGGCACCGTTGATTGAAGGTGTTTTCGCCAAGCTTTGGGGAAGGGCTGTTGCAGTTCTCGCTCGCGGCGCCAGGTGCGATAGAAGAACAGATAGAACACGGCCAGTGCGATGAAACCCACGGCGAATAGTGCAAATACAGAGGCTGACGACATTGTCTTGGACCTGCTTCGTGCGTATGTGCCGGCTGATTGCTGTAATCTCAAACCTGTAGTGTCGGATCAGAGCAAATTCAGGCTGCGGAAAAACTCTCGGATTGCTAGCATACGCTAGTTGGCGAGATGCTTAAATCGCACCTATCATCAAACACTTAATCGTAAAAATAACGATGGCACAGCGGCAGTAGCAGGGGTGACATGCTTCACGAAATGAGTCTTGGTGGAATGCTGTTCAGCCCCTTTGTGCTGCTGCTGCCCTTGGCGTTCATTATGGCGGCGATCACGCGGGGTGTTTTGCACTATATGGGCCTGCGTACCTACATCTGGAAGAAAGCCTGGTTTGATGTGGCGATGTTCGTCTGCTGGTTGGCTGCTATTGTTTATCTGTTCGCGAATTAAAGGGCACTCATGGGAAAGCTAGGGCGTATTGGACTGACATTGCTTGTGGTGGCTGCCGCGGTTGTTGCCGGAACCTGGGTGTGGGATCACTATCTCTATTCGCCCTGGACGCGGGACGGACGAATTCGTGCGGATATCATCACCATCGCTCCCGATGTGTCCGGCTGGGTAACCGAGTTGAGCGTTAAAAATAACCGGCTTGTGAATAAGGGGGATCCTCTGTTCACAATTGACGACACTCGTTACCGGGCAAAATTTGCCGAGAGCAATGCGCGGCTTGCTCAGGAGCGAACGGGTTGGGACTTGGCCAGACATCAGTATGAGCGCCGACAGCGCATGGCTGATCTTCAGTCGATCAGTGAGGAAAGTCTGGAGGCTTACCGCATTCGCGCCGAGGCGGCGAAGGCCAGTTACCTGCTCGCACAAGCGGAACTCGATACGGCCCGGATTGATTTGGAACGCACTCAAGTGCTGGCGCCGGAAAGCGGCATCGTTAATAACCTTAGCCTGCGCCGGGGAAATTATGTGTCCAGAGGTGAGGCGGTTTTATCGCTCATCAATAATGATTCCTTTTATGTGACCGGGTATTTTGAAGAAACCAAGTTGCAGCAGGTGCACGTAGGGCAAAAAGCTCGAATTACCCTGCTTTCGGGCGGCGAAAAACTGAGCGGTGAAGTAGTCAGTATTACCCGTGGAATTGCCGATTCAAATACTACGAGCGACAGCCTGATGTTGCCGAAGGTGCAGGCAGCGTTTAACTGGGTGCGGCTGGCTCAGCGCATACCTGTTGATATTGCACTTGATCCCTTCCCGGAAGATCTCAATATCAGTGCGGGCATGACGGTTTCCATTTATCTGGAAACAGACATGGAAAAAGCGCCGGACAAAGAGTAGTAACGTGGCATCTCTGGCGCTCCCGCAACTTGCGACACAGCTTTTTACCCCGAACAGGCACGCGGTAATATTTGCCCTGAAAGGGGTGATATCCATGGCGCTGGCGTTGTTCGTGTCTATGTATTTGCAGCTCGATCGACCCTACTGGGCAGTGGTGTCTGCTGTCTTTCTGCAGATTCGCCCCGAAAGCGGATTGGTGATTGAGAAAGCCCTTTGCCAGATCTCCGGATCGGTGGTCGGCGGCGGCGCAGGGATTTTAATTCTGGCGTTGTTTATGCCGTATCCGCTGCTGGCGCTCGCCTGCCTCACCCTCTGGATAGGCCTTAACTCTGCAGCATCGTCTATGGTGCATAACGCCAACTTTATCTACGCCTTTGCCATGTCCGGAATGACGGCTGGCCTTGTCGTAATTATGGTTGTGGCGGATCCCAATGCGAACGATGGCCGTGCGGTGTTTGATATTGCCCAGTCCCGTATAAGTGAAATCAGTGTGGGTGCCCTCTGTGCCATGTTGGTTAGCCGCCTGCTGTGGCCGGTCACAGTTAAGGAAAGCCTTCGCGACCATGCCCGGAATGTCATTAACAAAACCCTTGAATACCTCTCGCTGGAACTGGACCCGAATAGTACCCATGAACAGCGCCACCAGCATGCGGATCAGATCCTGGAAACGCTGATTGTGCTGAACGATGACTCCAGTGCAGTCGCCTACGAAGGCCCGGAAGGGCCGGGACGCAGCCGGGCTGCACACCTGTTGGTTAACAAGGTGATGTCGTTGCTCGCGGTCACACAGATAATGGGGCGCTTCCCCCGTAACCATCCGGAACTGGTGTCGCCTGCATTTGGTGTGTTGCTCAAAGATATGCGGATGCTCTTCATCGCTATTGCCGAGGCCCCCAGTTACGAAGAATCCTACAACCAGGCCCAGGAACTCAGGCGGGCGCTTTTGGAACACAAGGCAGCCTATGTAAACGAATCTGCCATCGTTATACGCCTCACCCAGACCGCAGTGGAGTTGGTGGCGGATCTGGTTATGGTGCTGCGGGCTTATAATGCGCTGGAGAATCGCGACCAGACCCTGCTCAAGGCGTCCAAGCTGAAAACCCACAGAGACCCCTTGATAGGCGTTGTAAATGGTTTCAGGACCGCCGTTGTGTTCGCAGTTGGGGCCGGGGTATGGATGAGCACAGGTAGCCCGGCGGCCATAATGTTGATGATCATGCCCGTTGTGTTTTCCATTGTGTTTGCCCGGTTTTCGCTGGCGGTGTTGATTAACATGCTGCGGCGCCTGTTGCTCAGTGTGGTGGTGGCTATTCCGGTGGCGCTGATTTACGGGTTGGGATTGCTTGCAAAAAGCAGTGGGGATTTCGAAATACTGGTGCTGGTGCTTGCCGGCCCATTTTTTATTGGTTTGCTGGCCCTTGCAGAGCGGCCGACCTTGCCCTATGGCCTGGGCATTTGTATCCCGCTCACACTGATCGTTCAGCCTGGAAACCACATGGCATTCAATGCTGACACGGCCACCAGTAATGCTCTGGGGTTGTTCGTGGGCATCAGTATTCTCTACTGGGTGTTCAAGCTGATCACCCCTCTGGATGGGCAGTTCATGCAACGGCGGCTGCTGAAGGCAACGGCCCGCGACCTTACCAGCATTGATTATCAGAGACGCCCGGAGAACTGGCTTAATGGGCGCATGGGCGAGCGCCTGTTGCGGCTGGCCAATTACGATCAGGGGTCGGGCAATCCAAACCGTCACATGACAGACTTGGGCTTCACCGGCCTGAACATTGGCCACATGTCCATTCGCCTGAGAAGGCGCATCGAGAACCATCGTAGTGCTGAGGTAGACGCAAAACTCGCCGAGTGGCAGCAGGTACTTGCAGATACCTATCTGGTGAGTTCCCGAGGTAAAAAGAACCCTCGGTTTAGAGAGGTGAGTGCGGAGTTGTTGACGGCGATTCACGCCGCCAGAGAACCCGATGCACAAACTGCAACCGTTGAGGGCATGTTCGAGCGTATTGCGCTGACCTTTGAACGAACAGCGAAAGGCATTGCTGAAACCAAAAGCCAGAGCATTTAACCACCCGATTGAGGAGTGTTGCCGTGTCACGGTCAGAACAGTTTGCCAGCGATAATTACAGTGGTGTTTGTCCGCAGGCCTGGAAAGCCATGGAGGCGGCAAACCGCGTAGACGAGCCAGCATACGGTGAGGACAGTTGGACACAGCGGGCGGCCGATGGCCTGCGGGCTTTGTTTGATACAGATTGTGATGTCTATTTTGTATTTAACGGTACGGCTGCCAACTCGCTGGCATTGGCATCTATTGGGCAATCTTTCCATAGCGTGATCTGCCATGAGTTGGCGCACATTGAAACCGATGAATGTGGCGGGCCGGAGTACGCCTCCAATGGTGCCAAGCTATTGCTGGGGCAGGGTGAAAACGGAAAGCTGACCCCTGAAAGCATTGAACACCTGGTGACCAAGCGCACGGATATTCATTACCCCAAACCCAAAGCGCTGAGCCTCACCCAAGCAACGGAAGTTGGCACAATCTATACCCCGGATGAGCTTCGGGAAATCCGCACGCTGGCGGATCAGTACAAGCTGAATATCCACATGGACGGTGCGCGCTTTGCGAATGCAGTGGCGGCGCTGGATGTGCATCCATCCGAAATCACGTGGAAAGTGGGTGTTGATGTGTTGTGTTTCTCCGGAACCAAGAATGGTTTGGCCCTTGGTGAAGCGGTGGTTTTCTTCAACAAGGCACTGGCCGAGGATTTTGAGTGGCGCTGCAAGCAGGCAGGGCAGCTGGCCTCCAAAATGCGGTATATCTCTGCGCCCTGGTGTGGTTTATTGGAGAATAACGTGTGGCTGGACAATGCCCGCCACGCGAATGCCAGTGCAAAAAGATTGGCTGACGGGTTGGCGGGGTTGCCGGGCATCACGCTCCGATACCCACGGCAAATAAACGGTGTTTTTGTGGAAATGCCCGAGCCTCTGCAGGCGGCTTTGCGGGCAAAAGGGTGGCGCTTTTATAACTTTATCGGCGGTTGCGCTCGTCTTATGTGTTCCTGGGCGACAACCTCGGCGGTGGTTGACCAGTTTTTGGCGGATGTTCGGCAGCTACAGAAATAGGCTTGCGGTTTACCTGTCGGATAATTTCCACCACAATCGGCGCCATCCCGGATCAGGACTCATATCATGCTGATGTACTCAACAACTTCACAGGGGGCTATCTGATGAGGGCCCTTTTTAACAAGTATCTGAATTCCTCCCTCATTCTTCGCGTAAGCATAGCGTTGGTACTGGGCGTAGCGGTGGGTTTGATCGGTGGCCAGCAAGCGGCAGATTGGTTGGCGCCTTTCGGCGAGCTTCTGTTGCGACTGCTCAAGTTTCTTATTGTGCCTATCGTACTGTTTACGCTGATGGTTGGTATCAATCAGGCGAATATTGGAAGCATGGGGCGTGTAGGGCGGAAACTGTTCGGGTTTTACGTGATGACATCAGCCTTGGCCATTGTGGTCGGCTTGTTGGTGGCAACGCTTCTTGAGCCGGGAAGCGGCATTGCTCTGGACGAAAACGCTGAAGTAAACGTGCCGGACAACCCCGGGTTCGTGAGTGTGCTGCTGAGAATTGTGCCCGACAATATTTTCACGGCGTTTACTGAGCTGAACCTGTTGGGAATCATCTTCACTGCCATTGTGTTCGGTATTGCGCTGCTGAAGTTGCGAGAGAGTGAGGCACATGCAGAGCTTGGCGAGCATCTTTTTAAAGTTGTCGAAGGGCTCAACGAGATCACCTTGAAGGTTATGGCTGGCGTTCTTCAGTACGTCCCCATCGGTGTATTCGCGATTGTAGCCAAGACGGCAGGTGAGCAGGGTATGGCCACCATATTGGCGTTGGGCGACATGGTGATGGTGCTCTATATTGCGCTGGCTGTGCATCTGGTTGTTTACTGCATTTTGATGCGGTTTTATGGGGTGGGTATTCGCGAGTTCTTCCGGGCAGCTCGCACACCTATGGCTACCGCGTTTGCCACTCAGAGCAGTTCCGGCACGCTGCCGCTGACGCTGGATGCTGCAAGAAGCCTGGGCATACCCAAGCGAATATACGGCTTCAGTCTGCCGCTGGGAGCCACCATAAATATGGATGGAGCGGCCATTCGTATCGCGATTTCAGCGGTGTTTGCAGCCAATGTGGTGGGTATTCCATTGGACCTGGTGACCATGGCGGAGATTGTGCTTATTGGCACGCTTACATCCATAGGTACGGCAGGGGTGCCCGGCGCAGGAATTGTGATGATCGCGACGGTGTTTGCTCAAGTTGGGCTGCCTATTGAAACAGTCGCACTCCTGGTATCCATTGATGCCCTGGTTGGCATGGGCGCGACCGGGCTGAACGTGACAGGAGACCTGGTGGGCACTGCAATTGTGGCGCGGAGCGAAAACAAGCACCAGGATGAACCGACTGCTTCAGGAACGGAGCCTGCCGCCTGAGCAAAACCAGGGCTGGTGGTGTGATAGAGTACCTTTCAGGCTTTCTTTATGACTGGAGGGCACTTATGAGTAAGTCGCAAAGTAAACTGATCGTTTTCTATGACGGCTCATGTCCCGTTTGTGTCAGGGATCGGCGCTGGTATGAAAAGCTCGCAGGAAGAACCGGAGACTCGGTTGAGTGGCTGGACATCACGGGCCGTGATGAGGAGCTACGACAGCAGGGCGTGGATCCCTACAAGGCACTTCGCGAGCTGCATGTAAAAGATGATCAGGGTGAAATTCACCGTGAGATGGATGCCTACATACTGCTTATGTCGCGAGTTTTCTTGCTGAAACCTTTGGCATGGCTAATTTCCTTGCCCTTGATTCGGCCTACGCTGGCGAGGTTATATCATTCCTGGGTTGGGCGCCGCCTTGGTGAGCGCGCCTGAATCCTTTTCAGAGGTTTTTATGGCTCGCTTTGAGTTGCTAGGCACTGCGATTATTCCCGGAAAGGGCTCCGAGCTGCGACTTCTGCAGCGCAACGAAGAATTTTCTATCCGTATTGCCGGCAAGAGCGGCGAGCTTATGAACACCCGCTTGCACGGCTCCGAGGATGCGTTGGCCACACTGGCCTGCGAACGTATTGCAGATCATCCCGCACCAAAAGTGCTTATAGGCGGGCTTGGCATGGGGTTCACCCTCGCAGCCGCTTTAGAGTCTCTGGGCGATACCGCCGAAGTAACCGTTGCCGAGCTGGTGCCGGAGGTGGAACAGTGGAACCTCGGCCCTTTGGGTAGTGCTTCTGGGTATCCGCTCAAAGACCCTCGTGCCAAGGTGCATATTGGTGATGTGGTGCAGCTTATCAAGGCTTCACCTGCCAGTTACGACGCCATCTTGCTGGATATCGACAATGGCCCTGAGGGGCTGACGCGAAAAGAAAATGACTGGTTGTATTCAGCAGCAGGCATTGCCGCAGCACAAGAGGCGCTGCGGCCTGAGGGAATTCTGGCTTATTGGTCAGCCGGGCAGGATCCTGCATTTACCGAGCGCCTGAAGCGCGCCGGGCTTTCGGCAGAGGCAGTAACCGTGCGCGCCCACCGCCCTGGCAAAGGCGCAAAACACGTTATCTGGCTTGCCTGGTAAGAGTTTGGGTGACGAGGGTTAATCCTCGTCATCATCCAGCATGCGCTCTATTCGATCCCTTTCTTCTTCTTTAGCGGCGTCAATCACCGCCATAAGCTCTTCTACATCGGCGCTGGCAGTATCGTGCTCAAAGCAGCCTGTCAGTTTGCTTTCGGGATGCAGATCGCCGCTTTCATAAAGTGCCCAGATCTCTTTGCCATAATCGGTAACCAGTAGGTCAGGTGCGAACTTGGCGAAATAACGGCGCATGTTATCCACGTCCCTTTCCAGCATGCGCTCGGCGTTGTTGTTTCCTGCTGCGTTGACCGCCTGGGGAAGGTCAATAATCACCGGCCCATTGCTGTCGACCAGCACGTTGAATTCTGACAAGTCACCGTGGATCAGCCCGGCACTCAGCATCCGCACAATTTCTGCGATTATCCGGCCGTGGTAGTCCCTTGCTTCTTCCGGAGTGAGAGTTACGTCATCCAGCCGCGGGGCCGCTTTGCCGTCGGCATCGGCAATCAGTTCCATCAGCAACACGCCGTCTACAAAGCCCTTGGGTTCCGGAACGCGCACGCCGGCTTCCGCAAGCCGGTACAGGGCATCCACTTCGGCGTTGAGCCATGCATCTTCCTGTTCTTTCTGACCGTAGCGTGTCTTTTTACTCATGGCCCGTGCCCGGCGGGTGTTGCGCACCTTTCTGCCTTCCTGATACTCAACGGCCTGCTTGAAGCTTCGCTTTTTTGCTTCCTTGAATACCTTGGCGCAGCGCACCTGGTCGCCACATTGCACCACGTAAACCTGTGCCTCTTTGCCGCTCATAAGCTGGTAAAGCACTTCGTCCACCAGGCCGTCGTCGACCAAGGGTTGTAATCTCTTGGGTACTTTCATAACACCTTTCAGTTTAGCCGTCAGCGTGCCGACCATGCGTGGTGCGTTGGCCTTCAATCAGGCCAATGCAAAGACGATGGTCACAATGGTGCATAGCTTACATCAAATTGCTATTTCTTATGCGAATCTGCTTGTCGCCTCAGGAAGCTTTTAACTGAATGGCCTATAGTATCGGCTTGCCCTGTATCAGCAGGGCACGTCTGAGGGTAGAATTACCGGGTGTAAAGCACGCCGGCTTTTGCCCGGTATGGATGCGTTTCGAGATTGTTTTGGAGCTTTAAAAGATGCCTAGAGCAAGTGAAATCAAGAAAAACTCTGCAGTTGAATATGAAGGTCGGGTTTATTTCGTCAAGGATATTGATCGCTCTGTTCCCCAGGGCCGTGCTGGCGGCAGTCTCTACCGCATGCGTATGTACGATGTGGTAACGGGTAACAAGATCGACGAGACGTTCAAAGATACCGACATGCTGAACCTTGCCGATCTTGTGCGCAGGCCAGCTACTTTCTCCTATTCCGATGGCGACGAATACGTCTTCATGGATAGCGAAGACTTCACCCAGTACAGCCTGAACCGGGAAGCCATTGCTGACGAGCTGTTGTATATCACTGAAGATACCCAGGGCATTTTGGTGATTCTGATCAGTGATGCACCGGTTGCACTGGTACTGCCACCGATTGTTGAGCTTGATATTGAAGAGACAGACCCATCAGTAAAGGGTGGGTCAGCAACGGCTCGTACCAAGCCCGCAAGAATGGCAACAGGCCTGGTTGTCCAGGTTCCTGAGCATATCTCCACCGGCGATCGCATCAAGATCAACGTGGAAGAGCGGAAGTTTCTTAGCCGCGCCTAAGCACGTCACAAGGCCGGCAAAACATGCCGGCCTGCTTTTTTATTACCGCGAAGCCTCATAAAAAGCCCGGCTTTTTTCGTAAACAGGCGCCATATCCACCATTACAAACCCCGCCACCGGCTCATACAGAGCAAAGCTGTAGTTTTCTCCCAGGGATAAGCTTTCCCAATACTCGGAAATACCACTGTTGCGCTGATCAATGTCTGGATAGCTGGCGTGCTCAAAGTATCCGGCTTCAGTTATTTGGTAGGTGATTTCTACTGGCGTGTGGGAGGCTATAAGCGTGTACCTCTGCAACCCTGGGTACATTGCAACAGCGCCAGCTGTATTACCATGCCTTTATGCTGCAGTAAGTTGAAATGACCAGCCAGTGGCCCGACACGCTCTACTGGGCTTGATGTGAAGTTGACCCCTTTTGTTGCCAGAGATAGAGCCTGTACAAGAGGCGCCTCAATAAGTAGTGCCTCTACCTTGAAGATGGGAATGCCGTTCCTGATAATGCCGGCGGAATACCGGAAGCGTTGTGACGCCATCGATTGATATCGTCCCTGAATCGGTAAGTTGCAGTGGGATAGTAAACAGTAACCTGCCCGGAAACCGAGATGTTTTTCCCTTAAGCGAGAGAAACATCTTGATGCTATGGTATGGATATACCTCAATCGGAGCTGCAATCAGTTATGCCCATTTCAGAAGGCGCGAAACATTACGTTCTGATGCTGATGCCCAGCCTGCTGGGCGATATTGAAAAGCTCGGGTTGCGCAGAATTATCCGCACTTCTGACTTCTCGGAGCAGAAAGTGACGGCTCTGTATTTCGAGTTTGTGTCCATAAAACGGGTTCTTCCCGATAATCCCGAATCCATTGAACCAGCCATTTGGGAGCACTTGCTCCACTGCGTGCGAGTGATGAGTTCGCTGGTGAACCTGGCTACAACTGAAGACCTGGAGCGAGCGCGGGAAGCGGCAGTTCGTCGGTATTTCCCCCACGCAAAAGAGCGGCTGAAAAACGAATACGAACAGATGCGGAGTGAGGGTAAGGTGGACTTTCGGCTCGCCGGTCTTCTGCGCCAGGGTGACTTGCCGGAAAACTCCGGGCAAGTGTGTATGGAGGCTATCAGACGAGAGCGGCATCAGCGCGTTGAATCCATCAAATACCTCGGAATAGAGCATTTAACCAGCCACGAAGCCTTCGTTGTGGAATCTGCCAAAGCTTATGTCATTGCCCGGATTGACGATGCTCCGGAAGACTTCGGCACTCTCGATTTGGTTATCCGCCTTCTGGATCTACTGCGGCTGGTGCTTGTTCTGGAGTCTCGCTCAACCGGTGGGGCCAGTGCCGTCTCTTCCAACTTTACCGTGGAGAACATTGTGCTGGGTATCGGCAACGCGATGTATCGCGGGGAGTTGGGGTTAACAGTGTCTGCATTGGGCCTGGCCAGAGTGAACAAATAGGGCTTTCAAAGCCCGGCATCCTTCACATTCTCCATTACCACAAAAGTGCTGGTTTGCAGCACATGGGGCAGGGCGGAAATTTGCTCACCCAATACCTGTCGGTACTCGGCCATGTTGCGTGTCCGCACTTTCATCAGGTAATCAAAATTGGCGGCAATCATGTGGCACTGCTCAATGGCGGATATCTTCTTCACGGCGGTATTGAACGCCTTCAACGCCTCGCTGCTGGTGTCGTTCAGCGTAACCTGAGCAAAGGCGATATGGCTTTGCCCTAACTTTGTCTGGTTAACCAGCACGGTGTAGCCGGTAATAAACCCCTGTTCTTCAAGCCGCCGCATGCGCACCTGACACGGGGTTTTGGATAAACCCACCTTCGACGCAAGCTCAGTAACCGTAATTCGCGCATTCTTCTGCAACTCACGAATGATGGAGTGATCTATTCGGTCCAGCTCGTTCATGTTGTTCTGTCCTCTACAAACGTAAATCCGCGACTTTTGGGCAAGTCTTGAGCAGGGGCACTATGCTGTAGGCTATAAATGCCATATGCCGCAAGGGTTTTGGGCGGTTCCAAGCCACCGCGCGTGGTCGAATTGGCTGAAATTGTATTTCATGTCAGAGAATTAATACATTTATGAAGCTCAATACGGCCATATTGGCGGGTAACTTCGGCGCTTACAGTCAAACAGTCTATGCTGTTGTCGGTAGAATGCGGTAAAGATAAACAACTGAGAGGGTACAACTATGATATCGCAGCAATCATTGGCTCCCGAGCTAGCCAGCAGCCGGCAGGCGGTTCGCGATTACTATCTCGAAGATGAGTACAAAGTCATCCACGAGATGATTGCTGATGCTCAGTTGTCTGAAGCCGATCGCAAAATGATTTCTGCCCGCGCGGCTGATTTGGTGCGTAGTGTTCGGGAGAGTGCCAAATCCACCATCATGGAAAAATTCCTCGCAGAGTACGGCCTTACTACTAAAGAGGGCGTCGCGCTTATGTGCCTGGCAGAGGCGCTGTTGCGGGTGCCGGATAACACCACCATCAATGCGCTGATTGAAGACAAGATTACCTCTGGCAACTGGGGTGCTCACGTAGGTAAAGCCACCTCGGCATTTATCAACTCCACCACCGTTGCGCTGTTGATGACCAGCAACCTGTTGAAGGACTCTGATCGCCATACGGTAGGTGACACGCTGCGCAAGTTGGTCAAGCGCCTCGGTGAACCCGTCGTTCGTACGGTTGCCGGTCAGGCCATGAAGGAAATGGGGCGCCAGTTTGTTTTGGGCCGCGACATTGAAGAAGCCCAGAGTGAAGCCGAATCCTACATGGCGAAGGGGTACACCTATTCGTACGATATGCTGGGTGAGGCGGCGCGTACGGATGCCGATGCCCGTCGTTATTTCGAGTCCTACTCACAAGCCATCGATAGCATTGCCAAAAACTGTAAGGGCGATGTGCGTAAAAACCCCGGTATCTCGGTTAAGCTCTCTGCGCTGCTGGCCCGTTACGAATATGGCCAAAAAGAGCGGGTAATGAATGAGCTGGTTCCCCGCGCCCTTGAGTTGGCCAAAAAGGCGGCCGCCGCCAACATGGGCTTCAATATTGACGCTGAGGAACAGGACAGGCTGGATCTTTCTCTGGATGTTATCGAAGCCATAATGTCCGACCCCACACTGGCTAATTGGGAAGGCTTTGGTGTTGTGGTCCAGGCCTTTGCCAAACGCGCGTCCCATACCCTTGACTGGTTGTACGCACTCGCTGAAAAGCTTGATCGTCGCATCATGGTGCGTTTGGTAAAAGGCGCCTACTGGGATGCGGAGATCAAGCGCGCCCAGGTCATGGGCCTGACCGACTTCCCTGTGTTCACCCGCAAGGCATGCAGTGACGTTGCCTATATTGCATGCGCCAAAAAGCTGATTGGCATGAGCGACCGCATCTATTCGCAGTTTGCCACCCACAACGCGCACTCTGTTTCCGCGGTTCGTGAGCTGGCCAACGCTGCGGGCCTGAAGAATTATGAATACCAGCGTCTCCACGGCATGGGTGAATCCCTGCACAACCAGGTTCTCAGCGAAAGCGGAGTGCCCTGCCGAATCTACGCGCCGGTAGGCAAGCACAGCGACCTGCTGGCTTATCTTGTGCGCCGTTTGCTTGAAAACGGCGCCAACAGTTCTTTCGTCAACCAGATTGTCGACACCAGCATCACCCCAGAAGAGATCGCGAAGGATCCGATCGATACGGTTCAGGAGCTTGGGAAGAATCTTTCCAGCAAGGCAATTGTGCCCCCAACGGAACTGTTTGGTGCCAAGCGTCGTAACTCAAAAGGCTGGGATATTACCGATCCGGTGACCGTTGCCCGAATTGATGAAGGTCGCGGAGCATTCCGCAGCCATCTATGGACCGGTGGGCCTTTGATCGCCGGCACCGTTACCGGCACAGACGTGCTGGAAGTAACAAACCCGGCCAACCCGGACGATCTGGTTGGGCACATTACCCATGCCAATGAAGCCGATGTTAACGCAGCCATTACAGCGGCAGAACAAGGTTTTGCCAGTTGGTCGGCCACGTCTGCGGAAGATCGTGCTGCTTGTGTGCGAAAAGTAGGTGATCTGCTTGAAGAAAACGTACACGAACTGTTTGCGCTGACGACCCGGGAAGCCGGTAAATCATTGCTGGATGGTGTTGCTGAAATTCGCGAGGCGGTGGATTTCGCACAGTTCTACGCCAACGAAGGTCTGCGCAACAAAGACAACGGCGAAGCTCGTGGCATTATTTGCTGCATTTCGCCCTGGAACTTCCCGGTGGCCATCTTTGCCGGTCAGGTTCTTGCAAACCTGGCGGCGGGTAACGCGGTAGTTGCCAAGCCAGCAGAACAAACATCGCTGTTGGCTTTTCGTGTGGTGGAAATGATGCACGAAGCGGGCATTCCAAAAGATGCTATTCAGCTTCTTCCGGGCACAGGCGCGACCGTGGGTACTGCCCTCACGTCTGACTCCAGAGTTGCAGGCGTCTGTTTCACCGGCTCCACGGCAACCGCTCAGCGAATCAACAAGGTTATGACCGAAAACATGGCGCCAGACGCACCTCTGGTGGCGGAGACCGGTGGGCTCAACGCCATGATCGTAGATTCAACAGCGCTCCCGGAGCAGGTGGTTCGTGATGTTCTGGCGTCGTCGTTCCAGAGTGCGGGCCAACGTTGCTCCGCATTGCGTATGTTGTATGTGCAGAAAGACATAGCCGAGAACCTGCTGGAAATGCTCTACGGAGCCATGGAGGAGCTGGGTATTGGTGATCCTTGGGCGCTATCGACAGATGTGGGGCCGGTGATCGATGAGGCTGCCCGCAAGAAAATTGTCGATCACTGCGAAAAATTTGAGCGCGAAGGTCGCATGCTGAAAAAACTCCCGGTGCCTGAAAAAGGCCTGTATGTGTCACCGGCCGTGCTCAGAGTTAACGGGATCGAAGAGCTTGAAGAAGAGGTGTTCGGGCCGATCCTGCACGTGGCAACCTTTGAAGCCAAAGAGATCGACAAGGTTGTCGATGCGATTAACGCCAAAGGCTATGGCCTGACGTTCGGTATCCACAGCCGGGTTGATAACCGTGTTGATCATATTGTCGCCCGCATTAAAGTTGGCAACACTTACGTTAACCGTAACCAGATTGGCGCGATTGTTGGCTCCCAACCATTTGGTGGTGAAGGTCTTTCCGGAACCGGCCCAAAAGCAGGTGGCCCTCAGTACCTTCGACGCTTCCTGAAAGGCGCCAGTGTTGAGCGCCCGGCTGAGCCTGGTGCGAAAGCCATTGATGGGAAGAAGTTGGATGGTCTGATCGGTAGCTTGAGCAAGCTTGCCGTTGCTGCGCCGAAGGCCAGAGTGGACGCTATGGAGCCTGTTTTTGGTAAGGTCCCAGAACCTTTGGATGCCAAGGCAGAAGAACTGCCAGGGCCAACAGGAGAGCTTAACCGCCTGTCCAATCACGCCCGTGGAATCGTGCTTTGCTTGGGGCCAGACAAGGAAACTGCCTTGGCACAAGCCTCTATGGCATTGTCTCAGGGTAATAAAGTGGTGGTTATCGCCCCAGGTGTTGAAGATGTTGTAGCGCGGGCTGCCCAAGCCGGGTTACCGCTAGTGGGCATTGAAGGGCTTTTGGACCCGGAAGCACTGGCGAGTGCTGGTGGCTTTGAGGCTGTTGTAAGCTGTGCCGATCAGGCCCTGCTACGCAAGTATCGTGAGGCCCTGGCCAAGCGCGATGGCGCGTTGATCCCACTGATCACCGAGCATATGCTCGATCAGCGCTTTGTGATTGAGCGCCATCTTTGCGTGGATACAACCGCGGCCGGTGGCAACGCCAGCCTGATTGCAGCCTCTGAGTAATCTTGAAGTGAAACCCGGAAGCTCCCAAGGATGGGGCTTCCGGTGATCTGGTCAGTTGCTGGCATAGCGCTCGCGCAATATGCCGACCCGCTCAACGTAAGCCTTGGTTTCAGCATAGGGAGGAACCCCTCCGTAACGGCTTACGGCACCTGGCCCGGCATTGTATGCCGCAGTGGCTAACCGGGTATCACCCTTGAAGCGTTCCAGCATTTTTGCGAGGTAGGTAACGCCACCACGGATGTTGTCTGCTGCCACCATGGCATTCTGCACGCCGACTTCCAAAGCTGTGCCTGGCATCAACTGCATAAGCCCCTGGGCACCGACGGGGGAGAGTGCTTTTTCATTGAACGCAGACTCCGCATGAATCACCGCACGCACCAGTGCCGGGTCAACACCATACTCTTGGGCAGCTGTCTTGATTTCTGTTTCGTAGCGACCAGCGAATAGCGGGGTAGTACGCCAATTCACCCGAGAATCCGGGTCGCAGGCGTAGCAGTGGAAGCTGATAACATCGAAATCTGCCACCGAAGGCCGGGTGCTGGTGTAAGCAACGACGCCGTTATCGTCTTTGTAGCGGAATACGGTTTCGCTTTTGGTGGAGGCTCGCCCGGGGCTGTTACTTTTTACGTTGGTAAATTCAACTCTGCCATCCGGATGCACAATACGCTTGATGCTGTCTGCTGCAGCGGGTGCAGAGAGCCAGATCAAGGCGATAAGTACCGGCAAGGCGAGTTGTTGGGGGCTTGTCATTAGCTACTCACGGAAAGCGCAATCAATAATCTTGCTGTTCGTTATATTAAATCAGGCAGATTGAAGATTATACGGCGTTGCCGAGCATAAATGATATTACGGCTTGTCGGTGAAATGTTACTGAGAGGAGGGATGGAGGAGCCCGGGCGTACAGCGAGCGCCCGGGCCGAAACATTGATCAGAGCTATGCGAGAAACTAGATCTTTGGTCCCCGCCCGCGAACAACATTGGCAACCAGAGTGATCACCAGAAGAATCAGAAAGATAAAAAACAGCACCTTGGCGATGCCCGCCGCTGTGCCCGCAATGCCTCCAAAGCCGAGGACACCGGCAATAATTGCTACGATAAGACAGACTACAGCCCAATAAAGCATAATCATTCCTCCTTGTTTGGCTTCCATTTAAAAATGGCACAAATTTGGGAAAATGCACAAATATCAAGCAATGCCCGATTCCTTGTAAGGTGCTTTGTATACACGTATTCCGGATTTAAAGTTATGTTTTTATTGATTTAAATCGGGTTTGTTGCCGCCTCATTAAGCTTTTATAAGATAAGCTGACCGTCGGGATATGGTTATGGTGGCTCTACTGCTATTCTTTAAGAATCGGGTATCGGAGTAATTTATGACTTTGAAACAAAGTATCTGACCACTAAACCAGACAAGGAAATACCATGCCATTTTCTCCAGACACAATTGCCGAGCTTAATCTGTTGTCGCAATTCGAATCATCCTCAGGCCAAGCTGGAATCAAGGTACACAAAAGTGATGCGGCCCCCGAGACCGTAGATGCCGCGGAGCGCCTTTTTGCCAAAGGCCTGATAACGCGGGATGACGGAGGTTACCTGACTCCTATGGGCAGTGAGGCAGTAGAGCTGACACAGAAACTGCAATCTATCCTCACGACATAATCGCCGCTGACCGATCCCTCAGAGCCACCTGTAATGGTGGCTTGGCCGGGGGGCTGTATCTGTTTTGTTTGCGATTCAGGCTCTAAACTGCACTTTGTTCCAGATACCTGACCCCGGCAGTCGTTTATGCGATCTTTCTTTTATTCGTTCTTTGTACCTGCTTTATTTGTATGGCTGTGGAGTACGGGCTTTATTGGCGCAAAATACGGCCTGCCCTATGCCGAGCCATTCACCCTTCTGCTGATTCGAATGCTTCTCACCCTTGGCTTGCTTGTGGTTCTTGCAAGTCTCCTTAAAGCCCGCTGGCCTGGCTGGCGGTCCGCTGGGCATCTTGCTGTAACCGGTCTACTGGTCCATGGCTGCTATCTTGGCGGTGTGTATTATGCCATTCAGGACGGAATGCCCTCGGGAATAGTATCGCTGGTGGTTGGTTTGCAGCCGCTGGTTACCGCGGGCGTCGCGATTTTTGTATTGAAAGAAGCCATTTCATGGCGGCAGTGGCTAGGTTTGGGGCTTGGCTTGGTGGGTGTCACTCTGGTTTTGCTTGAAAAGTTTGGTGGGGCAGGCAACCCGGGGGAGGCGTTTCCATTATGGACGCTGATATGGGCTCTGCTAGCGCTGGCCGGCATTTCGTTGGGTACCGTGTACCAAAAACGCCATGGAACAGGTGCAGACCTGGTGGCTGGCACCATCATTCAGTACGGTGCCGCCGCCTTGCTTTTCGCCGCTGGCGCGCTAATGCTCGAAACCCGCGAAGTAGTCTGGTCTCTGCAACTTCAGCTTTCTATGGCCTGGCTGGTTTTGGGGGTTTCTATTGGCGCGATTCTGCTTTTGATGTGGTTGATTCGCCGAGGCGCTGCTTCCCAGGTGGCAAGCCTGTTCTATCTTGTCCCCCCGGTAACGGCTCTGGAGGCCTTCTGGCTGTTTGATGAGCGCTTGGGCGTATTGGCGATTGCCGGCGGAATTGTCTCTATCACAGGCGTTGCTCTGGTAGTGTCGCAGAAACGCCCCGGCTAGGCGCGCTCCGGCGGGACCTTGGCTATGCAGGATGGCCACTTATAATGCGGAGTACCTGAATAATCTCATTCTTGTTCAGATATTTAGGCACCGCGTAGGTTCCGTGAGCTTCTTTCATGGCCGCTTGCGCCATTACAGAGAAGTGCTTCTCATTGATACCTTTCACTTCACGGGATATTGGCAAGGTTGCAAGCAGCGTATTCACACGCTGGATGAACTTGTCGGTTGCCAGAGAGTCTGCCTCTGTATCTGTGGCAAGACCACACAACCTGGCCAGTTTGGCCATTCGGGCTTGTGCGCTGTGCCGGTTCACCTCAAGTATGTGCGGCAGAACAATGGCGTTAGCCCGGCCGTGAGGAACGCCATATTGCGTGCCAAGCTGGTGAGCAATCGCGTGCACGTAGCCCAGCCCCGTTTTGTTCAGAGCCAACCCACCGTAGTTTGCAGCCAGCGCCATGGCATCACGGGCTTCGTAGTCCTGTCCGTTTTCACAGGCCTTTTCCAGATACTTGAACACGAGTTTCACGCCGGCACCTGAGTACAGCTCAGTTTCTGGCGAGGAGAAATCACTGATCCAGGATTCAAGGCAGTGGGTAAGGGCATCGATGCCCGTGTCTGCGGTTACCGATTTCGGCATGCCAGCCATAATCTCGGGATCCAGCGCAGCTGCTAAAGGAACCACTTTTGGGTCTATTACCAGATGTTTAATGTGTGTGGTTTCATCAGATATAACGGCGCCAATTGTGACTTCGGAGCCGGTACCTGCGGTAGTCGGAATCGCAAACAGCGGAATAGATGGCTTGCGAGCCTTGAGAATTCCGACCAACCCCTGAGGCGTTTTTTTGTTTGAAGCTGCCAGCGCCATCACTTTTGCAGCATCAATGGACGACCCTCCGCCAATCGCTAATACAGCGTCACATTCATTCTGGCGGAGCACTTCCAGCCCTTTATCGACCACAAGAAAACCTGGGTCTGGCGTCACACCGTGGTATACAACAGTTTTAACTCCGAGTTCGTTCAGGTGTTCCTCTATGGGGCTAATAACGCCCAACTTGAACAACACATCGTCGGTCACAAGCAGAACCCGTTTGAAGTCAAAATGCGCCATGTGCTCAGCCAGCCGGAGCCGAGACTGCGCCCCCAGGAACATGTTGGGAATCGGGCTTGGAATGAGTTTCGTTATCAGCTTCAGGGCTGCGAGCTGCGCTTTGGAACGCACAGGCGTGATCAAATCTTTAATCATTGCTGGTTTCCGATTAGTGATGTTTAGTTCAGGAGTTAACTATAGTCGGACAATATAGCAGGTGGAAGCAGTTCCTGTGTCCTTATGGTAACGACCACCATGGCATGTTTGAGGTATCTTTGGTGTCTTGAGGTTCCCGGCTTTTTTTATTTTGCTACAGAGAGCATGATGGTATGACCTATTGGCTGGTTGCAAACCCTGCTGCAGGCGATGGCCAGAAGGGACAGGAATTTTGGCTTGAAAAGTTGGCGAATGCTGGCATCACAGGCCCGGAGTGTTGCGACCTTCAGGATCAGAGTTGGACGGCGCAACTACAATCCGGCGACATAGTGATGGTGGCTGGTGGTGATGGATCAGTTAATGCCGCCGCCCAGATATGCCTTCAACACAACGCAACGCTTGCGGTGTTGCCGTCTGGTACAGCCAATGATTTCGCCCGAAACCTGGCCTTGCCGGAAGATCCTGCCGCTTTATGTGAACTGGTCCAGCAAGGCACCACGCAAAAAGTGGACGTGGCAGAGTTTGGGGATAGAATCTTTCTAAATGTGGCACACATAGGCCTGGGAGCGCTGTCGGCCAGCGAAGCTAAGGGCGCAGCTAAAAAACTGTTTGGCCGCTTCAGTTATGGGGTGGCGTTGTTAAAAAAAGTGAATGCCAAGCGGGGTTTTACTGCGGAAATATCGTGCGACAAGGCGCTCGTTCGCGGCCGCTGGTTGTCGATTGCTGTTTCCAGCGGCGCATTTTTCGGGGGCGGGAATGAAATTCCACAAGCGACAGCAGATGATGGATTGCTTGATGTGATTGCGGTGAAGCCGCGCCCTTTGTTGCAGTTGTTACTCACTTTCCTGCTGGTGCGGTTGAGTGGAAAGTCTCCTGATCGTACCAGCACAGTGGTGCACCTGAAGGGGAAGCGTTGCGACATTCTTACGTCAAAACCAAAAACCATGACGGTGGACGGAGATGAAGCGGGCAAAACACCGCTCCACGCTGTGTGCCGCCAACACTGTCTCCGGGTAATAGGGGCAAACGTTGTGCGCACGGGTGAAGCTGAAAACAGTCGGGCCGGGCGCTTAAATGGCTCGTAAATCACTTCCAAAGAGAGCGTTTCGTGGTTTTGCCTGGGTGTTCATTGCTCTGGTGCTGCTGTTCCTTTCGATGCTGCTCTTGTTTCGGTTTGTAAACCCGCCCACGTCGGCATTCATGCTCAGCTACAGCCTTGCGAACCCCCACAAAGAAGTGCAGCAACAATGGGTTAGTTTCTCGGATATCTCGCCCTGGATGCCAATCGCGGTGGTTGCCAGCGAGGATCAGCGGTTTCCCGATCATTGGGGTGTTGATTTTGTCGCGATTCGCAAAGCATTAGCGGAGTACCATGCTGGTGACGGGCTAAGGGGAGCCAGCACCATCACGCAGCAAACCGCAAAAAACCTGTTTTTATGGAATGGCCGAAGCTTTGTCCGTAAAACTCTGGAGGCTGGGCTTGCGCTCGCGGTTGACGGGGTTTGGCCCAAGCGCCGAATTCTTGAGGTGTATCTTAATATCGCCGAGTTTGGCCCGGGTATTTACGGCGTTGAGGCTGCGAGTAAGGCGTATTTCGGTATTTCTGCACGGCAGTTGTCCGCCAACCAGTCTGCACGGTTGGCTGCAGTGTTGCCCAACCCGAAGGTGTTGAGCGTTTCTTCGCCATCGCCCTACGTGCGGGATCGTGTTTTCTGGATTCGAGGCCAGATGGATCAGCTATCCGGGCTACACTACCTCAAGGATTTATAGAGAATTCGCAAAATAAAGAGAACCTTATGAAAGTGTTATTGCTGGGTGCTACCGGGTTGACTGGTGGGTTGGCTCTCACTGGCCTGTTGGCCCGTGACGAGGTTGAACGGGTGGTTGTGCCTGTGCGGAAGGCGCTGGAGCTCATTCACGCCAAACTGCAGCAACAGGAAATGGATTTTGATCGCATGGCAGATCATCCCGAGCTTTTTAAAGTAGATGTGATTATCTGTTGCTTGGGTACGACGATCAAAAAGGCCGGCTCTCAGGAACAGTTCAGAAAGGTAGATTACGGCTACTGCCTGCAAGCGGCTGAGCTTGGGCGAGCAGAAGGTGCCGGTGCGTTTATCTTGATGTCTGCCATCGGATCATCATCTTCTTCGACCATTTTCTACAACCGGGTTAAAGGTGAGCTGGAAGACGCGGTGAAGGGCCTCGGTTACTCGTATTTGTCGATATATCATCCAAGTTTACTGTTGGGCGATAGGCCAGATCACCGCCTCGGGGAAGCGATAGGTGCCAAAGCGATGCCGCTGGTTAATCGCGTGCTGTTGGGCCCGCTGGAAAAGTACCGGGCAATCGAGGCACAAACCGTTGCGTCTGCCATGGTTAACGAGGCTTGCAATCTGGGGGGTAAGTCGGTTGCCGAGCAAGTTGTCCAGGTTTATCAGTATGAGGACATTGTTGCGCTGGCAGGCGCCTCAGCCTAGGGTGACATCCAGGAACATCATCACCACAAAACCGATAAGCAGTGCGAAGGTAGTTTGGGCCTTGTAGCGGCTCCTGTGGGTTTCGGGAATGATTTCGTTGCTGATAATGAACAGCATGGCTCCGGCAGCGAAGCCCAGAGTCCAGGGCATTATCGGTTCTGCCAGCGATACCAGAGCGGCACCGAACAGGCCACCGATAGGTTCAGCTAGCCCTGTCAGAAGGGCAATAGTAAAGGCACGAGCCCGCGAGTACTGGATAGCCACCAACGAAAATGCAACGGCTAGGCCTTCCGGAATATTCTGAATACCAATGCCCAGTGCCAATATATAGCCATTGCGTACATCGCCGCCCGCAAAGCCAACACCTACCGCCATGCCTTCGGGAAAGTTGTGCAGCGTAATGGCGATAATAAACAACCATATACGGCGAATATGGGCAGCGTCCGGCCCCTCTGGCCCAAGATTGAAGTGCTCGTGGGGCAAGTTCTGGTGCAGGTAATACAGAGCCCCCGCGCCGGACAGAACACCGAATATCACAAGCAGTGCTGCCATCCAGGTTGAGCCCAGCAGTGTTTCTCCGTATTCCAGCCCGGGGATCAACAAAGAAAAAACCGAGGCCGCCAGCATTACGCCGGCAGCACCTGCCAGCATGCAGTCCTGCAGCCGGGCAGAGAGATCTTTAACGAAGAATACCGCCAGAGCGCCAATGCTGGTGGCCAGCCCCGCTAACAGGCTTGCCAGCGCGCCGAGCCAAACGATACTGATGTCGGCAGTCATTCCGTTTTGTACGTAGGGTATATCGAGCGAGACAGCGTTGGCTCACAACCAACAACTTGCCTCGCTTGTTTGTGTGCATGCAGATACCAACGTTGACCCGATTTGGTAAAGGTATCCGGGGTAACCAGAAAGTCAGTTGTTTCCATGGTGACAGGGATAGGTGAGCCATCAGCATGGCGATACACACAACTGACACCAAGGGTGGCAGATTCAGCCGCAGGCAATTCTATGAAGCCATCATCGCGGATCGTTGGCGTGTCGCCGTCCACACTGATAATTTTAAGGCACGGGCCGTAGTGAACCCTGTTCTGTTCTTTCAGATGTTCGCTCAGGCAGTGTTGGGAGCTCAGTAAAATGGCGCCACGGCCTATTGCTTCCGTACTTTCGCCTGGCAACGACTGGCAGCCAGCCAATACAAGAAAACAGGCCAGAAAAAGCGTGACGACAGGCTTCATGGTGACTCCTTGTTGCATTGAACAAGTGGGATTGTTCGGGAACAAGGCGTTAGTTTAGCGTAGCTATCCCGTTGGTACACGGGTGGATTTTCGAGACTTTACATTCCGGCATTGGTGCTCTCGAAAATCTTGTCGGCTGAGGCTGCAACAAACCCGCTGTATAGGTTGCCGTCGGGCTTCTGGTAGCGCAAGGCGAACTCATAGAAACAGCTGGGAATCGTCATTTCGCGGTCGCTGAACTGAATAGGAACACGGTCGGCCATTGTGGATGACTGTTCAAGCAGCTCTTCGGGAGAACCCTTTACTTCGCCACCGGCCGAGTTCACTGAAAAGCCCTTCTCGATCAAGAGCTGGTTTATGTCGGCCACTGTTTCGAAGTTGTTCAGGTGGTTTACGCTCACCGTGAAGTGATTCGCGCGGTAACCCCAGGCCGCGAGCCAGGCTGCATACTCGCTCTCTTCCACCAATTGGCGGTAGGTGCCGGAATCCAGATCCCAATGCCGTCCTGAGTATAGAAAGTTGTCTGCGGTAACCTGCTCTTTGGTAATTTGCTCAACCAGCTTTTTTACCACAGCCTGAAGCTCTGGTGAGCACTGTTCTGTCAGTAACTCAGAAATAAACACCTTTGGTGCTTCGGGGTCTGCGTGTTCATAATGTCGGGCATAAAGCTTCTTGCCTTCGAAGTGGTATTCACCACCTTCCCGGTACCCCAACGCCAGAAAATGCGCCGCGAGAGCATCCAGCCCAACCGGCTGCAGGTTGAAGGTGCGCAGGGCGATATGATCGTTGATGATGGCATGGCCTTCTTCTGCACCCAGAATGCGATGGATTTTGGCGGCCGAGGGTGTAACAGCTTTATAGTCCTGCCAGAGATTTTCGAACAAGACGTTGCGATCAGTATGCATAGCTTAGCTCCGTAGCCGTAGTTCTGTTTCGTGCCGTCGATGTTGCATGGTTCAGGGGCAAAATGCGTGACGGATCGCCGTTTTCAAGGCAAAGCTGTTTCGCCAGAGAGCGAGAAATAATCAGCGCATCCGAACCTTCCGAAACCTCAGATGTGACGGTAGCCCGAAAGTTTGCGGTTCCTGTGTTTGCGATCAGCGTTGGTTCATTTTGTTCGTGGTTGGTGCGGCCAAAGAGTGCATTGGGGCCTGCAACGTAATCATCCACTCTAACGCGGTGCTCGGAAGAGGATCTGACGCTGAGTATCTCTGCCAAGGCGCACTCTACCGTTGGCCCCGCATCAAACAGGTCTATCAATCCTTTGTGCTTAAAACCCTCTGCTTCCAGAATATTTAGGGCTGGCCGGGTGTTGTTATGCACTTGGCTAAGCACAGCTCGAGCCTCCGGGCTCATCAGGCACGTATAGAGTGGATGCGAGGGCATCAGTTCATCAATGAAATCTGTGTAGCCTGCACCAACCAGGTGGGTTGCCTGGGCAAATTCCATGTCAACAAAGTGCGTGCTCAGCCAGTCCCAAAAGGGTGACTGGCCAGCGGCATCCGAAACACCGCGCATTTCGGCAATGATCTTGTGTGAGAAGCGTTCCGGGTGAAGTGCCATAAAAAGAAAACGCACCCGGGAAAGCAGTTTGCCCGCATTGGCCCGACGAAACTCGGGACGCAAATAAAGAGAGCAGATCTCGGAATAACCTGTGTAGTGGTTGCAGCGGGTGAGGGTTTCCACGCTCTTGCGAACGTCAAGGTCCCTCGAGTGGTGGGTTACAGTGTTTCGTCGGAAATGGTAGAGCGGCTGGGTATGGCCGGTGTTTGCCTCAATACCACTGGTGCCAAGGATGTCGCCGGTGGCCTCATCTTCCAGCACAAACAGGTAGTGTTCATCACCAGGGCTGGTTACTGTGCGCTCAAAGCTTGCCGTGGAGTGAGCAATTTTTTGTGCTAAAGCGTCCCTGTCGGGCATTAGTGATGTGAAACCCGGGCCAGACTCTTCGGCTATCTGATAAAGGGTATTCAGATCTTTGTCTGCAATTGGGCGAATAATCATGGGCTGCAACCTGGCGTTGTTTCCGGACAGTATGCATTGAGACTTTGTCGGATTGCAGGTGCAGTTTGCACGAAATGGGCTATGATCTTATCAAAATAACGGAGATGTTAAGCACAATGATGAAAAGCAAAGACCAAAAGCTACTAATGCTGCTGCGCCAGAATGCCAGAACCAGCATTACGGACCTGGCCAGAGCTTTGCAGTTGTCCCGCTCAACGGTGCAAACCAGAATCTCCCGGTTGGAAGCCAGCGGAGTGATAGCCGGGTATGCGGTGCAGCTGGGGGGAGCGTTTTCTGCCAGCCAGGTGGAAGCTCATGTCTCTATTAAAGTGGCCCAAAAGTTAACAGCGCGAACAAACAACGCACTCGAGGGCATTAGCCAGGTAGCGCAATTATTTTCAGTAAGTGGAGAGTACGATCTGATAGCGATCGTGCAGGCTCAGTCTCTTGAGGAGCTGAGCGCGGTGTTAGACGAAATTGGGAACCTGGAGGGCGTTGAACGCACTAACTCAGCCGTGGTGTTGGAAACCCGCTTCCGGCGTTAGGCGTGTGTTCGCAGCCTTTTGCATTGATGTCTCAGGTACCCAGCATTCCGGAAAAAGCGCTGTACAGGAACGCAGCAGAGCCAAGCAGGATAAATCCCCAGGCTGGGAAGATAAGGACGGAGCGGGTCGTCGACTGCCTCATGGCGGTCTCCTCTGAGAGGTTAAATTCGATAAGCTTCGAATTTCACTCTAGACCAATCTTGATGGATGTCATACAAAAAATAATCAACTTTTTTGAGCGCGAGACAAAAAACGGGATGGATTGGTCATTGAGTGGGGTGTTTAATGCCATTGAGCTATCGCTAAATAACACTACTATTTGTGAAGCTGAATGAAAGTGCATTAGAGTGAATGTGTATTCATGTATTGGCCGGAATTCGTTAACGATAACAATAATCAGGAGTTTTTCATGGCATTGGATCCTCGCAAGCAGACCTCTTTGCACTGTTTGTATTATTGGGCAGAGAAAAGCCCTGAAAGCACATACCTCACCCAGCCTTATCCAGATGGAACACTAGAGGACATTAGTTGGAAGCAAGCTGCCGACCAGGTGTCGCGCATGGCTGCTCACCTGAATAGTCTTGAGCTCCCTGAGCGAAGCAATATCGCCGTTCTGGGCAAAAACAGCGCGCACTGGATTCTGTCGGATCTCGCTATCTGGGCCGCCGGCCATGTATCTGTGCCGCTATACCCCACGCTCAATGGGGATGCTGCTGCCTATGTTCTTGAACACTCTGAGGCAAAGCTGTTGTTCCTGGGTAAGCTTGATGGCCTCGCAGATGGCTGGAACGATATAAAAGGGCACATTCCCTCAGACCTCCCCATTATCTCTCTGCCCATGTCGCCGCGAGAGGACACCCCCAAGTGGCGAGATCTTATTGCCAAGCATGAGCCAGCTGCTCCGAAGTTACCGGACCAGGATGCACTAGCCACGATCGTGTATACCTCAGGAAGTACTGGCCGCCCTAAAGGGGTTATGCAAAGCTTCCGAGCCATGATGGCGGTTGCAGATGGTTTGCAGCAGATGTTCACAGTGTCATCCGAGGACCGCATGCTGTCCTATCTGCCGCTTGCACATGTGGCAGAGCGGGCAGCGGTTGAGACTCAGTCTCTGTATTTTGGCTTCCAGGTATATTTTGCCGAGAGTCTGGATACCTTCCAGCAAGACCTTCAACGTGCCAGGCCAACACTGTTTTTCTCTGTCCCGCGCTTGTGGATGAAGTTCTACCTTGGGGTGAACGCCAAGCTGCCCCCCAAAAAACAAAAATTGCTATTCCGCATCCCGATTCTGCGTTCCGTGGTGAAAAAGAAAGTGCTCAAACAACTGGGGCTGGATCATTGCCGGGCCGCACTGACAGGGGCCGCACCTTTATCGGAAGAAATCATCCTGTGGTATCGAAACCTTGGGCTGGAGTTGCTTGAGGTGTATGGCATGACTGAAAACTTTGGATACTCCCATGCCAGCAGGCCAGGACGAGCCAGGATAGGATTGGTTGGCGAGGCCAATCCGGGTGTGGAGCACCGCATTGGCGAAGGTGGTGAACTGGAGGTGAAAAGCCCGGGAATGATGATGGGCTACTACCAAAACGAAGAAAAAACCCGCGAGGATGTTACTGACGATGGTTTTCTCAGAACTGGCGACATGGGTGAAATCGACGCAAACGGCTATCTGAAGATTACAGGTCGGGTAAAAGACCTGTTCAAAACTTCAAAAGGTAAATACGTTGTCCCGGTTCCCATTGAGAACCGGTTTAACCATCCCTCGGTGGAGGTTGTTTGTGTGGCCGGTGCCAACCAGCCTCAACCCTGCCTGATGATCCTTTTGTCAGAAGACGTTCGGGAAGCGCTTGCAAAGGGTATGGATCGTACGGAGCTTGAGCAGGAACTGCTGAAAGAATTGGATGCAGTAAACGAAGGGTGTGAAGCCCACGAAAAAATATCCTTCGTGGTGGTTGTGAAAGAACCCTGGACCATGGAGAACGGCATGCTCACGCCAACCATGAAGATCAAGCGGAACGTAATTGAAGATACCTATAACCGCAAAATGGACAGCTGGTTTGAGCAGAAAACGAAAGTAGTGTGGGAATTATGACCGGGTAATGCAAAACGCCGGTGGCTCTGAGATCAGAACCACCGGCGTTTTCAGTTTGGCTACTTGCTTCAGAGCTGCGCTATAGGGTGCAGCTCTTTACGTTGGCCTGACTGGAATCAGTGTCCGCCTTGCATCTGAACGATATCGGGCGTTGCTTCTGCAGCCTTCCGGTTGAATGACCGCAGCTTGCGGCTCATGAACTGGACCGCCATCTTTGCTGCCGCACGTGTGTGCTGGCTTCTCACTTCAGCACCATTGTGGAGGATGCTGGATGGTAGCGGTTTAACGGTTGCCATATGTCTTTGTGCCATAGCGACTTCCTCCTTTTGGTGAGTTGCTATTTGTGATTGGTTAAAAACTATTAACCTGAGTTTACATTGAATTCTAAGGGTATTTTTTTGCAGCGTAAATACGTTAAACTCCGTACTCATGTTGCAAATATGCAGTAGCTATGGACTGGGATTATCTTCGATATATACACGCTCTGGCAATAGGCGGAACCCTTGCGAAGGCCGGAGAATTACTTGGCGTGCACCAAACGACCGTTTTGCGTCGACTCGACCAGATGGAAGAGGCATTGGGCGTACAGTTTTTTGAGCGCAACCGGGATGGGCTCCAGCTGACCCCGGTGGGGGAAACCGCCTTCCGCAATGCGGAAAAACTGTCAGTAGAAATGGAAAACCTCGAGCGCAAGCTGGTTGGGCAGGATGCCGCGCCTGTGGGCAAAGTGCGGCTGGCGGCGGAAGACACGATGATGAGCGAGTTGCTCGGGTCGGTTCTGGCTGAACTGGTGCGTGAGTTTCCCGACATTGAACTGGAAGTGCTCACCGATAACGACGTTACCAATCTTACCCACAGGGAAGCAGATCTCACCCTGCGCCCCGAGAACAAACCCCAGGCAACACTGGAGGGTGAGCGCATAGCGGCCATTGAATCGGCTGTATACGGCTCTGCCAGTTACTGCCGACGTCACCGTAATATGGATATTGAAAACCAGCCAGAAGACTGCCTCTGGATTATTCCGGATGACACCTTTAGCCACCTGGCAACCGGTCGGTGGTACCGCAAGCACCTGAAGCATGCCACGTCGGTCATCCGCTGCAACAGTTTGCACGCCATGCATGCGCTGGCGCGGTCAGGTGCTGGCCTTGCGGTTTTGCCATGCTACTTGGGGGAGGGCACCAAAGAACTCCGCCGCCTGTCAGATCCGCTCGAGGGCGAAAGTGTCGACCTGTGGGTGCATGTAAGCCAGGACACTCAGCAAATGGCGAGAATTCGAATTGTGAAAGAGTTTCTGGTGGACAGGCTGCGAGCTCAGGCCTCGGCAATCGAGTTCAACCCGACACCCTGAACACCGGAGCGTTTGCGCTCAGCCACAGAATGGCCAGAACTGATACCACCGCCAGCACTGGAACTCCTGCTCGCAGGATTTGAGCTGATTGTCGTACCGAAAAGCCCGTGCCTGCACCCGTGAAGCCAAGGCTGTAATCGAAGGCTTGCGGGCAAACGTTTTGCGGGCGTAGCCGCCGCGGCCTTCGTGGTATGCCAGGTAAAGTTGGCGTGGGCTATGAAAGGGAATGCCGAGTTGGCGATGGGAGAGGTGGTTGTACCACCCCACAAAATCCAGGGCGTATTCCATATCCGTGCGCACGGTAAATAAGCCATCGCCGTTAGCAGCAAGGTACTCGCCCCAGGCAGGGTCCAGTGCCTGGGCGTAACCGTACGCGGTGGTTGGACGGCTCCAGGGAATGAAACCCCATAATCGGGTTCTGGGTGGCCGGGCGTGACTGCGGAACGAAGACTCGTAGTACACGAAAGCCATCTGGGTAGCGATGGGTGTTCCCCAGCGTTCCTGGGAGTCTTTTGCATAGTCGTACCAAACCGTGTGTTCCCGAAAGATCTCGCACAGATGGTTCGGGTTGATGGGTGGTTCGGGGGCGAGCAAGCTGAAACGCAGTGTTGCCCAGGTGCCGATAATTAAGCCCAGAACCGGAAGTCCGTACCATTTCACGCGGGATCGCCACCGATCACGACGGGTCTGGCGCTTTCTTTTGCGTGGACGGGATCGCGTCCAGAGCTTTCCTACCAAACTGTCATCTCCGGAACCCATGGATTGCTTGCTCAGGGGAGGGTGTGCGTGTCATAAACGCAGCATCCATCAAACAGGATGATAGTTAAATGAAGCTTGGTACCCTAGTTAAACCTCTTTTAATCACTGGCCTGATGCTGGCCGGCCCCGCCATGGCAGCGCCTAGTGCTCAGCAGGTGCTGACGGCATCGCCTATCGACGATATTGTTGAACGCTACCCTGCAATGATGAGCGAAGGCATTCGCGAAGGCTTGAAACGCAGTCAGCAGCTGCCTCCCATGGTTGCAGACACCATTGGATACGTTGTCAGCAACAGTTTTCGTGCGGCGGATATAGAGCAACAAATAGTGAGAAACCTGGAGCGCGACCTCTCCGGGAAGCAGCTTGAAGCCGTGGACGGCTGGTACAAGACACCGGTAGCCCGGAAAATCTCCGCTGCGGAGATTGCGGCTTCAGACCCGGCCGCGTGGCAAAAGATTCAAGCCAAGGCTGCGGAATTGAACAAAAAGTACAAAGGTACGGATCGTGCCCTGATGTTCGAGCGCTTTGATCGGGCGGCCCGAGCCACCGAAAGTGCTGTAGATACCACCATTGCTGTACAGCTTGGATTGACGACAGCCATGGCTGCATTCAGCTCTGACTCAGCAAACTACGAAGAGCTTAAACGGAAGATAGAAAGCCAGCGAAGTACCATACGGGGCGTTGTTGAGCAGCAGGTATACAACAGTTATCTGCATACTTATGAAAAAATAAGCACTCAGGAAATGGGGTTGTATATCGATTTTCTGGAAAGCGGGCCGGGTTCTGCATTTTCGAAAACTGTCACCCAGAGTATTCAGCAGGCTATTACCGATCCGATTGAATCCATCGGCAATCAGATGGTTAAATTCCTCGCCCCTCAAAAGTGAAAGCGGTGCTGAAGAGGCTGGCTTCTGAAACAATCAGAAGCCAGTTTGCAAGCAGTGCCGGGGCGCTTAGCTGCGGCTGGTTACTTCCAGAAGGTGGTAGCCAAACTGGGTCTTGACCGGCCCGAGAACCTTATTGACTTCACCGCTGAACACCACTTTATCAAACTCTGGAACCATCTGGCCGGGGCCGAATGAACCCAGGTCGCCGCCGTTACGGCCAGACGGGCAAGAAGAGTGCTGCTTCGCTACTTCCGCGAAATCCTTGCCACCTTCAATTTCTTTCTTCAGTTCTTCACATTTTGCTTCGCTGTCTACCAGAATGTGGCGTGCGGTTGCCTGTGTCATGAAAACGTTCCTTAAATAAAATGAATGGGTAACTCTGAAAAGGAATGCTGCCTTTCCCCCGCGCTCTAGGCAAGCCCTTTTTATGCGTGTTTCTGCGGCCTCACGGTTACCATCGCAAACCTGTACAATGCCGGCTTTATTTAGCCGGTGCTGCGCTGGCCCTTACTTCTATAGGTTTGTTTCTTGATCTCTACTGCCAATATCACCATGCAATTCGGGGCTAAGCCCCTATTTGAAAATGTTTCCGCAAAGTTCGGTAACGGCAACCGCTATGGCCTGATCGGGGCCAACGGCTGCGGTAAATCCACTCTGATGAAGATTCTCGGTGGTGACCTGGAACCGTCTGCCGGCCAGGTTATGCTGGAGCCGAATGTTCGTCTGGGTAAGCTGAGGCAGGATCAGTTTGCCTACGAGACCTGCTCCGTCATGGACACAGTCATCATGGGCCATGAAGAACTGTGGAACGTTAAAAAAGAGCGTGACCGCATCTATTCGCTGGCCGAGATGAGCGAAGAAGACGGTATGGCGGTGGCAGATCTGGAAGTTCAGTTCGCGGAAATGGACGGCTACACCGCCGAATCCCGCGCTGGCGAACTGCTTTTGGGCCTGGATATTCCACTGGAACAGCACGAAGGGCCGATGAGCAGCCTGGCCCCTGGCTGGAAGCTGCGGGTGCTGTTGGCACAGGCGCTGTTCTCTGATCCAGATGTATTATTGCTGGACGAGCCCACCAACCACCTGGACATTAACACCATCCGCTGGCTGGAAAACATTCTGGTGGCTCGCAGCAGCACCATGATCATCATTTCTCACGACCGTCACTTCCTGAACAGCGTGTGCACCCACATGGCTGACCTGGACTATGGCGAGTTGAGGCTATTCCCGGGCAACTACGATGAATACATGACCGCGGCCACTCAGGCCCGCGAGCGCATGCTCTCGGACAACGCGAAGAAGAAAGCACAAATTGCAGAGCTGCAGCAGTTCGTAAGCCGCTTCTCCGCCAACGCATCCAAAGCAAAGCAGGCCACTTCTCGCGCCCGTCAGATCGACAAGATCCAATTGGATGAAGTAAAGCCTTCAAGCCGCGTTAGTCCGTTTATCCGTTTTGAACAAGGCAAAAAGCTGCATCGCCAGGCGGTCACCATCCGGGATCTGACCAAAGGTTTTGATGGCAATACGTTATTCAACAAGCTGAACCTGCAAGTAGAAGCGGGTGAACGTGTGGCAGTAATTGGTCCCAACGGTATTGGTAAAACCACTTTGTTGCAGTGCCTTGCAGGTGCTTACGAGCCGGACAGCGGTGAAGTGAAATGGACGGACAGCGCCGAAGTGGGCTATTACGCCCAGGACCATACGGACGATTTTGCTGACGATGACACGCTGTCGGAATGGATGGCACAGTGGACTACCGGTGGTGAGCAATTGGTTCGTGGCACACTGGGCCGCATGCTGTTCTCCGGTGACGATATTGGCAAGTCGGTGCGGGTAATTTCCGGTGGTGAGCAGGGGCGCATGCTGTTCGGCAAGCTGATTCTGCAAAAGCCGAACGTAATGCTGCTGGATGAGCCTACTAACCACTTGGATATGGAGTCTATCGAGGCGCTGAACCTGGCACTTGAGAACTATCCGGGTACACTGATTTTCGTGAGCCACGACCGTGAGTTTGTGTCTTCCCTGGCCACTCGGATTATTGAGTTGACGCCTGAGGGGATTACGGACTTTAGTGGGACTTATGATGATTATCTTCGTAGCCAAGGGCATCTTTGATCTGACATAGCTTAGAGGCTGGGCCGGCTGGCAGGGCTGTCCAAAAACCGCTGTGGATACGTCCGTGTACGCTTGGCTCCGCCATCCATGGCTCCGCACATTTTTGGACAGCCCTGCCAGCCGACCCGAATTAGGCTTAAGAGGTTGGATCAACAACTAGAGGGATTGAGTGTGAGCGATGGAACGGTAGTTCAAGCGACCCGGAAATGGGTTGAAGACGTTGTTGTTGGTTACAACCTATGTCCGTTTGCCAAGCGCGAACTGGTCCGGGACCGGGTTCGGTTTGTGGTATCCGAGGCTGATAACGAGGATTCACTTCTCCAGGCCCTGCAAACAGAACTTCTGCGTTTGGACGATGAGCCGGAAATCGAAACCACGCTCCTGATTCACCCTCACGTACTGCAGAACTTTGCGGACTACAACGAGTTTCTGGGTGCTGCCGACGGGTTGTTGACCTATCTGGACATGGAAGGCATCTACCAGATCGCCAGTTTCCACCCCGATTATCAGTTTGCCGACACCGAGCCGGATGCCGCCGAGAACTACACCAACCGTTCCCCGTTCCCCATGCTCCACCTGTTGCGGGAAGCCAGCCTGGAATCTGCGATTGATAACCATCCGGATGTGAATGGCATACCACCGCGTAATATCGAACTGATGAACGAACTCGGCGCAGAAAAAATGCGGACAGTTTTAGCCAATTGCGCTAAAGCATCTGAGAATAAAGGGGAGTAGACAGTAGCGCTGGTGGGGGCCTCTCTCCCAAAAATGTGCGGAGCCATGGATGGCGGAGCCAAGCGTACACGGACGTATCCACAGCGTTTTTTGGGAGAGAGGCCCCCACCAGCGCTTGCACAGTGCAGATGTAATGCAGGCCTGACCTTAGTTAAATAAAGAAGAGGCACCACAGTGGGACGACTGTTCGCACAAATTGATAGCCAGCCCTCCGAGATCGGCGAAATCACACTCCGCCGCCGGCGCATCCCAGCACTGGGTGACCGGGATATATTCGAGGTAAAACTCGGCGAAGAATTCCTCATGTCCAGCATGTTCGTAGACGCTGAAGTCGCACTTTCAGACCTCGGGTTGAACGAAACGGAAGGCGACAACCTGAGCGTTGTCGTTGGAGGCCTCGGGCTAGGCTATACCGCCGTGGCCGCACTCAGGCACGATCGGGTAGGGGAGCTGCTGATCGTAGAATACCTGGAGCCGGTTATCCGCTGGCACCAGCAAGAATACGTGCCCCTTGGCAAAGATATTAACGCCGATGCCCGCAGCCGCTACATTCATGGCAGCTTCTTTGATCTTGCCATTGCCGATCCCGAGTGCGGCGGATTTGATCCACAAGCGCTCGGCAAAAAGTTTGACGCCATCCTTCTGGATATCGACCACTCGCCTCGCGCGCTGCTGAGCGACTCCAACGCCAGCTTCTACACCACCGAGAATATCAGCCGTATGGCTCGGCAACTTAAACCACGTGGTATCTTCGCTATGTGGTCTAATGAGGGGGAAGACGCCGTATTCATGGAAGTGCTACGGGAAGTATTTACCGAAGTGGTCTGCCATGTAGTGAGCTTCTACAACCCGTTCCAGAACAGGGAATCGTTCAACACTGTATACGTGGCCCGCAAACCGGGCTGAAATAGCCGGCGAGTGTAAGGAGAGCGTATGCCCGTGACAACCTACCGAACTCGACCCTTCAGTTCGAACCAGCGCCTCCCGGAGTTGGATGCGCCGCCGGTTTTACATGAACCGGCGCAGGCTGGTGAGTTGCTGGCAGATTTTATTCACCGTTATCCCAAGCTGATGATCCTGACAGGTGCAGGCGTAAGTACAGACTCCGGCATCCCCGACTACCGCGATGGCGAAGGTGCTTGGAAGCGAAAGCAACCGGTTCAGCATCAGGAGTTCATGGAGAACCATGAAACCCGCCAACGATACTGGGGGCGCAGCCTGATTGGCTGGCCAGTCATTCGCAACGCAAAGCCAAACCCCTCCCACTTCCATATCGCAGAACTTGAGATGCGTAATCACGCCAGCCTGGTGGTCACCCAGAATGTAGATCGTCTGCATCAAAAAGCCGGCACACAAGGGGTGAGTGATCTGCACGGCCGTGCGGATGAAGTATTGTGTATGAGTTGTGGTTACAGATGCCCCCGAGACGAAGTGCACGAGCGCTGTGCAGATCTCAATCCGGCGTTTCAGGGCTTCAAAGCGGAAGCTGCTCCAGATGGCGATGCTGATTTGAACGTGGATTTCACCGGTTTTCGCCTCGCAGACTGCCCAAACTGCAGCGGCATACTCAAACCGGATGTTGTGTTTTTTGGTGATTTTGTACCGAAGCAACGGGTGGAATTGGCGAAGGACACGCTCAAGGCCAGTGACGGGTTGCTGGTTATTGGGTCTTCTTTGATGGTTTACTCCGGCTTTCGCTTTTGCAGGTATGCAAAGGAGTTAGGTATGCCGATAGCTACCCTCAATCTGGGCCGTACGCGTGCCGAGGAGTTGGCGGAATTGAAACTGAATGCAAGAATCGGGGAGACCCTGAGGGCCTCCCTCGATCACCTATAGGTCGGGCGCTGCTTACGCCCCTACAAGGTTGTACACAAATACCGTACCTACAGCTACCGGCGTAATGAACCGCACGGTAACGTACCAAAGATTGAACATGGGCTTGGAGAGCGCCAGTTCTTCCTCCATGGCCTTGCGGGACATAATCCAGCCAGCAAATACTGCAACCAGCAAACCGCCCAAAGGCAACATGATGTTGGCGGTAAAGAAATCCAGCAGGTCAAAGATGGTTTTGCCTTCCAGCATGGTGATCCATCCCAGTGGTGCAAAGCCCGACCACAGGTTGAGGGAAAGGATCGAGGCAATGCCCAAAGCCCAGCACACAAAACCTGCCCCCAATGCACTTTTGATGCGATTCATGCCTTTTTGTTCTTCCAGCCACTCTACAATTGGCTCCAGTAGAGAGATGCCCGACGTCCATGCAGCAAAAATTAACAGCACAAAGAACAATGTTCCGAACAGGCTGCCCATAGGCATCTGACCAAAGGCCAGTGGCAGAGTTTGGAAGATCAAACCCGGCCCCGCGCCCGGTTCAAGGCCGTTCGCAAAGACAATCGGGAAGATAGCCAGGCCAGCGAGCAATGCCACGCCAGTATCAATCACGCACACGGCAATCGATGTTTTGGCGATGGAAATATTCTTTGGCAGGTAAGAGCCGTAAGCCATCATTACCGCCATACCCAGGCTCAGAGTAAAGAAAGCGTGCCCCAGTGCGACCAGCACGCCGGCGGTAGTGAGTTTGGAGAAGTCTGGTTGAAACAGGAAGGTTACCGCCCGCCCGAACTCGCCAGTGGTCATGGCAAAGCCAACCACTGCAAGCAGCAAAAGGAAGAGGGCGGGCATGAGAATGCTGACAGCCCGCTCAAGTCCTGCGCGAACGCCCTTGGCTACTACAAGCACTACCAGGGCCATGAACAGGGTGTGCCACATCAAGAGCGTTTTGGGGTCTGCCAGAAGGCTGGAGAAGAGTTCGCCAATGGCATCCGCAGACTGGCCCGTGAATTGCCCACTAGCGGCAGAACCCACATAGGATACGGCCCAACCACCAATCACTGAATAAAACGACAGAATCAGAAAGCCGGCGATAACACCGATTGCGCCAACGGCTCGCCAGGCAGGGTTCAGCCCTTGTTGTTTCGCAATCTGTTTGAGGCTGTTTACCGGGCTTCGGCCGCCGCGACGACCAATAAGTACCTCAGCCATCATGATGGGCAAGCCTATGGCGGCAATACACAACAGGTAAACCAATACAAAAGCGCCACCGCCGTTTTCGCCGGTAACGTAAGGAAACTTCCAGATGTTGCCCAGACCAACAGCAGAACCTGTGGCCGCAAGAATAAATGCAAAACGGGAAGACCAAAGCCCCCGTTTTTCGTTCGAACCTTCCATTGTGGCTGAGCTCGGACCATTAAAATCAGACATGATTGTCTCCTGCCAGATACTTGTTTTTGTTTGGAAGAACCGGGGCCCGGAGTTGCATAAGGCCCCGTTAAAAATGTCTACGACTATTCAGGCACCGGCAAACTGCTCGCTCGGTGTTTGAACCGCGCTTGCGCGTTTCCGGAAACGCTCTTCTGCCAAGGTGTTGGCAACCGCTCCGGTGGGAATGCCGCTGCTGTCAGAGCGTTTGAAGATCTCTGAAAGCGTCCGACCAATGCCTTCTACGTGAGCTCGCACTTCTTCTGAAGAGGCTCCGGTGCGCTCACAGAACACATCTATGATGCCACCTGCGTTAATTGCGAAATCCGGCGCATAGAGGATGCCGCGATCCGTAAGTGCCTGATCATGATCCGGGCGTTGCAGGAGGTTGTTGGCCGCACCCGCAATAACCGTTGCTTGCAGCCGGGGGATACTGTCGTCGTTCAATACTGCACCCATGGCGCAGGGCGCTACTACATCGACTGGCAGGAACAGAATGTCCTCGGCCGTTGCTGCATGGGCGCCGAGTTCGTCTACGGCACGTTGCATATTTTCCTGGTGAATATCGTACACCCAGAGTTCTGCACCCGCCTCTTTCAAATGCTGGGCCAGGCGGTAGCCCACGTTGCCCACGCCTTGAACGGCAACTTTCAAACCAGTCAGGTCCTCACGGCCGAGCTTGTGCTTTACCGCTGCTTTCAGACCAACAAACACGCCATAGGCTGTGGTTGGAGAAGGGTCTCCGTTACTGGGCAGACCATCAAAACCCATGTGCTCAACAATGCCGGCAACGTGTTTGGTGTGCCTACCCATCACTTTGAGATCGGGCACGCTGGTGCCAGAATCTTCAGCAGCAATGTACTGGCCACCAAGACCTTCCAGATGCTTACCCATGGCTTCCAGCAAGGCTTCGCTTTTTTGCTTGCGCGGGTCGCCAATAATGACGGACTTGCCGCCGCCCAGATCAAGATTGGCAAGCGCGGACTTGTAGGTCATGCCCCGCGAAAGGCGCAGAACATCGCGCAAGGCTTCTTCATCGCTGGCGTAGGGGAACATCCTGCAACCACCGAGAGCCGGGCCACGGGAGGTGTTGTGTATGGCAACAATGGCTTTGAGCCCGGTTTCCGGGTCACAGAAAAAAGACAGGTGTTCGTGGTTATCAAATTCGGGATGGCTGAATACAGTCATGGGATCACCTCTCTTCCTTGGCCCGAGCGGGCGCTAAGTTGCGGAAACTAAAGGCGACTATCTTAGCAGGTAGGAACAAATGTGCACTGCACATGACGTCTCGAAGACGTGCTGATATTGGCATGTTGAAATCCTCTCCACGTGGCCGGATCTCGGCGGCAGTGGCAGTGTTGTTTTTGTCGTCCGGCTTGTGGCCGGCGGTTTTGATTTCAGGTGCCCGGACCCCTCTCAGGGGGTAGCCCTTATGAGGCCGAGCTAAAGCTAAACTAATCGCTGTTGACGTTAACGTCAATTCGAAAAGCGGCGTGGCATTATCTAATCCATGGTGAAATATTAGTTGCATGTGCAAAACTTCCTGTCAGATCAACAACTCACACCTGCGGAAACTACTGATACGCCCGGCACGTAAATTTCCTTAGCTTGCGTAGATGAAAAATGCCGCATATCCCTACCAGTTTCAGCCCGCGAAGGTTCGTTCCGAACTGATTCGCATGCTCCCTATTTCATTGTTTGTTGTGGCATTTGGTGCTGCTTTTGGTCTTGCCGCCGTGCAAGAGGGGTTGGGGCCGATCGAATCGTTGTTGATGAGCACGCTGGTTTTTGCGGGTGCGTCACAATTTGCAGCCATTGATATGTGGGGGGCTGAGGTTTCGGTCATCCCCGTTATGGTTGTTGTGTTTGCCATAAACTCTCGCCACCTGTTGATGGGTGCCTCGCTTTATCCGATGTTGAAAGACGTTACCCCCGCTAAGCGGTATGGCATTTTATTGCTCCTCACCGATGCCAACTGGGCTGTATCTGCTCAGGAATACCAAAGTGGCAGGCGCAACCTTGAGGTGATTCTCGGGGGTGGCCTGGTGTTGTGGCTTGCCTGGATTGTTGGCACCTGGCTAGGCGTGTATTTCGGGGGGCTTTTGCAAGATCCGAAAAGCCTGGGGATGGACATGGTACTGGGATGCTTCCTGTTGGCCATGGCTCTGGGCGGCAAAAAGAACCCTCGAGTGCTGGTGGCCTGGACGCTGGCGGCTGTTGCTTCACTGGCAGCCTGGAAATGGTTGCCTGCTAACACTCATGTGGTGGCCGGAGCTCTTGCTGGCGGCGTTGTTGGGTATTTTTGGCTTGAAAAGAAACCCGAAGAAGAGCCGGCAGAGGGGGCATCCACATGACCATCGAAACCACCACTGGCGGCGTTCTTGTACTCATACTGATTATGACCCTGGTTACACTGGCAACCCGGTTCGGCGGTGTGTTTATCATGTCATTCGTGCGTATAAGCCCCCGTATTGAGAGCTTCATCAATACCATGGCCAGTTCTGTGCTGATTGCCATCATTGTGCCAATGGCGTTTGGTGGCGATGCGGGAGCGCTTGCGGCGCTCGCCGTAACGGCTGTTGTTATGCTAACTCTCAAGAAGCCACTGCCAGCGATTGCGGCGGGTATTCTGGCTGCGGCACTGGTGCGGTATAGCCTGCAGAGTAATCTGCTCTGAATTCATCGGCGGCACATTCGCCGGTTTGCACGAAATTCATTCAAGTTCATTTCACCTGAGCCGTTAAGCCAGTAGGTGACTAATGAACTTGGAGGCAAGCCCGCGCCATGATTGTGTCCAGCCAGATTTCGTTCTTGCAGGAAAATTCCCGCCACACAACGGCCTTTGACCAGAGCCAGCTTCGGATTAACCAGCAGCGATTGCCTGGTGCTGGCAATGGCAATTCGGCTGGCAACACACAGCTGAATGTTATTCGCGATGCGGCCTACAGGTACACAAGCCAGGAGCGATTGGGTTTCAGCAGCTCAAGCACTGTCAGTGGTGGCGATCGCGATGGCGTGTTCACCAGCGCCCAGCTTGCTGAGAAAACCACAGAACTGATGCTTCGTGGCCAACAGGCCATCAGTGTCAGCCGCGCGGCCTTGGGTGGTAAAGCCGGAGAAGCCAAAGGGAGCATGACGGTTGAGGCCAGCCGCTATATGTTCTACTCCGAGAGCGAGTCCCGTTCATTTACATCATCCGGCAGCATTTCTTTGGAAAATGGCGAAACCATCGATTTCACCCTGTCACTTCGCCAGTCGCAATCCAGAACCTATGAATATTCCGAAAGCCTGCGCATCGAAGAGCGCCCGATGACCGACCCTTTGGTGATCAACTTTGGCAACACCACGGCGAAGCTCACCGACACCTTGTTCGAGTTTGATCTGGAAGGGAATGGGAAAACCGGGCAGTTTGCCACTCTCGACAGTGGCAGCGGCTACCTGGTTTTTGATCGCAATGGCAACGGAAAGGTGGATGACGGCACCGAACTGTTTGGCCCCCAAAGTGGCTCCGGGTTCAGTGAGCTCGCTAACTACGATGACGATGGCAATCTTTGGATTGATGCCAACGACGAGGTGTTTTCCTCTTTGTCTGTTTGGGTGCAGGGAGCAGATGGCGAGCAGGCCTTGAGGTCCCTTAACGAAGTGGGCGTGCAGGCGCTTTATGTTGGCAGCGCAGAAGATAATTTCACTCTGACTAATAGCCAGGGCGTGCCGTTGGGAGAAATTCAGGCTTCAGGTATCTACCTGACCACCGATGGTGAGGTGCGCACACTCGAAGAAATCAATCTATCAGAGCAGAATACTGTGGACGTTCCTCCGGCACAGCAGCGTATTGAGGGTGGGGGTGGCAGTGGCCGCGACGGAAATGTGGGTGAAGTCGGTGGGCTTGAGGGAGCCAGAATAGAGGCCATTCGCGGCGCACTGGAAAAACTCAATGAATTGCGGGAGAAGCAAAAAGCGTTTATTGAGGAAACCAAGGATTTAGGTAAATCGGACTCACCGCTGGATGAGTACATGAGCATTATTGACCGGCTACGCCTTGAACTGCTGAGCAGCCAGAATGAGAAGCAGCAGGCTGCGAGCCGGTATCTGGAGTTTGCCAAATCCTGACTTGATGTGGCCGTTACTTCCTTTTTCGCTGGTGATTGAACGTGTTGGCGTTGCTTGGAAGCTGGATTTTTGGGTTAACCTGTTTAAGTGCACCGTATAAGTTCTTTCGAGAATAGGGGTAGTTCATGCACAGTTGGTGGACTTCCCCGTTTTTCATTTGCACGTTTATGTTAGTCATATAGCCTGAGCCAATATTCAGCTTGTGCTCGATGGCTACAATATCCAGAGGACTGATTCTGAAGCACCACTCCTCAAAAATAGGGTGGTGGCTATAGAATTCCTTTTCCGTGACGTAAATTTCGAATTTGTCCCTTCTTTTCAGCAGCCAGGCCAGAATTACGGCCAGGACGACTGCGACAGCAATAGCTCCTTTCTTAACCACATCGTATATTTTTTCGAAGTCCAGCTGGTCTTTAAAGAAGTGTTGAAATAAATAGAGAATAACGGGTATTGCCAGCATGTTGAGCGCAACACTTACAGCTTGTCGGATTTGGCTTTTTTTGTAGTGGAATAGCATGGGCGAATCTCGTTATTGTCATGTGCACACAGATTTCCTGACCGGTTTGAACGTTAACCCCTGAATTCAGATCAAAATTATAGGCCACCAATCCACGAAAAGTCCGTCAATCAGTCAGCAAGCCTTGCCAAGTTACTTCACCAGCTATGACATCGACAAAAGCCTGCGCGCTGAACCCCTTTGGGTAAAGCGTTCTCGGCTCTTGTGCGGCTTCTGTATCCAGTGGTTGGAGGTAATGCCTTTGGTCTTTGAGTGCGACCTCTATGACTTCTCTGGATACAACGCGGAAACCACCAATCAACTCACCGTCACACTCTATCGAAGTATCAACTATCCAGGAGTGGAGCGTTAGCTCACGATCAGTTGCGGGCAATTCAAGCGCGTTTTTCAGTGACGCATCAGTTTGTAGTAGCGCATCAAGTGCATGTCGCTTGCGCCGCAGTTGTCTGGCGGCCTTGCGCAAGGTGTTGGTTTGGTGCATCCATACTTCGCTTTTAGAAGCGCGTATGAATCCTGACTTCACTTCAAGCAATAGAATTACACCTTCAAGGTGGCAAATAACATCCATTTCACCTGCGTTGTCGCCTTCTATAACTGGAGGCTGGTATCCCACTACCACAGTAAAACCTGCATGGCGGAGGGTTTCTGCTAGATGGTGCTCGACACGCTCGGTTTCGCTGCGTAGGTCGGGCCTGCGGCCACCAATTCGACGTAGTGTGTTAACGGCAGCGACCAGGTTGTTTTGCTGGCCTACAACCCAGGGAAACTGAAAGCTGTAGCGACCTATTTTGTGGAACGGCTGTTCATGTAGCTTCGGAACGGGGGCATGAGGATGGCGTTTTATCTGCGCCGAAAGCAGGCGCAGATCTACAGTCCAGAACGCAAGGATAGCTTTCGCTGCCGCTGGGCTCCCTTTGGGGTGGGCATCACATACTGTCCAACTGCGTACTCGCTTAATTTTTTCAGGGAGTTCTGACCAGGTCATCGGGAAACGGTTTTCACCTGCGAGTAAGCCTTCAAAAGCCAAGGCTCCTAATGCGGAAATAGTGGAGTCTGTCTGGCTACGCAAATGGCGGTAGGCTTCCAGAAATGCGGTTGAAAAAAAGACGGAAGATAATTCACTGGCTAGCAAAAGTTGGTGTAAATCCACGCCGGTACCGTCTTCCAGTGTTATCTTGTCCTCAAAACCAAAGACACTCTGCATGACAAGCCTTCCGCGAATAGCCTTGATCCAGGCCAATTGATTGGCATCATGGTTTTCAGGGTCGCCAATAGCGACTTCAGCTATTCCACTCGATATAAACTCATCAATAGCCCGGTGTAGCCAGTAATGCCATAGCAGCCGTGTTTTTTCTTCTGTTTGCTGCCAGCGGCGAAGGTTGTCTGGGCTGGGTCTGAAGGTGACTGGTTTTCCAGGCTTCCATTGGTAATGGACATCGCGGTCAAAACTGAAGGAGTCGACAGTAGCCTCATAATCAAGGCGTTCGCTCATTGAAGCGATAAGGACGGCTACCGACTCCAGATAGGCGATGCATTTCTGTTTTGAGGCGCCACCAGGAAACAGCAAAGGGGAAAGATGGCGTTTGAGGGACTTCCCCAGCCCTTTCTCTGTGAGCTGAAAGTCGCGCTCACTGCAGTGCTGCAATTTGCGCTGAATAATGCGCTCGTATACGGCCCATCCCCGCAGTGTCTCTTGGTTGCTTTCATCTATGGATGAGTAAGCAAGTATGCTGAGATAGGAGAGCAGCTCGAGCAGTGATAGCTGCTTTAATTGCCTCTCAGCTTCCTCTATCAGTTGGTCGAAAGGTTTAAATTGTTCCAGTAATCGGTCACATACGTTGAAAAAGTCGCTCCAGCCAGATCCCGATGTCGATTCCTTCAAATACTGCAGAACCTTGGAGTCAGTCCTGGTGAACAGCTTCGAGTAGCGGATTGCCCAGCGCAACAGTTCAGGATTACTGCGTGCCAGGTGATCTAGCAGAGAGTTGTCAATTTCATCCAGCACCCACAGCACTTGAGACAGCGCAACACTTGCCAGTTTTGTGTCTTCCAGCACCGAGGGTTGCCACCAAAATTCCAAACCTAAAAGCCCGGCAGCGCGCTCGCGTTTGGAGTGTTTGCCCGCGGGCTTGCTGTCCAGGAAATCATGTAAACATTCATTTGCAGACGCTGAATGATTCAGTGTTGCCGTGTAGAGCGACCATCGCGTTTGATAATAGAGCGTGCAAGGAGAGTCATTCATCATGCTTTGGATGAGTCCGCAATCTGCTGGGGGCGCAGGTTTGGCTGGTGAGCCTTGGGCCGGCAAAAGAATAATTTTTAAATCGACAGCAAGACTAGAGGGATTTCGCAACTGTACCATCGTTTTGTCACGCTTTGCAGTGGCTCACTTGGCGCCCATACTTCTTTAGTTAAACATTTTGGCGTTGTTTGAAAGACAGGGGAGGGAATCGGTAGGCCCGAAGGCCTACCGGAAAGGGGCGGGCTCAGAACCCGTTAACGGGTGCTGTTGAACCAGCGCCTGACTCAACGTCGTCATCGCTTGCCGGTTTTGTCATCAGGTGGTTGAGTGAATCGCTTGTCCGTGTATTAACAGCAATTACTTCAAAACTGTCATTAACGCTATCGCCTTCATAAGTCACCCGGATCAAGCGGTGAGGGCTTATCAAACCCAGGTCTATAGAATCGCGACTTTCGTCAGTTACCTGGCTGGGCCCACTGCCTGCGGCTACGCCCACCTTCATTAGCGCATCGGGAAACGTGAACATCGTACCGCCACCAAGGTCTACATCCATCGTACGAAGGTAGCCAACGCGGGACACTCGATAATTGGTAATTCTGCCGTTGCTGGGATCAACATCTGCTTCGTGTAGCGCGGAGGGAGAAAACGGAATGTTTGCAGAGTACAACTTTTTACCAATTACCTCAGTATTGCCCGTCGTAGGGTCATAAGCCATCAGCCAGGGTGCGGCTGCAAGGCTTGCATCAGTTTTACCGTTGTCGTTGGATGCATCGACGTAAAACGATCGATAGTCGCGATTGGCATCGTTTGTCAGCTCTTGCAGTTCCGCCAGGCTGGTTGTGGTCGGAATGTCGTCGGTCAGATTTTGGTCGGGTGGCCCGCCGCCGAACGGGTTACCCCCGCCTCCATCCCCATCACCACCGCCGCAGGCCGCAAGGCCCAGCGCAGCAGCCCGGCAAAAATCAGGGTGCGTGTCGGATAGAATCTGGAAGCCAGTGACTGGCTGCTTTTTTGCTGTTTCAGTTCGTTAGAGTTAGACATTCCGTATCTCCTTTCACCGCTTGGTAAACTCGTTTTTTCGGTAGCAAGCCCTTTAGCCGGCCACCGCTTACAATTCAGCGTATCGGTGGCGTAGCTAATGGTGGCAGTTGGCCATACTCACTTTAGGCGGCTGCGCCGAAGACCGGTATCACTCAAATGGGGGATGCCTGGTGCGCAAACTTTTCACGAGGAATAGGGGCTTGAATTATTGATTTGGTGAACGGTTTCTATAATTAGCTGCAGTTTCAGTTTGTTGCGTTTGGCTTTTCCGGTTATTGTCACTCTCAAACCATTAACAATTGTTTACCCTGCGGAGCCCGCCCGGCCATGCTTGATTACATTGCACTCGGCATACTGATTTTTGCCGCCATAACCGTTTTTTACGGAATCATCGTAATTCACGATATTCCCTACGATATTGCTGAAAAGCGACGCCATCCCCATGCTGATGCCATTCATGTAGCCGGGTGGATCAGTTTGTTAACGCTGCATGTTATTTGGCCCTTTTTATGGATATGGGCAACCCTCTACAGAGAGGACAGGGGTTGGGGCTTTAACAAGCGTGCCGCGGTAGCACAAGCCGACCCTGAAACGGAAGCAGCCAGCACAACGGATGCGTCTATTGCCGAGCTCAAAGTTCAAGTATCCGAACTGAGTGCGCAGGTTGTGCAGTTACAGCAATCGGCTAACCAGCCAGCGGGAGATGAACGCTAATGGATCTTTTATTAGTTCTTACCTATACCGCGCTGTGCATTGCCATTTTTAAGATTTTCAGAATCCCGTTGAACAAGTGGACGGTACCTACCGCGGTATTGGGTGGCGTTGTTTTGATTGGCGGGCTGATTTTCAGCATGAATTATAATCATCCGTTTTCCGAAGCAAGTCGCGATTACTTTGTTACTACACCCATCGTGCCAACCGTTAGCGGCCGGGTAGTTGAGGTCAAAGTTCAGGGTGGCGTGAAGGTAAAAAAAGACGACGTGCTTTTCGTGATAGACCCAGAACCCTTTCAGTTCAAGGTTGACTCGATTCGTGCACAGTTAAAATCCGCTAAGATTGACCAAAAAAGGGCGCTGGAGTTGGTAAGGCGCGGAGCCGGCAGTCAGCGCGCAGCCGACCTCAGTACTGCGCAAGCAGATACATTGCAAGCTCAACTCGCTGAAGCGGAATTTAACCTCAGCGAGACCGTTGTCCGGGCGCCAACCGATGGCTACGTGGCGCAGTTGGCTTTGAGGCCCGGCATGATGGCAGTCTCTCTGCCGCTGCGACCTGTCATGGTGTTTGTGCATGCGGAAGACCTGTACTTTGTAGGCTGGTATCGCCAGAACAGCCTGTTGCGCCTGCAGGCGGGCAATGAGGCTGAAGTGGCTTTGAACGGGCTTCCTGGCCAAGTATTTTCCGGCAGGGTGAAAAGCGTATTACCGGCACTGGCTGAAGGCCAGGTTCAGGCAAGTGGTAACTTGATCAACCCATTGGCGGCTGTTCATCCGGGGCGGATACCGGTGCTGATTGAAATTACGGATCCAGATTTCCAGCAGTATGTGGGCACAGTGCCTGGTGGTGCCTTTGGGCAAAGTGCGATTTATAGCGAGCATTTTCATCACGTAGCGATCATGCGGAAAATACTCTTGCGGATGTCTTCTTGGGTTAACTACCTGTTCCCCTTCCATTAAAAGACTGTTGTCTGAGCAATGCCGCTTGTGATGATGTTTGTCCAAGCGGCATAGATGCTCTGCGGAGCAGTTCTCAGTTTTCCATATAGTGCTGAATCTCCGTGAACACCTGGTCCATAAACGGTTGATCGAGGGGTAACAGATGCCCGCTTTCAGGCAGGATGTTCAGTGATGCATTGGGTATTTCCTGAGCCAGGTGCCGCGCGAATTCCACAGGGACAAAGGTATCCTTCTCTCCCTGATAGATATGTACTGGCACCTGAATTTCTGCCAGGTAAAAAGGCCAGGCAGCCCATTGCACTTCGAGATCCTGAATAGCACCTTTCACGCCCTGAATTAATGCTTCCTGTTGGTTGCGGACAAATAGCTCAGAGCGCGCCTTGTCGTTAAGCAGAGCTTGATCTGAAGGGGGCATCTCGGCTTCTGCCACGGCCATATAGGCACCCGGTAGAGTCAGGTCCGCCCAGCGGGCTACTTTGAGTGCTTGCTTGAACAGCGCCGGATGCTCTTCTGACAACTCAGGGCCGCGTAACCCATAGTCACTCATCGCCTGGAGAGCCTTGTCGTACTCGCCGAAGTTGGTGTATCCGGATATCGAGATGGCAAAGCGAACGCGCTGGGGTAAATAGTAAGCAGTCGCAAGCACGGGTGGGCCGCCACTGGACCAGCCCATTAAACCAAACTCATCCAGCCCCTTTTCATCCGCCAGTTTTTCCATGTCAGCGGCAAAGTCCAGCAGGCCATAATTCGGGACGAAACTGGATGCCCCTATTCCTGGCCTATCCATAACGATCAGGCGGATCCCGTAATCCTTGGCTTTGGCATCCAAAAACAAGAGCTCCAGGCGGGAGCCAGGGTTGCCATGAGCATAAAGTACGGGAAAGCCTTGTGGGTCTCCGCGCTCCAGCCATGCGACACGGCGCGAGTTCCAGATCGAAAATTGGGGAGTTCCTTCATCGGGCTGCTTTGTCTCAACAACGCTTCGATCCGCTTTCGTGGATGCGCAGCCGGGCAGCACTGCCCACAGCGATATTGAAATCAATGTAAATAAAATCCGTGACACGTTGATTACCTCATTCAAGACAGCATTTATTGTAGTTGTTGCGCAGTTGTTCTGCCTGTTCAAGAGAAGGGCGGGCCTGGGCGCATGGCTCAGAGGCGGAATAATAACTGGCTGAACAAGGTTGTAAAACGGCGCATTTACGGCGGTATCATTCATTTGGGGGATATACAGCTTAAATTGACACTGCTAATTTCAAGCATTAAGTATGCAGGTTAATAAGGAACACTCTTTGCAATAGTAGAGTGATCAGAAACGACAGGGAGAGGTTGGAATGTCCGAAATAGCCGAATCGAAAAGCAGCCATGCATCGGCGTCCATGATTGGAGGTGCGCGCGGTGTGTTGATTGCTGTAGTTGCTTCGCTAGGACTTATCGCCTGTGGCGGAAGTAGCGATGGCAACGACACTGATGATCAAAATCCCACCACCACTACCCCTATGTCGGGCAATGCTCAAAAAGGGCCATTTCAGGCTGGCGGCGCTGCGACGGCCATTCAGCTACAAGCCGATGGTTCGCTTGGCAGCGCTTCTGTTTCGGGTGATATAGCGTCCAATGGTGGTTTTAGTCTTACGGGTGCTGACTGGGCGGGCCCGACCCAACTTAAAATGACAGGTGTGTTTTTTAATGAGGCTGTCAGCAATTTCACCAGCGATAGCGCCACACTTCATGCCGCCATCACATTGCCGGATGATGCCAGTGCCAACGTGAACCTGTTTACCCACTTTGCTGCGGCACGTACCCGGACGCTAATGGCTGCTGGTGCTGATTTTGGCAACGCTCGCGCTCAGGCACGTGACGACTTGAACGCTATCATAGGCATCAATGCGGTCCCAGCCTCACTTGATCTTCACGAGGAAAAGGGTAGCACTGCACACCAGAGTGACAGTGCGAACTTGTTACTGTTCTCTGCAGCCACATTGACTGCAGGTATAGACCAAGCCGGAATCGATTCGATTGCTGAAGATTTTGCAGATGACGGTCAGATCAACGGTGTTGGGCAAATCAAGTTCGACGAAATTAGGCAGGCGGCTGCGGACCATCCAGACTTGCTCGCTACCGCACGTGCCAACATGCAAGCCCAATATGGCGCTGTTCCACCGGATAACGCCACGGGTCTGAGCCCCGTTTGGGTTCCCGGTGCGCCGCCTCTGCCTGTTGCATCGTTCACTTTCAGCGGATCACTCAAAGCCGGCGACCCCCAGTCTTTTGACGCAGATACCTCAACTGGCGATACGCTGACTTACGCTTGGGAATTCGGCGATGGTGATGCGGCCACCGGCGCACAGGCAACACATGTTTATGCGGATGCGGGTAACTACACGGCAGTACTTACGGTTACAGACAGAGGTAATCGTAGCGACACTGAACCTCTTGATCTGGCCATTACAGAAGGTTCAACACCGCCGGCGCCACCAACCGCAGCCTTCAGTGTCAGCGGTGATCAAGTAGCGAATCAGAACCTGACGTTTAATGCGGGCGATTCGATGGGCGCGAATCTTACATATGACTGGACGTTTGGTGATGGCAATATGGCCCATGGCGCACAGGCAACTCACGCATACACGTCTGCAGGGAGTTACAGCGTTGAACTGACGGTAACTGACAGTGTAAGCCAAACGGATACAACAACTCAGATTTTAACCATTATCGCTTCACCGAATATGGTGCAAAAGGTATCCGCGAGCGACCTCACGGATGATGATAGTTTCGGCGTTTCGGTTGCGATGGACGGCGACACTGCGGTGATAGGGGCGGAATTCGCCGAAATTGGTCGCGACAGGGACGCTGGTTCAGCCTATGTATTTACGCGCGTTAACGGTGTTTGGAGCGAGAGCAAGCAGCTTATCGCGAGTGACAAGTCGAGCATTGATTACTTTGGCTCTTCGGTTGCCATTGATGGCGATACTATAGTAGTTGGTGCGAGAAATGCTGACGGCGGGGGCGCGGCCTATGTGTTCGCCCGCTCGAACGGTGCCTGGAGTGAGCAGGCTAAACTTGTGGCAGACGTTCGAGTGCCTAGAGAGAGCTTCGGTAGTGCGGTCGCGATTGAGGGCGATACCGTACTAGTGGGTGCCATTGGGTACTATAAAAATGGTGCAGGGCTACAGGGCGCTGCGTATGCTTTTACTCGAACAGGCAGTTCCTGGAGCCAGCAGGCTAAACTTACTGCAATCGGTGGTTCTGAGCCTGAAATTGCAAAGTTTGGCCACGCAGTCGCTCTCCAAGGTGACACCGCCATGATTGGCGCGCCTTTTACCCGTCTCAGTGGTAACAATGCAGAAGGTGCGGTCCATGTTTTTACCCGCTCGGGTAATAGCTGGAGCCATGATCAGATGCTGGCAGTCGGTGTTAGTGAGGGCAAGGCGCTATTCGGTTACTCAGTTTCTATCTCCGGTGAAACCGCCGTGATAGGGCAGAGTCAAGGCACCGTCGGCACCAAAACGTCGCAAGGTTCAGCCTATGTTTACGATCGGGTTGGGGGCGTTTGGAGCAAGAGCCAGCGGCTTACGGCAAGTGATGGCGAGTCACGCGATATATTCGGGAGTTCGGTCTCTATTCTCGACGACACCATACTGATTGGGGCTGGTTTCGCAGACGCCTATGCCGGGCAATCAGGTGTGGCCTACGTGTTTACGCGTTCCGGCGGTACATGGAGCGAGCAGGACAAGCTATGGGCAGAGCCCGCTCGGCAGGATGATCGTTTTGGCTATGCAGTCTCCCTTGATGGCAACACAGGCTTGATCGGTGCATATACCTCGAGTTATTACTTGGCGCCAGGTAAGGCTTATTTTTACGATTTTAGTGATTTAGTCTCGCCGTGATTGGTTGAGTGCATTATTACACATAGGAGTTGTGCTTATGTGAACAGCGGATGGACGAGTTTTAATCGCTTTTCTAATGCTTGCGCTTGCTGGCTGCAGCGCAAACTGGCGCTGTTGCCTTGTCAAAACGGCAGTGCCGCTTTATTAAACACGAACCGCCATTAACCTTAAAACTACGGTTCTGTAATTTGCTGAGTGCGAGGCTGTCTCCTAGGCTTTTGGTTAAAGCCACCGAGCACAAGGAGTCTTGCTATGCCAGATAACCATGTTTACAAGAAAGTTGAAATTGTTGGTTCATCAGAAACCAGCATCGAAAACGCAATTGACAATGCACTCGCGGAATCGGCGAAAAGCATTCAGAACATGGAGTGGTTTGAGGTCATGGAAACCCGAGGTCATATTGTTGATGGCAAAGTTGGCCACTACCAGGTATCGCTTAAAATTGGTTTCAGGGTTAATCAGGGCTGATGGCCAGGCCTGGCCGGGGAGTCTGGCCAGGCTCCCCGGCCAATAAGGGTAGGCTATGCCTTTCTGAACGGCAGCGCCGCCTTGGCCTCTTCGTAATACCCCATAACCTGCTCCGCCTCTTCATGGGTAAATGCCTTAATTGCATCATGAAACCCTGAGTGAGTAATGCCGTGCCATGAGTGGGTCAACACCGGCTCAAAGCCTCGCACCAATTTGTGCTCACCTTGCGCACCTGCATCAAATGTTTGAAGGCCTAACTCGATGGCCAGTTCAATGCCCTGGTAGTAGCAGGTTTCAAAGTGCAGGTGATCGTATTCCTCAAGGCAGCCCCAGTAGCGGCCGTAGAGTGTGCTCCCTCCACTTAGAAATAATGCACCCGCAATCATTTCGCCCTCTTTAATTGCAATGATCACATGCAGGTGTTCGGGCATGGCTTCTCGTATCTGCTCAAAGAACTGTCGGTTCAGGTAGGGGCGTTGTCCGCGCTTGAGGTAGGTGGCCTGATAGAAAACATAAAACGCCGCTAGAATGTGATCAGATATATCCCGCCCATCAAAGCGGTTAAAGGTGATGTCTTGCTCGGCTACCTGGCGGCGTTCTTTGCGAATGGATTTACGTTTGCGGGAGGTAAGTTTGTCCAGGAAGTCATCAAAGCGTGCATAGCCGTTGTTGCGCCAGTGGAACTGGCAGCCTATTCGGTGCAGCTGAGTTTCGTGTTGAAGCAGTTGCTGGTCTTGCGCGTTCGGAAACAAAAGGTGCCACGAGTGAGCGCCAAGTTTGGCGATAAGGGCGTCAAGAAGGTCATGAATACTTTGGGCGTCAAGAGCGCTGCGAAGTTGTGGATCAAGCAATAATCGTGATCCCTGGGACGGTGTAAACGGAACGGCAATCAGGAGTTTCGGATAATAGCTCATTCCGTAGCGTTGGTAGGCATCTGCCCAGGCCCAGTCAAACACATACTCGCCCATGGAGTGGGATTTCAGATAGGCCGGGGCAACTCCGGCAATTTCGCCGCCCATGCGGAATATCAAGTGGCTAGGCTTCCAGCCAGTTGTTTCACTGGTGCAGCGGGTGCTTTCCAGCGCTTCAAAAAATTCGTACCGGAGAAACGGGTTGCCGGTGCCTGCCAGCCTTTCCCAAGTATCCCTGGGGATGTCGGAAAGGGCATGACAGGCCTCGAGTGTTATAGAAGAAACTGCGGGTTCTGACATGGTTGGGGCGTACTCCTTGATCGCTCCCCCTACCTTACGTCAAAACCCGGCTTGTGATCACTTCTTCAGGTTGTCACAGCGCTTTTTCATCTTGTCCTGCATTTTTTTCATGCGCTTTTCGTGCTTCTGGCGATTTTCTTCGTGCATTTCATTCCAGATTTCGCGCTGCTCATCGGTTAGCTTCAGGCGCTCAGCCATGGCCTCTTGCCGCTCGGCCATTTCTGCCTGGCGCTCGGCTTGGTCAAAGCGACCTTTGCCTTCGCGCATGTCTTCGCACATTTCTGTCATGTCGCGTTGGTTTCCATGGTGGCCGCCCCCGTGCTTGCCAGACGAGTTGCTTGCCATCAAGGTTGGGCTGGCTGCAAACAGTACGGAGGCCAGAAGGCCGGCAGTAATGACGGATGATTTACGTTTGCTCATGATGTTTCCTCGCGTTGTCAGCTGCTTTTCAGCAGAAGGTTGATTCGTTGACAGCTATGGTACTGCCTGGCTTGGTAAACGAGCGTCAATGTCATGTAAAGGTTCTGTAAAGGAGCTTAAGCCAGAGCCGGCAGACTCTCGGGCCCGTGATAGACTTCAGCTAACACTTTATGCGCAAATCAGGCGTTCAAAACCGGACAGAGAGTCAGGATGCAGAACAGGGTTCTATTGGTAGAGGATGACGATGAACTTCGTGAGCTGCTTGCTCGCTATTTGAGCGGCCAGGGGTTTACTGTGCGTGAAGCCGCCAATGGAAAAGATGGCTTGGCACTAGCGCTTGGTCAGCACTGCGATATTGTTGTGCTGGATATAATGCTGCCAGATATCAATGGGCTTGAGGTTCTGCGAGAACTGCGCTCCCAAACGCATCTGCCGGTGGTCTTGCTGACAGCCAGGGGAGACGAGACGGACCGAATTGTTGGCTTTGAAGTGGGTGCGGATGACTATATCCCCAAGCCTTGCAACCCTCGTGAGCTGGTGGCTCGTTTGCAAGCGATACTGCGTCGGGTCGCCTGGGATCAGAAGTCGGAAGTGAAGGCTGAGCAGCGCTATGGTGATTTGCGCATTGAGGCGGATCACCGGCGCATTTACCAAAATGATGAAGCGCTTGATTTAACAGCCACTGAGTATGAAATTCTCCAGGTGCTGCTGGCCCATGCGGGCAGTGTGGTTCGAAAAACCGACCTTATGCAATGGGCTTTGGGGCGACGCCTTGAAGCTTTTGACCGGACACTGGATATGCACATCAGCAATCTTCGTAAAAAGCTTGGGAGTGACGATTCGCCAAGAATTGAAACGGTGCGCGGTCTTGGCTACAGCTATCGGGTGTCCGAATGAACGCCCGTTTTCAATCCCGTTTTATAGTACCGCTGTTTTGGCGAATTTTTGTGCTGATCTGGCTGGCCATGGCGATAGCCGTCATAGTGAGTAGCCTGGCTTCCCGTGTATTGCTGGATCGCGAACGCGCCGCCATTGAGCGTCAACTGGAGTTGCGGGACCTTGGTTTTGAAGTGTCTGCAATACAGGAGGCCCGCGGGCGCAGAGATGCTCATAGGTTTCTCAGGGCACAGGAGGATGAGCTGGGCCTGCACCTTATGATGATCAGCGCGGATGACGATAACCGTTTACCCGCCGCTATTCGCTCGCGGATAGATTCTGGTTGGTACCGGCAAAAGCCTGCCATTGTAGACGTTGGTGATGGCTACCGATTGGTTGCCTGGCCGAAAATGCACGGAGAGGGGTGGTTGGAGCCTCGGGTTTTCCGTTTTTTGGAAATGGGCCTGGCGTTCATTCTGATTACCCTTGCGTGTTGGTTAATAGCGCGTTACGTGTCGCGACCTATGCGGCACATGGAGTCTACGGCGCAGGCGATTGCCGGGGGTGACACACAGTTAAGGGTGAACGAACGTATTGCGGCTCGGCGGGATGAAGTGGGCCAGCTGGCGACGGCCTTTAATGCCATGACGGATCAGCTATGCACCCTGCTGGACCGGCAGAAGCATCTTTTGCGGGATATATCCCATGACTTGCGAACGCCGCTGGCGCGTCAGCGTATCGCCATTGAACTGGCCAGCGAAGGCAGCGTAGAGGAAGAACTGATGGCCAGCATCCTGCGCCAGAATGAGCGCCTGGATACCATGACAGGGCAAATATTGACTCTGTACCGGGTGACAGAGCAGGGCGGCGGCATCGCGCGGGAGCCGGTGCGCCCGGTGGATCTACTGAACCAGATTTTGCGGGATTCTGCAGACTATGCAGAGCATCATCGGGTGGCCTGCAAGCTGGACTCAATGCCTGAGAGTACCGGTGTGACCGTTCTGGGTGATGCGGGTCTGTTGCAGCGGGCGTTTGATAATATTTTGCAGAACGCTCTGGACTACACGCCACCGGGCAAGATCGTCCATGTTTCTTTGGCGTTGTCTTCAGGTTGGATAAGCCTGGCGATCGAGGACGAGGGGCCAGGCGTTGCAGAGGACGTTCTGGAACACCTCTTTGAGCCGTTTTTTCGCGCTGATAAATCCCGGGGAGGCCAGGGTTGGGGGTTAGGTTTGGCCATTGCCAAAGACATAATTGAGGCCCATGACGGCGACATTACCGCACGTAATAGTGAACATGGCGGTTTGCAGGTTGTCGCCCGGTTGCCGGTATTTGCGGCGGATTAATAAAATCACAGGCAATTCCATGAAAAAAGATTATCCCGTTCCTGCCGGCTACCTTGAGCGGGAAACGGAAATCAAAAAAAGCCGCTTCATTGCCCGGATTGCGCCTGTAGCTTCCCGGGAGGAAGTGAAGGTGTGGCTTGAAAAAGCCCATCAAGACCACCCCGATGCCCGTCATATCTGCTGGGCTTATCAGATAGGTCGCCCAGGCTCTGCAGCGGAAGCCGCCATGAACGACGATGGCGAGCCTTCCGGAACCGCAGGTAAGCCTATCCTCAACGTGATTCAGCACAAAGATATGGGCGACGTTCTGGTGATGGTTATTCGGTATTTCGGTGGCATAAAACTTGGCGCCGGAGGGCTTGTGAGAGCCTACGCCGGCGCTGCTGAGAGTGTGCTTTCCGAAGTGGGCAGGGTTTTTCACAAGCCGCTTAGCGCAGTAAACGTAGTGATGGGTTTTGCGGATGAGCAGCCACTGCGGCATTGGTGTGATGTTAATTCTGTGGAACTGGAATCAGTTACTTACGGTGCTTCTGTCACCGCCCGCGTTCTGGTTCCGGAAGAACTGGCTAATACCTTTAGCGCCTTTTGCGATGCACACAAACTGGATTACAGTTTCGAAACATGAATCGGCAAAAATGCATCGAACAAGTGTCTTGCGCGTATACTGATGTCAGGATTCCAAGAAACCAAGGGGTAGGCAATGGCTCGTATTCTGATGGCAGCACTGGTGGCACTGGCAATGACCGGGTGCGCCAGCAATGTGGTTACTGATTACAACTCCGCCGCGGCGTTCAGCAATTATTCAACCTGGAACTTCGTGTCCAACCCCGGCGAGCCCTCATTTATTTCTCTTGATGGAAGCCGTGTGCAGAGTGCGGTTGAGCGGGAGCTGAACCGTAAGTCCATGAACAAGGTGGCAGAACCGGAGGCCGACCTGCTGGTTAGCTGGCGGATTGTGGAAGAGGAACGCCTTGAGCAATCTGGCGTGGGCATGGGTTTAGGCTTTGGTACCGGTAATTTTGGTTGGGGGATTTCGTCACCGCCACCGGTGCGAGAAGTAAAAGAAGGCAAGCTGGTGATTGAGTTAGTCGATGCAAACTCGAAGGAAGTTGTATGGCGTGCAGCCAGTCGCCGTTACCTCAATGAAAAACAGTCCCCTGAAAAACGCGGAAAACTCATTGATGAAGTGGTTGCCGAGATGTTCACCAAGTATCCTCCTGATCTGGACTAAAAAATACAAAGGCCCTATCGAGGCATAGCTTCAAGGGCCTGGCATAGGGAAGGTAAATGGCTAAGCAATCTACAGGTGGGTTGGTATTTTCAACCGAGCAGGGGCGGATGTGTCCCGAATGCCGCAACCCGGTTTCAGACTGCACCTGCCGCGAGGCTCAGCGCCCTGAAGGTGATGGCGTTGTGCGGGTGAGTCGGGAAACCAAAGGGCGCAAAGGCAAAGGCGTTACTCTGGTTACGGGTATCCCCATGGATGACAAAGAGCTTAAAGCATACGCAAAAGTGCTCAAGGCCAAGTGTGGCACGGGCGGCACAGTTAAAGACGGGGTAGTGGAAATTCAGGGTGACCACCGGGCTCTGCTTGTACCCCTGCTGGAGCAAAAAGGCTGGGTTGTTAAGCGTTCAGGCGGCTGAAGGTATCGATACGAACTCTTTTTGAAAGGAGGCAGGCATGCACATACTGGTTTTGGGTGCGGGAGTTGTTGGAACAACCACCGCCTGGTTTTTGCAGAAGCAAGGACACCAGGTAACAGTGGTAGATCGGCAGAGCCAAGCAGGCCTGGAAACCAGTTATGCAAACGGGGGGCAGATTTCTGTTTCCCACGCCGAGCCTTGGGCGAATCCCTCCGCACCGTTGAAAGTGCTGAAATGGCTGTTTAAAGCGGATGCCCCCCTATTGTTCCGCCCAAGGATGGATCCTGCTCAATGGCGCTGGGCTCTGACTTTTCTGACTCAATGCACATCTGCAAAAGCCGCCCATAATATTCGCCAGATGGTGAATCTTGGTACGTATAGCCGCAGCCAGTTACAAACGTTGCGCCAAGAGGCTGGGCTTGAGTATGACCAGGTAGAGAAGGGTATTCTGCACTTTTACACCAACCCTGAAGAGTTCGATGCAGCGCTTGAGCCAACTCGAATCATGTGCGATCTCGGGTGTGACCGGCAGGTTATCGATGCGCAAAAAGCCGTAGATATCGAACCGGCCCTTAGTCATATCCAGCACAAAATTGCGGGTGCGACCTATACCCCTGAAGATGAATCCGGTGACGCGCGCAAGTTTACCCAGGCACTGGCCGAGCGGTGCCAGGAAGCCGGTGTAGAGTTCTGCTACCAAACTGACGTTCTTGGATTCGAACGCGCGGGTGAGCGAATTCTTGGCGTTCAGGTGTTGAAGGATGGGCATCATCATACGATGAGGGCAGACAGCTATGTGCTAAGCTTGGGAAGCTTCAGTGCAGTGCTGGCCCGCCAGCTTGGGTTGTTTTTGAACATCTATCCTGCCAAAGGCTACTCCATAACGGTACCGGTTAAGAATGACGAGGCTGCATTCAATGTGAGCCTTACAGATGACGAGTACAAGCTGGTTTACTCGCGCCTTGGCGACCGTATTCGCGTTGCGGGAACGGCCGAGCTGAGTGGCTATACCCGCAATCTTAATTACACCCGCTGCCGCGCCATTGTCCGCAGAACAGCAGAGATAATGCCTGAAGCGGGTTATTGGGATCAGGCCGAGTTCTGGACAGGCCTGCGACCAGCAACCCCCTCCAATGTGCCCTACGTGGGCAAAAGCCATTTTGCCAATCTGTATTTGAATACCGGCCACGGAACGCTGGGTTGGACCCATTCCTGTGGCTCGGCGGCTGCTCTGGCGGATATTGTTGAGGGCAGGAAGCCGGAAGTGGATTTCACCTTCTCAGGGCTTTAACGTTTCTTCCTGACATAAAGAACCTTGTTAACCCGGGCCACCAGTTCACCTTTTTCATCAACAATGTCTACATCCCATTCAGGTAAAAACTTATCGCCGCCGGCAGTGGCAGTGCGAATTGCTTCAAGGCGTTCGTCAGTCAGCTCAAAGTGAGCTGTCACCTTGCCTTTGCCAGGGCGGATAAAATCGATACAGGCAGATTTGTCCCAAACTATGTAGCCATTACCCAAGTTGTTCATCAGCAGCAACATGTACATAGGGTCAACCATGCTATACAGCGAACCACCAAAGTGCGTGCCCACGTAGTTGGTGTTGTACCAGCGCAGATTCATTTCGACGGTTGCTGAGCTGTAGTCATCCGCAATGTGGGTCACTTTAACGCCTGCGCCTGCATAGGGGCCGTATACATTCATTATTTTACGTACGCCGTTCGGGCTGGCTATCCAGTTGCGCAGTTTCGACATCATAGCGGTGAGGCTCTTTTACAGGAGTAAGTTGAGAAGGTTTTGAGGCGTGGGATTATACGTTGAAAAACAAAAATGGCCCGCAGGAAAACCTGACGGGCCATTTGGGTATTAAATCGGATTACTGCAGTTGGTCTCGAATCAGTTTTTTGTTGATCTTGCCGACACTGGTTTTTGGTATGTCTTCAACAAAATCCATCTGTTGGGGTATCGCCCACTTGTTGATCTCGCCGCTTTCGACGTGTTTTTGAAGGTGAGCCTGTATATCTTCCCGTGATGCCTGAACACCGGGTTTGAGTGTGATGAGTGCATAGGGTCTTTCTCCCCACTTTTCATCCGGAATGCCCACAACGGCCGCACCTGCCACCGCAGGGTGCTGGCTGATCAAGCTTTCCAAATCAAGGGATGAAAGCCACTCGCCGCCTGTCTTGATCACATCCTTGATGCGATCCTTGATGGTGAGGGTATTGTTTGGCTCGATGGAGGCGACGTCCCCTGTATGCAGCCAGCCGCCCTCCCAGAGCTCTTCACCTTTAGCAGGTTCTTTGAAGTAACTTTGGGTTAGCCAGGGGGCCCGGGCAACGACTTCACCCTGGGCTACACCATCGTGGGCCACCGGGTTGCCTGAAGGGTCAACAATTTCCAGCTCTACCATAGGGACGGCAATGCCAGTTTTGATCCGCTTGGCCGTTTGCTGCTCCAGTGGCAGCTCCAAATCCTCCGGCGTGAGGTGGGTAGCACTGAGCAGTGGGCATGTCTCTGACATGCCGTAGCCGGTGTACATGCGAATGCCCAGTTTGGCTGCGGCATCGCACAAACCCTTGGTCATTGCGCTGCCACCAATCAGCACCTGCCAGTTACTCAGGTCTGCTGTTTTAATGGACTCAGTGCCCATCAGCATCTGCATGATAGTAGGAACACAGTGGGAGAAAGACACCTTGTGTTCCTTGATCAGATCAACCAACAGCTCTGGCTCATAGCGGCCGGGGTAGACCTGCTTTATGCCCATCATGGTGGCGGCATAAGGAACGCCCCAGGCGTGAACGTGGAACATCGGCGTTACTGGCATATAGACCGACGAAGAGCGCAGCAGCGGCATCTCATCGTAGGCCGCAAGTGAGCCTGTCATGGCCAGAGTGTGCAGCACCAGTTGCCGGTGACTGAAGAATACACCCTTGGGATTGCCGGTTGTGCCAGAGGTGTAGAAGGTGGTTGCCACACTGTTTTCGTCGAAATCCGGGAAGTCGAATTTTGTGGCTGCATCGGCTAGTAGCGCTTCGTACTCTCCGGTGGTGGTGAGCTTCGTGGCTTTGGCTGTCTTTTCATCGCTAAGCTGGATGTATGTCTTAACGGTTGTTATTTCGCTCTGCAAACCCTCCAGAATCGGCAGGAAGTCATCGTGTACCAGAACCACATCGTCTTCCGCGTGGTTCATGGTGTAGACAATCTGTTCGGGTGACAGGCGCACGTTGATGGTATGTAAGATGGCACCGATCATTGGAATGGCGAAAAAGCATTCCAGATAGCGAGGAGTGTCCCAGTCCATAACCGCTACGGTGTCACCCGGTTTTACGCCCGCGTCGGTGAGAGCGTTGGCGAGGCGATGAATCCGCTCAACCAGATCCGTGTAGGTGTACTTACTGTGGTTGGCGTACACAATTTCTTGATCGGGCGAGTACCTTGGCCCGGATAGCAGTAACTGCTTTATCAGAAGAGGGTACTGATGGGCATTTTCAGCTGCGGGTAAAATTCGTGTTTTTGCCATGTGTCGAATCCTTATTCCCTGTTTTTAGTGTTGTCTGAGAAGTTGGGTCAATCTGACATAAATTTTTCAGGATCGGAAGCTTGCAAGGTTTTTTAGCCGCAGGCGACCGGCAATAGCTATTGCTCCCAGGGCTTGCCGTCTGTGCCTTCCACTGTTTTTACACCTATGTGCATCGCTGCTTTCGCCAGCATGTTGGCGCTCACCGGGGCAGTCATCAGCAAAAACACCGTGATCAGAATTTCGGAAATGCCGATGTCTTCACCCATGGCACTGAAATAGATAACCGAGCTGAGCATGATGGCGCCCACGCCAACGGTGGTTGCTTTGGTTGGCCCGTGCAGCCGTGTGTAAAAGTCCGGCAGCCTTGCCAGGCCGATTGCACCGATCAAAGTAAAAGCACCCCCGAAAAGCAGCAGGGCCGAGATAGCATATTCTGCAAATGGGCTCATAAATATCTCCGGTTGTTACTCAATGACGCTGCCGCGCTTCAAGTATTTCGCCATGGCTACGGTGCTCACAAAGCCCATAACCGCAATCAGCAGAGCAGACTCAAGGTACATTCGCGTGCCCAGAGTGATGCCCAGCAGGATGATCAAGGCAATGGCGTTGATATAGAGCGTATCAATCGCCAGAACACGGTCGGGCTCATCGGGCCCTGCAATCAAACGGTATACGTTCAACAACGCGGCCAGAGTCACCATGGCGATGGTCAGATACAAGGCGGTGGTGATCATTTGAACATCTCCATCAGCGGCTTTTCGTAGCTGTTGTAAATGGCGTCGATAACTTCCTGATCGCTACCTGCGTCCAGCGCATGGATCAGCAGAGTTTGGTTATCATCACTCACGTCTGCGCTGACGGTTCCAGGCGTGAGCGAAATAGTACTGGCGAGAATGGAGATGGCCAGCGGGTGATCAAGTGTAAGTGGGTAGCTGATAAAAGCCGGTCGTGGTGTGCGGGGGCTCAGGATCAGCCAGGCCACCGAAAAGCTCGCCACTATAATGTCCTTTAAGACTCGCAGTATATAAACCGGCATGCGCCAGGTTTTCACAAAGGCCGGGCGCTCCGGCCAGAACCCGTGAGTTATCTGCGGAATCACCCAAGCCAGAATAAGGCCGAGCACAACACTGCCACCGGATACGCCATCGCTGAGTATCTGCCACGTGGCAAACAGAATCAGGCTCAGCCAGGGTTGAGGAAAGCTCAGGCGATCAAACATCAGTTTATCTCCCCCACCAGCGGGTTCTGAGGTACGTGCACAGGCGTTTGTAGAATGTTGATATAACCCTGGTTGTCGTGCAGCTGTTCTGCAGTCGCGCGGGTGTAGTCACTGAGCGGACCCGCCAATACCACGATGAGCATGGTTAGACAGGTCAGGATGCCGGTAGATACGGCAACTCTATTGTTCATGGGCTCCGGGGTTTCCAGATGACCATCTACGTTCCACCAGAAAACGATGCTGCCAGCTCGGCTGTATGCGATGAGCGTGAGGAAACTGCCTACCAGCAGAACACCCCAGAGCCAGGCCATCTCAACGCCAGGCTCAACAGACTGGAGAATCAGCAGTTTCCCGAAAAATCCACTCAAAGGTGGGAGACCCGCCGCGGCCACAGCGCCAATAAGAAACAGCACGCTCAGGAAGGTTCTGTGGTGCATTTTGGGTGCGGTAACGATGCTGTCACCTGCCGCTCCCCTTTGGCTTGCAACCAGTTCGGACACCAGAAATAGCGCGGCAACTGTCCAGGTGGTGCTGACCAGATAAAACAAAGCGGCAGACAACCCAGCTTCAGAGCCCAGCGCGATCGGTGCAAGCAGGGTGCCTACCGAAATAATAACCTGCCAGGCCACCAGTGTTTTCAAATTGTCAGCGCCCAAAGCACCAATGACGCCCATGCTCAGTGTGACTAGTGCCAGAGGGAAGAGCCAGTCCATACCCAGGTTGGCGAGTTCGCCAGCGTCTTCTCCGAACATCAGCGGGTATATTCTCACAATGGCATAAATGCCCACCTTGGTCATGACCGCAAACAGGGCCGCAACTGGCGCTGTTGCTCTGGCGTAGGCTTTGGGTAGCCAGAAACACAGTGGAAGGATGGCTGCTTTCAGGCCAAAAACCACCAGTAGCATCATGCCCCCAGCCTTAACGAGGTTCAGGCTGTTGCCAGTCACCTGTGGGATTTTTACAGCCAGGTCCGCCATGTTCAGGGTGCCGGTAACGCTGTAGATCATGCCCACGCTGATCAGGAACAAGGCAGAGCCTGCCAGATTCAGAACAACATAGTGTAGCCCGGCTACGGTGCGGGAGGTGCCGCCGCCGTGCATAAGCAAGCCGTAAGAGGCAATAAGCAGAACTTCAAAGGCAACAAACAGGTTGAACAGGTCGCCGGTGAGAAACGCAATGTTAAGGCCCATCAACTGGAATAAAAACAAGGTATGGAACTGGCGGTTGCCTTCATCGGCACCGCCACTTGCATAAATATGGCAGAACAGGCCGAGAACCGAGGTTAGCACCAGCATCAGGGCCGATAGCCTGTCGAGCACCAGAACGATGCCGAAGGGAGGCTGCCAGTTGCCGAACGCGTAAACGCGGTAACTGCCATCGCTGGCAAACGCTAACAAAACAATCGCGGACACCAGCATCAGAACAGTAGTGGCAATTGCCAGAGTGCGGCGCAGGCTGATTGGGGCGTAGCCCATAAACACCTGCAGAATACCGCCGAGCAGGGGAATAAGAATCGGGGCGATAAGCCAATGAGTCATTTATCGCTTACCTCTTGCTCAAGTTTTGATGGTGGCGTGGCAGATTCACGCCGACCATCCACATGATCGTTTTCGTTGTCTGCCAGATTGCGCAGTGATAGAACAACCAGAAATGCCGTCATGGCAAAACCAATAACAATGGCGGTGAGCACCAATGCCTGGGGCAAGGGGTCGGAATAGCTCTCGGCGGTTCCGATGACGGGCTGCTGACCTGTGGCGAGTCGCCCGGAGGCGAAAAGGAACAGGTTTACGCCATAGGAGAGCAGTGTCAGCCCCATAATTACGGGGAAGGTGCGTGCACGTAGCAGCAGATAAACACCTGATGTCGTTAGGGCACCTATGACCAGTGCAAATAGCAGTTCCATTACGCGCCCTCCATTTTGCTTTTGATGGCCGAATGAGGCGACAGCCGGCCGATACTGACCAGTGCCAGCAAGGTTGCTCCAATCACCGCCAGGTACACGCCCAAATCAAATATCAGAGCGGAGGCTACTTCGAATTTGCCCACCACGGGCCAGGTGATATAGCCAAATGAGCTGGTCAGGAACGGATAGCCAAAGGCCAGACTGCCAGCACCGGCGATAGTCGCAAACAGTAGACCGAGGCCAATCACGTTGTGGTACCTGAATGGAATGCGATCCTCAGTCCACACCATGCCGCTGGCAATATACTGCAGAATCAACGCCACTGAAGTAATCAGACCGGCAATAAAACCGCCCCCGGGCAGGTTATGGCCACGCAGGAAAATATAGGCAGACACCATCAGTGCCAGCGGTAGCATGGGCCGGGCAATTTGCCGCAGCATCAGCGGGTAGTGGTCCCGCGTCCAGGAATGCCCCAGTCCATCTCCCGGAGGAGGCGTCAGTGCTGTGTTTTTCAACATGGCGTAGATGCCGAGCGCAGCGATAGCCAGCACCGTAATCTCGCCCAGGGTATCGAAGCCTCGGAAGTCCACCAGGATTACGTTAACGACGTTGGTTCCACCACCACCGGGTTTGCTGTTCTCCAGGAAGAATTCTGAAATAGAACTGAACGGCTGGGTCAGCATGGCCAGAGTAATCAGTGTCATGCCCGTGCCGGCAGCCAGGGCAATCAGGATATCGCGGATGCGCTGGCTTTTGGAGCTTTCCATCGGCGTCCAGGAGGGCATGTAGTAGAGTGCCAGCATCAGCAGAACAATGGTTACAACCTCCACAGAGAGTTGCGTCATGGCCAGGTCTGGTGCTGAGAAACGGGCGAACGCTAACGCCACTATCAGGCCTACAACGCTCAGAAGTACCAGCGCATAAAAGCGCTCTCGATGCCAGAGGGCGGTTGCCAGAGCGGAGACAATCAGCACGCCCGCCGCAATGCCCGTAGGCCAGTCAACTGGGCTTAGTCCATTCTCACCAATATAAAAACCGCTCTCCACAAGCGGCATTATTGCTACTGCAATGACGCTTACCACCAGAAGCATGGCGTAGCGTTGCAAGGAGCCGTTTTCGAGCCATCCGGTAAAGGTGTGGGCCATGTCTTCGATTTTTGAAACGGCATACTCGAATACCGCCTTGCCATCCACTTCCCGGAGTTGCGCGTGGAAGTCGAAAAAGCGCTGACGCTGCGTGTACATCAGCAGGCCACCGAAAAAGGCGAGAAAGCTCATCAATAGCGGCAGGTTAAAGCCATGAAGGATCGCCAGCTGGTAATCCGGTACGTCGCCGCCAAGAGTTGCAGACGCTGCAGAGTAGAGCAGTGGCCCTACGGCGATGGTCGGGAACACGCCAACCATGATGCAGGCGAACACAAGAATCTCCACCGGGAATTTCATGTAGCGGGGAGGTTCATGGGGCGGGAATTTTGGAAGATCAACCGGCTTGCCGTTGAAAAATACGTCGTGAACGAAGCGAGCCGAGTAGGCAACCGCAAAAATGCCTGCCAGGGTTGCAACAATCGGGGGCAACCAGGCCCAGAGGCCGGGAAGGTTGAGTTGCAGCGACTCGGCAAAGAACATTTCCTTACTGAGGAAGCCGTTCAGCAATGGAACGCCTGCCATGGATGAAGCTGCCACCATGGCCAGAGTGGCTGTATGGGGCATGTAGCGCCAAAGCCCGTTGATTCGGCGCATATCGCGCGTGCCTGTTTCGTGATCAATGATGCCGGCGGCCATGAACAGTGATGCTTTGAAGGTGGCATGGTTGATTACGTGGAATATTGCAGCAACAGCGGCCAGCTGGGTGCCCATGCCCAGTAGCAGAGTGATAAGGCCCAGATGGCTTACGGTTGAATAGGCAAGCAGCCCTTTCAAATCGTGTTTGAACATGGCGATATAAGCGCCAAGCAGAAGTGTGGCCATGCCGGTGAAACTGACCATATAGAACCATTGCTCGGTCCCCGCCAAGGCCGGATACAAACGCGCCATCAAGAAGATGCCTGCTTTTACCATGGTGGCAGAGTGCAGGTAAGCCGAGATGGGGGTAGGCGCCTGCATGGCATGGGGCAGCCAGAAATGAAACGGGAACTGGGCTGATTTGGTAAAAGCACCAAGCAAAACCAGAGTCAGTGCTACGGGGTACATAGCGTGGGCTTTGATCTGATCGCCCGCCGCAAGCACATCGTCCAATTCAAAACTGCCGACAATATTACCGATAAGCAGAATGCCGGCTAACAGGGCGAGACCGCCGCCACCGGTTATCGTCAGTGCCATCCGTGCACCACGACGAGCATCCTGTTTATGGGTCCAGAAACTGATCAGCAAGAAGGAGGTCAGGCTGGTGAGTTCCCAGAAAATGAGCATCAGAAGCAGGTTGCCAGAGAGCACAATGCCCAGCATTGAGCCTTTGAAGCAGAGCAGCAGGGAGTAGAACTTGGCTACATTCTCCTTGGCGCTCAGGTAATAGTGGGAGTAGATGATGACCAGCAGGCCGATAACCAGTATCAGCAGTGCGAATAGAAGCGCTAGACCATCAAGGCGAAAACTGAAGGACAGCCCTAGTGTTGGCAGCCACTCATAAGTGTGAAGCACCGTGCCGCCCGCGGAAAGAACCGACCAGTGGGGAAATAGCGCCGCCAGAGCAATCAGAGCAGGGACAGATGATGCTATTGCGATAGCCGTTCGCCCGCCCTGGGCAAACAAGGGGGCTGCTATGGCCCCCAGAAACGGCAGTAGTACAACCAGCGGTAGCGACATCGCAGCCTCGTTAGCGGTTTTCTTTTTTATGAATGAAAATGGTTTATGTGCTTGAGTCTAGTTCCCCATTGGCCACCGTGCACAGGTCGCATGGAGGCGATGTGGTTGGGCGACGGGAGATGGATCAGCGAAAGGCTGGTGGATCAGGGAAGTAAGGTAAGCGCCCGCGATGCCGCGCGATGTCGGCGGTAAGAGGGGGGCGTTTGATCTGCTTGCAGCCGACGGACCTTGCGGTCATGGTTGCTCCGTTAGTAAAACCTGGCCAATGATAATACGTGCCCGGGCTCGCAGGTCAAGTCGACTTGTGATCGATCAATTGTATTTTGGTATTTGGATGCGAAACAGAGAGGTGCCGCCAGCGCCCTGTTTGGCAGTCTCTGCTTTGGATTCCAGCACTTTATCTACAGAATCGCGACCGGTAGGCACCCGGCGCCAGTCCTGTTTGTTTTCGAAAAAGGCGGCTGAAAGAGCTGACATCTTCGTATCCCACCAGCCGGGTAACGTCCTCTACGGGCAAACGTGAGTTTTCCAGATGGCTGCGGGCAGCCTCTATTCTTACGGATTGGAGATAGCTTTTGGGCGTTTCACCCGTGGCCACTTTGAATCTTCGCATCAGCGAGCGCGTCGTCAGGCCGCTGAAAGCGGCAAGAGACTGCAGGTTTATGGTTTCCCCGTAGTGCTCCTCCAGCCAGTTCTGCAAATCCAGAATGACTGGGTCTGAGTGGTAACGCCTGGTTTGAAGTGCGCTATAAGGTGCTTGGCTATTGCGCCCGGCATCAATCACAAAGGCCTTCGTCAGTTCCCGGGCAACCTGAGCGCCTGCTCGGCGCTCTATGAGATGCACACCCAAATCCCACCAAGCCATGCCGCCTCCGGCACAGGCGATATGGCCATCTACTGTTACGAGCTTTTCGGGAGTAAGCTTTACTTGCGGGTAGCTCTGGCGAAATCGATCGCTGAAACCCCAATGCGTGGTTGCCTCTCTATTATTCAGCAGGCCAGCCTCAGCCAGTAGAAAAGCTCCAGTACAGTTGCTGGCCAACTGAACTTGCCCGGTGATGCTTTTGTTCGGAGTTCTGAACTGGCTAAGCCAGGTGATCAGATCCGGATTTGACGCCAACACCTGATCTATAGGCGCGCCGATCGTCGGCACAATCACCAGATCAGCACTGTCTGCATCCAGCTCCTCCCAGCTCCCGTCTGAAACCAGCGTTATGCCGTTAATGCATCTGCAGTGATCGCCGTTGCGCGTAAGCAGCCGGGTAGTGAAGTGTGGTACTGGTTGTTCGCCATGAATGCGTGCCCAAGTAACACCGGCCAATCGAAATAAATCAATCACACCTGTGATCGCACTGGCTAAAGCACCATCAAATCCAATAATTGAAACCTTTTGCACAAGTTCTCCAAGTCGAGCAACTCTGTTAGGGCGGTACCACCATCACCCGGGAGCCAACGCTCATCGGTGCTTTGGCAGAATTGGCCATGATTATGTCATAAATGCCGGTTCCCAGAAAAACCCGGTTGTGAGAGCCTGTACACCACAAAGAGACGCTCCAGCCCATTATCAGGAAGCTGCATAAATGACCGACACTCTGATAGAACGCCGTGATCTGGCGTTCCAGCTCTACGAAGTGCTTGATACCGAAAGCCTACTCAGCCGCGACCGCTTCAATGAACACAACCGCGATACCTTTGATGCGGTCATTGAAACCGCCGATAAAATGGCCCGAGAGAAGTTCGCCAATCACAACAGTGCGGCTGACAAAGACGAGCCAAAATTCGTCAATGGCCAGGTGGAAATGCTGCCTGAAGTGAAAGAGGCCTTCGATGCCTACGCCGAGGCCGGCTTTATTGCAGGGCGTTATGATTACGAGCTGGGCGGCATGCAGCTCCCTGAAACCGTTATGGCCGCCTGTAACGGCTTCTTCACCGCCGCTAACCCGGGAACCGCAGGCTATCCATTCCTGACCACAGCTGCCGCAAACCTTATCCGTGTGTTTGGCAACGAATCCCAGAAAGCCAGCTTCCTGCCGAATATGCTCAGCGGTCGCTACAGCGGCACCATGGCGCTCACTGAGCCTCATGCCGGCTCCTCGCTGGCGGATATTCGCACCACTGCCACGCCAACCGATGATGGCCATTACCTGATCAAAGGCGCGAAAATCTATATCTCTGGTGGTGAGCAAAGCATCACTGAGAACATCGTTCACATGGTGCTCGCTAAAATCAAAGGCGCGCCGGCCGGTGTAAAAGGCATTTCCCTCTTCATCGTTCCCAAGTTCCGGGTAGATGGTGAGGGCAGCCCCACAGATCGCAACGGCGTGAGCCTGGCTGGCCTGATTCACAAACTCGGGTACCGCGGCACCACCTCCACAGCGCTAAGCTTTGGTGACGATGCGCCTTGCCATGGCTATTTGGTGGGTGAACCTCACCAGGGCCTGAAATACATGTTCCAGATGATGAACGAAGCCAGGGTAGGTGTGGGCTTTGGTGCAGCGGTGATTGGCTATCGCGGTTACATGCACAGCCTGGAATACGCCAAAGACCGCCTGCAAGGCCGTAAGGCTTCTGAAAAGAACCCGGAAAGCCCGCAGGTGCCAATTATTGATCACGCGGACGTGCGCCGCATGCTACTGGCTCAGAAAGCCTACAGCGAAGGTGGCTTGGCGCTTTGCTTGTACGGTGCCCGCCTGATGGACGATCAACATACCCATCCGGATGCACAGAAACGCATTGAAGCAGGCAAACTGCTCGACTTGCTTACGCCAGTTATTAAAACCTGGCCCTCCGAACATGGCCCGAAAGCGAATGATCTGGCGATTCAGGTATACGGTGGTGCCGGTTACACCCGCGAGTACCCGGTGGAACAGTGCTGGCGCGACAACCGCCTGAACCCCATCCACGAAGGCACCACCGGCATTCAAGGGCTGGACTTGTTGGGTCGTAAAATCTGGCAGGATCAAAGCCATGGTTTGCAGCTGCTGATGCAGGAAATGCAGGTCGACTTGGAAGCCGCAACCACCGATCGCTGCCAGCAATGGGCATTGTCCTTGAGCGAAACCTTGCAGCAGGCCGTCAAGGTTACTCAGAGCCTGGGCAAGTCCCTGATGAGCGGCGAAGTGGACAAAACCCTCGCCAATGCTTCCTGTTACTTGCACCTGTTTGGTCACATCATCGTAGCCTGGATGTGGCTGCGCCAAGCTAACGCTGCGGCCAATGCGCTGGCTTCTGCCAACACTGACGACGAGCGCAATTTCTACCAGGGCAAATTGCAGGCCGCTCAGTACTTCTTCCACTGGGAGCTGCCGACGGTTGCTCAGGATTTGGTGTTGTTGCGGAATATGGATGACACCTGCCTCAATATGAAAGCGGAGTGGTTCTGATGGCTTTGGTTAATGTTGAAAAGAAAGGTCATATCCTGCTCATAGGGCTCAACCGCCCGGAAAAAATGAACGCCATGAACCGCGCCATGTACCACGAAATCGCCGCGGCTTATTACCAACTGGAGCATGACGACGAGTTGCGAGTGGGCCTGATGTATGCGGAAGGCGACCACTTCACCAGCGGCTTGCAGCTGGATGACTGGGCAGGTGTGTTTTCAAATGGTGAAGGAATAGAGCCGGCTGAGGGTGAGCTGGACCCGTTCCACATCACAGGTGACGGGCTCGGCAAGCCAGTTGTCTTTGCCGCGCAAGGCATCTGTTTCACCTGCGGTGTTGAGATGATGTTGAACACAGACATTCGCGTAGCAGCAAAAGGTACGCGATTTGCCCAGTTGGAAGTCAAACGCGGCATCTTCGCTTGTGGTGGCGCCACCATCCGCCTACAGCGTGAAATCGGGTGGGGCAATGCGCAGCGTTATTTGTTAACCGGTGATGAATGGACTGCCGAGCAAGCCTACAAATGGGGCTTAATTCAGGAGCTGGTTGAGCCGGGTGAGCAGTTCAACGTTGCTCTGGAAATTGCCGAAAAGATCGCCAGTGCCGCGCCCTTGGGTGTGCGCGGTAGTCTGAAATCTTCCAAAATTGCCGTGAGTGAGGGGCAGGAAGCCGCAAAGCAGCGTTTGTTCCCGGATCTACAGCCGGTTATGGCCAGTGAGGATGTAAAGGAGGGTATTCAGTCTTTCCTCGAAAGACGAAACGCAGTTTTCAAAGGAAAGTAAGGCAGGCCCTACCAAACTCTAAGCTGCCGGTGGGCCAAGGTTCTCAGGACTGTCGGCAGCATGGATGCTGCCGTCAAGCTTACATGGACGTATTTACAGCGTGTCCTGAGAACCTTGGCCCACCGGAAGCCCGCACCAGAGTCTGAAAGCTATGCAGCCTTCTCCGAGGCCGAACCAGCCTCTTCCTCCCGGCGAGCCTCAGCCTTGGCAGCCACCTCAGCCGCATAATCCGCATACTTGGCCATCAACTCCGCCTTACGATCCGGATCCCAGTTGATCTTGCTCAGATCGCCCTCGTAATGATCAATCACCCGCTTATCCATCGTCTCGTACCACCACTGCGGCACATAAGCAGGCATCAGCATCGACGCATAACCACCGGGCAACTGCGGAGCATTCTCGAAGTGACGCAAAGCCTGATAACTGCGCTGCGGATGAGCGTGATGATCAGAGTGCCGCTGCAACTGATACAAGAACAAATTCGTCACAATGTGATTACTGTTCCAGCTATGCTCCGGCTGAGTGCGAACATACTTACCAGACGCATTTTTCTCACGCAGCAGCCCATAGTGCTCAATGTAATTCACACTCTCCAGCAAGCTGGCGCCATAAACCGCTTGGGCAGCAAGGAACGGAATCGCCCGCGGGCCGCAAACCAGAGTTGTTGCTCCGAAGAAGCCTGCACTCATGGCCCAGCCCTGCAGTAACTCGTTGTCCAAGGTCCAGAAACTCTTGCCCTTGCGAGCCAGCCGCTCCTTCTCGATCTTTACCGCAGACTTCATGCCGCCAAACACCGTGCGCGGCAAAAACTTCCAGAAACTCTCACCCATACGGCTGCTCGCAGGATCCTCTGGCGTTGCGACGCGCTTGTGGTGACCAAAATTATGTTCAACAACAAAGTGGGTATAGCCAGTAGGTGCCAGCGCCGCCATGGCCATCAGCTTGTTGAACTTATTGGATTTGTGACCCAGCTCGTGAGCGGTGTTAATGCCAACACCATTGATGGCGCCAACCGTTAGAGTAAGGCCGATCTTGTCTTCAATGGGCGTCGTCTTTCGGCTGGCAAGCCAGGCACCCATTACCGTCATTGCGTACTGGGTAGGAATAAACGCCTTAACAATGCGGTTGTAATACTTGTCTTGCACCAGGGAGCTTACTGCCGATTCAGGCGGGTTGCTCTGGTCCTCACCTATGGCGCGATCCAGCGCCGGAATAACACCATGCACCAGCGCCGGTCCCGTCCATGCCAGAAACTTGAACTTTTTAGGTGCTATCGCATAGCCGGTCAGTGCCGCCAGACCTATGCCCGGCAGAGCAGGGCCCAACAGCCAGAGGTAACGCTTGGGATCCTTCCATTTTCCAGCATCAGGGGTTTTGGCATTCATGGTGTTTCTCCGTTGCGGTACACATACATCAAACTTATGTCGGACAATATTGCAATGCAACAAGATAGGTTGTTGGGCGAGAGGTTGGCCTTGAATGACAAGGTGCCCGAGCAGCAAGCCTGGCAAGCCCGCAACGAAGTGCCTATATGGCTTGAGAGTGGCTGGTTAAACAAAGGGTAATTCGCAGGTAATTGTGTGACGCCCGACATGCCAGTATTCTGGTTAGCGTTACAAATGTTTACCAACAGAGGGATATGTTATGAATAAATTGACTCTCAGCGCTCTACTCATGTTTTTGACTTTAGGTCTTGCTGCTTGCAGTTCCGATGACAACGAAGGAGCTGATTTTGAAAAGGCTGCAGACAACGCTGGAGAAATAGTGGACGACGCAGGTAATTCTGTCGAAGAGACCTATGAAGAAGCCACGGGTCAGGACGAAGGCGTTGTAGGCGAAATGAAAGAAGGCGTCGAGAATGCCGGTGAAAAAATGGGTGAAGCTGCTGAAGAAGCGGGTGATGCCATGGAAGAAGGTTATGACGACATGACCAAGTAATCATGTCTCAGCTCTGGCGCGTAACACCTGCGCCGGAGTGTTTCGGTCAAAGTTCATCAAAACCGTTAGTCTTTGCCAGCAAAGATTAACGGTTTTGTCGTTTTACTGTCTCCGCATTGTCATGTCTCCAGCTGAAACTGTCCTCTCGTCATCACCCGCTTTTTGAGCATCGAGAGAGACAAAGAGAGACAAAATATGGCCAAGCACGACCTTGATTCCAACTATCTGGACCCCAACTACGAGCCCGTTGTAAACCACTCTGGCAACAGCGCATTCCAGGAGGTGCTGGCTGCACGAATGCAGCGGCGCACATTGATGAAAGGCGGTGTTGGTGCTGCTCTGGCCAGCATCATGGGTTTTGGGATCGCAGGCTGTGGAAGTGACAGCGATAGCGATATTGATGGCGGCAATGGAAATGCAGGCTCGGGTCAGGGCCGTGCAACGGAACTTGGCTTTGCAGCAATAGCCGTATCCACAGCAAACAAAGTGGTCGTACCCGCTGGCTATTCTGCCAAGGCATTTTTGCCTTGGGGAACGCCCATCACCGGCTCCTATCCCGAATTTCGGGCAGACGCGTCCAACTCCGGAGCGGATCAAGAGCAGCAGGTAGGCATGCATCACGATGGCCTGCACTTTTTCCCGATTGATTTTAAGGGTGGCGGTAACTCTTCCGACGAAGGGCTGCTGGTGATGAACCATGAATACATCAATCAGGCTGCTCTTCACCCCGACGGCCCCACCTATAACGCAAATGGAATGCGCCCTGCCGATGAGGTGCGCAAGGAAGTGGCTGCCCACGGCGTATCTGTGGTTCATATCAAGAAAGACAGCACAGGTAACTGGGACATAGTATTTGGAAGCCCGTTCAACCGCCGAGTGACGGGTAACACCGAGATGGATATTCGTGGCCCCCTGCGCGGCTACCAGAAGCTCTCGACCCGATTTAGCAAGAACGGTACCCAAACGCGAGGCACGCTGAACAACTGTTCCATGGGCCCGACACCTTGGGGAACCTATCTGGCAGCAGAGGAAAACTGGCACGGCTATTTTGCCAATAGCGCGCAAACCAAGCCTCGGGAGCAGACCCGCCACGGCGTTGGTGGTGCAAGCCGCTACGATTGGGAGCTTGCGGAGGGCGGGGATGATCAGTACGTGCGCTTCAATATTACCCCCACGGCTCAAAGCGCTGAAGACGATTATCGCAACGAAGCCAACACCTACGGCTACATGGTTGAAATTGACCCGTTCACGCCGGAAAGCAAGCCCCAGAAGCGCACAGCGCTTGGTCGTTTCGGCCATGAAGGTGTGATCTTTGCGCCGGTAGAAGAAGGCAAGCCGGTTGTTTGTTACTCCGGTGACGATTCGCGCTTTGAGTACATCTACAAGTTTGTATCCTCGCGGCCCTACTATGCCGCAACCGCCAGTGGCTACTTGCTGGATGAGGGAACTCTGTACGTTGCGCGTTATAACGAAGACGGCTCTGGCAATTGGCTGCCTTTGTCCCTTGACGATGCAGGCTTTGCGGCCAGTGTTGATGCGGCGCAAGGTTCATTGGTTGGCGATATCCAGTTTGACGGATTCGAGAACCAGGCAGATGTGCTTCTGAATACCCGGCTCGCTGCCGATATTGCCGGCGCAACGCCGATGGATCGCCCGGAATGGGGGGCGGTAGACCCCAATACGGGTGAGGTCTATTTCACCCTGACCAACAACTCCCGGCGCACTGAGGACCAGGTCAACGCTGCGAACCCCAGGGCAGAAAACCGCACTGGTCATATCATTCGCTGGAGTGAAGGCGGTGATGACTTTGCGGCAACAGAGTTCCAGTGGGATATTTTCGTGTTTGCCGGAGAGCAGGGCACGGAAACGGTTGTGGATGGAGAGGTTGCTGTGTCACTGACTGATGACAACATCTTCAACAGCCCGGATGGTTTGTGGTTTGACTACAATGGCCGCCTCTGGATTCAAACCGATGGTTCCGACGCCCCGCCGTATCAGAACAACATGATGCTGGCGGCCAATCCCGTAACCCGTGATATCCGTCGTTTCTTCGTGGGCCCGCAGGGTTGCGAGGTAACCGGGGTTGTAACCACGCCGGATGTTAAAACCATGTTCGTGAACATTCAGCATCCAGCCAGGGACTGGCCCTTCGGTAACGAAGGCGATCACCCTCGGGACGCAACGGTAATAGTCACCCGTGACGATAAGGGTGTGATTGGCGCCTGAGCTGTAAATTAGAGTAGGTAAGGCCGGAAACCTGATCGCCTGAATAGATAGGCGCATCGGGTTTTCGGTTTTTTCGGTTAAGAAATGCTCAATGTGGCCGATGTCTTAATCAACTAAACCAAACTATGAGTTATAAAACCGTTTCAATTCATTAATCTCTAAATTGGCCGGATAACCGTGTACCTATCAGAAATAATAATAACGAAGGGGTTTCTATGGGGTTGCTTCATCGTGCAGCGGTATTTTGGGGGATCGCTATCGCCATTGTTCTTGCGGTTGTCTGTGTTTTGGTGGCGCCCTTGTTAGGTCTGGATCCGGTATCTCTCTCTATCGGGCTCTTGATTGGCCTTGTGGCAGCAACCGCCTTTTTGATTGTGAAGGTTTTGGCGCCAGTGGATCACGGTTTGGATAGCCTGAACGATGGAACTCTGGAGGGCAATCACCCACTGAGAGCCCGGTGCGAGAAGCTGCTTGCGGATGCTCAAACGGGTAAGGCGCTGGCTGGTGCGCTTTCTGGCAGTGCTGATAAAAGTGCCATTTCTGCAGCGCAGGTTTCTTATGCGGCCGATCAGCTCAAGTTGCGGCTGGATCTTCAGGTTCAAGAAACTGCACAGATGGCAGAGTATGCTGGCCAGATTACTGAAACGGTCAGGGAGTCTTCGCAGCAGGCTACGGGAGCGGCCACTATGGCACTGCAAAATCGTGAAGCCAGCACCGAGGGGCGCCAAGCGCTCACCAGTGCGATAGATAGCATACGCGTGGTGCATCAGCAGTCCGGGGAAAACCTGCGCCTGATTCAGGAGCTGAACGACAAGTCCAACAAAATTCAGGGCGTAACCAGCACCATTCAGGGCATTGCCGAACAGACGAATCTGCTGGCGCTTAACGCGGCAATTGAAGCAGCGCGTGCGGGTGATCAAGGGCGTGGGTTTGCAGTGGTTGCAGATGAAGTCCGTCAGTTGGCAGGCCGTACTGCTCAGGCTACGGGAGAGGTAGCGGAAACGCTGCAGGAAATCCGTTCCGATACGGCGTTGATCGTTACCCGCATAGAGAACCTTGCCCGCAGCGTAGAGGAAGGGTTGGAGTCTGTTGAAACCGTTGGTGAGCGGTTAGATCAGATACGCGATCAGTCCGATCGTGTTCAACAACAGATTGCCGGTATTGCAGAGATAGATCAGAGCAACGAGCTCAGTTTGGGCCATGTGTTTTTGGGCATTGAAACCGTTCGTGATCAGATCTCCGAAAGTGACACCAGCGTTGCTTCGCTTGCCGAGCAGGCCGGCACGCTGATGGAGCTTGCGGAAGTGGCCAACGCTGCGTTTGCCATGAATAGTGGCTCCAGCTACCACAGATTTTTCTACGATCAGGCCCGTACCGGTGCTGCGCAGATTAGCCAGATTTTCGAGCAGGCTGTGCGTGATGGAAAATTGCGAGAAGATGCTTTGTTCGATAAAACGAGGAAGGTGATCCCGGGCACTCAGCCTGCCAAGTACTCAAGCAGCTTCGATGCCTTCACCGATCAGTATTTGCCAGAGGTTCAGGAGAAGGTAAAAAGCTCTCATCCTGCATTGGTGTTTTCGATAGCTGCGGCCCCGGATGGTTATGTTCCCACCCACAATCGGGAGTTTGCTTATGCGCCGACCGGAGACACTGATACAGATCTGATGCGTAGCCGTAGCAAGCGCTTGTTTAATGACCGCACCGGTATTCGCTGCGGCAGCCATACCGAAGACATGCTGCTGCAAACCTACCGGCGGGATACTGGCGAAGTTATGCACGACCTTTCGGTACCGGTATATGTGAACGGGCGGCACTGGGGTGGTTTCCGGCTGGGGTATCGTCCGGACAATCACTGATCGAATGAGAGCCAAATCGGTGCCGGCGCCTGTGTTAAGATTTCTGCTCATACTGAAAAAGGAGATATGCCTTGGCTGACCCGGAATACATACCTGCGGATGCAGAAGCGAATGAGTTGGCGCGTCGATCCGATCCCGCACGCAACCTTGCGGTGGTTGTGTACATCCTTCAGGGGTTGTCGTTCTTTCTGGGCGGTATCACCGGGCTGGTGGGCGTCATTATTAATTACGTGAAGCTCGATGATGTTCGTAACACCTGGGTGGAACCTCATTTCCGCTGGCAGATCAGAACCTTTTGGCTGGGCTTGTTGTGGACGGTTGTTGGCGTTGTCACCAGCTTTATTATTGTCGGGTGGTTCATTCTTATGGGCGCTGCCATTTGGGTCATCTACCGCATTGTGAAAGGTGCCTTGGCACTGAATGACGGCAAGGCACCTGTTTAACGCATCTTGAAGAATGGCTGGGCGGCTGGCGGATCAGTCGCCGGTTACCTCTTTCAGGCGAATGGCGCTCAGTGTTCCCGCCAGCCCCATCAACCCAAGCACCACAATCACTGCCGCGTTGGATATCAGCGACAGCAATGCGGTTAATCCGCCGGTCGCAAGCAGCAAAAAACCGATCACTGTATTGCTCACGGCCGTGTAATCCGTGCGTTTGTTGCCTCCCGCCATGTCCACCAGATAGGTTTTTCGGCCCAGTCTCACGCCTGCGTGGGCAATGCTTAGAGCGAAGAACGCCACTGGGTAGAACCAGCCGTTGCCTACGCCTGTCCCCGCGAACATGGCGGTCAGTCCTACGGATAAGCACACAGCACTGGCGATAGCTGCACCACGAATCATCACCCGTCGGCTGGAAGTATCTGCCATCCAGCCCCAAAAGCTGGCCGATACGGAGCTGGCCAGACTACTTGCCAGAAGGAACACCCCAAGCATTAAGCCGGTATCAGATTCCTTCTGAGCCAGAACGACGAAATAGGGTGATGCCAGAGCCGAGCACAGCAAGAGGGCGCGGGTAATAACGAAGTTGCGGAATGGCGCGTCATCGCGCAGTAGTGACAGGCTTTTAAACGCTTCGGTGAGAGCGTTGCCGCCACCCCCGGTTTCACCTTTATGCTCCTCCACTCCGGCGAACAGGAGCCCTGCAATCACCCAGAGAGCGGCCGCGAGCAGGAGCAACAAACTGTAAAATGCGAGTGTCGGGTCGCCCTGGTTCCTGAATAGAACAACGGTCAGTAAAACGGTTGCGGTGCCCCCGATGGTGGCCGCAAGACCGGAAAGCCTGCCCCTGCGGGTTTTCGGAATGCACTTTCCCTGAACATCTTTCATGGCCACGGAGCAGAAGCCCCGTGACAAAGAGAAAACTACTAACGCCGCCACAATGCCACCCCCGGCGGCATAACCTTCAAGAAACCAGACGCAAGCCGCCATAGCCGCAACGCTGATCGCCTGTCCGAAACTGCCAAGTGTCCAGAACCATTTACGCACAGGTTTGCGACGAACCCAGGCGGCGATCATCATCTGGGGCACCATGGAGCCAGATTCCCGAATGGGAACAAGCCAGGCCACCAGAGCCGGCGCACCAATGGCGCTCATCAGCCAGGCAAGTACGGTTTTCGGGCTGATCAGCAAGTCGCCCAGTTTGGTCAGTACGTTGGCGGCCAGGATCAGAAAGAAGTTGCGTGGCACCACGTGGCAGGCTTCCGCAGGGATGTCCTTGCACACCCGGGCGTCTTCCTCGTTGGCGATCAAGCTGTAGAGGCGGTCGACAGAACGCTCCAGAGTGCCGGCTGCCGCCTCGGTGTCTGCTTGCGAAGAGGTGTGTTTCTGTAAAGGTGTCTGTTGCTGGGACAAGGCGCCATCCTCCGGGAGTTGGATGGTCAAGGATACCAGCAGGATCGGAACCCCTGAACCCCGCAAAGCGGATCTGCTGTTTTTACACCAGGTGGTGATCCCATCGAACGGACATGCTGGCAACCCCTGTCGCGGCCTTGTTCTTGCCCATGCGAACTAACTTGCCACGGCCTGAGGATACCAAAAAGTCTCCCCCAACCAGGGCTTCAACGCCCGCACAGTCCGGGAGGGATGCTTTTCCAACAACCTCACCAGAATGGCCGTTGAAGATCAGAGCTGTCCCACCTATCGGGGAGGCAATCGCAACCAGATCGCTCTCCGGGTGAGCCACTATGCTGGCGATGTAATTACCCAGTTCCCGGTGAATAGCCTCACCAAAGTCGATCTCTTCGTAGCGTCCGTTGCGGTAACGCGCGACCAGTGGCCGCAGCTCATGAGCTGGCCCCTGATATTGATAGGCCGCATAAACAGTACCATCTGGTGCGACATCCACATGCCGGGTGCTGAGCTGGTGGTGCGATGGCTGGAATCGGGCGGGAACGTCACCGGAGAGCCTGTCCATCATCAACAGCGCCGGTTTCATAGTTGGCAGATTGAGTTTGATGCGGTCGTAATCCGGGTGGGTCAGAATGCCGCCCAAGCCAACGATCAGTGTCTGGCCATCGGGGTGCATAGTGATTTGGTGCGCGCCTATGCCGTTCAGCTCAAAGGTGTGGGCTCGTTGATAGCCGCGCTGGCTATCGTACACCGCAACAATACCTTCTCCGGGTTCATAGCGGTTGGCAGGGGCATACAGGAATCGACCGTCAGGTGAGAAGACACCATGGCCCACAAAATGCTCGCCTTCGGCAGCTTCAATACGGTGTAGCCGCTCGCCTGATTCGCTATTGAAAACGTAGAAAGCCCAGCCTGGTCGACGTTCAAAGAACACCACTTGTGCGGTATCTGGTCGGTTACAGCCGCTGTGGCAGCGAGTGTCTACCGGCGATTGCCAAAGCATTGTGCCGTCTGGCGCTATGGCGCCTACAGCGAAATGGTTGTCTGGCAAACCTAGAGCGCCGGTATATTGCTGGGGGCTGTGGCCTGTGGCTTTGCGGGGCAGCAGGGTGCAGCCGGAAAGGGTGATGGCTGCGCTACCGGCGAGGGCTGTTTTAATAAGGCTTCGGCGAGTCAGTTCATGCATAGGCCTTCCCTTAGTCTCCGTCGCTGGAATTAAAGCCGCGCACAACCCCAAGTTCAACGGCTGCCCGGTCGTTCACCAGCGAAGTCAGCTGAGTAATGTCGATATAAAGGCTTTGCAGCAATTTGTAGGCGCTATCGTCTGCCAGCAAAGGTGCCATCGGACGTTCAAGTTCCGGAAAGTTGGCCAGCACTTCGTCAAACTGCTGTGCGATCTGCTCGGCCAGATCGGGCTGCTTCCGTTCTGCGAGGAGTTCAGAGAAGGCAGGCAGGAAACTCTGTTTGAGTCCCTGAACACTGGCGCCCATGGCGGCCAGGCTTGTTTCGCTGCGCCAGGCATCGGCGCTGTATACCGAGCGCTTACCGTTACCGCGCAGCCCCATTGGCGTGGCCAGGCGCCGTTCCTCAAGTATCTCCAGCCCGGCCATGGCAGACCGGATGGTTGTATCTGTGTATTGGTCACTGCCAAGGTAGTTGGCCTGAAAGCCCTTCCAGTCATTCGCCAGGGATTGGCCGTTGTCGGCGATATGGCGGGTTACTTCGACCAGTAGTTTGCAGGTGTGATCGGCTGGCAGAGCACTATCGCTGCCATTGAATGCTTGGTCGTACAGAAGATACTCTGCCATCGGGAAGCCTTGAACGGCAACGCCGGATTCGCTGATTTTTTCAGGCGTGATCGGCGCGCCTTCTTTCAGCAAATAGGAAGCCTTGCGGGCCACCAGGTTTTTCGGATCTGGCCAGAACTGGAATTGCCAGGCGCGATTTCTATGTTCTACCGGGCCGAAATCCACGAAACGAACCTGCTGCCAGGCTAAAAAAGCCTCAAGCCAGGCCTGCTTTGATTGCTCAAACCCTTCGGGCGAGGGTGTTTGGCAATAGCTCGCTGCCTGGCTGGCCAGGGTTTGGCCTTGTGTCGCCAGGTTCTGATAACCCGTGAGAATGTCGCTGTGCCATTGCTTTCGATATTCAACAGTGGCGCCATCTGCGTTATTGGCAGTTGCCGCCATCAGCGGAGTAACGGCCACCGATGAGGCGAGTAAGAAGGTCAGTGTCAGTCGCGTCATGTGGGGCTCCATCAAAGGGAATTCAGAAAGTCGATCAGTGCCTGGCGGTCTTCGGCGTTTAACCCGCTGAAGCGCGCCACCGCCGGGGCAGCTTCTCCACCGTGCCACAGGATGGCCTCTTCCAGAGTGCGTGCCCGGCCATCATGTAAAAAGCCGGCTTGCGGATTAACGGTTTGCGCCAGACCAATCCCCCAGAGTGGCTGTGTGCGCCATTCGTTGCCGTTGGCCAAAAACTCATCACGACCATCTGCAAGGGCTGGGCCCATATCGTGCAGCAGCATGTCCGTATAGGGCCAGATAGTCTGCTTGCTCAAATCAGGGCGCTCCGGGTCTGTTCCTGTGGCATGTCGGGGGGTGTGACATCCGGCGCACCCGGTTTCGTTAAATAGCTGTGCACCCGTCTGGACTGCTGGATCTTCCATGTTGCGTCGAGCGGGTACGGCCAGGCTCTTTGAATAGAAGGTGACAAAGTTTGCGATCTTGTCGCTCACTTCCGGCTGGCCACCGTCGGGAAAACCGTCGCATTCCTGTTCTGGTGTGCAGTCGGTGGTTGGCTTAAGGCTGGAGGTTAGCCCCATATCGCCGGCAAATGCTCCCATGCTTTGTTGGTGCACATTGGGTTCAGCGGCTTTCCAGCCAAACCGACCGGGAGCTGTCTGCTTGGTTTCAAGATCCCACACCTGATTAAGCTTACCGGAAATACCATCGCCGTCCTTATCTTCAGGGTCGGCCAGAGCCTCTATACCACCAATGGGAATGGCTTCAAGAAGCCCCATGCCGATCATGGGTGGCGCGACCCGAGGGGAAATTAGAAGGTCTTCCGGCAGCGGGCCGTAATTGGGGTTTTCGATCCGGTAAACGGGCTCTCTCAGTTCTACTTCGGTGCCGTCAGCCAAGGTTTTGGTTACTGTGTTCCAGGTGAGCACCATGTCGGCTTCTGGCTTGGCACCGGGCAGAGCAGCGGTTTGCAGTTGGCTGCCGTAAACGGGGGCCGGCTTAAAACCGTGAGTAAGCAGAATGTCTGCGTCTACCTTCGGGTCGGCCGGAACAGCCAAGCGCAAAAACAGGGATACGGGTGGTTCATCTATCCCCGGAGGGTGGCCACGGCCGTCTTTGATATGGCAGCCCTGGCATGAGTTGGTGTTGAACAAAGGGCCTAAGCCGTCCCGCGCCGTGGTGCTGGCTGGTGCTTCAACCCAGGGGTTGCGGAAAAAGCTGTTACCAACGCTGAAGTCCAGGCGCTTGGTCATGGACAGGTTGCCCTGGGGCAGGGAATAAGCGTTGGTGTCGAACTGCTCAACCGTGCCATCCCCGCCTGAGAGAGCGGTATCCTGTAATGGAAAGCCTGCGTGAGCAGGCAGGCAGAAGGCCAACAGCATCAACGCAGGTTTTATGTGATTTCCAGTCGTTTCTTTTCGTGGATTATCAGAATGCATGACCAGCGTCATCTGGTGACAAAGCTTCAAGGCCTAGCTGGCGAGCTGCTTGCTCAATGGAGCCGGTTTGCTCTACCAATGCCATAATCGCGCCGTTCACAATGCTTGCGCCTTTTGCATTGCCCGGTGCAATCATCATATCAAACTGCATGGGGTTCTGGCTTGATTCGGCCTTGGCCTTCATCATTCCCAGCGCATCCATTGATGCCTCAAGTTGGGCGTTCAAGCGGGCGTCCAGCTCAGGGTTGGCTTGCGCAACCAGGTCAGACAAAGAAGGCCCGGATACCAGGCTGCCATCTACACGGCGGTAGTCGCCGGTATATACGTTCTGAATGCCCTGGCCATTGTAGTAGTGGGAATTGTGAGTGTTATCACTGAAACAGTCGTGCTCGTCTTCGTATGAGTTGGCTTCAAGAGCCACCTTCATGCGCTCGCCCGCCAGTTCGCCAAGCGACAGAGAACCCATGCCGAACAGCATTTTCTGCACGCCTTCGTTGGCGTCGGCATTCATAAGCTGGCTGCGGTAATTGTCAGAGGCATTCGGAGCCCACTGGGCAGCCATCCATTCCAGATCAGACACCAGAAGGTCAGTTACCGCGTCGAGGTATTCACCCCGGCGCTCGCAGCTGCCGTTAGTGCAGTCGGCGCCGGTAGCGTAATCAGTAACAGGCCGTTCGCCATTGCCTGCCTCAAAGCCTTGCAGGTCCTGCCCCCAGAGCAGAAATTCAATGGCGTGGTAGCCCGTAGCCACGTTTGCTTCTGAACCACCGATCTCATTCAGGTTGGCAAGCAATTCTGGCGTAAGGTTTGTCACATCGAGGGTTTCGCCTCCAACGTTGATGCTGTTGCTGCCGATGATATTGGCGGTTGCGCCTGCATTGCCCAGTTCATACTGGTAATCGTCGGCCTGCACGTAGTCGATCAGCCCTTCATCCAAAGGCCAGGCGTTCAGCTGGCCTTCCCAGTCATCCACAATCGCGTTGCCGAAGCGGAAAACTTCTGTTTGCTGGTAGGGCACGCGGGCTGCTAGCCAGGCTTCCTTGGCGGCTTTCATGTTGGCTTCTGTAGGATCGGAAATTAAACGGTCGGTAGCCTTGTTCAGCGCTTTGGCAGTAATCAATGCATCTTCATATCCGGCATGCGCTACGTCAGCGTAGTGCTCTACAACCGACGCTTTGGTGGCAGGTTGAGAGTCTGCTGCATCTGGTGAGGTGGTGTTGGCGCAGCCAGCACTCATTAAGGCGGCAACAGTGAGCGCGAGAGGGGCCGGTCGAAACAGTGTCTTCATTGAGAACTCCGGTATTTTGGAAATGAGTATGGTAATGGGAGGCATTATCGTTCGCAATTATGTTTTCTGAGTCGCGTCAGCGCAAGGGTTTTTTGTTTTGAGTCAAGTGTGATTTACAGAGGGCTTCTTGCGCTGAGCGTGTGTGCTCGGGCTTAATAGCTCCTGTTTATCGGGAGCTGATTTATGTTGAGTTATCTTCACGCCTTTCACGCCGGGAATTTTGCGGATGTCCAGAAGCATGCGGCGTTGACACTTGCTCTTACCATGATGCAGGCAAAATCTTCGGCTATTGCTTGTTTTGACACCCACGCAGGCAGCGCCATATACGACCTTGAGGGTGAGCGGGCTCGAAAAACGGCAGAAGCCGATGCGGGTGTGCAAAAATTCTGGGCTAGCCGTAACGGTTTCGTTGCTGAAGATTGGCAGCCGGTTATAAACGTCTTGTCGCGCTTGAACGCGGGTGACGGCCGCTTGACGGTTTATCCTGGATCCCCCGCCTGGTTTCGCCAGTTCCTGCGCCCGGGCGATTCGCTGACAGCCTTCGAGCTGCATCCCAGCGAAAGTGGTCAGCTTGCCGGTTGGGCCGCAGAGCAGGGGGTGCGAGTTATGCACGAAGACGGTCTGAAGGGGCTATTGAGGCGGCTACCTCCTGCGCAGCCCAGATTGATGGTGTTGATTGACCCCTCCTACGAGATCAAATCCGAGTACGCGGATGTTGCCGAGACCTTGCATAAAGCATGGCAGAAGTGCCGCCATGGTGTTTATCTTGTGTGGTATCCCGTGCTTACCAGTGGTTTGCAAGCTACTTTGAAACAAGCGGTGAAAGACAGCCCGCTGCGCAAAGTGTGGTGCAGTGAAGTGCACCTGCAAGCACCCCCGGACCGAGGCATGACAGGTTCCGGGATGCTGGTTGTTAATCCGCCATGGGGGTTTGAAGAGCGTTTTTCTGCCATGATTGACGATATTGCAGGCGAATCTGCGCTGGGCTTTTCCCACGAACACGGCTGGCTGGTGCCTGAGTAAACAAGGTGACCACTGGCCCTGCAGGAGCTGTTTTTTGACGGACAAAACAAACGACAATATTGCCGATTCCTGCCTCCCCGGCGGGCTAATACCGGCTGAGCAGTGGGCGCAGCCGCAAACCTCTGTGCAGCGTTCACTTAAAGATGCTGTCCGGCATGTTCTCACGCAACTGCAGGCTGGGGTTTCTCAAGCTGAAGATCCGTTTGAAAGCATGGACGATCTGCCAGAGCTGTCTGGCGTTCAGCAGAGCAGGCTCGCACCAGAGCCGGACTACTCGCGGCAGGCTGAAGCGATTGCCTGTGCCCTGAAACAGGCCCGCTCCGAGGGGGCGCTAAGCCGGGAAGTGGTTTGTCTGGTGGCGCCACCTTTTTCCGGGCTTCAGCAGGCGCTTGGCCGATTTCCAGAGATTGGAAAACCAGGGGTTGCTGACAGCGATGCTGAAGGGTGGAACATTATTGAACCGCCGCATACGCTCTCATTTAGTGATCATGATGCAGGTAAATGGTGGGATGGTCGGGATTTGTCTCGCCCGTGGGTGATTCCGGAGCTTGCCGATTTCTGGTTGCGAAGCCTGTCTGGCCTAGCGTTGGTTCGGGAGCTTTTTCGCAGGGTCGCAAATGGTGATACAGGGCCAGGCATAGTCGGGTGCTCGAGTTGGTGCTGGCGATACTGGGGACACTATCTTGAGAACGCCCAGATGTCGCCATGGACACCCGCAGCCATGGATGCTGAGCGTCTTGGTGTTTGGTTTTCGCATCTGGCATCGGGCAGTGGGAAGTCACCGGTGGTTGCACGGATGACTGGTGATGGCCTGTATGTACTGCCCCCTGCTGAGGGGGCCGAAGTGGAAAAAACCAAAGGCAGAAAAAAACGCAAATACAGCACGTTTTTGCGTGACCTGGCGGCCACCTCCCGCGGTAATCCTGGTGTGGCCCTCGCCATTTGGCAGAGATCCCTGCGTGCCCGTCCGGATGATGACACCAAGTTGGAGGAAGCCGACGATAAATCAAACACGCGGAGCAAGGCTGCTGATTGCTGGGTTGTGCCGCTTGGGCGACTAAGCCTGCCGAGCATGCCCCAGAGTAAGGAAAGTGTCACCGGTTTTGTGCTGCATGGTTTGTTGTTGCACAACGGCCTTGATATGGACTCACTGGAAGCCGTTACGGGTGTCTCTACCTATGAGTTGAGCCTGGTGCTTTCACGGTTGAAGCGTGCTGAGTTGGTCACTTGCGATCAACCCGGTGGGCGTTGGCAGGTAACCCCTATCGGATACCCGACTGTCAGGCGCCACTTGCAGAGCTGGGGCTTTCCGCTTGATCAGTTCTAGGAGGTTTTATGATTGAAGACCTTGGCATCAAGGCTGCCTTTGCCTCAATAACCGGGCAGGCGTTGTTGAAAGCGCTGCTGGTTATTGTCATCGCCTCCCTGATTACGGTGGCGGTTCAAAAAGTTCTTCCCCGGATTGCGGAAAAGCTGGGCGGTAAGCCGCGGTTGTACCTGCTGGCTTCGGTGCCGTTGCTTCGGCTGTTAATTATTCTCGCCACGATTGTGATTGTGGCTCCGATTTTGGTGGAGCCTTCATTTGAAAATATGGTGGCTATTTTCGGGGCTCTCGCTCTGGCGTTGGGCTTTGCGTTCAAGGATTACGCCAATAGCCTGATCGCCGGTATTGTAACGCTGTATGAAATGCCTTACCGGCCTGGCGACTGGATTGAGGTTGATGGCCAATACGGTGTAGTACGCGCCATAGGAACACGGGCTGCAGAAATTGTTACGCCGGATGATACGGTTGTCATCATCCCCCACAACAAGCTGTGGAACTCTTTGATAGCCAATGGAAACGACGGCACGGATAACCTGATGTGCGTGGCTGATTTTCATCTCGAAGCCAATCACGATGTCAGCCGGGTACGTGAATTGCTCCGAGACGTAGCCTTTACCAGCCCACGAACCAAAACCTGGCAGCCGGTGTTGGTGATAGTGTTCAACAAGCCCTGGGGCATGCACTATCGGCTGAAGGCCTATCCATTTGATCCCAAAGAACAGTTCCAATTTATTTCCGAGCTTACGGCGCGGGGTTCGGCGGAGCTTGCTCGCCAGGGAGTCAAGTTTGTTTCCGTTCCGGTTTCAGTGAGCTGAACAAAAAATAACGCAGCCCCGCCTGCGCCATAATGCAAAAAGCCCCGCTAGGCGGGGCTAAACTGACGAACAGTTTGTCCGGAATCGACCGACGCTTACATTAGCGCGTCAACACGGTTGCGTACCTTTGGTTCGCTGCTGTAGGCGGTTGCGATAGCGTTATAGGTTGGGATGTCCATGCCTGCATCCTCGATAACCGATACCATTTCATCGTTGGCTTCCGTCTGCAGTTTCTGAGCTTCCTGCTGGGAATCCGCGGATTCAATTTTCTCGATATACTCTTCACGCACTTCCGAAATACCTTCCTGCGCTTCAATGAAACTTTTCAGCTCGGCGTCGTTGTAATGGGTGTTCTGGGTACCCGCTGCGGCAGGGTTTGAGTAGCCCTCAGAGTCTCCAGTGGCTACCGGGTTTTGCTCTGCCATGGCAGGCGCTGCCGCCAGTAGGGCGAGGGATGCGGTAATGGATACGAGTAGTTTGTTCATGTTCATAATCGACTTCTCCTGTCAGATTTTCGTTCACTAGAGACATAACAAACGCCGTGCCAGCTTTCAGGTTTTTCTGTTTTTGTATATAAAACAGTAGTTTATTGGTTTTTTCTTGTTAATCTCATGTAATGAGTGTTGTGGCGAAATGCCACATGTGGCAAAGATGTGTGGCAATTATGCTAATGGAGTTTGAATGAAACCGTCTCTCAGAAGCGCCGGCCAAGTATTTGGGTCGATACAAATCACCCTGGTGTTGAGTATTGTTGTCCCCTTGCTGGCCATCAGTGGCCTCGCTATATATCTCGGGTTCGGGGCCGTAGAAAAGGCTCTGAATGAGCGCTTACAGGAAGATCTGGAACTGGTGGCTCGCGCTGCCAGCGGCCCGCTTTCCCGCGCCATGCAGGAAAAAGATGAGTTGGTTATAGGCGACTCTTTGAAATCGATCTTCCGGATTGGTCGCGTGTCCGGGGCATCGGTTTTCGACAAAGATGGAGCCCGAATTGCCAGTCTGGGCTTGGCGGACACGGACGTAGGAAACAGCGCCAGTGCCGAGCAGGTTATTAATAGTGGCGAGCTTGGAGGAGCCTTTCGGCGTGTGGATGGGCAATCCGTATTCTCGCACTTTACGCCTCTGGTGGCCGACGATGGCCGAATACAGGGGTTGCTGCAAATCACCCGCAAACGTAGCGATTTTCATGAGTTGCTGACCTCGAGCCGCCTTTGGGCTGCCTCTATCTGGTCGGCCCTTGCGATTACAATCATTCTGGTGGTGGTGCTTGGACACTATGGGACTGTCGGTCGCCATGTCAGTCGGCTATTGGGTGCCATGGAAAAGCTTGCACCTGGTAACTGGCAGCTTCATGCGGAGCCCTCTGGCCCCCGTGAGTTGCGGCAGATATACGGTGGTGTGCGGGACATGGGACAGCGCATGGCGAGAGCAGAAGAGGAAATACAACAGCGGATGATCATCGAGCGTCAACTTGCTGAACGCCTGGAATATCAGGAAAAAATTGCCATGATCGGGCGTGTGGCTGGCGGGGTGGCCCACGAACTGGGCGCGCCCTTGAACGTGATTCAGGGGCGAGCCAACATTTTGGCCCGCCATGAACTGACAGATGAGCAACGGCGGCAGTTGGACGACATCAGCTATCAGGTGGGGCGCATGACCACCATCATTCAGCAGCTTTTGGACTGTTTCCGCCATGTGCCAGATTCAAGGCGGCCGATCAGTCTTGATACTGTCCTCAAGGATGTACTGGCACGTGCCGGTGAAGACGAGAAATGCCGCGGGAAACGCCTGCTAAGCCAGGGCTTTGATGTGGATGCTAGGGTCAGGGCGGAACCTGTGAGATTGGAATTAGCCTGCCTTAATGTGGTGCGCAACGCCTGTCAGGCCGCTCGCGCCGAGGTCGCTGTGTCGTTGCATCGCGGTGATAACGAGTGGGAAGTGCGGGTCGAGGATGATGGTCCGGGCATCGCAACGGAGAAACGAGATGCGGTGTTTGAACCGTTTTATAGTACCCGGCCCGCCGGGGAAGGCACAGGGCTTGGGCTGGCGATGGTTAGCAGTGTACTTAAAGAACACAGTGGTCGAATTGAAATAGGAAGCAGCCGATCGGGAGGGTGCAGAATGAGCCTGTATTGGCCGATGGAGACGATGGTATGAGCCAGTACAAAGCAAGGATCTTGCTTCTGGAGGATGATGCCAGCTTGGGCCTGCTATTGAGCGAGGAGCTTGCGCTGGATGGCTACAGCGTGAGCCGTGCCGGAACCGTAGGCGAGGCCTGTGGGATGCTTAGCGCAGAAACGCCCGACTTGGTTGTGTCAGATCTGCGCCTGCCAGATGGCGATGGGTTGGAGCTGCTCAAGGCCGCTCAGGCCGAGGGGCTCAGCCTGCCTTTTATCATCATTACCGCTTTCGGAACTGTTGATCAGGCCGTTGAGGCATTACAGGCGGGAGCGGATGACTTTCTCACAAAGCCTTTGTCTACTGATCATCTGCGCCTGAAAATAAGACGATTGCTCACTCAGGCCGATCTCACAAAACAGCTGCAGCAGTTTCTCGCGAACAGTAACACCGATGAATCCCTGGGCCTGATTGGCGATCATGAAAGCATGGTTCGGCTCCGGTCCGAAATTCGCCAGATTGCCCGCAGTGAAGCCGCAGTATTGATATGCGGGGAGAGCGGAACCGGTAAGGAATTGGTGGCAAGAGCCATTCACCGCGTCAGCGAGCGCAGCTCCAAGCCGTTTGTGGCGGTGAATTGTGCGGGTATACCGGCAGAACTCATGGAAAGTGAGTTTTTTGGCCACGAGGCGGGTGCCTTTACCGGGGCACGCCAGGCTCGCAAAGGCCTGTTTGCAGAAGCACACGGTGGCACCTTGTTGTTGGATGAAATTGGCGAGATGCCTCTGGGCTTGCAGGCAAAGCTGTTGCGGGTTTTACAGGAAGGTATGGTGAAGCCCGTGGGCTCGGACCAGGAAGAGCCCGTGGATGTGCGAATACTGGCCGCCACCCATGTAGATCTCCAGAGAGCTGTGAGTGAAGGCAGCTTCCGGGAGGATCTCTACTACCGGCTGGAGACCCTGAGCCTTCGCATTCCGGCGCTGCGTGAGCGGGGTGATGACGTTGATCTGCTTGCCATGCACTTTCTACGGGAAGCTGCGCGTCGACATCAGCGCGGATTTTTGAAACTGAGCGAGGTAAGCTCCCGCACTCTTATGGATTACCCGTTCCCGGGCAATGTTCGCGAACTGGCCAGCGCGATCGAGAGGGCGGTGACCTTTTGTGAGGGTGACACCATTCAACCCGACCATCTGCCAGAACGAATCCGCAAGCGTCAGGGCGCTGCGGATTCGTCACAGGCTTCACTCAGTGCCGATAGTATTTCGAAATGGCCAACGCTGGACACCCTCCAGCGTGACTATGTGAGTGAGGTGATGAAAGCAGTGGGTGGTAACAAGCGCCGAGCCGCGCAGATTTTGGGCATCAACCGGCGCACCTTGTACAGATGGCTGGCGGCGGATGAACCGGGCCCTGAAGCAGGCGATGACACCGACGTGGTGAGCGGTAGTGCAAAAGTGACTAAAGGAAGCGTGCAATGAAAGATCAGAAAACAGCCATGATGTACGGGCTGGGCACGGTGTTGCTCTGGTCTACCGTTGCCACGGCTTTCAAACTGGCCCTGGCAGACTTGGCGCCTGTGCAAATGCTGTTGGTCGCTTGCTCGGCGTCTGTGGTGGTTATGGCGATTATCCTGATGCTGCAAAAGCGTTGGCATCTGGTGTTTTCGCTAAAGAGAAAACAATACATTCAATCGTTTGGCATGGGCTTGATCAACCCCTGTTTATACTACTTCTTTCTTTTTGGCGCGTTCGACCGGCTGCCTGCGCAAGAGGCCCAGCCGTTAAATTACACTTGGGCACTGGTTTTGGCGTACCTGTCGGTGCCATTTCTGGGCCATCGCCTGCGCAGGCTGGATATACTGGCGGGTCTGGTGTGCTACGCGGGCGTTGTGGTGATTGCCACTCGGGGTGCCGTGACCACCCTGAGTTTCTCAGACCCAATCGGGGTTGCGCTGGCCATAGGCAGCACTCTTGTGTGGGCCTCATATTGGATTATTGCTACCCGTGACACCCGGGATCCTGTGGTTGGTCTGTTCCTGAACTTCTTGTTCGGGCTTCCAGTGATAGCTGTGATTTGTTGGTGGACTGAAGGCCTGTCTCTGCCGGTTACCGGTTCCTTGGTTGCCGCTCTTTACGTGGGCATATTCGAGATGGGTATCGCCTTTGTCCTCTGGTCTTACGCCATGAAAAAGGCAGAGAACACCTCCAGAGTGAGTAACCTGATCTTTATTTCGCCGTTTCTGTCACTGGTATTCATCTATTTTATTCTGGGCGAACAGATTCTACCGTCCACCTATATTGGCCTGGTGTTGATTATGGCGGGGCTTTGGCTGCAGCAGAAAAAAGTGAAAGATCGAGAGCAGGAGCTGGCTGGTGGCCAGTGACTGGTTTGTCTACATGGTTCGCACCGCCCGTGGTGCGCTTTATACGGGCATAACCACAGACGTAGCTCGCCGCTTTGCCGAACATCAGGCCGGCGCACCCAAAGGCGCGCGGAGCTTGAGGGGTAAGGGCCCGTTGGAGTTGGTGCTCAGTTTGCCAGCAGGTGATCGTAGTCGGGCATCAAAGCTGGAGTGGCACATCAAACAATGGCCACGGCAGCGTAAAGAGGCGTTTGTTCAGGGCAAGGTCAGTCTGCCAGATGCTCTTTGATATGCGTGCCAGCGGCCTGCACTGCAGCGGTGGCTCGGCTTAATTGGCCGCTGTGCACCTGGAATACGTGCCAGAGGCTGTTGAACACCTCAAGTTGGGTATCTACTCCCGCACGTCTCGCCACATCTGCCAAGCGCTCAGCATCGTTAAGTAGAATTTCCTGGCTGCCGACCTGTATCAGCAGAGGAGGTAAGCCCTCAAGGTTTCCGAAAACCGGAGAGATAAGAGGGTTAGTCAAGGGCTCCCGTCCTGCGTATAGCTTTGCTGCTTTTTCTGTCCAGCGGGCCTGGAGGACAGGTTCGCATTCAGGGGAATACAGGTTTGTTTGGGTCAGATCTGTCCAGGGTGAAAAAACCGTAATCGAAGAGGGGAGTGGTTGATTGCTGTCACGCAGGCGCATGGCCAGAGCAATGGCAAGACCGCCGCCCGCTGAATCGCCTGCTATGGCAATCTGCCCGGGCGTAAAGCCTTCATCGATCAGCGCTAGCCAAGCCGCCTCTGCATCGTCCAGCGCTGCCGGGAAAGGATGCTCGGGAGCAAGGCGGTACTCTGGTGTAATCACCAGGCAGCCAGTGGCTTTGGCCAGATGGCCGGTAAGACCCTTGTGAGTGGTTGCAGAGCCGATGATATAACCACCACCGTGGAGGTATAGCACTGCACCACGCGTGACTTTCCCGAAAGAGCTTCTGATGGTTGAAAGGCCTGCCAGAGTGTCTGTCTGAAAGCGGCAGTCTCGGGGCGGAACAGAGCTCCGGTAAGCCTGGCTTATTAAGGTGCGCTGAACTGAAACCGGAACGGCCGGGTGAAGGGCTGGCCTGACCAAACGAGTCATCGTTTGGCGTAGCGCGGTCTCAATTAGGTGTTGCAACATCTGTGTTATACCCCCGCTATGGGTTAGGATTGTGCATCATAATTCGTATTATCTATTCATGACAGGCGTTTAACTCTACGTGTACTGGAAAACAGATACCATAGAAATACCTGACTGGGATCGCAGCTCTCTTTTGAAGAGGTTGGAGCCTTTTGATCCGGGTGGGCGTGAAGAACTCAGCGATGAGATGGTGGCCTACTGCCGATTTTATGGCCTTGATCTCTGGGTGGAGCACCCCGAAGTTGCCTATCATCAAGGCTATGTGACGGCGGGCGAGCATGAGGTCATGGTGCACTATTTCAGGCTACCGGAACCTCGGGCGAAACGCGGTACCGTGTTCATTTTGCACGGCTATTTTGATCACGTTGGTTTGTACAGTCAGTTGATTGATCGTTGCCTTGGGGCCGGTTTTGATGTGCTGGCGTATGACCAGCCGGGGCATGGGCTGTCCAGTGGCACACCCGCTGCTATTGGCAGTTTCCTGGAATACCAGGGAGTCCTGTCAGAAGTTCTCGCCCATGTGCGGGATAAAGTGCGTGGGCCCTGGTTTGCAGTAGGGCAGAGTACGGGGGGAGCCATATTGATTGACTACCTTCTGTCTAACCACCATTCCACGGAGACGTCGGAGTTCCGGAAGGTGGTTTTGCTGGCACCCTTGGTGCGCCCCGCCGGATGGCTTGGTGCCAAAGTTCTGCACACCATGGTTAAGCCATTTATGACCCGGTGGCAGCGTGTATTTGCGGCGAATAGCGGTAATACACGCTTTTTACGTTTCCTGCGGGAGTATGACCCACTGCAGGCGAGGGCTGTTCACGTTGATTGGGTGAGCGCACTACGAACATGGATACCGCACATTGAATCGGCTCGCCCTGTGAACTTTCCGGTTACGGTTGTTCAAGGCGAAAAGGATCAGACAGTAGATTGGCAGCACAATCTGAGAATCATCCGCAACAAATTCGCAGCGGTAGAGGAAGTGAGAATTGCCGACGGCCGCCATCATTTGGTAAATGAAGCCAAAGATCTGCAGGCAACTGTGTTTAACACAATTATTGATACGTTTGAGCGTTCAATAGCAGGCGCTTCCGAAAACTCCTGACGCCTTGACCTCAAGGCGCTTGAGCTGGAAGGTTTCTCGTTGAGAGACGTCTGCAGAAAAACCGCTATAGGAGACATGTATGAAAAAAACAATGCTTGCACTAGCTGTGACGACCATGGGCCTTGCCGGCTGCATGACGTATGACCCTTATACCGATGAAGAGAAAACGTCGAATGCCACTAAAGGCAGCATTATTGGCGCCCTCGGTGGCGCTGCTATCGGTGCTGCAACCTCAAGCAAAAGCGACCGCGGCAAAGGTGCATTGATTGGTGCGGCCGGCGGCGCAGCGGTTGGTGGTGGCATTGGCTACTACATGGACAGGCAGGAAGCGGAGCTAAGGCATAAGCTGAAAGGTACCGGCGTTCGGGTTGTTCGCAACGGCGATCAGATTGAGCTGGTAATGCCCGGTAATATCACATTTGAAACGGATCAGACGTCCATTCGTTCTGGCTTCACAAGTACGCTTGAATCTGTTTCATTGGTGTTGAAAGAGTTCGACAAGACTATTATCCAGATTGAAGGCCACACCGACAGCACGGGTGCCGACAGCTACAATCAGCTGCTCAGTGAGCGCCGTGCCGGCTCTGTGCGTGACTTCTTGCTCAACCAGGGTATTGAGCCCAAGCGCACCCGCGCTGTTGGCTATGGTGAGCGCTACCCGGTTGCTTCCAACGATACGTCAGCAGGGCGGGAGCAGAACCGTCGTGTGGAGTTGACCTTGGTGCCGATGCAGTAATCGGCGAATAGGCGGGGCCCCGGACATATCGGGGCATAAAAAACCGGAGCAGCTGCTCCGGTTTTTTATTGGCACTTGCTGCTTAAAACAGCACGCGAGCGCGTATGGTGCCTTTTACCTGGAGCAGCTTCTCCAGTGCAAGTTCACCGTAGGCTTTGTCTACGTCAATCACTACATAACCGATGTCTTGCTTGGTTTGGAGATACTGACCGCAAACGTTGATGCCATTGTCGGAGAATACTTTGTTGATCTCGGACATTACGCCTGGCACGTTCTCGTGAATGTGCAATAAACGGTGCTGGTTCGGATGTGAAGGCAGGGCAACTTCCGGGAAGTTGACAGACGATACAGACGTACCGTTGTCGCTGTACATTGCCAACTTCTCAGCCACTTCGCGCCCGATGTTTTCCTGAGCCTCGATGGTGGATCCACCTACGTGCGGAGTCAGGATAACGTTGTCGAATTCACGCAGTGGGGAAACAAATTCCTCATCGTTCGATTTAGGTTCGACCGGGAAAACGTCAACCGCTGCACCCAGCAACTTGCCGCTTCTCAGGGAGTCTGCGAGCGCTTCGATATCAACAACCGTACCCCTTGAGGCGTTCATCAGGATAGAGCCAGGCTTCATTTGCGCCAGTTGCTCGGCCTTGAACATATACTTGGTGGCCGGCGTTTCAGGAACATGCAGGCTCACAACATCGGAGATGTTGAGCAGTTCTTGCAGGCTGCCTACCTGAGTGGCGTTACCAATGGGTAGTTTGGAAACTACATCATAGAAGTACACATCCATTCCCAAGCCTTCAGCCAGAACGCTGAACTGGGTGCCAATGTTGCCGTAACCGATGATGCCCAGTTTCTTGCCGCGAATTTCGTAGCTGTCTTTGGCGGATTTCTGCCACTCACCACGATGTGCCTTGGCGCTCTTCTCGGGAACGCCGCGGAGCAGGAGAATGGCTTGGGCCAGAACCAGTTCAGCAACACTGCGGGTGTTGGAGAAAGGCGCGTTGAAAACCGCGATGCCACGACGGGTAGCCGCTTGCAGGTCTACCTGGTTGGTACCAATACAGAAGCAACCAACAGCAACCAGCTTTTTGGCTGCTTCAAAAACCTTGGCAGTCAACTGTGTGCGCGAGCGAAGGCCTACGAAGTGCGCATCGGCAATCTTCTCAATAAGATCTTCCTCGGCCAGAGAGTGACTGAGGTACTCAATGTTGGTGTAACCTGCAGCATTCAGGGTGTCCAGTGCGGACTGGTGTACGCCTTCCAGCAGCAGAATCCGGATTTTGCTCTTTTCGAGGGACTTCGTTGACATGGGCTTTGCTTCCGAACCTTTCGTGGCATGAAATCACCTGCAGCCAGTGATCGTCGGGGCTGGCTCACAGAACAGGAGCGGTATGATACCATAAAAGCAACTTTTCACAGTGCGCCGGTTCGCCTGGATCAATTGAATTTAAAATTCATACCCAGAGCCGCCTGCCCAACCCTGACGAGACTGCCACATACATGAACACCGAACAGATCATAGCCTCCCTGAAAGAGCTGTTAGCCAGCGGTGACGCGCCCGGAAAGATTCTGACTGACCCGGCTGATCTGGAGAGTTACGGCAAGGATTGGACGCGTATATACGCACCAAATCCCATTGCCATTGCTCTTCCGAAATCCACCGAACAGGTTCAGGCGCTGGTGAGGTTTGCCAACGAAAGCCAGATTGCGCTGGTACCCTCTGGTGGCCGAACTGGTTTGAGTGCCGGTGCTGTGGCTGCCAATGGGGAAGTGGTTGTTGCCTTTGATAACATGAATCAGATCCTGGATTTCAGCGCTAGCGATCGACTGGTCCGTTGCCAGGCGGGTGTTATAACGGAACAACTTCAGAATTTTGCCGAAGAGAATAACCTTTACTACCCGGTGGATTTTGCATCAGCCGGCTCCAGCCAGCTTGGCGGCAACATCTCCACTAACGCAGGCGGCATAAAAGTCATCCGCTACGGCATGAGCCGCGATTGGGTAGCAGGCCTGAAAGTAGTTACGGGCAAAGGCGACATCCTCGAGCTGAACAAGGATCTGGCAAAGAACAACACAGGCTACGACCTGCGCCATCTATTTATCGGCGCCGAAGGCACACTGGGCTTTATTACCGAAGCCACCATGAAGTTCACTCGCCAGCCCAACAATCTCACGGTGCTGGTGCTTGGGCTGAACGACCTGGGTAACACCATGGACGTACTGAAAACCTTCCAGGGCGGCCTTGACCTGACCGCCTACGAGTTTTTCTCTCACGAAGCCATGGGGCATGTTCTCGCCCACGGGCAAGTGCAGGCTCCGTTTGAAACCGAAGCGCCTTACTATGCATTGCTGGAATTCGAAGCCACTTCGGATCAAGTAATGGACGACGCCATGAGCTTGTTCGAGCAGTGCATGGAAAATGGCTGGGTTCTGGACGGCGTAATCAGCCAGAGCGAAACCCAGGCCCAAAACCTGTGGCAGCTCCGCGAGCGCATTTCTGAGTCCATCGCGCCTCGCACGCCCTACAAAAACGACATTTCCGTTGTGGTTTCCAAAGTCCCCGGGTTCCTCAAAGAAATTGACGAACTGGTGGCAGAACAATACCCGGATTTCGAAATCATCTGGTTCGGCCACATAGGCGATGGCAACCTGCACCTGAACATCCTCAAACCGGAAGACATGGCCAAAGAAGACTTCTTTGAAAAGTGCCAGCAGGTGAACAAGTGGGTGTTTGAAATCGTCGAGAAATACCAGGGCAGCGTCTCCGCCGAGCACGGCGTAGGCATGACCAAAAAGCCCTACTTGCACTACACCCGCAGCGAAGCGGAAATTGCCTACTTGAGAGGGATCAAGCAAGTGTTTGACCCCAATGGCATCATCAATCCGGGCAAGATATTCGACTAATGCAACGGCACATCGTAGTACTTACCGGCGCTGGCATCAGCGCCGAAAGCGGCCTCTCCACCTTCCGCGACAACGGCGGGCTTTGGGAGCAGCACAGCGTATACGACGTTGCCACCCCCGAAGCCTTCGCCCGCAACCGCGAGTTAGTCCTGCGCTTCTACAACGAACGCCGCCGCCAACTGGCCAGTGTGCAGCCAAACCGCGCCCACAAATTGCTGGGCGAACTGGAACAGCATCACCGCGTAACCATCGTCACCCAGAACGTAGACGACCTCCATGAGCGCGGCGGATCCAGCAACGTAATCCACCTCCACGGCGAACTCACCAAAGCCCGAAGCTCGGTTAATCCAGAGTTGGTTTACGACATAGGCTACCGCGACATAGAACTCGGCGAGACCTGCGAATACGGCGAACAACTCCGCCCCCACATCGTCTGGTTCGGCGAAGAAGTCCCCATGCTAGAGGCAGCAGCCGACATAGTCCGAACCGCCGACGACCTGCTGATAGTCGGAACTTCACTACAGGTATACCCGGCTGCAGGACTGATTCACGAAGTGGAGCGAGATGTACCGATAACGGTGGTAGATCCGGGAGAAACCGCCGGAGTTTCCCGTGCCAGGGTTATCAGAAAAGGGGCGGGAGAAGGCGTTGCAGAATGGGCAGCGAACTTCTTAGCTAGGTAGGTTTTGACGGGGCACACTTCCCAAAACTGTGCGTAGCCATGGATGGCGGAGCCAAGCGTACAAGGACGTATTCACAGCGTGTTTTGGGAAGTGTGCCCCGCCAAAACCGTCAGCACCAGAACTCAGGGCGACTCGGCAAGATACTTACGAAGCTCCTCACCAAAAGCCGCCTGAACCCCCAAACGCTTCAGCATCCAATAATGCCCCGCAATCATCCGATCAATAAAAATACTCTCAACCGGCGGCTTGAACGAATCCAGATACTTGAACACCGTACTCGTCTTCGCCGCCACACTCTTATGGATACTCGACTCACCAAAATCATAAGGCTGCTCAGAATCAAACGGCACCACAAGAATATCCCGCCACATGGCGTAATAAGCCTCATCAATCGCCGGCTGACTCTGAACCCGCGCACCCAAATCAATCAAATAGGCATCCAGCGCCTTATAATCCTCAGCCAAAGCCGCAGTAACCGCATTGCGGTACGCCTCAACAATCTCCGGCTTCAGCTTCTTAACGCAGCCAAAATCGTACATCACAACGCTGCCATCCGGCCGATACGCAAAGTTCCCCGCGTGCGGATCGCCATGAATGCACTGAAAGCGGAATAGCTGATCCGCCATGGTCGTAAACATACGATGGCCGATCAAATTGACCGTATCCTGGTCGTAGCGCTCCGGCGTCACCTCACTCACATGATCGCCTTCCTCCAGAATCAGAGTAAGTACATGGCGGGTTGAGTGACCGGGAATTACGGAAGGAATAACCACCCACGGATCGTTTTTGTGAAACTCCCGGAACAGTTCAATATTGCGGGCCTCATTCTCATAATCCAGCTCTTCCCGCAGGCGCTCGCGAATCTCATTGAACAACTGATCAACCGACTCTTTCGGCATTTTCAGCAGACCACCAAGCTTCAGCGCCAGCCGCAGTTGTTTCAGGTCTGAATCGCAGGATTCATCCACGCCGGGGTACTGCACCTTCACAATCACATCCGTGCCATCATGCAGGCGGGCTCGATGCACCTGGCCTATGGACGCTGCCGCATAGGGTTTTTCCTGCAAGTACTCGAACAACTCACCAACCGGCTTACCCAACTCTGTCTCTATCTGTTCAAGAATAATCTCGAACGGCATGGGCGGTGCTTCTTTCTGCAGTTTCTGAAGCGCATCGGAGAACTCGCGGGGCAGGAAATCCTGGGTCTGGGAGGCAATTTGCCCCACCTTCATGGCAGCACCTTTCATCTCACCGAGGGTGTCGGTGATGCGGTTGGCCATGCGCGTGTAGCTTTCGCTGCGAGCGCCTTCGTCGTTTTCCCCGTTGAACAGACTGCGAGCTTTCTGGCCGGCGTATTGACCTGCCACCGAGGCAGTCATGCCAGCAAGCTTGAAGAAACGACCACTGCGTGAGGTAACCGGTTTTTTTGCCATGCCTGACTATACGTGCTCTTTATAAAGAAAGATTGTGTCAGCCAACGTTAACCACTTTGGTGGAAACGGACAACTGATCTTCCAGCTGTAGCGCCAGCGTTTGCCCTGAACGCAGCGGGCCAACACCCTTGGGTGTGCCTGTGAGCACTACGTCGCCGGGCAGCAACGTGAAGTGACGGCTTATATGAGCAAGCAGCGGAATGATCGGGAAAAGCATGTCCCGGGAATCACCGCTTTGCTGGCGCTGCTCGTCAATATCCAGGCTAAAAGTTATGTGGTCGTTGCGGAATAGATTCGCTGCCACGAAAGGAGACAGAGGGCAGGCGCCATCAAAGGCTTTGGCTCGCTCCCAGGGGTGCCCTTTTTCTTTAAGCTGGCTTTGCAGGCCCCGAAGGGTCAAATCCAGTGCCAAGCCATAACCGAGAATGGCCGCCTGAGCTTCGCTGGCAGATGCATTGGTCAGTGGCTTGCCGATCAGCACCGCCAATTCAGTTTCGAAGTGCACCTCGCCATGACTGGCCGGGAAGCCAAGAGGGCGTGTGACATGAGTTGCAGAAGTGGCAGGTTTGATGAACAACAGGGGTTCAGAAGGCACCGGGTTGTTCAGTTCTTTCGCGTGTTCCGCGTAGTTCCGCCCAACGCATACGATCTTGCCCAGTGGCAGGTGCACCGGAGTGCCGTCTTTCCAGTGGTGCTGATAAGAATCCATGACGACCTCCCGGTGCTCTTGTAAAAGTAGGGGCTAAGTCTTTATTCGCCCTCAAACGAGCATACAGTATAGACCTTGAGGCCTTCCTCCTGCAGCTTGGCAGACCCACCAAGATCGGGTAGATCAATCATGGCAGCTACTTCGATAATTTCAGCACCAATACGGCGAATCAACCTACTGGCGGCGAGCATGGTGCCACCGGTGGCGATCAGGTCGTCCACCAGTATCACTTTGTCGCCGGGTTTAAACGCATCCTGGTGTAGCTCAACTGAAGCGGTTCCATATTCCAGCTCGTAGTCTTCCACCAGGGTATCAAACGGCAGTTTGCCTTTCTTGCGTACCAATACCAGTGATGCGTTAAGCTCATACGCCAGCGCCGAACCAATGATGAATCCGCGGGCATCCACCGCAGCCACAGCATCAATATCGTGGCCATGGTAGCGGTGTACGAAGGCATCAATCAGCTTTCGGAATGCCGTTTTATCCTGCAGAACCGTGGTTATATCCCGGAAGTCGACACCGGGCTTTGGCCAGTTTGGCACTGTACGGATGGCTTGCTTGATGCTTTGGGAGAAATAATCCATAAAAAGTCAGGCTCTCATACTGGCCGCAGTTTAACCTGCGTCCAGAAACATGAATTTCAGGATGAAAACAACAGAGATCACGATAACGCTCACATTCAGGTCGGACCAGCGTCCACTCAGAGCCTTGATCACTGCGTAAGTAATAAAGCCTAGCGCAATGCCGTTAGCGATTGAGAAGGTCAGGGGCATTACCAGAGCGGTTACCACCGCTGGTGCCGCATCGGTGATGTCGTCCCAGTCTATCAGCTTGAGGCCGCCGGTCATCAGCACAGCAACGTAAAGCAGTGCAGGTGCAGTGGCGTAGGCCGGAATAATGCTCGCGATGGGTGCCAGCAGCAGACATGCCAGAAACAGCAGAGCTACAACCACAGCGGTCAGGCCGGTGCGCCCACCCGCAGAAATACCTGCAGTGGACTCAATGTAACTGGTGGTGGTTGAGGTGCCTAGGGCGGCACCAGACATGGTTGCGACAGAGTCCGACATAAGGGCACGGCCCAGACGTGGCAGTTTGCCATCTTTATCCAACAGGCCGCCGCGCTGCGCTGCACCGATCAGCGTGCCCGACGTATCGAACAGATCAACAAACAGGAATGCGAACACAATGCTGATCATGCCAACGTTCAACGCGCCTGCGATGTCCATTTTCATGAACGTGGGCGCAAGGCTTGGTGGGGCGGAGACAAAGCCATTGTATTCCACCATACCGAGCATCATGGCGATGGCGGTCACGGCAATAATGCCGATCATCACCGAGCCGGTTATACGGCGGAACGACAGTGCACAAATCAGGACAAAACCACCGAAAAACAGAAGGCTCTCGGCCGACTTCAGTTCGCCCAGGCCAACCAGCGTGGCTGGGTTGTCTACCACGATACCCGCATTTTTTAGTGCAATCAGTGCCAAGAAGAAGCCGATACCCGCAGAAATCCCGAAACGCAGGGACAGGGGGATGCTGTTGATGATCCATTCGCGGATCTTGAAAATACTCAACAGGAAGAAGATCAAACCAGAGAGGAAAACAGCACCTAGTGCGACTTCCCAGCTGTAACCGAGGCTGCCTACAACGGTGAAAGCGAAAAAGGCGTTTAGCCCCATACCTGGTGCCAGGGCGATAGGGTAGTTTGCCCAGAGGCCCATGATCAGGGTACCAATGGCAGCTGCCAGGCAGGTCGCAACAAATACAGCGCCGTAGTCCATTCCGGTGGTGGACAGCATGTCCGGGTTGACCACGATAATGTACGCCATGGTCAGGAAGGTGGTGATGCCCGCTACCAGTTCTTTACGAACGTTGGTGCCGTGGGCCTGGAGTTTGAACAGTCGTTCGAGCATGACGGGTGTCTGCCTCTCAGGATGCCAATGAGTGTAAGGTTTGGGAGCGCGTTAAGAACGGAAAACAGTTGATAATCGAAAAAATATGCGTGAAAAAACGGTAATCTTACCGGTTGAAGGAGATCCCGCCAAGTGGTGATTGGTGTATTGAACCACAAGCCGCACTCTTGCTTCAGTTTTGCGCTGGATCGCGTTGTAACCGAATATCGAAACGTACTGCAGCCATTCGCACGATCACAATAAACAGAAGGCCAATGGTCAGCGCCAGAGTTTCGCTTTCAAGTGACCACTGACAGAGGAAATAGAGCCAGCAACCCGCAAATGAAATGGATGCGTAAATTTGATCCTTGCGGAAAATGAAGGGAACTTCGTTACACAGAGTGTCTCGCAGAGCCCCGCCGAATGTGCCGGTCATAACTCCGAGCATCGAAGCGATAAACCACGAGTGCCCCAAGTCCAGTGCCAGCTGCGCACCCAGTATCGAGAAAATGCCTAGCCCTATGGCGTCTGGAAATACAATCCAGGATTCGCGCATGCGTTCAGAGCGCTTCCAGTAGCTGAATACAATCGCCATGGCGAGAATCAGAATCGGCTGCTCTTCATGCTTGATCCAGTAGAGCGGGTGGTTTGCCATGATGAGATCACGCAGGGTTCCGCCGCCCAGAGCGGTGATAAAACCAATAGCAAAAACACCGACTGGGTCCATGTTCTTGGAGCGGGCAACCAGCATGCCTGAAATGGCAAAGGCAACAATCCCTATCATTTCAAGCGCATAGATAACATCTGGCATAGCGAACCCTGAAAGGTAGGCGGGTGGTTTTTGAACAGCTCACATCAGGAGCGCGAAGAATAGCGGAAATTTGCGCTCGATTCATCTCTAAGGCGGTGTCGATGTTGAGAGACGTATAAGCCGTGCTTATATAGGTGGATAAAGGTTCTTTATTTGCTTCATGACGAGAGTCTGTTTAGCTTGGCGTCATTCAATAAAAACAGATTTTATCAAAAGGAGCCCCCATGAAAGCAATCCTCTGTAAAGAATATGGTCCTGCATCAAGTTTGGTCATCGAGGATGTGCCGAGCCCGGAAGCCAAGGGTCGCGGTGTTAAGGTGCGTGTTAAAGCAGCGGGTCTGAATTTTCCCGATACGCTTATTATTGAAAACAAGTACCAGCTCAAACCAACGCTGCCATTCTCACCTGGCGGCGAACTGTCTGGGGAAGTGGTTGCGGTAGGAGATAAAGTAACCCGCTTCAAAGTTGGTGATAGGGTTGCGGGTTTGACGGGTTATGGTGCGTTTGCTGAAGAAGTGATCGTGCCGGAGCATAATTTGCTGCCAATTCCTGAAGGCATGAGCGACGAGAAAGCCGCCGGTTTTACTATGGTTTATGGCACGTCTTACTACGCTCTCAAGCAGCGCGCCAATATCCAGCCTGGCGAAACTCTTTTGGTATTGGGTGCCAGCGGTGGCGTTGGCCTGGCCACTGTAGAGTTGGGCAAGGCGATGGGCGCTCACGTTATTGCTGCTGCCAGCTCCGCTGAGAAGCTTGAGGTTGCCAAGGCGGCTGGTGCAGATGAGTTGATCAATTACACAGAAGAGTCTGTGAAAGACGCCGTAAAGCGCCTGACCAGAAGCAAGGGCGTAGATGTTATTTACGATCCTGTGGGTGGTGATTTCACCGAGCAGGCGTTGCGAGCCATGGCCTGGAATGGTCGCCATTTGATCGTAGGCTTCGCGGCCGGTGATATCCCGAAAATCCCTGCGAACCTGACGCTGCTCAAAGGCTGTTCGGTAGTTGGGGTGTTCTGGGGCAGCTTCACCCAGCGCGAGCCTGAGGCGAGTGCCCAGAATATGATGGAGCTGATGAAGCTCTATGCTGAAGGCAAAATCGATCCAAAGATCAGTGAAGTTTTCGAGTTTGAGGATTATGCCAAGGCGTTGGGTGCTCTGACTGAGCGGCGGGCTACTGGCAAGGTGGTGCTTAAAGTCGGCTCGTGAGTTGCCTGCTGATTGCGTAGCCTGATGGTTTGGGTGCAGAGCCGTGGCTGACAGGCCTCCCCAAAAACCGCTACGAGCACATCCATGTGCGCGTAGCGGTTTTTGGGAGGGGGTTCCCACCAACGCAGCCCCTCCAGCTCTATAGGCGCGGGCAGTAATAACTAGCCGGCACCACCAACGTCAAAAACTAAACTGCCCACCATCAATATCCGATACCAGCTCCGGAGTCAGCAGGGTGTAGCCGTCTGTTTTCGGAAACCAGGCATAAATCTCGTCACCAGGGCGCTCAAGGGCGTAACCGGCTTTTTGAATATCCACCTTGCGGTACTTAAAGGTGCCTGTTTTCTCAATAGCGTCAGTCACTCGCACAAACACAGGTACTGCATAAGCAGGCAGGTTCGCTCGCATATAGTCCAGCAGCGTGTTGATATCGAAATTGCTCATATCCGGAACCAGAGTCACCATGCCGGCCTTGCCGTTGGTTTTCGGGATTTCCACACCATAAACAATCGCTTCTTCCACCATGCCGGAGCCATCGATGATGTTCTCAACCTCGTTGGTCGAAACGTTCTCGCCTTTCCAGCGGAAGGTGTCGCCCATGCGATCCACAAACTGTAGATGCCCACAACCGATTGATTTCAAAACATCACCCGTGTTGAACCAGGCGTCGCCTTTCTTGAATGCATCCCGAATGAGGGATTTTTCGGTGGCTTCTTTCTGGGTGTAGCCTTCAAACGTCCATTTTTTGGTATTTTCACCAATAAGCAGACCTGGCTGGCCTTTTTCGGCTTCTTCCAGTGTTCCCTTCTCGTTGCGAATCGGGTCGCGGGTGCCATCGTGGAATTTCACCAGTTTGTACGGTGCCGTGGACAGGCCGACGGTGTTATCCAGGTTAAAGAAGTTACTGAAGCCGATGTTGCCTTCACTGGAGGCGTAGAGTTCCGAGACGGTCTCTATACCGAAACGATCTTTGAACTCATTCCAGATAGAAGGCCGTAAACCATTGCCCAGCATTTTGGTCAGGCGGTGGTTGCGGTCCTGATCACTTGGCGGATGATTCAGCAGGTAGCGGCAGAGTTCGCCAATGTAGCCGAAGGCCGTTGCATCGTAGCGGCGCACGTCGTCCCAGAAGGCGCTGGCGGAGAATTTGCGGCGCAGGGCGAAGGCGGAGCCTCCTGCCAGAGCGGCACTCCAGCACACCACCAAGCCAGTACCGTGGTACAGGGGCAGGGTGCAATAGAATACGTCGTCCGGCGTCATTGAAAGCGCCATCATTCCAAAGCCGCCGTAGGCTTTTACAAACTTGGTGTGTGATCCGGGAGCGGCCTTGGGCAGGCCAGTTGTGCCGGAAGTAAACAGGTAGATTGCAGTGTCTCCAGTTCTGGGCGGGTCGCTCAACTCCGGGTTATTGCTGTTAAATGTGCTCACCTGCTGTGCCATGTTGGCGTAGCCCGCGGGTGCATCACCGAAGGCATTAAGAGTATTGGTGTCAGCAAGGAATAGATGGGGCGTGGGGTGATCAAGCTGAACGCCTGCTTTGATGTCATCAAATGCAGATACAAGCTCCTCGCCAACCACGATCATTTTCGGTTTAATCAGATTAATGCTGTGTTCCAGCACTTTTCCTCTTTGTGAGGAGTTCAGCATGGCACAGGCAACGCCAATCTTGGCCGCGCCTGAAACCACTGCCAGAATCTCCGGGCGATTCTCAACCAATACTGCTATTGAATCGCCCTTTTTCAGACCCTGAGCCTGAAGATAAGCCGCAATGCGATTGGACCAGGCATTGAACTCGCCCCAGGTGATGCTGCGATCCTCAAACAAAATAGCCGTTTTATCCCGGTATTTTTCGGCATTCTTCTCTACGAGAGTTCCGAGGGTGAGAGGTTTGCGCACATCCTTCACTGAGTAATAGTAATAGCCTTTGGCAATTGCCGGGAGTCGTTTGAAGACTCCTGGCAGGCTGCGCATTAGGTCCATCCCAGTAACTTTATCTTGGCTCATGGTCTTTCCGTCTGGTGTTATTATAAGTTTGGGCTAGTCCAGATAGAGGTCTGGCAACAACGGCTTGTCATTGGCCTCATAACGGTAGCCTTCAAAATCGGTTACGCCGTCCTGGCGCAGCACGTCTTCGTCTATCAGGTTTTGGCCTGTCATCTCTTCAATAGAGTGGTTCAGGATGCTGACCGCAGCATCTGCCATGATCTCGGGAGTCCGGCCTTGCGCCATCATTTGCGCTCCGCCTGCTTCATGCTCAATGGCCGCGGTCGAGATAAGCGTTTTCGGCCAAAGCGTGTTAACGGCTATACCGTAGCGTTTGAATTCCTGAGCCATGCCGATACTGATCATGGTCATGGCGTATTTTGTAGATGTGTATGGCCCAAACTGAGCAAACCATTTCGGGTCAAGGTTCAGCGGCGGTGACATGCTCAGAATGTGGGCGCGCTTGGACTTTTTGAGCCAGGGTAAGGCAGCCTGACTGCAGGCAAGCACGGCACGGGCATTTACTTGATGTAAGAGGTCAAAACGGCTGACCTTCAGGTTTTCTACGCCAGTCAGGCGAATGGCGCCGGCGTTGTTGATCAGGGCGTCAATGCCGCCAAAGTGTTCAGCGGCCTCATCGATACGCTGCTTGATCTGATCTTCATCCCGCACGTCGAGTACCAACGGCAGCGCCTGGCCACCGGCCGCACGAACTTCTTCCGCTACGGTGTGGATGGTGCCTGGCAGCTTGGGGTGCGGTGTGTCCGACTTCGCCGCAATAATAACGTTTGCGCCCTGGCGTGCACAGGCGAGGGCGATAGCACGGCCGATGCCGCGGCTGGCGCCAGTAATAAATACGGTTTGGTTTTTCAATGTGTTCACTGTTTGTTCTCCTGTTCGGATGCTTCGCCGGTGGTCACTTCCACCAACAATTGATTACGCTTGACCTGGTCACCTTTGGTGGTCAGTACCTGAGCTACGACACCGTCGCAGTCGGCTTTGACCGGGTGTTCCATCTTCATGGCTTCGAGTATCACGAGGGTGTCGCCCTGGCTAACGGTTTGGCCGGGTTCTACCAAAACGTCGATAATGGCACCGTCCATAGAGGCCTGAATGCGCCCACTACCGGCTCCATTAGCACCTGCCGCAGGCTGGTGAGTGAGATCAGTGACCGACCACGACTCTCCGAACGCCTGCAAATATAGGGAATCCCCAGCGCGGTGATATTGGCAACGCTGACGAATGTTGTTGTCGATAATGCATAAAATGCCGTTATTCAGGCTGGTCACGACCAATTCGTGATGTTCGTCACCGAGACTGCAGGACACTTTGGTACCGCTGCTTTGCACCAGTAGCTCAACGGTTTCGTCGCCGACGGCCAACTTCATGGGTGTGTTCGTGGCGGGCGCGTTGCTCCAGGCTTTGTTTCCGGCTGTGTCGTGGGCCAGTACACAGGCTGCAATGGCAAGCTGGCGGATTTGCAGTTTGGCTGGCTGCAATGATGGGTCTTCACTGAAGCCCTGTTGCAGGAATGCTGTGGTGGCTTCACCGGCGCCAAAGGTGCTATCGGCAATGATGCGGCCGAGGAAGTACCGGTTGGTTGTGACACCAAATACGGTTGTATCTTCCAGAGCGCGAATCAGGCGGCGGCGGGCTTCATCCCGGTTCTCGCCCCAGGCGATAACCTTTGCGAGCATGGGGTCGTAGTGGGGCGTAACTTCATCACCGGAGCGCACACCTGTGTCATAACGCAGGCCTTCGCCTTCTGCGGGCTGGAAAACATGCAGAGGGCCGGTCTGAGGCGTGAAGCCGTTGGATGGGTCTTCCGCGTAGAGCCGGACTTCGATGGCGTGGCCATTTAATTCGATGTCATTCTGAGCCAGGGGCAATGGCAGGCCTTCGGCAACGGTAAGCTGCCAGGCGACAAGATCCTGCCCGGTGATCAATTCTGTAACCGGGTGCTCTACCTGCAGGCGGGTGTTCATTTCCAGGAAGTAGAAGTTACGGTCTTTATCGACGAGAAATTCGACGGTGCCTGCGCCTTCGTAGTTGCAGGCCAGCGCCGCTTTAACGGCAGCTTCGCCCATGGCGGCCCGGAGTTCGGGGGTCACGAAGGGGGAGGGTGCTTCTTCAACGACTTTCTGGTGGCGACGTTGTACGGAGCAGTCCCGCTCGCCAAGGTAGACGGCATTGCCGTGCTGATCGGCGAACACTTGAATTTCTACGTGGCGGGGTTCGATGACGGCTCTTTCGAGGATCAGTTCGTCGTCGCCGAATGCCTGCTTGGATTCGGAGCGTGCCCGTTTGATGTTGTCGGCCAGTTCGGATTCGCTGTGAACGAGGCGCATGCCTCGGCCACCGCCGCCGGCAGAGGCTTTAATCATCAGCGGGTAGCCGATGTCAGCTGCTGCAGCAATGAGTTCGTCGTCGCTGGCGTTGTCGCCTTCGTATCCGGGAACCACCGGCACACCGGCTTTTTGCATGGCGATTTTAGAGCGTCGCTTGCTGCCCATGAGTTCGATGGCGCCCGCTGGGGGGCCTACGAATACGATGCCAGCTTCTTTACAGGCGTCTGAAAAGCCTGAGTTCTCAGAGAGGAAGCCGTAACCCGGATGGATGCAGTCGGCGCCGGTTTTGCGGGCGGCCTCGAGTATGGCGTCGGCATTCAGGTAAGACGCAGATACTTGTGCGGGGCCTATGCAAACGGCTTCGTCTGCCAATTCGGTATGCATGGCATTGGCGTCAGCCTCGGAATATACGGCGACGGTGCGGTACCCGAGGGCTTTGGCAGTGCGGATAACGCGTACTGCGATTTCACCCCGGTTGGCTATTAATAATTTTTTCAGCATAGCGCTTGTCTCGTAAATTTGTGCCTGTCCGTGAGAACCGGTGGATGCGGGTTCAGGAAACCGCTACGAGCACATCCATGTGCGCTTGGCGCCGGCCATCCTTGGCCGTCGACATTTCCTGAACCCGCATCCACCGGCCCTCACTCCCTCTGAATTATTTCGTGTCTGCCCAGGCTGGTGGGCGCTTCTGCATGAATGCCATGGTGCCTTCGTTGCCTTCATTGCCTCTAACAGCTGCGGCGAACATTTCCGCCGCGCTGTCGAGTAATCCGCTCATGGATTCGTGTCCGACCCGGTGGAGCAGAGCCTTGGTTTCAGCTGTGGCATTTGGTGCGCAGTTGCGAACGCGCTCAACAGCGTGAGCCAGCATGTCTTCCAGCTCTACATCGGATGAGGCGACCTGGTGAACAATGCCCAGTGAACAAGCTTCTTCTGCGCCGATTCTCAGACCGAGCAACGAAAGCCGGCGGGCCTGAGTGAGGCCAATTCGCTCAACAACAAACGGAGCAATTTGCGCCGGGATGATGCCGAGGGAGGTTTCCGGCATGCCGAATTTGGCTGTGGGTCCTGCAATGGCAACGTCGGATACACAGGCCAAGCCAAAGCCACCGCCCATTACTGCCCCTTCGGTGACGGCGATGACGACTTTGGAGGATTCGTTCACCTGCTGAATCATCGCCCCAAAGGCGCGATTCAGAACGTAGAAGGGGTCAGCTTTGCCTTCACCGGTTTTCTGGCTGCGGGCGCCGGCCAGGTCTTTGATGTCACCGCCAGCACAGAAGTGGCCGCCGGAACCGCGGATGACCACGGCGCGGATGCTGGTATCAGATTCCACTTCGGTAAAAATAGTGGACAGCTCTGCCACCATTTGCAGGCTCATGGCGTTCCGGGAGTCTGGCCGGTTGATGGTGACGTGCAGGGCTGGGCCCTGTTTTTCCAGAAGCAGTGTTTCGCAATGAGGCAAGGTTTCCATTGATAGACTCCACGAACATTATTTTGGGGCCGGTAGCCCGGTTGAACTCTTCAGGACCGTTGAGGGCCAGGGATGGCCCGATCGAGCCCTACAAGGACGTACTCGCGGGCGTGTCCTGAAGAGTTCAACCGGGCTGCCGGTCTGGCACCAAGCTTCAGTCTTTGCGCTTGCCAGGCAAGATGCCCATCATTTTGCTGATGATACCCAGCATGATTTCATCGGCGCCGCCGCCGATAGATACCAGGCGAACATCGCGGAATGCACGGGATGCCGGGTTGTCCCACATGAAGCCGTTGCCGCCCCAGTATTGCAGGCAGCTGTCAGTAACTTCACGGCCCAGACGGCCAGCTTTCAGTTTGGCCATGGAGGCGAGTTTGGTAACGTCTTTGCCTTCAACATGCAGCTCACAAGCTTTGTAGGTCAGGGCGCGCAGAGCTTCTACTTCAGTTTGCAGCTCGGCCAGGCGGAAGTGGATGACTTGGTTGTCGATCAGCGGTGTACCGAAGGTTTTACGCTCGCGGCAGTATTCAATGGTCTGGTCGATGCAGTTTTCCAGCGCTTTGATAACGTTGGCCGCGCCCCACATGCGCTCTTCCTGGAATTGCAGCATTTGCATCATGAAGCCAGTGCCTTCAGCACCGATGCGGTTACGCTGGGGTACACGAACGTCGTCAAAGAAGATCTGGGCAGTTTCCGAGGAGCGCATACCCAGTTTGTTCAGGTGTGGGCTCATGGTAATGCCCGGGGAGTTCATGGGTACGATGATCAGTGACTTGTTCTTGTGGGGCTTGTCGTCGCTGGTGTTGGCCAGCAAGCAAATGAAGTCTGCCTGAGGGCTGTTGGTGATCCACATTTTGGAGCCGTTGATGATGTAATCATCGCCGTCTTTCTTGGCTGTGGTTTTCAGGCCAGCCACGTCGGAACCAGCACCGACTTCACTCACGCCAATGCAGCCAATCATGTCGCCAGCGATGGCTGGGGCCAGGAAGCTGCGTTTCAGTTCGTCTGAGCCAAAGCGGGCGATAGCAGGCGTGCACATGTCGGTCTGAACACCAATTGCCAGAGGCACGCCACCACAGTTGGCCATGCCCAGCTCTTCAGCGGCAACCAGGTTGTAGCTGTAGTCCAGCCCCATGCCGCCGTATTCCTCAGGCTTCTGGATGCCCAGTACGCCAAGTTCGCCTAATTTCTTGAATATTTCGCGAATTGGGAAATGACCGGCTTCTTCCCACTCGTCGCAATGGGGGTTGATTTCTTTTTGCACGAAATCGCGGACGGTTTTTCTCAGAGCTTCGTGTTCGGCTGTAAATTTCACGGTGTTATTCTCCTGCTGTTTTTTGGTTCGTGCCTTCGTTCGTTTGAAGCACGTTGTCTGTCTTTTGTTTACTAGTATGTCGTCAGTCTGGATCAGCGCCGATCAGAGTCGGGCTACGCCAAAGGTGTTAGGTCGAAGCTGGCGCACATCGGCTTCGCGAAACATGTCGAGTACCAGAGCCACAACTCTTCGGGTATCCCGAGGATCGATCAGGCCGTCATCCCATAGCCGAGCTGTACCAAACAGGGCTGTGGAGCCATCTTCCAGTTTTTTGGCTGTGGCTTGCTCCAGAAATTCGAGAGTTTTTGGGTCGGGTTCCATGCCGCTGCGGCGTTGTTTGTCTTCCGCCACAATGCGCATAACCTTGCCGGCCTGAGCGGGTCCCATAACGGCTGTGCGGCTGTTGGGCCAGGCAAAAATGAAGCGGGGGTCAAGGCCGCGACCACACATGGCGTAGTTGCCAGCACCGTATGAGCCACCGATCACAACGGCGACTTTAGGTACGCGACAGTTGGCAACGGCCTGGATCATTTTCGATCCATTTTTGATGATGCCGTTCTGCTCGGAATGCGTGCCCACCATGAAACCAGTGGTGTTGTGCAGGAACAGTAGCGGGGTACCTGCCTGGTCGCAGAGCTGGATAAACTGGGCTGCCTTGGCGCTGCCGGCCGGGGTGATCGGGCCGTTGTTGCCGATGATGCCGACGGAGTGTCCTTCTATGCGAATGGTGCCGCATACGGTCTGGCTGTCGAACTCATTTTTGAAGTCCATGAACTTGGAGCCATCACCGATGCGCGCCAGAATTTCGCGCACGTCGTAAGGCTTTTTGGAGTCTGAGGGGATAACGCCCAGCAGCTCTTCCGCAGGATAAAGAGGCTCATCCCATTTCAGCTCGCGCTGCGGGGGGAGCTGTTCGTTCCATGGCAGGGCTTCCATGACGTTTCTGGCTTGGCGTATGCCATCTGCATCGTCTTCGGCCAGATATTCAACGGTACCGGCAACCTGCGCGTGCATTTCTGCACCGCCAAGCTCCTCGTCATCGGCTATTTCACCGGTTGCAGCTTTTAGCAGAGGTGGGCCGGCCAGGAACATTTTGGCCTTGCCGCGGATAGCGATTACGTAATCCGATAAGCCGGGCTGGTAGGCGCCGCCGGCAGTGGCGTTGCCATGTACTACGGTGACCTGCGGAATGCCTGCAGCGGACATGCGAGCCTGATTTGCAAAGCCCCGTGCGCCCTGCACAAAAATATCCGTGGCGTAGTTGAGGTTGGCGCCCCCACTCTCGGAAAGTGAGACAACCGGCAGTTTGTTCTCTTTGGCGATCTGCTGCAGGCGCAGGGTTTTATCCAGACCTGCAGGCGTGATGGTGCCGCCTTTGATGGCGCTGTTGCTGGCGAGAATCAGGCAGCGGATACCGCTAACGGTTCCTATGCCTGCAATAATGCCGCCGCCAGCCATGCTGCCGTCTTTGTCATCGTGCATTTTGTAGCCGGCCAGAGAGCATAGTTCCAGGAACGGCGTGCCACGATCCAGCAAGCGGTTTATGCGATCCCGGGGCAGGAGCTTTCCGCGCTTGGTGAACTTTTCCCGTGCTGCTTCCGCCAGGTCGAGAACTTTTTGTTCTACATCACGGAAGGTCCGGATGTGTTCTTCCATAGCCTCAGTGTTACCACGGAATTCATCCGATTGCGGGTTAACGCTGGTTTCCAGTGTTTGCATAAACGTATCCTCAATCCTCGCTGAGCACTTTGGGCGTTACAGCCCGGTGGAAGCCATTGAAGGGCTCATTGTTTTTTGCTTTGGGCAGGGGCCATATTCGGGTGCCTTGAGAGGCCGCACCGTCTATACGCAGGCAGTCGCCGCTGATAAAGGACGCGCCGGGGCTTAGCAGGAAGCAGATTGCCGCACTGATTTCAGATTCAGTCCCCATGCGCTTGATGGGTACGTTATCGCCTAGGCTGCGAATCCATTGCTTCATGTGTTCGGGGTAGTTATCCATGCCACTTGAAGCGATCCAGCCTGGCGCAACCGCATTCACCCGAACACCAGAGGTGCCCCATTCCACGGCGGCTGTCTGGGTGAAGTTCACCATGCCAGCCCGTGCTGCACCCGAGTGCCCCATGCCAGGCATGCCGCCCCACATATCCGCCACAATGTTTACGATGGCGCCGCCGGTTTTTGACAGCGCCTGGGTGTAAGCCTCTCGTGCCATCAGGAAGCCGCCAGTAAGATTGGTGCGAACCACCGTTTCCCAGCCTTTCTGGTTGATGCCCGCCAGAGGAGAAGGGAACTGGCCACCAGCGTTATTGACCACGCCGTTTAGGCCGCCATGCTCTTCAATAATCGCCTTCACCGTGGCTTTTACAGACTCTTCTTCACGGATGTCGCACACGTGGGCTGAGGCAATGCCACCGTCTTCACGTATTTCTGCTTTTACCGCTTCAACTTTTTCGACTTTGCGGCCAACAAGCGCCACATTGGCGCCCAGGGATGCTAGCTCGTGGGCCGTGCAGCGACCGATGCCGGAACCGCCGCCGGTTACGATAAAAGTCTGGCCCTTGAATAGGTCTGGGCGGAAAACCGATTGATAGCTCATAATTCCAAGTCCTTCTTAACTATTCAGGAGGCCACTAGACCGGCAGGCACTGGCACTGGAAACTCGAGTAACTGCTGGGCAAACGCCTTGCCTTGCGGATCAATGCGCAGGCTGGCTACGCCACCTCCGCCCAGACTGTGCTCCAGCAGGAAGTTGAATGCGTGGAGCCCGGGCAGTGTCCAGCGGGTAACCTTGCCGGTTTCAGGATTGAGTGTGTGAACCATCCACTCCGCCACAGCTTCTTCACTCAATGCGGCTGCAATAAAAGGAACGAACTCAGGTTTGCGAGCAATAACGCCAATGTTGCTGTGGTCGCCTTTGTCGCCGCTGCGTGCCCAGGCCAAATCAATCAGGGGTACGGTGGTGTCGGTCGCCGATGCGGCCTCAATAGATGCTTGATCCTCGATGAGGCCGGGCTGGAAGCCACCTGAGGAATCGATAGCAATGGGTGTTGTTTGGCCGTTCAGGTCGATAGAAACCGTTACGTCGCTCTTGGGAAACAGGCAGGAATAGAGGCGGATTTTTGGCCAAACGGCGGGTCGCCCACCCACAATGCCGGTCAGGCCAGGTGCCATGCCGGTAGCGGCTTGTGCAATTTCACGGGAGAACAACACCAGCGCACCTTTCTTTGGGTGGGCCGCACTGATTTTTACAATGACCTCTCGGGTGCCTTGGGCGCGCCCCTGTTCACCGTATGTTGTTTCCGTGCCCAGCAGTTCGATACTGGTTTCGGTGTAGTCCGGCAGGCCACGCTCCTGGAACAGGCGGGATGTTTTCGTGAGAATGGCTTCGGCCACTGCCTGGGCTTTTTTCGGGGCATCAATGCCCGCAAGCAAGAAGGTTGCGGTGCATTTGAAGCCATCGGGCCAAGTACCAGATACCTTGTAGCTGTCGGTGGGCGGCAAGCCGCGGGCGCCTCGAACGGTTACACGGTCCGGCCCGCTTTCTATTAGCTCAACATCCGTAAAATCGCAGGTAACATCTGGGAGTAAATAGGCGCGCGGATCGCCAATCTCGTAAACCAATTGCTCAGCGACCGTGCCACGGCTTACCAGGCCACCCGTGCCTTCCGGTTTAGTAACAACGAACTCGCCGTTTGCACTGACTTCAGCAATCGGGAAGCCCATATCGGCGAATCCATCCGCAACGTCTTCCCAGTCGGTAAAGTTACCACCGGTAGATTGCGCTCCGCACTCCAATAAGTGACCGGCGAGACTGGCTTGCGCCAGTTTGTCGTAGTCTTTCCAGTCCCAGCCGAATTCGTGAACCAGGGGCGCAAGCACCAAAGCACTGTCGACCACCCGGCCAGTAAGAACAATGTCTGCACCCTGGTCCAGGGCAGCCGCCAAACCAGATGCACCAAGGTAAGCGTTGAGGCTAACCATCATTGCGGGCATCGGTGCGCCGGTGGCCATTTCAGTGATGCCAGCTTTGTCCAGGGCCTGTTTTTGGGGTAGCAGATCGTCTCCCAGCACCAGGGCAATTTTCATATCTACGCCGGCTTTTTCACACAATGCTTGCAAGGCATCACGGCAGGCGACCGGGTTCACGCCGCCGGCGTTAGTCAGTACGCGAATGCCTTTTGCTTTGATATCAGCGAGGAGGGGGCCCATCACCGTTTCAACGAAATCTCGCGCGTAGCCTTGGCTAGGGTCTTTCATCTTCTGACCCGCCATGATCGACATGGTGACTTCGGCCAGGTAGTCGGCGACCAGATAGTCAATATCACCTTTGTGAACCAGTTGCGCCGCGGCTGTTTCAGTGTCGCCCCAGAAAGCGGAGGAGCAACCAATCCGGATAGTCTTCGGTGAATTCGTCATGTCTGTGCATCCTGTAGCTGTGTTGCCGTGAGTGCCACGAATGTGAATCGGCAACTGTTGAACCATTAACCAGACCATACCAAGCAAGCGCTTGGTTTGTAAACAGGTAAATGTCAGGTAGAATAGGCGTCCAGTTAAAGCCTTTGGATACGCCCGTGAATCAAGAAAAAATACTTCAGTCACTTATCGCCGATAACCTGGTGTCAGCATCAGACAGTGCCCGCGGACGGCTGCTTCGGGAGGCCGCGCGCCTGTTCCGTGAAAAAGGTTATGAGCGCACCACAGTGAGAGACCTGGCCGCTGCGGTGGGCATTCAGTCGGGGAGTCTTTTCCATCACTTCCGAACCAAAGAAGAAATTCTTAAAGCGGTTATGGTTGAAACGATCAGGCTGAACACGGCCGTAATGCAGGCCGCCATGGGTGAAGCGAAATCCAATCGGGAAAAACTCAGAGCACTCATAAGCGCAGAGCTGGAGTCCATTAATGGCCAGACGGGGGAGGCCATGGCCGTTCTGGTGTATGAATGGCGCAGTTTGTCTGAAGCCTCTCGGGCCGAGGTGTTGGAACTTCGGGATAGATACGAAGCCCTGTGGCTGGATGTATTGACCGGCCTTAAAGAAGAGGGCGCACTAAAAGCCGATCCATTTGTGGTGCGCCGCATGTTGACGGGTGCCCTTAGCTGGACCGTAACCTGGTATCGCCCGGATCGTGGTGGCTTGACCCGGGATGGGTTAACCGACCAAGTGGTGGCAATGCTTGGCATGGGCTAGCGCCGGAATTGGCGCTTTGTAGTGCCTGTATGCATTTTGTAAGTAAATTAATCTCAAGGTGTGCGCAGGCGTATATTTTCGAAGTTATTGTTTTAAGTCAAAATATCACCAAAAAGAACCGTACATTTCAGGCCATTGGCCTGATCGGCATGGGCCTGCCGGCAAACGAGCCATTTTTGTAGGACAGCTTTCAACGCACTCTTGCTTCCGGAATGACAGAACCAACTGCATTCCACCCAGATAAAAACAAAGCAAAGCAGAGTGACTTAACATGTCCATATTGGCAACGTATGCAGGTCGTCTTGCGGCGACGCGCAACAAACTGGTTTTATTGGCAACGGCAGTAATGTTTGCAGGGTGTTCCGCAAACCCCATACACAAAGTCACTGGGACTGTGCTGGCGGGTTACGCCGAGAGTGAAGCCACTCCTTACGTTATGCAGATGTCTGACCCTAAAATGGCCTGTGCGCTAGGGGAAGGCGTTGACCCCCTGATCTACTCCTTTTCGCGAATCAACGATGCGCCAGATACGAGCGGGTCGTTGTTGATGCTGTTAGCGGCCAATTGCATGGAGTACCGTGCGTGGGAGGCCGAACTTGATTACCTGCGGGCGGATTATGAAGGCGATGTGCCTTTAGCCAAAGACTCCCGCGAACGAGCCAAACGCTTATACGCCCTCACTGCTGAACGCCGCTTGATGGCTTTCAATAGAGCCATGGCAGCCTACGATTTCGACCCGGCCAAAGAACCCCTCGAATGCCCGTTCCTGTACAGCGAACAAGACGAGATTACGTTCCTTCTTGGCCTGTTGACTGGTTTGCAGGCCGTTGTAAATGATGCCAACTCAGGTGCCCGTGCCGGGATACCACGCAACATCGCTCCTCAGGCTGAGCGCGCAGCAACCTGTATTGATAACGAAAAAACAGGTGGGTTGCCCAATGCCGTTCGCGCCATGGTTTGGCTGCTACTGCCTGACACCCGCCCAGATTTGTCTCCCGATCCCTGGGAAGTACTCGAAAACAGCTCTGCTTTGGGCGTGAAAGGGGGCATGCGCGCGTCAATGGCACTCGAAGCTGTTGCCGCAGAAACTTTTGGGCGCACGGATGTTCTGGCTGACGTGATCCACCGCTTTGCAGAAGCTGACGACACTATCAAGGTGTGGGAAAAGTATCGCCTGGCTGACCATGTGGCTCGCGCCATCATCCAGTTTTCTTCAGACAAATACTGGACTGCCGAGTATGGCTATAGAACACCACAGGCGTTCTTCGGGAAAATGAGCTCTGAACGAAACAACGAAAACATTGAGACCATGAGCCTGGATGGCCTGCTCTGAGCAGGCAACTCCAGCGCCCATGGTCGGTCGCTTAATGAACTCACTATAAACACAAAAATGAACCGGAGATTGTTATGATCCGTAGATCCCTCACCGCTCTTACTCTTGCTGCCATCGCACCCCTGGCATCGGCCCAAACCGTGAAAATGTGTGTTTTCGATGTGATTGGCGCGAACGGTGACATGTTCAATATGGTTAAGGACTATGCGCTTGAGATGAAGTCGCACGGTGTAGACTTTGATCTGAAACCCTACACCGATGAGGGTGTTGCAGTGGGCGATTTCAACGCTGGCCAGTGCGATGCCGTTGCCGCAACCGACCTGCGCACCCGTCCATTTAACGGTTTTACCGGAACCGTTAGTGCTGTTGGCGCACTCCCGACCTACGATGACCTCGAAACGCTACTGGCGACGCTGGCGCAAGCTAAAGCGGCACCGCTAATGAAACAGGAAGGTTACGAGGTGCTAGGAATTGTTCCTGCAGGCGCCGGGTACTTGTTTGTTAACGACCGTAGCATGGATACCGCAGGCGCTCTGGCAGGCAAGCGAATGGCGACTCTGGACTACCAGAAAGACGCCATTCACATGGTGAACTACCTCAAGGCAACGGTTGTTCCTTCAGATATCACCAACTTTGCCGGCAAGTTCAATAATGGCTCTGTTGATACAGCTTACGCACCTGCTTTTGCATACGAAGCACTTGAGCTATACAAAGGCATAGGCAGCAAGGGTGGCATTGTCGATTATCCCCTGGCGCAGCTGACGATTCAGGTTATTGCTCGTGAAGGTGTTCTGGACGATCAGACCGCTCAGGCGTCCCGACAGGTTGCCTGGGGCATGTTCCCACAAGCTATGAACCTGATTAAAAAGCAGGAAGCGGCCATCCCTGAAGAAAAGTGGGTTCGTATTCCCGAAAAAGACATTCAGGGATATCAGGAAATGTTCCGCCAGAACCGGATTGAAATGCGCGACGGCCTGAACGGCGCGCCTGACGTGTACCACCCGAAAATGCTGGGCTTGCTGAGCAAAATTCGTTGCTCCAGTAATCCGTCCGCCTCGGAATGCACCTCGGAAAACCGGGAATAACAGGGCGGAATACGCATGAACTGGCAAGCGTTAACTGCCCCTGCTGTAAGAACTCTGTACCCCGTGCGGAAGATGCACGGGGCTATTCTGCTGTTGTTGCTGTTTGTTACCCTTTTGCTGGGAATGGGGAATTCTCTCCACTCCCGCCTGCTCTGGGTTGGCGAGCAGACATGGCCGAATTATTACTTGCTCAATCCAGATGCGATAGAGCCTTCATGTCGTATGGAAATGGATATTGAGGCAGAGGTCCGTAAGCGGGTAGACGCGTACAAGCCAGACCCCGACGACCTGTTTGATTCCCCGCCTAACCCGCAAGCCATTCGTACATCACTGGAACGAAACCTTGCACTGTGTGCTGAGAAACATGCTGCTTACCAGAGTAATCTTGAGCATGCGACGCCTGCGCTGGGTGTGTTCAAAGCCTTCGAGGGCGGGCTGGCGACGTTTCTGCTGGATAATATCGAGCTGACGAAGTACCTGTTCATTGCAATCTTTGCGATGGCGGCGGCAATAGCAGCCATGGATGCCGACCATATAGCGCTGCGGTTGCCCAGAAACCGGTCGGAGTGGCGATTGAGCCAAGCTGTGCAGCTCCTGGTCAATGGCATGATGGTGTTCTCCATGAATGCTTATCTGGGCCGGCTCGCCAGTTCGCCCGGGGCTGAATCTACGGTCATACTTCAGTATGCCTGGACGGGCGTGTTTGGCCTGTTCATGGTGATCAATGCCCTGCGATTTCTGAAAGTTCCCAAGCACGTAAGAGCGGGTGGGCTGGCGCTGTCTTCGGGTTTGGTGGTGCCGCTGTATTGCACCATGGGCCTGATTGCCATGGGCTACTTTTTCTTTGTAGATGGCTACGCTTCCGGGCTCGCGATCTACTTCGGCATGATGTCCAACCTGTCTTCGATGTTTATCAATATCGGACTCTATGTTCTGGTGGGTATGGTTCTGAAGCAGACTCGTTTGCCAGAGTTGCTGTTGAACGTAATCAAGCCATACAACCTGCCGGCACCCATGTTGGCTTCCGTCATTATCTTTGCGACGGCTTTCCCGACCGCCTTTACCGGCGCATCCGGCATCTTCATTCTTGCCGTCGGTGGCGTGGTTTACGATGAGTTGCGCCGGGCCGGTGCAGGGCGGCAGCTGGCACTTGCGACTACCGCAATGTCGGGAAGCCTTGGTGTGGTGCTGAACCCGTGCTTGCTGATTGTCGTCGTTGCGGCTCTGAACAAGGAAGTTACCACCACCGAAATGTACGGTTGGGGCTTCTGGGTATTCATAATGTCAGCCTCGTTGTTCTCAATCATCGTATGCAAAACGGAAGGTAACTGGCGGCCTCGCCCGGCTCCAGGTGCTTTCCGGGCATCGTTGCAACAGCTCAAACCCTTGATGCCCTATGTGGCCCTGGCTGTGGCTGTCATATTCACCATCTATGTGGTTCTGGGGCTGTCGTTCAACGAGTACAGTGCACCAATGGTCCTGCCATTGGTGATGCTTGCGCTGGTATTCCTTGATGCCGATAGCAGTAGCCGTGACGACAACGAATCTCGCGTACAGGCGTTCTGGGGGCGAAGCTGCGCAGCCGCCAGTGATTCGGCGGTGCACATTGGGGCTTTGCTGGCCCTGATTGGCTTCTCTATTTGCCTTGGAGGCATTCTTGAACGGTCTGATATTGTTCACGCCCTGTTCCCGGAACACCTGACCAGCCCGTGGCTTGCCATGCTTGTGATTGTGCTTCTGTTGACGGTGATTGGAATGGTTATGGATCCTTTCGGCGCTGTCATACTGGTATCGGCAACCGTAGCCCAGCCAGCCATACAGCTGGGCATCGATCCATTGCACTTCTGGATTGTATGTCTGGTGGCGTTTGAGCTGGGCTATCTCAGCCCCCCGGTGGCGCTGAACCATCTGCTTACCCGACAGGTTGTGGGGGAGAGTGAGGTGTTGGCAGCGGAGCGTGTTGGGTCTTTCTGGCATCGTTACGAGCGGTTGTTGTTGCCCGTAGCCGTCATGGGACCAACGCTATTGCTGGTGGCCTTTGTGCCGATGCTGTTCTACGCAATCTGAGCTTGCCACCTGCAACAAAAGCCACCTCCGGAATTTCCTGGGGTGGCTTTTTTTTATGCGCACCGCACCAGTGTGTTTGCGTATACTTGTAGCCAGATCAAAACAGAGGCTAGTGCCCATGCCGGTCATTCTAAACACAGCAACGCATTTCAGATATACCATGCTGGCCGCGCTGGTTGTGGCCTTGGGCGGCTGCGATGGGGGCTCTGGAAGTATTGAAATTAACCCGGCTAGCGTTGCGCTTTCGGGGAGTATTGCTATTGAGTCCGGAACCCGGGTAGACGCAGATGATGCAGACACTCTGGCATTGAGCTCTACTCCATTTTCCGGAACTCAGTCTTTACCCCAGGAGTTCATTCTTGCGGGGTATGTGAGCGTCGAGGCTGGAACCTATCCTTCCAAAGGCGGAAGGCCCAGTATTACCTATTCTCAGGACCCAGTTGATACTTATAGCCTGCCGCTGCACCCAAAGCAGAGTATCGCTCTTCAGCCATTTTCTGCCAGCGACGTTTCATCCCTGCTTACCTTGTCACTGCTCAGTGATGGCCGACTTGTTGAAAGCGTTTTTACTGGTAGCCAGTCTGTACCGATTCAAGTGACCTTGCCAGATACAGAACCTGCAGGTATCTATACCCTGAGGGTTGAGGCCTCTGGCCCTGATCCCATGCTATATATCCTTTCGACATCCGTGACAGGCAGTGCGCTGGCTACAGAGTTTGAGTGGCCAGATCATGATTTTGCAGACGCCGAGGCCATTGTTGTATTCAAGCAAGGGCAGGCATTCATGCGCTCAGTGGCGCCGGCAATGGGCGCGAACCTTTCAAGAGAGTTGGCTCCTGGAGTCTGGTTGGTTAATGCGCCGGCGCAGGCTGCCCGCAGCCGCACGGGGCAGGCGGAGGTGTCGACCTTGGAGTGGATACGCTCTCTAAAGAAGCGCACTGACGTTGCCTCGGCCACGCCCAACTACACAATGCGGGCGATGCAAACGCCAGTGAATGAGCCTCTGTATAACAACCCTGCAGTGGGGCAGCAGTGGCACTACGAATTGATCAATGCACCGATTGCTTGGCAGATAGCGCAGGATGGGGGGCTTGGTGTGATTGTCGCGGTGATGGATACAGGGATATTTGGAGCGCCAGGGAACTGGCATGGCGAGCTGAACGACAACATTGTCAGTGGCTGGGACTTTGTGTCCGAAGCCTTTGACAACGACGGTGTACCGGGTCGGGACGATAACCCTTCGGACCCCGGAAATGCGATTGGAGCCAGTGCTTACCATGGCACCCATGTGGCTGGCACCATAGCTGCTGTGGTAAACGGTGCCGGTGGAGCGGGTATTGCCTACAATGCCTCTCTGCGGCCTGTGCGGGTACTGGGTGAGGGAGGAACAGGCTCATCCGCTGATCTTCTGGAAGCTTTGCGCTGGGCCGTCGATCCAACTAGTCCGGAGCCTCGCGCCGATATCGTGAACCTGAGCCTGGGCGGACTTCCCTATCAGCCGCAACTTAAAGCAGCCATAGATGCGGGCGTCGCTCGTGGCATTGTTTATGTTGCTGCAGCAGGTAACTCGGCTTCTACAGCCGAATCTTATCCTGCTGCATACGACGGGGTGTTTTCCGTGAGTGCGGTTGATGGGGCAGGTGTGCTGGCAACTTACTCAAACTCCGGTAGCTGGATTGATCTGGCGGCACCCGGCGGCGACGCCAGCCGTGATGGTAACGCTGATGGCCGAAGTGATTTGGTGAGCAGCACCAGTGCCAGCCTCATAAATGGCACTTTGAAGGAGACTTACATTGGATTGCAGGGAACCTCTATGGCGGCTCCCCATGTGTCCGCTGTTTTCGCACTGATGAAGGGCCTTAATACAGGGTTGGATTACGGCAAGCTGAAGGCGCTGCTAGTGTCTGGAGAACTGACCTTTCAGGACTGTGGAACGCCGCCATGTTCTAAAAGGCCAGATGTGGGTTGGGGGCTTGTGGATGCAGGAAAAGCAGCCTTGGCAGCCTCGGCAGGCTTTGTACCAAATCTGTTAACTTCATCGCCAGCCATTGTAAGTTTGGCCTCAGAAGGCGCCACTTCCGCTAGCGTGAAATTGAGTGTGTATGGCCGAGATTCGAGCGATGTAACCATTGAATCTGTTTCTGTAAATGCACCTTGGGTGCAATTGGATTCAGCCCCCGTACCTGAAGATACAGGAACGGACTTCCTAATCACTTTAACCTTGCTTTCTGAACAGCTTGAGTCCGGGGTCTCTGCTCGATCGGTCATTGCTGTGGAATACAAAAGCGACCAGCTCCGCAGGTTGGAAATCCCGGTGATCGGCCAGCGGGTGACTGATCAACAAGCTCGTGACGCTGGCCGGCATTTTGTGCTCTTGGTAGATCCCGAGCCAGAGGGTGATTTTTACATGACGGTTGCACAGACAAGTGCAGTTGTAGATAACGGGCGCTATGCGTTTACCTTTGTGCCTGATGATGGGGTAGAGCCTAAAATGCTCAATGAAGTGCCGCCAGGTAGTTACATTCTGGTTGCCGGGTCTGACCTGGATAATAATGGCCTCATTTGTCATGCTGGCGAAGCATGTGCGGAATACCCGGTAGCCGGCCTCAGGCAAGAAATTACAATCAGCCCGGGGATGTCTGTTACGGGCATAGAAATGACAACCAGCTACTCTCGTCCGGCGGTATCTGCGGCTACGCCAGACATCTTGCCCCGCCCAGGATTCAGAGGCTACTCGCTTTTAAGCGAGTCTGAAGTGCCCGGTCCAGGCACCAACCCGACACTCAAAACAATCGGAGCTGAACGTTGATAGCAGTATGCAAAAAGGTAGGGTCAGGCGTGCCTGTGGTCATTTTGTTGGCCGGATATTTGTTGATGGCGGGCTGTGCATCTTCAGACGTTGTTGAAACCGAGCCCGGCGAGCTTTTGGCGCGACAGGTGATCCAGTCAGCTCATTGTGGCCTGAGCGGGCCCGGACTGGCTTATGTGCAGACTCCCGAACGATTGCAACAGTTACTTGATCTACCGGCTCAGAATATAGCTGTTCAGCAGTTACGACAGGTTAACCTTGAAAAAGAACATCTGCTGTTTGTCACCTTGGGTGAGAAACCAACCGGTGGTTACAGTGTTAGCCTGGTTTCGGCCAATGCTGAGAACACCAAGAGCCCTCTTCAGCTTTCCGTTGTCGTTCGCTCCCCGGCGCCGAGCACTATGACCACTCAGGTTATTACATCGGCCTGTGTGGTGGTGGCAGTTCCGTCGCATGATTGGCCGGAAATTCGGGTGTCAGGCATTCGGGACAAGGATCTGGTTTTAAATCCTTGAGGTTTCCTTTCCGGGTGCTAACTGCAATCAGCCGTTGATCTTTGGCCGCGAATCCATAAGCTATGGGAACGAATTTTTCTTCCTGCGGAGTCACGTCCATCCTATGAGTGAGCAACAATACAACGCCGATGCCATTGAAGTGCTGAGCGGCCTGGATCCAGTGCGTAAGCGCCCTGGCATGTATACAGATACCAGTCGCCCCAATCACCTGGCCCAGGAAGTCATCGATAACAGTGTGGATGAAGCCCTGGCTGGCCACGCTCGCCGCATCGATGTGGTGCTTTATACCGACGGATCCTTGAGTGTTGAAGACGATGGCCGAGGTATGCCAGTTGACCTTCACAAGGAAGAAGGACTCTCAGGGGTTGAGCTGATTCTCACCCGGCTCCACGCGGGCGGTAAGTTTTCTCAGGGTAACTACAACTTCTCCGGTGGTTTGCACGGCGTTGGGGTGTCGGTAGTTAACGCATTATCACGGCACCTTGAGATCAGCGTAAAACGCGATGGCCAACTCCACCACATGACGTTTGCAAATGGCGATAAGGCCACTGAGCTGGAAGTTATCGACACAGTTGGCAAGCGCAATACCGGTACGCGCATCAAGTTCACGCCCGATGCCAAGTATTTCGACAGCCCGAATTTTTCTGTGAGCCGCCTGCGCCACAACCTGCGCGCGAAAGCGGTGCTTTGTCCTAGTCTGACAGTAACCTTTACGCAGGAAAAAACCGGCGAAAAAGATGAGTGGTTCTATGAAGAGGGGCTCCGTGATTATCTGCGCTCTGCCTTGGTAGATGTAGAGGTGGTTCCTCTGGAACCCTTTATCGGGAGTTTTTCCAGCAAGAATGAAGCGGTTGACTGGGCCATTCAATGGCTTCCGGAAGGTGGTGAGGCGGTCATGGAAAGTTACGTGAACCTCATTCCTACCATTCAGGGAGGCACCCATGTAAATGGCCTGCGCACCGGCCTGCTCGAAGCCATGCGGGAGTTTTGTGAGTTCCGCAGTTTGTTGCCAAGGGGCGTTAAGCTCTCTCCCGAGGATATCTGGGAAAAAGCGGCTTATGTGCTCTCCTTTAAAATGCAGGAGCCGCAGTTTTCAGGGCAGACCAAAGAGCGGTTGTCGTCGCGGGAGGCTGCAGGGTTCATTTCCGGTGTGGTAAAGGATGCCTTCAGCTTATGGCTGAACCAGCATACTGATGTGGCTGAAGTGCTGGCGGAGCTGTTTATCAGCAATGCTCAGCGCAGGCTAAAGGCCAGCAAGAAGGTGGCCCGTAAAAGGGTAACTTCCGGCCCGGCGTTGCCAGGAAAACTGGCGGACTGCTCTGGTGGTGATACCGCTCGCTCTGAACTGTTTCTGGTTGAAGGGGATTCCGCTGGGGGCTCTGCAAAACAGGCCCGCGATCGTGAGTTTCAGGCGGTGATGCCATTGCGCGGTAAAATCCTGAATACCTGGGAGGTGGATTCCAGCGAAATTCTGGCTTCCCAGGAGATCCACGATATTGCTGTCGCCATAGGCGTAGACCCCAACTCGGATCAGCTTGGTGGCCTGCGTTATAACAAAATCTGTATTCTTGCGGATGCCGATTCTGATGGTCTGCACATCGCAACCCTGTTGTGCGCTCTGTTCCTCAAGCATTTCAGGCCCGTTGTTGCTGCAGGCCATGTGTTTGTTGCCATGCCACCGCTTTACCGTGTGGATCTCGGTAAGGAAACCTTTTATGCCCTCGACGAGCATGAGAAACAAGGAATACTGGATCGTATTGAAGCCGAAAAGCGCAAAGGCAAGATTTCGGTAACCCGCTTTAAAGGACTGGGTGAAATGAACCCCTTGCAACTCCGCGAAACCACCATGGCACCCGATACCCGTCGGCTGGTTATGTTGACCATTGAAGACGGCGACGACACAGACAGCCGGATGGATATGCTTCTGGGCAAGAAACGTGCGTCAGACCGAAGAGCCTGGCTGGAGGCATACGGCAATATGGCGGATGTCGGCGGCTAATTACCTTATATGCTATTTCGACCTATAAAAAGATGTAGTTATTCTTTTTAATTAATCTTCAGGCTCGCTATCCTGCCGGTTTTCTGATCGGGAAGAACCGTAATGGACTGGCAGGGATGGTTCGCGCTCGGCATGGCCGGCGCCGCGCTTGTACTTATGAGCTCAGGACGCTACGCGCCGCATTTGGTGCTGATGGTTGTGCTCATTGTGCTCAGTGCCAGTGGCATTATTTCGGCTGGCCAAGCCCTTTCGGGGTTTAGTAATACGGGTCTGATTACTGTCGTAGCTCTATTTGTAGTGGCCGCAGGCATTCATCATTCTGGCGGGGTTGATTTGCTGGTCAGGCACCTGCTCCGAAACCCCAAAACTGCTCGCTCAGCGCAAGCGCGCATCACGCTGCCAGTTGCACTGTTGAGCGGCTTCCTCAACAACACCCCCGTTGTGGCCACCATGATACCGGCGGTTCATGCCTGGTCCCGGAAGATTGGTATCGCGCCATCCAAACTGATGATTCCGCTCAGCTACTCCGCCATCCTTGGTGGCACGCTGACCATGATTGGCACCAGCACCAACCTGGTTGTTAACGGCCAATACGAACAGCTCACCGGCGACGCCGGGCTGTCCATTTTCTCTATCACCGCGGTTGGCTTGCCTGTGGCGGTTCTGGGAATCGCCGCAATCTTGCTGTTCATGCCGCGGGCACTTCCAAATCGGGAAGACCGGCATAAATTTGGCTCCATGAGAGAGTTTACTCTGGAAGTGGCAGTAGCCATTGATGGACCATTGGTGGGCAAAACTGTTGGTGAAGCGGGCCTGAGAGAGCTTGAGCGGCTCTACTTGGTTGAGATAGAGCGTGTTGGCAGCGTGGTGACGGCGGTGCCTTCTGAGGAGCGCCTGTGCGGAGGTGACCGCCTCGTGTTTGCAGGGGATACCCAGGCAATCTCCGATCTGCTTCGAATTAACGGGATTGTACCTTCGGAACACGCTGATGAACCCAGCCTGAGTCAGCATCGTGCTGAGCGCTGCTTAATGGAGGCGGCTTTGTCTCCCCAGTCAGAGGTGCTGGGATTGACCATCCGGGATGCGCGGTTCCGGGAGCGTTACGGGGCGGTTGTTCTGGCGGTCGCTCGAGGTGGGGCACGCGTTGCAGGCAACCTTGGCAATATTCGGCTCCGGCCCGGCGACGTGCTGTTGCTGGAGGCTCGGCCGGCGTTTGTAAGTCGTCAGCGTTATAACAAGGATTTTCTGCTTATTAATGATCTGGAAACTGAGGCGCCCAGGCACAACCGTGCCTGGCTGTCCTGGGGTATTCTGGTTGTGCTGGTGGGGTTGGCGGCCTGTGGCGTTCTCAGCATGCTGAATGCTGCTTTGCTGGGAGCTGCGCTGATGATTATGAGCGGCTGTTGCTCTGTAGGGCAGGCACAGAAGTCAGTGGACGTTCCGGTAGTGCTTACTATCGGGGCTTCCTTTGCGTTGGGTGCCGCATTGCAGGAGACAGGGGCGGCCACTTTCGTTGCAGGGGCTATTCTTGGCCTGAGCAAAGGGCATGTTCTGTTGGCTCTGTTCCTCGTCTATTGTTCCGTATCCGTGCTTACAGAGGTGATCACTAATAACGCGGCAGCTGTATTGGTCATTCCGGTAGTACTTTCAATGACCAGCACCATGGGGGTTCCGGCTGAGCCTTTTGTGATTGCGGTAATGATGGCAGCGTCGGCCAGTTTCGCTACGCCGTTGGGGTATCAAACCAATATGATGGTGTTCGGCCCGGGGGGCTATCGTTTCGGCGACTTTGTTCGTGTCGGTTTGCCAATGAATGTGTTTATTGGCCTGGTATCGGTGGCGGTGATTGCGATGGTGTATGGAATCAGCCCGGGTTGGTAGTCGCTACAGAGGTGCGTTTGCCAGAATGTCGCAGCAAAGCACTCGCTGTTTGTTGCGGTGGGTGAAACACAAGGACAGTGTTACGCACATATAAGCGCCCGTTACACACAGGTAGGGGGCGGTAACGTGAAGCTTGCCAGGCTGAGCCAGCGCCTGCCGGAGATACTGCTGCCGGTACCAATCTGCCTTGCTGGTACTTTCCAAAGGCTTGAAGCGCGGGTCCAGCCCCCGGGTTCCGGTGTCAGATATCAGAGTGTCTTCTAACTGAACCCCTTGGTCATCCGCAAGGTAACAGCGCGATACAGGGCCGTGATTCAACAGATCGTTGCACGCCGGGGCCATGGGGGTGTCAGCCTGCAGCAATTTAGTGGCATTCTGAAAATCGTTCCAGAAGAAATCCGCCAAATAGCGGGTCGGGTCCTGGGTGATTTGATGTCTCGCTTTATAGTCTTGCAGCAACTGCTCGAAATCAGTAGGTGCATTTGAGAGGCTGGTCAGATCCATACTGGGCCGGCAGAAGTAAAATCCTTGAACAAAGTCCACGCCGGCATCGATGGCAATCATCGCCTGATCGTTAGTTTCAACACCTTCCAGTAAGACCAAACATCCTGATTGATGCAGCAATGAAACAATGCCGTTCAGAATCTGTCGCGCCTTATGATCTTCAGTGGCCCGGGTTAGCAGTTTACGGTCCAGCTTCACTATGTCGGGTGACAAATTCCAGATGCGTTCAAAGTTTGAGTGTCCAGCCCCGAAGTCGTCAATGGCTGTAAGGCAGCCAAGCTTTCGGTAATAGGCGACGGTTTCGCGCAGACGGTCAGCGTCGTCGGTTGGCTGTTCAACAATCTCGATTACGATCCGGTGGGGTGGCAGCTTCGTCTTCGCCAGAAGGTTGCCGAAAAATGAATCTGTTTGGCTGCCGCTGGTAACAACCCGGGGGGAAACGTTGAGAAATAGCCAGTTGAGTTGGTCTTCGATGCCGCTGTAATTTTGTATGTGCAGGTATCGGCAGAGCCGGTCAAGCAGCAGGTTTTCCGCATCGGAAGAAGGTAATTCGAATAGATGTATAGGCAGAACGTTTGAAAGGTCCGGGTCTTGTGCCCGTATCAGCGCCTCGTAGCCAATGGTTCGTTTATGCGAAATGCTGTAAATCGGCTGAAGGGCCGTTTTCAAGGTAAGGCCCTGGAAGCGCGCGGTCCAAGAGTCGCCGTCTCTTTGGAGCATCTGCGATATCAGATCAACCTCGGGGTCCGTCAACGTTTCCGGGATGGCTGCTGGCTGCATAGTGTCTTTCGAATCATTGAACGAATGCATCAAGTGCTGCTGTAAAACGCACTTGAACGATCACTGACCAGTGTTGGCTATGAACAGAAAAAGCCAGAGTAAACTGATAGTTGGAGGAGGTTGCCAAAAAATGGATAGCATTACCACCGTTTCATGAATAAATCTGAAATAGGTTGTAAGCTTTGTGGAGTCTTTCGTTGTTGCAGGTGATTTTGGCGGCCCTTTAAAACAAGAGCCGCCGAATAATCAGTTGTTGCTCGGGATTACAACGGATTCGTCGAATTCGAGTTCCATGTCGTGCTCTCTATGTTTAATGTAATCCCCCTGAGGGGTGTTTAAAGTATGGAGTGAGTGTACTCAACACCCATAATTCGGCAATGCGTACAATCCGTATGCGACAAAAGTCAAGACCTTTTTTGAGTCGACCTTGGCTTGATCAAAATTTCTGATGATGGGGCGCAAAACATTCCGATTTCCTTTGAGGATGCGGCTTCCTATACTTCTATCCTCAAGTTTAAGCGTAGTTAGGGAGGCCGTGATTGCTATGCAGATAGGAAACACCACCGCCGGTTATGGTTGGCTGGCTATTGTTGCCCACTGGGTTGTTGCTTTAGCGGTGTTGGGTTTATTTGCTTTGGGCTTCTGGATGGTTGATCTGTCGTACTACGACGAGTGGTACCGGCGCGGTCCAGACATTCACCGCAGTGTCGGTGTTTTATTATTTGCACTGGTGGTGTTCCGATTGCTTTGGCGGTTGATGTCCCCATCACCGGATTCGATTGCGGCGCACAAACGCTGGGAGGTATTAAGTGCCCGCGCAGCTCACGGCTTGTTGTATGTTCTGATTTTTGTCGCCATGGTGAGCGGGTATTTGATTTCAACCGCCGACGGTTCATCCATAAGCGTATTTGGCTGGTTTGAAGTGCCATCGGTGACTGGTCAGATTAAAGGGTTGGAGGATATCGCCGGGTTGGTGCATTACTGGAGCACCTGGGCGTTGGTTGGCTTGGCCGCACTGCACGCTGCAGGTGCCCTGAAGCACCACTTCATCGACCGTGACGAAACCTTGCGTCGTATGTTGGTTCCGGCGCGACGGAATGATTGAATTTTTCGATGCTGCGCTGAGTTGGCGCATTTCTTTTTACTTAAAGGAGAGTTTTATGAGGAAGTTACTGCTCGCATCTGCCGTTTCCATCGCCCTGGTGGGAAGTGTTCAAGCGAATGAAGCTAGTGGAACCTATGCTTTTGACAAAGAAGGTGCCCATCAGTTCATCACGTTCAAAATCTCCCATCTGGGTTATAGCTGGCTCTATGGCCGCTTCAACGATTTTGATGGTCAGTTCGTTTACGATGCAGAAAACCCCGAAAACAGCACGGTGAATGTAACCATCGATACGGCCAGCCTGGACTCCAACCATGCCGAGCGTGACAAGCACTTGCGCAGCAAAGACTTCCTGGACGTGAGTAAGTTTCCGGAAGCGAGCTTCAAGAGTAAGCGAGTGAATGTTGATGAAGATGGCGAGGCGGATATTGTGGGTGATTTTACGCTGCACGGCGTAACCCGCGAGGTGACCTTGGAAGCGGAAATGTTGGGCCACGGAAAAGACCCTTGGGGCGGTTACCGTATGGGCTTTGAGGCAGAGACAGAGCTGCGACTTGAAGACTTCGGTATCCCCGCAAGCCTTGGCAAAGCCTCCGAGACGGTGGAAATTACAATCTCTATTGAAGGCGTTCGCCAGTAAGTAGTCTTTTTACCCCTACCTGGGCAGGTTCCGGGCTTACACCCGGAATCTGCCTGTTTGCTTCTCCAGTTCGCGTGCGTACCCGTCAAGTGATTGGCTGATGCCGTCAATATCTTTTGATCTTGCCAACCACTTGGGTTTGCTCTTCGGTTGCTGAGGCAACGCTGGTATTCGTGTCAGTAATTCTGGTCATGGCTTCTTCGGATTGGTCTTCCTCCGCCAGCTTTATGACTTTGCGAGCAGATTGCTGCCAATTCTTGAACGCAGCCCGAAACGTTTGCTTGTGGCCATGGTAAGCTCGTGTGTTTGCTGGGATTTACTCAAGTCATAGCAGCGCTGAGCCAGGTGTCAGGTATTAAATCAAAAGTACAATGAGGCAGGTCATTTTTTCGGGACGCTACGCGTCAGAATGCAGGCTCGAATGGGGCGTTGCAGGTGAGTCCTGGTCGGTTTTGCAGGAGCGGCAAAGGTGACGCTGACGCCAGAACTGAGCGGCGAAAATAACAAGCCCGATAAGTAAGCCAGCCCAAAGGTAGGGCGCGGGGGCCTGAAAACTGCCACTGATTGCAAACTCTACAAGAAGCATCAGAGCGACGGCCAGTGCCGCATTCACTATCGCCGTAGTCAGCGCTTGCCCGCAGGCTTTAAGATTGGGTTTCATAGTGTTCCGCTTGATTGAAGGGAAAACGGTCTTCTATTCATCATCGATTAGGAGCATACGGTGCACCTTACAGACTCTCCATGCGGGAATTCCGCTATTGGAAGGGCGCAGATCAGGCGTGAATGAGCTGTTCTGGCTGATATATCCGCAGGTTGTTGGTGTATCAGCTCTGCGCTCCATATAATGTTCCACTGCACCGGCCCCGTGATTAATCAGGGCGCACAGGGTAGCATCACGAACGTATTTCAAATCAGGCAATACAGGCAACAAAAGAGGCATCCATGCCAGAGTTTCAGACCACGGATGAAGGCTTTGAGCGGGTATCACTCCGGGATTACACGGAAAAAGCCTATCTCGACTACTCCATGTACGTCATTCTTGACCGCGCACTTCCCAATGTGGGTGATGGGCTGAAGCCGGTTCAGCGGCGCATTATTTACGCCATGTCAGAGCTGGGTCTTAAATCTACGTCCAAATACAAGAAGTCGGCCCGTACCGTGGGTGATGTTCTTGGTAAGTTTCACCCCCACGGAGATAGCGCCTGTTATGAGGCCATGGTGCTCATGGCTCAGCCCTTCTCCTATCGCTATCCTCTCGTGGACGGTCAGGGTAACTGGGGTGCGCCAGATGATCCCAAATCATTTGCGGCCATGCGTTATACAGAATCTCGGCTGGCGCGCTTTTCTGACCTGCTGCTGACAGAGCTCGGGCACGGAACCGTAGACTGGGTGCCAAACTTTGATGGCACCATGGATGAGCCCTCAGTGCTGCCTGCAAGGCTGCCCCACGTGCTGCTTAACGGCACTACCGGCATCGCTGTGGGCATGGCCACCGACATACCGCCCCATAACGTAAGGGAAGTCACCGCAGCCTGTATCCGGCTGCTGGACGAGCCTGAGGCAACGGTTGACCAACTGTGTGAGCATGTTAAGGGGCCGGATTTCCCTACTAACGCGGAAATCATCACACCTCGAAAAGATCTGCTCCAGATGTACGAAACTGGCCGTGGCTCTTTGCGCATGCGTGCCCGTTGGGTGCGGGAGACCGGTGAGATTGTGGTAACTGATTTGCCGCATCAGGTTTCCGGGAACCGTGTTCTTGAGCAGATTGCTCATCAAATGCAAACTAAAAAACTGCCAATGGTAGCGGATCTCCGTGACGAGTCAGATCATGAGAACCCGACCCGGCTGGTGATTGTACCGCGCTCGAACCGAGTGGATCTCGACGGGCTCATGGCGCACCTGTTTGCCAGCACGGACCTTGAAAAGACCTATCGCGTGAACATCAACGTGATCGGTAACGATGGCCGCCCGGGAGTGAAAGGTCTGCACCAGATGCTTACGGAGTGGCTGGCGTTCCGGCGTACCACTGTGACACGCCGATTGCAGCACCGGCTGGATAAGGTTCTGGCGCGCTTGCACATTCTTGAAGGCCTGTTGATTGCCTACCTGAATATCGATGAAGTCATTCACATTATCCGTACGGAAGATAAACCCAAGCTCGTGTTTATGGAGCGGTTCGGGCTGTCTCCGGAACAGGCTGAATCCATCCTTGAGCTGAAGTTGCGGCACCTGGCGAAGCTTGAGGAAATGAAAATCCGTGGTGAGCAGGATGAGCTGGCCGCGGAGCGGGATGAACTCCAGTCCATTCTGGGTTCTGAAACTCGCTTGAGTGATCTGATCAAAAGTGAGCTGCTGGCCGATGCTGAAGAATATGGCGACGATCGCCGTTCGCCCATTGTTGAGCGTGAAGAAGCGAAGGCGTTCAGTGAGAATGACCTGGTATCCAACGATCCGGTTACCGTTGTGCTGTCGGATAAGGGCTGGGTGCGAGCGGCCAAAGGCCATGACATAGACCCGGACGGGCTGAACTACAAATCCGGAGATGGCTTCGCTCTGGCGGCCCGAGGGCGTAATAACCAACAGACTATTTTTATCGACTCTACTGGCCGGGCTTACTCATTGATGGCTCATAGCCTGCCATCGGCGCGAGGGCAGGGTGAGCCACTTACGGGCAGGATCAACCCACCATCGGGGGCCAGCTTTTCAGGTCTCTTGATGGGTGACCCGGCCCGCAAGGCACTGCTGGTAACCGATGGTGGCTACGGCTTTGTGACGTCGCTGAACGATATGATCAGCAAGAACCGGAACGGCAAGGCAGTAGTCAGCGTACCAAAAGGCGCCAAAATCATGTCGCCGGTCGTCATCCCGGCTACCGACAAAATGCTCTATCTCGGGGCAATCTCCAATGAAGGCAGAATGCTTGTGTTCCCACTCAGTGAGCTACCAGAGCTGAGCAAGGGTAAGGGTAACAAGATTATCAGCATCCCTTCTGCACGGGTGCAGAGCCGCGAAGAATATGTGGTGGCTGTTGCAGTGTTCGCAGAGGATGATCAGTTGGAAATTCGTGCTGGCAAACGCAAGATGGGGCTCCAATTTGCCGATCTTGAACACTATATTGGCGAGCGTGGCCGGCGCGGGCATAAGTTGCCCCGTGGTTTGCAGCGTGTTGATGCCATTGATGTGATCCCTTCTGCCGCCCGGGCAAAGGAAGAAGAAAACTCCAAATTGGAGAGTTCTGAAAATGGAGATCTCCAACCGTGAGTGAGCTCGTTCTGATTAACGTATCCGGGCGCGACAAGCCAGGTCTTACGTCGGAAATTACCGGAATTATGGGGCGGTATGACGTTCGGATTCTCGACATAGGCCAGGCGGTAATCCACGACCACCTTACCTGGGGCATTCTCATCGAGATTCCGGACGAGTCGAAATCCTCGCCGGTGATCCGTGATCTTCTGTTCCGCTTTCATGCCTTGGATCTTCAGGTGAGGTTTGCTCCGATCACCATCGAGGAATACCAGAACTGGGCTGAGGGTCGTAATCGAGCCTGTTATATCGTTACGCTGCTTTCCCGAGACATCAAGGCGGAACAGATTGCCAGAGTTTCGGCCATTACTGCCCGGCACGGACTGAACATTGATAATATTTCCAGGCTGTCGGCCCGGCCTTCACTGAACTCGTCCAAAGACGGAATTGCTTGTGTAGAGTTTTCGGTGCGAGGCACGCCATCCGATCTTGAGCAGCTAAGAGCAGATTTCCTTCACATAGCGGGCGAGATGAATGTGGATATCGCATTCCAGGAAGACTCTATCTTCCGCCGCAATCGCCGCTTGGTCGTGTTCGATATGGACTCCACCCTGATTGAAGCCGAAGTGATCGATGAGTTGGCTCTTGAGGCAGGTGTGGGTGAGCAGGTCGCAGAGATCACCGAGCGTGCAATGCAGGGAGAGCTGGATTTCAGCCAGAGCTTTGCAGAGCGCCTTGCACTGCTTAAAGGTCTGGATGAATCTGTGTTGGAGCGGGTGGCCAGCCGGTTGAAGATGACGGAAGGTGCTGAGCATCTGATCCGGAGCCTGAAAGCCTTGGGCTACCGCACCGCAATTCTCTCCGGTGGCTTTACCTATTTTGCCAAGCACCTGCAGGGCAAGTTGGGCATTGATTATATCTATGCCAATGAACTGGAGATCCGGGATGGCAAGGTAACCGGTGAGGTTTCCGGCCAGATTGTTGATGGCAAGCGTAAAGCAGAGCTTTTACTGGAAATTGCGGGTAAAGAACATATCTCCCGGGAGCAGGTTATTGCTGTGGGGGATGGTGCCAACGATCTTCCTATGTTGAGCCAGGCTGGCCTGGGCGTTGCCTTCCGGGCAAAACCCCTGGTTAAGGAGTCTGCCCGGCATGCTATTTCAACGCTTGGTCTGGACGCTATTCTCTATCTGATTGGTTTTCGTGAAAGTGAAACCAACCATGGGTTGAAGAACGCCGGTTTGTGAGCCGGCGCTCTTCAGGCTCAGTGATCGCCGAAGTCGTAATTCATCTCGGCGGCAGGGGCTTGCAGGTAGTAGCCCTGAATGTAGTTCACGCCAGCCTGCCATAGGGTGGCAAGAATGCTGGCATTCTCTACCAGAGGGATAATGGTGAGTTTGCCGGCGCTTTGCAGGCTCTTTACCAGTTCCTTCATGTGCTCCTTGGCTTTGTCACTCTTCTGCAGTTCTTCCGTAAACGAACCGTCTATTTTCACATAATCCGCATTTATGTGCTTCAGCGTCAGGAACGGATCCAGTGCGCAGCCGAACTGGGCAATGGAGAGCTTGCAGTGAAGCTCGTGCAAGGCTTTGGTTAGTTCCTTGGCCTGTCTTGTATAGTTGTTCGCATCGCCCTCGCGGATCTGAAAAATCAGTGCATCGCCAGGCAGGCGTGCTGCTTTCAGTGCTACGCTCAGCCAGGGTGTGAACGTTTTGTCTTGTATTGTCTCAGCCGTCACGTTAAGGAACATGCGGGTATCCTTGCCTTTGGCACGATGGCTGGCCAACTGCTTTACGGACTGCAGGATAACCCATCGGTCAATTTTGATGGCGGTATCGCTTGGCCCCATAGGGGGTAGGAAATCGTAGGGTGAGACTTCTTTCTCATCCTTGTCGAGCATTCGAACGAAGGCTTCGTAATGCTCTTCGCCTTCACCGCGAAGGTTTATAATTGGCTGGAACAGGAGCTTGAACCGGTCTTCGTCCAGCGCCTTCAGGATGGCGTCAATGGAGTTGCTGTCATCCAGTGATTCGTGATCTATTGGATTGTAAACCCCGATGCCATTGCCTTGAGAGCGGCCTTCCTGCTTGCGCACTTCTGAAGACGCAACATGGGCCCGCGCCAGAAGCTCTTCCGTTTTAGGTGAATTTTCGGTGATGGATGCAATGCCAATGCTGACACTCAGTGGAACGGTACGTCCGTTTATATCGAACAGGTGCTCATCCACAGCTTTGCGGACTTGTTCACACCTGGCGATCATCGATTTCTCATCGCAGGGAAGACTCAGTAGGCCAAACGCGTCATCGCTCAGGCGTGCCAGCATGAAGTCGTCTCCAGCCTGCTCTTTCAGAAGGCTGGCCAGATCCCCTAGCAGTAGATCAGCGCCGGAGATGCCCACGTCGCTTTTCATGGACATAAAATTGTCGAGAGCGATGTAGGCCAGCGCGCCGGTTTCATTGTCCTTGCCAGCTTTGGCAATCGCCTGCTCGAGTTCTTTCATCAGGTATTGGCGATTAAACAGGCCGGTAAGAAGGTCCTGGCTGCTGATCTCTCTTAGTTTCTCTTCCAGTTCCGCATCGCTGTGCTCGGGCTGAAGAACAATCTGGGTACAGGTTTCACCGTCGTAGGTTGCCGCAGACACTGACATGGTTACATTCAGTTCGTGGTCATCGCTGCGCCTGGTTGTGCAGTTAAGCGTCATGCTATCTTCGCTGTTCTCGGTAAACGACTTCATGAACGACCTGTAGTCTGCCTGGCTCTCGGACGTCAGAGTGTCCAGAACCGGGGTGCACATCAAATCATCAATATCGTCGTAGCCGAGAAATTCCAGATAGGACTGGTTGGCATAAATATGCATGCCGTCATTAATATAGGCGATAGCGTCTTTAGAGCTTTCCAGAAGGAGTTGGCACCGCTGCTCCGCTTCGCGCAAGTGAGACTCTAACGCCCGGCGACGGCGGCGGTCTTCAAGGGCCCTCAGTTCGCGCTTGACCGTGAGCACCAGAAGATCGCTGTGCTCAAACTGCACAGTTCCCTGAGCGCCGGCCTTCATGACAGCAACGGTTCTTTCACGGTTTTCCTCTGTAGTCAGAACCAGGCAGGGGATGTCTTTGTCCATGCGTTTTATCATGGCCAAAGTATCGTCTGCTGTGAATTCCTGCTCCAGATCCCGGGCTAATAGCAGATCCCAGTTGCCGCTTTTGAGGGCTTCTTCCAGATCCTCTTCGGACGTAATGCGATGTGCTCTTGTGGCTTTGCCTGCGTTTCTCAGCAGACTAATCACAGATTCCGCATCATTCTGAGAAGGGTCGAGAATCAGGAGGTGTACGGTCGGGTTCTGTTTCTGCATTCCTTAGGCGTCTCGTCATACAGGTTGGCGGGGCCGGCCACGGCAGAGGAGTAATCTACCCTGGATACAGTATCTCGTTGGAAACTGTGAACTGGTGCTGCGAGACCGGACTATCACTATAGCTATCGCTGAATGATGCAGGGGTTGTGGCGTAATAACAAGTGGTCGGCGGATTGCTGGGCAACCCGCCGGAAAAGATTACAGAGATGGCCACAGAGAATCAAAATCGTCTTCACTGGCTACTGCCGGCGATGAAGTGTTGGCAGGTGCGGATGCGACGGTGTTTTTCTGCAGTTTAAGTTCAAACTGGCTGATGCTACCGGTCGATGATACTTTTTTAATTAACTGCCCCTGGTCTTCCCGGCCATCGTGCAGCATGGAGACTCGGCTTCCCGGCTGAAAAGGCAGTCTGGGTGTAATCAGCGTAGCGGCCTGGTTGACCACACTTATCTCCGGGAGCAGAAGCCCGCGCAGATACTCGCTGCTGTTCCCGACCTTCTGAAGAAGGCGGACACCGCAGGGCGAACCGCTGGGTGCAAGCAGTTCGATACCAATTTGAGTGCCCTGATTCTTGACTTGCCGAATCCAGCGGACCACCGCAATGCTCCAGGGGTGTGAGCGCTGCTCCCGAACACCAAGAACCTCTCCGGCCTGCATGGAGGGCGGAACGCTGGCCTCCCATGAAACGCAATAGCCGCCGGGACTGGTATTTACCAGCAACGTGGAGTGTGACTTCGGCCGGTTTTTATCGGTTGTGGTTGTGGGAGTATTTCCAAAGCTGCCGCGAAAGTTTATTGGTGAATCTGCTGTGTGCAGGCGATCATCGCTCGGTGCCACATCGTGAGCGCTGCCCCAGGCATCTGCGCGCTTGCGGGATGAGCGAATAAAAACGTTCTCCTCATCCTCCGGGCCGTTGTCATTGCCGGACACGAACTCTGTAAACGACTTTTCGCCTGCAATGAAATAGTGGGCAGCAGTCAGCCCCACGCAAATCTCAAGCGTTCCCTGGCTGGCAATCCGGTTGAAATTCCTCTTGGCCAAAATGCCCAGAGCCTGGCTCAGGTGAGTGAGCAGTGTGTCGCTCACGTTGCCCGGAATCTTTAGCGCATCCGGGGCAGGCTGCTGGCGGAGCCTTGCATCAAGGCTCTCGGAAATCATGGTGGCAAGCTGTCTGGTGTCAAAGGCGAAGCTTTCGTCGCCAGGCTTATGCTCCAGCAGGCTTCTGTAGACCGGCGAGTTGTCCCGCTCCAGGTTCACAACAAAAAGACTGTCTTCGTCGATGTTGGTTCCACACTGGGAGTGCTCTGTCCAGCCTTCAAACAGGTCGTACGCTTGGAGCAGTTCTGACTGCCTGAGCTGGTTTGGCCTGGCACAACCGAGGAGCAGCAAGCGTTTGTAACTGTCTGCGACCGTGCTGGCCTGTCTTTGTTTGAGAGTGCTGTCTTCTACCGCTATGTCGGCAAGCTTATTACGATGAGCAAACCGGAACATGCGGTGGCACTCAAGCCAACTTTGTGCGGGGCTGGGGCAATAGAGCTGGTGCGAGCGTAGAACGGTCGAAGCAAGCTCAGAGGTAGCTCGATGAATGGCAGTTGCGATCAGCTTGCGGTTTTTATCCAGCCCGCCGTCGTCAAGCGCTTCCAGAAGGCAAAGCTTGTAACCACTGGCGAGATGCAGTTGAAGTGCCTGAGACAGATTGGCAATTTTACGTTGTTTCTCAGGCAGGGCGATCGCGAGTCCCAAATAATGGCGTGATAACTCATCGCACACGAAGTGAATCTTGTCGCGAATCAACTCAAGAAACTGAAGGCGTTGCTGGGGCGCAAGAAACAGGTGGTTGAGCTCGATAATCGCGTGATAGAGCTGGCGCGATACTTCGCCAATGTTGGCCATAGGGAGCTGGCGAATCCAGCCCTTGAAAGCCTTGGGCGTTGTATCGCAGAACGACAGGCTTGCCGTTTTCTGTTCGGGAACACGGAGATCGGGTTTGAGGATCGTGCCTTCCATGAATATGCGCCAATATCAGGACCAGGTTTGGTAATACGGCCCCGCTCAACCCGCGCAGCAACGACTGCTGTAATATGTCGGTTGGTCAGGAAAACGCCGTAAATACATATTTCTACAATTTAGACAGTACTGGACTTTAAAATAGCAAACTAGTGTAAGAAAGCTAGAAAATCACATGTTGACAATATTTGACATCTTTATTCAGGCCCGTTCAGATTTGTGGCCTCAACGGCCATCGACAAAGAGGTCAATGGGTGTTTTTGCTGGCTTTCCCGGAATTTCGCGAACCAGTCTTGGTACCAGGAAGCCGGGTAGTCTGGAGAGTAAATCCTTAACTAGTAGTCGGGCCTCTTCATCCGTAACGTCAAAATGCTGTGCGCCAGCGACCGGATCAAAGGCATGAAGGTAGTAAGGCATAATGCCAGCGTCAAATAGAGCTTCGCTCAGGTTCTCCAGCACCCCTGCGTCATCGTTGACCCCTCTGAGAATAACGCTCTGGTTGAGCAGAGTTACGCCGGCTGCGCGAAGGTACCCCATAGCGCGTCGTGTTGGGTGATCGATTTCTGCGGGGTGATTGATGTGCAAAACCATCACCACCTGCACAGGCGTGTTGCTGATCCACTTAAGCAGCGCATCACATACACGCTGAGGTATGACAACAGGAAGGCGCGTATGTATGCGAATACGGCGAATGTGTGGAATGCTGCTGAGGGCAGAAGTCCACTGAGACAATAATTGATCATTAACCGCGAGAGGATCGCCGCCGCTGAAAATTATTTCGTTGATTTCCGGACTTGCGGCGAGCGTATCAAGCACCTGTTGCCGGTCGGAAGGGCTCAGGCGTTGTTCGTTGTAAGGAAAGTGCCTGCGAAAACAGTAACGACAGTTAATGGCGCACTGGCCCGTAACCATCAAAAGCGCCCGGCTGCGGTACTTGCGAATGAGACCTGTGGTCTGGATGGCTCCGTCTTCCTGCAGTGGGTCGGTAACGAAACCTTGCGCTGCACGTGCCTCAGCATGGAGTGGCAGTATTTGCCGCAGCAGCGGGTCGGCCGGATTACCTTTCTCCATTCGATTCAGGAAGGGCTCGGGCACCCTGAGCTGAAACAGCTGGTGCCCGGCCTCAGCGCCAGCAAGCCATTGATCAGCGGGTAGGTCCAGGCGCGACAGCAACTCATGGGGTGAAGTGATTGATTCAGAAAGCAGCTGTTGCCAGCTCCGATTGTCATCGCCTGAAAGCCGGGCTTCTATAGAGGTAGGGGTTCGCTGTATCATAGAGGCCTTTGAAAATTAAACAGCATTTTGGCAGGTGGACATTTCATGGCTTCATATTCTACCAACGAATTTCGCGGCGGTCTTAAAGTATTACTTGATGGCGACCCCTGCATAATCGTAGAGAACGAAATTGTAAAACCCGGTAAGGGGCAGGCGTTTAACCGGGTCAAGCTACGCAACCTGATGACTAACCGCGTGTGGGATCGCACCTTCAAGTCTGGCGAAAGCCTCGAAGGGGCCGACGTGATGGATCACGATATGGAATATCTCTATACCGATGGAGAGTTCTGGCACTTCATGCTTACCGATGGCTCTTTTGAGCAATACGCTGCAGACGCAAAAGCGGTGGGCGACACTATCAAGTGGCTCAAAGAGCAAGACGTATACACAGTTACGCTTTATAACGGTGCACCGCTGACAGTCACTCCGCCAAACTTTGTTGAGCTGGAAGTGGTTGAAACCGACCCAGGCATGAAAGGTGATACAGCGCAGGGTGGTTCAAAGCCCGCAACCTTGTCGACAGGCGCCGTTGTCAGCGTGCCCCTGTTCATCACCATCGGCGAAGTGCTGAAAGTCGACACCCGTTCCGGTGAGTACATGAACCGGGTAAAAAGCTGAAGCCTACATGAAAAGTCAGCCTGATTGGCAGCCCACGGCCTCCCGGGCAGCCTTGAAAAGCCGCGCACAGCAATCAGCCTTCGTGCGCGGCTTTTTTGCCCAGCGCGATGTATTGGAGGTCGAAACCCCGATACTGGGCCGCTGCGGCGTAACCGAACCCAACCTTGACGGCATATTTGCGCAGGTAGATGCTCAGGGTATTAAAGGCGGCTGGTTGCAAACCTCCCCGGAATACCACATGAAACGCCTGCTGGCCGCAGGTTCCGACTCCATCTACCAGATATCAAAAGTCTTCCGGAACGGCGAGCGTGGCAGCCGCCATAACCCTGAATTCTCGATGTTGGAATGGTATCGCACAGGTTTTGACGACAAAGCCCTGATGGAAGAAGTTGCCGACCTTGTATGCGGTTGGCTTCAATGCCCCAGGCCACAGGTAATAAGCTACCGCGAAGCAATGATCACCTGGGCCGGCATCGACCCCTTTGTGGTCTCAAAAAACGACCTGCACCAGCGTTGCCGTGAGTGGCTAGAGCCAGAACAGCTGGAAGACCTCAGCCGCGACGGCTGCCTGGACCTGCTGATGAGCTTCGCCGTCGAACCCAATTTGGGTAAAGACGCTCCCCTATTCATCAACCAGTACCCGTCTTCACAAGCCTCCCTGGCCAGAATCTCCAACGTAGAGGGCTTCGACGTAGCTCACCGCTTTGAGCTCTATATTGATGGCATCGAGTTATGCAACGGCTACTGGGAACTCACCCACCCAGACGAACAACGCGCGCGCTTTGGGGCAGATAACCGCTTGCGAGTGGCTGACGGAAAACCCGAAATGGAGGTTGATGAGGCCTTTCTGGCGGCCATAGAGCACGGTTTGCCAGACTGCGCCGGCGTGGCCCTGGGGCTTGACCGCCTGCTGATGTTGAAAGTGGGGACTCGCAACATAGCAGACGTATTAGCATTCCCGCTAGAGAGAGCTTGAGAGCTCCCCAAATGCCTCACCCATGCGAACCACTTTCTCCGCCACCTGATCCGCATTCCAGCTAACACTGCCCTTAGGCATAATCATCACCACCGTAGAGCCCAAGCGGAAGCGCCCCATCTCCTCGCCTTTGGCAAACGAAACAGCACTCTCGCCCTCATAGGTAACCGCCTTAACGCCACTGCTATTGGGCGCCACAACGCCCGCCCAGGGCGTCTCCACACTACCCACAATCATCGCGCCCACAAGCACCAGCGCCATTGGCCCGGCCGCTGTATCAAACATGCAGACTACCCGCTCATTCCGCGCAAACAGATTAGGCACATTCTCCGCAGTAGCCGGGTTTACTGAAAACAGCTTGCCAGGAACATAAATCATCTCCCGAAGCTTACCCGCCATCGGCATGTGAATACGGTGATAATCCTTGGGCGAAAGATAAATCGTAGAAAACTCGCCTCCATGGAAAGGTTCGGCGCGCTGAGCGTCGCCGCCTAGCAGTTCTAACAGGCTGAAAGACTGGCCCTTCGCCTGAAAAACCCGGTCTCCAGCTACCTGGCCAATCTGGCTGATAGCGCCATCAACCGGGCTGACAAACGTACCTTCGCCCTCGGCGACAGGGCGCAGGCCCGGCTTGAGTGCGCGGGTAAAAAAAGCGTTAAAACTCGAGTAAGCCGTTGGATCCTGCTCCGCGGCTTCGCTCATATCTACGCCATAGCGCTTCACAAACCATTTGATGACCCGGTTTTTGAGCGCAGGGGAGCGATCATAATCCGCCAAACGGCCTGCAGCGCGGGAAACCGCAAGCTGCGGAGTGACGTATTGACTCAGAATAAACAGCTTGTCGAACATTTAAATGAGATCCTCTGTACTCGAAGGCGCGAAGTTTAACAAATACTTCAGCAAGAGTGTTGCGTAGGCGCGATCATGTATAGAAATTGTGTCATAGCTTCGCGGATACCGCAGAGGCTTGCTATCATCTGTCCAGAAACGATGTGATCAACACCGGCGCTAGCCTGTAACCACAATATAAAGGCGTACGTCTTACCCATGCTACTTATTATCGGCTCAGTCATTGTTATCGCCAGCGTTCTTGGTGGCTACGTTCTCCACGGCGGCAACCTTATGGTGCTGTGGCAGCCGACAGAGCTGATCATCATTTTTGGTGCGGCTATCGGCTCGTTCATCATTGCCAATCCGCTGCATACCGTGAAGGAGGTGTTCGCGGGTATATTGCGCCTCCTGACAGGCTCTCCGTTCAATAAATCCTATTACATGGATTTACTGAGCTTGCTCTATGAGATATTCGATAAATCCCGCAAACAGGGCGTTATGTCCATTGAGGAGGATATTGATAACCCCGAGTCCAGCGAGATATTCAGCCGCTATCCCGCTGTTATGAAATCCCGGGCGCTGCTCGACTTTATTACAGATTATCTGCGCATCATCAGTGCGGGTAACATGGCTACCCACGAGTTGGAAGGCATGATGGAGAACGAAATTGACAGCCGCCAACATGAACTCGAAGAGCCCGCCCACGCCGTAAACAAAATTGCGGACGCCTTGCCTGGTCTGGGTATTGTAGCGGCGGTGCTCGGTATTGTTATCACCATGAACTTCCTGAGCGAAGGGCCGGAGCGCATTGGCTTGAGTGTTGCTGCAGCCCTTGTGGGCACCTTCCTCGGCATCTGGATGGGCTACGGCTTTGTTGGGCCTACCTCCATCGCCATGGAGCATGCGGCAAAATACGAACTCAAGGCCTATGAATGCGTCAAATCCGCCATCGTTGCGACGGTTTCAGGGCAGGCGCCTCAAATGGCCATCGAATTTGGTCGAAAAGCATTACCTACAGACAAGCGGCCTGGGTTCCAGGAGCTGAACGATCATGTGCGTGCCAAATAACGCAGGCTGAGCCCGGAGTATATTTGTGGAACAGCAGCCGATAATCATCAAACGCAAAAAAGTCGTCGCTGCGGGCCATCATGGTGGTTCCTGGAAGGTCGCATTTGCCGACTTTGCGACAGCGATGATGGCGTTCTTTCTTGTGCTCTGGCTCACCGCAACTGCCTCACCTGAGCAGATAAAAGCAGTGGAGGGCTATTTCCGCGATCCTGTCGGTTTTACGGAAGGTGGTACCCCCAACCCCGTAGACCTGGGAGGCAGTGCTTCAGTTGTTAACGAGTCCAGTCAGGATATTGAAGCAAATCCCGTTGTGATTGCCGATGAGGTAGTTGATACGCTGGCAGAAACCCTAGAGCAGCGCCGCATGGAAGAATTGTTCCAAGAGTTGAAGCAGCGAATCGAAGAGAACGAAACCCTGAAAGAGTTCAAAGATCAGCTGCTGATTGATATCACGGATGAAGGTCTTCGGATCCAGATTGTGGATCGCTCCGGCCGCCCCATGTTCGACAGCGGCAGGGCCGAACTAAAGTACTATTCTCAGGAAATCCTGTTTGAACTGGCAAAAACTCTGGGCGCTGTCGACAACAAACTCAGTATTACCGGCCATACCGACGCCACCCCCTTTGGTGGTCGCCCAGGTTATACCAACTGGGAGCTTTCAGCAGACCGCGCCAACACCGCGCGACGGGCATTGGTAGCGGGCGGCGTGCGCGCTCAGCAGATTGCGAGGGTAGTGGGGCTGAGCGATTCCGTGCTGTTTGATCAAGATGAACCAACAGCGCCCATCAATCGCCGTATTTCTATCATTGTGCTTAACAAGAAAACCATAAGCAGCATCCACAGCAGCGCCAGCGCCAAGGGTGCACCTCTGATTGACCTCACGGTTCCTTCAGAGGAAGAGCAGAAAAAAGCTATGGAAAGCCTTGAAAGTGGCGACTGGCAGAAAGAAAAAGAAGAACCCGCGCCGGGCGAGCTAAACTGGTGAAACGCCCGGAAACCTGGGGCTCAATCGGCTTTTAAACCCCGCGACTGCTGCTCCGCCATGTCCTGAAGAATACGATGAAAACTGCGCCGCCGCTCCGGGCTAAGCGTGCCCGATTCCACAGCCGCATCAATGGCACAACCCGGGTCCCCCAGGTGACGGCAATTGCGAAATTTGCAGTATCCCATCACCTCACGAATCTCCCGAAACCCGTATTCAATCTCCTGTGGTGACATATGCCACAGACCAAACTCCCGGATACCCGGCGAATCGATCAGATCGCCACCCATTGGCAGATGGAACAACTTTGCCGTAGTGGTGGTATGAACACCCTTGCCGGTGCTCTCTGAAACTGCACCCACACGAATCGCCTCATCGGGCATCAGCGTTTGAATAATCGACGACTTACCAACACCTGACTGCCCCACAAACGCACTGGTTTTACCCTTAACCAGCGCCTCAACCTCCGGCGAAGGCGCGCCATCGAACTGCACGGCAGACGTGCGCACAATCTCATAACCCAGCGCCGAATAACGCGCTAATAGCGCGTCGATTTGATCCCGGTTCTGATCCGTAATCAGATCCGTCTTGTTCAGCAGAATTACCGCAGGAATATCGGTGGTTTCAGACGCCACCAAATACCGGTCAATCAAATTATCGTGAGGCTCCGGCTCCGGTGCGATTACCAGAATAATATGATCAATATTCGCCGCCACCGGCTTCACCGCGCCAAAGTTATCCGGCCGTTGCAGCAAATTGTCACGCTCACAACGGGCAACAATTACCCCCGTTTCACTCTTGCCTGGCCGCCAGACAACCCGATCACCCGTCACCAGACTGTCAATATTCGCCCGAACAAAACAGCGCACAACAGCACCCTTGTGCTCACCTTCCAGCGCCTCAACATCCAGCTGTTGCCCGTAGTGGGCAATAATCAGCCCTTCCTGCTCAGGCCCCAGCTCACCCGCATCGGCTTGCGCCTGAACTGATTTTTCTTTACGAGCTGCACGGGCTGCACGTTCCTCTTGAATCTTCTTGATCCGGAATTGCTGTTGCTTGTTCAGTTGCCGTTTTGCCATAAGGTCTCAGTTAACACGGATGAAAGTTGTGACGTTGCTGTGACATCATACGGGAATAAATTTTGTGCGGCTTTAATATGGCTGTTTCACTTGCGATATAACGCCAAATTTTGGGGTGGGGCTGCCTTCTACCTACCGGGAATGCCGGCGGCGATGGATGGCCGACGACAAGCGCACATGGATGTGCTCGTAGCGGTTCCCGGTAGGTAGAAGGCAGTTCCACCTACCACCGATGTTTGATGAATAATGAGGAAAAAAGAATGTCAGCAGGCAACCACCTGGTTTGGATCGATCTCGAAATGACCGGCCTTGATCCGGAAAAAGAACGCATCATAGAAATGGCCACCATCATCACCGATTCCGAACTGAATCTGGTGGCTGAAGGCCCGGTTATTGCCATCCACCAACCCGAAAGCCTACTCGAAGCCATGGATGAATGGTGCACCCGCACCCACGGCGAAAGCGGCCTCACCAAACGCGTTCAGGAAAGCAAAGTCTCCGAAGCCGAAGCCGAGCAGCAAACCATTGCCTTCCTCAAAGAACACATGCAAAAAGGCCAATCCCCCCTGTGCGGCAACAGCATAGGCCAGGATCGCCGCTTCCTCGTGAAATACATGCCAGAGCTGGAAGACTTCTTCCACTACCGCAACCTCGACGTCTCCACCGTAAAAGAACTGGCCCGCCGCTGGCGCCCGGATGTGCTCGGAGGCGTCAAAAAGAAAGGCAGCCACCTGGCATTAGACGACATCCGCGACTCCATTGAAGAGCTGCGCCACTACCGCGAACACTTCTTTAAACTATAAACCGTGCCGGGCTAACGCCCATTGAACATGCTCGCGGACCATCTCGGAAGAGTGGTTCGCGCGATGTTTAAGCGCCTCGATCACCGGAATAGTCGAAGGCGCATTGCCTAGCCCAACCGCCAAATTTCGCAGCCAACCCTCGTACCCCGTGCGGCGAATAGCTGAACCCTCAGTACGCTTCAAAAACTCTTCCTCAGTCCACAAAAAAAGCTCGGCCAAAGAGCTGTTGTTCAGCCCATGCCGTGGCTGAAAGTCATCCTCCTGCGTCGGCTTCTTGAATTTCTGCCATGGGCATACAAGCTGGCAGTCATCACAACCAAACACACGGTTGCCCATGGGCGCCCGCAACTCCACCGGAATGCTGCCCTTGAGTTCAATGGTGAGATAACTGATGCAGCGCCGAGCATCGAGCACGCGAGCGCCCACGAACGCATCGGTTGGGCACTTATCCAGACACGCAGAGCAACTGCCACAATGATCAGTTTCAAAGGCAGGATCTACCGGCAGTGGCGCACTGGTGAATATTTCACCAAGAAAAAAGAACGAGCCTGCCTTCGGGTGTATCAGCATATTATTTTTGCCAATCCAGCCCAGCCCAGCCCGTTGGGCGAGCGCGCGCTCCAGCACAGGTGCGCTGTCCACAAAGGCACGGTGGTCATAGCCGCTTACCGCATCGTCAATCTTCTTCGCCAGAGTCGCCAGCCGCTTTCGGATCAGCTTGTGATAGTCGCGCCCAAGGGCATAGCGAGTAATATAAGCACCCTCCCGGTTAGTAAGCGCTTCTTTCGGGCTGTCTGGCGTAGGCATGTAATCCATGCGTACAGATATAACGCGGGTGGTTCCAGGTACCAGAGATGCCGGGGTATAGCGCTTGTCCCCGTGGTGGCCCATGTATTCCATTTCCCCCTGATAGCCTTTGTCGAGCCAATCCTGCAGGCGCTGGGCATGCTCGCCGGTATCCGCCGTTGTAATGCCCGCAGCGGAAAACCCGAGTTCTTTGGCCCACTGTCGGATAAGTGTCGGCAAATCAGCCAGTTCCGGTGCGGGGGAAGTGTCCTGTTCTGTTGTGCTCATAAGTACCACTGCTGTACCCGCCATACCGAAGCTGAGGGTACAGATATTTAATTTGATTAAGTTATGACCTTTTCCACCGTTTTGCTATGCTTTACAGATAGCTGGCCAATTTTCTTAAACCGGTTTCTGTAACGGGAGCAAAGGCTCATGCCACAGCACGCTGGAGGCAGTTTATCAGATGCGCTGTTTTCCGCCGATTCTGTGCGCCGTATCGATCAGTATGTTATCGAACAACTGGGTGTTGATGGCTTCGACCTGATGCAGTCTGCCGCCCATGCTGCGTTCCGACAGCTGGTTTTGCGCTGGCCGCAGGTTGAATCCTTGCTGGTTCTGTGTGGTGCAGGCAATAACGGTGGAGATGGATACCTGATAGCGGCAAATGCGCTGCGGGACGGTCTGGGTGTGCACTGTGTTGCGGTTGCACCCACGGATAAGCTAAGCGGAGCTGCCCGTAAAGCCTGGCAAAAAGCGGTTGCCGATGGGGTGAATGTTCGCGAATTGGCAGATGTCGGCGAAGTGGAATTGGACGGTCTGATTGAACGCGCCGCGCTTATTGTCGATGCGATGTTGGGTACCGGTGCCTCCGGCGCTCCGAGAGAACCCTTTGCCAGCACTATTGCCCGAGCCAACTCTCACGGTCTGCCCGTACTGGCGGTTGATGTGCCGTCCGGGCTGAATGCGACAACCGGCGCCGCTAAAGGTGAGGTCGTTCAGGCAGCCATGACCGTTACATTTATCGGTCGCAAGGCTGGTCTGTATACCGGGCAGGGACCGTCAGTATGTGGTGATGTGGTGTTTGAGCCATTGGGTACAGGCACTCATGCTGGGGAAACCCCGGTGGCGAGGCTTCAGAACTGGGACACTGTTCAGCGCTGGATACCCCGGCGCCGGGCTAACGCCCACAAGGGGCAGTTTGGGCATGTTCTGATAGTGGCAGGGGATCGTGGCTTTGGCGGCGCTGGTATATTGGCGGCAGAAGCTGCGGCACGCTCCGGAGCGGGGTTGGTTTCATTGGCAACCCGTCCTGAGCATGTAACTGCAGCACTGGCGCGCTGCCCATCGGTTATGGTTCACGGGTTGATACACGGCTCGGAGTTGCCTTCGTTGTTAGCTTCGGCAACGGTCGTGGTGTGTGGTCCTGGTATCGGGCAGAGCGCCTGGGGACAGCAGATGCTGCAGCAGGTGATAGAAAGCGGCAAACTCCGAGTTCTGGATGCAGATGCCCTGAATCTGCTTTCAAAGCGAGTAGCTGTACCAGCCAATAATCAAATACTGACACCGCATCCGGGTGAGGCTGCCAGATTGCTGAATTGTTTGGTTCCGGAAGTAGAAGCAGATCGCCTGGTTGCAGCCAACAGGCTGCAGTCGCTTTATGGTGGTGTGGTTTTGCTCAAGGGCGCGGGTACCGTGATCGCCTCTGGCGATGCGGCTGTGGATGTGGCTGGTGGCAGCAACCCCGGTATGGCGACGGGAGGCATGGGTGATGTGTTATCGGGAATTATCGGTGCAGTGTATGCCCAAATGATTGAGTCACCCGCGCATGCTGCAGCAATAGGCGCCGTTGTACATCTTGAAGCTGCAACCAGAGCATCGGCGAAGCTGGGGTATGTGGGGCTAGTACCCACGGATGTGATCGATGCCTTGCCGCAGGTATTCCGGGAAGCTGAGCCAGGCGTTAGCAGCGACAAGGAGGCTGAATGACTGTTTTCGGGAATGAGCGCCGGTTTTTTCTGGACGGAGAGGTTGAAACCGAGGCCTTGGGCCGTGAACTTGCCCGCTTGGCGAAAGAGTCAGATCAGGGGCTGATCGTATTCCTGGAAGGTGACCTGGGAATGGGTAAAACTACGCTCAGTCGCGGAGTTATACGGGCTCTTGGGCATGAGGGCGCTGTGAAAAGCCCCACCTATACATTGGTTGAGCCGTACGAAGATTTGACGCCTCCCGCCTACCATTTTGATCTTTACCGGTTGGGCGACCCAGAGGAGTTGGAATACATGGGTATCCGGGATTATTTCACCGGCCAGAGTGTTTGTCTTATCGAATGGCCGGAGCGTGGCGAAGGCCTGCTCCCGGACCCGGATCTTGAAGTCCATCTCGAGCATCAGGGCGAAGGGCGGTCCGCAGTGATTCGGGCCCGTTCCGAGTTGGGTGCGTCGCTACTGAATGAATTGGAATTGATTGGGCCGGACCATTAACCGGCCGAAACTGGACAGCAGAATAAACAGGCACGCTGTATGAAAAGACATAAGCTTACGATAAACGTAATGGTGGCCTTGGCGTTCATGTGGCTGCTGATTGCATCCCTCCATGTACAGGCTGGCACTAAGGTGGAGGGCATTCGCATCTGGCCAGCTCCGGATCACACGCGGCTGGTGCTGGATACCGAAGGCAAGGTTGAACACAACATGTTTGCGCTGAGCAATCCTTCGCGGTTGGTGATTGATCTCAAAAATACCCGGCTGAGAACAGACTTCGACAAGCTTGACCTTGCCGGCAGCCCGATCCGCCGCATTCGAAGTGCGCCACGTAACGGCACCGACCTGAGGGTGGTGCTCGATCTGGCCAGCGACATCAAACCCAGAAGTTTTCAGCTTGAGCCCAACCAGCAGTATGGCCACCGTCTGGTGCTGGACTTGATCGATGAGAGTGGCAGTCGCCTGGAGAAAGCGACCCAGCCAACGGTCACTCATGATTCAGCAGGCAAGCGCGATGTGATTGTGGTTATTGATGCAGGCCACGGTGGCGAAGACCCGGGTGCTATTGGTCCAAGAGGTACCAGGGAAAAAGACGTGGTGCTGAAAATGGCCCATATCCTCAAGGATATGATCGATAAACAGCCAGGCTATACCGCAAAGCTGACCCGCACCGGCGATTACTATATCGGCTTGAGAAATCGTACCATTCTGGCCCGCAAGTACAGTGCCGATCTGTTTGTCTCGGTGCACGCAGATGCCTTCCGCACGCCGCAGCCCAAGGGAGCTTCCGTATTTGCCCTGTCTCAGCGCGGTGCAACGAGTGAAACGGCACGCTGGTTGGCCCAGAGTGAAAATCGTTCTGACTTGATCGGTGGCACCGGTGGCGTGTCGCTCGACGGTCGCGACGACATGCTGGCAGGTGTCTTGCTCGATCTATCCATGACGGCCAGCATCAATGCAAGCCTTGGTGTGGGCAGTTCAATACTGGGCGAGCTGAATGGTGTTGCGCACCTGCACAAGCCCGGTGTGGAGCAGGCAGCGTTTGCGGTTCTAAAATCTCCGGATATTCCTTCGATTCTTGTGGAGGCTGGCTTCATCTCCAATCCTCAGGAAGAGAAAAATCTGTCTACAGATTGGTACCGCAAAAAGCTCGCAGGAGCCATAGTGAAAGGTATCAATCAGTATTTCCAGAAAACGCCCCCGCCGGGAACCTTGCTGGCGTGGCAGAAACAGAATGGCCAAGGCAGCGGGCGCATCAGCAAGTATCGGGTTCGAAGCGGCGATACCCTGTCAGGGGTGGCTCGTGACAATCAGACAACGGTAAGCGAACTGATGCAGTTTAACGGCCTGAGGGATGACCGTGTTATGGTGGGCCAAACCATTCGTATCCCCTCATCCTGATTTAAGAGGTAGCCCCGAAACATGCCCTCCATCCGATTACTCTCGCCGCGGCTGGCAAACCAGATTGCTGCCGGTGAGGTGGTTGAGCGCCCCGCATCTGTTGTCAAAGAACTGGTTGAAAACGCACTCGACGCTGGCGGAGACCGCGTAGAGGTTGAGGTAGAGCAGGGCGGTGTAAAACTGATCCGGGTTCGTGATAACGGCTGCGGTATCGCCGAAAACGACTTGCCTTTGGCGCTAAGCCGCCATGCTACCAGCAAAATAGCCAGTCTTGATGACCTGGAATCCGTGGCGTCCCTCGGGTTCCGCGGCGAAGCGCTGGCCAGTATAAGCTCCGTGTCGCGGCTCGCCCTGACTTCGAAAACCGAGGGGTGTGAGGCAGCGTCCAAAGTGGAGGTAGAGGGCCGGGAAATGGACGCCCGAATCTCTCCGGCTGCGCACCCTGTCGGCACCACCGTTGAAGTGCGGGATTTGTTTTTCAACACGCCGGCGCGGCGTAAATTTCTGCGTACCGAGAAAACCGAATTCAATCATGTGGAAGAGTGCGTGCGGCGCCAAGCCCTGAGCCGGTTTGATGCTGGTTTTACCCTGCGCCATAACCAGCGGGTTGTGCACAACCTCCGACCAGCGGATTCCGTGCTCGACAAAGAGCGTCGAATTGCGGCCCTTTGCGGGCAGAAGTTTATCGATAGCGCGGTAGTGATTGATGCTGAAGCCACTGGTTTGCGCCTTTGGGGTTGGGTTGCCTTGCCGACGTTTTCCCGCAGTCAGGCTGATTTGCAGTATTTCTTTGTTAACGGCCGAGTGATTCGCGACCGGTTAGTCGCCCATGCTGTGCGTCAGGCATACCGGGATGTGCTTTACAACAACCGCCACCCTGCATTTGTTCTTTACCTTGAAGTAGACCCGGCTACTGTTGATGTGAACGTACATCCGACCAAGCATGAAGTGCGCTTTCGCGATGGGCGGCTGGTGCACGATTTTATCTTTCGAACACTGCATAAAGCCTTGGCAGACGTGCGGCCGGATGACCACTTTCGGGGCGCGGTGGCGCAGTCGTTCGGTCGTGAAACGGCCGGCCAAGGCGAGGTGGCCGGTGCTGGTTCCGGGTATGGGTCGCAACAACCCTGGAATGGGCAGCCTGCCATTCCGTCAACAGGCGAACATGCGCAAGCATCCGGGTTTGGCGGGCAGCCAGCGCCTCAACAAGAGTGGCGAGCCAGTGACCAGATGGCCTTCTACAATTCCCTCGGTGGCGGTGGTGTCAGTGGTCCGCAAGAGTCAGTGTCGTTTGGCACCACGGCGGCTGCGCCGCTGGATCAGTCAAGCGGTGAGGGCAGCAACGAAGAACCACCTCTGGGGTATGCCATTGCCCAGTTGCACGGCATTTACGTTCTGGCCCAGAGCAGCGCCGGAATGATCGTTGTGGACATGCACGCCGCCCATGAACGCATTACTTACGAACGAATGAAGCGAGCGCTGGCTGAACAGGATCTCAAGAGCCAGCCGCTGTTGGTGCCCTTATCGCTTGCGGTCAGCCAGAAAGAAGCCTCCCTGGCCGAAACCCATGGTGATAATTTGCAGCAGTTGGGCTTGCAGATTGAGCGTATCGGGCCAGAAACCCTGGCCATCAGGCAGGTGCCGGCGCTTCTGCGAGGTGCTGATACAGAACAGCTCGTGAGGGATGTGTTGTCTGATTTGATCGAGCATGGCCAGAGCGATCGCGTTGAAGCGGTTACCCATGAGCTGCTTGGTACCATGGCCTGTCACGGGTCGGTGCGAGCCAATCGGCAGCTAACCGTTCCGGAAATGAACTCCCTGCTGCGGGATATGGAAGCGACGGAGCGCAGCGGCCAATGTAACCACGGGCGCCCCACCTGGACACTGGTTACGCTTGGGGAATTGGACAAGCTGTTTCTACGGGGGCGCTAGATTGTCATTGATGGATACATCCAATACGCCTCAAGCCTCAAAACCACCAGCCATCTTTCTGATGGGGCCGACTGCGTCGGGTAAAACCGACCTGGCCATGGCGCTTTGTGATCAGCTGCCGTGTGACATTATCAGTGTTGACTCGGCGATGATCTACCGGGGGATGGATATAGGTACAGCCAAACCCTCAGCGGAGGAATTGGCCCGGGCCCCCCATCGACTGATTGATATCTGTGATCCTGCCGACACCTATTCTGCTGCCGATTTCCGCAGGGATGCGTTGTTTGAAATGGATCGAATTTCCCGCGCAGGCCGTATACCCCTTTTGGTAGGCGGTACCATGATGTATTTCAAGGCGTTACTGCATGGTATGTCTGGGTTGCCTTCTGCGAGCCCAGAGCTCCGTAAAACCCTTGAGGCCGAGGCGGAGCGGCTTGGATGGTCCGCGTTGCATCAAGAGCTGGAGGCCTGTGACCCGGTAGCAGCGAAATTGATTCACCCGAATAACCGGCAGCGTCTTTTGCGCGCACTGGAAGTTATCCGTCTCACTGGCAGACCGATTTCGGCTTTTTGGGAGGCGGATGCCAGCCAGCAGCCGACGCAAGATGCAAGTCGAGAAGGCATTGAGGATTACACCTACTATACTCAATGGCAGGCAGACGAAACTTCATCGCTTCCGTATACTGTCACGCAGCTTGCCATGGTGCCCCCTGAGAGGGTCGTGCTTCACGACAGGATACAGCGGCGCTTCCTCAAGATGCTGGAGATGGGGTTTCTGGATGAAGTTCGGGGCTTGATGGCCAGAGGCGATTTACACCCGGAACTTCCTTCCATGCGCTGTGTCGGATATCGCCAGGCATTGAGTTATCTGAGCGGTGCTGATGATTATGACGTATTTGTAAGCAAAGGCGTTGCGGCCACCCGGCAGTTGGCCAAACGGCAGCTTACATGGCTTCGAAAGTGGTCTGATTTGAATTGGTTGAACAGCGAAGACGGGTTTATCGTTGAAGCAGCCTTGAAAACGGTGCGACACCACACCACATTTAACACTCAATAATGACGATCTGCATTTACTAAAAAACAGGAGAACACACATGTCAAAAGGGCACTCGTTACAAGACCCTTACCTCAACGCCTTACGCAAGGAACGCATTCCGGTATCCATCTTCTTGGTTAACGGTATCAAACTGCAAGGGCAGATAGAGTCTTTTGACCAGTTTGTTATTTTGCTGAAAAACACTGTCAGCCAGATGGTCTACAAGCACGCAATCTCAACCGTTGTACCTGCCCGGAACGTTCGCCTTCCCCAGCAGAACCCAGCGGGAGAGGATGAGCCTGAAGACTGATTTGATCAGGGTTTCGGTGGTGCCACCCGCGTTCCTGAAGGGCCTCTTGGTTCTGATGGCCGCGGGTGTTTGTTTTTATAATTCCAACAAACCGATTCTAGCGGAGTTGATGCCCATTGTTTGATCGCCCGGATGTAGGTGAGCGAGCGATACTCGTCCACATCGAATTTTCTTCCCACGACGGCACTGAAGATCCGGAAGAGTTCCGGGAGCTTGTGAGGTCCGCCGGAGTTGAAGCGGTTGGAATTGTGACCGGTACCCGAAAACAGCCCAGTCCCAGGCTTTTTGTGGGAGAAGGTAAGCTCGAAGAGATTCAGGATGCAGTAACGCTGCATGAAGCCGACGTTGTTCTGTTCAACCATGCGCTCAGTCCCAGCCAAGAGCGAAATATTGAGCGAGAGCTGAAGTGTCGCGTATTGGATCGCACCGGCGTAATTCTTGATATTTTTGCCCAGCGCGCCCGCACTCACGAAGGTAAGTTGCAGGTAGAGTTGGCGCAGCTCGATCACATGTCAACGCGACTGATCCGAGGATGGACGCACCTTGAACGCCAGGGTGGTGGAATTGGTCTCCGTGGCCCGGGTGAAACCCAGCTCGAAACCGACCGCAGACTATTGCGCGAACGAATGAAGTCTATCTACAAGCGGCTTGAAAAAGTTCGCAAACAGCGTAACCAGGGGCGTCGTGCCCGCAAACGCGCTGATATCCCGACAGTGTCGCTGGTTGGCTATACCAACGCCGGCAAGTCCACGCTATTTAACCGGATCACCACGTCTACCGTTTACGCCGCGGATAAATTGTTCGCGACCCTCGATCCCACCATACGGCGTTTGGAACTTCCCGATATCGGGCCGGTCGTAATGGCGGATACTGTAGGCTTTATCCGGCATTTGCCCCACAAGCTGGTTGAAGCATTTCGTGCAACTCTGGAAGAGACCACCGAAGCCACTATTTTGCTGCACGTTGTTGATAGCCATGACAGCCGCCGTGATGAAAATATTGAGCAAGTAGAAGCGGTGCTGGCGGAAATTGGTGCCGATGAAATACCGGTTTTGCAGGTGTTTAATAAGATCGATCTGTTGGATAACTTTGTGCCGAGGGTTGAGCGCAATGAGGACGGCGTGCCTGTGCGTGCCTGGGTGTCGGCGGTTACGGGTGAGGGTCTGGATGGTCTTTACGATGCCATTGTTGAGCGCCTGGCTGAAGATGTTGTCCACCACTTTGTTTTGCTCGGGCCTGCTGATGGCAAGCTCAGGGCGCTGCTGCATGAGGCCGGATCGGTACTGAGTGAAGACCACCGTGAAACCGGCGAGACAGTACTTGAAGTTCGACTGCAATACCGGGACTGGATGCAGCTTCTGAGCCGCGCAGGAATTAGTGAAGAACTGGTGCGGCTGGATGAAGGGCGCGCCTGAAACCATTGCAGCTATTGCCGGGACGAAGATAAATCCCTAGTATTTGCAGCCATTCGATATCTTAGGAACTTGGAGAGCACTATGGCCTGGAATGAACCGGGTGGAAACCGCAACGATAAAGATCCCTGGGGAACTGGTGGTCGTCGCGGTAATGATCAGGGGCCACCAGACCTCGACGAGGCGCTGAAGAAGGGCCTCGACAAGCTGAATAAAATGCTGGGTGGCAAGGGCAAAAAGTCCGGTGGCGACAGTGGCAGCGGTGGTTCAGGAGGAGCGGGCAGCTTTGGTGCCGTTCTCGCCCTGGCGGCCATTATTGTTGTGGGCTATGTCATTTTTCAGTCGTTCTACACGGTAAACGAGCAGGAGCGCGCGGTTGTTTTGCGATTTGGGGAATATGCCAAAACGGAAAGCCCTGGCCTCAGGTTCAAAGTGCCGCTGATTGATGATGTGACCAAAGTACGCGTGACCAACGTCAGAACGGCTCAGTCCAGCGGCCAGATGCTGACGCAGGACGAGAACCTGGTAACAGTTGATCTGCAGGTGCAGTATCGTGTGAACGATGCTCGGGATTATGTACTGAACGTTCGGGATTCCAACCAGGCGTTGGCATTTGCAACCGACAGTGCGCTGCGTCACGAGGTGGGCAGTTCAACTCTCGATGACGTGCTGACCGAAGGGCGTGCCGAGTTGGCTGTTCGTGTTGAGCAGCGGCTTCAGGGCTTTTTGCAGGAATACGGCGCCGGGCTTGGGATCGTTCGAGTGAACGTTGAAAGCACGCAACCACCCGCAGCGGTGCAAGACGCCTTCCGTGAAGTTCAACGTGCCCGTGAAGACGAGCAGCGTGTGAAGGAAGAGGCAGAAACCTACCGGAACAAGGTTGTTCCAGAGGCTCGTGGTCAGGCTCAGCGCATGATTGAAGAGGCAAGTGCCTACAAGCAGGAGGTCATTGAGCGCGCTCGTGGTGAAACTGCGCGTTATCTCGAGTTGTTGGCTGTGTATCAGATGGCACCTGGAGTCACTCGTGAGCGTATGTACTTGCAGACTATGGAAACTGTTCTTTCCAACAGCAGTAAGATTCTTGTGGATACCGAAAGCAGCGGCAATATGATGTATTTACCGCTGGATCGTCTGACCCAGGGCGCGTCGTCAAGAAGTGGCAGCCAAACCTCTGGAGCCGGCGGCCAGGCAGATATTCAGGCGGTAACTGACCAGGTGATTCAAGAACTGCGAACCAGGCAGGATACTAATACGCGGAGGAGCAGATAATTATGGGACCTAAAAGTGTAGTGGGTCTTGCAGGCGCTCTTATCGTTGTCCTGCTGGTACTGTCGAGTGTTTTTATCATTCCGGAAACCCATCGCGGAGTTATGCTGAGGTTTGGTGAGTTGGTCGAGACCGACATCAAAGCGGGTATTCACTTCAAGGTGCCGGTTATCGATCAGGTTCGGGAGTTTGATATCCGGGTGCTGACCATGGATCTGCCTTCAAGGCAGTATCTGACGGTCGAAAAGAAGCCGCTGGACGTTACCTCTTACATTGCCTGGAAAATTCGCGATGTGGATCAGTTCTATCGTGCAACCGGTGGGGATGAGTTCCGTGCCCAATCACTACTGCAGTCCCGTGTAGACAACGGCTTGCGTAATGAGTTCGGTGTTCGCACTATGCATGAGGTGGTCTCTGGCCAGCGTGACGAGCTTATGCATAATCTGCGCGATCAGGTTAACGAAACCTCTGTGAAGGAATTCGGGATTGATGTAAAAGATATACGCGTCAAGGCAATCGAGTTCCCGGGGCAGGTGAGTGAAAACGTATATCGCCGGATGGCGACAGAGCGTGAGAAGCTGGCTCAGGAATTCCGTTCACGTGGGCGCGAATTAGCTGAAGGTATTCGCGCGGATGCCGATCGTCAGAAAACAGTTACTCTGGCAGAAGCATTTGCATCGGCTGAAGAAACCCGTGGTGAAGGGGACGGTGAAGCTGCGCGCATCTACGCAGAGGCCTATGGCTCTAACCCGGAGTTTTATAGCTTCTATCGTAGTCTTCAGGCCTACCGGAATACCTTCTCCGGTAAAGACGACCTGATGGTTATCGATGCCAAAAGCGACTTCATGAAATTCCTGAAGGACTCGAAGGGCGGGAGCTAAAACCTGCTCGATTGACCGAAAAACCGGAATGCCAAGGTATTCCGGTTTTTTTGTGTCTGCCAACAGTGTAAAATCCCTCAGGTTTTGGTTCGGGTTTTTCTGCCCTGAATGTCACCCTAAAAACCTGCGCGCTTATTCTGTACTAAATACAGGGGTGTGCGGGATGGACAACGGAATCTCATGACAGTATCTGATCGCTGGTTACTGCCGGACGGGGTGGAGGATATCTTGCCGCCACTGGCCGGACAGATAGAATCCCTGCGCCGGGATGTAATGGATACCTGCCAGCGCTGGGGCTACCAACTGGTAATCCCACCGCTCATTGAATACCTCGAATCCCTGTTTACCGGAACCGGACACGATCTGGAGCTGCAAACCTTCAAGCTGACCGATCAGCTGACGGGGCGCATGATGGGTGTTCGGGCCGATATGACTCCCCAAGCTGCGCGCATCGACGCACACACTCTGGGGCAGGAAGGCATCACACGTTTGTGTTATGCCGGCCATGTTCTGCATACCCGTCCCAAACACATGCTTGCCAGCCGCACGCCTATTCAGGCTGGCTGTGAGATGTTTGGCAGTGCTTCTGAATCTGCAGATCTGGAAATCATCAGTTTGATGCTGGAAGCGCTGCGTGTTGCCGGTCTGCCTCGCGTGCATCTTGATCTGGCTCATGTGGCCATCTACGAAAGCCTGATCGGTGAAGCCGGGTTTGATCGCGATACAAGTGCTGCTATCTTCGACGCCATGGGGCGCAAATCAGTGCCTGAGCTGGACAGACTTCTGGGTGACTGCCCCAAGGGCTCTGCGGGCGCTCGCCTCCGCGAGCTTGCACGGGTTAGCGGTGGTGCGGAAGCATTGACTGAAGCACGCAGAATCCTGAGTGGTGCCTCCGACAACCTTAGCGCCGCACTGGACCAGCTTAGCCGGGTTGCCACGATGCTTGAAAGGGACTTCCCCGAAGTCAGTTTCGGGTTCGATTTCTGTGAATTGCGTGGATACAACTATCACACAGGCCTGGTGTTTGCAGCCTATGTGCCTGGCCATGGTGACTCGATTGGCAAGGGTGGCCGATACGATGCCATTGGCAGCGATTTTGGCCGGGCTCGCCCCGCCACCGGCTTCAGCCTGGATATACGGGCATTGGTGTCGTTGGGCTCACGCCCTGTCAATCACCGCAAAGCTGTGTGGGCACCTGCTGAAAAAGACTCAGAGCTGGAGCAGGCAATATCGGAACTGAGAAAGACAGACATTGTCATCCGGGCACTTCCGGAAGACATAAAGGCAGATCCCTCTACCCGGGGATGTGACCGGAAGCTGGTAAAACAGGGTGATCGTTGGGTCGTACAGGGGCTGGGTTAAACTCAGCAGGCTGCTACGAACACATGAAGGTACATTTGCCAAATTTGCGAGACGCACGCTTTATCGTGTGCGCATTGAGAGAGAATCATGGGTAAAAACGTTGTTGTGCTGGGCACCCAGTGGGGTGATGAAGGCAAGGGTAAGATCGTCGACCTGTTGACTGAAAAAGTTGCAGCGGTGGTTCGTTTTCAGGGAGGCCATAACGCGGGCCACACTCTGGTTATCGACGGCAAAAAAACGGCTTTACACCTGATTCCTTCCGGCATCCTCCGGCAGAACGTTCAGTGCCTTATTGGTAACGGTGTTGTGGTATCGCCGGAAGCTTTGCTGAAAGAAGTTCGTGGGCTGGAAGCATCAGGTGTAGATGTTCGTGACCGACTGCGTATCAGCCTTGCGTGCCCGATTATCCTGCGCACCCACGTGCGTATCGACCAGGCCCGTGAGCGTGCCAAAGGTAATGACAAGATCGGTACCACCGGCCGTGGTATTGGGCCTGCGTACGAAGACAAGGTGTCTCGCCGCGGTGTTCGGCTTGGAGACCTGCACAGCCCGGCAGACTTTGAAGAGAAGCTGCGGGAACTCATGACCTATCACAACTTTGTTCTGACAGAGTATTTCAAGGAAGAAGCCGAGGACATAGATGCGGCTCTGAAGGAACTGTTGGAAATGGGCAACGAAATTCTGCCCATGGCTGCAGACGTAACTGACTTGCTTCACGGCTATCGCAAGCGTGGCCAGGACATCATGTTCGAAGGCGCCCAAGGCTCCTTGCTGGACATCGATCTGGGCACCTATCCGTTCGTCACATCTTCCAACACCACAGCCGGTGGCACAGCCACGGGTTCCGGTTTTGGCCCACTGTATCTGGACTATGTTCTGGGTATTACCAAGGCCTACACTACACGTGTTGGCGCAGGTCCCTTCCCTACAGAGCTTTTTGATCATACAGGTGAGCACCTGGCGATCAAAGGCAATGAGGTTGGTACGACAACAGGCCGCTCCCGTCGATGCGGCTGGTTTGATGCGGTTGCGGTACACCACGCCATTGAAATTAACAGCGTGTCTGGTATTTGTCTGACCAAGCTGGACGTACTTGATGGGCTGGAAACCGTTAAGGTCTGCGTGGGTTATAAAACACCTGAAGGTGAAATGACTCGTCCACCCATCGGTTGTGACAGCTACAAAGATATTGAGCCAATTTACGTTGAATTGCCGGGTTGGAGTGAAAGCACCTTCGGGCTAACGAAGCTGGAGCAGTTGCCGGAAAACGCCAGAGCTTATATCAAGTTCCTGGAAGAGCAAATTGATGCGCCTATCGACATCATCTCTACTGGCCCTGATCGGGTTGAAACCATTACCTTGCGCCACCCCTTTGATGAGTAAGTGGTAAAAGGTTGAAAAAAACCGCCCTACCTTTAATGGTACGGCGGTTTTTTTATTATCAGGGTTTCTCGGCAACGATGGTGGCGCGTTTGGGTCCAGGGTAGCCTTCAATCGTTTTTGAGGGGTCTTCCGGATCGAGAAAATCCTTAAGGGAGTTGAACCGCATCCAGTCTGTGCTTCTTTGCTCATCAGTGGTGGTCTCAGACACATCCACAACTCGGGCGTTGCGAAAGCCGGTGCGATCCAGCCACCGAAGCAGCGTGTCACAGCTTGGTAAAAACCACACGTTGCGCATCTGCCCATAGCGGTCTTCCGGCATCAGGCTGTAGCCTTCAGGGCCATCCACAACCAGAGTTTCCAGCACCAGTTCACCGCCCCGGCGTAGCGTGCCTTTAAGCTCCAACAGGTGATCGAGAGGCGATCGGCGGTGGTAGAGGACACCCATGGAAAAGGTAGTGTCAAAGCTTTCAAGCCCTTCCGGCAGGTCTTCCATGCGTATGGGTAGAAGATCGATGGGGGCTTCGCTCACGTAGCGTTTCACACTGAGGAACTGGAACATGAACAGCAGGCCGGGATCGATACCGATTACACGCTTCGCACCTTCACCCAGCATGCGCCAGCAGTGATAGCCTGAGCCGCATCCCACGTCGAGAATGCGCCGGCCAGTAAGGTCTGAAATATAGGGTGAAACCCTGTCCCACTTCCAATCGGAGCGCCACTCGGTGTCGATATGAGTGCCGAAGAAGTCGAAAGGGCCTTTGCGCCAGGGCATGAGGCCCCGCAGGCCGTTTTCCAAGGCTTGTTGTTGGCTTGGATTCAGGCTCGCAGGGGACTCGATGGAAATCGCCGATGAGTTAAGTTCGAAAGCTGCTCCGGGGACATCAGGAAGGCTGTCCATTGCCGACTGCCAGCGCCCGAGATCCCCGTGGGGGGTATCGTCAAATCGCTGGGTCAGCTGGGCTTTGATAATCTCTGCCCAATTGCGTTCGCCATTACTTTCCAGCTCTGCAAGCAACTGCCCGAAATAGCTGCGCCAGTCAAAATGCGCCATGATCTGTGAGTCCTGCGAGTTTGTTCAGTCGGCCTTGATAGCCAGCATGGATACGAAGTTAAAGCACTGGTACCAGACCATTACGCGATCAAAACCCGACTCTTTCAGGCGCTGCGTATGGGCGCTCAGTGTTTCCGGGATCAAAACCTGTTCAATCGCACTGCGCTTCTGGCTTATTTCCAGGTCGGAATAGCCGTTGGCGCGCTTGAACTCGTGGTGCAGGCGGGTTTGAGTGTCTTGTTCATCTTCTGATTCAAAACGAATTTTTTCCGAGAGAATGAGCACTCCGCCGGGGCGTGTGGCTTTCGCGATACGGCTTAAAAGGGCGCTGCGCTCTTCGGGGGGGACAAATTGCAGCGTAAAATTCAGAGTCGTAACAGAGGCGTCTGACAGTTCAGTATTCTGAATGTTTTCGCAGCGAAGGCTCACGGAGAGTGAGTGATCGTCGAGCGCGATATAGTGCTCGCAGCGCTCGATCATGGCAGCGGAATTATCAATGCCCACCAGAGTGCAGTCGCCAAAAGGTATGCCGTGACGCATAGCCAGTGTTGAGGCGCCAAGGGAACAGCCCAGGTCGTAACAGTTGGAGCCGGCTTGTGCGTACTGTTCGGTAATAACTTCTATCATCGGGATGATGGTGGTGTAGCCAGGTACAGAGCGCCGGATCATATCCGGGAAAACGCGGGCTACCGCAGCATCAAAACGAAAATCCTCCGGTTGCCGCTCTGTTGCGAAGAGGCGGTCCGTGAGGGTGTCTGTTGGTTGGTCGGGCTTACCCATTGTCCGCCTCCGGGGCCAGTGGGGAGCAACGCACACCACGCTTTTTGTAATCCACAAGTATGCCCCGGAAAGTCGGGTCAGTGTCAGCTGCGATGGCCATGTAGCCATTCTCGCAAACTGCGTGGAGCTCCGACGACTTTGGGGACATGCGGAACGTCTCGCCCGGCTTGATATGAATCGCCTGGAATTCCCCCAAAGGCACATGATCCTTGTTGTCCGAATGCGTGATTTTCCCGCTCAGTTCCAGCACCAATACGGTGCCGACAATCGCGACCAAAGCGGTCACTAAAAGACTGCGGATACTGTAGCTGGCTTCGTTCTGGCTCATGCCTACCTCGTTTTGAATGTGAGTGGGCGGTCAGTATTGACCGGGGAGTGTAATGGAAGGCGCCTGCAGTGCTCCCAACTGCTCTCGTAAGGACAAAATTTGATCTGACCAGAATCTGGGCTGGCCAAACCAGGGGAAAAAACGTGGAAACGCAGGGTCGTCCCAGCGTTTTGCAAGCCATGCGCAATGGCTGATCTGGCGGTAGCAACGCAAAGGCTCAATAAGGTGTCTTTCGCGGCGATTGAAATCCCGGAAAGTTTCATAGCCTTCCAATAACTCACCCAGTTGTGCCCCGCGCTCGTGATCATCACCGTTCAGAAGCAGCCACATGTCCTGCATGGCGGGGCCGGAGCGACAGTCATCCAGATCCACAAACAGCATCTGTTCATCCCTGCACAATATGTTTCCGGCGTGGCAATCTCCGTGCAGGCGAACAGTTTCAACCTCACCGGCATCTTCAATACGGGCGCGGCAGTATGTCAGCAAGTCTGGTATCAAGCTGTCCCAGGCGGGCCGAAGGTCCTTGGGGATCCAGTCTCCTTCCAGCAAAAGTTGGTTGCTTGTCTCAATGCCATCCATGGGCGATAAGGCCACGCGATGACGAAAGGGCTTGAGAGCCCCGATGTTGTGAATTTGCCCCAGCCACTGCCCAAGCCTGTATAGCGTGTCAGTAACGCTGGTGTCAGGGGCCTGCCCGCCACGCTGGTTAAATGTGGCAAACATGAAATCGCCATGTTTGCCGAGAGTGTCCCCGGAAGGCATCACCAGGGGCGCCACGACGGGAATGTCGGCGGCTAGAAGTTCACGGGTAAACTCGTGCTCCTCACGCACCTGCTCTTCGGTCCAGCGGCCTGGGCGATAGAACTTGGCGATCACCGGAGCGCCTTCATCCAGCCCTACCTGATACACCCGGTTTTCATAGCTGTTCAGGGCAAATAGACGACCGCTTACTGCGAAACCGGCATCCTCCATCGCATCCAGAATGGCGTCCGGGGTTAAGGCATCGTATGGATGGGCTGAAACGTTCATCATAAGGCGAGGCCATGCTGGTAAATGTTGGGCCCAAGTATACCTGCTTGAAAGCGCTCCCGTAATGCGAGTGCGGGATGTTCCTATGGGTTCCGGCATGCCAGAGATTGGGTTAACGTAAACGGTCTCGGTTCCCATTTTCGGGACAGGTTAATTTACAGGCAGCAGGGGCAGTCGGTGGAAAGCGATATTCTGGAAGTGGATACCCTGGTTATCGGGGCTGGAGTGGTTGGCCTCGCGGTGGGCAGAGCTATGGCGCAAGCCGGGTACGAGGTGATTGTGCTGGAGGCTGGAGATCATTTTGGTGAAGGTATCTCATCTCGTAATAGCGAAGTCATTCACGCAGGAATCTACTACCCGGCAAACTCCCTCAAAGCCCGGCTTTGTGTTGAAGGTCGGCGGCAGTTGTACCAATACTGCGAAAGCCATAAAGTCGGGTATCAAAAATGCGGCAAGTGGATTGTCGCTACCAGTGAGGTGCAAAATACCGGGCTTGAAGATATTCAAGCTCAAGCGTTAGCCAACTTTGTTCCCTTGGAGTTGTTCGACGGTCCCACCGTTGCTCGGCAGTTGCCTGAAGTGTGCGTCAGTGCCGGGCTCTGGTCGCCGGAGACCGGCATAGTCGACACCCATGGCTTGATGCTTGCCCTGCTGGGTGAATTGGAAGATGCGGGTGGCTCGCTGGTGCTGCGTTCGCCGGTTGAGCGCATAGAGACTGGGGGAGACTCGCATGTTTTATGGGTTGGTGGTGCTGAACCTTTAAGGGTCAGGGCGCGAAATCTTGTAAATGCCGCGGGCTTGGGTGCGGTGCCACTGACCGGGAACTGGGAAGGGCTTCCCGATGTGCAAAAGCCCTCGCAATGGTTCGCCCGGGGCGTCTATTTCAGCTACGGCGGTCGTCACCCTTTCAAAAACCTGATCTATCCGGTTCCGGAACCGGGCGGGCTGGGCGTTCACCTGACCCTCGATCTTGCTGGTCAGGCGCGTTTTGGCCCGGATGTGGAATGGATAGAGAGGGAGGGTTACGGGGTTGATCCTGAACGGGTGCATTCCTTTGTGGCGGGTATCCGGCAGTGGTGGCCCGGCCTTGCACCAGAGCGTCTTCAGCCAGCGTATGCGGGGATCCGGCCAAAGCTGAAAGATGCGGAGGGCGGCTTTTTTGATTTCCGGATTGACGGCCCCCAGGAGCATGGTGTTCCAGGGCTGGTAAGCCTGTTTGGTATCGAGTCACCTGGGCTGACATCCTGTTTGGCCATTGCGGGTTTGGTGAGGGACAAACTGACGTAACAGCCAGGAAGTTTTATCCCGGCGTTCTGGCCAAGGCCCAAACCTGAATCTCTTTTGCGCCTGCGTCCCGCAGAGCAGACGCGAGTATTCTTACGGTTGCTCCGGTCGTCACCACGTCATCCACAATGGCAATCCGCTCTGGTACCTTCGCACACACCTCAAATACGCCGCGTAGATTTTGCAGCCTGGCTTCTCTGCTCAGACCGCGCTGAGCCTGCACTTTTCGAACCCTGCGGACAATCCCAGCATCGACCGGAATATCCAGAGCATCCCCCAGCCGTTCGGCTATATCCCGGGCCTGATTGAACCCACGCTCGCGACGGCGCGCAGAAATCATGGGTGAGGGAATGAGCACCTGCGGTTTTTCATGGGTTTGATCCCGAAATGTCGATTCGAGGTGGGCCGTAAGGCCTGCAATCAGAGGTCGGACAAACTTGTGCTGCCGGTTGTATTTATATCGGCTGATCATGCCGTCGACCGGATACTGGTAGCGCCAGGGTATAAATGAGCGATCGAAGGGGGGCGGTGATATCAGGCAGTGGCCGCACGCCAGCTCATTGCCGACGTGCGACATTGGTAGGGCACAGCAGCGACAGTGCCACCGGTTAACCGGAAGATCGGCCTGGCAACATTCGCATAAACCATTGTTGGCATTAGAAGAAAGGCAGCCGACACAGTCGCCTTTGGTTTTCTCGCTGTTAACCAGTTTGGAATTTAAGGTTGACAGCCAGCTCAGTCCCTTTATCATCTGATTCATCCGTAAACCCAGAGACCGAAAAAGGTTAACAGGACTTCTGCATGACTGCCACCGCATTACGTCACGATTGGACGCTTCAGGAAGCGCGCTCACTTTTCGAGCTTCCGTTTAATGACTTGTTGTTCCGTGCTCAGTCGGTACACCGCCAGAATTTTGATCCCAATGAGGTGCAGGTAAGCACTCTGCTTTCTATCAAGACAGGCGCATGTCCGGAGGATTGCAAATACTGCCCTCAGAGCGGTCACTACAACACCGGGCTGGAAAAGGAAAAGCTGCTGGAACTTGAGAAGGTGGTTGCAGAGGCCCGGGCTGCGCGGGAAAAAGGCGCATCACGTTTCTGTATGGGCGCTGCATGGCGTAGCCCTACAGTGAAGGATATGCCGTATGTTCTGGATATGGTTCGGGAAGTTAAATCCCTCGGCCTTGAGACCTGCATGACGCTGGGCATGTTGAAGCCTGAGCAGGCGGCAGAGCTGGCTGAGGCTGGTCTGGATTACTACAACCATAACCTGGATACCTCCGAGAAGTACTACAGCCACATTATTACTACTCGTACCTATCAGGATCGCCTGGATACGTTGGAAAACGTGCGTAATGCCGGTATGAAGGTGTGCTGTGGCGGTATTATGGGTATGGGGGAAGATGAGGATGATCGGGTTGGCATGTTGGTTCAACTGGCGAATCTTCCGCAACATCCTGAAAGTGTGCCGGTGAATATGTTGGTGAAGGTGAAGGGAACTCCGATGGAGGATGTGGAGGATCTGGATCCGTTTGAGTTTATTCGTGTTCTTGCGGTAGCTCGAATCATGATGCCGGCTTCCCATGTGCGTTTGTCTGCGGGTCGGGAGACGATGAATGAGCAGATGCAGGCGCTGTGTTTTCTGGCTGGGGCGAATTCGATTTTCTATGGCGAGAAGCTGTTGACGACTTCGAACCCGGAGGCGGATGCGGATATGGCGTTGTTCCGGCGCTTGGGGATTCGGCCGGAGAAGCGGGAGCAGTGTGCTTCTGAGGCGCAGGATGAAGAGGTGATCGTCGAGGCTTTGGAGCACGAGGCTACTCGACATTTATTTTATGACGCTTCTCGGCAAACTGCTTAAACAAACACCGAGTAGGCAGCGGGTGGGGGCTTCTTCTCGGGATACGCTACAAGCACATCCCTGTGCGCTTGTTTCGGGCCGTCCTTGGCCCTCTACAATTCCGAGAAGAAGCCCCCACCCGCTGCTCATAGTATTCGGTTGCCTTCCGCTCAATCATTTCCCGGCCAGTACATACACACGTTGGTCGTTTCTCTGGATGCTCACTCGTGCGTGATTTCACCGCTGAACTGGAACAACGAAAACAGGCTGGGCTATACAGAACGCGCCGGCATATTTCCGGGCCTCAGCAGCCGGTTTTGATCGCTAATGGTAAGCGGTTACTTTCGTTTTGCAGCAACGACTACCTTGGTCTTGCCAATCACCCTTCCAATATTGAAGCTCTCACAGATGCCTTGCCTAAAACGGGGTTGGGTGGTGCGGCTTCTCATCTTGTTTGTGGGCACCATGAGGCGCATCACTTGTTGGAAGAACGTCTTGCGGCGTTTACCGGGCGAAGTTCTGCGTTGTTTTTCTCTACCGGTTATATGGCTAATCTAGGTGTGATTTCTGCGCTGGTGGGGCGTGGCGATACGGTTTTTTCGGATCGCCTGAATCATGCCTCTATTATCGATGGCTGTATTCTTAGTCGGGCGAAGGTGCGTCGGTATGGTCATGGGGATGTAGGGTCGCTTGCGGCCATGCTGGCTGAGACGTCGGGCCACAAGCTGGTGGTAACAGACGGTGTGTTCAGTATGGATGGCGATGTGGCGCCGCTGCGGGAGTTGGCGGCGGTGTGTCGGGAGCACGATGCTTTGTTGGTGGTGGACGACGCTCACGGTTTCGGGGTGCTAGGGCCGCGTGGGCAGGGGAGTGTGGCTGAGCTTGGTCTGTCGGAAGAGGATGTGCCGGTTCTTATCGGCACTTTGGGCAAGGCCGCGGGCACCAGTGGGGCGTTTGTGGCGGGGCCTGAGGTGTTGATGGATTATTTGGTGCAGAAGGCTCGTACCTATATCTACACCACGGCCATGCCTCCGGCACTAGCTTTAGCCAGTTTAAACAGTATTGATTTGATAGAGCAGGGCAGTGAGCGGCGAACCCACCTGCAGAGTCTGATCGATCGCTTTCGGCAGGAAGCGATAGCTATGGGCTACTCGCTTATGCCCTCACGCACACCCATTCAACCCATTATGGTAGGTGACAACTGGGCTGCTCTGGCGCTGAGTCAGGCACTTGAAGAGCGGGGGTTGCTGGTGACGGCCATTCGTCCACCAACGGTGCCAGCCGGTGAGGCGCGATTGCGGGTTACCTTTAGCGCGGCTCATTCCCATGAGGATCTGGATAGCCTGATTCGGGCGCTGGCGGATTGTCGGCACTTGCTGGTTGGCGAGGGTGTTGCGGTATGAGTTTTCCTCGAGAGGGCGGGCGCCTTGTTGTCGTTGGAGGCTGGGGTGTACGCGCAGAAATGTTGGAGGATCTTTACCGGTCCTGGCCAGGCACGGTTGAGGTGGTGTCTCTGAATGACGACCTTATAGCACGCTGCGATTCGGTGGCGGACGTGGCCGATGAGCTTTTATCCCGGTATCCCGGGCCCTCGGTCTGGATGGGGTGGTCTCTCGGCGCGCAGGTTGTTATGGCGGCCGCGAGCAGGAACGCCAGCGCGGTACCTGCTGCGATCACGCTGGCGGGTTTTCCCAAGTTTATTGCTGATGAACGCTGGCTTAACGGAATGTCTGAGGAAGAGTTCGGAGCCTTCAGTAAAGGTTTAAAACGTGAGCCTGAGCGTTACTGGATGCATTTTCTTCTGTTGATGATAAGTGGCTCAGCAAACGCTGTGGCCGAGCGTCAGCGCCTTAAAATCTGGCTTGGTCAGGGCGCGCCGGTAGCTCATTCTAATTTGGTGAAGAGTCTCAAGTGGCTGGAGCGAAGTGATCAGCGCCTGTTGTGGTCCCGTGTGAATGTTCCTGTACTTCATATAACCGGTGCCTGCGATCAGGTGGTGTCGACTTGGGCGGGCGCATTGGAAACTCAACCTTCTTCTATCGAAATCAGCATTCCCGGCATGGCCCATTGGCCAGGTGGCGTGTTTGCAGATGAGTGCTTAGCGGTAATTGAGCAGTTTCTCGAATCCTCCCATGGTATGGCGTCATGAGTATTTTCGCAGCGACTGTTTCCTGCCCGGCAAGCAAGGGCGATATAGCTCGAGAGTTCGGTAAGGCCCGAGACACCTATGAGAGCGCGTCCCGCTTGCAACGGCTGATGGGCGACGCGATGCTCGAGAGGCTGGAAGGGCAAACTGATCCAGATCGCGCCCGCGTTCTGGATCTTGGCTGTGGCACCGGTTGGTTTACCCGCATGTTGGCCAATCTCATGCCCCCGGGGAGCGTGACAGGCATGGATCTTTCGCCCGGCATGATTGAGCACGCGGGCGCGCATAGCCCTCCTGGCGTCGCATGGGTGGTTGCGGATGCCGAGGCTATTCCGTTGCCCGACCAAAGCTGTGATCTGATCTTCAGTAATCTCATGATCCAGTGGTGTGCGACGCCAGCCAGAGTTCTTCAGGAGTGTCGGCGGGTGCTCAGGCCCGGAGGCAAATTAATGATTTCAACGCTTCTGGAGGGAACCTTGAAGGAATTGGATCAAGCTTGGCAGAAAGCGGACCCGGGTCAGAGACATATCAATCGGTTTGAGACGGAAGCAGCGTTCAGGTGCTCGGTGCTCGATGAGTTGCCCGGAGCCGATGTTGAAACGCGTACGTTGCTTCTGCCTTACGCTTCTCCCCTTTCTCTCGCAGCGGAGCTGAAGCAATTAGGTGCGGGCTACAAACATGCCGACAGGCGCCAAACGGTAACAGCACCAGGCCGCTTTCGCGCTATGTGCCAGCATTACCCTGCAGCCCCAGAGGGAGGTGTTATGGCAAGCTACGAAGCAGCCTGGGTTTACTGGTCAGGTCCTGACGCCAACGGCAATACAATGATTAATAAACAAATGGGCTGACTGGCTTTTATGGCTAAAAAAACATTTTTTGTGACAGGAACAGATACCGGCGTTGGTAAGACCATGGTGTCTGCTGCAATTCTGGAAGCCGCGAAAGCGATCGGCAAGCGCACCTTGGGTATGAAGCCTATTGCCTCCGGCTGTGACCAGACGCCGGATGGGCTGCGGAATGATGATGCTCTGATGCTCCAGCGTGCGGCCACGGAATCTCTCGCTTACGATCTTGTAAACCCCATCGCTCTGGAACCGGCCATTGCGCCCCATGTCGCAGCTGTGCAAGCCGGGCGAGCTGTAACCGCGGATCGGTTGATTGGCTTTAGTCGTGGCATGCAGATGCGGCCGGCGGACCTTTTGCTTATTGAAGGTGCAGGTGGCTGGCGAGTGCCGCTGAACGACCGGGAAGTGTACTCTGCAGTGCCTCGTGAGCTGGGGGTGCCGGTGCTTCTGGTGGTTTCGCTCAAACTGGGGTGTATCAATCATGCCTTGTTAACGGCAGAAGCAATTCTTAACGATGGCTTGGTGCTGGCAGGGTGGGTGGCTAACCGCACCGAATCTGTGGCAATGAGTTGTGAGCAGGAAACCCTGAGCTATCTGATGGGGCAGCTCCCAACCCCTTGCCTTGGGGTAATACCCTGGATCGAGGAGGCCAACCCCAAAACCTTGAGCGAGTACCTAAATATTGATTCACTGTTTGAAAATTGATCAATAATATGCCCTAATAGTGTCAATTAATGGTCACCGGAAACTGCAGTTATGATCAATAATACACTCGCAATTGGCATGCAAGGTATTCAGGACGGCATGTACGGCATGGAAAATGCCGCCCGCAAAATTGCCCGTGCGGGTGCGGATGGCCCTCAAGGTAGCGCAGAAACCGGAAGCAGCCTGATTGAGCCGATTATGGACCTGAAACTCTACGAGCGTAGCGTTGAGGCCTCGTCGCAGGTGGTGAAAGTTGCCGATGAAACCCTTGGCACGCTGCTCGACATAGTGGTCTGAGCATTTTTGTCGTGAGTCCGCTTTCGTCACTTCCCCCAGCAATATCAAGCTACTCCACCAGGAGTGGTTCTGGCAGCCCTCCAGCCAGCGAATCATCCGGCCCGTTATCGAACTCAACTTATAATCCTCTTGCTCCGGCTGTCCGCGAGTCTCGCAACACTGGCAATGCGACGGGTGAGGCGCCTTCGGAAACCGGCAGGCAAGCCGTTTCGGCTGCAGATGAAAACGAATCATCGGGTGCAAACCGCAAGGCTGTAGAAGCGGATGCCTCGGAAAAAAAGGTCGGCGGTCTGGATGAGGCGGAGCTGAAGGAACTTACCGAGCTCAAAGCCCGGGATCGTGAAGTGCGTGCCCATGAAGCTGCGCATCAGGCAGTGGGTGGTCAATATGCGGGTGCGATATCACTTTCCTATCAGCGGGGGCCCGATGGTGCCCAATACGCGGTGGGTGGCGAAGTGTCGATTGATATGTCACCCGTCAACGGCGACCCTCAGGCAACCATCGAAAAAATGCGGGTGGTGCGCTCGGCAGCGATGGCGCCGGCAGAACCTTCCGGTCAGGATCGCGCTGTGGCCGCTCAAGCCATGCAGGTTATGCTGCAGGCCCAGTCCGAGCTTGCCCTGGAGCAGAAATCTTCTGACTCCAATGCAGATAAGCCGGCGACTGCTGCGAGTGAAAGTGACGAAGCACCATCCGGTGCCGAGCAGGGTGAGCGCTCTCAGAGTAGCGCTGATCAGCCATTGCCCAGAGCTGCGCTGCAGGCCAGGAATTCCTATCAGAATATTGCAGCGTTTGGGCCAGAGTCTGCCTCCTCAGGGGATGGGTTTCTACCCATTTCAGTCTGAATTTATCATCTGTTAGCCTGCTATTAACTTGGGCCTCTCCCGTTACAAATCCATAAATGCCTGTATCGATTCGAGTGCTGGCTAACCGCGGGTGCCCGTTGGGTTTTCAGGTTTGGATTGAGCCGCTGAAGAGTGCTCTGGTGACCAAAATCTACACAAATTATTCGCCCGGCTATTGACAATTCTGTGCCTCTAAACGTATGTTTCAAACAAGTGTTTAATTAATGCTGCAGCGCATCCTGTTGCAGTGTCTGAGCAAACCCAAGGCCGCGAGCTGTTATTACTTTTTCAGCCAAGACCGAAAACCGAGGTGGTTTAAATGCCTGAGTACAAAGCGCCCCTGCGTGATATCAAATTCGTAATGAACGAGCTGCTCGACAGCGAGGCCCACTACGCCAATCTGGAAGGCGCTGAAGACGCAACTCCGGATATGGTTGATGCCATCATCCAGGAAGGTGCAAAGTTTGCTGAGCAGGTACTGTCACCGCTGAATCCGGTAGGCGACAGAGAAGGCTGCACATGGAGCGAAGACGGCGTTAAAACACCGGCTGGCTTTAAAGAAGCTTACGACCAGTATGTTGAAGGTGGCTGGCCGTCGCTGGCAGCTGATCCCAACTACGGTGGTCAAGGCCTGCCAGACTCGCTGGGTATTGTGATGAGCGAGCTGAATGGCACCGCCAACTGGTCCTGGGGTATGTACCCTGGCCTGAGCCACGGCGCTATCAACACTGTGGAAGCGCATGGTACTGAAGAGCAGAAGCAAACTTATCTTACCAAAATGATCAGCGGTGAGTGGACAGGTACCATGTGTCTGACCGAAGCCCATTGCGGCTCGGATCTGGGCACCCTGCGTACCAAGGCAGAGCCTAATGCAGACGGCTCTTACAGCATTACCGGCACCAAGATTTTCATCTCGGCCGGTGAACACGACATGACCGACAACATTATTCACATCGTTCTGGCTCGTCTGCCGGGTGCACCTGAAGGTACCAAGGGCATTTCCTTGTTTATCGTACCCAAGTGCCTGCCCTCAGCAGACGGATCTGCTGGTGAGCGCAACGCCGTATCCTGTGGTTCTATCGAGCACAAAATGGGTATTCACGGTAATGCTACCTGTGTGATGAACTTCGATGGCGCCAAAGGCTGGCTGATCGGGCCTGAGAACCGCGGCCTGAATTGCATGTTCACCTTCATGAACGTGGCCCGTATCGGTACTGCTATCCAGGGCCTGGGTGCTGCGGAAATGGGCTTCCAGGGGTCACTGGCATACGCCAAAGATCGTCTGGCCATGCGCTCACTGAGTGGTCCAAAGAATCCGGAAGGCTATGCCGACCCGATTATTGTGCACCCGGATGTGCGACGCATGCTGCTGACTCAGAAAGCCGTTGCAGAAGGCGCCCGTGCACTGATCTACCTGACTGCACAGAAGGCGGATCTCGTTGGACGTGGTAAAACAGACGAAGAGCGCAAAGAAGCTGACGAAGCACTAGGCTTCCTGACTCCGATCGCCAAGGCGTTCCTGACCGAGATCGGTTATGAAGCGGCCAACCTGGGCATGCAGGTGTTTGGTGGTCACGGTTACATCTCCGAGTGGGGCATGGAGCAGAACGTACGTGATGCTCGTATTGGCATGATTTACGAGGGCACTACCGGTATTCAGGCGCTGGATCTACTGGGCCGTAAGGTTCTGATGACCCAGGGCGAGTCGCTGAAAGGCTTTACCAAGCAGGTTCACACCTTCTGCAAGGAAAATGCCGACAACGAGCAGCTGAAGCAGTTCGTTGAGCCGCTTGCGGCGCTGAACAAGGAGTGGGGCGATCTGACCATGAAAGTGGGCATGACCGCCATGAAGAATCGTGAAGAAGTGGGTGCTGCCTCTGTTGATTATCTGATGTACTCCGGTTATGCAGTCTTTGCATATCTGTGGGCGCGCATGGCCAAGCTTGCGCAGGATAAGCTGGACGCTGGCACAAGCGAAGAGGCCTTCTATAAGGCCAAGCTGCAAACTGCACGCTTCTACTTCACCCGCATGCTGCCGCGTACCAAGACTCACGCAGTAACCATGCTGGCAGGGGCTGATACTCTGCTGGATATGCCGGAAGAGTCTTTCTCGTTCTGATTTATTCGAGCGTTTAAGGTTAACCGGTAAGAGAAAGCCCGCGCTCCCAGGAGCCGGGCTTTTTTCATGAGTTGCAGGTGGTTTTGAGGTAGAATACCTGCCAGATTTTTTGTGGAACCTGGAGAGTTTACATGGCCGATTATCAGGCGCCTTTGCGCGACATGCGTTTTATTCTGAACGAAGTTTTTGACGCACCTGCACTTTGGGCATCCCTGCCCAAAGTTGCTGAGAACGTAGATCCGGACACCGCCGATGCGATTCTGGAAGAAGCCGGCAAAATTACCAGCGGCGTGCTTGCCCCTCTGAACCGTGAAGCGGATGAGCAGGGCAGCCAGTGGAATGAAGGTGAAGTGACCTCGCCGGATGGCTTTAAAGAAGCCTACCAGACAATCGTTGAAGGTGGCTGGAATGGTCTTGGTGGCAATCCTGAGTTTGGTGGCATGGGCATGCCTAAAACTCTGGTGGCACAGTTTGAGGAAATGATGCAGGGCGCGAACATGTCCTTCGGCTTGGCACCTATGCTGACCGCGGGGGCTTGCCTCGCACTGGATGCACACGGCAGTCAGGAACTGAAAGAAAAGTACTTGCCCAACATGTATTCAGGTGTATGGGCGGGCGCCATGGATCTCACAGAGCCTCACGCAGGAACCGACCTCGGCATTATTCGCACCAAGGCTGAGCCGAACGACGACGGTTCGTTTAACGTGACTGGCACCAAGATCTTTATTACTTGGGGCGAGCACGATATGGCGGAGAATATCATTCACCTGGTACTGGCCAAGCTGCCGGGCGCCCCGAAAGGTCCAAAGGGTATTTCCCTGCTGTTAGTTCCCAAGTTCATGGTGAACGAAGACGGATCCTTGGGCGAGCGCAACAGCTTCAGCTGTGGCTCCATCGAGAAAAAGATGGGTATCAAAGCCTCTGCAACTTGCGTGATGAACTATGACGGAGCAAAAGGCTGGCTTGTAGGTGAGGAGAATAAAGGGCTGAACGCCATGTTCACCATGATGAACTACGAGCGTTTGGGCGTGGGCATCCAGGGTATTGGTGCAGCCGAAGCTTCCCTGCAGAACGCTGTGGAATATGCCAAGGATCGCATCCAGAGTCGTGCACCTACCGGAGCACAGCAGCCGGAAAAAGCAGCAGACCCTATTCTGGTACATCCGGACGTGCGGCGCATGTTGCTCACCATGAAAAGCTATGTTGAAGGCGGCCGTGCTTTCTCTACCTACGTGGCGCAGTGGCTGGATATTTCCAAGTATGCCGATGCTGCAGAAGTAGATCGTCGCAAGCATGCGGAGGGCATGGTTGCCCTGCTGACTCCGGTTGCCAAAGCGTTCCTGACCGACCGTGGCCTGGAAGCCTGTATCCTGGGTCAACAAGTATTCGGTGGGCATGGCTTCATTCGTGAATGGGGTCAGGAGCAATTGGTTCGTGACTGCCGAATTACCCAGATCTACGAAGGCACTAATGGTATTCAGGCACTGGACCTGATGGGCCGTAAAGTGGTTGGTAGCCAGGGTAAGCTCTATGAACTGTTTGCAGAAGATGTAGCCAGCTTCATCGAAGAGAACAGCGGTGAGGAAAGTCTGCGCCCTTATCTGGAACCACTTGCAGCGGCGTTCGAGCGTTTGTCTGACGTAACTGAGCACGTCATCAAGCAAGCATCAGATAATCCTGACGCCGTTGGTGCGGCCTCTGTTGACTATCTCGACCTGTTCGGGATGACTGCTGTGGGTTATATGTGGGCGCGTATTGTGAAGGCCGCAGCACCGAAAGCCAGCGATGACACGTCCGGTTTTTATAGTGGCAAGCTGAAAACTGCGCGCTTCTATTATGATCGTCTGTTGCCGAAGACTGTTTCTCTTGCGGAAAGTATTCGCAGCGGAAGTGACTCTATGATGGCGCATACCGCCGATGAGTTCTGATTGCTGATGGCAAGAAGATGAGGCGCCACTTTAGGTGAGCGCCTTCCGGTGAATAAAAAAGCAGGCCCCAGGGCCTGCTTTTTTTATAGGCGCTCCATTCGGCTTGGGTCGGTAATATAAGGATTCTCATTACCCTGAATCTCTGCCACCCTCTTGTGCCGGGAAAGTTCCCTGTCATCCGGTGGGTCGGATCGGTTCCAGCCTTGAAATACCTGGGGCGATCCTAACCAGGGAAGGCCGTAGGTGCCCACCATGTAACCCATGCTCCGAGCGACATCGCCTTTCACTTTTGGAGGTGGCTCAAAGAGGATGCTGCTTTCCCGAATGCCACAATCATCTGCCTTGATCAATGCCCCCAGTTCCTCGTAGCGGGCATTGCGGCGCCGGAGTTCTGTGCGGTTGCGCACAGGAATCATGTTGTGAAGGTCGGAGGCAATCTGCCGGTATCGGTTATCTTGTTCGCACTGGCGAGTTGTGCCGCAAGACAAAGCGTTCCGTATATCTGCGAGCGGGTATATATAGCCCTGAGTGAACATAAAACCTTTGGTGGCAAACTGCTCGTCGCAGAAGAATGACTTGCCGCCATCTGCGTACAAATTACCCCAGAATTGTTCCTCAATGACCGTCTTCGGGTCACTGAAGCGGGTGTTCTGACCAATAACGAAGGTTGCGGTCAGCAGGAGCACGGATGTGCTAAGAAGAAGAAAAATCTTTTTCATATATCATTCATCCCTCGCAGTGTCTGTAAGCGTGTTTTTGTAAAATTTATGACGCTCAGCTCACTTATATAGGATTATGACATAACTGCCTTTAGCACAAGGGGCCTTACCGTAAACAATTGTAGCTATGTGTTAACGGCTTAACACTTTCAGGGGAGTTTTTGCGAATTCTTTGGTGTCTTGGTCCACGAGATGTACTTGCGTGCCTATCAGGGGCGGGCGCTCAAAAGTGCAGACATGTCGCGCAGGTAGTGCCAAGGGGAAAGTTCGTCATAGCCTTTTGCAGCGCGATCGATCTGGCTACATAGTTTCAGGGCTTCATGCAACTGCAAGGGATTTAATCGTCTGGCTGCCTGCTCCAACGCCCGGGCTCGCTGTGGCTGAAATACGCCACGCTTCTTAAAGAACGATGAGGGGTTTTCTGATCGGTTCTCACCTGTCTTCAATTCGAGCAGCAGGTTGATGTCGCGAGTCAATACCGCCAACAGGCCCAGTGGGTTTTCGCCTTCCTGCTGCAGAACACCAATTACCTTACCAGCGTGGGCGGCGCGGCCAGTGAGGAGTTCAGTTACCAATTCAAATCCGTTAAAGCGGGAGCTGTCCTGAACGGCTCGTTCTATTGTTTCTTCATCAATAGTGTCGCCATTGCTCAGGAGGGCTAGCCGGTCGAGCTCCTGACTGGCGGCTAGCAGGTTCCCCTCGAGCCTTTCCGTCAGCATTGCAAGGGCTCCACGGGTCAGGCTCAGCCCCTGTTTTTTTGCTCGTTGCTGCAGCCATCCCGGGAACTTGTCGGCGTCCACTGGCCATACCGGCACATGGACTCCTGTGGATTGAAGTTCTTTGTACCATTTTCGCCGGGTTTCTGCGGCGTCCAGGCGGGTGCTGATCAGCAGGACGATAATATCTTCGGGCGGCTGAGCAAGAACCTGTTCCAGAACCGCGCGGCCATCTCCCAGCTTTCCCGTGGGCAGTCGAATTTCGATTCGACGCCGATCAGAGAACAGTGACATGGCACTGAATTCATCGGCTACCATGTTCCAGTCGAGTTGCTGATCGGCGTGGAAGGTCAGACGATCGATGAAACCGGCTTCTTTGGCTGCACGTCGGATCTGATCACAACATTCCTGTACCAGCAGGGGCTCGTCTCCGGAAACCAGATAAACCGGTGCCAGACCTTTCTGGAGCAACTGTGGTAGTTGGCCCGGATTGGTTTTCATGGCTTGGCAGGTTGCGAGTCGGGCGGAGTATCGGTGCTCTGATGATTACTCCGAATTTCCTGCAGCCGCTTTTCGGTTATCGGCGCAAGGCGGAAGATAATCTGTTGAGCCAAACGATCGCTCAGCTGTTGCTGCAGGTTTTCTTCCTCTCGCTGTTTGGCAAGCACGTTCGTTTCATCGTACCTGTAACTCTCAGTGGTTGTGAGGCGTGTACTGGCGATGATTGGAATGCCGTCGGCGCTGACCAGCTCAAGATCGACGGACTGCCTGAGAGTATATTCTGCAGCTGCGGCCTGAACGGTAATGGCTGAGGCGCGGCGGTCCTGCGCAAAGTCACGGATTCTGAGCCGGTAATTTGCGTTCTGGTTTGTAGCGAGTTCCACTCCGCCCAGTTCAAGCTGTTCCCGTACAGACTGACAAAGGGAGGTAGGCACCGGGGATTGGCAAATTAACTCAAGGGGCTCGAGCGCTGATGAAACTGGCGGCGCACCCCGCAGCTGAAAGCCACAGGCACTCAGGCCGGTAGCCACAACGAGTGTGGCAATAAGCTTGATAGTGTCTGACTGCAGGGTGCGGAGCCTCATGTCAATTAGCGACCACGTTGACTAGCTTGCCTGGCACAACAATAACCTTGCGAACTGTGGCGCCTTCGATAAAGCGAATAACATTTTCGTTGTTTAGTGCCTCGGTTTCCAGATCGGCCGAGTTGATGTCTGCGGGCACGTCGATTTTGGCGCGCACTTTGCCGTTAACCTGCAGTACCACCTGAATCTGGCTGCGAACCATGGCCGATTCATCGGCTACCGGCCAAGGTGCATCAACAACCGGGTTGCTGTGGCCCAAGGCGTACCAAAGGGTGTGGCAGACGTGAGGCACGATCGGCGCCAGCATCACCACGGCCGCTTCCAGGGCTTCCTGACGAACAGCGCGGGTTTGTGGCTCGTCATTGTTGAGGCGGCTAACATCGTTGAGCAGTTCCATCACTGCCGCGATAGCGGTGTTGAACGTCAGGCGGCGGCTGATATCGTCGCTCACCTTGGTAATGGTTTCATGGGTTTTGCGGCGCAGATCTTTCTGAGCGTCGTTCAGGGCGCTCAGATCCATTGCAGGCGCGGCCCCACCTGTAACTTGTTCGTTCACCAGACGCCATAGGCGCTTGAGGAAACGGTGAGCGCCATCTACAGCGCTGTCTGACCACTCAAGAGACTGCTCAGGCGGAGCTGCAAACATCATGAACAGGCGGACTGTGTCAGCGCCGTGGGCATCAATAATGGACTGTGGGTCGATGCCGTTGTTCTTCGATTTGGACATCTTGGTTACGCCACCGGCGATAACAGGTTGGCCATCTTCCTTGTGTACCGCGCCAATGGCGTGGCCTTTGTCATCCCGCTCTACAACGACGTCTGCGGGGGCGATCCAGATCTTGCCGCCCTTATCATCTTCACGATAGTAGGTGTCTGCCAACACCATACCTTGGGTCAGCAACCGCTTGAAAGGCTCTGAACTGTTTACCAGACCAACATCCCGCAGGAGCTTGTGGAAGAAACGCGCGTACAGCAGGTGCAGGATGGCGTGTTCGATACCGCCGATATATTGATCGACCGGCAGCCAGTAGTTTGCCGCAGCCGGGTCGAGCATGCCTTTGTCGTAATTCGGGCTGCAGAAGCGGGCGTAATACCAGGACGACTCCATGAAGGTGTCAAAAGTGTCGGTTTCGCGCGTGGCCGGCTGGCCCTCAAAACTGGTTTTGGCCCACTCGGGATCTGCTTTGATCGGAGATTGTACGCCGGTCATTTCGACGTCTTCGGGTAGCCTTACAGGCAACTGGTCGTCCGGAACCGGGTGCTGGGTGCCGTCCGCCAGTGTAACCATGGGAATGGGTGCGCCCCAGTAGCGCTGGCGCGATACGCCCCAGTCGCGTAGACGGTAGTTGATGGTGCGCTTGCCGATACCCGTCTGTTCGAGATGATCCGCAATGGCCTCGAAGGCTTCATCACTGGTCAACCCGCTGTATTTGCCGGAGGATACAAGCACGCCTTTTTCCGTGAATGCCTGTTCCTGCACATCAATGTCAGGTTTGTCACTGGCGGAAATAACCTGCTTGATTGGCAGGCGATACTTCAGCGCAAATTCATGGTCACGCTCGTCGTGACCTGGTACGGCCATCAGGGCGCCGGTGCCATAATCAGTGAGCACAAAATTAGCTACCCACACAGGAATGTCTTCCTGGGTCAGTGGGTGCACGACCTTGAAGCCGGTATCTATACCCTTTTTCTCCATGGTCGCCATATCGGCTTCCGCAGTCTTGCTATTGCGACACTCATCCACAAAACGTGCAACGTCCGGATGACGCTCGGCAGCAGCTTTGGCCAACGGATGCTCAGCGGCGATCGCCATGTAGGTGACGCCCATCAGGGTGTCCGGGCGGGTGGTGTATACCGTCAAACCTTCTTCGCCGTCTTTCAGCGGGAAGGTGAGCTCAGTGCCAACAGACTTGCCGATCCAGTTTCGCTGCATGGTCTTGACCTGCTCCGGCCAGCCATCCATATCGTCCATGTCGTTCAGCAGTTCTTCGGCATAATCGGTAATGCGGATAAACCACTGGGGTATGGCTTTCTTTTCAACCAGCGCGCCGGAGCGCCAGCCGCGACCATCAACCACCTGCTCGTTGGCGAGAACGGTCTGATCCACAGGGTCCCAGTTCACGGTGGACATTTTCTTGTACACCAGGCCTTTTTCGTAAAGCCGCGCGAAAAACCACTGCTCCCAGCGATAATAGTCCGGCTTGCAGGTAGCCAGCTCGCGGCTCCAGTCGTAACCAAAACCCAGCTGCTTGAGCTGGTTTTTCATGTATTCGATGTTGGCATAAGTCCACTTCGCTGGCGCGGTTTTGTTTGCAATGGCAGCGTTCTCAGCGGGCAGGCCAAACGCATCCCAGCCCATGGGCTGCATAACGTTTTTACCCTGCATGCGCTGGTAGCGGGAAATTACATCGCCGATGGTGTAGTTGCGTACGTGCCCCATGTGCAGCTTGCCGCTGGGGTAGGGGAACATGGACAGGCAGTAGTATTTGGGTTTGTCCGGATCTTCCCTGACTTCAAAGGTTTTGTTCTCGTCCCAGAAGGTGCGCGCATTGTGTTCAACGTCACGGGGATTGTAGTGCTCGTCCATACCTGCCATTACTAAAGTTACCCTGTATCAAAATGATGTGCGGAGCGGCCGAACATTCTAACGCACACAAGGCGTAACAGGTAGTCCGTCATGGTATGGCCTAGAGCCTTGGAGCTGTCGCATGTGGCCGGAACAGCTCCCGGGATACGCCGCAAGTACGTCCATGTAGGCTCGGCTCCGCCATCCATGGCTCCGCACGATCCCGGGAGCTGTTCCGGCCACATGCTTGTCGGGCTGCAGGCGATGGCCCACAATGAACTTATGGCATCCATAAAAGGAAAACGTGATGACAGCGCCGGAAAGAAACCACCTCTCAGGAAAAGCTCTCGAGGTATACGACCGCATGCTCGAGCGGGTGCAGACCCGTTTAAAAGCAATACAGGGAACCTCACTGGATACCCTGGAAGAGGAGGTGGAGAAGGCAATTGAGGTTGAGCAAGAACTGGAGGAAATGACCAAGGACGAGATAAGCCTCCTTGGCACCTACCTTCAGAGAGATCTGGAGCATCTCCTGAGCTTTGTAGATGAAACAGGCGAGGGGCTTGCGGAATGGTTGCAGCTCGATATGTCATTGCTGGAACAGCAATTGACCGAGCGCTTGTTGTCGGTTGCCGACCAAACATTGGTAGATACCTTGGCACTGCGCCAAAAACTCGAAAGCCGTGAAGCGGGGCAATACATTGCGGGTGAAGTAGCAACTGCAGGCATGTTCCAGTGCTTGAATTGTGAGCACATGCTGTGCCTCACATCGACCAGCCATCTGGAACCCTGTGAAGCCTGTGGTTCGCAATACTACAAGCGGGTTACCAGTCACTGGCCGCGAAAGGAAAGCTGAGTTCGTCTAGCAAGCACGCAAAATGTTGGAGCAACCGAGGGCGGGCAGCTTTTCAAAACCGTGCGGAGCCATGGATGGCGGAGCCGAGCCTACATGGACGTACTTGTGGCGTGTTTTGAAAAGCTGCCCGCCCTTGGTTGCTTGCTCCCAAGTACAACAATGGCGGGGTCAGCCTTTAGGAATAACCCGCTCACGAACAAACACAATTAAAATCAGCGCGAGCGTCAGAACTGGCCAAGAAGCCGCAACCATATAAGGCGTGCTACCACTGGCCTTGAACACCTCGCCAGTCAGAACAGCCCGCTCAAACTGCGGAATGCGCGCCGTAATCTGGCCCTTGTGATCAATAATCGCCGTAACCCCATTGTTGGTCCCGCGAATCATATAACGCCCGGTTTCCAGAGCCCGCATGCGAGCAATCTGCAAATGCTGCAGCGGCCCCACAGAATCCCCGAACCAACCATCGTTACTGATCGTCAGCAACAAATCCGAATTCACCGCGTTGCGAGCAAGAAAGTCCGGGTAGGCTACTTCATAACAAATAAACGGCATCACCTTTGTGCCATTGGCATTCAAGGGCGACTGGTTCTTCGGGCCGCGGGTAAAGCTCGACATGGGTAAATCAAAAAAGCCGATCAGCCCCCGCAGAACACCCTCAAGAGGAACATACTCCCCAAAGGGTACAAGCTTCTGCTTGTGATAAATGCCCTCGCCATTGCCCATGGCCATAATGCTGTTGTGGTAAGTAAAACCACCGGCGCGCTCGCTGAAACCGTACCAGGGAATGCCTGTTATCAGTGTGCTGTTTTCCCCGAGGTTCTCCTCAATATGATCAATGATTTTCCCCGCCTGATCCTGGGGAATGGGGATAGCCGTCTCCGGCCACAGAATCAGATCAACATCCCAATAAGGTTCCGTCATGCCTAGATAGACCACAATCTGGTCTTTCAGAAACTCCGGGTCCCACTTGATCAGCTGCGGGATATTGCCCTGCATGGCAGCCACAGACGTGGGCTCCGTGCTGATGTCTGTCCAGTCAACCCGGTTCAGTGCCGGGGCTGCCAGCCACGGAACCAGTGTCACAAGGGCAACAATGCCAGCGTTGGTATGGCGTTGCTTGATGAATAGCCAGCCGATACCAAAAACGGCTGCGCCGCTTGCAGCAATCAAAAAGGTAAGGCCGTGAACACCTATTACCGGCGCCAGCCCTGCCAGGGGGCCATCGGTATGGGCGGTGCCGAGATAGAGCCATGGGAAGCCAGTTAACAGCCAGCCACGCAGCCAGTCCCCAAGAATCCAGATAGCGGGGAACAGAATGAGGCGCCGTACGGCACTGACCTTCGCCAGCTTGCCCCAGAACCAGAAAGCGATACCCGGAAACAAGGCCAGCACTGCCACAAAGGCAGCCGTGAGCAAAACTGAAACCGGTATGGAGGTGTTGCCGAATTCGCTGATGCTGATGTAAACCCAAGTGGCCCCTGAGCCAAACAGGCCCAAGCCCACCAGTAACCCCGCAAAGAAAAGCTGCTTGGCCGGCAGAGGAATGCAGGCCAGTAGAATCAGGAGTGCGGAAACCGGCCCGAGCCACCAGAAGTGGAAAGGCGAGAAGGTCAGCGTTTGCAAGGCGCCGGCAACCAAAAGGGTTGCCGCGCTAAACCAGCGGTTGGAAAACAATGAATGTGATGGTGAAACAGGGGGTGTTAAATGCTCATGGCTCACTACGGGTTACCTGTAACAGACGAATGACACGGTTATCGGCGTTGGCTATGGTAAAGCGCAAACCGCCAAATTCAACCGTTTCGCCTCGTCTGGGCAGGTGACCGAATTCCTTTAGTACGACGCCGCCAATGGTATCGAACTCTTCTTCATCGAAACCTGTGCTAAAAAACTCATTGAAATCGTCGACTGGCGTTACTGCCTTCACGGCATGGGAGCCATCCCCTCTGGCCTTGATGTGAGTCTCTTCGTCGAAATCGTGTTCGTCTTCAATTTCCCCGACGATCTGCTCGAGTACGTCTTCAATGGTTACCAGGCCTGCTGTGCCACCGTATTCATCCACGACGATAGCCATGTGATTACGGTTTTCCTTGAACTGTTTGAGCAGCTGGTTAAGGCGCTTACTTTCCGGAACAAACGTAGGCGGGCGAAGAAGCTCCCGAACATGAGACCAGTCCATATCATCATCAAGCGCCAGCGGCAGAAGATCTTTGGCGAGAAGAACACCAATGACATCGTCCTGACTGTCCCCAATCACCGGAAAACGGCTGTGGGCAGACCGGATGATTTCGCCGAGATATTCTTTCGGATCCTGGGAGGCGCGAACGGTGACCATCTGGGAGCGTGGGATCATTATCTCATCCACCCGCATGTCTACCACTTGCATGGCGCCTTCGATGATGCTCATGGCATCTACGTCGATTATGCCCTCAGATTCGGCACTTCTTAATATTTCGAGCACGTCTTCGATAGATTCTGGCTCGCTGGAGAAAGCATGTGATATACGCTCCAGCCAAGACTTGCTTGAGCCTTGACTGTGACTCGACTGGTCGTCGCTCATGAGTCTTTTACCGTTTCCTCTGCTTCGTAGGGATTGCCGAACCCAAACTGCGCCAGCAATCGAATTTCCAGGGCCTCCATGGCCTCTGCGTCTTCGTCGTCAATATGGTCATAGCCTTGAAGGTGCAGCATGCCGTGCACCACCATGTGAGCCCAGTGGGTAGTCGGTTCTTTGTGTTGCTCCAGGGCCTCATTTTCAACGACCGGGGCGCAAATAACGAGATCTCCTGCCAATGGCACCGTTATACCGGCTGGCGCTTCAAATGGAAAGGACAACACATTCGTGGGTTTGTCCTTTCCCCGATACTGGTGGTTCAGTGCCTGGCTTTCCTCAGTATCTACAATACGAATCGTGGCTTCGGAAGGTTCGTCCCCCAGCCACGCCGCTTGGGCCCATGCCTGAAACAGGGATTCTCGAGGTACACCAGGCCCATCGAACACGTTTTGGAAATCAACCGTCAGCTCGTTCACTGTGTGCGGTCGCTCCCTTTACTGTTGCCCTCATCAAGGGAATCGTAAGCTTCCACGATCCGCTGAACCAGAGGGTGGCGGACAACATCTTTGGCTTCAAAGCGCGTAAAGCTGATGCCGGTCACGTTTTTCAAAACGCTGGCAGCGTGAATCAACCCGGAGTTCTGGCCGCGGGGCAAGTCCACCTGCGTTGTATCGCCAGTAATCACAGCTGTGGAGCCAAAGCCGATGCGCGTCAGGAACATTTTCATCTGCTCGCGGGTGGTGTTCTGGCTTTCATCGAGAATAATAAACGAGTTGTTCAGGGTGCGGCCACGCATGAAGGCCAGTGGCGCAATCTCGATCACGCTTTTCTCAATTAGACGGGTGACATTCTCAAACCCGAGCATTTCATAGAGTGCGTCGTACAACGGGCGTAGGTACGGATCGACCTTCTGTGCCAGATCACCGGGCAGAAAGCCGAGCTTCTCGCCAGCTTCAACCGCCGGGCGAACCAGAAGAATCCGTTTCACTTGCTCGTCTTTCAGGGCTTCTACTGCGCAGGCTACAGCCAGCCAGGTTTTACCTGTACCGGCTGGCCCAATGCCAAAGTTGATATCGTGGGAACGAATGCTGTGCACATACTTCTGCTGATTCGCGCCGCGGGGTTTGGCTGTGAGCTTGGGGGTTTTGATGATGGTGACTGAGCCGTCGAAAGGGATTTCGTCTGGCAGTCTCTCAAGCCCGGTTTCGCGAATGTACAGGTGCACTGTATCCGGCGAAATGTCGTCGGTAGCCTCGGTTTCCCGGTACAGGTGTCTGATCACTTCCACTGCAGCAGCGACGTGTTCAGTAGCACCTTCAACCCGGAAGTGATGGCCACGGCGGGTAACGGATACTTGTAGGCGCCGTTCGATGTGTTTCAAATTCTCATCAAACTGTCCGCACAGGGTGGTGAGCCTGCGCTGGTCTGCCGGGTGTAGATCGAATTGTCTGGAATCGTTGGTGTTCAAATTTTCTCCGTTTTTACTCCCGTGTTGTCTTCGGGAGTATGCTTTTCTGCTTTGGATGCGTCCGGGATGGAGCGGGGCCTGCCTCCCAAAAAACGCCCGTAAATACGTCTCTGTAGGGCTCGATCGCGCCATCCCTGGCGCTCAACGTTTTTGGGAGGCAGGCCCCGCTCCATCCCTTTTTGATCTATGTGCAGGCCGCCAACATAAAAAACAAGTGCAGAGTGTTGTTTGCTTTAAAGTGGCCCCACCGCTCTCTTACACCAAACCATGAAAACATGGGAGCCCAAACTCAATACAACTCCGAACCCACAGGCAAACCCCTCAGGGAGTTAGCATAAGCCTCAACAATCTCAACATCGATGAAATGACCGACAATCCCCGGGTTTTCGTGCCGGAAGTTCACAATCCGGTTGTTCTCCGTACGCCCGGAATACTCCCCCGGATCCTTCTTCGATAGCCCGGTAACAAGAATGCGCTGAGTGGAACCCACCATCTTGCGGCTGATATCCATCACCGTCTGATTGATCCGATCCTGCAGAATCTTCAGGCGCTGCTTCTTCACTTCCATTGGCGTTTCATCAGGCAGATCCGATGCCGGCGTACCCGGACGTGCGCTGTAAACAAAACTGAAGGACATATCGAAACCGATATCGTTTATCAGCTTCATGGTGTCTTCGAAGTCCTTCTCGGTTTCACCCGGGAAGCCAATGATGAAATCTGAAGAAAAACTGATGTCCGGACGAATCTTGCGCAGGCGGCGCAGCTTGGATTTGTACTCCAGCGCCGTGTGGCCGCGCTTCATGGCTGCCAGAATGTGATCCGAGCCGCTTTGTACCGGCAGGTGCAGGTGGCTGACCAGTTCGGGAACCTGTTCGTAAACCTCAATCATTGCATCGGTAAATTCAACCGGGTGCGAGGTGGTGTAGCGGATGCGGTCTATGCCATCGATGGTGGCGATCAGGGTGATCAATTCCGCCAAGTCCATTACGTCGCCATCGTGAGTCTCGCCGCGATAGGCGTTCACGTTCTGGCCCAACAGGTTAACTTCCCGCACGCCCTGGCTGGCCAGGTGCGCAACTTCGGCAATCACGTCGTCGGCCGGGCGACTGACTTCTTCGCCACGGGTGTAAGGCACCACGCAGAAGGTGCAGTATTTACTGCAGCCTTCCATAATGGATACGAACGCAGAGGGGCCGTCGGCGCCGGGGTCGGGCAGATTGTCGAACTTTTCGATTTCCGGAAAGCTCACGTCCACTACGCCCACGCCGTTACCTTTCATGCGTACTTCGGTAATCATATCCGGCAAACGGTGCAGGGTTTGCGGCCCGAACACCATATCGACATAGGGTGCGCGATCAAGAATAGCCTGGCCTTCCTGGCTGGCCACGCAGCCGCCAACGCCAATAATCAGTTCTGGCTTATTCGCTTTCAGCTTTTTCCAGCGACCCAATTGGTGGAACACTTTTTCCTGGGCTTTTTCACGGATGGAGCAGGTGTTCAGCAGCAGGATGTCGGCGTCATCTGGCGATTCGGTCATTTCTACCGCTTCGCCGGTTTTAAGAAGGTCGGCCATGCGGGATGAATCGTATTCGTTCATCTGGCAACCGTGGGTTTTGATGTACAGCTTTTTGGCCATGGGTCTCAACACAACTGGATGTATTTGGCGCCCGAAGCAAAAGATGCCCGGATAGTGCGCGCTGAAAAGGAGAACTGAGCATTATAACGGGGTGATCATTCTGCAACCAGCGTTGTCTCGGTAATCTGCCAGTTTTGCTGTGGTATTATTCGCGCTTTCTGACAACCTGAGCATGAAGCTGTTGGCGAGGTTCTTCCCAAAACACGCTACGAGCACATCCATGTGCGCTTGTTTCGGGCCATCCATGGCCCTCTACAGTTTTGGGAAGAACCTCGCCAACAGCTTCCCGCACTTTCGAGATAGCACCTAAAGCCCATGACCCCTGAACGCCTTGCCCGCATCAAACAGGTTTTGAACACTCGACAGCCGGACCTGACAGTCCTGACCGACCAGGTTCACAAACCCAGAAACCTCTCCGCCATACTGAGAACCTGCGATGCCTTCGGGCTAGCCAATATGCACGTGGTGTGGCCAAAAGAAGGCTTCCGGGCCTTCCGGAAAACCGCTGGCGGCAGCTTCAAGTGGGTAACACCTCACACCCACCGCACCATGGACGAAGCCATTGCGCATCTGAAAGGGCAGGGCCAAAAGATTTACGCCGCGCAACTGTCAGACCGGGCCATCGACTACCGATCCGCCGACTTCACCGTGCCCTGCACAGTAATTATGGGTAACGAAGTGGACGGTGTGAGCGCCGAGGCCGCCGAACAGGCAGACGAACACATAGTCATCCCCATGATGGGCATGGTCGAATCCCTCAACGTATCCGCGGCCTGCGCCATTATCCTCTCTGAAGCCCAAAGGCAGCGAAAAGAAGCAGGTTTGTTCGATAACCGACGCATACGCGATGAAGAATACAACCGCCTGCTTTTTAGCTGGTGCCAACCCGTCGTCAAACGCTACTGCGATGACCGCAATTTGCCATATCCACCCATCAATCACGAAACCGGTGAACTAATCGATGGAGTTGGCTGGATGCAGGAAGTCCGTGTGCAACGGGCAAACCGCGTCCGTTGGAGCGAAGACACCGCCATTGAGACCGATTAATCAGATATACCTCGGCGTTCAGGTCGGCCCGTGGTGTGGTAAGGCTTTTCTGCCGGAAAAAGATGTCTGAGCGAAGCGAGTTGTTTTTCCAGAAGAAAAGCCTTACCACGCCGCGGAGCCAGCCCCCAAACTGGCAGGCAAGCGAAGCCAATCCTAGTCTTCGCGATGCTCCAAATACCGCTCCAACTGCTCCCGCAATGCTTTAGGAAGGCGAGTAATCGTCAGCGCATCCTTGTCGCGATCATAGTAAACCGCCTGATTCACCAAATCCGAAGAAAAAGAAACACTCATACCACCACCAGAACCAGCAATCCGCACCAGCTTCTTCACCTTCCGATGGTCCGGATGCAGCACGCCGCTCTCGGGCATATCCGCAGACGTACTGGCAAACTCCTTGAAACGCCCCGGCTCATCCTCATCGAGGTAGCCAGACAACGCCTCAATCGCAACCGGTTCGCCCAAGGCATGCTGCTCCTTACAGAACTCGTATGCCCGCGTGCGCACCTCTCCAGCCTTCTCCGGCTCCGAAGACTTCGCAAATGCCTCAACCGCATCCAGAAACGTCAGAGTTTCCTTCTCAACATCTATCTGATTAGTGAAGCCACAAAGCCTGATGAACAGCTCTCCCGGCTCGCCAGTGCCACGGGCATGCACCAGCGTGAGATAGTTCTCTGCAGCGTTATCCCCCAGCCAGTCGTCCAACTCAACCCGCATGGCAAGGTTCAGGCGGGACGTGCTCAGCACATCCGTTGTATCCAGGGCCTGATTGCCATCGAAGCGCAAAGCGCCGTCGCTCTCCAGAATCATCACATAAACCACATCGGAATCTGCCAGGGCCTCGTGAACAACCACAAGTTGCCCCACAAATTCCTCCTGGCAGTTGGTAAGCAACTCTTGCCACTGGCTGAACAAGCGATCAGTAAAAGACGTAAAGCTCTGCTTGTCCTCCAGATAATCCTTCAGCCAACTGCTGAACGGGCTCTCGCCAATATCTTCCGAAAACCGTCCGTACTTCTTACCCGGCTTGCTGTTAAACAGCCGCTTCATCTGCTTGTGCAGCCCTTCATAATCGCCACCCGGTTCCTGCAGCGCCTCACCACTCTGAAGACGGGCAGGCTGCCCAGGCTGGTACTGACTGGAAAACGCTGTGCGCAGGTGCTTGATGGCCATAAACAGAGAAACCCTAAGATGAATAAACAAAAAAGCCCTGAAGGAAACTTCAGGGCCTGAGATTCTGCCACGGACAGCAATTACATTCACGATTAATACGAGGAGTGCCTGGTTGGGAGTTGGCCAAGGAGCGGGGGTGTCTTTTCTTCTGGAAAAACAACTCGCTTCGCTCAGACATCTTTTTCCGGCAGAAAAGACACCCCCACTCCCTGGCTTCTATCACCGCAATAGGCGAGATAACTGCCTGTTTAGGCTTAGATCCGCTTGTTTAGTGTCAACTCTTGTACAAGAGAGGTAGCAACACTGGAAACCTCCTCAGCACTATCGGCCTCGATAGAAACATTAGCTACATCAGTGCCAAGATTTACAACAACCGCGATTAGTCCATAAGCTGTTATTAGTTGTGCAGTGCGTCGGCGATCATCTGCATTACCGGCGTTATCTTCGCTTAGGATGACGGTGGTTTTACCTTGATCAAACAGGGCGCGCTCAACGGCAAGGGCAAGCGCTTGAGCTTGTTTGCCAGCGCAGCCAATAATCATCGGTTTCTGTGCCAGCCGGCGTTCGCGCTCTTCTGGGCTGACAGGCTCCAAAATGCCCGCAGTATCCGCCAAGCCGTCAATCATGCCGGCACCAACGGTAACGTTGGTGAGCCTGTCGATCACGATAAAGCTACCTGTCGCATGGTTGCGCTGGTATGAATCAAACGCAATTGGCTGGCTCAGGGTGAGGTCGCACAGGCCGATTTCGTTAACCTGCAACGAACTCGGATTGGCTTGCTGTTCCAGAGTGTTCACATCGGTCTGATAATGAATTTTCCGAACCGTGCCTGACGTGAACGTGGGGCCCAGTTTGATGTCGTACAAGCGCCCGGTGTACAAAGGCGCATCGGCCATCCACACAATGTTGGCCTTAAAACGGTTGCCAACTTCCGGCTCGTCTTCCGGCTTCACCAACATGTCGCCGCGGCTGATATCTATCTCATCTTCCAGCGTCAACGTGACCGCTTGGTCAATGTAGGCCTCTTCGAGATTGCCATCGAAGGTCACAACTTCCTTGACGGTACTGGTACGCCGCGAGGGCAGGGCCATCACTTTGTCACCCGGGCGAATCACGCCAGAAGCGATGGTGCCACAGAAGCCACGGAAGTTGAGGTTGGGGCGGGTAACGTATTGCACGGGGAACCGGAAGTGCTCCAGATTCTTGTCGCGGTTTACTTCTACCGTTTCCAGAATATCCATCAGTGCTTGGCCGTTAAACCAGGGTGTGTTCTCGCTGCGGTTGACGACGTTGTCGCCTTCCAGTGCCGAGATAGGCACAAAACGGATGTCTTTCAGCCCGAGTTTCGCGGCAAACGCCAGGTATTCCTCTCTGATTTCGTTGAAGCGGTCTTCGCTGAAATCCATCAGATCCATTTTATTCACGGCCACAACGATGTGGCGGATGCCAAGTAAGGAGGCTATATAGGAGTGCCTGCGGGTCTGGGTCAGCACACCGCGGCGGGCGTCGATCATCAGAATGGCGACTTGCGCCGTAGAGGCCCCGGTAGCCATGTTACGGGTGTACTGCTCATGCCCCGGCGTGTCTGCAATGATGAATTTGCGCTTATCGGTAGAGAAATAGCGATAGGCAACATCAATGGTTATGCCTTGCTCGCGCTCGGCCTGCAAACCATCCACCAGCAGGGCAAGATCCAGCTTTTCGCCGGTGGTGCCCATTTTGGCGCTGTCGGTTTTCAGGCTGGCCATGTGATCTTCGTAGATCATTTTGGTGTCGTGCAGCAGGCGGCCGATCAGGGTGCTTTTACCATCGTCCACACTGCCGCAAGTGAGTAAGCGCAGCAGTTCCTTGTTCTCGTGTTGCTTCAGGTAAGCCTGAATATCGTCGGCAATAAGATCAGATTGATGTGACATATCAGAAGTACCCTTCGCGCTTTTTCTGTTCCATGGAGCCAGCCGAATCGTGATCGATTACGCGGCCCTGTCGTTCCGAGCTGGTGGCCAGCAGCATTTCCTGAATGATTTCCGGCAACGTATCTGCCTCGGATTCAATGGCGCCCGTCAGCGGGTAGCACCCAAGGGTGCGGAAGCGGATGGATTTCATCATCGGCTTTTCGCCCTCTTTCAGAGGCATGCGATCGTCGTCCACCATGATCAGGGAACCGTCGCGCTCTACAACCGGGCGCACGGCTGAGTAGTAGAGGGGGACAATTTCAATGTTTTCCAGATAGATGTACTGCCAGATATCCAGCTCAGTCCAGTTGGATAGCGGAAACACGCGAATACTTTCACCCTTGTTCACCTTGCCGTTATAAGTATTCCAAAGTTCCGGTCGTTGATTTTTTGGATCCCACCGGTGGTATTCGTCACGGAATGAGTAAACCCGTTCCTTGGCCCGGGATTTTTCTTCATCCCGGCGGGCGCCTCCGAAAGCCGCATCGAAACCGTGCTTGTCTAGCGCCTGCTTGAGGGCTTGGGTTTTCATCACATCGGTATGTTTTGCACTGCCATGGGTAAACGGCCCGATACCTTGGTCTACGCCGTCCTGATTCGTGTGAACAATCAGGTCTAGCCCATACTCCTTTACCTTGCGCTCCCGGAAATCGATCATGTCCCGAAACTTCCAGGTGGTATCTACGTGCATCAGGGGGAAGGGCATTTTACCCGGGTAAAAGGCTTTGCGGGCAAGGTGTAGCATTACCGCAGAGTCTTTGCCGATAGAGTAGAGCATCACCGGGTTATCAAACTCGGCTGCCACTTCGCGAATGATGTGAATGCTTTCCGCTTCCAGTTGTTTCAGATGCGTAAGGTTGTATGTGGTCATGAGTATCCGTTGCCGCAGCGGGCCTTGAAGGCTTGCAAATTAGAGCAGCAACTATATCAGAGGCGATATGGCTATAAGAAGGGTCGCGCTTAGAGTTTTAAGTTATAGGAATATAGCACTTCAATGAACCCGCCGATGGCCAGCCGTGTGGGCTAGATCGAGGATACGTCGGCAACCTTGTAGGGCTCAGGCAGGTTTAAGTGTGTCGGCCAGAAGTTTCCGTACATACCGGTCGATATAGTCAAACCCGTTTCCTTCGAAATCAGCAAACTTAATGCCCAACTGAAATTCGTCCCGGGCCATCCTGCGTAAGTGAACAATGTGTCCTTTGGCTAAAATTGAGACGGGCTGCGTTGCAACAACAGGGACAGAAAAGCGGGCTTTAACGTCAATCCAGTTTCCTGGGGTGGGGGCTCTTAGACGTGGTATGAGCTGTCCTGCGGCTTCCTGATTACAGTAAATCATAACGCCTGTGCGGGACATGTTGGAGATTTTGCAGTTGATCTGACAGCCGTCGGGCTTTTCGATAACGATGTCACTTACAACATCCACACGTTGTTGGTTGCGCAGGTTTGGTTTAACTGTGACTGCTTTCATGTGCACTCTTATTGGCCAGTCGTATTGGCATTGTTAGGCGTGTCAGGAGTCAAATAATGATTCAGAACAACGTGTAGCCTACGAAAAGTGTAGTTGTTTATTTTCTGATCAGCAACTTGACTGTCGTACATTGTGGCAGATTTTATGTGTTTTTGTGAACAAGGGTTCACATATTTGATAAAGGTCAGAATTGTTTCACTATTTCAGACAGCTCGGCTTTTGCTGCAGAAGGGCCCCTTACTGGTGTAAAATTCGTGACTCTACTCATTCGCATGCTCCCGGTGGCCAATTGCGCGCCCCCGCCGAGCGTCAGGAATCCTGAAACGTTTTATGACAGAAAAAACCGAAAATACAGTTGCCGGCAACGGCAAGGTGGGCTTCATCAGTTTGGGTTGCCCCAAAGCTCTGGTGGATTCCGAGCGCATCCTCACTCAGCTTCGGTTGGATGGCTACGACGTGGTGCCCACATACAACGATGCAGACATTGTTGTGGTGAACACCTGCGGTTTTATTGATGCAGCCAAACAGGAATCTCTGGATGCCATCGGTGAGGCGATCAAAGAAAATGGCAAGGTGATCGTCACTGGGTGTATGGGCGTGGAAGCGGAAAAGATCCGTGAAACCCACCCGGGTGTGCTGGCGGTTTCTGGTCCGCACGCTTATGAGGAAGTGGTGGGGGCCGTGCATCAGTTTGTTCCACCGACCCGCGCCCATGATCCGTTTACCGATCTGGTTCCGCCTCAGGGCATAAAGCTTACGCCCCGGCATTACGCGTACCTGAAGATATCCGAAGGCTGTAATCATCGCTGTACCTTCTGCATTATTCCCTCCATGCGGGGCGACCTGGTGAGCCGACCCATTGGCGATGTCATGGATGAAGCTCAACGGTTGGTCGACTCAGGCGTCAAGGAATTGCTTGTGATCTCCCAAGATACCTCGGCCTATGGTGTAGATACCAAGTACCGCACCGGCTTCTGGCAAGGGCGCCCACTGAAAACCAAAATGCAGTCTCTGTGTGAGGCTTTGGGTGAAATGGGTGTGTGGGTGCGCTTGCATTATGTTTACCCGTATCCACATGTAGACGACATCATTCCGTTGATGGCCGAAGGTAAAATCCTGCCGTACCTGGATATTCCATTTCAGCACGCTAGCCCGAAAGTGCTAAAGGCCATGAAGCGCCCGGCCCACGACAGTAAAACTCTCGACCGTATTCGCAAGTGGCGGGAGATCTGTCCTGAGCTGACTATTCGCTCCACCTTCATTGTGGGCTTTCCCGGTGAAACCGAAGAAGACTTCCAGTATCTTCTGGATTGGCTGGATGAAGCGCAGTTGGATCGCGTGGGTGCCTTTACCTACAGTGCAGTTGAGGGTGCCAAGGCCAATGAGATTGAAGGCGCGGTACCTGAAGACGTGAAAGAAGAGCGTCTGGCCCGTTTTATGACCAAGCAGGCGGAAATTTCAGCGGCCCGCTTGCAGGCGAAGATCGGCACCACGATTGATGTGCTGATCGATGAAGTGGACGAGGAGGGCGCTATTGGTCGCTCCAAGGCGGATGCGCCAGAGATTGATGGCATGGTGTATCTGAACGATGTTACCGACCTGAAGCCTGGGCAGATCGTTAAGGTGCTTGTTGAGCATGCCGATGAGCATGATCTATGGGCCGTTCTGGCGTGAGTTGAATGAAACCAAAAAGGCCTCGAACTATTCGAGGCCTTTTTGATTGTGGCTAACGGCTATCCGTTGATTTTGGCGATGTGATCCGCGTAATACTGATCGAAGCTCTTGAACTCCAGGCTGTCTCGACCGCAGCAGCGGATGTCTCCTGACTTGATGTCATATACCCAGCCGTGCACCTGAATCTTTCCTGTGGCCAGTTTCGCAGCGACCACTGGGTGCGTGCGCAGATGCTGTACCTGCTGCTGCACGTTTTCCTCTATGGCCTCATTGAGGTACTTGCTGTCCAGGCAAGCGTCGGTCGGAATGTCGTGCCGTTCACGGACAATTTCTATGGCTGATCGGCAGTGCCCCAGCCACTCCTTTACGTGTGGCAGTCCTTTCAGTGCTGGTATGTCCAGAGCACCGGTAATAGCGCCGCAATCCGTGTGGCCACAGACAATAATGTGGCGTACACCCAGAACCGCAACGGCGTATTCAATAGAAGCCGTCATGCTTCCGGTTTCATTGCTGTGGGGTGGGATGACATTACCGGCATTACGACAAATGAACAGGTCGCCCGGGTGAGAGCCCGTGAGCATATTCGGGTCGATGCGAGAATCCGAACAGGTAATAAACAGTACATCCGGGTTCTGGCTCGTAGCCAGAGCGCCAAACAGGTCTTTGTGCTCCGGGTAAACGTTTTTGTGAAAATTCAGTACGCCGCGAACAATGTGATCCATGTTGCCTCCTTATGCCGATCAGGCAATTTCGATTAGTACTTCACCCGGAGTAACCCGGTCGCCCTTGGTGACGTGAACCGCCTGCACGGTGCCATCAACACTGGAGTGAATTTCAGTTTCCATCTTCATGGCTTCGGTAATCAAAACCGCTTGACCGGCGGTGACTGAGTCACCTTCCTTCACCAGCACATCCACCACGTTTCCGGGCATGGCTGTACTGACGTGTCCGGGATCGGTTGCGCGCTTGCGACCTTTTCCGCCCGCCTCAGCCACATATTCGTTCATGGATTCGAACACCACTTCCTCGGGCATGCCATCCAGCGATAGATACAGTTTGCGCTTGCCAGGCCCGGTGGTGCCCACGCCGGTTACGGCCACTTCGTAGGTTTCACCGTGCACATCAATACGGAATTCAGTGGCAACCCCGGCTCCCAAGCGGCTTTGCCCGGATTGCTCCACAGGTAGCAGCTCTTCCGGTTTGAGCGTGCCGTCCTTGCGTTGCTGCAAAAACTCCCGGCCCAGATCGGGGAACATGGCGTATGTGAGCACATCTTCTTCGCAACTTGCCAGACTACCAATGTCTTCTCGCAATTTGGCCAGCTCAGGGTCGATCAAATCGGCCGGGCGCCCATCATTGACCGCCTCATTGCCAATGGCTTTTTTGCGGATGTCGGCATTTACCTCAGCAGGGGGGTGGCCATAGCCGCCCTGCAGGTAACGCTTAACTTCATTGGTGATGGTTTTGTAGCGCTGCCCGGCCAAAACGTTATATACCGCCTGAGTACCAACAATCTGGGACGTGGGCGTTACCAGTGGCGGGTAGCCAAGGTCCTGTCGAACCCGTGGGATTTCGTCGAATACGTCGTTGATCTTGTCGAGGGCATTCTGTTCCTTCAGCTGATTGGCCAGGTTTGACATCATGCCGCCAGGCACCTGGTTGATCTGCACTGAAACGTCTTCCCGGGTGAACTCGCTTTCGAATTGATGATACTTTTTACGGACCTCGCGAAAGTAGGCGGCGATTTCGCTGAGCTGCTCCAGATCCAGCCCGGTGTCGTACTCCGTGCCCTTAAGCGCGGCTACCTGGGATTCTGTAGCCGGGTGACTGGTGCCGCTGGCGAAGGCCGAAATGGCCGTATCAATCCGGTCGGCACCGGCTTCGATCGCTTTCAGCTGACACATGGGTGCAAGCCCGGCGGTTGAGTGGCTATGCACCACCAATGGCAGATCTACAGCAGATTTGATTGCCTTAACCAGTTCAAACGTGGCGTAGGGTGTCAGCAACCCCGCCATGTCTTTTATGGCAATGGAATCGGCGCCCATGGCTTTGAGCTGTTCAGCCTGTTCCACGAACAACTCCGGCGTATGCACGGGGCTGGTGGTGTAGCAAATCGTACCCTGAGCGTGCTTGCCGGCCTTTTTTACCGCTTTCATGGCAGTTTCCAGATTGCGAAGGTCGTTTAGAGCATCGAATACCCGGAACACATCAATGCCATTGTCGGCCGCCTTCTGTACAAAAGCCTCAACCACATCATCGGCATAATGCCGGTATCCCAAAAGGTTCTGGCCGCGCAGCAGCATTTGCAAGCGGGTGTTTGGCAGGGCCTCGCGCAGTTGGCGCAGGCGCTCCCATGGGTCTTCTTTCAGGAAGCGTACGCAGGCATCAAACGTAGCGCCGCCCCAAACTTCCAGGGACCAATAGCCTACTTTATCCAGCTTGTCGCAGATCGGCAGCATGTCTTCCGTGCGCATGCGGGTGGCGATGAGGGATTGGTGCGCATCACGAAGGATTACATCGGTAACTTCAATCTTCTTTGCGTTGCTCATGTTCAGTCTCCTGTGGATTACCAGCCAGCATGAGCTGCGATGGTGGCGGCAATCGCCAGTGCCACTGCACTGGGGTCACGTTTCTTCGAATAGTTCAGCAGTTCCGGATGGCTGGGCACGAAGCTGGTGTCAAAATGACCATTGCGGAAGTCTGGATGATCCAGAATCTGCTGATAATAATTGGCGGTGGTTTTGATGCCATGCAGACGCATGTCGTCCAGAGCCCGTTTGCCCCGTGCAATTACCTCATCCCAGGTCAGTGCCCACACAACCAGCTTGAGGCACATGGAATCGTAGTAGGGTGGAATTTCGTAGCCGGTATAGATGGCTGTATCCACCCGTACGCCCGGGCCACCGGGAGCATAGTAGTGGGTGATGCGGCCAAAGCTGGGCAGAAAATCGTTCTTCGGGTCCTCAGCGTTAATGCGAAACTGCAGCGCATAGCCCCGAAACTGAATATCCTCCTGGCGATAGCTCAGGGGCAGGCCAGAGGCGATGCGCAGTTGTTCCCGCACAATATCTACGCCGGTAATGGCCTCGGTAATGGTGTGCTCCACCTGCACCCGGGTATTCATTTCCATGAAGTAGACTTCGTTGCCCGTGAGCAGAAACTCCACCGTGCCGGCGTTCTCATAGTTCACCGCTTTCGCAGCGCGTACCGCCAGATCACCGATGTATTGGCGTTGTTCCGGGGTCAGCTGCGGGCTGGGTGCAATCTCGATCAGCTTCTGATTGCGGCGTTGTATAGAGCAGTCACGCTCAAACAGGTGAATGGCATCGCCCTGGCTGTCTGCCAGTATCTGCACCTCAATGTGGCGCGGATTCACGATGCACTTTTCCATAAACACTTCTGCCGAACCAAAGGCCTTCGTGGCCTCGGAAATCACGCGTGGGTATTGGGTTGTCAGCTCTTGTGGTGTATCGCACCGACGAATGCCGCGACCGCCGCCACCCGACGTGGCTTTCAGCATCACCGGGTAACCTATGTCGTTAGCCAGTTCCAGAGCCTCATCAAGGCTATCCAGATTGCCTTCAGAACCCGGAGTAATGGGTATGCCGGCGGCACGCATGCTATCGCGGGCCTGGGTTTTGTCGCCCATGCCGTGGATAACGCTGGATTTCGGGCCAATAAACGCCACGCCTTTCTGCTCGCACAGGCGGGCAAAGTTGGCGTTCTCCGACAGAAAACCATAGCCGGGGTGAATAGCATCACAGCCGGTTTCAACTGCCAGGTTTACGATGCGAGCCGGGTCAAGATAGCCAGCCAGTGGGTCTTCGCCCAGAGAATAGGATTCATCAGCCCGCTTAACATGCAGCCCGTATCGATCCGGTTCGGTATAAATCGCCACCGAACGTATCCCCATCTCTGCACAAGCCCGCACAATGCGCACGGCAATCTCGCCACGATTGGCGATCAACACTTTCTTCAGCATGGGAAGTTCCTCATTGCTTCGTCCCGAATGAAGGTGACAAAAATAGTAAAGGGATAGAACTTCAACGAAAAATTGATATTATTTTGTTCTTGTATAAGTAATAACTTATGAACAAGCGAAGGTAGGGTTTCCAATGCCCCTCAGTATTCAGAAACTTGCTAGCCGTCTGACCTTTCGGCAACTTCAGGTTTTTAAAGCGGTGAATGATCTCAAAAGCTACAGCAGGGCCGGGGAGCTGCTCGGCCTGACCCAGCCTGCGGTTAGCAGCCAGATACGTCATCTGGAGCAGGCACTGGGCATGCCGATGTTTGAGTACGTTGGGCGCAAGCTCTATTGCACGGCTGCCGGTGAGGAAATGGCCGGTTGTGTGCAGTCAGTGTTCCGTGAGTTGGAGCGCGTGCAAAACAGCCTGGCGTCCCTGGAAGGGCAGGTGGCGGGAGAGCTCCGGCTGGTGGCGGTGAATACCGCGCAATATGTGGTGCCTTACATGCTGAGCGCGTTTTTGCAGCTGAACCCGCAAGTCACTGTGTCTGTGGCTGTGGTAAACCGGGCAACGGCACTGCAACGGCTGAATGACAATGTCGACGACCTGATTATTATGGGTATGGTGCCGGCAGAGCGGCCCCTGACATCGCTGCCCTTCCTGGATAACGAACTGGTGCCGGTGGTGCCCAAGGGTCATCCTTTGCTTCAGCAGAAAAAGGTTACAGCTCAAGCGTTTCTGGATAGTGGGCTGTTGGTGCGGGAAAGTGGCTCGGGAAGCCGTCTGGCGCTGAAGTTGCATTGCCAGGATCAGGGTTTGCGGGCAAGGCCAGGTATAGAGTTGGGTTCCAACGATGCCGTAAAGCACGCGGTAATGGCAGGCCTTGGGGTAGCTGTTTTGCCGAAACTGGGCGTTTTGTCCGAGCTCGCCCTGGGTAGTTTGCATGTGCTGGACATCAAAGGCTTCCCGCTGAGGCGCAGCTGGTGTGTGGTCTACCCGCAGGCCCGGCATCCTACGCCGGCCATGCGGGCATTTCTTGACTACGTGCAGCAGAACATTCGTCAGTTCGAGCACATGTTCTTGCGGCGCCCTGAAATAGACTCAGGCGTCGGCCATCAACGCACCGACTGACCCCAGAAACACATCAACGTACTTGAAACCTCTGCGCATCAATACCGATGCAGCGATTGTTGCCCGGGCGCCGCTACCGCACAGGATGGTGTAATGTCTCTCCGGGTCCAGCTCACCGGCGTCCTCCCCAAGATGTCCGGTGTAATGGTGTCTGGCCTGGTCAATTGGCGTTTCGTCCACTTCGCCCTTGCCGCGCACATCCAGCAGGCTCCAGTTTTCAGGCGGTGAATCTCTGCGTTTTTTGAAATCATCCAGATCAATTACTGTAACGGCTCTGAATGGTTCTGCCATGGCCGCCCATTGGGGCATGTCCGGGGCCAGGTAGCCGAGCACCTTGTCAAACCCGATCCGTGCCAGGTGTCTTGCGGCAAGTTCGGCTTCCGAAGCACTGGCTGCGACCAGAACCAAGGTGTCATCGGGGCTCAGAAACCAGCCTGCGAAGGCCGGAATCATTGGGGTCGGAAGTGCGAGGCTGTCTGGTACGTGAGCTCCGAGGAAGCTGCTGATTCCGCGTACATCGATGGTGACAGTCTCAGGCGGGAGGTCTTTGAAGGCAGCGGGCGACAGTGCTGTTGGCGTCAGCAGGGTCCCCGTCGCTGCGCTGCCCTTCAGGTTCAGACGCTCCATTTCACGGAAGTAGGGTGGCTGGTAATGATGTTCCTGCACCTTTTGCCTGATGAATTCCTGACGCGACTGAATTCTCATCATCGGATTGTTGCGGCGTTCGTAGCCCATACTCGAGAATTCACGGTCGGCCATATTGTCGCCACAAACAGAGCCGGCGCCATGCGCCGGATAAACGAGTGTTTGGTCGCCAAGTTTTATTAGCTTCTGCAAGCTGTCGTAGAGCAGTCCGGCGACTTCCTCAGCGCGTTCCGGGTAGAAATCTGTGCGCCCCACATCGCCAATAAACAGGGTATCCCCGGTAAACACCGCCACGGCGTCATCACCGAAGTCGGTATCGTAAAGAACGTAAGACACGCTGTCGTCAGTATGCCCCGGCGTTTCAACTACTCGCAGTTTCAGGTTGCCGAAATGGAATTCGTCGTTCTCACGGGAGGTTTGTGCATAGCGCACTTCTCCGGCAGCGTTTGGGCCATGAAAAACGGTAGCGCCGGTCAGTTTCGCGAGTATGGACGCTCCCGAGACAAGATCCTCGTTTCGGTGCGTTTCGAAGATATGGGTAATGCGGCAGCCTGCTACAGCAGCCTCTTCTGCATAGACTTCACAGTCGCGACGGGGATCGATAACTGCAGCCTGCCCGTCGTTACCAATCAGGTACGAAAGGTGTGATAAACCTTCCGATTTGAACGTCTGAATAAACATGATGCCTCCTTTTCGAAAAAGAGCTAAGGATCTAACTATCATGTTTAGCACAACTTGCTAACTGTTGGGGTGCAGGTGGATTACAAGGTTGCGGTCGCAGGATTAAGATTGTTTAACGCAAACAGCCAGGCGCCAATGAACGACCTGAACGCTCTGGCTGATGACCTGGCTGTGTTTCGAAATGGTCAGTTGTTCAATTTTTTCAGCAAGATTTCATTGAACAGCTTGGGGTTGCCTTGTCCCTTTGACGCTTTCATCAAAGGCCCCATAAAGCCACCCAGCATTTTTTTCTGCTTCTTCGGATCGGCTTCTTGCTGGTACTGGGCAACCTGGTCCGGCATGCCAGCCAGAACCTCATCGACCATCTGTTCCAGTGCGCCGGTATCCGAGACCTGCTTCAGGCCTTGGGCTTCAATAATGGCATCCGCATTATCCGCATCCCCTTTCCAAAGCGTTTCAAATACCTTCTTGGCTCCCGAGGACGACACAGTGTTATCGGCAATACGCGCCACCAACTCGCCCAGCTGCGAGCCAGTGATAGGCGCCTGAACCACGGTTTTGTCCTCGGCATTCAGACGCGCAGAAAACTCACCCAATACCCAGTTGGCGGCCAACTTGGCATCTTTACCATGACCTACAGCCTCTTCAAAAAAAGCTGAAATCCGAGCGTCGTCACTGAGCAAGCGAGCATCATAATCGTTGAGGCCATACTGCTCCATGAATCGTGCTTTGCGCTCATCCGGCAATTCCGGCAACAAATCCCGGGCGCTCTCAATAAATCCATCGTCAATCACCACGGGCAGCAGATCGGGGCACGGGAAGTAGCGGTAATCGTTGGCTTCTTCCTTGCTGCGCATCGAGCGTGATTCATCGCGCTCACCGTTGTACAGACGAGTTTCCTGAATAATGCGGCCGCCGTCTTCCAGAATGTCCATCTGCCGCTCCACTTCATGGGCAATGGCCTGCTCCATAAAACGGAAGGAGTTGAGGTTCTTGGTTTCCGTGCGGGTGCCGAGTTCATCCGAGCCTTTAGGCTTGAGTGAAATGTTCACATCAAAGCGCAAAGACCCCTGGCTCATATCGCCATCGCAAATGCCGATAGACGACACCAGGCTGTGCAGCTTTTTTGCAAAGGCAACGGCTTCTTCCGCGCTGTTCATGTCCGGTTCGGTGACGATTTCAATCAGCGGTGTGCCGGCGCGGTTAAGGTCAATACCCGTCATGCCATGAAAGTCTTCGTGCAGGGATTTGCCCGCATCTTCTTCCAAGTGGGCATGATGAATCCGCACACGCTTGCTGCTGCCATCGGCCAAATCAATATCCACAAAGCCCGGGCCCACAATGGGGTGGTCCAGTTGCGTGGTTTGATAACCCTTGGGCAAATCCGGGTAAAAGTAGTTTTTACGATCGAACACCGAGCGCCGGCCGATTTCGGCGTTTACTGCCAAGCCGAACATCACCGCATAACGGAATGCCTGCTCGTTTGGCACAGGCAATGTGCCCGGCATGGCCAGATCAACGGCACTCGCTTGAGTATTAGGCTCGGCACCAAATGCCGTGCTGGAGCCGGAAAAAATCTTGGTTTTGGTGGCAAGCTGAACGTGAATTTCCAGCCCGATCACAATATCCCATTGCATAGTCGTTCTCCTGATTCGGGCTTACTGGGGAAGCTTCTGGTGCCAGTCGGTCACTTGCTGGAACTGATGGGCCGCATTCAGCAGGCGGGCCTCATCAAAATAGTTTCCGATGATCTGCAAGCCAACAGGCAGGCCGTCGACAAAACCTGCAGGTACCGACATGGCTGGAACACCGGCAAGGTTCACGGCAATGGTGAAAATATCCTCCAGGTACATGGTCACCGGATCATTGGTGTTTGCGCCCTGCACAAAAGCAGGTGACGGCGAAACCGGGCTCATCAGCACATCCACTTCTTTAAAGGCATTGATGAAATCCTGCTGGATCAGGCGTCGAACTTTCTGGGCTTTCAGATAATAGGCATCAAAATAGCCGGCAGAAAGCGCATAGGTGCCCACCAGAATTCTGCGTTTCACCTCATCTCCAAAACCTTCGGCCCGGGTGCGGGTGTAGAGATCGTTCAGGTCCTGCGGGTTCTCACAGCGATAGCCGTAACGCACGCCATCAAAACGCGACAGGTTGGCAGAAGCTTCTGCGGGTGCAATCACGTAGTAGGCGGCAATAGCCAGCTTGGCGTGGGGCAGTGACACTTCCTTTACCGTCGCGCCCAGCTTTTCATATTCTTTCACAGCGTTGCGTATCTGCTGTTCCATGGCCGGGCTGAGTTGATCGGAGAAATACTCTTTCGGCAGACCGACACGCAAGCCTTTCAGCGGTTCGTTAAGGGTGGCGGTGTAATCCGGCACGGCGCGATCAACAGAGGTGGAGTCTTTCGGATCAAACCCCGCCATCACGTTCAGCATCAGCGCGTTGTCTTCAGCGGTACGCGCCATGGTGCCGCCCTGATCAAGGCTGGAGGCAAAGGCAATAATACCGTAGCGGGACACCCGGCCGTAGGTAGGCTTCAGGCCCGTAATGCCGCACAAGGCAGCCGGCTGACGAATGGAACCACCAGTATCAGTTGCGGTGGCAGCAGGTACAAGGCGAGCAGCAATGGCGGCTGCGGAACCACCGGAGGATCCACCAGGCACGCGCTTCTCGCCGGCGCTTAATCCCCAGGGGTTGGTTACCGGGCCGAAAAAGCTGGATTCGTTGGAAGAGCCCATGGCGAACTCATCCATATTGGTTTTACCCAGGCACACAGCGCCGGCCGCGCGGAAATTAGCGGTGACCGTGGAGTCGTAGGGCGGCACAAAGTTGGCCAGCATTTTCGAGCCAGCTGTGGTTGCCACACCCTTGGTGCAAAAGATGTCTTTGTGGGCAAAGGGCACACCGGTCCAAACGCTGGCGTTGCCTGCTGCACGCTGCTCATCTGCGGCTTTGGCATCCGCCATGGCCTGGTCTTCGGTTACCGCAATAAAGCTGTTGTACTGCTTGTCTTCGGCTTTAATGCGATCGAGGAACTCACGGGTCAGTTCCACGCTTGAAATCTTGCCGCTTTCCAGCTCGCGGGAAAGCTCTGCTACGGATTTATTATGCATGTTCAATCCTGATAGAGGGCTGATAGTGGGCGTCGTCAGATCACTCAATAACCCGAGGTACGAGATAAAGGCCGTCTTCGGTCGCCGGCGCAATGGCCTGGAAGGCTTCCCTTTGATTGGTCTCGGTTACCTCATCTGCACGCAAACGCTGCACGGCATCCAGCGGGTGGGACAGCGGCTCTACGTTGTCGGTGTCGGCGGCTCTGAGCTGGTCAACCAGGCTCAGGATGTTGCCCAAGTCGTCTTCCAGTGCGGGTATCTGCTCTTCGTCGAGGCGAATGCGGGCCAGCACGGCGACTTTTTCAATGTCTTCGCGGGAAATGGTCACGTTGACTCCAATGTATGAAACAGCGTTTTCAAGAAGGTGGTTATGGTAACAGATTCGCGGCTGGGCGGGAGGGGCGCTGCGACGCCGAAAATCTACTCAATTGGCCGCGAATCATCCAGCAAGTCTTCGGCTGCGGCGACGTTCCGCTCTTCCCGCACTTGTCGCGTAATATGGGTGTCCGGGCGCACGTTCAACACGTCATCAGCCGGTAACTCTAACTCGGGCGAAGACTTGATTGGGCCTTTGTCCGGCTCTTGCGTCTGCTCTGGCAGCTTTGAAGTGTCTACGGCAGTCAGTGTGCCGGGTGTTTGGTCGAAGCGCAGCCGGTATATGGGTTCGGGTAGGGTGAACCCCTGGGCTTCCAGCGCGTTCTTGGCAGCACGAATCGAGAGGCTACGGGCTTTTCCGAAATCAGATTCACGCTGGTCAATCCAGGCCGTGAACTTGATAAGAATGTTGGAATCGCCCACGGATTCAATAATGCCGTTGGGTTCCGGGTCATTCAGTACCCAGTCCAACTGCTGCATCGCGGTAAGGCCAGTCTGTATAGCCAGGGCCGGATCGTCTTCTGCGTCCACCCCAAGAACAAAATCAAAGCGGCGCTGAGGGTTGCGAGAGTAATTCAGGATGACAGCTTTGAAAACCGTAGCGTTGGGGATTCGCAGGTGGTTACCGTCAAGCGTCATTAGCACGGTGGAGCGCGAGGTCAGCCTCACCACAACACCTTCGTAATCGTTGATGATTACGTGTTCCTGAGCCCGGAATGGCTGGCGGATGCTCAACATGATGCTGGAAATGTAATTTTCCATGGAATCTTTTACCGCAAAACTGATCGCCAGCCCTAACACGCCTGCGCCGCCTAGTAGGGTGCCCATCAGCGCGGTAGCGCCGAGTATGTTCAATGCCAGCAGCAACCCCAGTAGAATAGTGATCAGCCTTGCCGCATGCCCGGCCAGTTCCGCCAGAAAGGGATTTCTGGTTACCCGTGACCAAAGTGGTGCGTGGCTTGCCAGCCGGTGCCCGGCGAACGCCACCAGGGCAAAAACACTGAATGCCACCAGAAATAGTGGCAGGGCCCGTATCCAGCCACGCAGAGTGTTCTGTAGCGAATCCCACAGGGGGTCGAGGTTGTCCTGCAAATCCAGAGTGCGGACAATTCTGTCATCAACTGCGATGGCACCCTCTATCCGGCTGGCGAGTTTCAAGGCCTTTTGGGCCTGTGCCTCGTTCGCAGTTTCGCCTGAAAGCGCCACTACGCCGCTGGTCACGTTAACCTGCAAAGAGTCAAACTGCGGAATCTGGGAAAAAATCCCGGAAATGCGTTGCGCTATCAATTCGTCGCTGTCTGCTCCCGGCTCAAGAGCAATTGCGCCAGCTGGCTCTGCCTCTTGTTGCTGAGCCAGAACCAGTGGGGGAGCAAAAACTGTTAGCGCTACAACCAAAAGCAAGTGCCTGCCAAGCCAAGCCGCGCCGACATACTTTGGCAGGTTAATCTTTGGTATTCTCAATAGTGGCCCCTACGGTGGCGGTAAAATCCGGTTATTGTGGATGGCCTTTCGGGCCATCTTTAATGTAAATCAAAGTTCAGCGTGCCGCCCGCGTCAACCTGAAATTCGCGCATAGCCCTAAGCTGACTCTCCACGTACATGACCAATTGTTCATGCCTGGAGCAATATCATTTGCCTTTGCGGCCGGCTGCGCCTTGCCTGCGCGGGGGGGCACTGATAAAGTTGCCGCATCTTTCTGCAACCGCAACTCTCAGGTTGAAACTACACGAATGTTGATTAAAAGACTCCGAGGCTTATTCTCCAGCGACCTGTCCATTGATCTGGGCACCGCCAACACCCTTATTTTCGTGCGTGACCGCGGGATTGTGCTGAACGAGCCGTCCGTAGTAGCCATTCGTACCACTAATTCCCAGAAAACCGTTGCCGCCGTAGGCGCCGAGGCGAAACGCATGCTGGGCCGCACACCCGGTAATATTACGGCCATTCGGCCCATGAAAGACGGCGTTATTGCCGATTTCGTGGTGACTGAAAAGATGCTTCAGCACTTCATTCATAAGGTGCATGAGAACAGCTTCATTACTCCAAGCCCGCGGGTTCTGGTATGTGTGCCCAGCAAATCTACCCAGGTAGAGCGCAAAGCCATCCGCGAGTCGGCTCTGGGTGCGGGTGCCCGGGAAGTATTCCTGATTGAAGAGCCCATGGCGGCTGCCATAGGTGCCGGGCTGCCGGTTGAAGAAGCCAGTGGCTCGATGATTGTGGATATCGGTGGGGGTACGTCCGAAATCGCCATTATCTCCTTGAACGGCATTGTATATGCCGATTCAGTCAGGGTAGGTGGTGACAAGTTTGATGAAGCCATCGTTACCTACGTGCGCCGTAATTACGGCAGTCTGATTGGTGACACCACCGCAGAACGCATCAAACACGAAATCGGTTGTGCCTACGAAGGCCTCGAGATTCTCGAAATTGATGTGCGCGGCCGCAACCTGGCGGAAGGTGTGCCCCGTGCGTTCACCCTCAACAGTGAAGAAATTCTGGATGCCCTCCAGGAATCTCTGGCGCAGATTGTACAGACGGTTAAAAGCGCGCTGGAACAGTCACCGCCAGAACTGGCTTCTGATATTGCCGAACGCGGCATTGTGCTGACCGGTGGTGGAGCCTTGTTGCGTGGGCTAGACAAGCTGATCAGTGAAGAAACCGGGCTGCCGGTAATCATTGCAGAAGATCCGCTGACCTGTGTTGCCCGTGGCGGCGGCAAGGCGCTGGAAGTTATTGATCGGGGTGGCATTGGAATGTTCTCCCAGGAGGGATAATCCTTTGGGGAGGGATCGCCATTAAAACCATTTTTGTTCAGGGGCCTGCGCCAGGCCTCCGGCTCCTGCTCGTTATTATTGTATCGGCGGCGTTGATCGTCGCCGATCAGCAGTTTGACCGTGTTACCCCCGTTCGCAGCACCCTGGCAACCGCGCTCACGCCGGTGTACTGGCTGGGCAATGCTCCTTATCAGTTCAGCGACTGGGTGGCGGGCCTGTTCACCACCCGTGAAGATGTGAAACAGGAAAACGAAGACCTCAAAGCCCGTCTGCTTATCCTCGAGCGCAGAGCACTCAAATACGCCGCTCTGGCATCTGAAAACAACGAACTTCGCCGCTTGATGAACTCGTCTGAACTGCTCGATGACCGGGTAATCGTCAGCGAGGTCGTCGGGGTGTCACCAGATCCTTATTCCCACGAAATTATTATCAATAAAGGCCGAAGTGATGATTTGCAGGTGGGACAGGCCATATTGGATGCCCATGGCTTGATGGGGCAAGTTGTGCAGACCAGTCAAATTGCCTCCCGCGTGCTTCTTGTCTCAGACAGTAGTCATGCGGTACCCGTTGAAGTTGTGCGCAACGGGCTTCGAGCTATTCTTCTGGGGACCGGCGATTCAGGCGCCCTGGATCTGGTTCACGTGCCAGACACAGCAGACATTCGAGAAGGCGATCTTCTGGTGAGCTCTGGCCTCGGTGGGCGCTTTCCTAGAGGGTACCCGGTTGCTGAAGTAAGCCTGATCAAAAAAGAGCCTGGGGAGCCGTTTGTTACCATTCAAGCTCGCCCGAAGGCGCAACTCAATCAGAGCCGCCTTGTACTTGTTGTATTCCCGCCCAAAAGCGAACACCCGCCAGAAGCAGGTGACGACATGCCTTCCGATATACCGGCGGCTGACGCGGTGCAAGGGGGGCAAGGCTGATGTTATCTGTCATCAGTTATCCGGTATTTGTGTTTTCCGTGATCGCATCACTGGTATTGAGTATTTCCCTTTTCCCCACGGGCTGGTTTGAATTTCGCCCTGAGTGGTTAGGGCTGGTTGTGTTTTACTGGACTTTCCGCGCTCCGGCTCAGTTTGGCGTCCTGCTCGCATGGTGTCTTGGGCTGCTGCTGGATGTGCTGGAAGCGACGCCATTGGGCGTTAACGCGCTGGGGATGGGGTTGACTGCCTTTCTGGTGCTGACGATTCATCAGCGGCTACGGATGTACCCTGTGCCACAGCAGTGTGTGATGGTTTTTCTGCTGCTGGGGATCAACCAGATGCTGGTGCATTTTCTCAAGCAGATGTTTGGTGGCGAAGATGCCGGCTTCAGTTATCTTTGGCCTGCACTCACCAGCGCCGTGATCTGGCCAGTGTTCTGCATAGTTCTGGACAACATTAACAGGAAGCTGGGTTAGCCATGACGTCGATTATTCTCGCCTCGGCATCGCCACGCCGCTCGGAGTTGCTCACACAGATTGGCGTACCATTTTCTGTGCATCCAGCCCATATTGACGAATCACCACGAACGTCTGAGGCCCCCGGCGATTACGTTGAGCGGCTTGCGCGGGAGAAAGCACTCGCAGTTTCTGCTCATTTTCCTGGTAAGTGGGTTCTTGGCTCAGATACAACGGTTGTTCTGGATGGCGCCATTTTAGGTAAACCGGCAGATGAAGCCGAGGCTGAAGCCATGCTGGCTATGCTGTCAGGCAAAACACATCAGGTAATGACAGGCATTGCGCTGGCCAAGGATGATGGTTGTGACTCCAGGTTGGTGACCACGGAGGTTAGCTTTCGGGTGCTCTCGAGAACTGAGATTGTAGCCTATGCAGCTTCAGGCGAGCCCATGGATAAGGCCGGAAGTTATGGAATTCAGGGCCTGGGTGGTATTTTTGTGAAGGAACTCAAAGGGAGTTACAGTGCGGTTGTTGGCTTGCCTTTGCAGGAAACAGCCGCCTTGCTGGCGGATGCCGGTGGCCCTGTCTGGAAACACTGGATGAGTAGTCAGGAGAGCCAATCATGAGCGAAGAAATCCTGATCAACGTAACACCGGTTGAAACCCGGGTCGCGCTGGTTGAAAACGGAATGTTGCAGGAAGCCTACATTGAGCGTGCCAGCCGTAAAGGTATTGTCGGTAACATATACAAAGGCAAGGTTGTGCGCGTGCTTCCGGGGATGGAAGCGGCGTTTGTAGACATAGGATTGGAGCGGGCTGCCTTTATCCACGCCTCAGATGTGGTTTCCAGCCATGCCAGCACAGCAGCTCCCGGCGATGGGCCGAAAACCGTTCCTGACATTCGCACCTTGTTACGCGAAGGCCAGTCACTGGTTGTTCAGGTCACCAAGGACCCCATCGGCACAAAAGGTGCCCGGCTTACCACTCAGCTTTCCATACCATCGCGCTATCTGGTGTTCATGCCAGAGGTCATCCATGTGGGTATTTCCCAGAGAATAGAGGATGAAACCGAGCGTAGCCGATTGAAAGCCATCGTTGAGCAGGGTGCTGAAATGCATCCGGATGTGCAGGGTGGTTACATCATTCGCACGGCAGCTGAAGCCGCATCCGAAGAAGAGCTGCTGGCAGATATGAATTATCTGCACCACCTTAGCCAGTCTATCCATGAACGGATTGAGAAAGTGCAGGCGCCGGCGGCCGTTTATAAGGACCTGCCCCTGTTCATCCGCACCATCCGTGATCTGATTCGGCCGCAGACTGAAAAAGTCCGCATCGACAGCCGCGAGAGCCATCAGCGGGTAATGGAGTTTGTTGATGAGTTTGTCACCGAATTTGCCGATAAAGTGGAGTATTACCCCGGCGAACGGCCTATTTTTGATCTTTACTCCGTAGAGGATGAGATTCAAAAGGCACTGAGCCGCAAAGTGCAGCTCAAATCAGGCGGCTATGTGATCATTGACCAGACTGAGGCAATGACCACCATTGATATAAACACCGGCGCCTTCGTGGGGCACCGTAATCTTGAAGAGACCATTTTCAAGACCAATCTGGAAGCCGCACGGGCAATCAGTCGCCAGCTGCGTCTGCGTAACCTTGGCGGCATCATTATTATCGATTTTATCGACATGGAAGATGTTGAGCACCAGCGCCAGGTTCACCGGATGTTGGAAAAAATGCTCGAACGGGATCACGCTAAAACCAAGATTACCGGCGTGTCTGAGCTGGGCCTGGTGGAAATGACCCGAAAGCGGACCACAGAAAGCCTCGGGCAGGTTCTGTGCGAGCCTTGCCCTATCTGCGATGGTAGAGGCTTCCTGAAAACCAGTGAGACAGTGTGTTTCGAAATTTTCCGGGAAATTCTGAGAATCAATCGGGCCTACGACGCAGAAAGCTATTTGGTGATGGCGTCACAGAGTGTGGTTGATCGCCTTGTTGATGAAGAATCTGACAACGTCGCGGATCTCGAAACCTTTATTGCCAAGACTGTCCGTTTCCAGGTAGAGCCGTTTTATAGCCAGGAACAGTACGATGTCGTTTTGCTCTGATTTCGGGGCGATACACCGGCATAGAGGGTAGCCGGCGATGAAGCTCCGGAAGCCCTCCTCCGATAGCCAGCCTCTCCGCTTGATGGCACTGCTTACCAATGCAATTTGGTGGTTGTTGCTGGTTGTTCTTGTGCTACTGGCTCTTTACGCCGGCATTGGGAGGCAGCTTACCCAGAACGTGGATTCTTTCCGGGATGAGCTTTCCGACGAACTATCTGCTCGCCTCGGTCACGATGTGAGTATTGGTAGCCTGTCGTCGCGCTGGTTCTGGCTTGATCCTTCCTTTACCGCACAGGACATAGAAGTCACCAATCCGGATTCCGGTGACCGGGTTGTGAGCCTGCAGCATCTGACCATCCGTTTTGATGCGCTTGCCTCATTGATGCGCTTCAGAATTGTTTTCGAGGACTTTGAAGCTGATGGTCTCGAATTAACACTGAATCAACAGCGTAGCGGTGAGGTGGGTGTGCGGGGCGCTGATATTCCGGAGCCCCTGAACAATCGTTACCGGGACTGGCTCAGAATTGCCGGGAAATGGCTTTCGGACCCCTACATAAAAGTGACCCGAGTGAACCTGGGTATTCGCGACAACCAGGGTCAGCTCCGGTTTCTGGATATTCCCCAGCTTGATCTGCTGTATCAGCAAGGGTTGTTCCGGGCATCTGGCCGCGCTTTGCGGTCTGCAACCACTGAACAGCTGGCCAGCTTTGCCCTGGTGGGTAAACAGTTTTTCCGCGGTGACTTCAGTGGCCAACTCTATCTTAATGTAGATTCCGGGCGCCTGTTTGACGGGCTGATTGATGAGTACCAGTGGCGGGACATCCGTATTGAAGGCTTTGATCTGGGCGGAGAAGCCTGGCTTACCTTCCGCAAAGGCGTCCTTCAGCAGGTCAGCGGTACCGTGAGAACACCCTACCTGCAGCTCGGCGTTGCCGGCGAATCGCTGGCCCCGCTGGAAGATATCAGTGCACGGTTTGGCTGGCGCCGGCACCATGATGTGATGGTGACACCTGAAGAGGGTGGGCCCCGCTCAGAAACCATTGGTGAGTGGCACCTCAAACAGCTCGCCTGGACCTGGAATGGTGACCAGGTACCACCATTCAGTTTGAAGCTGGTTCCGGAGCCGCAAGGGATAACCATCACCGCAGATGCCATGCCCCTGCGCCCGCTTCGACGCCTGACAGGCACTCTGCCATTGTTGCCACCGGTCGCCAGCGACGCATTAGAGGACTACCGCCCCGTAGGCTTTTTGGATGGTGTCACTATCAGAGTTCCGGGGAGCGGTGACAACAGCTTTGAACTCTCTGCCCAGCTTCGGGATGTTGGTGCCGCCGCCTATGGTGGCGCACCAGCCGTGCGCGGCGTGAATGGGTTTATTTACGTTGATCAGAATGCCGGCTATGTTCGGGCTCGAGAGGGATCACGCCCGGTGGCCCTCTCTTTTCCGGAATTGTTCAGCAGTGAGTGGTCCCTGCCTGAGCTTTCCGCCACCGTAGCCTGGCGTTTGGATGGGCCTGTCACACGTGTTTATTCAGACGATATACGCATGACCTATGGTGACAACACCCATCTGAGCGGAGCTTTCGATCTCAAGCTTGACCAGACAGGTGAGGACAACCTCGGCCTTCGGGTGAGTGTCGAGAATGGCGACGCCTCCATGTTGGCTGCATTTGTTCCTGAGAAGATCGTGGATGCCGGGCTTTATGAGTGGTTAACCACGGCCATCACTGAAGCGGAGATACCGTCTGGCGTCTACTATGGTCATGGCCAGATCGGTAGGGATGCCCCCTCCGGCTCGTTTGTTTCCTCCATGTGGTATGAGTTTGAAAACGCCAGCGTTCGTTACGATAAGCAGTGGCCAGAGGTAACTGACGCGCGCGGGCGTGTCGACATTCAGAATGGCGATACATTGGTGATGCTTGAGGCGGGCAACACCGGTGGCCTGGCGATTGATCCGAGCACTGTTTCCGTAATTCCAGAAGCCGAGGGCGCACTGGTGCGGGTGGATGTATCTGCACCTGTGCCCGCAGATGCTATCAGCTACTGGATGAGCAACAGCCCGTTTGGCGCCATGGCCGGGCCCGAGGCAGCAAAGCTGAGCTATGGCGGTGAATACAAGCTTGATCTGTCGATAGACTTGCCCCTCAAGGACAACCTGGCACCTGTGGTTGAGGCCGGGGTTCGCACGGAGAATGGCTCGGTAGCCTATCCAGGTACAGATCTGCGCTGGGACAGAATTAACGGTGAGCTGACGTACCATTCTGAAAAGGGCTTTTCGAAAGCGCCGCTGATGGCGCACTTTCTGGATGAGCCGACCAAGATTGTATTCAGTCAGCCGGGAGCCGCACAGGCACTGCGGATTGAGCAAACAGGCACCTTGCCTGTACTTAGCGTGTTTCGCCAGTTCGAACGTGTAGATCCCCAAAACCTGAATGGTAGTGATGCCGGCAGCAGCCGATATGGGCTCAAAGGTGCTTTTGGTTACTCTGCACGGTTGGATGTCACAGCGGAAGGCCCGCCAAGGGTAACGGTTCGCTCCAGCCTCGAAGGGCTCACCATCGATTGGCCAGGCCCTTTTTCCAAAAAGGCCGGTCAGGTCGCGCCTGTGTTCGCAGAAATACATACAGGGGATGAGCGAGGTTTGGGTATTTCGGGAACCTGGGAGAATCGCGCGACCTTTGATCTTTTATGGAAAAACTCCGGAATAGAGCTGACCTTTGATGAGCTCTACCTTGGGGATCAGATACTTAAAAATATAGAGTTGGAGGCATTTGATCTTGGAGACCGTTGGGTCTTGAGCACCCATTCGGAGCGGGCAGTTGGCCGAATTGAAATCCCGAATGACAACAGTCTGGTTACAGCAGATTTTGCGGTGGTGCAACTGGTTCGGGACGAAACTGCGGCCAAGGAAGCACCAGAATTGTTGACTATAGAACAGCAACTTGAGGCCTTCCGGGCAATGGACATGGAGGCGTGGCCAGATGTGGACATTGCGATCGCTGAGCTGCGCCTCAACAATGACCGTTTGGGGCGCTGGGCTTTCCAGCTTCGGCCTGAGCGGCAGAAACTCAATATTCGCAATATTGAAGGTCACCTGGAATCCATCACGTTACTGGGTGATATGACCTGGAGCGTGGTTGATGATCGGGAAGTCAGTCAGTTTGCCGGATCTATAGCCGGTGGGGCATTAGCAGACCTGGGGGAACTTTTCGATACTGAAGTACCTTTTTCGAACAAGCAGTCCAACATTGAATTGAACCTGGACTGGCCAGGGCGTCCTGATGAGTTTGATCCGGCAAGCCTTAGCGGAAATGTCAGTCTTCGCCTCGATGATGGTGTGATTTTGGAGAGCAACAACAGTGCGCAGGTGTTCAGGATATTCAATCTGCTCAACTCCGATACGCTGTGGCGCAGGCTCAAGCTGGATTTTTCGGATCTTTATGAGCGTGGGGTGGCGTTTGATGCAATATCCGGCAAGGCTCGCCTTGAGGATGGCTTGCTCACAATGGATCCGGAAATGCAGGTGGTTGGCCCATCTGGAGCGTTCAAGCTCAGTGGTAGCACCAATCTTGAGGAAGAGGTGTTCGATATGCGCCTGGTTGTTGTACTGCCACTCACCCAGAACCTGCCGCTGGCTGCCTTGCTGATGGGTGCTGGAGCACCTATTGGAGGTGCTCTGTTTGTACTGGATAAGGTGCTGGGAGACCCGCTAAGCAGGCTCACCAGCGCCACCTACAATGTGACCGGCCCTTGGGACGAACCTAAAGTCGATTTGCGCAGCGTATTTGACACAGGTAAATAACCTGAGCCGCTGCGGATATCAGGCTTCAGCTTCGTCAACGCATTCCCGTAAATAGCGGAATAGCTTGCGGGATTGCCCGGTATTTTTCTGTTTTTCCAGATCTTTACGGGCATTGCGAACAAGATTGCGCAAATGCTGTATGTCGGCACCAGGACAGTAGTTGAAGAATTCTCCGGCAACCGAGTCGCCCTCGGCAATCATCCGGTCGCGCCAGCGCTCAGCCAGGTGGTGGCGACGGGTATGCTCTTCACTTCCCGAATCGAACGCATCAATAGCTCGCTCAACGGCTTCCGGGTCATCTTCCTGCCGGATAATCTTGCCAATGTACTGCAGGTGGCGGCGCTTGGCTTCGTTCTGCTTGATTCTGCGAGACTCTTCAATGGCACGTCTCAGAGTGTCGCTAATGGTTAGCGTATCAAGCTGTTCGTTGCTCAGGTCCAGCATCCGCTTGCCAATGCCCTGAAGCGCATGCATTTCCCGCTTGAGCTGGGATTTACTCGGCCCCGAGTATTGTGGAGCTTCGTCGTCGTGGTCGTCGATCATGTTTTCATCCAGGTTTGTCAGTTCACGCGTAAAAAATAGTCGCCAGGCCAAGAAATGACATGAAACCGACCACATCCGTGACGGTTGTCAGTATAACGCTGCCAGCCAGCGCCGGGTCGATATTACGGGATTTCAGGAACAGCGGTAATACGGTGCCTACCAGCGCTGCGGCCACCAGGTTGATAATCAATGCAGCGGCAATAATGGCGCCTATTAACAAATCCTGAAACCAGGCGGTTGCGGCGGCAGCTACTACGCCGGCCCAGAGTATGCCGTTGAGAATACCGGAAAGAAACTCCCGGTTCAGCAACCAGCCCACATTGGTGCCGCTGATTTGACCAACTGCCATACCCCGGATAACAAGAGTGAGAGTCTGGCTACCAGCAATTCCGCCCATGCTGGCCACAATGGGCATGAGCACCGCCAATGCGACCACCTTTTCGATGGTGTCTTCAAACAGGCCAATAACACCAGAAGCAATGAACGCTGTGATCAGGTTGACGCCCAGCCAGATCGCCCTGCGCCGTGTGGTTTTCCAGACCGGGGCAAAGGTGTCTTCGTCATCATCCAGACCGGCCATGCTCATGAGTGAGTGATCCGCATCTTCGCGGATAACATCCACCACGTCATCGATGGTGATCCGGCCCAGTAGATGACCCTCCTGGTTCACAACCGGTGCGGAAATCAGGTCGTAACGCTCAAACAAAGTGGCAACCTTGGTATCAGAGAGCATGACGGGGATGGGCTCTATATCCGTATCCATCACCTCACGAACCGTTGCTGCCTGGTTGGAAACAAGCATCTTGGTTATCGGCAGCATTCCGATAAATTCATCGCGCCGGCTCACCACAATCAGGCTGTCCGTCATCGGCGGCAGTGCACGGTGCCGACGCAGATACCGCAATACCACATCAATACTGATATCAGGGCGGACAGTAATGGTGTCCGTGTTCATCAGGCCGCCGGCGGTGTCTTCCGGGTAGGAGAGGACTTCCTCAACCCGTTGCCGATCCTGTTCGTCCATGGTGTCCAGAACTTCCTGGATCACCTTATCCGGCAATTGCTGCAGAAGGTCGGCGAGATCGTCGGACTCGAAGTCCTCGATGATATCCGCCAGTTCCTGGGCGTTGAGTCGGCTCAGATATTCTGCACGGATGTCTTCGTTAAGGTATTGGAGAACATCGCCTTCGAGCTGTTTGTCGACCAGGTTCCAGAGCAGGGCACGCTGGCGGGGCGGCGATGATTCTAGCAGGTGCGCGATATCGCTGGGGCTCAAGCCGCCGTTGAGAATGCGGGCAACCTGTTTCAGCGCACCACTGTCCAGCGCTTCACTCAGGGAGCGTAAGCGTTGGCGGGCCTGGCTTTTTTCCAGAATATCGGACATGAATCACCTGCAGTCAGAAAACGCCTGCATTATAACGGAGTTAGCCGAAGCACGTGAGAAAGAGTGGGTTATGCGCCTTCGCCAAAATAGTCATTGATCAATTCCGAAAGGGCTTCAATGGCCTTATCTTCATCCGGGCCATCGGCCACCAGTTCAACTTCTGTGCCTTGACTGGCGGCAAGCATCATCACATGCATGATGTTTTTAGCGTCGACTTCGCGTCCTTTGCCACAGATTCTCACGGAGCTGTCGAACTGCGAAGCCGTGGCCACAAGCTTCGCAGTGGCCCGGGCATGAAGCCCAAGCTTGTTAATGATAACAATGGGGTGGCGTATCACAGCGGATCAGACCTCTTTCCGGGCCTGCAGGTGAGGCAGCTCCGCATGGCGTACCTGCACATTGCTGCAGGTTTCGCGGAAGTGCCGCCCCAGCTGTTCGCAGATATACACTGAGCGGTGCTGGCCGCCGGTGCAGCCAATGGAGATGGTCATGTAACTACGGTTGCTGTCTGCAAAGGACGGAATCCAGCTCTCCAGAAACCCGATCAAATCGTTAACCATTTTGGTGCTGGCAGGCTCGGCCTCAAGAAACTCGATAACGGGCTGATCGAGGCCGGTAAACTTGCGCAGGCTGTGATCCCAGTAGGGATTGGGCAGGCAGCGCACATCGAAGACATAATCAGAGTCCAGTGGTACACCGTGTTTGAATCCGAAAGACTGGAACAGCAGCGCAAGTTCCTGATCTTTGCGGCCGGCAACCCGTTGCTTCACCATATCCCGCAACTCATACATCGACAGCCCTTTGGTGTTGATGTGCAAATCTGCGAGCTTTGAGAGAGGTTCAAGCAGTTCTTTTTCGTTGCTGATGGCTTCTCTCAGAGACGTTTTGTCATCGCTCAGGGGGTGCTTGCGCCGGGTGGCGTGAAACCGTTGAAGGAGAGACTGGTCATCAGCATCCAGGTAGATCACTTCAACCTGGATCTCATCTCTGCGGAGCTTGCGATGGATCTCCTCGAAATTGGCCAGCTCACCCGAGAGGTTTCGGGCATCAATGCTGACGGCCATTTTGTCGAGCCTGCCCGGCGCCGTCTGGTTTGCCGCTTCCCGTGTCAGGGGAAACAAAAGCCCGATAGGCAGGTTATCAATGCAGTAGTATCCCAGGTCTTCCAGTACGTGCAGAGCGGTACTCTTGCCGGAACCTGACCGGCCACTGACGATGATCAGCTTCATAGTGAAATAACCTGTTGCCGGGGTAGATATCAGCCACTTGTGGCTGTCATGCGTTGGAAAAGTGTGTGCGCATCTTCGCACTGCCTGAGAGCGTCGCAGAATGAGCGCTCGTTAAATTTCTCGGCGAGTTGGCTCAGCAGCTCAAGATGCTCGCTGGTGGCTTCTTTGGGCACGATCAGTGCAAACAAAAGGTCCACCGGCTGGTTGTCTATTGCATCAAATTCGACGGCTTCTTCCAGGGTCATCAGCACGCCGATAACCTGCTCGAGGCCTTCGAGACGGCAATGGGGAATGGCTATCCCCTGGCCTATTCCAGTGCTCCCGAGCCGCTCTCGGGCAATCAGATTGTTGAAGATCTGACTTTCGTTGACCGAATCATTGTGCTCGTGAATCTGCTCGGCAATGGTCTCCAGCACTCGCTTTTTGCTTGATGCGGGCACATTGCACAGGGTCAGCTCCGGCACAAGGATGTTGTCTATTGTCAGGGATGTGTCGCTCATGAATCGACCGCGCTTCCGTGAAAAAAGCTGCGACGCGTAGACCGCGCCGCAGCTTGATTAGATGACATGCCTGAAAACACTCGCCTAGCGGGCGGTGTGTCCCTGCATCCTGTCTACATTCTTTTCTTTGTGCTTGAGGATCTGTCGATCAAGCTTGTCGACGAGCCCGTCGATGGCTGCATACATGTCCTCGTTTTCCGCCTTTGCGTGAATCTCACCACCAACCACGTGGAGCGTCGCATCTGCAATCTGCCGAACCTTCTCGACTTCCAGTGTTACCTGGCAGTTACTGATGTGGTCGAAGTGCCGCTCGAGTCGTTCAAACTTCTCGGCTACATAGTCTTTCAAAGCGGGAGTCAGCTCTACGTGACGGCCTGAAATGTTGAGTTGCATAGACGTCTCCTGTTGTCATTCTTTCCGGCTCTGGGAGCCGGTCTGAGTGCTGGCGCATGGCTGCACCAGCGAAAACCACTTGAAACTGTTCGACGCGCCAGATTTAAACCAGCCGCTTGCGTTCGTTTGAGGGCGGAATGTTCATGGCCTCGCGGTATTTTGCAACCGTGCGTCGCGCCACTTTGATCCCTTCTTCTCCCAGCATGGCTGCAATCTTGTTATCACTCAACGGCTTTTTCGGTGTTTCTGCTGCAATCAGTTTTTTGATCATTGCTCGAATAGCCGTTGATGAGCACTCTCCGCCTTCGTCGGTGCTGACATGGCTGGAGAAAAAATATTTAAGTTCAAACACGCCCCGAGGTGTGTGCATGTATTTTTGCGTGGTCACACGGGAAATGGTGGATTCGTGCATTTCCACAAGCTGGGCGATATCCGAAAGAATCAGCGGCTTCATCGCCTCTTCGCCATGGTCCAGAAAACCCTGTTGGTATTCAACAATCCTGGTTGCAACTTTTAGCAGCGTTTCGTTTCGGCTTTGCAGGCTCTTGATGAACCACTTTGCCTCCTGAAGCTGGTCGCGCAGGTAGGTGTTGTCTGCGCTGCTATCCGCCCGCTTTATTAATGAAGCATAGCTCGCATTCACGCGTATGCGCGGCGCAATTTCAGGATTCAGTTCAACACGCCAGCGGTCATTGTGTTTGCGCACGATTACATCGGGAATAACGTAGTCCGGCTCGGTGCGATCAATGATGTCTCCCGGGCGCGGGTTGAGGCTGGTAATCAGTGCCAGCACATCGCGCAGCTGGTCTTCTTTAAGGCGACTGCGGCGAAGTAGCTGGGCGTAGTCACGGTTGCCCAGCAGGTTTATATAATGTGTGATCACCAACCGTGCCTGAGCAAGCCAGGGTGTTTCCGGTGGCAACTGATTTAGCTGGATAAGCAGGCAGTCCTGGAGATCTCGGGCAAACACCCCGGGAGGGTCGAAGAACTGCAGTCGGCGTAACACGGCCTCTACTTCGTCCATCTCCAGAGGGTCGTCATCGGAATCGTTCGTCAGGCCGCTGTATATCTCTTCCAGGGGGCTTGTGAGGTAGCCTTGCTCGTCTACTGCGTCCATAAGCGCGTGCGCAATAGCCTGGTCCCGTTCCGTCATGGGCGTAAGGTTCAACTGCCACTCAAGATGGTCCCTAAGGGTTTCACTTGGGGAGTTGCGGGTCTCGAAATCGTGGTCGCTTTCGTCTTCGTTGCGTGCTGCAGGAGCAGGGGCGGACTGATAGATATCGTCCCACGCGGTATCGACGGGAAGGTCGTCCGGGATTGTGTCAGGGATTTCGTTTTCAGTTTGCCAGTCTGGCCCGTTTTCGCTTTCATCCCAATCAGAACTGGACGAATCGGAGGCTGTCTCTGAACTGTTAAGGTTCGAAGTGTCGTCGTGGCTCTGCTCGCTATCCGCAGCAGGCGCATCAATCTGATCGTCGTCATCCTGGGATTCCAGCAAGGGATTGGATTCCAGTGCTTGCTGGATTTCCTGCTGGAGGTCGAGGGTTGATAACTGTAAAAGCCTGATCGCCTGTTGCAGCTGGGGCGTCATAGTCAGGCTCTGACCCAGCTTTAATTGTAATGAGGCTTTCATAACCATCGCTCAGGATCCGTCACTTATACCCGATCTGAATTTCTTGCTTCGGCTAAAAATTCTTTGTTTCACGGCTACTTGCCGCCAAAAAAGATTATCCTAGCAAGTTCTCTGCCGAGTTTACTTGCTCCGGGTCGGCAACACAATCGAGCGGGCGCGCCGCCATGCTGAAAACAACGCTTACAGCCGGAACTCATTGCCAAGATAAACTTCCTTTACCTGCTGGTTGGCAAGGATGGTTTCGGCATTACCGGAAGCTATTATGTGCCCGCCGGAAACGATGTATGCGTTCTCGCAGATATCCAGAGTTTCGCGCACGTTGTGATCGGTGATCAGCACACCAATGCCCTTGTCCCTGAGGTGGCGAATAATCTGTTTGATATCGCTGACGGAAATGGGGTCTACGCCGGCAAAGGGTTCATCCAGCAGGATAAAGGCAGGCTCCATGGCCAGAGCGCGTGCTATTTCTACCCGACGTCGTTCGCCGCCGGAAAGGGCCATCCCCAGGCTGTCACGAATGTGAGTAATGTGGAACTCTTCCAGCAACTGTTCAACCTTGCTCAGGCGCTCGGCTCGGCTCAGACCTTTGCGGGTTTCAAGAATCGCCATGATGTTGTCCCGCACTGACAGCTTGCGGAATACAGACGCCTCCTGGGGCAGGTACCCAATGCCTTTGCGCGCCCGGCCATGCATGGGCAGGGGGGTGATGTCCTGACTGTCGATAGTGATACGGCCATTATCCGCGTTAACCAGCCCGACAATCATGTAGAAACAGGTAGTTTTGCCAGCTCCGTTGGGCCCGAGCAGGCCAACAATTTCGCCGCTGCGAATTTCCAGCGATACATCGATGACTACTTTTTTCTGCTTATAGCTTTTTGCCAGGTTACTCGCTCTGAGAACTGCCATCGGATTCCTGTCTACTGTAATCAGCTGTTATTGGGTGGAGTCTGTGCTGTTGCCTCGGGGCTGGATAACCATCTCGACCCGCCCAGGGCCAGCTCCGGTATCCTCGCCGCCTTCTGCCGTAACCACTCGTTGCTCAGTATCGTAGTGAATAATGTCGCCACGAAACACGTTGCCATTCTGCTCAATGACGGCTTCCCGTTCAAAGGTGAGCTGTTTGTCCGTGGCAGACCAGGTTATGTTTTTGGCTTGAGCATCCGTTTTACCGTCACCGCTGGTTACTGGCTGCTGATAGCGGGCAGGGGAACCACTGGCCTCGATGCGGTTCAGACCTTCGGCACTGCGGTAGAGAACCACACGCTCTGCGGACAGCCGGGTTTTTCCCTGAGTCAGCTCAACGGCACCTGTGTAGGTGGCAATGCCTTTGCCGTCGTCAAGGCGAGCGCTGTCGGCGCTCACGGTGATGGGCTGATCAGAATCAAGATCAAAGGCCATCGCTGAGTTCATAAGGCCTGCTGCCACGGCGGTGGTCAGAAGCCTGCGCAGGGCTTTATTTAACGGTTTCATAGCGTCCTTCTACCTGGGAGTTCAGTTCCAGAATGCGCTCGTCGATCCACGCTTTCATGCCTTTGGCCTGAGTGGTGCCAAGGGTGTCGGTGATTTTAACCGGGTCATCGGTATAAACCATGCCCTGTTTGTTATCCAGGGTGAGGCTTTCAGTATTAAGCGTTGCCTCCCGTTCCCCAATCGTTCGTACGACACGAACGTTTCCGGAAATATAAAGCAGGTCATCGTTCTGGCGCAGGGTGCCATTCTCGGCATTCAGAAGCCACGGGCCTTCTCCGGTTGCGCCAAACAGTTCGGCGCTGGGCGACTCCATAGCGGCAAGGTTGCCTTCTTCGAACTGTTCGATCCGCGGGCTGGTGAATACGATTTTGCGCTGCCCGTTCTCATCGTAAGAGGTGTAGCTGCCGTTAATAACGAATCCGTCAGGCTCTGATTCGCCGCGGAGCTGCCTGGCATCGCTGTAGCTGCTGAGTGGGGGCTCGTCGCCTTGCCATAGTAAAAAAGCAGTGGCTGCAATGGTTATTGCCAGCCCCAGCATGCGCAGCCGGGGCCTGTTTGCCAAGGCCAGTTTTGAGAGCAAGCTGCTTTTTGCGCTCTCCTCCATTGTTATGACTCCAGGTAAGGGGTCAGTGTGGCGTTCAAGTGCCCCCCGGCGGTCAGTAGCAGATCGCACAGCTCCCTTACGGCGCCGTGGCCTCCTGCAGCCTGGGTGCAGTAATCAGCATGCTCTTTTACCAGCCAGTACCCGTTGGGCACTGTTACACCAAAACCCGCATAACGGATGGCGGGTAAATCGGGCAGGTCGTCGCCCATGTAGGCGATAGCTTCTGGTTCTATGTTCAGCGTGCTGACTAACTCTTGAAGTGCGATCTTTTTGTCCTCACGACCTTGCATCAGGTGCGGGATTTTCAGATCGTGCATGCGTTTTTCAGTCAGTGGCGAAGTGCGCCCGGTAATGACGGCGACAGTGATTCCGGCAGTCATGAGCTGCTTCAGCCCCAGTCCATCCAGAATATTGAACCCTTTGAGTTCATCGCCGTTGGCACTGAAGTAGATTTTGCCATCACTCATGATGCCATCAACATCCAGGGCAATAAGCTTGATGCCAGCAGCCTTCCTCAGAAGGGATTCCGGCCAGAGCTTTTGCAGTGGGCTTTGCAGTTCTTTCATCATGATGCCTTGTGTGCTTGCTCTTAAATTCGTTTCTGAGCTGGCTTTAAATAACACCGGCGCGTAACAGGTCGTGCATATTGATGGCTCCGACCAGGGCGCCGTCAACATCAGTTACTGGCAGCGCACTGATCTTAAGGCCTTCCATCACGTTCAGCGCTTCTGCAGCAAGCTGGTCCGGCTGAATGGTTCTGCCGTTGCGTGTCATCACGTCCCGTATCGGGGTTGTGTGTACATCAATGGACTTGTCGAGGGTGCGGCGGAGGTCTCCGTCTGTGAAGATGCCGGTCATAGTGCCGCTAGCGTTTACCACCGTAGTCATGCCCAGCCCCTTCCGGGATATCTCCAGCAGGGCCCCGCTCAATGTGGTGTCTTCATCCACGATAGGGATGCGGTCACCAGTGTGCATGATGTCCGATACCCGTAGCAGGAGCTTGCGGCCCAGGCTGCCACCGGGATGGGAGAAAGCGAAGTCCTCTGCACTGAAGCCCCGGGCTTCCAGCAAGGCAACAGCCAGCGCATCGCCCATGACTAACGTGGCGGTGGTGCTGGAGGTGGGCGCCAGGCCAAGTGGGCAAGCCTCTGTTTCAACACTGACATCCAGATTCGCCACTGCTTCTTTTGCCAAAGTGGATGTTGGGTTGCCAGTCATGCTGATTAACGGAGCGCCCATGCGTTTGATCAGTGGCAAAATGGTAACTACTTCGCTGGTATTGCCGCTGTTCGAAATAGCAATAACCACGTCCTGACTGGTAATCATACCCATGTCACCGTGGCTGGCCTCCCCGGGATGAACAAAGAACGAAGGTGTTCCGGTGCTTGCCAGTGTGGCTGCAATCTTATGACCTATGTGGCCCGATTTTCCCATACCGGTCACTACAACCCGGCCTTTGCAGGCCATGATGACTTCGCAGGCACGTTTAAAATGATCATCAATGCGGTGTTCAAGGGCGCTGATGGCATCCCGCTCAATGCGTATAGCCTGGAGTGCGGGAGTGCGGAAATCGTATGTTCTCTTTTCAGTCATCGGGCGAAAAACCTGCTTTTTCGTTAGCACCGTATGTATGTAAAAACCCGGTGCTATCTATGTGAAAATAGAAGGGTGCGATCAGATTAGCGGAGTATAACATTTCCCGCGAGCAGAGCAGTCTGGTTACCGCAAGTTAAACCGGGCGGTCAGTAAAATTGATCATTGCTATCAATTCATTTTGGGAAGCATTGATTGAGCTTGAGGGCTCCTTGGCATAATGTAGCCGCTCCCTGCAGCCATAACCGTTATGTGTTGAGAGCTTAAGGCTGCAGGGTGAAGGCTAAAAGCGATGGGCTGAAAGGTAAGGAATATGGGGTTGGACTCGTACATTACATTGAAGGACGTTGTGTTTTCACGTTCTGACCGCCGTATTTTTAGCGGTGTGACTTTGGACATTCCCCGCGGGAAGATTACCGCCATTATGGGGCCAAGTGGCACAGGTAAAACCACGTTGCTGCGCTTGATTGGCGGCCAGCTTCGGCCTGACTCTGGCAATATCATTGTCGACGGGCAGTCGATTCCTGAACTTCGCCGTAAAGAGCTTTATACGTTTCGGGAGAAAATGGGCATGCTGTTTCAGAGCGGTGCTCTATTTACGGACTTGAGCGTGTTCGAGAACGTGGCCTTCCCGATGCGAGTGCACACCAAGCTACCGGAAGACATGATTAACGACATAGTATTAATGAAGCTGGAAGCGGTTGGGCTACGAGGCGCGCGGAACCTCATGCCTTCGGAATTGTCTGGAGGTATGAATCGGCGCGTGGCTTTGGCGCGCAGCATTGCTCTGGATCCTGAGCTGATTATGTACGACGAGCCTTTTGCCGGTCAGGATCCTATTGGTATGGGCGTGCTGGTGAAGCTGATTCGTGATCTCAATAGCTCCATGGGCTTAACCAGTGTTCTGGTTTCACACGACGTTCAGGAATCTCTGAGTATTTGTCATTACGCCTGCATTATTGCTGATGGGAAAGTAATTGGCGCCGGTTCTCCCGAGGAGTTGAAAAATCACCCTTCTGAACAGGTGCAGCAGTTTTTGCACGGCCATCCGGATGGGCCTGTGCCCTTTCATTATCCTTCTGCGGCTGCGGCCGAAGATTTTGGGGTTGCGGGAGGTGTGTCTTGATCGACAGAATCGCTTCCCTCGGGCGTAGCGGGGCAGATGTTGTAATATCCATCGGGCGTGCAGGCCGGTTTTTGGCTGGGGTGTTGTCAGGCGTACCGCGCCCGGTAACCGGTTTCCCTCTGTTAATGAAACAGCTGTACTCCGTTGGTGTGCTGTCGCTGGCAATCATTGTAGTGTCCGGATTGTTTATCGGCATGGTGCTGGGGCTGCAGGGTTACACCATACTCAGTGATTTTGGGTCTGAGGCTGCTATCGGCCAAATGATCGCGCTTACCCTGGTGCGGGAGCTTGGGCCGGTGGTAACAGCGTTACTGTTCGCCGGGCGGGCAGGTTCGGCGTTAACCGCTGAAATCGGATTGATGAAAGCAACCGAACAACTTTCCAGCATGGAAATGATGGGGGTAGATCCCTTGCGTCGCGTAATTGCCCCCAGGCTCTGGGCTGGTTTTATCGCCATGCCGATACTGGCCATTATTTTCTCCATGGTGGGTATCTGGGGGGGCATGCTGGTGGGCGTGGAATGGCTTGGTGTTTTTGAAGGTTCATATTGGGGCAACATGCAGGCTTCGGTGGACTTTTGGGACGACGTCGTGAATGGCATTATCAAAAGCGTCGTGTTCGGTTTTGTGTGTGCCTGGATTGCGGTTTACCAAGGTTATGATTGTGTGCCCACATCGGCAGGCATCAGCTCGGCTACCACCAAAACTGTGGTGTATTCCTCGCTGGCTGTCTTGGGGCTGGATTTTGTGCTGACTGCCGTAATGTTCGGCAACTTCTGATCAACGATTGACGAGATAACACCGGGAGCCGGTAATGATACAAAGAACAACGGACATCACAGTTGGCCTGTTTATGTTGGCAGGTTTGGCAGCGCTGCTGTTTCTGGCACTTCAGGTAAGCGGATTGTCCCCGAAATCGGCGAAAAGCACCTATACCATTTACGCGGACTTCAACGACACCGGCGGGATTACCCCCCGGGGCAGGGTGTCCATGGCGGGTGTAACGGTGGGCAGTATCGATTCGATTACCCTGAACAAGGAAACCTTCCAGGCGCGGGTGGCTATGTCCATTCATGGGGATGTTGACAATATTCCGGCAGACAGCGCAGCAGTAATACGCACATCCGGACTGCTGGGTGAGCAGTATATTGATATATCCATAGGCGGCGAAATGGATTCGCTCCAGCCGGGTGATACCTTTTATTCCACCCAGTCGGCGATGAATATCGAGCGGCTGATCAGCAATTTTGCGTCTGGCAAATAAGCCAGTCGAGCGACAGAACAGGAGAAGCGAGATGACTGTTTTAATACAGCACGTAACACAGCGATTTTTTCTCGCCGTCACACTGATGGCGTTTTGCGTGGCATCGGTGCAGGCCGGCCCGGAAGACGATTTACAACAGTACGTCGATGAAAACACGCAGCGATTGGTGAACAAGCTCAATGAAGAGCGTGGCCTCTATGAAAGCGATCCGGAAGCTTTTTACCAGAACATGGAGGATGAACTGGAAGGCTTCGTGGATTTTCGCCGGATTGCCGCCCGTGTAATGGGGCGCTATGCGCGCCAGGCAACGCCTGAGCAGCGGAACGAGTTTGTGGTCAAGTTCAAACGCAGCCTTTTTGATAGCTACGCGCAGGCGCTGATGAGCGCAGACAATTTCGAAATCAAGGTGCGGGGCGCTACAATTAACCCCGGTGACGACAACCGGGCGTCGGTAGCCATGGAAGTCATTACTACGTCTGGAAACCGTCATTCAGTTACCTATTCCATGTACCGCAAGGATGAAGGCAGCAACTGGATGATGGAAAACGTCATCGTTGAAGGGGTTAACATTGGTCTTTCCTTCCGGGACCGCTTTACCCAGGAAATGGAAGCCAATCGCGGACAGGTTGAAGTGGTTATCGACGGCTGGAGTGATGCCGTCAAATCCCTCAACCTGGAAGATGAAGTGAACAAATCATGAGCACCGAAGCACCGGGTGTTCAGCTGGAGGCAGGCGTACTGTTTGTCTCCGGCGCGATTGATGCCCACAATGTTGCTCCCCTGCGGGCTGAAGGTGAGCGGCTTATCACTGCTGCCGGAAATGGCGTGGTAGTAGATCTTTCGGGCTTATCCACCACTCACAGCGTTATTCTCTCCATGCTGCTATGTTGGAGTCGGCTGGCGGAAAAGCAGGGGGTTGTATTGTCTTTTGCCGGTGCCCCTGATCGTCTCGTTTCTCTTGCCGCTTTGAGCAGCCTTGCAGATTGGTTACAATCCCGCCCCTGATTTCATAAATATCTGAGGATTTACTATGGACGCCACCGAAGTCACCCAGTTGGTCGAGGAAGCACTGCCTGGATGTGAGGTGCAGGTACAGATCGACGGTAACCATTATATGGTGGTCGTTATAGGTGACGTTTTTGAAGGCCTGTCGAGCATCAAGCGGCAGCAGCTGATCAACAAAGCGCTATTCCAGCAAATCATGGATGGCACTATTCACGCCCTTCACCCGAAACCCTTTACCCCGGCTGAATGGGCTGCGCGTCAGGGCTGAGCCTCTCGCACACAACAGGATTACTATTGTGGACAAACTTCTAATCCGAGGCCGCAAGCCTCTGGACGGCGAGATCCGGATTTCCGGCGCCAAAAACGCAGCGCTTCCTATTCTTGCGGCAACCCTGCTGGCAGACGAACCGGTTACCGTTGGCAATCTGCCGCACCTGCACGACGTGACCACCATGATCGAGCTGCTGGGCCGCATGGGTGTGGATTTGATGATTGATGAGAAAATGAGCGTGGAAATTCACGCCAACACCATCAAGCATTTCCACGCGCCTTACGAGCTTGTTAAAACCATGCGCGCCTCCATTTTGGTGCTGGGGCCGCTGGTCGCACACTTTGGTGAGGCGGAAGTCTCTCTGCCAGGCGGTTGTGCCATTGGTAGCCGCCCGGTAAACCTGCATATTCAGGGTCTTGAACAAATGGGCGCGGATATCACCGTGGAAAACGGTTATATCAAGGCAAAAACCAATGGCCGCTTGAAAGGCGCGCACATTTTCATGGACGTGGTGACGGTAACCGGCACCGAAAACCTGTTGATGGCTGCAACCCTAGCGGATGGCAAAACCATCCTCGAAAACGCAGCTCGTGAGCCCGAGGTAGTAGACCTTGCCGAGTGCCTCATTGCCATGGGTGCGAAGATCACCGGGCACGGCACCTCAACCATTGAAATTGAAGGTGTTGAGCGCCTGCATGGTTGTCACTACAACGTACTGCCTGACCGTATCGAAACCGGAACCTACCTGGTGGCAGCAGCAGCGACTGGCGGCCGGGTAAAACTGAAAGATACCCGCGCAGATTTGCTGGATGCAGTGCTGCTCAAACTGGAAGAGGCAGGGGCCCATATCACCTCCGGCCCTGACTGGATCGAGCTGGACATGAAAGGTAAGCGCCCGAAGGCGGTTAACATCCGCACAGCACCTTACCCGGCGTTTCCCACGGATATGCAGGCACAGTTTGCGGCCATGAACGCGGTAGCAGAAGGCACAGGTACCATCATCGAGACGGTGTTCGAGAATCGCTTCATGCACCTTCAGGAACTGACCCGCATGGGTGCTGACATCACCCTGGAAGGCAATGCCGCGATTATCAAAGGTGTTGACCACCTGACGGGTGCTCCGGTTATGGCAACGGACTTGCGAGCGTCTGCCAGCTTGGTTATTGCAGGCTTGATGGCAGATGGAGATACGATTATTGATCGTATTTACCATATTGATCGCGGGTACGAGTGCATTGAAGAGAAGCTGCAGCTGCTTGGTGGAAGTATCCGCCGCTTGCCAGCGTGACAGACACAAACGGGAAACCGGAAGGACGCATGACAGATTCCATCACCATCGCCTTGTCGAAGGGGCGAATCCTGGAAGAGACCCTGCCACTGCTGGCGGAAGCCGGAATTGAGCTGATCGACGATATCAAGAAATCCCGTAAGCTGGTGTTCCCCACCTCGGACCCGAATGTGCGCGTGCTCATTCTCCGCGCCACCGACGTACCTACATACGTGCAGTACGGTGGTGCTGATTTGGGTGTGACGGGTAAGGATGTGTTGATGGAGCACGGCGGGGAAGGGCTGTACGAGCCTCTGGATTTGAATATTGCTCGTTGCCGGTTGATGACCGCCGGCCCCGTAGGTGAAACACCCCCCACTGGGCGTATTCGTGTAGCCACCAAGTTCGTCAACATGGCTCGCCGGTACTATGCAGCGCAGGGCCGGCAGGCCGACTTCATCAAGCTATATGGTGCAATGGAGCTGGCGCCGATTCTCGGGTTAGCGGACGAGATTGTTGATATCGTAGATACCGGCAATACCTTGAAGGCCAATGGCCTTGAAGCCCGAGAGCTGATTGACCATATCAGCACCAGGCTGGTGGTTAATCGTGCTTCCATGAAGATGAAGCACCAGCAAATTAACCACATTATTGAGAAAATGGCGGCGGCTGTGGATAGGCGCCGGTAGAAACAATCCAAAGCAGGATTTGAGAAATGACCGTTAGCATCAAACGATTGAACGCCTCCCAAGTGGATTTTGATAGCCAGCTGGCTACGCTGCTGGCTTGGGATGACAGTGTTGATCATCATGTGAACGAGTCAGTACGTCATATCCTGCATCAAGTAAAAACTCGTGGTGACCAAGCGGTTCTGGAGTTCACGGAGAAGTTTGACCGTTTGACAGTCGGCAGTGTTGCAGAACTGGAAATGAGCCAGAGCCGCTTGCAGCAGGCTTTGGAAGCTATTCCTCAGGAGCAGCGAGTGGCACTGCAGCAAGCTGCAGACCGGGTGCGGGATTACCACGAACGTCAGGAGCAGAAATCCTGGCAGTATCAGGACGAAGACGGCACTGTTCTGGGCCAGAAAGTAACGCCTCTGGATCGCGCGGGCCTTTACGTGCCGGGGGGCAAGGCGGCTTACCCATCGTCTGTATTGATGAACGCCATTCCTGCAAAGGTGGCTGGTGTGGGCGAAGTCATTATGGTTGTCCCTACTCCGGATGGCGTAGTGAACGACTTGGTACTGGCCGCTGCGGCCATCGCAGGTGTTGATCGTGTATTTACGGTAGGCGGTGCGCAAGCTGTTGGTGCTCTTGCTTACGGCACAGAAACCATACCGGCAGTAGATAAAATCGTAGGCCCCGGCAACATCTATGTAGCCACCGCTAAGCGGGAAGTCTTCGGCACGGTTGGTATAGATATGATCGCCGGCCCTTCGGAAATCCTTGTAATCTGCGATGGCAAAACCAATCCCGACTGGATCGCCATGGATTTGTTCTCCCAGGCGGAGCACGACGAACAAGCCCAGTCCATATTGATCAGCCCCGATGCAGAATTCCTCGATGCTGTAGAAACCAGCATCAATAAACTGCTCCCCACCATGGAACGTGCCGATATCATCCGCACCTCCATGACTGATCGCGCAGCGCTGATTCACGTTGCAGACCTGAGCGAAGCCGCAAAAGTCTCTAACCGCATAGCTCCTGAACATTTGGAGCTATCCGTAGAAAACCCGGAAGCCCTGGTGGAAGAAATCCGCCACGCCGGCGCCATCTTTATGGGTCGGTATACCGCCGAAGCATTGGGCGATTACTGCGCTGGGCCAAACCACGTGCTGCCCACCAGCGGAACAGCCCGGTTCTCATCCCCGCTGGGCGTTTACGATTTCCAGAAGCGTTCTTCCATCATCGGTTTCAGCGCCAAAGGTGCTGATCGTATGGGCCGGGTTGCTTCCGTGTTGGCAAGGGGAGAAGGGCTAACGGCCCACGCACGTTCAGCTGAGTACAGGATTAAAAACGATGAGTAAATTCTGGAGCCCTCTGGTCGAAAGCCTGGTTCCCTATGTACCAGGCGAACAGCCCAAAATGGCCAACCTGGTAAAACTGAACACCAACGAAAACCCTTTCGGCCCCTCGCCAAAGGTAATCGAAGCCATCCAGGCAGAACTTAACGACAGCCTGCGCCTCTACCCGGATCCGGAAGGCTCAAGCCTGCGCCAGACCATTGCCACCTACCACAGCGTAAAACCCGAACAAGTGTTTTTGGGTAATGGCTCCGACGAAGTTCTGGCTCACATATTCTGCGCCCTGTTCCAACACGGCCAACCCGTGCTGTTTCCGGATGTAACCTACAGCTTTTACCCGGTGTATTGCGGCCTTTATAACATCGAAGGCAAAGCAGTACCCCTCACCGACAGCTTCGAAATCAACCCTGAAGACTACAAACAGCCAAACGGTGGAGTCATCTTCCCCAACCCTAACGCGCCCACCGGCCGTTACCTTGGGATTGAGCATGTAGAGGCAATCCTTCAGGCAAACACCGAGCGTGTTGTTGTAGTCGACGAAGCTTATGTAGACTTTGGCGGCGAATCTGCCGTCAAACTAGTGGGTCAGTATCCCAACCTGCTGGTTTGCCAAACCCTTTCCAAAGCCCGTTCCTTGGCTGGCTTGCGGGTCGGCTTCGCCCTCGGTCACCCGGATCTGATTGAGGCGCTAAACCGCGTTAAAGACAGCTTCAACAGCTACCCGCTGGACAGGCTTGCACAGGCAGGTGCAAAAGCTGCGTACGAAGATGAGGCCTGGTTCCAAAAGTCGTGCAAGGGTGTGATTTCAGAGCGGGAGCGTGTTACTAAGACCCTGGAAGGATTGAACTTTGAAGTCTTGCCGTCTAAGGCCAACTTTGTTTTTGCCCGCCACAAAGAGAAATCGGGTGATAGCTTGTCTAAGGCTCTAAGGGAGCAAGGCATTATAGTTCGTCACTTCAATAAGCCAAGAATCAGCGAGTTTTTGCGGATCACCATCGGTACTCCAGAACAAAATGACGCACTAATTACCGGCCTTAAATCTCTGTAAACCACTGAAGTCTAATCGAGGTTGGCAGGGAGAGAGGGGGTTCCGGGAATGTCGTAGGCCAAGGACGGCCGAAGACAAGCGCACATGGATGTGCTCGTAGCGGTTCCCGGAACCCCCTCTCTTCCTGTCAGCCGATAACACCCAAGTCTAAGGCAAAAGAGGATAAAGCATGGCAACCCGTGACAGTATTCTCGCTAAACTCAATGAGTGGCTAAAGCCGGGCGAATTCCAGGACTACTGCCCAAACGGCCTGCAAGTCGAAGGCAAAAGTGAGATCAAAACCATCGTCACCGGCGTAACCGCCTCCAGAGATCTCATAGAAGCCGCCATAGCCGCCAATGCCGATATGATGATCGTTCATCACGGCTACTTCTGGAAAGGTGAGGATCAAAGCATCCGGGGCATGAAGCGTGAACGCCTGAAGCGCCTGCTGGATAACGACATCAACCTGCTGGCCTACCACCTCCCATTGGACGACCATCCGGAATACGGCAACAACCGACAGTTGGCGGATATCCTCGGTATTGAAAACCCAAGGCCGTTAAACGGTCTGGTCTGGGAAGGTGAGCTAAATGAGCCAATGAGCCCGGAAAAGTTCAGCCAGCACATCGCAAGAGCGCTACACCGGGACCCCCTGCGAGTCGGTAACGGCAAAGCAGAAATCAAACGGGTAGGGTGGTGTACAGGCGCTGCGCAAGGATTCATCAACACAGCAATTGATGCAGGCCTCGATGCTTACATCAGTGGTGAAATCTCCGAGCCGACTACGCACACGGCCCGGGAGTGTGGGATTCACTATTACGCCGCCGGCCACCACGCAACAGAGAGATATGGTGTCAAAGCACTGGGAGCGGCGCTAGAAAAAGAGTTCGGGATCAAGCACCGCTTCATTGATTGCGATAATCCGGTATAACGATACGGAGCAAACTATTAGCGGCAGCAGGCGAAATCAGGCCTCTGCCGACTTGTCACCCTTCTTGAGTCCAAAGTCTTCAGACAAAGTGCCAGAAGTCTTTGGCGCATAGTCCCTGGGGGGCTCAGCACCATCTTCGCTGACCTCTTCCAGGCGCTTGCGAGACGTTTCCTCTGCCAGTTCAGCCATCCACTCCTCATCGTTACACAAACGATTCGCACCACGAGCCATGTGCTGGTTTACGTCTCGATACGCATCATTAAAACGGCGTAGCAGGTGGGCTGACTCCATAAAATGCTCATTTACCTGGGCCTGGTAGCGGGTGTACTCATTACGCACCTCCTCGGCCTGCTGCTCGGCACGGCGCTGCCGCAGCGTGGAGCCTTGTCCTGAGCGGCCAAAAATCGCTCCGATGACAATGCCAACAATTAATGCGGCAATCGCTGCCAGAATCAGGTTTGTCATATGCTATCTCGTCCTGTTGCCTTAAAAATGAGCAAATCCATATCGGTCAGTATAACGCTCGTAGCGTCATCAGCCCATGCCTGAATACTGCGCCAATCGTCGTATTGCCCGGTGGGTCTTCAGCATGGCGAAAAAAACGTATATACGCGATAATACGCCGCCCAAAATCAACGATCTGACCCCGGGATTTCCTGATGACAGCTTCTTCGCCTTCTATCGCCACCGCAAACCAGACACCCTGGCAGCGTTACCAAGCGGATCTTGAGCGCCCGGAGTTTCATAAGGACGCGGCACAGGCTGATGCTGTTCAGCGCCTACAGACACTCTACGATAAACTGGTGGACGCGGAAAGCGAACGCGGTAAAGCGGTCACCAAATTGCGGCGCAAGTTGAAAAAAGGCCGGGAAGAACCCGTTAAGGGTCTGTATTTCTGGGGTGGTGTCGGCCGTGGCAAAACCTATCTCATGGACACCTTTTTCGAGTCGCTGCCGTTCAAGCGTAAAATGCGCGTGCATTTTCACCGGTTTATGCAGCGGGTTCATCAAGAGCTGAAAAACGTTAAGGGCGAAAAGAACCCGCTGGATCTGGTGGCAAAGAAATTTGCCAATGAAACTCGGGTGATCTGCTTCGATGAGTTTTTTGTTTCTGATATTGGCGATGCAATGATCCTGGCAACCTTAATGGAAGGCTTGTTCAAGCGGGGCGTTACCTTGGTATGCACGTCCAACATTGTCCCTGACGGGCTCTATAAGGATGGTTTGCAGCGGGCTCGTTTTCTGCCGGCTATTGCATTGGTAAATAAATACACCGATGTAGTGAACGTCGACGGCGGCATTGATTACCGGCTGCGAACCCTGGAACAAGCTGAGCTCTTCTACTCTCCGCTGGGTGAAGAGGCGGATGCGAGTTTGCGTAAAAGCTTTGATGCGCTGGCGGTAGAAGCGGGCAAGCACAGTAAGTCCATGGAGATCAACGGCCGCAAGATTCCTGCGCAGGCCCATGCCGACGATGTGGTCTGGTTTGATTTCAAAGATGTCTGCGACGGCCCGCGTAGCCAGAATGATTACATTGAAATGGCGCGCCAGTTTCACGCCATCATCGTCAGCAATGTGCCCGTGCTCGGGGGTGAGAAAGACGACCAATCCCGACGCTTCGTGAACATGATCGACGAGTTTTACGACCGCAACGTGAAGGTCATCATTTCTGCGGCGGCCCCCATTACCGAGCTTTATTCCGGCGGCCGGTTGAGCTTCGAGTTTGAGCGAACGGAATCCCGTCTTCTGGAAATGCAGTCGCAGGAATATCTCGAAGCGCCCCATAAGCCTTAAATCAGCAAAAATCCATCAAAAGCAAAGTGGTTGCATCTACAAATGTTGTCTATAGTGAAGGCGTGCGAGTAAACCCGGCGCCGATCGGGGCGGTGAGCAGTTAGTGAGAGCAAAATCATACTTTTGACTGATCAAAGCAGTGGACAGCGTTAGCTATAGTGCTTACATCACGAGCACTGTGCATGAAGCCTCCAATACATCGTGAATACCAATAATCAGAGCAGCGACTCAGAACAACAATGGAGTAGCCTTCCAATGACAAGAAAAACACACCAATGGCAGCGTTGGACAAAATTACCGCTTGCCGTGGCAGTTGCAGCGGGCCTTTCGGGCCAGGCATCTGCTTATTCTTTCTATGTTGGGGATGTGGAAGCCCAGATTAACACCACGCTATCAGCGGGTGTCGGTTGGCGTACCCAGGATCGGGACGCGCGCTTGATCGCCCAGGGTAACCTTGGCCCGAGTTACGCCCCCGGTGGCACTAACGCAAATATTGGTGCATCAACGAACAACTACGATGATGGCAACCTCAACTTTGAAAAGGGTGACACCTACTCCAAGATCGTCAAAGGCAACACTGAACTGTTCCTTGATTACGCGGTTGATAGCCAGTACCTGACCCGTGTCGGTGGTTTGGCCCGTGTTCGCTACTGGTATGACTTCGAATTGAAAGATGAGGGGCGTGCGACGGACTATGTTGGTCAGCGGCGTGAGCTCAATGATTCAGCTAAAGGCAATGCATCGGGCGGAGAGCTTCTCGACGCTTACGTGTTTACCAACTGGTACCTGGGCGACGTGCCCCTGAGTGTGCGCTACGGCAAGCAGGTAGTGAGCTGGGGTGAGAGCACCTTTATCCAGGGTGGCATAAACGCCATTAACCCCATTGACGTGCCCGCATTTCGTGCGCCTGGCTCCGAGCTGAAAGACGCTCTTCTGCCTGTTGAAATGCTTTACATGTCAGCCGGTGTCACGGAGAACATCACTCTTGAGGCATTCGTGCAGACAGATTGGGCACCCGTTCGTGCGGATGACTGTGGAACATTCTTCTCCACCAACGATTTTACCTCTGACGGCTGTGGCCCCGTGCTACTCGCAGGCCAGCTGCCCGATTCCCAGGCATACGCTCAGGGCTTTATCGCGCCGCGCTTAGGTGATGAAGAAGCAGATTCTAAGGATCAGTTCGGTGTTGCGATGCGTTGGTATGTGCCGGCGTTGAACGACTCTGAGCTTGGCTTTTACTACATCAAGTACAACAGCCGCCTGCCGTACGTGAGCGGAACAGTAAACGATGGCAATAGTCCTTTCCCGTCGTACTATGTTGAGTACCCGGAAAACATTAACCTGTACGGTATCAGTATCAACACCAACACCCCGGGTGGCTGGTCGCTTGGAGCTGAATACTCCTACCGCGATAATATGCCGCTGCAATGGAACGCGTTTGAGCTGATCTACGCAGGCTTGCAGAAGCGTGGCCCGAAGGGAGAGGTTCTCGGCAAGCTGGAAGATCAGCGTCGGGAAGAACTGGGGACGCTTACTCCAGGCATGAAGGTATCCGGTAATGACCGCTTTGGCGTATCTCAGGCACAGTTCACACTGATCAAGTTCTTTGATCAAATTATGGGTGCTAGCCGTATGTCGTTGATTGCTGAGTTCGGTGCTACTTATGTGCACGACCTCCCAAGCTATGATGAGGCAAGATACGGCCGTTCCGGCACCTTCGGTATTGGAACGCTGCCCCTGTCCGGTGGTGACCTTTGTAAAGGTGAAGGCGGAGCTGCTGAAAACATCAACACCAACTACTGTAATAATGACGGATTCACTACCGACTTCTCCTGGGGCTATCGCTCCCGCTTGGTATGGAGCTACCCCAACGTCTTTGCAGGCATCAACCTGTCACCACAGTTGGCGTGGAGCCATGATGTGAAGGGCTATGCTCCTTCTCCTGGCGGCAACTTCAACGAAGGCAACAAGGCTATTGGCTTGTCTGTTGAGGCTGTGTACCAGAACAAGATTACCGGTGAAATCGGTTACACAAACTTTTTCGGTGGCAAGCCGTATAACGAGTTGACTGATCGGGATTTCGTGAGTGCCAGCGTTTCCTACTCATTCTGAACCGTCAAAAATTCGTTTAACGAGGTAATTTAAATGAAACTAAACAAGAAATTACTGGCCACAGGCATTTTGGCGGCGAGTCTCGTTGCGGGCCAGGCTTGGGGTGCAATTTCTGCAGGGGAGGCAGCCAAACTGGGTGACTCACTGACACCTATCGGTGCAGAAAAAGCAGGTAATGGTGGAGCGATCCCTGCATGGGATGGCGGCCTGACAACACCGCCTGCGGGCTACAAAGGCGACGGCATTTATGTAAACCCGTTCCCTAACGAGAAGCCCCAGTTCACTATTGATCAGAGCAACGTGGCGGAATATGCCGACAAGCTGTCCCCTGGGCAGGTTGCAATGATCAAGCAATACAAGGACTACGTGCTTCCGGTTTATGAAACCCATCGCACAGCCGCCTATCCCCAAGAGATCATGGATGAGACTGTCAAGAACGCCACCAAAGCAGAAATGATCAAAGGTGGGAATGGTCTGGACAACTATCAGAACGCGACGCCGTTTCCGATTCCACAGAACGGTCTCGAGGTGTACTGGAACCACATCACCCGCTATCGTGGTGGTTCTGTGCAGCGTAACGTCGGGCAGGCGACACCAACAGCCAGCGGGTCCTTTTCCATTGTGAAGTTCCAGGATGAACTTACATGGCGCACCTTTCTGACAGATTACGCCCCGGACAAAGATCCCAACGTGCTGTTCTACTTCAAGCAGGCTATTACCGGGCCCGCACGATTGGCCGGTAACGTACTGCTGGTACACGAGACCCTTGATCAGGTAGCTGAGCCACGTCGTGCCTGGGTATATAACGCTGGGCAACGCCGTGTTCGCCGTGCTCCACAGGTTGCTTACGATGGACCAGGTACAGCGGCCGATGGCATGCGCACATCGGATAACTTCGACATGTTCAACGGCGCACCAGATCGTTACAACTGGGAGCTGGTCGGCAAAAAGGAAATGTATATTCCGTACAACTCCTACAAGCTGGTCGATCGCGATTTGACCTATGACCAGATCATCAAGCCTGGCCATATCAATCAGAATCTTACGCGATATGAGCTGCACCGGGTGTGGCACGTGAAGGCTACTCTGAAAGAGGGCGAGCGCCATATCTATGCCCAGCGTGACCTCTATATTGACGAAGATACCTGGCAGGCTGCGGTTGTTGACCATTACGATGGTCGTGGAGAGCTCTGGCGAGTTGCTGAGGCTCACTCCATGCAGTTTTACGACCGGGATGTGCCTTGGTATGCGATTGAAACCCTCTATGACCTTTTGTCCGGCCGTTACCTGGTCAATGGTCTGACCAACGAGGAAACGAATCCGTACCAGTTTGGCGTTCAGCGCCAGTCCAGAGATTACACGCCCGCGGCACTTCGCCGTGCAGGTACCTAAGTAAGGGTAAGCGTGGATCATCCAGAAACGGCGGGCCTTGGCCCGCCGTTTCTGTTTCTGTGATAAAAAACTGCCGCCAGATATACACCTTTAACGTCAAAACTTTGCAGCCAGCACCTTACTTGGTTTAACCTCCTATAATACCAAAGGCGTATTCGGGGCATCGTTTGAAATCATTTAAAGACGGCTGTGCAGCCAATGACGAGTTTCAGTCTGCAAATAGCGGGCTTCAACGAGGTGAGTTAGTAAGAGATTTGCTCAGGCAAAGGCTGCAGGCACCGGTTGTGCCAGCAGATGCCTTGGCGCGCCCTCATCTCGCGGCGCTGGTTTCCGATGCATTAACACCCCGCGGTGTGCTGTTTGTTGACGCTCCTTGTGGTTATGGGAAATCCCATACGGTTGCTTTGGGTATTCAAGCGTCAGGTATCCCAGATGACAATGTTCGTTGGTTACAACTGAACAGTCAGGATAACGCACCAACCCGATTTTTGGGGTTGTTGTCTGTGGCGCTGGATATACCCGAATCCTGCGAAAGCGGCCTGCAGGGGAGTACAACCTTCCCTGATGTTCTCGCCATAATGCTTTTGGCGCTGAAAAAAGCGCCAGAACAGAAACGCCTTGTTCTTGTACTTGATGGCCTGCATCACATATCGAACCCTGCCGTAGTTGCACTGCTTCAGCAGCTGGTAGCCGATATTCCGTCCAATTTTTCGGTTGCTATGCTTTCACGGCAGGCTCTGCCTTATGAAACGCATTCATTGGAGCTTGAAAACCGTTTCACCCGCATAGGCACTGAAAAACTTGAGTTCAGCAGAAGTGAAACCTTTGGTTTTTTCCAGGAAGTGCTGAACAACCAACAGCTAACCAGTGTGGCTATTGACCATCTGTATGATTTAACCGAAGGTTGGCCTACGCCCTTGGCTCTCTATCGTAGGGATATCTTGCAAAGCTCCGAGAGGCACGCGGTGTCTGAAACGCCGGGGGTAGGGCGCTTTCTGAAGGAGTCTGTGCTGGGCAGTTTGTCGCAGGGACAGGTGGGATCGCTCAGGGCCATGTCGGAGCTTGGGCTTTGCTCTGATGAGCTGCTTTTAGCGCTGGAGCCGCCAATTCCCGGCGGTGTTCTGCTTCCATCTGAAGCGTGTGAGCGAGGCCTGCCGGTAAAAGTTATGCCGGGCTGGGGGCGCTGGTACAGGATTAATCCATTATTAATGGAATGGCTGAAAGCGCCCGTGATGGCAGGCTATACCGACAGAATGCTTGCTGCCAGCCTGTGGTTCAGCAGTCGCAATCAGTTTCCGGAGGCATTGAAATATTCATTGCTTGCGGGAGATGCAGAAGAAATCATCCGCATCGCTTCTGAGGGTTCTGAAGCACTTTTGCTGGGGCAGGATACGGCCTCCTTGTTGCGTTTACGTAAAAGCCTTCCGGCTCCACTGCTGGAACGCAGTGCGAGGCTGAGAATTGTGTATAGCTGGGTGCATGCCATTGGCGGCCAGTTCCGACAGGCCAGGTCACTGCTTGACGGCATGGAAGGGCAGAATTATCAGGAATATGAGGCGCGGGTTTTTGCGCTCAGGGCATTTATTTTGCGGGGAGAGGGGCAAGTAGCGCCCGCTCTGGATATGGCTGATCGAGCCCTCTCGGGAGGCGAATTGTCACCTCAGGGCCAGCTTGTAACGCAAATGGTCCGGGCCAGCGCACTGTGTGCATCCGGGCGATTCGTGGAGGCGCGGGAGGCGAACCGGGCTGCATCTCGCTTGGCAAGGGAAGCGGGCGATCCAGGGTCAGAGGCTCTGGCAGTCTATGCTCATGCCCGTATTGAGCTTGGAAAGGGGGCGCTTAAACATGCTGAACAGCTGCTTCGAACCGGTCTCGATACGGCCGTTCAGGAGCAGGCTCGCCCCGCAAGGATTGGTGAAACGAGGCTGCAGCTCAATCTGGTGCTTGTGCTTTGGCATCAGGGGCGTGATGCGGAAGCAGATCGCTTGTTGGTAGCCTGTGGTCGCCACGCCGAGCAGGCCCGCGACTTGGGATTGCTACTGGCAATGGCCATTCGCGTGTTGATGTGCCGCTCCCAAGATCGCTTGGAAGATGCCTTTGTATGGATAGGAAGGGCTGAGCGGACCATGCACACGTGGCAGGTAGATGAGTCACTCTATGTGCCGGTGCTTGAAGCCCTCAAGGCCAGCTGCTGGCTGGCTCAGAATCAGTTGGATAGTGTCGCTCAGGCGCTCGCGAGATTGCAGCCATACCGGGATGCCGGCTGCGTGCCGGAACTCTTTCCCATGATGCCTGGGCTACTCGATTGTTTGCAGGTGCGCCTGGATCTTGCCCGGGGCGAAACGGTAAGGGCCCGTGAAACCCTGGCAAATACCCGTAAGCGTTATGAAGAGGCCATCCCTTGGGGGGTGGATCTCCACATGCGGTTGCTGGAAGCCATATTGATCAGTGAGGATAAGGGTCCGGCGGCTGCACAAAAAATACTGGTGAGTGTGGTGTCCGAAGCGGAAAAGGAGCACTTTATCAGCCCGTTTGCAGAGCTAAAGCTGGAGCTGAATGAGCTGATGGCACGGGCTTACGGCCAGCTACCAAGCACGCCCTTTCGGGACGCATTGGGCCGCTTATTCGCCATATCCGGGGTTGAGCTGCCTGCTTCGCTTGCTGAGCCTATCAGCGAGCGGGAACAGGTTGTGCTGGAGTTGATTGCCAAAGGGTTATCGAACCAGGAGATTGCAGACAAACTGCATATTTCTCTGCACACAGTCAAAACCCACGCCCGCCGTATAAACGCCAAGCTGGAAGTACGCTCCCGCACCCAGGCAACGGTTCGCGCCCGAGAGCTGGGCTTGCTGTAGAGAGCGCAGCTTACGGGCGCTGAAGATCTTCGTTCTTCAGAGTTTCTATAAGGGCATCTTTTTCGGCCCATAGCTCACTTACCCAGCGCTGAAACTCCACCCGGGTTTCGCGATTGCTTTCATAGTCCATTCCCAGAAATTGCGGTGGAATCTCCCGAATCCTGATATCAATAATAATCCTTTCGATACGCCCGGAAAGGTAATCCCAAATACCGATGCGCTGCTCCCCGGTGCCAGGGTAAACAATGGTGACATCCAGCATGGTATGTAACATCTCCCCCATGGCGCCTAAAACGAAGGCGGTGCCTCCGGCCCGGGGTTTGAGCAGGTTTTTATAGGGCGATTTCTGGCGCTGATGTTTGGCGGGCGTGAAGCGCGTGCCCTCCATAAAATTGAAAATGGTTACCGGTGTATAACGAAACTTCTCGCACGCAGCTTCGGTAGCCGCAATATCTTTGCCCTTCAGTTCCGGGTTTTTGGCGATCTGCTCTTTCGTGTGGCGGTGCATAAAGGGGAAATCCAGTGCCCACCAGGCAATGCCCAGTAGCGGCACCCAAATAAGCTCTTTTTTCAGGAAGAACTTGAGCAGTGGGATCCTGCTGTTGAGTACGTACTGTATTGCCGGAATGTCGGCCCAGCTCTGGTGGTTGCAGGTAACAAAGTACCAGTGTTCCTGGCTGAGATGCTGCGCGCCCCGCACATCCCACTCGATCTTGTGCAAGCCATCCATCACCAGGTTGTTAAACCCTATCCAAACGTGGGCGATGGCATTCAGAACCACCGTGCAACCTTTACGAATGACAATTACGGGAAGCACCAGTTTCAGCAGTGCAAACAGCATCAGGAATGGGAAAAGTGTCAGTGTGCTAAGCACTACAAGAAGAGCCGCCAGGGTTCCCTTTAGCGGCGCAGGCAAAAAATGAAACATTCGGAAGCGTCTCTGTCTGTTTGTCAGAAGGTTCGTTGGGGTTTAGCCCTCGGCCGACAAGCCAGCGCCTTGGCCGGGAAGCAACTGTTTCTCGGCACTTGCGGATGCAAGAACCTTCAGATGCGAGGGGCTTCGGTCGCTTAAAATCTTACGGAATTCGCTGTCGTAGAACTCCAGATTGTTATAGCGAATCATCGAGCGTATTTCATCAACATATTCTTCGCCACGCTCGGAATAACTGATCAGCCCTCGGGCAAGGGCGAGCCCGGAGAGTGGATCGCCCGCTTCTCTGTCATCAAGGCGGGTGTCACGCAGTCCCTTGTAACTCCCATGCCGGTTCAGGTTCTGGATATAGGCACGAACAGAATGGTAGGGTGAGGGGAAGGCCGCCACTTCATGATTAGCGCCTTCTACACGGCTCAGCGGCACCAGACCACACCCTTTCGAGAAGCACCATTGGCCAAATAGATTGTTACCGCGTAAAGCAAAGCGCGAGGTGCCCCACGCGGATTCATTGGCCGCCTGGGCCAGAATCAGGGAAGGGGGGATAACATCCAGACGTTTTCTCAGTAACGCAAATTGTTCAGGGCTGCCGGGTTCTTCATCTACGCGTAAACGCTTGGCTTGCGCTGCGAGCCAATCATGTTCGTTCTTCGACAGGGTTTCCTTGTGGGTAAGGCTATCAAGATAATCCCGCTCAATGAGAATACGGGAATTGGCCAGAACAATGCGAGGATAGAGAAAGGAGAAAAAAGCCACTTTCTTTTCAGTGGTATCGCTATAGCCGGTAAAGTCCGGTAACCCTGCACGCGCCCACGCAGGCAGAGGTGGGAGAGAACTGAGGGCAGGCTCTGAACCGGAATTGTCGCTGCTATCTGTGTAGTCCGGGGGTGAGTACAGGGCTCCCGCAAGGGCAAAAGCCACCAAGGGAATCACCAGCATTAGCGAGCGCATTGCGGGAAACATAAAACCTCTCGTCACAACCTGTTTGTACGCCCGTTAAGCTTATATGCAACGAGCCATGTGTGCACAATTATAACAGGTTGTACGGGCAGGGTTATCTGTCGGTTCACGGCACCTTGGTCGCGAGCAGAATGCCACGACGTTCTTCACCGTTGAGGTTGTTTTTGTACAGCAAGAAGAATTGGTTTTGATCGGCGGTTACAAAGCCGGTAAGAGACAGACCGCCGACGCTGAAGCTCACCTGCCCGTCACCGCCATCGGTATAGGTCAGCAGGGGCGTAGTCAGTTGGACGGCCGTCGGTGTGGAAACGGTTTCGTTGCCCACTGAATGCAATACTTCAAAAGTATTGCTGCTCAAGCTTGCGGTACTGCCAGAAAGCTCCAGAGTGCCATTATCCAAGTGAATCAGTCTGTTGAAGCCATCCTCCATGCCCATCATAAAGCCTTGAACCCTGTAGCGTCCTGAGGTTGGGGCAGCGGAAGAGGCCTTCTCTGCCGCAATGAGCAGGCCATCGCCAATGACCGCGCCACCGGACGAAGCGGCGTTAACCAGGTTAAACGCCAGTAAAGAACCATCTGGCACGCTGGCACCGACACCCAGATCTGGTTCGCCAAAGGCGCCTGCGGAATTGTTAACATCAAGATTAAGCCGGCCAATGTTCTTGTCACCGGTGCTTAATCGCGCGGTGCGGGAGCTGAGTACCCAGTTGTCGGAACGGGTGCCTGTACTGCCCGCCACTACCGCGCCGGAGCTGTCACGGTTAAGGGTGGTATAGTTCTGAGACTGGGTAATGGTGCTGACATTCGAGCCCGCACTAACTTGCCAGGAGCCAGTTCCCGACTCGACCTGCAACGGTGACGCAGAGCCCGCCGAAAACCGGGTTGCCAAATAGAGCATGTTGTAACCACGATTGTTCAGAACGCTTACATCGAAGCCGTCTTTCCTCAGGAGGTTCAGCTCAAGCGCTGAAACATAATGGGCTTCCAGCTCATCTTTCCGCGCAAGCTTGCCTTGCTCAGACTCAAGCTTAATGGCTTTGCCAGCGCTGAAGTAGCCAGCCAGCGCCCGATCAGGGCCAGTGTTGGTGCTGCTAGCGGCGCCGACATAGGCATCCATATAGTAGGGGTTGCGAGTCCAGCCAATGATTCTGGAGCTGTTGCGGCCGGTGATGCTCTGGTAAAGCGCGCGAATGGCCAGCAATCGAGTATCGCTGTCCAATGTGGCGCCACCGGGGGAGGACGAATGAGTGTTCAAGTCCCAAGTCTCAGAGCCCCGCTCAAAAAACGCATTGCCTTGCTGATGGATCAGCGTTTTCCTGTCATAGGGAATTTGCGCTGCAAGCGAGGTGATTTTGATGCCAATGAAATCGAGGCTTGCGAGGGTTGATCCCGGGTAGCTATAGGTTGTGGGGCTGGTAGGCTCTTCCCTTCCCATGCGAATGCCCCACTGGCCAGATCCAGCCAAGCTGCTTTCCAGAAATGTTTGCCCCAGCTCCATACCCATGAAAACCGAGTTGTAATCCGCTGAGCTTGCTGAAATGTCACTTACGGATTGATCATCCAGAAGCGGGTAGTTCGCCGCTGAGGCAATATAACTTACGAAGTCTGCCCGTTGGGAGAGAAGATCCAACGCGCTTGCGATGCTGGCCCCCGTAGGAATATCGATTTCGAAGTCGTGAACCTGGTCGGCCAGAGCTGGCCATACGAGTTTGTTGAGGCACAGAGTGTCGCTGGCGTCATCGGCACAGTCCAGAAGGCGCTGAAATTCCCCGGAAGAATAATTTGGAAGCGTGTTGAGCAACAGGTATTCGGAGAAGGGATTAATCTTGATATCACGATCGTCATCAGCGGCCAGTGATCGCAGTTTGGTGTTGCCATACTGAGCTTCAATAACGACGTCTGGCGAGAGAGGCTGCCCGTTCTCGAACTTGATAATGGTATAGCCTTCATCATCCTTGCGGGTGCTATACGCCGCGGAGCCAATATCCTTGAGGTTTCTGTCGATCTGGTACGCGCGAACGCTATCCGGCTGAACAATCCGCAGATTGCGCCGTGTTGGTTCGCCGTCTGGCGCGAGACTTCCGGGAAGCTCCATAGTGATGCGAACTTCACCGTAACTGAGACCACTGCTGTTGTTGGAGTCACCGGTACTGCCGGGGCTGAAATCATTTGCCGGGTTTTTCACACCCGCAAAGGAATTGGGCTTGTTTCGGGCGCCCTCAATTGCATACTCACCACTGCAGGCGGTTATCAGCGTAATCGCAGAGACGAGAAATAGCCCCGGTATCAGTCGCATATCTGGCTGTCCATGCTAAAGCGGTATTGTAGATGCTGGCGATGTCGGTGAGATCCAAACCGCCGATAATCAGTGTAGCAGTGCAGGGGATGGGAAAGCGTGAGAGAGGGCACGAAACAGGCGCCCAATATAGGGCGCCTGTTTTAGACAGCAAGTTTAGATAGCTGCAAGCATCAGAAGAAGATTTTCATGCCTGCAAGAACACCTTCATCCAGGTTTACGTCGGGCTCTGAAGGGTAGTCCAGTTCGGTGTTCAGGTAGCGGTAGCCCACAAACAGCTCAGCATTTCGGATAACTCTGTAGTTGGCGCGCAGCTCAAAGCTGGTCATGTCGTCAGAGTCACCAAATGAAAGAATGCTGGGTGCATAGTAAAGGCCGCCGGTGAAGGACAGGCCCGGTGCACGGGGAATGTTCACTGTGGCAAAGCCGCCCAGGCCCACTGCGCCACCGTCAGCACGGTTTTGATCCCAGAAGATGCCACGCATGCCGATGCCGGCGGTTGTTGGCAGGTTGCCAAGAGCGGTGCGGCCCTGAGCGTGAAAATCCACGTTAGCAATATGCCGGCTGCCTTCATGGTAGGTGTAGCCAGCGCCCAGCTGAAGATCGTTGTTGTTTCCGAAAAAGTTAACCTGTCCCTTTACAGAGTCATTGGTCAGGCTCAAATCCATATCGGCTGCCATAACGGGAGCGGCGATCAGAGACAGGGCCAATACGGAAACGCGGGATACTTTCATTCTTTTACCTTCTAGATTGCGGTGCGAGTAATAGGTGCGAATGGTAACGGGCTACCTGCCACACCACAACTTACAAGCATGTAAGCGGGGAGATAGAATCGCGATTTTTACGCGAAATAATCAATGGCGTGTTGTTTCCCCACCCTGATCAAGATCGTCGGGAGACGCCGTTTCCGCCGGTACCCGATATTCCTCGTTGGCCCAGGCACCAAAGTCGATCAATTTGCAGCGTTCTGAGCAGAATGGGCGCCAGGTGTTGGCCTCAATCCATTCAACAGATTTTTTACAGGTAGGGCAGTTTACGTTCATGTTTGTGGACCTCCATGGGCATATTGTTCCAGTACTGCCCGCAACATTTCAATATTGACAGGCTTGGCAACGAAAGAATCCATACCGGCACGGCGGCAGCGTTCCTCATCTTCTTCCATGGCACTGGCAGTGAGCGCCACCACAGGAACGCGGCTGCGCTTGTGGGTTGCTTCCCATACCCGCAGGCGCCGGGTAGCTTCAAAGCCGTCTACATTAGGCATTATGCAGTCCATGAAGATGAGGTCAAACGGGTGCCACTGCCATAGGCTTGATGCCGCCTCGCCGTCATTAGCCGTCATCACATCGCACCCGAGTTTCTCCAGAAGCCTGCGAGTCAGAGTGCGATTGACCGGGTTATCCTCCACCAGCAGAACCTTCATGGTGCGGGACCAAAGCTCACGGCGCTTCTCAGTGTCGCTGCTCGCCTGCAGGGAAAAACGGGTGAGGAAGCGCCGCTCATCCTTTGCGGAATCCTCAAAAATCTGGTTGAGGATAGGTGTAAGGCAGGATTCTCTCAGGGATTTGCTGAGAAACGCATCCGCCCCGGCCTGCCGGAAATGCTCGGCGTCGCCCCGCTGAGGGTTTGAAGACAAAATGAGAAGGCGCATCTCAGACCAAAGCGCGTTGCCACGAACTTGCCGACACAACAGATCACTGTCCATATCGGGTAAAAAGCCATCCAGAATGATGGCATCGAAGGGTTCGTCGCTGTCGAACGCCAAGCGCAATGAGGTCAGGGCTTCTCCTGCAGACTTTACGGCCTCGATGTGAACGTCGTGGCGCGACAGCATTTCCAGGGTGATCTTCCGGGACAGCTCATAGGAGTCTGCGACCAGAACCCGCTTGCCCTTAACCATGCGTGCATCCGGGCGCACTCTGGACGTGCTTTCAGGCGCGGTAGGGAGGGAAAGCTCAACCCAGAAGGTGGAGCCTTCACCGGGCCGGCTTTCTACATCCAGAGAGCCCTGCATCAAAGTGACAAGCTGGCGGCAAATCGTCAGGCCCAGCCCGGCGCCGGGCAGCTGGCGCTGGAATCTCTGGCCAAGCTGAACATAGGGCTCATAGACCAGTGGGAGGTCTTCCGGGTTGATACCAATGCCGGTATCTTCCACCGCCAGGCGCAGGCGAACCTTGTCATCCCGACGCCCCAGCACCTCAATGCTAATCAGCACATGCCCCGAATCTGTAAACTTGATGGCGTTGGATACCAGGTTCAGCAGCACCTGACGAATGCGCGCAGGATCGCCCCGCAGTGCCCAGGGCAGTTCTTCATCGATGCGTAATTCCAGTGCCAACCCTTTCTCCCGGGCACGTTCGCCCAGCATGTGCACCAGGTCGTTCAGGGTTTCCCGCAAATCAAAGGGAATGTCTTCAAGCTCCAGCTTCTGAGCCTCCATGCTGGAGATGTCCAGAAGGTCATTGATGATGGATGAGAGGCCTTCTGAAGCGCTGAGCAGCGTTTGCACGTATTCCCGTTGCTCCTGATCCAGTGGTGTGTCGGTAAGCAGGTTGGCGTAGCCAAGCACCGACTGCAGAGGCGTGCGCAGTTCGTGGCTTACATTGGCGAGAAACTGGTTTTTCGCACGATTGGCCCGAATCGCCTCATCGCGCTCACCCTGGGATTGAATGGTTGTTTGCCGGAGTGAGCGAGTATCTTCCAGAATCTGCAGGCGCATCTTGTTCAGCGCGTACTCCAACTCTGATAACTCATCGGGATTTTTGCGGGCTTTGCGCTTCAGGTGCAAGGGGTCTACCAGTGCATCAAGATTAAGCCGTGCGGCGTAATCCGCCATAGACTCCAGATGGCGGGAAAGCGTAAGGCGAACGATGACCAATAGCCCGAGGGTGCCCAGCATCACCACGATCGACTGGAACAGCAGATTGATCAGAGCGCTGTTCCTAAGCTCTGTGTAGACCTGCTCAATCGACGAAGTAATGGTCAGGGTGCCCATATCTTCCGGGCCCCGGTAGGTAGAACGATTGAATATCAGCGGGAAGGTTTGTGAAATAACCCGGCCTTCGGGGTAGCTGCCGGTGGTGAACTGTTCGCCGGTAGAGGTGACAACCCTGGCGTAATGAATCGCCTCCACTGCCCGCATGTCATCCAGGCTGTTGGCCACCTCGCTGAAATTCATCAGCCAGATATTGTTGCTCATGCCCCCGGAAACCAGGTCGGCGGTTCGCTTCTGGGTTTCCTGCAAGTCTGATTTACGGCGCTCAAACTCACCGATCATTTGTACGCCGGTAGCAACCAGAGAAATGACAAGGCTGAACAGCAACACATACACAAGCAGCCGCATTGCAAGCGGCCGAATACCCATGCGCGTGAAAAACCGTTTTGAAGGCAAGGCACAAATTCCCTGTGTCGACTACAAAATTAACTGCCGAAGTTTAACAGACCGTCAGCACTTCGACACGTTTCCATGAATCCGCATTCACAAATCGGAATCGAACGTTGAGATCATAGAGGTGCGCGCCATAAATACGCGCTTCATCACGGCCCCGACGAAACGACGGGCGCGGATCGTAACTAACCACATCGGTAATCAGAAGCTTCAGATCCGGGTACTGCTCTGGCGACAGCTCAGTCAGTTGCGCTTCAGCTTCTGGCAGAAATACAACCTCCAGTCGCTCGGTGGGGGCCGTTTCAGCCCAACCCAGGCCGGCCTCGGGAATCGCATCCGCAAAGGGCAGGTAAGGTTTGATGTCCAGAATTGGCGTGCCTTCAATAAGATCGTGGTCGCTTATCTGTAGCGCCAACTGACCATCCTTGCGCACCAGCCCCTCGTTGCGTACTACCGAAAGCCCTAAGCTATTGGGCCGAAAAGGGGAGCGGCTTGCGAATACACCCATCTTTCGGTTGCCGCCCAAGCGAGGTGGCCGAACCACGGGGCGCCACTCCGCGCGCACAGCTTCGTGAAACTGAAATATCAGCCAAAGATGGCTGGCGGTTTCGAGGCCCCGGAAGGCATCTTCGCGATCATAGGGTGCCTGTATAATAAGATCGGCGCGGGCGTACCGGGTAAGCCCCGGTTGGCGCGGCACACCGAACTTGTCTTTGAAGCAGGAGCGAGTGACCGCAATAGGAGTGAGCGCCAGTGCATCTTGGGCGGGTGTAGCGTGGTGTCTGGGCATAGGGCCTAGTTCATGAAGTTTGGATTGATGGCACCGGAAAAGTACATTTCTACCCGAAAAAGAATGGAGCCTTGATCTTTAAAGCCTTTGTCTCGCGGAAAGGTAAGAGCCGGTATAAGGTCTGCAAATAGCCAGTCGCTGTGAAGCCGGTAGCGCCAGGTGAGGTCTGCAAAGGCTGAGGTGGTGCGCCAATTCGGCTGGCTCTCACCAAGTACGCCCACTCTGGGGGTTAGCAGTGAACGGCTATTGAGCCGCTTGGTGGTACTGAATATTTGCCCCATCACAAACTTACGGTCGCTGTGGACCCACTCAAGCTCTGAGGATGACCAGAACTGCCAGCCTCGCCCCAAATCCCTGCTGGCGCCCAGTGACGAGCGCGCGCCCCAGCCATCCTGATGATAGTAGTAAAATTGTTGCTGGGCCCTTAACCCCCAGTGGTCGCCCGCGTCCCACTGCTTGTCAGCCGTTGCGCGCCAGAAAGCATCCGGTGGCAGGTGAAGGCGCACACCCACATCGTTAGACAGGTTGATCGAATCGCCGATCTGCGACAAATATCGCAAGGCACCTGTGCCTGTACCTTTCGTGCGACTCGTTTCAGTGAGTTGCCGGTCGCGCTGACGCTCCCCCAAGGGAACCAGCTCGTCGCTTTCACTTTCAATAACCAGGCGCAGCTTGCGTTTTGTGGTGGGTATGTCCAGACGAAACCGGGCTTCTGGTTCGAACTGAAACACATTGCCGTATTCAGACTCTGTGGCGATGCCGATTCGCAAGTAGCTGTCGTTCATTGGCAGCCTATGGGTTTCGCCAGAAAGAGTGCGATCTGCCCACTGCCCGAAAGCGTGAACTTTAGGGCTCTGAATACGTTCCTGGCGCAAAATGAAGTTGCTGAAATTCAGCCAGTAAGAGTCCTGTGGCTCAGCCCAATGCTCATCTGAGCTGAAAGTGTAAAAAGACAGGGGGAGAGCTTCTAGCGATAGCGTGTCTGGAATAGGCAGCTCTTGAGCTTCAAACTCCGGCTCCATACCGCTGGCGTTTGTGCTGATCAGAAGGGTATGGGCGGCAATTAGCCAAGCAAATGCGAGGCCGCGGCATTCAACCAAAGTCCACCATGAACGATTCATGTAATGCCCGAACCTCAGCTGCAACAGTGTTTAAAGATTGGTTATTATCAATCACTGCATCTGCACGGGCAAGCCGCTGTTCACGTGGTATTTGAGCGGCAATAATTCGCTCTACCTGCTCCCGGGAGTTCGTGTCGCGGCCCATAGTGCGCTCTATTTGAACCTCCACTGGTACATCCACCACCAGTATCTGCTTTACCAGCTGGTGTTGGTCCGTTTCCAGAAGCAAAGGCGAGACCAGAAGAACATAGGGTAACGCATAATTTTGCGGGTGTAGCTGGCGAGTCAGCTCTTCACGAATAATCGGGTGCAGCAAGCTTTCGAGCCAGATGCGCTCGTCCGGTTGTTCAAACACTATCTGCCGCAGCTTGGCTCGGTCCAGAGCCCCGTCACCCAAAAGGATATCTGCACCAAAGTGATCGGCGATTGCGGCGAGCGCGGGGGTGCCCGGCTCAACGACTTCACGGGCTACGTCATCCGCGTCCACCCAATGAACGCCCAGGTTTCCAAACTGCCGTGCAACAGTGGATTTACCGGAGCCGATACCGCCCGTTAACCCTAAAACGACCATGCGACCTGCCAAACCCATTAAACTCCCAGCAACCGATACCAGATTTCCTGAATCTCAATGCCAAACCACAAACACAGCAATCCCGCCGCTGCAAGGTAAGGCCCGAACGGAATTGGCACTTCCCGGCCATGCTTTTTAAAGACCATCAAACTGACACCAACAACCGCACCCACAGCCGACGACAGCAAAATCACCACCGGAAGCAACTCCCAGCCCAGCCAGGCACCCAGAGCTGCAAGCAACTTGAAGTCCCCGTGGCCCATGCCTTCCTTGCCGGTTGCTAACTTGAACAACCAGTACACAGACCACAAAGAAAGATAACCAACAGCTGCCCCAAGAAACGCGCTGTTAAAATCGCCCAGATACCCGAAATAACTCAACATCAACCCGAGCCACATCAAGGGCAGGGTAATGCTGTCTGGCAATAGCTGGGTGTCGAAATCGATCACGGTAAGAGCAATCAGCGCCCAAACCAGCAGGAGCGCCAACAAGGTTGATTCCGAAGGGCCACCGATCACTACAGTGATCACCGAAAACAACGCCGTAACCGCCTCGATAATCGGGTAACGGGCCGAAATGTGCGTCTTACACCCACTACACTTGCCGCCAAGAAGCAGGTAGCTGACAACGGGGATGTTCTCCCAGGCACGAATCCTGTGCCCGCAGGAAGGGCAGGTGGAGGCAGGGCGGGAGAGCGTTACCGGCTCTTCCTGCTTGCGCTCGCCTTCTGGAACCTCAAGAAATGCCTCGCACTGGCAGCGCCATTCCTGGTGCATCATTTTTGGCAGGCGCAGGATGACCACGTTCAGGAAGCTGCCGATGCAGAGGGAGATGAAGATGACGGTTAGGTAAAGGAGCCAGGGGGTTGAGAGAAAAATATCCAAGGTAGCCATTCAAAACTCTAGTGTGTTGTTTTAACTCCCCTCTCCCCTAGCGGGAGAGGGGCTGGGGGAGAGGGGGCGGGCCTTAACCCACAACCTGCCCCATCTGAAATATCGGCAGGTACATGGCAATAATCAAACCACCCACCAACACACCCAGCACAGCCATAATCATCGGCTCCATCAGCGCAGTCAGGTTATCCACCATGTCATCAACTACGGCCTCATAATGCACGGCAACCTTCTCGAGCATTTCATCAAGGTTACCGGACTCTTCGCCAATAGCCGTGAGCTGGACAGCCATTACTGGGAAAACATCCTGCTGCCGCATGGATGCCTGCAATTGAGTACCACTGGAAACATCAGCCTTAATGCGCTGAATCGCATCCCGGTAAATCGCATTGCCCGTCGCGCCCGCTACCGAATCCAGTGCATCCACAAGTGGTACGCCTGCGGCAAAGGTGGTAGACAAAACCCGGCCAAATTTGGCTACCGCTGATTTATCAAGAATCTCGCCAATAACCGGCAGCTTGAGAACGTATTTGTCTACAATATCCGAGAATTTCTGCGACCGGGTCTTGGCTTCCTTGAATAGGAAGATAGTGCCCGCTATGCCCAAAAGAACTACAAACCACCAGGACTGCATCCATTCCGATAACCTCACTACCATCTGTGTGAATACGGGGAGTTCAGCCCCGAAACCCTGGAACAGGCTTTCAAACTGAGGCACAACTTTAACCAATAGAATGGCTGTAACGATAATCGCGACTGTAACAACTGCTATCGGGTAGGTCATTGCCTTCTTAACTTTTTTCTTGAGCAATTCTGTTTTCTCAAGGTAAAGAGCGATACGATCCAGCATTGCCTCCAGCGCACCGGCTTTTTCGCCTGAGTCCACCAAGTTGCAATACAAATTATCAAAGTGCTTGGGGTGCCTGCGGAGAGATGCAGCAAAACTCGTTCCAGAAGAAATGTCATTCCGGATAGACATTACGAGCTCCTGAAGACCTTTGTTTTCAAGGCCGTCAGCAACTATATCAAAGCTCTGCACCAGGGGGACACCTGCCTTCATCATGGTCGCAAGTTGGCGAGTAAGCATGGCAATGTCGAATGGCGTAATCTTCTTGCTGCCGCCAAACAAGGGCTTTGGTTTTTTCTTTACTTTATCCGGAATGATGCCTTGTTTGCGAAGCTGGGCCTTAACCAAGGCCAAGCTGGAACCAGCAATCTCGCCCTTGGACTTGGCGCCCTTTCGGTCTTTGCCTTCCCAAACATACGATTCCAGTTTTTGCGATTTCTCTGACATGCTTAATCCTTCGTCACGCGGTTGGCTTCCTCTAGACTCGTTACGCCCTCAATCACTTTTCTAAGTGCTGACTGGCGCAAGTTCCGGAAGCCCTCAGCCTCTGCCTGCTTTGCAATTTTAATGGAGCTGGCCTCTTCCATAATCATGCTGGCCAGCCTCTCTGTAACCTTAACCACCTCATAAATACCGACGCGGCCTTTATAACCACCACTGCATTTATCACAGCCCTTGGGGTGGTACAACGTGAAGCCTGTATCAATTTGTTCCTCTGTGAACCCTTCGGCCAAAAGTAGGTCTTTAGGAACCTCGCCAGGCTGTTTACAGGCGCTACAAAGTCGTCGGCCAAGCCGTTGGGCGATTATCAAACTGACAGACGTTGCAATGTTAAATGCGGGTACGCCCATGTTCATCATACGGGTGAGGGTTTCTGCAGCACTGTTAGTGTGAAGGGTAGAAAGGACCAAGTGCCCGGTTTGCGCGGCTTTGATCGCAATATTGGCGGTCTCAAGATCTCGGATCTCGCCCACCATGATTACATCGGGGTCCTGCCGCAGGAATGCACGCAGTGCCTCAGCAAAGCCCAGCCCGACTCGGGTGTTTACGTTTACCTGGTTGATCCCTTCCAAGTTGATTTCGGCGGGATCCTCAGCCGTGGAAATATTGATATCGGGCGTGTTGAGGATGTTCAGGCCAGTGTAAAGCGATACAGTTTTACCAGAACCGGTTGGCCCCGTAACCAGAATCATCCCTTGCGGCTGAGACAGCGCATCCATAAACAGTTGCTTCTGATCTTCCTCGTACCCAAGTACATCAATGCCAAGCTTCGCCTGGCTGGGGTCCAGGATTCGCAATACAATCTTTTCGCCCCAGAGCGTCGGCAGGGTGTTTACCCGAAAATCGATCGCTTTGGTTTTGGAAAGCTTCATCTTGATGCGGCCATCTTGGGGAACGCGTCGCTCTGAAATATCCAGTTGCGCCATGATCTTCACACGAGCCGAAATTTTGGGTGCCAACTTGATAGATGGGCGAGACATCTCCTTCAAAATGCCGTCTGTTCTATAGCGCACGCGGTAGGTCTTTTCATAAGGTTCAAAGTGAACATCGGATGCGCCTCCACGGATGGCGTCCAGCAACATTTTGTTCACATACTTGACGATGGGGGCGTCATCCACATCGCTGGCAGATACAGCCCCATCATCTTCCTGCTCGCCGCCTTCGGTTTCCACGCCCTCAAGATCTGCATCGTCCAGATTTCCCATAGATGTGTCTTGGGAGTCCAAATACTTATCGATAGCATCGCGCAGCTTTGCGTCATCTACCAAGATTGCATCCGTGCTCAGGCCAGTATTGAACTTGATTTCGTCCAGTGCCTGGATATTGGTGGGGTCTGATACCGCGATAAAAAGACGATTTCCGCGTTTATAAAGAGGCAGGGCGTTGTGTTTGCGCACCAGTTTCTCATCAACCACGCCTTCCGGCATCATCTCCGGGAGAAAGGATGAGAGGTCAAGAACTGACACTCCAAATTCCATGGCGGCTGAGAACGCTAGCTTGGCGCTATCCGCCAGTTTGTTTTGGGTGAGGTAGGTGATTAATGGAATGCGGTTTTGGGACGCCTGTACAAAGGCATCTTTGGCGGTTGCTTCATCAAGAAGACCGTCTTCCACAAAGCGCCGGGCCAGTCCTGTTAGGGTGATGTTGCTTTTGTTAGTAGCCATAAACGAATTAGAGAGTGCTGCCTAAGTGGTTGAAAAAGATATTTCCTGATTGCGGAGAGTTTAGATGGCTGGTGTGGGTTTGGAAAGGTGTGGGTGTAACTGAATCGGAGACGTCTTCCCAGTGGCGGTAATAGGAAGTGCTCATTGAGGGTGACAAACTTTGTCAGTGAGTGACGGCGGGCGGCCTTCGTGTTGTCGAGAGGTGTGTAGCATATGGTTGCGCGCCGAATTGCAACCCACTGATTCGAATGAGGTCGCAGCTTGGAGTCTTTTTTTGGCATGGAAGGTGCTTGTTGTTGAGTAGGCTCACCAAAACCGGTTGCGGGGCAAAGCTCCACCGGCCCCGGGCCAAAATGAGTTAACAAAACGACAACACAGAGGTCGAATATGAAGAATATTCAAATTAATCACGCTCAGAAAGGTTTTACCTTGATCGAACTGATGATCGTTGTGGCGATCATTGGTATTTTGGCGGCGATCGCTATTCCTCAGTACCAGGACTACACGGCTCGCAGTCAGGTAACCCGTGCTTACTCTGAGATTAACGCACTCAGAACAGCAGCTGAGGCAGCTATTCTTCAAGGTAGAACTATTGTTTCTAAAGCAAGCCCGGCTGCGGGTGAGGAAGATCTCGGCTGGACTGAGTCCAACATGCTTTCCGGTACTGGTAAAGCTCAAATTACTGTCGTTACTACTACTCCATCTCAGCCGACCGTTGCTGGAACCCTCGGTGGTGATGCGGGAGCGAACGTAAGTGGTGTAACTGCTACGTTGAGCCGTTCTGCGGACGGCATCTGGACTTGTGGTTTGAGCGGCGGAACGGCTGCTCAAGGCTGGAAGGACAGCTACGCTCCATCAGCTTGCCCGCACTCTTAATTTGTGAGAGTCGAAAGCTAAAAATTGCATAAACGAGAAAACCCTTGCCTAACCGCAAGGGTTTTTTTGTGCCTTAATTGTCTAGAGATTAAAATCTTCAGGCGTTTTATATGTCAAACGATCAGGCTTCACTCCAACGTATAGCATCGCTGACAAGGCTTGATAGGTCTGTCAATTTGACTATTCTTTTTTTGCTCGTCGTTGCTCCGGTGTTTGCAGTGTTTGTGGATTTATTTTCGCCAGCTCTTGGCGGGTATGCTGATCAACGATTTTTTCTCTGTGGTGTCATCATTATGATGACTTTTTTCGGCGCTGCGGTTTATTTCTCATCGGGCAGAATTTTCGAGCTTTTGGTGAAAAGCTGGTCTCTCGTTTTATTTTCACTTTCGTTTGTCTTTCTGAGCGTGCCATTTTCCGCCTCAGAGTTTGTATGGATTGAGCCGGGTTTTTACGCGCTTTTCTTTTTATCTGTCGCGATCGTTGGCCGTTTTTTGGCTGATAGTTTCATGATTGATCGGTCCGCTACGGCCTTCCTTATCGTGATTGGGCTGGTGTGTTTTTTCTACGGAATGATGACAATCAATGTCTATCTCTTTGCAATAGTTGATGGTGTTGAACGCTTGAGAGAATATATTCCATGGGGGTTTGTAAATATTCGCTACTGGAGTCATGTCGCGACATGGTTGTTACCGTTATTGCCTGCGGCCGCGATGGCTGTGTCACTACGCAAGCATAGGCTGTGGCGATTAATTATATTTACGGGTGCCGGGCTCTGGTGGTGGATTTTATTTCTTTCATCTGCAAGAGGTACTGCCGTTAGCGTCGCCTTCGGAGCAATTTGCGTGCTCATACTGTTTGGTAAACATGGCCGGGCTTGGTTAAAATCTCTATCGAGCCATATTGCTCTCGGAGTTGCTTTTTGGCTCCTGTTATCGCTTCTTATCCCATCTCTTCTTATCGACGCTTCGACTGAAGTTAGTTTTAACGTTGATAGCTCGGGGCGAATGCCGCTTTTCCAGGAAGCCTGGCGCATGAGCGAAGAGAACTTCCCCTTTGGCATGGGGCCTCAGTCGTGGTTAACGCATGAGATTTTCACGGAAGCCTACAAGAGTTCTCCTAAATTCGGGCACCCCCATAACATTTATCTTATGTGGGCTGCCGAGTATGGCTGGATATTGTTGGTGGTGCTTGTAGGGGTGTTTCTTCAGGTATCGAAGCGTTTGGTAGTTACTCGGAAAAAGCTGTTTTATGCTAACGGTGCTGCCTCCAATCTCGTCATCCCGTTTACTGCTTCCGTCGCAGCCGCTTCACTGCATGCTGGTGTTTCTGCGGTCTTGATTGCGCCAGCTTCTATGTTGGTTGGTTTGCCTGTGCTCATCATTTTTTGGGCTTTGATTGAACCATCGGCCGGTCAGAAGTCTCAGTCTTTGGTTATTAAAACGAGGGGCTTTCACAAATCTTTGGTTGCAGCTGCCGTTACGGCGCTCCTGTTGTTGTGTCTGGTTTGGTTTGGACAGGTCGTGAGTTATCACCAGGCAATGGTGGAGGATGAGGCGTTTTACCACGACAAAATTTCTGACGGGATGAATCCGCGATTCTGGTTTCATGGCAACTTCCCGCGAGCTCCAGATTCAAATGCCCCGCGCTAGATGGCAGCATTTTTGCATCTATCTAATGTGTTAAGCAAAATCATTGGGTAATGAAGTTTATGAAAATGCATGCGAAAGGTTTTACTCTGATTGAACTAATGATAGCCGTGGCAATCGTAGGGATTCTGGCGGCCATGGCTATTCCGCTATATCAAAGTTACGTCGTTAAATCCCAGCTAAACCGTGCAGTTGGAGAACTTGCGAACTATAAGGCAGCATTTGAGGTGCAGATTAGCAACGCTGGGCCGGTTACTGATACAGATTTGGGGTATGTGCCCTCAAACCTTGTTGTTAATGGGCTAGGCAATGTCGGAGCGGCTAACTCTGACGGAACTGGTCACATTCAGGTGACCATAGGCGGTAATTCCCATCCTGATATCGCTGGTGTCGTTCTTCGAATGGAGCGCAGCGCTACTGGAATATGGCAATGCGTCATTGATAGGAGTGTATCTGTGCGCTGGGCTGAAGCTTATACTCCAAATGGATGTAGTGTTATTTGAGCGCCATTTCTTGGAATTGGTCCGGTAAGCCTTGGCTCTGCCCAAGTTTCGCGCTGGTCAGTTTATGCAATGAGATTGGACGCTCACGCATAATTAAAGCCCTGTGGTAGATTGCAGCCCGACTTTTAAGTAGGGCTCAAGGTTAAGCGCGGGCGGCAGCTTGGGCTGTTTTTCGGTTAGGCTTTTTCTACCAAGTCACGAAACTGCTAGTGTTGATTTACCAACACTAGCATTAATTCGGAGCGAGGCACTACCCGGCTCTAGTCCCTCTGTCACCGGTGACCTCGAGCCCTTCCCCCTCCATCTGCACACTAATCCTAGGCGCAGCAACATCAATATACCGCTCTTCCATCTTGCGCTTCAGCAGCAGATTAAACGCCCGTGAAACATCCCACTGGTACTCCGGCTTGGTCCGCATTCGCATCCTTAGCACCGGACAACCTTCCTCAAAAGAATGAATCCCCTGCATCTCAAGAGGCGACCAAATCAGCCAGCGCATATCCGGCAGTGTGCGAAGTTCCTCAGCGGTTTCTGTCATCAGTAGAATTGCATCATCAATAGGCAGTTCCCTGGGGATGCGGATTTTGAGCAGCGCGATTCCAAACTGCCGTGACATGTTGTGAATGGAGCTGATTTTGCTGAAGGTAATGTGGTGCACAACCCCTTCAAGGTCTCGCAGGCGCACGGTGCGCAAGTTGAATCCCTCTACCGTTCCCATGAAGCCGTTGATCTGCACAAAATCCCCAACTGACATGGAATCCTCAACCACAATAAACAGGCCGGTAATCAAATCCTGAACCAGTGTTTGTGCACCAAAGCCGACGGCAAGGCCGATGATACCGGCACCGGCGAGCAGGGGGGTTACATCAACGCCCAGAGTGGAGAGGCTCACCAAGGTAGTGATGACCAGAATGGTGATCAGCAGGGTATTCCGGGCAATAGGGAGGATGGTCTGGGCTCTGGCCGGGTTGATGCGTTTGTTGCGGTCGCCTCCGCGCATGGCTCTTTCGAGTAGCTCGTCTACGAAAATCCAGGTCAGCTTTGCCGCAAGCAGAATAAAGGTCACGCCCAGCAAGCTCCCAGCCACGCCCGTGCTCACCGATGGTTTACCCCCAAGACTGAACAAAGACAGCCCCCAGATCTGCAGGATTAGCTCGAAGAATAACAGCCAGGCAGCCGCCTGAATCAGGTTGTAGCCAAAACGCACCAGTCTGCGGCTAAAGGTACTCAGGGCTTGGTGCTTGGGTCGGTTTTCTTGAATACCGATCAGTCCTTGCAGAGCAAGCGTCAGTGCCAGTAGCAAGGCGCAGATCATGGCTTTGCCCAAGGCAGCATCCGCCTCCCCGCCATTCACAAACACCGCGACTACCGAGGCGCTGATGGCTACCAGCATAGGTATGTGCCAAAGCCTGGCGAGCAGAGCAGTGACTTCACGCCCTACGCCTTGGTCTTTACGTTGTTTGTACGGTCGGTTTCGAATCAGATGGGTGACCGGCCTGCGGTTTCGAACAATCAGGAAGAAGCTGAGCAGTGCGGCAATAACGCTGAATACCAGCGCCAGTGCACTGGCGAGCTCTCTCCCGAGTTGGTCGGTCAGCTCGGTTGTACTTAACGCATCTTCCAGGGCAAACAGCACGCCGATGATAAACAGCGGTAAAAGCATTCGTCGGCGTAGAATCATAACGGCTGCAAGGCGGTGGCCACTGGAAAAAATGGAAATCATCACATCGAAAAGTGAGGTCAGCCCGCGGGCACTCAAGCCTGCATAGGCCAGAATAAGTATGGTGGTTTGGGCGTCATCCGACATGCCGAATGTGGGCAGTCCAGCCAGCAGCGCGGTAAAGGTGAGTAGCCAGGGTAAGATGCGCCTTAAAAAATGGGCGATCAGCATCCAGGGCCTGGGATGCCTTGGCATTTGGAGCGGCCATTCGCGCCACGAGAAAAACATGCTAACCAGGCGTGACAGGCCCCACAGCGCGGCCATCCATGCGATGAGGCCGGCGGTGATTTCTGCTAGAACGCGGTAAGAAGCACCGGTCAGTAGTTTTTTTGCTGCGCTGTAGGCATTACGAAAGTGTGTTTTCCAGATGGAGAGCGGAGTTTCTGCTGTGCTGTCAGCGTTGGTTGCATCATCAAAAAACACAGCAAGAGCGCCTAACAAACCCTCCCCACCAGAGGTTCTACTCCCCGCTTGCGAAGATTCGGCCTGCAATCCCTGCTGGATGACTTTGAGTTGTTCCACCAGTGCCTTTCGGCTCTCGTCGTCTTCCAGAGCCTGAATGGCTACCTCAATAGAGGCTTCAAGTTCTTCAGCTGAGGCTTCTTCTTTATCTGGCTGCCCCGAGAACCCGGGAATGCCCGGGAGCGTGAAGGGTTGTGCCTGGGCCGCGCCCACAGCAGTAAACAGCAAGATAAAGCCAAAAAAGAGCGCGGTTAACCTCAAATCTCTACCTCTTCAAGCATGTCGGGGTGCCTCAGATTGCCTGAAAGCGCGCGTACAGAAAAGCCCGGATACGGCCGGCGGCCAATATTTGATACTATTCGCCCATACCGCATGATTATTAGCGAAGCAGGATGCCGGCTATGGAATACAGCTCAATACTCCCGGAAGTGATCAGGGTGGCTGATGAGGCCAGCACGAGAGTGCTCCACATATATCAGTCTGATTTCAAAGTGAGCTATAAGGAAGACGAATCGCCCATCACCGCCGCGGATGTGGCCAGCCATGAAATCATCGTAAAGGGCTTGCGTAACATCAGTCAGGACATTCCTGTTCTCTCGGAAGAGGGTGCCCAGGCTCCTTGGGAGGAGCGCAAGCAGTGGCGGCGCTTCTGGCTGGTCGACCCCATTGATGGCACCAAAGAGTTCACCCAGCGTACCGGGGAATTCACCGTGAATATCGCCCTGATTGAAGATGGAAAACCGGTAATGGGTGTTGTTACTGCCCCAGCATTAAACGAGGCGTTTTGGGGAATAAAGGGTGAGGGCGCTTATAAGCGTGACCGAACAGGCCGGGAACATCGCATCAGAGTGGCAGAGTTGCCAGATACCATTCGGGTCGTCGCCAGCAAAAACCACATGAATGATGAGACTCGCGATTTCATAAGAGCGCTTGGCCCCCACAAAACACTTCAGGCGGGCAGCTCCCTCAAGTTTTGCCGGATTGCCGAAGGCCATGCAGATCTCTACCCACGTATGGGGCCTACTAGCGAGTGGGACACGGCTGCAGCCCATGCAGTACTCGTCGCCGCAGGAGGCTGTGTGAACACCCTAGACGGCAAGCCTGTGTGGTATGGCAAGGAGGATGTGCTTAACCCGTATTTCATTGCGGCGGGAAGCTGGTATATTCCGCGCCCATGACTTGGTACGCACTTCAACACAAGCCTGCACAAGGCGATCGGGCACTGGCGCACCTGCAAAATCAGGATATTGCCTGCTTCTACCCGAAAGTACAGGTAGAGAAAATCAAAGCCGGAAAGCGTACCCAAAAACTGGAGCCGTTGTTTCCCGGCTACCTGTTTATAAATCTGGAGCAAACAGACCCTGCCTGGGCAAAACTGCGATCCACCCGTGGGGTGTTGCGAATTGTGAGTTTTGCTAACAAACCTGCCGCTATCGCGGACGGCGTGATACAGCACATCAAAGATAGCCTGGGCTCCGTTGTTCAGCAGGGTGGGCTAAAGTGTGGAGAAGCGGTTCAGTTGAGCGAAGGGCCGTTTGAAGGTATTAATGCGGTTTTTCAGGCGTATGATGGCGAAGAGCGGGCTATTGTGCTGATCAGCTTTATGCAGAAGCAGCAGAGGGTGAGGGTGCCGGTTTCTACGATAAGGTTGTAACCCCGAAGCCTTAACACCCGGTAACGGAAAATATCCGCCGCAACCTGTAGAGTGTGGGGCCCTATCAAAATCAAACGTAGTTGGGCTAAGTGCCGCGTTCTGCTCCGTTTCAGGCAACACACTCTGGATCGAAACTCAATGAGCGATATACAGCACCGCACTCCGGACGACCAGCGGCAAGAATACTCTGATGAAGTCAGCTTGGTTGACCTTGTTGCAACCTTCATTCGCCGCCGCCGGGTGTTTTACGCGGTTTTAGTCTCTACTTTGCTCGCAGGCTTTGCGTATGCACTACTAGCGCCGAATGAGTACGAGCATGTCAGTCTTATTCAAATCGCTCAAAAAGATAGCGAAACGTTTTTTCAGTCACCAGAAACTACCATCGCAACACTGGAAAGCCGTTGGTTGCCGGAAGTGCAAGTAGCTTACCGTGCAGAGCATGATAAAGAGCTGCCATTTAAGGTTTCATTCAGCAACCCCGACAGTACCGGCCTCATCCGGTTCACCACCACCGCTTCGAAATCGGCGAGCAAAGCTGTCACCGCAGCGCACAGTGCGCTGATTGCCGGTGTGGAAGCGTATCAGGCGACCCTGGTCAAGAAAGAGCAGCAGAGTCTGGAGCGCCAAGTGGCCTCTTTGGACAGCGCCGTTGAAGCCTTGAGAGGGCAGCCGGGCACGGGTGAAGCGATTGCGGGTGCAATAGAGCGGCAGTCAAAGCTTGAAGGTAAGCTCAAAAGTTTCCAAGGCGTTGAGGTGCTTGTCATCAGCCGACAAAGTGCCCAAAGCACTGCCCCAAAGCGAAGTCTTATCATCGCTTTGGCGATATTGCAAGGTGGCATGCTGGGTATCTTCGCTGCCTTTATGGCTGAATTCGCCGCTTCAGTTAGAAAACAGCTGGCGAAAGAGGGCAGGGAGCACGGTTAGATTTAGTGTCAGACCTTTTGTCACTTGTTTGTCTCGTATGATGGCGTAAAATCGCCGCGCTTTAGACTTGGAGCATTCACACACTGATAGGGAGACAGTCGGGGGCGAAAATTTTCCTCTTGATCCTCTCTTTGTCATTGCTGGCAAATTATTCTATGACCTTAAAACACTGGGCCCTGGTCGGTGGGGCGGTAGCGTGCTTAATCGGCAATGTTTCGACAGCAGCACCCTGGTTAGAATCCGGAGATGCTCGGGCGCGCTTTGCCGTGCAGAAACTGGCAGACAGGGGGCAGCTTCCCAGGCCGGTAACCAGCTGGCCCATCATGTGGGGCTCCATAAGCAATGGCTTGAATGAAGCCGGCATGCAGCCTGCTTCTGAAACCGGGTTGGCCCGCAGCTATCTTGAATTTGAGCGTGTTCAGCAAGCTAAACCAGGATTTCGGGCTGAGTTTGAAGTGTCTGGCACCAACGAAGTCGCTATGGTTCAAGGGTTCGAACGCGGGCCAATGGCAGAGGCTGAGGCCAAACTGACCCTGCAGTGGCAGGGGCAGAATTGGGCATTTGGCGTGAGCCCGGCCTATGCTCACAATCCTGACGATAATGACAAGGCCCGCCTTGACGGCTCCTACCTTGCGGCAACTGCAGGTAACTGGGTATTTGGAGCGGGCGCGATTGATCGTTGGTGGGGTCCAGGCTGGCAATCCAGCCTAATCCTATCCAGCAACGCCCGGCCCATGCCCTCCGTATGGTTGAATCGTAAAGATGCCTCTGCACCTGAAAGTAAATGGTTGAGTTGGATTGGCCCCTGGCAGCTCACACTGCTTGCAGGGCAGTATGAGCACGAACGCACAATTCCCGAGGCCAAATTGATCGGTATGCGCTTGAACCTGCGCCCTTTGGATGGGTTAGAGCTCGGTTTTTCAAGGGCGATTATGCTCGGCGGGCAAGGCAGGCCTGAAAACGGTTCCACACTATGGAATGCGTTAATTGGCAGAGATAACGGCCAGCTCGAAGAAGACGACCCGGGCAACCAGCTTGCAAGCATAGACGCGCGCTATGGGTTCGCAATTGGTAAGCAGTCAATGGGCCTGTACGCCCAAATGATGGGAGAAGACGAAGCCGGCGCATTCCCGGCGCGGAAATCCTGGCTACTGGGTACCGACTGGACAAGCCAGCTTTTCAGCGGCGAGCAACAGTGGTTTGTTGAGTACGCTAACACTCTAGCTGACGATTTCCTCGGTGATGCCATGCCCAACATTACCTACGACCATTCCCGTTATCACAGCGGCTACCGCTACTACGGTCGCACCATGGGTGCCAGCTTCAGTGGCGATGCAGAGGCCATTACATTGGGTGGCTTCCACTTTTTCGATGATGGCAGAAACCTCACAGCCAGCGTGAGCGTTGTAGAGTTCAATAAAGACGGCGCAAGCAGAACGCCTGTTGTCGATGAGCGAATCAAATTAATGGTACCTGCCGAGAACGCGGAACAAGTTATCGCCAAAATCGGTTACGGTACCCAAGCGTTAAGCGGCTGGCTGGATGTGAGTGCCCAGTATGCCGATAAAAAACTTGAGCTTGTGAACGCGGCAGAAAACCAATCTGGCCAGTGGTCAGTCGGTGCCAGCTGGCGCTACCGGTTCTAGCTCCCGCCCAAAGCCGCCCCAGACCCAAACAATTTAAGCAATAAACCGGACCCTAAAACCGTGAATCTAAAGAATCTCCTGCTTTCCTTAACGCTTCTGCTCCCCATAGCAGCTCAAGCGCAGTCTATTACGCCGGCACAGATCGAGCAGTTCAAATCTCTACCCAAGGCCCAGCAAGAAGCCTTAGCCAGCCAATATGGAGTCGATTTGTCTGCCTTGGGGGGCATTGGGCAAAGCACGAACCAGCGGCCCCAACCGGTGCAGGTAATTGATCCTATTCGCAGTCAGCAAGCGGACGAAGCCGGAAGCAAACCAGAAAAGCAGGCTGAAACTGAAGAGGCTAAAAAAAACGGCGGCCTGAAACCCTACGGCTACGATCTCTTCGCAGGCAGTCCCACCACCTTCGCACCGGTGACTGAAATCCCTGTGCCATCTGAATACACCTTGGGCCCGGGCGATGTGCTGAAGGTTCAGCTCTGGGGCAAGGAAAACCGCAATCTGGAACTACCGGTGAGCCGCGATGGCAGCGTCAGCTTCCCAAACTCAGGCCCTCTGAGCGTGGCGGGCCTCAGCTTCAACGAAGCCCGGGAACAAATCCGCAACAAGGTAACGGAGCAATACATAGGTGTGCAGGCCAGTGTCTCCTTGGGCGAACTGCGCAGCGTGCGAGTGTTTGTGCTTGGTGAAGCCCGTAACCCTGGTTCCTACACGGTTAGCTCCCTGTCTACCCTTACCAACGCCTTGTTTGTGTCTGGCGGTATTCAAGCCACCGGTTCTTTGCGTAACATTCAGCACAAGCGCAACGGCAAGCTGGTGGGCACCCTAGACCTCTACGATCTACTGCTCAAAGGCGACAGCCGCGCCGACAACCGCCTACAGCCTGGCGACGTGATCTTTATTCCACCGGTGGGCAAGCGTGTGGGCATTGGTGGTGAAGTGTACCGCCCGGCGCTGTACGAGTTGAAAAATGAAACCCGGCTGGCAGAACTGGTGCAGATAGCAGGTGGTCTTACCCCGCAAGCATACCCCCAGCGCGTCAACATTATCCGAACCAATAGTGATTACTTGCGGGTGATTGCGGAAGCAGATTACACCCAACCGCAGGGCCGTAATGCTCGGGTACAGGCGGGGGATACCATCACCATTCCTTCGATTTCCGACATCACCGGCCAATATGTAGAACTCCGCGGTGCCGCGACCCGCGCAGGCAAATTCGCCTGGATGCCTGGCATGCGAGTGAGTTCGATTATTAGGGATCTGGACGCCGACTTGGTGCCAGCAGCCGACAAACGCTATGCCGCCATTGTACGCACTAATCCAAACACCGACGCGGTATCGGTACTGAACCTGCGCTTACGCGAGGCTATTACCCGGCCGGGCAGTGAATACGATGTGCAACTGGAAGAAAAAGATACAGTTCTAGTGTTCTCGGATGCGGGGAAGGTCGAAGGCAGTGAAAACAGCGAAAACAGCGAAAACAGCGAAAACGGCGAAAACTACACCCGTGAAAACCTGTTCGCCCCTGTACTCCAGCGCCTAAAAGCCCAGGCCGCGCCCAGTGCGCCCCAACAAACCATCCGCATCAGTGGCCCGGTACGCTACCCTGGTGAATATCCACTACCAGCCACCCGCAGCGTAGCGGATGCAATCTTTGTAGCTGGCGGCCTGAAAGACGCGGCCTCCCTGCAGCAGGCAGAGGTAGCCCGTTATACCACCGATGAAAACGGCATAGGCCAAACTCGAATCATCAACTTGGATCTGGCTGAAGCCATGGCTGGCAAAAGCATTCTCAAGCTTCGCAGCCGCGATACTATCTTGATCAAGTCCATCCCGCAGTTCGCCCAGAACAGAACCGTTACGCTCAGTGGTGAAGTTCGTTATCCCGGGCAGTACACCTTTCGGGATGGAGAAACCTTGAAGGAGGTTCTGAACCGAGCGGGCGGGCTGACGGGCAACGCCTTTCCGGAAGGCGCTGTATTCACCCGTGAGAAGCTCCGGCAACTGGAAGCCCGGCGCCTGAGAGAAGCCGAAGAACGGCTGCAGGGGGACCTGCTGGGAGTTCAGCTGGAAGGCGATAGCTTCAGTGGTCAGAATACAGAACGGGTAAGGCAAGTGGAGAGCCTGCTGGACGACGTTCAAAACAGCCGTTCGGTTGGCCGCATGGTTATTGATCTGGCCTCTGTACTCAATGATGAAGTTTATCAATCTATTCGCCTGCAAGACGGCGATGCGCTGACCATACCGACCATCCCCCAATCGGTGTCAGTCTTTGGCGAAGTGCAATTTCCCACAAGCCACTTGCATGAACCAAGCCTGACCGTAGACGACTACCTCGAACGTTCCGGCGGCCCAACCCGCCAAGCGGACGCAAGCCGTGTTTACGTAGTCAAGGCCAATGGTTCCGTAATGTTGCCCGAGAAAAGTTCATGGTTTGGCGGTCGAAGCCAACAGTTGCAGCCAGGCGATACCGTGATAATGCCCATCGATGTAGATCGCCTGAACCAGCTGGAACTCTGGACCAACGTAAGCCAGATTGTTTACCAGATGGCGCTTGGTGCGGCAGCAGTGGGGAATTTGTGATGAATCAGCCTGTGGTGTATCAAGTGGCCGAACAATCACACTACCCGGACGACGAAATTGACTTGAGGGAACTCTTTGTCACCTTGTGGCGTGGCAAGTGGATCATTCTTTTGTTTACGGTGGTCTTCGCAGCTGGAGGTGTCGCTTATGCCCTGGGCAAGCCCAATATTTATCAAGCTAGTGTGCTACTGGCTCCGGCACAGGATGAAGGAGGCGCTAGAGGCCTAAGCGGCCAGCTCGGCGGCCTCGCCAGCCTGGCAGGCATCAGTCTTGGAGGTGGAGGTGGAGCAAATCCCACCCTAATAGCAAAAGAAGTGTTGCAGTCCCGCGCTTTTCTCACAGACTTTATTCACCGACACAACTTGGCGGTGCCGCTGATGGCGGCAGAGGGCTGGGATGAGAAAAACGAAAAATGGATTATTGATCTGGAGAAATATAACCCGGAAACCCATCAATGGCTCAACGATAAAAATGGAGAAAGCCAGAAACCCACAGACTGGGACATGGTTAAAAAGTTTAAGGAGTCACACCTAAGTCTGTCTGAGAATAAAGACAGCGGCATGATCTCCCTGAGCGTGAAAAACCTCGCGCCACCTGCCGCGAAAGACTGGGCTACAAAGTTGGTGCACGATATTAACGAACACATGCGCGAGCAAGACGTGGCTGAAGCCGAAGCTCGTATTGCGTACCTCGAAAACAAACTACGCGAAACAAATATTGCTGGAATGCAGCAGGTGTTCTATCAATTGATTGAAAGTGAAACTCGCACCGTGATGCTGGCAAACGCCCAAAGCGAATACGTGTTCAAAACCATAGATCCGGCGGTGGTGCCACAGGAAAAAAGCGAACCCAAGCGCGCTTTGATATGCGTGGTCGCGACCATGCTCGGCGGCATGCTGGGCATCTTTACTGTATTTGTAATAGCCTTTGTCCGCTCCGGCAAAGAACAAAATTCAGATAGAGCAGAAATATGAAACTCTTAGTAACCGGCGGAGCCGGCTTCATAGGCTCCGCAGTTATTCGCCACATCATTCGAAACACCAACGATGAAGTGATCAACCTCGACAAACTCACCTACGCAGGCAACCTCGAAAGCCTGGCCGAAGTGAGCAACAGCGAACGCTACAATTTCGAGCAAGTCGACATCTGCAACCGAGCCGAAGTCGACCGCGTACTGGCTCAACATCGGCCAGATGCCATCATGCATCTGGCTGCCGAAAGCCACGTTGACCGCTCCATCGACGGCCCTGCAGAATTCATAGAAACCAACATCGTCGGCACCTACACCCTCCTGGAAGCCACCCGCCAATACTGGCAGACTCTGGAAGGTGAAAAGAAAGCTAACTTCCGCTTCCACCACATAAGCACCGACGAAGTCTACGGCGATCTCCCACACCCAGGTGATAATCTGGGAGATGGGGCCAGCTCCCCCTCTCCCCCCGCGGGAGAGGGGGCAGGGGAGATGGGGGGAACTTTACCTCTATTCACCGAGGAGACCCCCTACGCCCCCAGCTCCCCCTACAGCGCCAGCAAAGCCAGCTCAGACCATCTAGTGCGAGCCTGGCACCGCACCTACGGCCTGCCGGTACTGGTCACCAATTGCAGCAACAACTACGGCCCTTACCATTTCCCCGAAAAGCTCGTCCCATTGATGATCTTGAACGCCCTGGAAGGCAAACCACTACCCGTATACGGCAAAGGCGACCAAATCCGCGACTGGCTCTACGTAGAAGACCATGCCCGCGCACTCTACAAAGTGGTCATCGAAGGCCAAGTAGGCGAAACCTACAACATTGGTGGCCACAACGAAAAGCAGAACATAGAAGTAGTACACACCCTTTGCGACATACTTCACGAGTTGCGCCCGCAGGACAGCAGCTACCATGACCTTATCACCACAGTCACTGACCGCCCCGGCCACGACAGGCGTTACGCCATAGACGCCACCAAAATCGAAAAGGAACTCGGCTGGACACCAGAAGAAACCTTCGAAACCGGCATCCGTAAAACGGTAGAGTGGTACCTCGACAACCTCGGCTGGTGTCACCGAGTACAAGACGGCAGCTATCAGCGCGAACGCCTAGGAGCAGCAGAATGAAAGGCATTATCCTTGCTGGCGGCTCCGGCACCCGCCTCTACCCCATAACACTCGGCACCTCCAAACAACTCCTGCCAGTGTACGACAAGCCCATGATCTATTATCCACTATCTGTACTCATGCTAGCCGGTATCCGGGACATTCTCATCATCACCACCCCGGAAGATCAGGCAGGATTTAAGCGTGCACTGGGGACAGGTGAACAATTTGGTGTCAGCCTGAACTACGCCGTGCAGCCAAGTCCAGATGGTCTGGCTCAAGCCTTCATCATCGGCGAAGATTTCATCGGCAGAGATAGTGTATGCCTAGTCCTCGGCGACAATATATTCTACGGACAGGGCTTTACCCCCAAGCTTAGACAAGCGGCTGAAAATGCAAACAACGGTAAAGGCGCTACAGTGTTTGGCTACCAGGTAAGAGACCCTGAGCGTTTTGGAGTAGTAGAGTTTGACGAAAACCACCAAGCCATCTCCATAGAAGAAAAGCCCGCTAAACCCAGGTCCCATTATGCTGTCACTGGCCTCTACTTCTACGACAACAGCGTGGTCGATATCGCCAAGCAGGTACAACCTAGCCACCGTGGCGAACTGGAAATCACCTGCGTAAACCGCGCCTATTTGGAACAAGACAATCTCAACGTAGTATTGTTAGGGAGGGGTTTCGCCTGGCTGGACACCGGGACGCATGAGAGTTTATTGGAAGCAGCGCAGTTCGTGGAAACGATTGAAAAGAGGCAAGGATACAAAATCGCCTGCTTGGAAGAAATCGCGTTTAGTCAGAATTGGTTAACCGCCGCACAAATGCAAGTGCAGGCCGACCAACTTAAGAAAAATGGTTACGGCGAATACTTGGCAGATTTAATAAAGGATGCAATCAAATGAGCCTCTTTAAATGGGTCGAATTTCCAAGCCTTGGGGATGAGAGAGGTAGCATGGTTGCTGTGGAAATGGGCCAGAACAAAGCGGTGCCGTTCGATATCAAGCGCGTATATTACATCTACAATACCGAGCAGGGCGGGAGTCGCGGCTACCATGCTCATAAGCAGCTTAAGCAGATTGCAATCTGCGTAGCTGGAAAATGCAGGATGGTATTGGATGATGGCACAAGTCGCGAAGAAACATGGCTTGACTCACCGACCAAAGGCCTTCTAATCGAAAACATGGTATGGCGGGAAATGCATGACTTTAGCGAAGACTGTGTGCTGCTGGTGCTAGCGAGTGAACACTATGATGAAGCTGATTACATTCGCGACCATGAAGACTTCCGACAGCAGGTGAACCAATGAGCTTTGTCCACCCGCTTGCGGATGTCGCCGAATGTACCATTGGGGAGGGTACTAAAATTTGGCAGTTTGTGGTCATTCTTCAAGGCGCGAAAATTGGACTTGACTGCAATATATGTGCTCATACTCTGGTTGAAGGCGATGTCATTGTCGGTGACAGGGTAACTGTAAAGTCAGGTGTTCAATTGTGGGACGGTACCCGTATAGAAGATGATGTATTTATTGGCCCAAATGCAACCCTTACAAATGACCCGTATCCTCGATCAAAAGAGTATCCCGAACAATTCTCTGGTGTTTTCATCAAGCGCAATGCAAGCATTGGTGCAAATGCTACGTTACTACCGGGAATCACAATTAATGAATTCGCTGTGGTTGGGGCTGGCGCGGTTGTTACCAAAAGTGTCCCGGCTAATGCTGTTGTAGCTGGAAATCCGGCGAAAGTAATTAGGTACATAAATTAATGATTCCGTTTCTAGATCTGCAAGCAATCAACGCCCAATACCGAGACGAACTCGTAGCCGCCGCCACCAGAGTTATTGACTCCGGCTGGTACATTCAGGGCAATGAAGTAAAAGCCTTTGAAGAAGAGTTCGCCGACTACTGTGGCAGCAAACATTGCATAGGCGTAGCCAATGGCTTGGACGCGCTGACCCTTACCCTTAGAGCCTGGAAAGAAATGGGCAAACTCAAGGAGGGTGATGAAGTTATAGTGCCAGCTAATACCTACATTGCCAGCATACTGGCAATTACTGAAAACCGGTTAAAGCCCGTTCTGGTCGAGCCGGATGAACTTACCTACAACTTATGCCCAGCAAAAGCCGAAACCGCTATTAGCCGGAACACCCGCGCCATCCTCGCCGTGCACCTATATGGCCAGTTAGCGCCTATGCCAGGAATTATGACACTGGCTAAAACTCACAATTTGTTGGTGCTGGAGGATTCGGCCCAAGCTCATGGCGCCGCCATAAATGGCAAAAGAGCCGGCAATTGGGGCGATGCTTCTGGATTTAGTTTCTACCCTGGTAAGAACCTAGGAGCACTGGGTGATGCGGGTGCCGTGACTACTAATGACGACGAGCTGGCGAAAACTATCCGGGCACTGGGCAATTACGGGGGGCATAAAAAATATGAAAATCTGTACCAAGGCGTAAACAGTCGCCTGGACGAATTGCAGGCATCGTTACTGCGGGTGAAGCTAAAGCAACTCGATTCCGACACCCGAAAGAGGCAAGCTGTGGCGCTTGCCTATGCGAAGGGCATTAAAAACCCGACACTAGCACAACCAATTGTTGCGCAATCAACGCTAGATGACATTCAAGACCATGTGTTTCATCTCTATGTCGTTCGTACGACTCAAAGAGAAAACCTTCAAAAGCATTTACAAAAGTTCGGGGTCCAGACGCTGATTCACTACCCGATACCTCCACACAAGCAACAGGCATATCAAGGCCTGAATCAGCAGACATATGCGCTGACAGAATCTATTCATCAGCAGGTGCTTAGTCTGCCGATTAGTTCAGTGATGAACAAAGCGCAAGTGCAACAGGTCATCCAGGCATGCAATAAGTTCGCGGTTATATAAATAGATGACACTAATAAAAACTAGCCTGCTCAACGGCATCGCTGTGATCATCAAAATGCTAACGTTGCTGGGACTGAATAAGATCCTCGCGATTTATGTTGGCCCGTCTGGGTACGCTGCTCTCGGGCAGTTTCAGAACGTCGTACAGATGATCACTACATTTGCCAGTGGTGCCATTAATACCGGCGTTACCAAATACACAGCGGAGCACTTCGATGATGAAGTGCGCCAGCACGCTGTCTGGCACACCGCAGGTACTATCGCGCTAATCGGTTCGTTGAGTTCAGCCGCGTTAGTGGTCGCATTTAATCGATCGCTAGCAGGATGGGCTTTAAAAGATGAAACGCTGGGCAGTGTGTTTATCTGGTTTGCCGCTACCCTTGTTCTGTTTGTGTTCAATACCTTATTGCTGGCGATACTCAACGGGAAGAAAGAAATCCAGCGCTATGTCATAGCCAATATCGCTGGTAGCCTGCTTGCACTGGCGGTGACAAGCTTTATGGCTATTCAATTTGGACTGTACGGTGCGCTGGTGGCATTGGCAATTTATCAATCGTTAACGTTCTTCGTTACTCTACTTATGACGTATAAAGCACCTTGGTTCAAGTTTGTTTATCTTGTTGGTGGTATAGATAAAAGTGCGGCTAAGGATCTGTCAAAATACGCCGCGATGGCCATATTTTCTGCTATCTTGGCCCCGTTTAGCCATACGCTGATTCGCAATCATTTGGGGGAAACACTTAGCTGGGACGCCGCTGGCTACTGGGAAGCAATGTGGCGACTTAGCGGCGCGTACTTGATGCTCGTGACAACGACTTTGGGCATCTATTATTTGCCGAGGCTGTCGGAACTACAAAATTCTGCTGACATTAGACAAGAAATAATCCAAGGCTATAAGTTGATTCTTCCTATTACCGCATTTTTTGGCGTGATTCTCTATGTCTCACGAGGTTTGGTTACTAAAGTTCTTTTTAGTATTGAATTTCAAGAAATGGAAGTGCTGTTCGCTTGGCAGATCATAGGTGATATATTAAAGATAGCTAGCTGGATACTTTCTTTCCTAATGCTTGCAAAGGCAATGACCAAGTTGTTTCTTCTGACGCAAGTGTTTTTTCATTCTGGATTTTATCTTTTAACAGTTCTATTTACTCCGATTTATGGGTTGCAGGGCGTCGCAATAGCGCACGCTAGTTGTTATTTTATATTTTTTATATTTTTATATATTTTGGTTTTCAAGAAACTGAAATAGTTTGATGTATTGGTCCGCTAAGTTATATTTACACAATTCTATACAGTTGGAGTTTTCACGATGCATAAAAATATCATCATGCTGGACTGCACGCTTCGTGATGGGGGATATTATAATGCTTGGGATTTTTCCAATGATCTGATTAATAAATACTTGGAGGCGATGGTTGCTGCCGGGGTGGACATAGTTGAGCTAGGTCTGCGCTCATCACAAAACTCGGGATTCAAGGGTTCCTGCGCCTATACGACAGATGAGTTTGTTCGTAGTCTGTCAATTCCTGATGATTTAATATTAGGCGTGATGGTGAATGCGAGTGAGCTTGTGGGCGATCTTAACCAAGTTGAGGTGTTGCAACGCCTATTCCCAAACAGTGCGAGCGCATCACCCATCGATTTGGTGCGCATCGCATGTCATGTGCATGAGTTTGAGAAAGCGCTGCCAGCTGTGACGTGGCTCAAGGAGCAGGGTTACATGGTTGGTTTTAATCTGATGCAGGTTGCGGATAAAACCGAGGAAGACGTAAAAACGCTAGCGAGGCTGGCGGCTTCGTACCCATTAGATGCGTTGTATTTCGCTGACAGTATGGGCAGTATGTTGCCGGAACAAGCAGCGCAAATTATCAAGTGGTTGCGTAGCGAGTGGGGTGGTCCAACCGGTATTCATACCCACGACAATCTAGGGTTAGCGCTCTCCAATACGTTACGTGCCATTGAAGAAGGCGTGGAATGGGTGGATGCTACAGTCACCGGCATGGGGCGTGGTCCTGGTAACGCACGTACAGAAGAGTTGGCGATTGAGATCGCTGAACGTCGCGGGCAGCCGGTAAACCTAGTGCCTTTAATGGCGCTGTTACGTCAGCACTTTAAACCCATGCAACGCCAATATGGCTGGGGAACCAATCCTTATTACTATCTGGCCGGAAAATATGGCATTCACCCAACCTATATTCAGGAAATGTTAAGCGACTCCCGGTTCAGCGAAGAAGATATACTGGCAGTGATAGAGCATTTACGCGTGGTGGGCGGCAAAAAATTCAGTCTAAACACTTTGGATGCAGCGCGACATTTCTATCGAGGCGCGCCGCAGGGCCATTGGTCCCCAGTCTCTCAGTTCTTTGGTCGTGACGTGCTTTTATTGGGGACCGGGCCTGGCGTGGAGCGCCACCGTCAGGCTCTGGAGCGTTATATACGCGGGCGCCAACCCTTAGTGTTGGCATTAAATACGCAAAGCGCCATCGCTGCCGAACTGATCAACCTACGTGTGGCGTGTCACCCGGTAAGACTATTGGCGGATTGTGTCACCCATACAAAACTGACGCAGCCATTGATCACACCTTATTCTATGCTGCCGCAAGATGTCAGGCAGGCATTGGCAGATAAAGAAATATTGGATTTTGGCTTGAATGTAGAGGAAAACAAATTTGAATTTGGTGAGCATCACTGCACGTTGCCGACTTCATTAGTAATGGCTTATGCGTTTGCAATTGCTGGTTGTGGCCAAGCTAACTGCGTTCTTCTTGCGGGATTTGATGGTTATCCGGCTGGAGACCCGCGCAACAGTGAAATGAATGACGTAGTGAAGCTTTATCGACAAAGCTCAGGCGCGGCGCCTTTAATCGCGATTACCCCAACTCGTTATGATGTTCCACAAAAAAGTGTCTATGGATTATTGCCATGAAGGAAGCTGTCAGCTGTTTTCTACCGTGCCGTAAAGGCAGCGAGAGAGTGCCCCGTAAAAATATCAAATCATTCGCTGGTAACACGTTCGGCCTAATTGAAGTAAAACTTAAACAATTGCTAAACAGCCATTATATCGATGAAATTGTGTTAAGTACGAACGACGAAGAAATTTTAAACTATGCAGATAGTTTAAAGCAGCGTCGCATTCGATTACATCAACGCGCAGAAGCACTGTCCTCAAATATAACCAGTACCGACCAGCTGGTGAATCACGCACTTTCATTGATACCAAAAGGCCACATTCTCTGGACACATGTGACATCCCCGTTTATTACCGGCGAACGATACGACAACCTCATAAACTGCTACCGAGATCAATTGGAGCGAGGCTATGACTCACTGATGACGACCACTCCATTGCAAAGTTTTCTATGGCAAAATGGCAAGCCCATTAATTATGATCGTGTGAATGAAAAATGGCCCCGAACTCAAACAATTAAGCCAGTGCATGAAGTAAACAGTGGCGCGTTTTTAACCTCTTCGAGTGTTTATGCGGATCAGCAAGACCGTATTGGGCTGCACCCCTATCTATATGAACTTGATAAGCTAGAAAGCCATGATATTGACTGGCCTGAAGATTTTTTGATGGCTGAATGTATGGTTGAAAAAGGGCTAGTGGCGTTGTGAAGCATCGTATTACTGACTATTCCACAATAATTTTTGATTGCGATGGGGTTATTTTAAACTCTAATAAAGTTAAAACTGAAGCTTTTTATCACACTGCTTTACCTTATGGTGAGGAGGCTGCGATGAAGCTAGTAGAGTATCACGTTGCTAATGGGGGAGTTTCACGTTATAAGAAGTTTTCTTACTTCCTGGAGAATATCGTTTCTGTTCAGCAACGCGGTCCTAATTTAGATAAATTGTTATCCAGTTATGCAGGTAAAGTGCGCAAAGGTTTGCTTAGTTGCGAAGTGGCCAAGGATCTGAATAAGCTTCGAGAATTCACTTCTGAAGCTTGTTGGTTGATCGTTTCTGGCGGTGATCAGAGTGAGTTGCGTGAAATTTTCGCTAAGCGTGGCTTAGTGAGATTGTTTGATGGAGGGATTTTTGGTAGCCCTGACACAAAAGATGAAATACTCGCTCAGAAAATAATGGATGGTGTCGTCCAGGATCCTGCACTGTTTTTGGGTGACAGTAGATATGATTATGAGGCGGCGACTACAGCGGGTTTGGATTTTGTATTTATAAGTAATTGGAGTGAAATGAAAGGGTGGCCCTATTTTGTCAGCAGCTTACTCATAGATCAGAGGGCGGAGTTAAGGGATTTGTTTAATGAATGTTATTAATTCTGGTGGATGGTTCGTTGGTAATACGGCTGTACTTGACTGGATGGACGGCTTTGAAGAATTCTCCTTCATTAAGGGCGATTTCCACATATCGAGACTCGAGAGCGGTATTATGGATATGATCGCGACACAGAATTTTGAAAAAAAGAATGAAATGATTTCTAAGAATAAAGTTGATTGTTATCTCGGGGCTTATAAGATTGTAAGAAACGTTGTTGGCCGTTACACAAAGAATATGTTTAAATCTAGGCAGGAGCCAGCTTATTTCTTGCGGCCAGCTTACTATAGGTTTTTTTATAAAGCTTTATGCACTTATGAGCGAAATATATCATCCAATGACTTTGATGAAGTGAGTTTTTGGCGGTTGTGGTTAAATGAGCTTGCAAGTAGGCTGTCAGCCAAAGGCAACTTTCAATACAGTGTGTTCCAAAATCCATTTTTTTATGATGAAATGTTCGATGAGCATAGTGACTTATGGCCAAAATTGTTTGCGCCGTTTAAGTTGGTGTTCGTTCACCGAGATCCGTTGGATCAATTTGCTGATATTGTTCTATCTGGATCTCATTTAGATACTTCATCCCCTAGATTTCATGGCGGCACAGAGCACCTTCACCCGGCCGATCGATTTTTAGAAATTTCGAAAAAAATATATAAAGCTCGATTGAAAATCGCTTCTGAGACATCAACAGATGATCTGATTGTTTTTTCCTTTGAGGACTTTTTATTAAATCATGATCGAGTAACATCGAGGATTTGTGATTTCTTTAAAATATCTACGGCCCGTGATCAAAATAACCGTAGATTTGAGCTGAATAAGTCACTTAAAAATATAGGGAATGGTAAAGATAACGAAATAGTATCGGAATTACTTGACGGAAAAGATTATGTTGTTAGGGAGTTGGAGGTGTGGAGAGAGAGGTTGTCAAGTTTACCTCATTCTATTGCCTAATTGATGTAAAATTTTTTGAAAAGGTCGCTGGTTTTGAGTGGTTTTGAATGTGGCTTCTCAATAGTAATGTTCTAATTAGTGTCCATGTTAAAGAGGTTTTCTTGAGCATTTTGAGTCCTTAGCTAGTGGAGAGTTGTTAAAAATCAATTTTTTCGCCATCCCCTCTATTTCATATCTTTCTTATGCGCTTTAGTGAGTTTGTCCGGTGGTGGAGATTTTTCTAGCCAATCTAGTGGAAATGGATGTGGTCATTTAAGCCTGCGTTGAGGTCTAACGATTAAGCATGCACAGACGCATTAGCGTTATTTTGGAAAAAACACTTTACTGGATATGCTGGGCAAGTTTAATTCAATTTTGAGTGGTTAGAGCGCTTAAAACTTAGCGGCTGGTTGGCGAAAATTGAATCAGCCTAACTGAGTTTAAGGTCAAGAACTGTCGATTATCATATTAACGCTGGATGTTTTGATGCCTGAAAATAATTTCCCATTGGTTTCAGTAGCTATAATTACTTATAATCAAAAAGAATTTCTTCGAGCATGTCTTGATTCGGTTTTAGCCCAAGATTATCCAAACCTAGAAGTTATCATAGCCGATGATGCGTCTGATGATGGCACTCATGATATGTTATATGAATATGAAACGCGTTACCCAGGAAAGATAATATTGAAGTTGGCTGAGATTAATCAAGGGATTACTTATAACTCGAATGTTGCACATTTTGCGTGTTCAGGTAAATATGTCGCTTGGATGGGCGGTGATGACTTGATGTTACCAGGTAAGCTCAGAAAACAAGTTGAGTTTATGGAGTCTGATCCTGACTGTACTATTTGCTATCATGACTTGGACGTCTTTGACAGTTTGACTAACAGAACCCTGTATCGTTTTTCTGAAAAGAATACGCCAAAGGAGGGTGACGTAAAGGTTGCCGTTAAGTATGGCTGTTTTAATGGGGCGTGCTCAACAATGGTTAGACGAGATCGCACGCCTAAAAAAGGGTACAATCGAGAACTTCCCGTTGCATCTGATTGGCTTTACTGGGTCGAAGCTCTTTCTTCAGGTGGTAATATTAGATATATAGATGAAATTTTAGGTCGTTATAGAAGGCACGCTGGGAATGTAACGAACAAGAGGATGGTTGTAGGACGGAATACTGTTGATCACCTTAATTCATGTAATCTGGTGTTGGCCAAGAATCCTGAATATTTTAAGGAGTTGTCATATTGTTATTCTATGATAATTCGTGGTGAAAGGCATGTCTTACAATATGGAGCCTCGCTATGGTTCGTCTTTAAGGTCACGGGAGATTTAAAGTCATTTTTTTGTCTGTGTGTTTATCTGCTTTCGTTTGGAGTTGTTAAGATATAGGTTAATTGTTCGTCCTCAAGCCCATGAAAATCTGAGAGTGGAAGCTCACCACAAGGGCAGAGCTTATGGCTAAGGCAACCTCGTTTCTGATGCTGTCAAAAAACTCGGAGCCTTGCGGGGCGAGGAGCTGGATAGCAGCGAGGACGACTAACCCCGATGGCAGACAAATGCGTTTCCCTACCCCTGGAATGATCGCTCTATCGGGTAAAGAAAAAACACCAGCAACAAAGCAAAGCCATGGAGGCACCATGGAGTCTCCGTTTAGGGCCTGAGCCAATCATCTTTGCGGTGTAAAGCATCAGTTATTGCTCGTCAGTAACATGTGGGCAGTATTGGTGCTTGTTTCTGATCACGGCCTCTTCAGCCGCTATGCCATTGCATGGGAAGCCGATAGAGCTTAATAAGCTGGCCGGTTAGGCGCAGCCACTTGTACCGCTGTGTTGAAGATCGCACAAAAGTGCCGTGTCTATAGTTCACTAATCAAGCCCATCCTAATACTTTATTGGTTTTTATGTAATGTGTGGAATTTTTGGAACGCTAGCAGTTGGGATAAATGTCGCTCGAGCTGCATCTATAGATGTGAGCGGTATACTTGAGCATCGTGGCCCCGACTCACATGGTCATTGGTACAATGAGGAAGATGATGTTTTGCTAGCGCACCAGCGCCTGGCAATTGTTGACCTTTCGCCAGCAGGCCACCAGCCAATGGCATCAGAGGGTGGGCGTTATGTTTTAGTATTCAATGGTGAGATATACAACCACCTGCAGATGCGGCAAATGTTAGAAGACAGCGGGCAGGTTGTGGATTGGCGCGGCCATGCGGATACCGAGACCCTATTGGCTTGTTTTTCGGCCTGGGGGGTAGTGGCGACCCTTGAGTCCGCAGTTGGGATGTTTGCGTTTGCTCTTTGGGACAAACAAGAGAAACGCCTGACCCTTGGCCGGGATCGGGCTGGCGAAAAACCTCTCTATTACGGCTGGTGTAACGCCGGTTTGGTTTTCACCTCGGAGCTAAAGGCGCTTAAAGCCGTTCCGGAGTTTGAGGGTGAGATTAATCGGGACGCATTGGCTATCTTCCTGCGTCATAACTACATTCCCGCCCCTCACTCCATTTATAAAGACATTTTCAAGCTACCTCCCGGACATTATATTCACTTTGATAGTAGCTCCTTGCCTGATGCGGCTACACCCGTGCCCTATTGGTCAGTTAACAAAGCAGTTGAGAACGGCGGCCAGCGCACGTTCGGAGCTACAGAGTCACGTGCGGTTGAGGCCTTAGAAGCGCTTCTGACTCAAAGTGTGAGCGCTCAGATGCTGGCAGATGTTCCATTAGGGGCGTTTCTCAGTGGCGGTGTCGACAGCAGTGTGGTTGTGTCGCTGATGCAGGCGCAGGCAAGTAGACCGGTTAAAACGTTCGCTATTGGTTTTGATGATCCTCGATACAACGAAGCTGAGTACGCCGCCGTAGTGGCCAGCCACCTCGGCACGGACCATACCGAGTTGTACGTGTCCGCAAAGGATGCTTTAGAGCTGGTGCCCCATCTGCCGTCTATATACTGCGAACCTTTTGCTGATAGCTCGCAGTTGCCCACATTTCTTGTCAACAAGATGGCTAAGCAGCACGTTACGGTTGCACTGAGTGGTGATGGCGGTGATGAATTGTTTGGGGGTTACACACCATACCAGTTCGCTCCAAAGTATTGGCGTGCGCTTAGCAAACTGCCTAGGCCGGTTAGGAGAGCGATGGCGGCTATGATCGCTCGATCGCCAGCACCGGACAAATTGCTTAAGTTCGCAGACGTGATGGCCGCCCGTTCGAAAGAAGACTTCTATCGGCTGATGATGAGCCACTGGCTAGAGCCGGAAACCATTGTGCGGAACGCAAATGAACCCGCGTCTGTGCTGAACTCGCCGGAGTTGTGGCCCGCTACAAACAGCTACGAGCACTGGATGATGGCGATGGAGACTCAAATGTATATGCCAGACGACATTCTAGTGAAGGTGGATCGCGCAGCCATGGCGAACAGCTTGGAAACCAGAGTGCCTTTGTTGGATCACCGTATTATCGAATTTGCGTGGCAGTTGCCCTTACACATGAAGATTCGAGAGGGCAAGGGTAAGTGGGTTTTGAGGGAAGTGTTATATAAACACGTTCCCCGTGAGCTTATTGAACGCCCGAAGAAAGGGTTTTCTGTACCACTTGGGGACTGGTTGAAAGGCCCTCTTAAAGATTGGGCAGAATGTTTGTTGGATGAAAAGCGCCTGCAGACAGAAGGGTACTTTTATCCTCAACCCATTCGAAAGGCGTGGCTGCAACACCTAAATGGGCAGCGGGACAATTCTGGTAACTTATGGAGTGTTTTGATGTTTCAGGCTTGGCTAGAAGCCCAATGAATAAAGTTCTTCATGTTATAACCGGGCTGAATGATGGTGGTGCAGAAGGTGTTCTAGCAAGGCTTTGCCTCAACAGTGAGTTGCAGCACATTGTGGTCTCTTTAATGGATGAGGGGAAGTACGGTCCGGTTTTAGAAATGGGTGGTGTAAAAGTTTATTGCCTCGGCATGGATCGCGGTAAATTGAGTTTGAGAAAGTGGCTGAACCTTATTCAAATAATCAAGAAAGAGCAGCCTGATTGCGTACAAACCTGGATGTACCATGCGGATCTTTTTGGTGGGTTGGCTGCTCGGTTTGCGGGTGTGAACCGGGTTTTCTGGGGAGTGAGGATGTCTTCGCTTGAAAAAGGACGATCTTCAGCCGCGACACGCGCGATTGCACGGGTATGCGCCGGCATCTCGGGATGGGTTCCTGCCGGCATTATTTGCTGTGCTGAAGAGGCAAAAAAAGTGCATGCCGAAATTGGCTATTCTGCTAGAAAGCTGAATACCATTTTTAATGGCTATGACGTAAAACGCTTGTTAGTTGATAAAGAACGTCGAAACTCCGTTCGTAGCGAATTAGGAATTTCTGAAAATACTTTTCTTTTAGGAACGGTTAGCAGGTATGATCCCTTAAAAGATCATGAAACATTACTCAGAGCTATTAAGTTGATTGCTCAGGAATTAGATGATTTCCGCTGCATTTTAATCGGAACCAACATAGATGAAAACAATTCGGAGCTGCTGGAGCTAATCGAGAAGCTTGATTTAGAGGCACGCGTTCAGTTGCTTGGACCTCGAGCTGATATACCGGACATTATGAATGCATTGGATCTACACGTCTTGTCTAGCCGTTCTGAAGGATTTCCCAATGTTGTTGCTGAGGCAATGGCGTGTGGAACGCCCTGCGTTTCAACAGATGTCGGTGATGCGAGGCACATTATAGGTGACGCCAAGGCGGTTTGTCCTGCAGGCCGCCCGGAAGAACTGGCGAACCTTATATTGGCGATGGAAAGTGAGTGCCGTAATAATCCTGACAAATGGGCAAGTCGAAAGCGGTTTTGTCGTGATCGCATCGTCGAGCATTTCTCGATAGAGAGTATGGTCGAGAACTTTGAGCATGCTTGGTTCGCCGATTGGCAGCGGCCGGAGAGTTTTAGCTGATGTGCGGAATAGCCGGTTTTGTCTACGGAGAATCCTTTAGTCGCACTACCATTCAATCTATGTGCGATCAAATCAGCCACAGAGGACCAGATAGCGAAGGATATTGGCACACTGACGACGGAGTGGTGGCAGTAGGGCATAGAAGGTTATCGATTCTGGATTTGTCTGCTGCAGGTCATCAACCTATGCACTCCGATTGCGGCAGATACGTTTTGGTTTTCAACGGCGAAATTTACAACCATCTGGCGTTGCGGAGTCTTTTGGCTGGTCAGAATGCAGAGCTAAATTGGCGTGGCCAATCCGATACCGAAACATTGCTCGCCTGTCTGACGGCTTGGGGACTAGAAGCAACTTTGCAAGCAATTCGGGGAATGTTCGCGTTTGCCTTGTGGGATAAGCAAGAGCACGAGTTAACGCTAGCCCGGGATAGAGTAGGTGAAAAGCCTCTATATTGGGGCTGGTGTGGTGATGTTCTGTTGTTTGGGTCTGAATTGAAGGCGTTGAAAGCCCACCCAAGTTTTAATGCCGAGGTGGACCGAGATGCGTTAACCCTTCTGTTGCGGCACTGTTACATACCTGCACCTTATAGTATTTATCAAGGTATTCAGAAATTAAAGCCTGGGCATTACGTTCGGATTCCGGTGAGGGGCGATGTGGCCGAGTCAAAAGCTGCGGCCCCTGTAGCTTACTGGAGCTTAAATCACGTTGTTGAGAATGGTCAGACGAACAGGTTTCTTGGTACCCCTTCTGAAGCGGTTGATCTTCTTGAAAACTGTTTATCTAGCAGCGTCTCGGAGCAGATGCTGTCGGATGTGCCACTGGGGGCCTTTCTTAGTGGGGGCGTAGATAGCTCTGCTATCGTTGCACTGATGCAGGCGCAGTCCACCAGGAGAGTGAAAACCTTTACGATTGGTTTCGAAGAGGGAGGCTATAACGAGGCCGAGCACGCCAAGCAGATTGCTCGACATCTAGGCACAGATCACACAGAGCTTTATGTAAATGCCAGAGATGCGCATGGAGTAATACCCCGGCTGCCAAGTATGTTTTGTGAACCTTTTGGTGACAGTTCCCAGATTCCTACCTTTCTCGTAAGCCAGATGGCGAAACAGCATGTGACTGTTGCGCTGAGTGGCGATGGCGGTGATGAGCTTTTTGGTGGTTACAATCGCTATATGGCAGCGCAAAAAGTATGGGGACCGGTGCAGCGACTGCCTAAGTTTGTTCGCCAGTTTGGTGCAGCCTCCTTGCGTGCTTTGTCACCCGCGCAGTGGGATCGCCTTTTTCAAACGCTCTCGCCTGTATTGCCAAAGCGTGCACGTTTATCCATACCGGGTGAGAAAGCCCGAAAGTTGGCAGATGTGTTATCGCTGACGGATGGCCATGCATTTTATCGTCAGTTAACCAGTCATTGGAATGACCCGGCCAGTGTTGTGGTCAATGGCAGTGAGCCCGAAACTCTAATCTCCAATAGCAGTGCCTGGCCAAAAACCGACAGTCTAGAGCATGCCATGATGGCAATGGATGCCCAAACCTATATGGCGGATGACATTCTGGTGAAAGTGGATCGTGCTGCTATGGCCACTAGCCTCGAAACACGGGTACCCATGCTTAACCACCAGATTGTCGAGTTGGCGTGGCAGATGCCCCTAGAATATAAGATTCGTGATGGGCAGGGAAAATGGTTGCTTAGGCAGGTGCTCTACAAGTATGTTCCACGGGAACTTATCGAGCGCCCGAAAGCCGGATTTGGGATTCCGCTGGATAGTTGGTTGCGTGGGCCACTCCGTGAATGGGCTGAGTCTTTATTGAGTGAGCAACGGTTGAGAAGAGAAGGTTTTTTCCACCCGGAACCTGTCAGAACTATGTGGGTGCAGCACTTGAGTGGCAAAATGAATTGGCAGTACCATCTTTGGAATGTGTTGATGTTTCAGGCGTGGCTGACGGAACAGTAGTGAGCGCCGGGTGAGTGCCTATTCCACGTAGCCAATAATCTACTCCGACACAGGAAGGTGTGTTGCCGAGGGCTGTTAAAGAACACAGGGCGCGGCTTTTTACATATTTGCTTTTGTATACGCGTTTGCTGGGTAAGTCCGTGTCAAAACGCCTGATGTTGGCCTTAAAGACTGAGTTTGGGCCGGAAACAGGATTGATATAGCCTAAGATTAAGTTTTTTAATATTTCTGGCTCTTGAATCGATCAGAAGTTTTGCTGAAGTTTGTGTTAACCGCACAATGTCAGTAATTCGCTAATTTGATCTGCTCCTTTTTGCCCAGCTGTTGAGTCTACTGGTGTGGCTTGTTGACTTCATGCTGCATAGGTGATCCGGGATCGGATGTAGTGTAACCTCGGGAAAAATCCGCATCAATTTAGCCACAAGAAATTAACGTAAAAGTCAGTTTTAGATATGATTAACGTAACCGCTATCCGAGGTGTTTTGTTCTGTGACGTTCTGATGTTTCTATATTTTAGCTTGCTTTTTTATCGTCTCATGAGAAGGCTAAGTTTAAGTGCTCAGACTGATTTTAGTTCCTAACCGAGAGTGATGTCTTGAACGTATTTCGAGTGTCTGAATGACCGACTTGGACTGGATATTTGATGCCGGTTTTTTCGGTATGCGCTTTTACGACATGCCGAACTTGCTCCTTTGTTTGTTATTCGTTTTTATAAATTGTCGGCTGATGAAGGTGCCACGGTTAGCTGAAATAGTGCTTTTTGGTCATTGCCTGCTCCCGATGTTTCTAAATGGGGTGGTTTTTTCATTTTCTTTTATGCCGGATGCGTTCAAGTATTGGCATGCTTTCAATGCTATCAGGAGTGGAGAGCTTGGTTTTTTTGATGCGTTGACAGGTGGTAACGTAGAGCAAGCGGCTGCATTATTTACATTAATGCCATTCCCGCTAGCGGTTACGCCATTAAGTATTGGATTTATAAATACTTTTTTATACTTGGTATTATTTTTTTGGTTGTTTAGAAAAAAAGTTTTCACCAGTCTTTCCATGTGGTTTTACCTCCTTTATCCCAGTCTTGCTTTGTATACAGGGATGGGCCTTAGAGATAACTTTATACTAGTGTTTATGGTAGTTGCCATCCAATGGGCACGGGAAGGCCGTTGGCTAGTTTTATGGTTTCCACTCGTATTGCTTTTTACAATTAAATTTCAGAATTTTTTTGTTTTAGCCCCTTTGCTTCTTGCATACACGTGGTTTGGTATTCGGCATGGCGGAGTTTCACTAGGGAGGGGGGCAATAACATTGAGTGTGGGATTTATTGTTTTTCTTATAGCAGCTCCCATAGCGTTACCACTCGTTAACTATTATCGTGCTGCGATGTTTGCGGAGGATGGTGGTGATCCATCACAGGTGGTATTAATAAACGGGCCAAGCGAGTTTATTCTGGAAGGAATTACTAGTGGTTTGTATTTTTTTATGAAGCCTTTTCCTTGGGAAACTTCAAATTTTTTTCAGTTAATTCAGTCTTTTGAAAATATTGCTATAGTGGTCGTGACTTTCCTGATCATAAGAGTCGCTTGGCGACGTGCCCCGCGGAAACTGAATTTTTGGTTGTTGTTTATTATTTTCGCGCTTTCGATTTATGGGTTGGTTGTATTCAATTATGGTACCGCAGCTCGTTACCGTTACCCCTTTATCACTATTTTTGTACTATTTGTGTGTTCGGACTGTGATGTTCGCTCGCTCTTCAGGCCATTTGCGCCCGCGCATTGGCGGATAGGGCGTGCCAGTCAGCCCCAACTTGCTCCTAGTGCCATTCGTTCTGTAGAAAAGGAAACCAAAGCCCCTGATGCGATATCATGATTTGTGTACCCGCCTTGAAAATGAATCCAACACTTGGTTGATCACCGGCGTTGCTGGCTTCATAGGCTCCAATCTTTTGGAGCATTTATTACAATTGAACCAACAAGTGGTTGGCCTGGATAACTTCGCCACTGGCCACCAACACAACTTAAATGAAGTCCAAAGCCTCGTAAGCCGAGAGCAATGGTCATGCTTCACTTTTATTGAAGGTGATATCCGCAACGAAGAGGACTGTAAAAAAGCTTGCAGTGGTGTGGATTACATTCTCCATCAAGCCGCCCTTGGTTCAGTACCACGTTCCATCAGCGACCCGATCACCACAAATGCCGCCAACATCACTGGCTTTATCAACATGCTGGTGGCGGCGCGGGATGCCGGAGTGAAGAGCTTCACCTATGCCGCGTCCAGCTCTACCTATGGCGACCATCCGGCGCTACCAAAGATGGAAGAAAATATCGGCAAACCACTATCGCCCTATGCGGTTACTAAATATGTGAATGAGCTGTATGCCGATGTGTTCTCTCGCAGCTACGGGTTCAATGCCATTGGTCTGCGTTACTTTAATATTTTCGGCAAGAGGCAAGACCCTAATGGTGCCTATGCCGCGGTCATCCCCAAATGGACTGCAGCCATGGTCAGTGGTGAGGATGTTTTCATCAACGGTGATGGTGAAACCAGCCGAGATTTCTGTTTCATCGAGAATGCGGTGCAGGCCAACCTCCTCGCCGCCACTGCGGACGAATCTGCCAAGAATGAGGTCTACAACGTGGCGGTTGGAGATCGCACCACGTTGAATATCCTGTTCGACTCATTGAAAGAGGCTTTGGCAGAGAGCAGCGTCGTTTATGAGAAAGAGCCAGTGTACCGTGATTTTCGACCGGGAGATGTGCGGCACTCCCAGGCAGACATTAGTAAGGCTGCCAGTAAGCTAGGGTATGCGCCGGAATATAGAATTAGAGAAGGAATTGCCAAGGCTATGCCCTGGTATCTAGATCACAAAAGCTGAATTTCCTCACCCTTAGTAACTTGTCACGTCTATCAACGGATTTATTGCATGAAAAAAATCGCAATCATCGGCCTCGGTTACGTGGGCCTTCCTCTGGCCGTCGCTTTTGGTGAAAAACGCGAAGTTGTTGGTTTTGATATCAATGCTAAGCGCATTGCCGAGCTCAACAACGGCGAAGACTTCACTCGCGAAGTATCAGCAGAGGAACTGGGTGCAGCGCCTGAATTATCGTTTACCGATTCGCTGGATGATATTGCAGACTGCACCGTGTTCATTGTGACTGTACCTACGCCCATCGATGACTTCAAAACCCCAGACCTAACGCCGCTGATAAAGGCCAGTGAAAGCGTGGGCAAGGTGTTAAAAGTCGGCGATATCGTGGTTTACGAATCCACGGTTTATCCCGGTGCCACTGAAGAAGTGTGTGTTCCGGTATTGGAAAGTGTGTCCGGCTTGAAGTTCAATGCGGATTTCTATGCGGGTTATAGCCCGGAGCGGATTAACCCAGGGGACAAGGAGCACCGCGTAACCACGATTATGAAGGTTACCTCTGGCTCTACTCCAGCCATTGCGGATGAAGTGGATGCCCTATACGCGGACATCATTACCGCCGGTACCCACAAGGCCAGTTCCATCAAGGTAGCAGAAGCTGCCAAGGTGATTGAGAATACCCAGCGAGATCTCAACATTGCCTTGATAAACGAACTCGCGATGATCTTTGCCCGGTTAGGGATTGATACCCATGAGGTGCTAGCTGCAGCTGGTACTAAATGGAACTTCTTGCCGTTCAAGCCCGGCTTGGTAGGCGGCCACTGCATTGGGGTGGATCCGTATTACCTGACCCATAAGGCCCAGGCTATTGGATACCACCCGGAAATCATTCTTGCAGGACGGAGGGTAAATGATGGCATGGGGTCTTATGTGGCGGCAGAACTGGTCAAGGCGATGATAAAGTCAGGCCACACTATAGCCAAGGCGCGTGTACTGATAATGGGCTTCGCTTTTAAGGAGAATTGCCCCGACTTGCGCAACACCCGTGTAATAGATGTAGTGAAAGAGCTGAAGGAGTTCGGCTGTGCAGTTGATGTAACTGACTGTTGGGCTGACAGTGCTGAGTCAGAGCACGAGTATGGCATCAGCCTGACCGAGCAGCCAGGTCAGGGCGAATACGACGGTGTGATAGTTGCGGTACCGCACAAGGAATATGCTGCGATGAGCTCGGATGATCTTCGAGGTTATCTGAAAGATGACGGAGTGCTTTATGACCTCAAGGGTTTATTGCCTCTGGGAGAGGCGGATTTGCGGCTTTGATTAAGGCTCCAGGTAGAATTTTGTTCGTGGTGAATGCGCCGGAGTTTTTTCTGTCGCATCGCCTGCCCATAGCTCAAGCTGCGAAAGCTGAAGGCTATGATGTATATGTTGCCTCGGCATTTGGAGAAAAGGTCGGCGAAATTGAAAAGCAGGGATTTACCCACCATGTTGTACCATTTGCAAGGAGGGGGCAAAACCCACTCAGTGAGCTGAAAACGATATTGAAGTTAATCGCATTGTTTCGCAGTCTCAAGCCGGACTTGGTTCACCTTGTCACCATTAAACCGGTTGTATATGGGGGTGTTGCAGCACGATTCTCTGGCGTGAATGCTGTGGTGTCCGCTGTTTCTGGGCTTGGTACGGTTTTTCTTGCATCTTCAATTGCGGCAAAAGCCCGCCGGTGGCTGGTCAAACGACTGTATGCGGCAGCATTTAAGCAGAAAAGGTTCGCTGTAATTTTTCAGAACCCGGATGATCGCGACACTTTGCAAAGCCTTGTTGCGTTGGAGCCGTCGGACACAAGAATGATTCGTGGTTCAGGTGTGGATCTCGATGAGTATCCATGCCTGCCGGAGCCAGCGGGTAAGCCGGTTGTGGTCATGGCAGCGCGCTTATTAAGCGATAAAGGTGTTTTCGAGTTTGTTCAGGCTGCGCAACTATTAGGTGAGCGGAGCGTGCCTGTGACCATGCGTCTTGTAGGATCGCCAGACCCTGGAAATCCAACAAGTGTCTCCAAACCTGATCTAGAAAGCTGGAAGCGAGCCGGGGTGGTTGAGCTGCTCGGGTATCGTAGCGATATTGCTGAGCAGTACGCGGCAGCCCATATTGTATGCCTGCCGTCTTACCGGGAAGGGTTGCCAAAAAGTCTGGTAGAGGCTGCTGCATGTGGGAGAGCCGTAGTGACGACCGATGTGCCAGGCTGTCGCGATGCAATTACTCCTGATGTAACGGGGGTGCTTGTTCCTGCAAAAGATCCTTTAGGGCTAGCTGATGCTCTACAGTCCCTTATCCAGAACCCAGAGTTGAGGCATGAAATGGGACGGGAAGGCAGAAAGCTCGCTGAAGAGGCGTTTGCGATTGAGCGTATTGTGGCGCAGCATATTGAGATCTATCGAGATTTACTTAAGCCATGACGAATAGATTGCGGATTCTTGTAACTGGTGCGAATGGATTCGTGGGCGGGTCGCTTTTTCACCGTTTTAGCAAAGACCCAAAACTTGAATGTGTGGGCGTTGTGAGATCAGGCTCCGTGCATGTAGATGCGATAGAGAATATTGTTGCCATTGGGGATATGGATAAGCCCGTAAATTGGTCATCCGTACTTTCAGGCCAAGACGTTGTTGTGCATACAGCAGCCCGTGCCCACATAATGAAAGACGAATCCGCTGATCCTCTTTCAGCTTATCGTGCAGTTAATTCAACAGGCACGCTCAACCTAGCCCGGCAAGCTGCCGCCGCAGGTGTAAAACGCTTCATCTTTATAAGTTCGATTAAAGTGAACGGTGAGCAAACTGCCACAGACCAACCTTTCTACTCGCGCGACACACCCGCACCCCAAGATTTCTACGGTATTTCCAAGCACGAAGCGGAGCAGGCTTTGCGTGAACTGGCTGCGGAAACTGGTATGGAAGTCGTTATCATTCGGCCTCCGCTCGTTTACGGTCCGGGAGTGAAGGGCAACTTTGCCAGTATGATAAAGCTGGTTAGCAAGGGTTTGCCATTGCCATTGGGCGCTGTCCACAACAAGCGCTCTCTGGTTGCGCTGGATAATCTTGTTGATCTGATCATCACCTGCATAGACCATCCAGGCGCAGCCAATCAGACGTTTCTGGTTAGCGACGGTGAGGATTTGTCTACAACGCAATTGCTTAAAGGTGTTGCTGAAGCCATGGGCCGGCCATCACGGCTTATACCTGTTCCCGCAGGCTTGCTTCAATTGGGCGCGACACTCCTTGGAAGTAAAGCCGTGGCCCAGCGCTTATTCGGATCCCTCCAAGTTGATATTAGTCATACCCAGAAGACTTTGAACTGGGCGCCACCCTTAACGGTAAAGCAGGGCTTGCAGCGCTGTTTCCCAGACCATCAGGATTGAAGCTGTGATTCGTTTATTGGATTTTATATTTTCGTTGTTGGGATTGGTGTTTGGTTTTCCGGCGCTGCTTGTGCTCTACGTAATTGGTTTGTTCGACACAGGTTCTCCGGTGTTCAAGCAACAACGAGTTGGGCGGAATAAAAAGCCATTCACGCTGGTAAAGTTCCGCACTATGTCCGTAGACACTGCTTCCGTAGCCAGTCACCTGGCAAGCAGTTCGTCCATCACCAAGTTTGGTCATTTTCTTCGGAAAACCAAGCTGGATGAATTGCCCCAACTATGGAATGTATTAAAAGGGGAGATGAGTTTGGTGGGCCCGCGCCCCTGTCTGTTTAATCAGGAAGAGTTAATTGCAGAGCGCGAAGAGCGCGGTGTGCTAAAGGCTCGCCCGGGTATAACTGGTTTGGCGCAGGTAAACGATATTGATATGTCTACGCCAAAGCTGCTAGCAGAAACGGATGCCAAGATGTTGGCTAGTTTGAGCTTGGCTGCCTACTTTAAATACATCCTCATGACCGTTTCAGGCAAAGGAGCTGGCGACCGGGTGCCAGGCAAAGATTGAGCCGCCAATCATGTACAAAATCTTCAACACCACCCAAGAAGCATCCCACTACACCGCCCAGCGCCTCCTAGCCCGGATTCAAGCCAACCCCTGCACCAACCTGGGCTTGGCAACCGGCAGCACTATGGAGCCCGTGTATCACCGCTTGTTAGAGTGTTTACAGCGCGAACCTGTAGATCTGTCCCAGCTCACCACCTTTAATCTGGACGAGTATATTGGTCTGGGTGGGGAGCATGCTCAGAGCTACCGCTATTACATGCATCAGCATTTATTCAACAAGCTAAGCATCCCGGAAGAGAAAATAAATCTTCCAGACGGCATGGCGATGGATGTTGAGAAGGCTTGCCACGCCTACTCTGAGGCAATCCGGGGAGCAGGCGGGTTGGATTTACAACTGTTGGGCATTGGCTCCAATGGCCATATTGGTTTCAATGAACCCCATACCTGTTTCTCCAGCCGAACCCATGTAATTGAGCTGTCCGAGCAAACTCGACTGGACAACGGTCGCTTTTTTGTCGATAAGAAGGAAGTGCCCACCCGCGCAATCACTATGGGTATTCAGGATATTCTGGAGGCCAAGGAGATTGTTCTGTTGGCGACGGGCATGAAAAAAGCAGCCATTATGGCGGATTTGTTCCACAGTACTGTGGATGAGGCTTTGCCGGCATCGGCGTTGAAGCAACACTCTGATGTCACAATAGTACTGGATTGCGACGCTGCCTCTTTACTTCCTCAGCAGATGTTTAGTGAGACTATGGGGATGAGGGAAGGAGTTCGACAGATGAGGGATTACACTTAATATGTTTACGCAGTTCCTGGGATTGCCCCGTATACAAAAGCGTCTTGTTTCCCTGTCGGTAGATGCTGTCGCGCTCTCGTTTGCTCTTTGGGCATCCTTTGCCTTGCGTTTGGAGCAGACCTTTTGGCTACCGACTAAGGGGCAGCTTCTGATCACAGCCCTTACGGTGGTCTTTACCTTAGGCGTTTTCGTTCGTCTCGGCCTGTACCGCGCCGTTGTCCGTTATATGAGTGATCGGGCTTTCCTCACCATCATTACCGGTGTCGGGATTTCGGCCCTGTTGTTGATCATCCTCGGTTACAGCCTGCAAGTTCAGATCCCCCGCTCTGTTCCCGTGATTTACGCGGCCTTGGCCTTTATTTTTGTAGGCGGCAGCCGCATGAGTGTGCGCATGCTGGTGCATCACACCACCAGCCGTGGCAAGGAGTGTGTGGCCATTGTGGGGGCAGGGGAAACCGGCGCTCAGTTGGCCAAAGCACTGCAGCAGGGTACCGAGTATCACCCGGTGGCGTTCATCGGCTTGATACCAGCCAATCACAAGGCTCTGATCGCAGGTTTACCCGTGTTTGCTCTGAGCCATCTGGAACAGGCGGTGCGAGGGCATGGCGTAAAACGTTTGCTTCTGGCATTGGATGCGGATGAGAAGATTGACCGCCGCAAGCTCCTTAATCAGCTGGAGACATTGAAGCTGCCGGTTCAAACCGTGCCCTCCATGAGCGAGCTGGTAGCCGGCCAGGCTCGAATTAACGACATCCGCGATCTTGAACTCGAAGACCTGTTAGGCCGGGATCCAGTGCGCCCGGATAATGCCCAGGTAGCAGCCAGTTTGTATGGCAAAGCGGTGATGGTAACCGGGGCTGGCGGCTCCATTGGTTCCGAGCTGTGCCGTCAAATTATTCATCATCGACCCCGGGTTCTGGTGCTGTTTGAGCAATCCGAATTTTCCTTGTATGCCATTGAGCGTGAGCTGCAGGCCATCAACCGAATTGATGGGTTGAATGTGGAGATTCACCCTCTGCTGGGCAGTGTCGTCCACCGCCGCCGCTGTGAAACGGTGATGCGTAGTTTTGGCATTCAAACGGTTTACCACGCAGCCGCCTACAAGCATGTGCCCTTGGTTGAGCACAATGTGATTGAAGGTGTGCAGAACAACGTGTTCGGCACCTTGCACGCTGCAGAAGCCGCCATTACTGCAGGGGTTGAGCGCTTTGTTCTGATTTCCACCGACAAGGCCGTTCGCCCGACGAATGTAATGGGCGCGAGCAAGCGCATGGCGGAGTTGGTGCTGCAAGGCTTGGCGCAGCGCCAGAGTAAAACGATTTTCTCCATGGTTCGGTTTGGCAATGTGCTGGGGTCGTCCGGTTCGGTGGTGCCGCTGTTCCGCGACCAGATTCGCGACGGCGGGCCTATTACGGTTACCCACAAGGACATCATCCGCTACTTCATGACCATCCCTGAGGCCAGCCAGTTGGTACTACAGGCGGGCAGTATGGGCCGTGGCGGTGAGGTGTTTGTTCTGGATATGGGCGAGCCGGTGAAGATTGCCGATTTGGCCCGCAAGATGATTAACCTGATGGGGCTTGTGGAGAAAACGCCGGAGCAGCCTGAGGGAGATATAGAGGTTGTCTTTTCGGGGCTGCGGCCTGGTGAAAAGCTTTTCGAGGAGTTGCTGATTGGCGACGACCCTCAGGGTACCTCCCACCCGCGCATTATGATGGCCCGAGAGGTTTCTATGGTTTGGGAGGAGCTGGATGCGGTACTCAAACAACTGGCCCGTGCCAGTCAGGATTTCGATTGCTGCTTGATTATTGATACGCTCAAAAGTGCGCCCACGGGTTATACGCCCAATGGGGGTGTGGCGGATTTGGTTTGGTGTAATGGCAGCGAGCATGCAAAGTTTGATGAGGAAACCGAAAGGAAGATTCACCGCTTGCCGGTTTGATTAGAGAGGCCCCCTCTCCCCCGGCCCCTCTCCCGCGGGGGGAGAGGGGAGAAAACTCCAAAGCCTGAAGACAATGCAGTTAAAGCCCCTCGCCCCTAGCGGGAGAGGGGTTGGGGAGAGGGGAGATACATACAACAAGGATTGTTGACCATGATTGAAATATCCCACCACGGCGCCACCTCTGGCGTCACTGGCTCCTGCCACGAACTTACTCTGCACTCTGAACAAGCCCCTCCAGCCGGTATTTTGATCGACTGCGGCCTGTTTCAGGGTGCTGAGAAGGGCGACGGCGCGTCGGCCTCCAATCTCTCCGTTGATTTCCCCATAGACCACATCCGCGCCCTGGTTGTCACCCATGTGCACATAGACCACGTGGGCCGCATTCCATATTTATTGGCGGCCGGGTTCGAGGGGCCGATTATTTGTTCCGAGCCCTCTGCCATCATGCTTCCGGAAATTCTGGAAGATGCGTTAAAGATTGGTTTCACCCGAGACAAGCAGCTAATTGAGCGAGTGCTCGGTTTGATTCGTTCCCGGTTGGTGCCTGTACCCTATGGGCAATGGCATGAGGTGTTTGCAGAATCTGGGGCTTCGCTGTCGGTACGTTTGCAACGTGCCGGGCATATTCTGGGCTCTGCCTATGTTGAATGCGATGCAGTGTCTGGTCACAAGCATGAGCGGATTGTATTCAGTGGCGACTTGGGCGCGCCCCATGCACCTTTGCTGCAGGAGCCTGCCTCACCGGAACGGGCAGATCGCCTGGTGATTGAAAGTACCTACGGTGATAAGGATCACGAAAGCCGGGAAACTCGGCGTTATCGCCTGAAGGCTATTCTGGAGCGGGCACTGGCGGATGGCGGCACGGTATTGATTCCGGCGTTCAGCATTGGCCGCACCCAAGAATTGCTGTACGAGATTGAGGGCCTGATTCACGAGTTTGGAAGCGACTGTGTAACCGATGGCTTGGCCTGGAGCGATCTGGAAATTGTGGTGGATTCGCCTTTGGCGGCTGAGTTCACAAGTATCTACCGCCAGTTAAAGCCCTTCTGGAATGGAGAGGCGGCTGAACTGGTTCGGCAGGGGCGGCATCCGCTCTCTTTTGAGCAATTAACGGTGATTAACTCCCATGATAATCACCTCAACGCAGTGGACTACCTTGCTCGCTCCCATCGCCCCTGTGTGGTGCTGGCCGGTTCCGGCATGTGTGCCGGTGGCAGGGTGGTTAATTATCTGAAAGCCATGCTTGGGGAAGCCAGAAATGATGTGTTGTTTGTGGGCTATCAGGCCGCAGGTACGCCCGGGCGGGATATTCTTGCTTATGGGCCCCGTGGTGGATGGGTAGAGTTAGATGGGGAGCGATTTGATATTCGGGCAAGTGTGCACCAGGTGGGCGGCTACTCTGCACACGCTGGCCAATCGGATTTAGTTCGCTTTATTGAAGGCATTCCCGAAAAGCCGGCCGAGATTCGAATTGTGCACGGAGATGCTTATGCCAAGCAGGCATTCAAACAGCGCCTTGAGAGCCTGGGGTATTCGGGTGTTTTGATACCAAACTAATAGTAAATTAAACCTATGTTATGAGTTATTAAAGGCTTTTTAATTATTAGTCTTTGCCATATATAACCCTATGAATTATTATTCCTGTGTCTTTTGGCAAGCCGCGAGCATTGTGTTTGCTTTAGCGAGGTTTGATTTCCAGAGTCCACAGAAACTATAAGGTTTTATTTCCATGGCAAAGATTAACGATTATTACCAGAAAAAGCAGCTAATGGAACAGCTCGCAAACGAGATTAACCAGCTGGAACAGGATCAGTCCCTGAAGCGCGAACTGGCCTTTGAAAGCAGTATTCGGGAATTGATGGAAGAGTATGACAAGTCGCCGAAGCACGTGCTTCGTATTTTGGCCGCCATCGATCCTTCTATCGCGACAGAAAAAGCACAAGGCAGCACTGGCACCCGCGCCAAGCGCCCCATGAAAACCTATACTAACCCGCACACGGGTGAAGTGGTCAAGACTCGCGGTGGCAATCACAAAACGCTGAACGAGTGGCGTAAAACCCACGGCAAAGAAACAGTACAGAGCTGGCAGAAAGACTGATTAGCCAGAGATGTGAAAAAAGGGGCCGGATGATCTATTCATCCGGCCCCTTTTTTGTACTAATATTTGTTTTACGGTTTATTCTAATCGGGCAGATCAGGGCTTTGGTGAACAATAACGCGGTTCCTGCCAGCCTTCTTTGCTGCATATAGAGCTTCATCGGCCTGCTGCATCCAGGACATATGGTTTTCAGGCTTGCCACTTAATTGTGAAATCCCCACGCTTACTGTGTATTGGATGGGGGCTACACTGGTTTGTACAATGCTTTTTTCGATGCTGTCCCGTATTCGCTCACATATAACACGGGCCCCTTCGGCATCGGTTTCCGGCAATATAATTCCAAATTCTTCGCCACCGTAGCGGCCAATGCTGTCGGATGATCGCAAACTGTCTTTCGCCGTTGTTGCTGTGTGTTTGATTACTTCATCTCCGGCAAGGTGGCCATGGGCATCGTTTACTTTTTTAAAGAAGTCGATATCAAACATCACAAGGCTGGTTGTGTGGCCATAGCGGCGGAAGCGTTCAAACTCTGCATCCACCAGGTTCTCCCAGGTTCCCCGGTTCAACAGGCCGGTCAAACGGTCGGTCATGCTGAGTTTGGCGAGCAGCTCATTGGCTTGTTCCAGAGCCCGTTTGGCGGTGGCTATATCGGTTACGTCGTACACCATGATGCATATTTTCTCCACCTGCCCGGTACTGCCTGAAAGCGGGCTGATGGTGAGATTCTGGAACATATAATCATCCGTTCCAGTAATGGGGCGCGTATTGCGGAACTGGAACAGGTAGGGCCGTTGCTCCCAAGACGTGAACGCTCGTGTATTAAGCAATGTGACGGCATCCACCTTGCGCCTCAGCCAGGCTTCCGGAATGTTGGGGAACAGCTCAAAAATCACCTGGTTACGGGTTTTACTGGCGGTAATACCGCTGTGGTTTTCCATGAAGCCGTTCCAGGCTTGCACCCGGAAGTCCAAATCCAACACCACCAGGCCAACTTCAACGGATTCGAGCATATCCACCAGCCAGTGGAAGGATTGGGCTTCAAGTTCGTTTATGGCCATGGTTTAGTCCGTCAGGTATTGGAGGCGTTGTTCAAGGAAGGGCACTGAGTCTTCCGTGAGCAGCACCAGCATGTCGCACTGAATATTTCTGTCTTCCAGGGTGTAGCTGATCTCGATGCACAGGAGTTGTTCCTCCCGGGAGTTCTGGTGTTCAAGTAGATCTGTGATCTGCCTGTGTTGGCCGAGCACGCTGGGGTGGCTGAGGCCGAGTTCGAGATCCAGTTGGTCGCCCATGCCTTTGAGAAAAGCGCCGAACAGAATGCTCGACATATCCATCAGCACTTCCACGTTTACGGATGCACCCTCAAAGTTTTCGTAGTGAAGCAGTTCAGCCATTTCCCGAAAGCTGGCATCCGCAAACAGCAGCAAGGCCTCGCCGGCAATTCCCGCACCGGTGAAACCTTGGCATACCGCGGAATAGGTGTCGCTGTCGTGGGCCGCAGAAATGGCCATGTGGAGTTCGGAGTTGGCAATAAAGGCCACTTTTGGAATGGGCTGTTTCACAAACACTCGCAAAAGCCGGGCGAGTAAGTCTGACGAGCGCCCCATGGCGACGTTGGCGATTTCCTGAAGGTAATCGTTGAGCGAGACTGAAATTTCCGGGGTGTGGGAAGCATCGTCGGGGCTGAGTGTGCCATCGCTCAGTGCGGTGCTTTCAAGCTCCCCTGGGCGGTAAAAGCCGTATTCGGCGAGCAGGCTGAGGACAACCCCCATATCTGTGGGCTTCTTGATGAAATCGATCGCACCAAGCTTGCGGACCCGGTCCCGCGCTTCGGGCTGGATGTCGCCAGACACTACGATGGTCATGATGGGGAGGTCTTCGGCCAGAACATGCTCCAGAACCTGGTAGCCGTCCATCTCCGGCATGTTCAGATCGAGAAACATCAGGTCGGCTTCGCCAGCGCGTAGCTTATCTAGCGCTTCCAGGCCGTTATTGGCAAAAAGGATGGTGTCGGCTAGCCCGGCCGGGAGGGCGCGGGCCATCTGTTTTCTGGCGAGTGCAGAATCATCGCAGATAAGAATGCGGGAGTTCATGGGTGTGCCCGGGGGCTATTGAATGTTTGTTCGCTGATCATAGCATTACGCCAGGGTATGTACACGTAAACGACACCTTCGGCTGCTGCAAATTGATGGATTGTAATGAATTGTTATTCCGGTTTGTGACTGAGCACACCTCATTGGCCTTGGGGCCTCCGATATAGTGGCATTTCGGCAACTTAATAAAGATGCAGAGTGCAAGTATAGGCTGTCTGCTTGCAACTGAAAAATCAAGACTGACAGCGAACAACCAGATTAAGAGAGGCATTTTTATGGAATATCACGCGTATGGATGCGCCGCCCTCCTTAGTTTAAGCCTAGGTATTGTGCCTGTTGCCCAAGCTGAACTGGACCCCATTTCTGAATCCGCGATGGGAGATATAACAGGGCAGGCGTTTATGAAGGTTGAGAATATAACTGGCACAAGCCATGAATATACCCGCATGAGCCTGAATATGGATGTGGAAACGCGGGTGAATATTGATGATGTACAGATTGGGGAGATTAACGGCGGTACAGATTTTTCTGCCCAGCATGTAGCCTTGGGCCACATTGCTCGCACTAATGGTGAGCAATTTAATGGGGTTACCTATAACGAAGGCGATGCCATTCCCTTCGAGGCCCGTAAGCCTTATATCGAACTGGCAGAAGACGGCGCCGGGTTGGCTGGCTTTCGTATGGGCTTTGAGCAGGCCCGTGGGTCTGTTTCATCCCATACCACGAGCTTTAGCGGCGATATAGGTATGAAAATCAGCGATTCCGGCCAAGTGTACGACGCTATGCTGTTTAGTGGCGTAGGTGGCGTGGCAACGAATAATCGCGCCACGCACATAGGTCTTGCACCCACTAGTCCGGGGCAGGTGGCTGGCTGCAACGTAGATGGCGCCTTGGCTAACTGCGCTCCGTTGACCAATCTCCGATCCGTAATTGTGGGTGAAGACACAGGCGCGACTGACGGAACTGTTGGTTTTACTGATGGCTTCTTTATCGGCTTTCAGCGGGATGACAATATGGAATGGCAAAGTCTTGATGGTCTGAATACGATCGATGTTGGCAAAGGTGTGTTCATTAACTTGCCCACTAACATGACCGTCGATCTGCAAAATCTTACCGGTGCGGGCGTTGACCGCTTGCGCACGCATCAGGTCGACATGGGTACTAACCTGTTTTGATTTGCTAGACTCCTGAACCTAATGATTCACAAGGCAGGAGTCTTCCGTTGATCCGCTCTTTTTACTGGCATGATTACGAAACCTTTGGTGTAGACCCGGTGCACGACCGGCCCTCTCAGTTTGCGGGAGTGCGAACCGATGCGGATTTGAATATTATTGAAGACCCGCTGGTTATTTACTGCAAACCCACCGACGACTACCTGCCATCACCCCAAGCCTGCCTGATTACCGGCATTACGCCTCAAAAGGCGATGGAAGAGGGCTTCCCGGAAACCGAATTTATCAACCAGATAAATGAAGCCTTCAGCCAGCCGGGCACCTGTGTGGTGGGCTACAACAGCCTGCGGTTTGATGATGAAGTAACCCGTCACACCTTGTACCGCAACCTGCAAGACCCCTATGCCCGTGAATGGCAGAACGGTAATTCCCGTTGGGATATTATCGACATGGTGCGGCTAACCTATGCACTGCGCCCGGAAGGCATCAACTGGCCCCGCAAGGAAGACGGCAGCCCCAGCTTCAAGCTTGAAGAGCTCACAGTCGCCAACGGCATTGCCCACGAAGCCGCCCACGATGCCATGTCGGATGTGGAAGCCACTCTTGCTGTAGCCAGATTGATTCGGGAAAAACAGCCGAAGCTGTTTGATTATGTGCTGAACAACAAAGACAAGCACTCTGCCCGCGCCATGCTGGATACGGCGACTATGAAGCCTGTACTCCACATCTCCGCGAAATACCCGGCCACCCGGGGCTGTTGTGCCATGGTGGCGCCGGTTGCGGATCACCCCAGCAATAAAAATTTGGTGATTGTGTACGACCTGCGGGAAGACCCAAACGAACTGATAAACGCCACGCCAGAGCAGATACGTGAGCGGGTATTTACTTCCCAAGCAGAACTGGGGGAGCAAAAGCGCTTCCCTTTAAAAGGTGTGCAACTGAACAAATGCCCGGTTTTGGCGCCTGCGAACATGCTCAGCACACTTTCTGCCGAGCGCCTGAAAGAGCTTGAACTGGATGGTGACACCCTTCGTGCCAACCTTGCATCGCTAAGAAAAGCCCCAGGATTGGCGCAGCGAATTGCAGAAGCCTTTGATCAGCCACACCAAAGCGACCTGACAGACCCGGATGAACAACTCTATGCTGGCGGCTTTATATCCCCGGCCGACCGCAGTGAGCTGAACCGAGTGCTGCAAACCCCGCCGGAGTTGTTGGTGGAGGAAAGCTTCCACTTTAAAGATGAACGGTTGCAGGAACTGCTATTCCGCTACCGTGCTCGGAACTATCCGGATTCACTGACCAGTGAAGAAGCCGAACGATGGGAACAGTTCCGAACCCAGCGTTTGATGGCACCGAAGAAAGGTTGGCTGTCGCTTGAGGCATTTGGGCTTGAGTTGCAGCGACTGGCCAGTGATCCGGAACTGACGCCCAAGAACCAGCAGATTTTGGAGGATTTGCATTTGTATGGGGAGTCTTTGATTCCTTATATTTGAACAAAAACGCCCCTCTTCCGTATTAGAAGAGGGGCGTTGATCACGCAACTAAATCAACGTCGCCGCTGAAAATACACACTCAAATTCTGCCCCATCACACTCTGCACTTCACTCCCCAAAGCCTCTGCCTGAATCTGTGTTTGTACAGGCTTGGTTGCCAAGCTATGCCCATCTTCATCACGGGCTTTGATCAGCTTCCATTCCACCTCGTTGCTCACCATCGCCATCAGATCTTTCAGCTGAGCCTCATCCTGCGGCTTGAACCAACGGTCGCGGCACCCGCCCAAACTGTAGAAGTCGTCTTCCTGCGCGAGTTCCTGCCAGGTAGCATCCTGTCGGTTCGTAAGAACCATCCGGCGAAGCTGGCGCAGGGTAGATCGGGTGGGTTGCAATCGGTGTTCTGCAATCAGTTTGCGCATCTGCCTGTCGCCGGTCGTTTGTTCGGCGATGGAGGTGTGCAGGTGCACAACGGCGCCAGAGCCGGCTGCGTTGTTTACGAGAGCGGCCAGTGAGAGTTCCGTCATGGCCGGGGAGGGCAGGCGGCCCACTTCAACCCAGTGTACTTGATGGCCATCAGCCACAAATCGTTGGGCGATGGACCAGGGCCAGAACACGATATTGCTGATCTCGGATTCGGCAGCCATGCGGGTGGCTTTGGCAATGTTGGCCAGTGATTCATCTACAGCAATCACTTCCACATCTGCCAGATAGCTGGCCAGTTCCATAGCGCGCTGACCAGATTGCGCGCCACAGACCATTATGCGCAAGGTGTCTGGCAGCTTGTCTGTGGCCAAGCCCAGCTCTGTGGCCATCAGTGACTTCAAGCTGCTTTCCGCGCGATAAGCCAGTTTCGACCAAGCGGGCCAGGCTTGTGGCACATCCATCTTATCCAGGCACAACTCTTCCGCCTTCTCATCAAAACACTGTTTGATGCCTTCTTCTTCCGCCCGGTGGTAGTAGCTGGCGGCCAGAACCGGTTGAAGCGCCAGCGGCCAATCCACCAGATTCCACTGCCCAAGCTGAACGGCAAAATCCTGATGGAACAAAGCACCGTACATGGCGCTGATCATTAGCGAACCAGTCAAAGCTTCCTGAGATTCACCCATTACAATTTGGGCTTTGAGGCTGTCATTCACCGCAGCCACCAACCGTTCTTCATCATCCTCCGCTGCCAGCGCGTAGCCTGTGCGGTCTGCGTATTGCGCTATGGCAAGGGCGAGCTGCTGGAGTTCATCCCGCAGCTCCACGGTTTGCGCAACCTCCGCCAGAATCGCGCGGCGAAGCATAACAACCAGCTCTTCCACCGCTGGGTCTGGCATGAGAGTTTTTTGCAGAGCCAGGATCAGCAGTTCGTCTGTGCTGGCGGCATCCAGGAAAATCTCGGCCTGTGGGTTATCCAGATCGTATTGCTGGCGAATGATCGCCCCCACAAAACGCCCGATTTCCTGATGGGGTAAACCCTCGTGGCTAAGCAGGGCAATGGCATCCAGCGCCAGGTTGCTGTCCGCCTTGTTTACCGCAAGATGGTGAGCGCAAGAGAGCATGCCGCTGTACACAGAATCCCACTCAGCGCCGGTTTCCAGCAGCTTGCGGTAGTGCAGGTAGGCCACATCAAACTGCCCCTGCAACCGCTTGGCATGGGCGACACCACAGAAAGCGGCGGCAGATTGCCGGTCGCAATCCAGGGCTTGCAGGAAGTGCTGTTCAGCCAGAGCAGGGCGCTCGGTTTTCAGGGCCCAGTACCCGAGGTTGGCGTATTGCTGCGCTTGGCGAGGCTGAACTTGCAGGCTGGCATTAAAGAGGTCGTGGGCGTTTTCAAGCTGCCCGTCGTCCATCTCCACGCGCCCTAACAACCCAAGAGCAACGGCGCTGTTTGGTTCAAGCGCAATCACTTCTTCCAGATACACACGGCACTCCTGCCGGGCCTGCAGGCGCTGGATATGGCTTAACCCGCCGCTGTTGGATTCGCCATAAGCACGGTTGGCCTGCAAAAGCAGGCGAGCCGCCTGTGCCTGTTGGGAATGGGATTCCTGAACGTGATGTTTGGCTTGCATGGGATACCTCATTTACCTGCCGCTAGGTTCAAAAATTGCGGCAACGGCCTGCAGTTTTTGGTTGTTTGCTGTGCTTTGTATGAGGTGTTGCGAAAGGTGTGCCAGTTTTGTCGTCGGTGCCACGCTTCTTGCTGCACGATTTCTTCGGACCGTGGATCAATATTGGAGGGTGAATCAGACCAGAATCAGTAAATTGCTGAGGCCAGGAAGAACGCAAAAAGCCCGACTCGGAAATCCGAGCCGGGCTTCTTCTTGCTGGACTATTAACCCTGCAGCAACTGCAACACCTGCTGTGGCCGGGCATTGGCCTGAGCCAAAACCGAGAGGCCAGCCTGCTGGAGCACCTGGGTGCGGGCCAGTTCGGCGGATTCTGCGGCGAAGTCGGCATCGCGGATGCGGCTGTTTGAGGCTGAGAGGTTTTCTGCAGTTGTGGCTAGGTTTTGTATGGTGGATTCGAAACGGTTTTGTACCGCACCCAATTCCGCGCGGAAACCGTTGATCTGGTCGATGGCGTAATCGATGGCAATCATCGCTCGATCGGCTCCGTCGGGTGTGGATATATTGGTGTTGTTCAGCGAAACCGTATCGTTTGCGGCACTAAAGGCTTCATTTATGTTGATGTCGGGGTTGCCGTCGTTGTTCAGGTCTGAGGTGATCTCAACGTCAATGTCTGTTCCGAACTTTGACGAAAAAACAATTTCATTGTTGGTTCGGTCGAGGTTGGCTTCAACGCCTGTTTCGTTGGATTGGGCATTGATGGTGCCCACTAAATCATTCAGCGAGCTGACGTCTGGCGAGTTGAATGACACACCGTTCACAACAAAATCAACAGAGGCTTCCCGATTGGATTTGAAGTAATCCGCCGTAGAGCCGCCTTCTGCGTTCAGGGATTGGGTGAATGTGGCGGCAGTTGGGGTCGCAGCATCGGTCAGGTCAAAGCTAACGGCTACGGTTTCACCGGACTCGTTGCTGAAGGTAAGGGTGTCGGTGGCTGTATCGCCTTCAACCGTAATGTTTGGGTAATCGCCGCTGATGGCTGTGGTGATGCTGGCCGCCAGATCAGCAATGGTATCCCCCCCCGTTGTTGCGGCAATGGGGTAATCCGTACCCCCAATGTTTACAGAGCCGGAAATAGCGGTGGCGAAATCCAGGCCGGTGGCGTCTGTTTCCTGCGGGAACGGAACGATTTTCTCAGCAAAGTTTGTGGTGGCACCGAGGGTGGCCCCCAGCCGGCTGCCCCTTGAATCCAGGCCGCTGATGCCAATGGTTTCACCAGCGTTGGCCCCCACCTGAAAGGTTTGGGTGCCGAAGGTGCCATCCAGCACTTTAAGGCCGTTGAAGGACGTTTGGCTGGCAATGCGGTTTATTTCTTCAATCCGCTGCTGCACTTCTTCGTTTAGAGCTTGCCTATCAGAAATGCTATTTGTGGCGTTAGCCGACTGAACCGACAGTTCACGAATGCGCTGCAGGTTGTTGGTGATTTCGTCCATGGCGCCTTCAGCCGTTTGCGCCAAAGATATGCCGTCGTTAGCATTCCTCTGAGCCTGGTTAAGACCAGAAATTTGAGACTGAAACCGCTCGGAAATCGCCAGCCCGGCGGCATCGTCTTTGGCCGAGTTGATGCGCAGACCAGAAGACAGTCTTTCCAGAGCCGTATTGGCCTGGCCCTGCGAGGCGTTTAAGTTCCGCTGAGCGTTCAGCGAGGCAATGTTGGTATTAATGACCTGTGGCATATCTAAACTCCCTACTCAGAGGTGCCGGGTCACGCTGCTTGTTAATGGTTGAGGCAGCATACCGGCAATAAATTTGTTAAATGGCCGTTTGTAGGGAGGCTAAGCGAAGTATGTGCCAGTTCTTCTGAATCTTCTTCAACTTACTGATTAATATAAAGAGTTAATCGGTATGTGGGTGGTGGCTGATGATAAGTGGCAAATTTCCGGCGGAGAGAGTGGGAATCAAATTGCCGTTTTTACATTCCTTTACAAAGTTCTTGGTGTTTTTCCTAAAGCAACCGAATCAGGTGCCGTTAAGTGAAGTAACAGGGCGGCGCTCCAAACCCAAAAAGAGAACGCCAGACCTTAACCATGAAATAACGACAAACTGTCGAAGGGGAAGCATTATGGCTCTCGGAATTAACACTAACGTCGCTTCATTGAACGCTCAGAACCAGTTGGGCAAGTCTCAGGGCATGAATGATCAAGCTCTGCAGCGTTTGTCCTCTGGCCTGCGTATCAACTCGGCCAAAGACGATGCCGCTGGCATGGCGATCTCTACTCGCTTTCAGTCACAGATCTCTGGCCTGAACGTGGCTACCCGTAATGCTAACGACGGTATCTCCCTGGCGCAGACCACTGAAGGCGCTCTGGATGAAGTTACCAACAACCTGCAGCGTATTCGTGAGCTGGCGGTTCAGTCGGCTAACGCCACTAACAGCGACTCAGACCGCGCAGCTCTGAACGCCGAAGTACAGCAGCGGATTGAAGAAATTGATCGTATTTCATCGCAAACAGCGTTCAACGGCCTAAAAGTTCTGGACGGTACTTTTGGCCAGGCTAATTTCCAAGTTGGTGCCAACGCGGGAGAAACCATTGGTGTGAATCTTGGCGCGGGCACACGTGCAGACAGCATTGGTGCGGTCGCTGACGTTAAATTAAACGTTGGTGCGATTGCGCTTGGTACTGGCGAATTTACCGTACAGGTAGGTGCCGGCGACGCTCAGACTGTCAAGCTGGCCGCCGACAGCAGTGCAGCCTCGATCGCTGAAGCCATTCGTAGCAAAAACATTGATGGACTTACGTCAGTACAAGGTAGTAACGAGCAGACCTTTGCCTATTCAAACGTTAGCATGGCAGATGTAAATGCTACGACTCCCCAGACCCCTGGTAAATTTGAACTGGCTATTGGCGTGGGCGGCGAAGCAGCAACAGCGGCCACGACCTTCACGGTAGATGGGACTGCAACTGCTGGTGGCGGTGGATCCCCTACTGTCGTGACGGCTCAGGATGTTGCAGACTACATCAACGGCAACGAGACGCTGAAAAAGCAAGGCTTGAGTGCCGAGGTTGTTAACAATGAGCTGAAGCTGCAAACCAAAAATGGTGAGAACTTTACGCTTAAGCAAAAGATTACAGCTGGCGATTCTGGCGTTGCAAACACGGTTGGTTTGGCTGCAGATGCAAAGGTTTCTGATGATACAGCGGCAACATTCTCAGGCGAAGTAGATATCAGTTCATTGGAGTCTATTACCATTGCAGGCACAAACGCAGCTATGGTTGGCGGTGGACAGTCCGTAGCGGCCTCTGGTGCCATTGAAGATATCGATATCAGCGATGTGGCTGGCGCAAACGATGCAATCAATCGCATTGACTCTGCTCTTGGTGCGGTAAACAGTCTCCGAGGTGATTTGGGTGCAATCCAAAACCGCTTCGAATCCACCATCGCGAACCTGAGCACCTCTGTAGAGAACCTCAGCGCCTCCAACAGCCGTATCCTGGACGCTGACTTCGCGGCTGAAACAGCCAACTTGGCTAAATCCCAGGTGCTTCAGCAGGCTGGCATCTCAGTACTGGCACAGGCTAACGCCCGTCCGCAGCAGGTACTGTCCCTCCTGCAGTAAGAGCTTAACGGTAATAGCCGGAACCTTCGGGTTCCGGTTTTACGCCGTTTGAGTATAGCGAGGTAAAGCTATGAATGACGTTAACCTGAACAGCCCGGATTTGAAGCTGGTGCGCTCTGGCGCCCAGGCTCCGGCCAAGGCACTGTCGTCATCTCAGGCCGAGGGCATCAAAGCCCCTGACCTTGTTACTTCATCTACTGGCACTCGTCAGGTTCAGAATACCCAGGTTGCTAACGAAGCTTCCAAAGCCGAAAGGCTGCAAGAGCGCAGTGAGGCACAACGAGAAGAGCTGGGCCAGGCGGTTAGCCAGCTGAACGATTTTGTTCAGAATGTGCAGCGGGATCTTCAGTTTGAGGTAGATAACGAATCGGGCCAGACCATTGTGAAGGTGGTCGATCAGTCTACTCAGGAAGTGATTCGCCAGATGCCGGATGAAGTAGCATTGAGGTTGGCAGAGAAATTGCAGCAGGATGAACCGCTGACGTTGTTCAACATTAAAGTGTAAAAGCTTGCCGCTTTTGCGCGATTGAGAATAACGGTATTTCAGCACCGCCACTCCCGTAAGGGGCTGGCGGTGTTTTTGGTTTTGGGAGTAGAGGCTTTCCCCTCTCCCCTAGCCCCTCTCCCGCTGGGGGAGAGGGGGATAAAAGCAGTGTTACGCCGAGTTACAAAATTAAAGTGGTAAAGAGGCAAAGTTTTGCCGCTTGCGGTCGTTAAACGTAGTATAGAGTGATCAGCCCCTTAAAGGAGGCATTGGTATGGCAGGTATTTCATCACTGGGAATCGGGTCTGGCGTTCTGACGTCTGATCTGGTGGATCAGTTGGTTGCGGCAGAACGTGCACCGACTGAAAACCGGTTAACCCAGAAAACCCAGCAATCAGAAGCAATGCTCTCTGCCTATGGCAAGTTGCGCAGCGCCATTACTGAGTTGCGCCTGCCTATGCGCCAGCTAAGCTCTGCAGATAATCTGAAAGCTTTCTCCGCTACGTCTTCTAATGAAAATATCGGTGTTTCTGTAGACAGCACCAAAGCCAGCCGCGGTAGCTATAGCCTGAATGTGACCAGTCTGGCTCAGGCTCAGGCTTTGGCCTCGCAAGCTGTATTTGCAGACAGAGACACCGCCAGTGTGGGCCAAGGCACTTTGCAGTTATCGGTGGGTGACAAGGTTACCAATATCACTATCGATGGTAGCAACAATACGCTGCAGGGTATGGCAAATGTCATTAACGAAGCTAACGCAGGTGTGTCTGCGGGTATCATTGATACCGGTAATGGCTATCAGTTGGTAATGTCAGCGGATGAAACCGGCGTGGCCAATTCGGTAAGTATTTCCGCCACAGAAGAGGTGGGTGCAGAAGGCTTGGCGCGCTTTGCATTCGATGTTGCAGACCCGACAGCCAACCCGGATATGAAACAAACCATTGCCGCCACAGATGCGGTAATGGAGATCAACGGCATTGAAGTTACCCGCTCTTCTAACAGCTTTGAGAATGTGATTGATGGCCTTTCTTTCGACATCAAGGAAACAGGCACCTCTACCGTAACCGTTAGCCAGGATGTGGGTGCGGTAACGGATCGTGTTCAGGGTTTCGTAGACAAGTTCAATGCGCTGCAGTCCACCATAGACAGCCTGGCCGGTTTCAATAGCGAAGCCGGTGTGGGTGGTTTGTTGACAGGCGATAGCACCGTTCGAGCCCTTCAGGGCGAACTGCGCCAAGTGCTTACAGGTGTTGTGCCAGGGCTTGAAAATGCCAGTGTGCGTAGCTTGGCTGATGTGGGCGTTTCAACTGACCCGAATACCGGTGCTTTAAACTTTGACCGAGAAAAATTTGAAACCCAGTTAAAGAACAATCCGGACGACGTAACGGCACTCTTTGCGGAGCAGGGTAGAGCAACCGACAGTCAGGTTGAATTTGTTCGAAGTGGTACAAATACACAGGCGGGTAAGTACGATATTAATGTTACCCAGGCTGCGACCAGGGGAAGTTTGAATTACGCGGCTGCCGATACAGGAACCGTAACGGTTATGGCGGGCAACCGGTTTACCTTTGAGGTAGACGGTGAAACTCAGGTGAGCGTATTTTTGGAAAATGCGCCTGATGGTTCCCCTCTTTCCGGCACGGGGGATGATTTTACTGGGGCAGAGTTTGCCGCAGCTATACAGCAAGCTTTGGATAACAGCAGCGAGCTAAAAGCTGCAAACCGCTCTGTACAGGTTGCGTGGGATGCGACGGATGGCCTTACGTTTACCTCCGGGAACTATGGTGCGGAGTCTAACGTGAGATTGACCGGCGCGCTGAATGCGCCGAGCTTGAACTCTAAAGATGGGGTGGCGGGCACAGACGTAGCTGGAACAATTAATGGTCAGGTTGCTAAGGGTGATGGCCAAGTGTTGTATCTGGGTAGTGATGCAGGCGCCGCATCCGGCATTCAAGTGCGTATCCTCGGCGACCAAACCGGTTCTCGCGGTTCAATCAACTTTGTGCAGGGCATTGGCAAGAGCACGGTTGATCTGGTCAACGGTTTTGTGGGTGCGGATGGCAAGATTGAAAACCGTACCAGCAGTTTGAATCGCGAACTGGAAAAGATTCAGGAAAGTCAGGTAAAGCTGGATATTCGTATTGAATCTTACCGGGAGCGCTTGGTGAAACAATTTAGTGCGGCGGATTCGCTGATTTCCCAACTGAACAGCACCCGAGATTACGTGACCCAGCAGCTCGACGCTCTGGCTCCGCAGAACTTCAACAAGAAGTGATACCGGCGTAGCCGGTGAGAAACGAGGTTTACGATGAAAGGCTTAAAAGCGTACCAGCAGGTAAATACCCAGACCAGCATCACTGATGCCGATCCGCACAAGCTGATCCAATTGTTGTACAACGGTGCGCTGGAGCGGATTAACATGGCCAAGGCTCGCATGCAGGCCAAGGATTTTGAAGGCAAGGGAAAGCTGATTGGCAAGGCCATTGAAATCATCGGTGGGCTGAGGGGCTTTTTGGACTTCGAAAAAGGTGGTGAGCTAGCTGCGCGCCTTGAAGGTTTGTACGACTATATGGAGCGTACGCTTCTTGAAGCCAGTGCCAAGAACGATATGGCCAAGCTGGATGAAGTCGCAGATCTGCTGCGCTCGATCAAAGATGGTTGGGATGGCATTCGTGAAGAGGCGGTGTCTAAGTCAGCTCAGGTTGGTTGATTTTACCCTCCCCTCTCCCCAACCCCTCTCCCGCCAGGGGAGAGGGGCTTTACTGCACTCCCTTGGGCATGCTGAGTCGCCTAGTGCTCTAGTTGTGTAGCTCCCCTCGCCCCTGGCGGGAGAGGGGCCGGGGGAGAGGGGGTGACGTTCCTCCCGCTCCCAATAGCCAACTCCCCCGCCATCCCGTACAATACGCCCCTTCTTTTCAATACATCCATTCTGTTCAGTCTGGAGCAAAAAATATGTCTGATATTAAAAAGGTGGTTCTGGCCTATTCTGGCGGCCTGGATACCTCCGTTATTGTTCGGTGGTTGCAGGATACTTACAACTGTGAGGTGGTAACGTTTACCGCCGACATCGGCCAGGGTGAGGAAGTTGAGCCTGCGCGTGCGAAGGCGGAAGCCTTGGGCGTGAAGGAAATTTACATTGAGGACCTGCGCGAGGAGTTTGTGCGCGATTATGTGTTCCCGATGTTCCGTGCTAACACTATTTATGAAGGCGAGTACCTGCTGGGTACGTCTATTGCCCGCCCTCTGATTGCCAAGCGCTTGATTGATATTGCCAACAAAACCGGCGCAGATGCCATTTCCCACGGCGCGACGGGTAAGGGTAACGATCAGGTTCGTTTCGAGCTGGGTGCTTATGCGCTTAAGCCTGGTGTTAAGGTTATCGCGCCTTGGCGTGAGTGGGATCTGAACTCCCGTGAGAAGCTGCTGGCGTACTGTGCCGAGCGTAATATTCAGGTAGATATGAAGAAGGGCAAGTCGCCTTACTCCATGGATGCCAACCTGCTGCACATTTCTTATGAAGGTATGAATCTGGAAGATCCTTGGTCAGAAGCCGAGGATGATATGTGGCGCTGGAGTGTGTCTCCGGAAGCTGCACCAGATAAGCCGACCTACATCGAGCTTACCTACCGCAAGGGCGATATTGTTGCCGTTGACGGTGTGGAGATGAAGGCCCACGAAGTGCTGGAAAACCTGAACAAGGTTGCTGGCGCTAACGGTATTGGCCGTTTGGATATTGTTGAGAACCGCTATGTGGGCATGAAGTCCCGTGGCTGTTACGAAACACCGGGCGGCACGATTATGCTGCGCGCGCACCGTGCTATTGAGTCCATCACCCTGGACCGCGAAGTGGCGCACCTTAAAGATAGCTTGATGCCGCGTTACGCTGAGGTTATCTATAACGGCTACTGGTGGTCGCCTGAGCGTGAAGCTCTGCAGGCACTGATTGACCAGACTCAGGAATACGTGAACGGCGTTGTTCGCCTGAAGCTGTACAAAGGTAACGTGGATGTTGTGGGCCGTAAGTCTGACGACTCCCTGTTCGATGAAACCATCGCGACCTTCGAAGAAGATCACGGTGCCTACGACCAGAAGGATGCAGAAGGCTTCATCAAGCTGAACGCTCTGCGTCTGCGGATTGCTGCGGGTAAAGGTCGTAAGCTTTAAGGCTAGGCCCAAGTCGTAAAATTAAGTAGTAGGCGCCCGGAACTCTCCGGGCGTCTTCCCCGCCACCGCTTTGAATTTCCGGTGAAACGAAGTGGTTTCGCTGTAGCCCAGTCTTAACGCAATATCCGGAATGCTCAGATCACTGTTCAGCAGGTAATCTTCCGCCATCTTCTGGCGAACTTCATCCAGTAGCTTCTGATAAGAAACCCCTTCCTGGCTTAGTTTTCGCTGCAGGGTTCTGCTCGTAATTCCTAAATCTTCCGCCACCATGTCTTGCCGGGTTATACCGTGCATCAGCTGTTTCTGAATGCTGTGCTTCACCTGTGATGTCAGGTCTGTGTCTGTATCCAGTGAGGCCAACTGCGTTAGGGCGTGGGCTTCCAGGGTTTTGCGCAGCATGGGGTCGGGTTGGCGCAGCCGGGTTTCCAGTAATTCTTTTTTTAGGGTTATGGAGTCTTCGTCTGCGCCAAACTGAACAGGGCATTTCCAGCGTTCCTGGTAGGCCTGTTCAAGGTCAGCGCCTGGGGATTGACGCTTCAGCCGCACGTTGGTGGGCGAGGCGCTGGTATTGTCTGCTAGCCAACGCGCATAGTTCACCCAGGAAGCGAACACGTTGTCGATAACCTGTGGCCGCACAATCGGGTGGTTGTAGTTGCAGTTCCATACCAGTTTGATGGATTCGTTATCCATAGCGAGCGAGGTGGTGCCCATGTCACCCACCAGTTTCTCAAAAGGCGCAATGCGGGCGACGGCTTCCCCTAGGGTTACACAGCTCATAGTAATGTAACCCAGCACGCTGTAGGAGCCTGGCTGCACAAAATCGCCGGTTTCAAGCCCGAGTATAGGGTTGTTGGTGAGTTCGCAGAGTAGAAGAATGAACTGCTGAAACTGATCCCCGTTTATGCGGCCTTCGTCAGAATCCAGGATAGCGGGGTCTAAGCCGGCTTTTGTAAAAAGCTCGGAGGTATCGGCGCCAATGGATTCGGCGGCGCGCACATACTGGCGCAGGGCAGCAACGGAGGCGGTTCCTAGATTTGTCATGATGGGTTTGTCACGATTACAGCACGGTTGTTTTTAGGTGTTATCAGGGGAGTATAACGAAACTTGTGCTGAACAACTTAAACGAATGGTTTGCCCGGAGCAAAAAACAAAAAGGCCAGCTAAAGAGCTGGCCTAAAGAGAGAACAAACGAAAGTGCCTGAAAAATTCGTTAATTCGGTGGATTCCCATTTGACGGCGGAGGTACAACACGGCTCCTCCGCCATGGGGGATACTGCTTAAATCCACAATCTCAGAATAGGGCGTTCGCTGGTCTGTGTCTGTGCGTGATGTGTGTCACAGTGTTACAGATTGTTCCAGGTTCAGGCGCTTGCGCCTAGCGTCGGTACCGTCTCGGTAAAGCGCCTGGTTTCGTAAGCGTCTACTAGGCCGTGTACAGCCGCTTGCTCCATATCCCGAATGGAGGGCGTTCCGTTTTGAGCATCGGCTTTGCACAGCACCATGCCGGCCTCTACTGAAATGTACCCGGCCGTTGTTTTCAGGGCTTTATGGTTAATGCCATCGAATACCCGGCGAAACGCCGTGGTAGTGCAGTGGTCACTATTCGGGAAGTAAGCAATGATGGCGAACTGGTTGTCGCCCACACGGCAAAGCACGTCGATGGGGCGAATCAGGGTGCTGAGCCTGCGCGCAATACCAACCGCCAGCTCAGACATTACCGTGGGCGGGTGTTTGCGCTTCAAATCCTGCCAGTTGCGAATGCCGCACAGCACATAGGCCGATGCACCGCCCCGGGATTCTGCGTGCCGAAGCATTTTGGTGAGCCGGTCGCGCCCGTATCGGTTGTTGCACAGCCCGGTTTCCAGATCAATGATGTTGCTGGATTCGAGTTCGCGGTTGTTCTCGATGAGCAAGGCGTTGGCACGCAGCAGCGTGTTTTGGCGATCTGCCATGCGGTCTGCAGCAAAAATCCTGGGAATCAGCTGCTTGGTCATGTCGGATTTGTAAATGAAGTCGTCTACGCCTCGGTCGAACGCTAATGCCAAGGCTTCTACGCTTTCCCGGGCTGTCAGGAGGAATACATAGGTGTAGTGGTTCGTTTGTTCATCCAGCTGGCGTACCTTGTCAGTGAGTTGCAACCCGTCCATTTCAGGCATCAACCAATCTGCAATTAGTACACTTACCGCACGCTGTTCCATCAGCTTAAGGGCCGCAGGGGCATTGTTGGCGATGCGTACGTCGCGATACCCGGCATTTCGCAGAGTTCGGCCAACCACCATACTGCTGAATTTAGCGTCGTCTACTACGAGGATAGGGAGATCCAGATTCGGCATTGTTACCTACTTTTACCAGTCCATTGTCAGATGCGGGGATTTCCGGAGCTTGGTATGCTTGGCCCCTTAAATTCAAGCAACGAGTATACTCGCAACAGCTCCTGGAGAATAACGATCATGCCCTCTTTTGACATTGTTTCAGAAATTGATATGCACGAAGTGACCAATGCGGTGGACAAAGCCAAGAAAGATCTGGGTAATCGCTGGGATTTCAAAAATGTGGATGCGGATATCGAAATGGACGATAAGGGTGTAACGGTCAGCGCGGAGCAGGAATTTCAGCTTGAGCAGTTGATCGACATTCTGCGCATGGCGTTTGCAAGCCGGGATATTGATGGTCGTGCACTTTCAGAGAGTGGCGAAAGCAAGTCCGGAAAGCTGATCAAGCAGCATTTTGTACTCAAGCAGGGCCTTGAAACCGATATGGCAAAAAAGATCGTGAAGCTGATCAAAGAGGCCAAGTTGAAAGTGCAATCCAGCATTCAGGGTGACAAGGTGCGGGTAACCGGCAAGAAGCGGGACGATCTGCAAACTGCGATTGCCCTGCTGCGCGAGACTGAGCTGGATGTACCCCTGCAGTTCAATAATTTCCGCGACTGATTCGGAGGCTCCACCATTTCAACCGGCACCCGTCTGGATTTGATCCGGGATACGCTACACACCTACACGCGCTGGCAGGTCATTGCTCTGCTGTTTCTCGGCTTTTCTGCCGGGTTGCCGTTTTTGCTGGTGTTCTCCACGTTGAACGCCAGGCTTGCGGATGTGGGCGTGGAAACCGCCACCATCGGTTTTTTCAGCTGGCTGGGGATCACCTATTCCATCAAGGTGTTTTGGGCGCCGGTTGTAGATCGGCTGAAATTGCCGGTGCTCGACAGGCTTTTGGGCAAACGCCGCAGCTGGATTTTGTTCGCGCAGGTGGGTATCGCCACCGGCTTGTATCTGATGGCCCATGTGGATGCCATTGCGGTGCCGGAAACCATGGCGTTGTGCGGCTTGTTGGTGGCGTTTTCATCTGCCACTCAAGACGTAGCTATAGACGCCTATCGCATTGAGATCGCCGAAGAGCGGCTGCAGGCGGCGCTGGCGGCTACTTATATCTTCGGGTATCGGCTGGCATTGCTGGTTGCAGGTGCAGGGGCTTTGTATCTTGCCGAGTTCTGGTCGTGGCAGGTGTCCTATGAGGTTATGGCGGCACTGGTGGGTGTGGGTGCATTGACCGTGCTGGTGGTGCGGGAGCCTGCGGTAAACCATTTTTCGGCTGCTCAGGATATTGCACAGAAAATCGAGCAGGAAGCTGCGAAACGCACCCACCTCGGGCCTCGGGTAGCCCGATTTGCAGGTTGGTTTTATGCTGCAGTTGCGGGGCCGTTTCTGGATTTCTTTCGCCGTTATAAAGAGCTTTCCATCGCGATTCTATTGATGGTGGCGGTGTACCGCATTTCCGATATTGCCATGGGCGTGATGGCCAATCCTTTCTATCTGAATTTTATGGGCTTCAGCAAAACCCAGGTGGCAGACGTCACCAAGATTTTCGGGTTTTTCATGACCATTGCCGGCTCTCTGGCGGGCGGTGTTCTGGTTGTGCGTTACGGAACGAGAAAGATTCTGCTGGCGGGGGCCATCCTGACGGCCAGTACCAATCTTTTGTTCGTGTTTCTGGCACAGTACCCGCCCAACCTGGCCACATTGGCGGTGGTGGTGAGCGCCGATAATCTCAGTGGGGGTATTGCCAATGTGGCGTTGATTGCCTGGCTTTCCAGCATGACCAGTGCGTCTTTCACCGCCACTCAATATGCATTGTTCAGCTCCTTGATGACACTGCCGGGTAAGTTCCTGGGCGGTTTCTCGGGGATGGTTGTGGCGGGCTATGGTTATGCGGAGTTTTTCCTCGTGGCCGGCTTGATGGGGATCCCCGCCATTCTTCTGGCTATGTTCCTGATTCGACAAGGCGAGAGGCTGGATGCTCTGGCGCCGGATCACTCCGGAAAGGGCGAGCCGGACGCCCCTCAACCAACGGGAGGCTAGGTACTATGGAGCCGTATGAGGAATCGCAAGAGGAGCCGACTAAAGATCAAAAAATCTGGCAGGTAGTGATGGCTGTTCCGCCGGGCAAGGTCGTCAGCTATGGGCAGGTAGCAGACATGGCGGGACTTGGCCGGCAGGCCCGCTACATTGGCCGCGCACTTGGCAAGCTGCCGAAAGGCCACTCAGTGCCTTGGTACCGGGTAATTCGCAGCAATGGCCAGATTGCATTCCCGGAAGGTTCGGAAATCTACCAGGAACAGGTTAGCCGGCTGCAAGCCGAAGGCGTGGAAGTGGTCAACGGCCGGGTAGCGATGCGCCGGTTTCGGTGGCAATAAGAGTTTGCAGGTGCTCCAGTACCATTCTTTGGTCTGTGTCAGGGGTTTGGGCAAGCCGCATCGTTAGGTAAGGCAGTAGTTCTCTCAGGGCGTTTCTACATTCTTCATAAAGTGCCGTGGCCCTGGCTCCTGTCAGCTCGCAGGCCTGCACTCCAAAGCGTTCAAGCTTTGCACGAGGCATCCATTTTTTGCTGCCGGCAAGTGTTAGTGCTGGGATATCCTGGTTTATATAAACCGTCGTGCATACTATATCGTAGGCAGGGGCCAGCCTGATTGAGTCAGTGTTCTTGTAGATCAGGCCAAAGTTTTTCAGGTGTGCATCACCATTTTGCAGTGCGTTGTTGAGCACAATCATTTTGAAGAACTGCTCCAGTGACGCTCTTTTACTCGCTGGGCTTGCAAAGGTTTTTATTGTTTTTGCAACTTGCTCATAGCTTCCGGTGTACTTGTCGTCCCGCTGTTTTGCCTGGAGGACGCACATATCCTCAAAGCCCAGCGCACTGCCGTCTTCATTCAGATCAAACCGTTTCATGATAAACAGAGATTCGTCATCAGAGAGATGAAACTCCGGTACCGGAATGCCTGCGTATTTGCAGGCCAGCATGCAGCAGTATTCATTCAGGGCAAGGGCCGGGTAGTCTTGCCCCCAGGCTTTGACAATGAAATCGTCCAGGCGCAACGTCGCTTTGTTCTCAAGCTGAGCCAGCACTTTAGGTTGCACGCCACTCAGCGCCGAGCGTAACGCAAATCGTGAAACCAGTTCTTCAAATAGCCCTGGATTGTCTGAATGCAAGAGCGTATCGAGGTGAAACGGGTTGCTTTCGGATTGATCCTGGCGGTTGTACTCGATGCGCCCACGGATTGATGGGGCGAGTAGTCTCAGAAGGCCCAGGTCGTCAGTATCGGTGATTTTAGCAAACTGCTTTTTGATGGTAGAGAGCAAGTAACCTTCAGGCAGGTGCATTTCAAAGATTGGGTGAAGATAGCGATGGCTGTACTCCTTTCGGCGCACCGGCATAGTGAGGGATACAAACTGATCCGGGGAGGTGCTATCACCATAGCTGAAAACAATATCCGCGGTTTCCTTGAACAGCTTCCCCGTTTGATGGCCATCTACGCATACGTCTAGCTCACTGCTCATCCCTAAGCTCCTCAAACGTAGGGAAAGGCGACTTATCCCGAATGTTGAGTTCCTTGCCCAGATAATCCAGAATTTTCATTACCTTGCGTATGCCAATGTCGCCCGAACGGCCATTTTCCAGTGCATTGATGGTGGCTCGGGACATGCCGAGGTGTTCAGCCATTTTTTGCTGAGACACCCCGTGTTGCTGGCGCAAAGTTGAGATAGTCTGCCCTAGAGTCTGGTAATCCATATTGCCGCCATGTGTCCAATATACTTCACAATTTAGCAATTTTCTCTGTTTTGTAAAGTATTTTAGTCACTTTAGAGCCTCAGGGCGCCATCCACTTCAATCATCCGGCCAGACAGATAGTCGTTTTCAAAGATAAACGCTGCAGTTGAAGCAATCTCTTCCGGCTTACCCATACGCTTTAGTGGAATACCTGCGGTCATTTTCTCTAGCGCTTCCGGTTTCATGGAGGCAGTCATTTCTGTTTCTATAAAGCCCGGTGCAATACCCATGCAGCGGATACCGTGGCGGGCGAGTTCTTTTGCCCACACTGGCACCAAGGCAGATACACCGGCTTTGGCGGCCGAGTAGTTGCTTTGCCCCATGTTGCCCGCGCGGGAAATGGACGCGATGTTGATGATGGCGCCTTTGCTGCCGGTTTGGATCATCTGGGTGGCGGCTTCCCGGCCGCACAGGAAAACACCTGTGAGGTTAACGTCGATAACCGACTGCCACTGGGACAGCTCCATGCGCTTGGTGATCTCGCCGTCTTTGGTTTTCAGCAGCAGCCCGTCTCTCAAAATGCCGGCGTTATTAACAAGGCCATTAAGTTGGCCGAAGTCGTCTGCAATGGCTGCAAATGTTGCTTCTACTTCGTCTTCTTTTGCCACGTTGCACAGGTAGATTTTGGCTTCAGAGCCCGCGGCTTTGCAGGCGGCTGCAGCTTCCTCCAACTTATCCTGGGCAAGGTCAATCAGCGCCAGTTTTGCGCCTTTGGCCGCCAGGTATTCTGCCATGGCACGGCCAAGGCCCTGGCCGCCGCCGGTAATTGCAATCACGGAATCTTGAAGTTTCATGTTTTGCCCTTAAATAGAAATCAGATGTAATCGAAAGGGCTGCGAGTATACCAGACCCTGGAATGCCCAAACCCGAAACACGAGAGCCTGATGTCCATATTCTTGTTTGTTTTTATTGTTATGCCGATTGCCGAAATGGCGGTTCTGATTCAGGTCGGCAGCGTGATTGGTGTGTTCAATACCATCGGTTTCGTGTTGCTGACGGCGGTGGCGGGAGCCTGGCTGCTTCGCCAGCAAGGGCTGGCAACTCTGTTGAAAGCCAACCAGCGCCTGAGCAGCGGTGAGCTCCCAGCCAAGGAAGTGGCTGAGGGGTTAATTCTTGCGGTTGGCGGTGTGCTTTTGCTTACCCCGGGGTTTATTACTGATGCCGTCGGGTTTTTGTGCCTTTTACCATTCAGCAGGCACTGGCTGGCGGCTCAGGCACTGAAGCGTATGGTTGCGACTAACACCAGCGGTGGGTTTTATTTTCGAGCGGGTGGCGGGCAAAGCCCCTTTGGAGAATCCGGTAACCCCTTCGGGCAACAGCGCCCGTTCGACCGCGATGGCAGCGGCGACATTATCGAAGGGGAATACCGTGATGAAACTGAAACCAACCATGATCGCCTCGATAAAAAGTGAAAAATTTATCAGAGCAGGTATTGAAAACCCCTGTGCCAGCCCCACATAGGAATCACAAGTTCGCCGCAGGCTGATACTTGCTGGAAAACAGCAGGTTAGAAGCCGGGCAATTTTGTCGGATTGCACCTGTAGTCCGGCCATTAACAGCAAATGTCATTGCCACATTAATCTGACTAATTGGAGAAAACCGAGCAATGAAGATTCGTCCGTTACACGATCGTGTCGTTGTACGCCGTAAGGAAGAAGAAGAGAAAACTGCAGGCGGCATCGTGCTGCCGGGTAATGCCAAAGAGAAGCCGTCCCAGGGTGAAGTCATTGCCGTGGGTAATGGTCGCATTCTGGAAAATGGCGAGACTCGTGCGCTGGCAGTCAAAGCGGGTGATACCGTGGTTTTTGGCCAATACGCCGGCAACACTGTAAAAATCGACGGTGAAGAGCTGCTCATCATGAGCGAAAGCGATATTTACGGCGTGCTTGAGTGATCGCTGAAGCAATTCGCACGAACAGTCATTAACTCGATTGATTCAACGAATTCGATTTAACGAACAGGAATAGAACACATGTCAGCAAAAGAAGTTAAATTCGGTGATAGCGCCCGTAAGCGCATGGTTGCAGGCGTCAACGTTCTTGCAGACGCAGTTCGCGTAACTCTGGGCCCCAAGGGCCGCAACGTGGTTCTGGAGAAGTCGTTTGGCGCTCCGGTAATCACTAAAGACGGCGTATCGGTTGCCAAAGAAATCGAACTGAAAGACAAGTTCGAAAACATGGGCGCCCAGATGGTGAAGGAAGTTGCTTCCCAGGCGAACGAAACGGCGGGTGACGGTACCACTACCGCAACCGTTCTGGCTCAGGCCATCGTGAATGAAGGCGTTAAGTCTGTTACCGCCGGCATGAACCCAATGGATCTGAAACGCGGCATCGACAAGGCCACTACGGAAGCCGTTAAAGCTATCCGTGAAATGGCCCGTCCTTGCGACGATACCCGCAGCATTGCGCAGGTAGGCACCATCTCTGCCAACGGCGACGAGACTATCGGCAAGCTGATTGCTGATGCTATGGAGAAAGTTGGTAAAGAAGGCGTTATCACGGTTGAAGAAGGCCGTGGCCTGGATGACGAGCTGGACGTAGTAGAAGGCATGCAGTTCGATCGTGGCTTCCTGTCTCCGTACTTCATCAACAACCAGGACAACATGTCGGTTGAACTTGATGACCCGTACATGCTGTTGGTCGACAAGAAAATCTCCAACATCCGCGAATTGCTGCCGGTGCTGGAAGCTGTTGCCAAAGCAGGCAAGCCGCTGATGATCATCGCTGAAGACATCGAAGGCGAAGCGCTGGCTACTCTGGTTGTGAACAACATGCGTGGCATTGTGAAAGTCGCTGCTGTTAAAGCGCCTGGCTTTGGTGATCGCCGCAAGGAAATGCTGCAGGACATCGCCATTCTGACCGGCGGTACTGTGATTTCCGAAGAAGTTGGCCTGAGCCTGGAGAACACCACTCTTGATGATCTCGGCACAGCCAAGCGTGTAAACCTGACTAAAGAAAACACCACCATCATTGACGGTGCTGGTGCACAGGCTGATATCGAAGCCCGTGTTGAGCAGGTGCGTAAGCAGATTGAAGACAGCTCTTCAGATTACGACAAAGAAAAGCTTCAGGAGCGTGTGGCCAAGCTGGCTGGCGGTGTTGCCGTTATCAAGGTAGGCGCTGGTTCTGAAGTGGAAATGAAAGAGAAGAAGGCACGTGTTGAAGACGCGCTGCACTCTACTCGCGCTGCCGTTGAAGAAGGCATTGTGCCTGGTGGTGGTGTAACCCTGATCCGCGCTATTGCTGCGCTGGACAAGGTAGATGCCATCAACGAAGAGCAGAAAGCCGGTGTTAACATCCTGCGTCGTGCGATGGAAGCGCCTCTGCGCCAGATCGTATCCAACGCAGGCGGCGAGTCTTCTGTAGTGGTTGCCAAGGTTCGCGAAGGCGAAGGTTCCTTTGGTTACAACGCTGCTATCGAAGAGTACGGCGATATGCTGGAAATGGGTATTCTGGATCCAGCCAAGGTCACTCGCTCTGCACTGCAGGCAGCTGCTTCTATAGCGTCTCTGATCATCACTACTGAAGCGATGGTTGCAGACGAGCCAGCAGAAGAAGGCGCTGGCGGTGGAATGCCAGATATGGGTGGAATGGGCGGAATGGGAGGCATGGGCGGCATGATGTGATGCCGTTCATAGCTTGCTGATTCCGACTGCGTCGCAAAAATAGCGACGTGGCCTGATCTGCACTCAAAAACCCCGCGTCGGTTCACACTGATGCGGGGTTTTTGTTTTTTTGTCATGAACTTGACCTGAGCGTTTGCTAGACTCGGCAACCGGTCAACTGTCTGTGTGCTACCGAATGAGTGACGCTGAATCCAAACCTTTTCTTCGCCCCGGCAAACTGTTTTTGCTTGTGTTGCTGGGGTTGTTTGTGTACTTGGGCGCCTTGATTGTTTTTGTTCCAGCCGGCTGGGTCTGGCATAAAGCCTCTCCCTATGTTTCATTGCCACCCCAGGTACAGGTGCAGCAGATAGCGGGCCGTGTTTGGGATGGTACCGCCAGCGTGGTGGTTGCCGGTTTCCCGTTGCGTGTTGAGTGGCAGCTGGGCTGGCCATCTATTACACAGTTGGAGCAGCCGGTACGGATTTCTGTGGCGTCACTGCAATCCGAGGTTTCGGGTGATATAGCCATAGGGTGGCCCGAAAATGCCCGGCTGAATGCCCGTGGCACCATTGCTGTCGCAGAGTTTGAAGAATTGATTCGGCGCAGCGGTGGCGCAATGATTGAGGGCGATGTGAGCATCGATCGCCTGGCTCTGGAGTGGGCAGATGGCCGCGTTATTCGTGCGGATGGTCTCGGACGATGGGCTGGCGGTAGCGTAAGCTGGCCTATGGGTGAGCAAACCGGGCAAGCAAAGTTCCCGCCTATGGAGGCCACCATGGATACCACCAGCGGTGGTGTGGCCTTGGTAGTTGCCGAGCAGGCAGGCAGTGGCCCGGCGGCGGATGCCAGTATTCTCTGGAACGGGATGATGGAGTTGCGGGTATACAAACGCATGATAGATCTCGCGGGCCAACCCTGGCCGGATTCCGCCAGCCCTGATGATATTGTGTTTCGTGTAAGGCAACCGCTGTTGCCGGGGGCGCGTTGATGGTGGCAATGCCGGCTCCTGATACCCAACACCGGATTGCAAAAGCGGTGGCCAACCTGCTGCTGGTATGGCTGGTTGTGTATTTAAGTGTTGTGATGGCAAATGCCACATGGCTATTTGCCTGGCAGGATAAACCGATTGTGGTTGCGCCTGCGGGTGGCCCATCTGCGGCCCAGGCTTTTGGGCGGTCTGGTAGCTACCCAATGGCCAGTTATGAGTTTTTTGGCCGAGCGGAAGCGCCTGGGGAGGTAGCGGAAGCGGTTAAGCGTGCGGCTCCGGAAACCGGTTTGCGGCTAAGGCTTGAAGGTGTTCTTGTGGGACAGCGCCCGGAAGACTCGGGTGCTATAGTGGCCGGGAGTAACGGTGAAACCGCGTGGTATCGTGTTGGTGAAATGCTGCCAGGCAATGCCGAATTGGCTGAAGTGGAAGCGGGCCGAATCCTGATTCGCCGTGGTGGGCGCTATGAGTCTCTGACATTTGAGGAAGACGATGTTTCCACAATGGTTGCAGAGGTGGCACAGGTACCTGCAGAATCATCACCGGAAGCATTCCTTGAGAATGCAAAGCAGCAGCTCGATAGCGCAGGCGCGGCAGCTCTGACCCCATACGGGCTTGCGCCAGTGGATGAGTCTGGTGGCTCGGGCTACGTGTACGATGGCTCCAATGCCATGCTGAACGCAGTGAATCTCAAAGCGGGTGATGTGATTACCGCCATCAACGGGCAGCGCCTGGGTGATGTGCAGCAAGATCGATCGCTGCTCGAAAGCTGGCGCGGCCAAGCCAGCCTGGATATAGAAATCGAACGTGACGGGTCTATTCTCAACATCAGTTATGCCATACCTGAGCAGTGGCGCTGACCGGGATTATCGATACAGGACGAAATCGCCAGATGTATAACTACAAGACCAATTTTTTGCGGACCTTGGCTCTGCTTATTTTACTGCCCCTGATGTCGGCGGCGTACGGCCAGGATGAAACATGGCGGTTGAACCTTAAAGACGCAGACATACGCGCGTTTGTTACTCAGGTGGCCGATATAACCGGCTACAGCTTTGTGGTGGACCCTCGGGTTAAGGGCAAGGTGACGGTTCTATCCAGCGCGCCCATGAACAAGGATCAAATCTACGATCTGTTCCTTGCCGTGCTTAACGTGCACGGATTTACGGCCATTCCCGGTGAGGAAGTTATCAAGGTTGTACAGCAGGTAGACGCCAAACAGTCCGCTGAGGTTCTCGGCCGTTTCTCAAATATTCCTTCTGAGCAGCTTATAACCCGTGTTATCCAGATTGATAACGCCAGTGCATTGGAGTTGGTGCCTATTTTACGGCCGCTGGTGGCAAAGTATGGTCATCTGGCCGGTGTCGCCGCAGCCAATGCTTTGATTATCAGCGATCACGCTTCCAACATTCAGCGTATGGAGCAGATTGTTCGTGAGTTGGACAGCCCCTCCAAGTACGAGGTGGAGGTGATCAAACTCAAGGAAGCCTGGGTTGGCGATATGGTGACTCTGTTGCAGGAGCTGGCGCCGGACGAGTTGGGCCGAGCGGGCAATGACAGCGCCGCAAGAAAATACAGTGTTACCGCTGATGAGCGCAGTAACCGATTGATCCTCAGAGGCGATGAATCGTTCCGTAGCAAAATGCGTGGGTTGATCACGCAGCTGGATCAGCCCTCTGCCAGTGGCGGAGCAACCAAGGTTATTCGCCTTAAGCACGCAGACGCGAAAAACCTCACGGAATTGCTTAAAGGTGTGATGGGCGAACTCACGAAAGAGGGCTCAGGAGGCGCGTCTGGCGGTGGTGCCAGCAGCAAGCCGACAGGCAATTTTGCAGTGTTTGCAGATGAGGGGCTAAACGCACTGGTGGTCCGGGGCGAGCCTTCATTGATGCAAGAGGCTGAAGAAATTGTCGCCGCACTGGATGTGCGCCGTGCTCAGGTGATGATTGAAGCTGCCATTGTCGAGATCAGCGATGAGTTGGGTCAGGATCTTGGCGTTCAGTTAGCCGTGGGCGACGAGTCGGGTTCTTCTTCGCCAGTTATGGGATCAAACTTTGGAAACGTTGGTCGCAGTTTGGGTGAAGTGCTGAGTGCAATACTGACAGGCTCGGCGCTTACACCGGCCACGGGTGGCGGCACGATCGGGGCAGGCCAGAGAAACAAGGACGGGGTAAGTTGGGGCATCTTGTTACAAGCGCTTTCTACGTCTGCAGCCGCGAACCTGCTTTCGACACCCAGCATTATTACTCTGGACAACCAGGAATCGGAAATTATTGTGGGGCAAAACGTTCCTTTCCGTACCGGCCAGTCTACGGTAACGGGTGACGGCACCACCAACCCGTTTACCACCATTGAGCGCCGGGACATCGGCCTGACCCTCAAGGTAACACCCACTATCAGTGCGGATGGTCTTGTGCGGTTGGTGGTGGAGCAGACAACTGAAAGCGTTGCCGACAGCATTGAAGATGCGTCAGACATTGTTACTAACAAGCGTGAAATCAAGACAACCGTGCTGGCGGATGATGGCGAAACCATCGTGCTGGGCGGTCTTACCCGCGATGACTACCAGGTTAACCGGAGCAAAGTGCCTTTCCTTGGGGATATTCCTTACCTTGGCAGGCTGTTTTCATCCGAGTCTGAGCGCCGGGTAAAGCGCAATTTGCTGGTGTTCTTGCGGCCTAAGATCATGCTTGGCAAGACGGAAGCTGTTGAGGCGACATCGGAGAAGTTCAACAAACTCTGGAAGGTAAACCTGGATATCCGTGACAAGCTTGGCCTGCCAGAAATGGACGCTAACCCGCGTGTGGATATTCTGTTCAATCTGGATGAGCCGGTTCGCTAAACCGGCTTATCTTCACACCACCATTGGCGGCATCGGGCAATCCATCTGATCCGCCACGAGCCTCATCAGTTCGTACTCTCTCGGATCAATCACTCCGTCATAGGTGATGCAGTGGCCACAGGCATCGATTACCGCAGGCTTTAACAGCGCTGAAAGACCGTTGAGCTCTTTCAGAGCCCCTTGCAGTTCGCGCATGCTTACCTTCGGTAGTATCGGGTGGTCAGAGTTGTCACAGCTGGCAAAACCGGCCATAGCCTCACGGTACAAGGTATTAACTTTTTCCTGTGCGCTGTCTGATCCTGCCCGAGCCATGAGGCTCAGAAGCTTTTGCAGCGCGGGCATAACCGCTTTGTAGCTGCGGTAGCGCACAGGAATCACTCGTGCGGAATCCGCCCCGAGATGGCGGGAAAGGAAGCTGGTGAGAGTCAGTTCGAACAGGGTAACCCGATTGTCCGCATTCACCAGAGCCCTCACACACCGAATTAATTCGGCGCGTTCTTCCGGGTCCAATTTTCTGAGAGCAGGCATGGCGAGTTCCAGGGCAGGGAAGCGCACGGCTTCACCGATTTTCTGGAGTGTCGGAATCAGTTTTGCCAGCAATTCGGGTTGCGGTCCGAATAATGAGTGCGCTGGCAGCAATGCGAGCTGCTCAGCCCGCTCTTTTTGGTTCAGATCGCTGAGAAGCAGTGCATAACAGAGTTGGATGGCGCCCGCCCGGGTATAAAGTAAACCGCGAAAGGTTGACGGCAAGCGCTGTAGCAGTCGGACCGCAAAATCTTCGCCTTCCGGGCTGATGGTTCCAACTCGCTCAGACAGTTTTTTCGTGCTGGCCGTGGGGGTGGGTGCGTGTGTGGCAATAGCGGAGCCTGACAGCGATGTGCGCCTACCGGAGACGGTGCCGTAGATGTCCGTGGCCGCACTTGCAAAACTGGAGACTCCGGATGGCTGGGCTCCGGTGGTTGCGGAACGCAAATCATCGCCTGTTTCTGTATCGCGGAGGCGACTCTTGAGCCGGGCCATCAGGCCTGGCTGGATCGCGTTTATGCGTTGTTCGATAGGCGGGTGGGACGCAAGAAGAGACGCGAGCTTCATATGCGTGGCTTCACCAAAACACATGTGATTCATGTTGCTGGCATGGCCAGTGGTGTCCAGGTAGCTGCCTTTGAGTCCAATCTTGAAAAGTGCACCGCCAATCCCGTCCGGGTTGCGTGTGAACTGCACAGACGATGCATCTGCAAGGGTTTCCCGCTGGCGGGATACGGCGGCTTGAATGAGGCGCCCAAAGAATACGCCCACATAACCGATGATAAAAAGTGCGATGCCAACAATGCCAAAGGCAGCTTGAGCCCGCCCATCTTTATTGCGGCCAGAGGTGCGCCCGCCGCTGTAAAACGCTGTGCGAAGAAGGAAGCTGCCAATCTGCCCGATCATCAAGATACCGGCAAGCAAAGCGATGAGGCGCACGTTCAGGCGCATGTCGCCATTGAAGATGTGGCTGAACTCGTGCCCCACGACGCCCTGAAGCTCATCCCTGGTGAGTTGGGTTATGGCGCCGTGGGTAACGACCATAACGGCGGAACCCGGTGTGTAGCCGGCTACAAAGGCGTTGATGCCTGTTTCGTTATCCATGATGTAGAGTTCCGGCACGGGCACGCCGCTCGCTATGGCCATTTCCTCCACAATGTTGCGCAGAACCCGTTCGTCGCTGTCGCGGGTATCAGGGTCAATGGGGCGTGCGCCCACCATTTTTGCAACACGGCTACCGCCGCCGGCAAGATCCGCCCAGCGAATCATGGAGCCTATGAAAATGAGAAGGATAACGGCAGAGGCTGTGGTCAACCCGTGGCTGGAGGCTAGCCAGTGGTGGAAAGGTTGGCCGGTGGTTTCACTGCGAGTTACAAAATAACCAACCAGGCACACAGCGAGTGTAATCAGCACCACCGCTGTGAGAAACAGGAATACCAGCAGGCTGGTATTGCGCCGGGCACTGGCCTGGCGCTGGAAAAAACCGGGATGAGCCATGGTTCAGAGCCTCAGAAGGCTACTTTCGGAACCTGGCGGGCCTCTGGAGACTCAAGCTCCAGCTGGGAGGTTTCCTTGAAGGCGAACATGCCCGCAATCACGTTGTTGGGGAATTGCTCGCGGAAGATGTTGTAGTTCATTACGCCATCGTTATAGGCCTGCCGGGCAAAGGAAACCCGGTTTTCTGTGCTGGAAAGCTCTTCCATCAATTGCTGTATGGTTTCGTTGGCTTTCAGGTCCGGATAGTTCTCGGCTACCGCGTAAAAGTTAGCCAAGGCTTTGGTGAGTAGATTCTCGGCGCCGCCAAGACGCTGGATTTTAGTGCCGTCTCCCGGATCTTTGGCCGCATCTTTCTGGGCGCTGACAGCATTGTTCCTTGCCTCCATCACCTGCGTAAGTGTTGATTTTTCGTGCACCAGGTAGGCCTTGGCAGCTTCAACCAGATTGGGAATCAAATCGTGTCTGCGCTGGAGTTGCACATCAATCTGGGCGAACGCATTTTTGAATTGGTTGCGCAATGAAACCAGGCGGTTATAGATAGAAACCAGATAGATTGCGGCAACGGCAATAACAATCAGGCCAATAATGGTAGTTCCCATGGCAACTCCTCATAAGTGAAAAAATCAGGCGTTATTTTCTACGGCTTTCTGATGAAATTCCTGAACAAACGCCTCAAAATCCGCAGGGCGCAATGGCCTGCTGAAGAAGTATCCCTGTGCCAGCTTGCATCCACGCTGGGTGAGGTAGTATTCCTGTTCTGCTGTTTCAACACCTTCTGCAACGACCGTCAGGTTTAGGCTTCTTCCCAGGTCAATGATGGTGTTGGTTATGCGGGTATCTTCCTCGTTAACCAGCAGATCACGAATGAACTGCTTATCAATCTTCAGGTGCTGTACCGGCATCTTCTTGAGGTAGGTAAGGGAAGAATAACCGGTTCCGAAGTCGTCTACGGCAATGCTGATGCCGGCACGGTTAAGCGTATGCAGTTTGGCTACGGCGTCTGCAAGGTTGGTCATAAAGCTGGTTTCTGTGACTTCCAGCTCGAGGCGGCCGGCGGGAATGTCATGGCGCTTCAGTGTATCCAGAATGTCATCGACAATACGATCCTGCCGTAGTTGCACCGCAGACAGGTTCACAGCGATGCGCAAAGGAAGCCCTTTGTCTGCCCACTGCTTTGCTTGCAGACAGGCCTGCTCCAGAACCCATTGGCCAATCTCTACAATGGAGCCGTTGTTCTCTGCCACCGGTATGAAGTAGTCCGGAGGCACCAGCCCGCGTATCGGGTGATCCCAGCGGAGGAGGGCTTCAGCGCCAATAATCCGTTTGGTTTCAAGATTCACCTGGGGTTGATACACAAGGTGAAGCTGGTTGAGTGACAAGGCTTCCGATAGATCTTTCTCCAGTTGTTTGCGATCGCGAATTTCCTGGTCGATGCTTGCCACATAGAACTGGAAGTGATCCCGGCCTTTCTGTTTGGCCAGCATCATGGTTTGCTCTGCGCTCTGCAACAGCCGGTCTGGCTGGATAGCATCGGAGGGGTAAAGTGCAATGCCAAGGGTGGCTGTCATTGAAACACTTTGGCCCTCCAGGCCAATGGTTTCGCTGACACCAGCGAGAATAGCTTCCGCTGTGTCGGCCGCCTGAAAGCCGTCTTTTAGCCCCTTCTCGACAATGACGAACTGATCGCCACCGAGACGCGCTAGCGTGAAGCGTGATCCGCCGAGAATGCTAATTAGCCTGTCTGCGACGGTTTGCAGGGTTATATCCCCTGTGCGAAAGCCGCATTGATCGTTGATGGATTTGAAGTCGTCGATACCGCAAACGATGACGGATAGTAGTGTGTTATTGCGTTTCGATTCTTCGAGGTCGGCCTTCAGTAGCTCCATAAAGCTGTCCCGGCTCAGGAGTCCGGTGAGCTGGTCGTATCGAGCGAGTCGGTTTACCTTGTCTTCGGCTTCCCGGTGCCGCTTCTGGCTGTCGCCAATGGCAATAAGCAAGGTGTTGGTGGCGCTGACCCAAAGCCCGAGTTCGTCTTTCTCATGGCCGGTTGGCGTCGCAACCAGGCGGTCGTCGGGATGTTCCGGGTTTACCTGCTTGACTGAGTGCACGATTCGCAGCAATGGCCGAGTCAGAAGCATATAGAAAACGAAGTACAACACCATGCCAAGAATGACGGCGGTAGCGACGACGGACGTGAAGGTTATGATGGCCCGGCTCAGCCACATGTGGGCGGCAGGAACCGTATCGTAGTGAACAACAAAGTGGCCGTAAACAGTGCCTGAGTTGTCGTTGCGAGTCAGCTCTGTGTTGAACTGGCGCCTGGCGTCAAAAATGGTGTTAATTAAAGGGTTGAAGGCGCTCTTGGCCTTTGGTCGTTCGCGGCTGCTTAGAGGGTCGCCATTGGTATGAAGAATCTGGGCTAAAAGTACTTCTTCTCTGGCAAATAGGCCATCGACGACCTGGTTTGCCAAGTCTTCGTCAATACTGAACACCGCTTGAGTTGCCGAATCTTTTACCATGGCAATGGTTTGCCGGGCCTGGTTGTTCAGGTCTGCAGACACGTGTCGTGCGTCCAGCACCACCTGTATGGCACTGACGATGACACCGCTGACCAGCGCGACGGCAAGTATCCATCGAAGGATGCGATAGCCAAGGCGGTTTTCAACCTCAAAGGATTTCTGCATTCAGACCCGTCTTTAGCCTGTTCGTCAGGCGCCCGTAAACTAAAAGCCCATAAGTGTCGGTGGTTTGGAATGTACCCCCTGCCGGCAATACGGATTGTTGCTCAGGTTAAACCATACTGCACAGAGTATGGGCGATTATTTCAAATACTTCAGATCACTGACGTTTTTATTTGTAAGTGGGATTCATTCTCCCATAAAAAACGCCCGCTGCAAGCGGGCGTTTTTTAGTCAGCCGAGGCTGACGATAACCGGAAAACCAGCCAGATGAATCAGGCCAGATTTTCGTTCACGAAATCCCAGTTAATCAGATTCCAGAACGCGGCCAGATAATTCGGGCGGGAATTGCGGTAATCGATGTAATACGCGTGTTCCCACACGTCAACGGTCAGCACGGGCTTGTCAGCGCTGGTCAGCGGTGTTTCTGCATTGCTGGTGTTGGCAATGGCAACGCTGCCATCTGCCTTCTTGACCAGCCATGTCCAGCCTGAACCAAAGTTTTTGGCTGCGTTTTCGTTAAATTCCTTCTTGAAGTTATCGAAAGAACCAAACGCTTTTTCGATAGCGTCTTTTGCTGCACCTGTGGGCTCGCCGCCGCCGTTCGGGCTCAGGCAGTTCCAGTAGAAGGTGTGGTTCCATACCTGGGCAGCGTTGTTGAACAGGCCGCCACTTGCGCTTTTGATAATCTCTTCAAGCGATTTGTTGGCGTTGTCTGTACCTTCAACCAGTCCGTTAAGGTTGGTCACATAGGTGTTGTGGTGCTTGCCATAATGGTATTCGAGGGTTTCAGCAGAGATGTGTGGTTCCAGTGCGTTCTTTTCGTAAGGTAGTGCGGGAAGTTCAAATGCCATGAGGTCGTTCTCCCTGGTCTCTCTGTTTATGGTGAATGTCACGGATCTAATATAGGGTCGATTTGAGCGATATCAACCCCCAAGGCGAATCATCCTTTACGGTTGCTGCTAAGCGAGCTGCCGAATTCGGGACTGCCTGGCAGAAATTGCACGCAGTTTCTGACCCGCCAAACCAGCTCTGCATAGCTGTCGGCGAGAACATTAATGTGGCCTAGTTTGCGCCCGGGCCGCTCGCCTTTATTGTAAAGGTGTACATGAGCGTAAGGCAGTTCCAGCAGGCGTTCAATATCTCCGTGTTCTCCGATGATGTTAATCATGCAGCTGAGACCGCGAGGTTCAACGCTGCCCAACGGGTGCCCGCTTACTGCTCGAATGTGGTTCTCGAACTGACTGGTCATCGCGCCTTCAATGGTCCAGTGCCCGGAGTTATGAACTCTTGGTGCCATCTCATTGGCTACCAGCCCGTTGGCAGTCTCGAATAATTCCAGCGTAAGTACACCTACGTACCCCAGTTCATTCAGCAGCGCCTTTATATACCGCTCGGCGTCTTCCTGAACGTGTTTTTCCAGTTTCGGGGCGGGGGCTATGGCGTAGCGCAAGATCCCTTCATGGTGGACGTTTTCTGAAATAGGGTAGAAGGCCAGCTGGCCATCCTCACCACGCACGGCAATGATAGAAACTTCGCGGCTGAACTCTACAAACTTTTCGACCATGAGCCGGGGGTGCCCAATGCTTTCCCAAGCGGCTTCTGCATCTTCAGGCGTTTTCAGTACGGCCTGGCCTTTGCCGTCGTAGCCTTCTGTGTTGGATTTTGCGACTACCGGGCAGCCCAGGCTTTCCGCAGCGGCTTTCAGGGATGCGGCACTGTCGGCAATTTTCCACTGGGGTGTCGGGATGCCAAGCTCACCGAACAGTGTCTTTTCGGCTTCACGGTTCTGGCATATCTGCAGGGCGCGGGGGCAGGGGTGGACCGGCTTTTCTTTGGCCAGCTTTTCTGCGACCTCTACAGGGAGGTGTTCAAATTCGTAGGTGACGCGATCGACCCGCGACAGGAAGTCATCCAGGTATTTACCTTCGCGATCAATGATGACCTCACCCAAGCCAGCGCTGGGGCTGCCGGACATGTCATAGAAAACAAAGGTTTTGGCCAGCGGATATCCGGCGAGGGCGAGCATTCTTCCCAGTTGACCGGCGCCTAGTACACCAATTCTCATTTGTATTCTCCTGCCGCTGTTGGGCACTGTACTCTGGATGGTTAGCGCGGGTGGGGCGAGGCTTCCCAAAACACGCTGTGAATACGTCCGTGTACGCTTGGCTCCGCCATCCATGGCTCCGCACAGTTTTGGGAAGCCTCGCCCCACCCGCTCAGTCTAAGCTGGTCCGTGGATTCACTGATCTTTTGGGTCAGGGTTGTCGAGAATCGTTTGGGTCTGTGTTGTCCGGAATTCGTCTACAGCTTTTCTCACATTCGCATCAAAGGTGCCAATGATCTGTGCAGCCAGTAGGCCGGCATTGGTGGCACCGGCGTTGCCGATAGCCAGGGTGCCTACGGCAATGCCGCCTGGCATTTGCACGATGGAGAGTAGGGAGTCAAGGCCGCTGAGTGCTTTGGACTGTACGGGCACGCCCAGTACGGGTAAAGAGGTCTGCGATGCAACCATTCCGGGCAGGTGAGCTGCGCCGCCGGCGCCTGCAATGATGACTTTCAGGCCGCGGTCGGAGGCGCTTTTTGCGTAGTCGAAAAGCAAATCCGGGGTGCGGTGGGCTGAGACGACTTTGGTTTCATAGGCTACGCCGAGTTTTTCGAGCATGTTGGCGGCGTGTTCCATGGTGGGCCAGTCGGATTTGGAGCCCATGATAAGTCCTACAAGCGGCTGCATACGCAACTGTCCTGTGATAATTGGAAAGCCGGACATTGTATGTTTTGGCTATCTACCATGCAACTCGCGCCTGCTTGTTTTGGCGGTTAAGGCTGCGGGCGGTCTGGCCCGGGAACCGCTACAAGCACATCCATGTGCGCTTGACTCCGGCCATCCATGGCCTACGACATTCGCGGGCCAGACCGCCCGCAGCCTTTTCGAGCAATGAACCTGTGTTCCAAGAAGTGCTATCCATATGATGTTTGCAGGCCTCGAACCTTTAAGCTTCGTTCATTTCAACCTGTCAACGACTGCATGTATTATCAATGCCAGTTAATTAAACCGTCCATATTCAGGAGCTGTAATGGAACCCATCCGTCCCGATGACGATGAACTGAGAGCCGAGCGGCCTATTGGTGCGCCGGATAAGAAGGCGCCAGCCCAGAAGAAACCGAAATCGTCAGGCGAGAATGCCGGCAAGGGTGCCGGAGAGAATTTCAAACCACCGAAGCAAGCCAAAGGTGCCAGCAATGGCGGCGGCAGTGGTCGGTCGGGACTGGCTGTTTTGTGGTTGTTGGTGATTGCGGTGGCTGTTGCCTCGGTGGCGGGATGGTATTCCCAGAATCAGCGTCTTCAGGTTTTGGAGGCGCAGTTGGAAGAGGCAGACTACTGGGCGCGGCAGAGTAAGTTGGCGTTGGCGCGGTTTGAGGGGGATCTTTCGGAGACTGGAGAGACTCTGGCAGAGAGCGGCGCGTCTTTGGCTGAGAAGCTTGAGGCCCAGAATAAGCAGTTGGACGCAGCGGATAGTGAGATACGGAAGCTTTGGGTTATCGCAAACGAGCGAAACAAAAAGCAGCTGGAGGACCACCAGAACCGTATTGCAGCGGCAGAAACGAGGCTTGCCGAGAACAAGAAGTTATTGGCTGATACGGGTTCTACGGTTGAGAAGGTTCGAGTGTCGCTTGGTGCCGATGTGGCCGCGTTAACGAAGCAAACAGAAACATCCGTGGCGGCGCTGGAAGCTGAAAATCGGCAGGCAGCAGAGCAGTTGACGACTTTGAGCAAGCAGTTAGCGGATGTCGATCAGGTGATTGAGCGAAGGGTGCGGCGCTTTGAGCAGGAGCAGAAGCTTGGGATCAGTGGAATCGAGGGGCGTTTGTCTGCTATCGAGAAGAAGCTCGCAGGCGTTTCAGGTAAAGAAAGTGAGCAGGCACTCAGGAATGAGCTGGCGGCGATTAAGAGAGACGTTCAGGCGATTGATTCTTCCCGCGCTCAGCTTACGTCAAGGCTTGTGCGGCTGTCAGAAGAAGTGAATCAGCTTCGTAGCCAGGTCTCCGGGCAGTAACGGATCGGGGGTTTATCGGGGTGGCGTCGCACTGGCCGTGGGCGCCCGGTTTCGTAACATTTTGTTATCCATCTCTTGCGGTACCTCTCATTTATACCGAGTGGCAGTTGCTATGATCTGGCAACTCACCAAAGGATGAAGAGTTAACAAAAATGAAAACCCCTGTGTCTTTTCTTGAGTCATTCAATCTGCGTACGTTTTCCCTCCGTGTGCTTTTGGTTGCATCAATGCTGTCTGTATCCGGGTGCACTATTTACCAGTCGATCGGGAAAAGTACCGGGTCGTTTTTGCACCCGGTCTCCGGCCATGATTTCGTGCATATTGATAACGACGACTGGGATCGCAAGCACGCCGTAATCTACTTCTATCGGACGCACTCTGAATGGGCCGACGATGAGATTGAGGCGCCCAGTGTTTATGTTGATGACTCCCATTATTTCAATATCCGAAACGACAGTTATACCTGGCTGGTAGTCAGCCCCGGCGAGCGCCATGTTGCCATGCGCAGGCCGCTATTGGGGCTTGAGGGGTTAAACTCGTTCAGTCTTAGCCTGATTGCGGATGCCACGTTTATCGTTGAGCCGGGCGGTATTTATTATTTACGGTACAACGAGCTGTCTGAGCCCTCGCAGGCTCACCCAGGGCTGGATCCGGAGCATCCGCTTGCTCAGGGTGATCTTCAGTTGGTTACCCGGGAATACGCGATGCAGGAAGGGGAAATAATCTCGACCCGCTTCCTGAATAGCGATTTGCTGGCACCGAACCATGCGGCTGCGTCTATTGTGGAAGACAATGAAGATGCCGACTACGAGCGGCGCATAGCGCTTTTGAAAGAAGAGCGTGAGCTGGAGCTGGAGCGGTTGGAGCGTGAAGGGCTGTATGAGCCAGCGCCCTGGTACTGGCCTTTTGGTGGTACGCCATCGGTTCCATTGGAGTCGGATCAGAAAATTGCGCAGTTGGAGCAGGAGTACGCCCAGCTGGAGTTGGAACGCAAGCGCCGTAAAGAGGAAAACTCCAGCGGTTGGTGGTTTTTCTAGGGTTTCCGGAAAAAGATTTGACACCGCCGAACAAATGCTTAAAATGCGCCTCTCACTTGGTTGAGCAATAGAGTCTGTTCGCAGGCAATATCAGCAAATTCAAGTGAGTGCCTTTGAAAGGTGACTAAGTGGGTGGTTAGCTCAGCTGGGAGAGCATCGCCCTTACAAGGCGAGGGTCACTGGTTCGATCCCAGTACCACCCACCACTTTCTTTCAAGGCAAGTATCGGGCTCTTGAGTTCGGTACACGATTCAGGCTTAATGCCGAATCAATGCGGAGCGGTAGTTCAGTTGGTTAGAATACCGGCCTGTCACGCCGGGGGTCGCGGGTTCGAGTCCCGTCCGCTCCGCCACTTTCTGGGTGGTTAGCTCAGCTGGGAGAGCATCGCCCTTACAAGGCGAGGGTCACTGGTTCGATCCCAGTACCACCCACCAGATACTAAAAAGGGCAAGTCCGATGGACTTGCCCTTTTTTTTACTTCCCGATCAGTGACTGACCGCACACTCGTACAACGTTCCCGTTAACGCCACCAGACGCAGGGCTGCAATACCATGCAATGGTTTCTGCTACGTCTACTGGCTGGCCACCCTGAGACAGGCTGTTCATGCGTCGACCGGCTTCACGCAGGGTCATGGGCATGGCTGCTGTCATTTGAGTCTCGATGAAGCCAGGAGCAACTACGTTGATGGTGACCCCGTTCTTTACCTGCTTGGCCATGGCTTCCACATAACCAATCACGCCGGATTTCGCAGCTGAATAGTTGGTCTGCCCGAAGTTGCCAGCAATGCCGCTGATGGACGAGATGCAAACAATACGGCCATTTTCTTTGAGCAGTTCGCGGCCCATGAGTTCGTCATTAATATGCTCTTCAGCCGTCAGGTTAACGGCAATGGTCATATCCCAGAAGTGTTCAGGCATATTTCCCAGGGTTTTGTCGCGGGTGATGCCGGCGTTGTGAATAACCAGATCTACACCGCCAAAGTGCTTTTCGATAAAGTCTGCGATTTTTGCTGGCGCATCTGCCGCCGTGATGTCGCAGGCCAATGCCTTGCCCTTGATGGCGCTGGTTACTTTTTCGAGCTCTTCCATGGCCGGCTCAATGTCCAGCCCGATCACCGTGGCGCCATCCCTGGAAAGGGTTTCTGCAATGGAGGCACCAATGCCCCGTGACGCGCCGGTTACCAGTGCAATTTTTCCGGTGAGAGGTGCCACCGGGTTTGTGGTTGGTGCGTCGGTGGTTTTGCCAATACGAACGACCTGGCCGGAAACATATGCAGACCGTGCAGACAAAAAGAAGCGCAGGCTGGATTCCAGTTGCTTCTCGGCATTGGGTGCAATCCAGAGTAAGTTGGCAGTCGCACCTTTTTTGCCGATTTCTTTACCTACGGCGCGAGTGAAGCCCTCCAGAGCTTGCTGCGCTGCGGCCTGAGGGGCTTTGCGGCAAGTTGTCGGGTCTTGGCCTATGATTACTACTCGTGCATTGGCTCCGAGCTTTTTGATGGTGGGATGGAAAAAGTCGTAAAGAGCGCGAAGATCATCAGGGCCTTTCAGGCCTGTGGCGTCGAATACCAACGCTGAAAACTTTGTTGCGTTATCTGAAGCCAAATCCAGCGCCTTTGCTTTATTGCCGGCTTTGGATGAATCTTCCAGCGATTCTTTGCCGCTGGCATGGTGCAGTGTTGCCGCACTGGCGCCAAGCACGCCGCCAACGATGGCTATGGCTTTGCCGCCGTTGCCGGCACCAACCAGTACATCACCTTCAATAAACGGCTGATCTGCGCGTTTCAGGCGCTTCAGCGGTACAGGTGATGGCAGGCCAAGGGTTTGTGCGGCTGTTTTGCCTACCGGGGTGTTTACGAGCTTAAGATAGATATCCGACATAGGTTCGTCCTTGCGTTGATGAGATGTGTGGAGCATGTTGATGCACAGAGTAATGAATCCGCCAGACATGTGATTGACTCAACGCTTGTGCGGCATTGTCATGCCTGCCAATGAGACGGCTGTCGTTAGCGCTAAACTGGCATTCCTATACTGCTTATCTTGAGTGTAGGGGCATGAAGAAGGAGCCTTCCAAAACACGCTGTGAATACGTCCGTGTACGCTCGGCTCCGCCATCCCTGGCTCCGCACGGTTTTGGAAGGCTCCTTCTTCATGCCCTCTTACTCTGGAACTAAATTAACGAAAGGATAGCATCATGGCACAGGCTCAGAAGTCCAACCAGAAGAAACCTGCAGCTACAAAAGCAGCAGAAAATGGCGCAAATGGCGTTCGACGAGTTGCTGTTCTCGGTGGCAACCGGGTTCCTTTTGCTCGCTCCAATACCGCTTACAGCAAGATCAGCAATCAGGAGTTATTAACATCGGCCTTGCGCGGTTTGGTGGACCGTTTCGATCTCCAGGGCAAGCGACTTGGTGAGGTTGTAGCAGGTGCCGTGATGAAGCACTCCCGGGATTTCAACCTTACCCGGGAAGCAGCGCTTAGCTGCGGTCTTGCACCGGAAACTCCGGCCTACGATATTCAACAAGCCTGTGGCACAGGTTTGGAATCGGCCATTCTGGTGGCTAACAAGATTGCTCTTGGCCAGATTGAGTGTGGAATTGCAGGTGGTACCGATACAACCTCTGATGCGCCCATTGGCGTAAGTGAAGGCCTGCGGGAAATTCTTCTCGACCTGAACCGTGCCAAGACGACCGGCGACCGGTTGAAGATTCTCAGCCGTCTACGCCCAGGCCACCTGAAGCCGGATATCCCCCAGAATGGCGAGCCCCGCACAGGCATGTCTATGGGCGCCCATGCTCAGGTAACGGCTCATGAGTGGTCAATCCCAAGGGATGAGCAGGATTTGTTGGCGTGGGAAAGTCACCAGAAGCTGCTTAAGGCTTATGAAGAAGGTTTCTTTGAAGATTTGATGACGCCACTGGCGGGTCTTGAGAAAGATAATATTCTGCGCCCCGATACCACTCTGGAAAAACTGGCGACACTGAAGCCGGCATTCGATCGCGAGAACGGCACGCTGACCGCTGCGAACAGCACAGCCTTAACAGACGGTGCCTCCTGCGTGCTGCTGGCCAGCGAAGAGTGGGCGAAAGCCAACAACTTTGAAGTAAAGGCCTGGCTAACGTTCTCTGAGGTGGCAGCGGTTGATTTTGTAGACAAAAAAGAAGGCCTGCTGATGGCTCCAGCATACGCTGTGCCCCGGCTTCTCGAAAAAGCAGGCATCACGCTGCAGGATTTCGACTTTTATGAAATCCACGAAGCCTTTGCCGCTCAGGTTCTTTCAACCCTCAAGGCCTGGGAAGATCCAGCGTTTTGCAAAGACAAGCTAGGCCTCGACAAGCCACTGGGTAGCATCGACCGCGCCAAATTGAACGTGAAGGGCAGTAGTCTTGCCACTGGCCACCCATTTGCGGCCACGGGTGGGCGCATTGTGGCTACGCTGGCCAAGATTCTGGAAGAGAAAGGCCGTGGCCGAGGGCTGATTTCAATCTGTGCAGCCGGTGGACAAGGTGTTACAGCCATTCTGGAGCGATAAGTTGCCCGAAAGTCGGAATAGTCTTTGACAGACAGGCTTCGGCTACGTAGTATGCGCGCCACGGTGATCGAGAGACCACCAACCAGTTTGATGCGGGGTGGAGCAGTCTGGTAGCTCGTCGGGCTCATAACCCGAAGGTCGTAGGTTCGAATCCTGCCCCCGCTACCATATAAAAGAAAGGCAGATCAGTAATTTACTGATCTGCCTTTTTTCGTTTTGGCCTTTCAGGTTTTCGCTATGCGCAGCTCGCCGGAGCGCTCCTTATGTGCGATGTCCCCCTCTCGACCCTTAAGCATATAGTCAAAGTAGAACGGAGGCAGGGCACGTTTCTTAACCTGCCAGTAAAAAGCAGATTCTTTGAAGGGGTTTAGTGGCAGAGTGGGTGTGACTTTGCCGCCATACACGAACTCTGCAAGCATAACTTTCCCATAGCCTGTCACGATGGGGCAGGAGGTGTAGCCGTCGTAATTTGCCTGCAGTTGACCACTGGCGAGCTGAGCCAGAATGTTGGCAGTTGCTACCGGCGACTGCTTGCGAACGGCAGCTGCTGTTTTTGATGTTGGCAACGAACTGCAGTCACCCAGGCTGAATACGTTGGGGAAGCGCACATGCTGCAGCGAGTGCTGGTCTACATCTACCCAGCCATCGGCGTTCGCCAGTGAGCTGGCTTTCACGAAATCGGGTGCGCACTGGGGTGGCGTTACATGAAGCAGGTCGAAACGTTCGGTTATTTCCCGGCTTTCTCCATCGCTATCGGTGAAGCGGAATGTCGCTTCTTTCCTGTCACCATTCACAGCGACCAGATTGTGGTTCATTAAAAGGCCGATGTTGTACCTGCGAGCCACTTTTTCCAGGTGCGGAACAAAATCCGGTACGCTGAAAAGCGCGCCGCCTGCAGCGTAAAACCTTAATTCACTCTGCCCGGCTATCTGATTTTTTCGGAAGTAGTCTGCGGCTAGATAAGCAATTTTCTGGGGGGCACCGGCGCATTTGATGGGGGCCGGAGGTTGCGTGAAAAAGGCTTTCCCACCACGGAACTGTTTGATGCACTGCCAAGTGTATTCTGCCACTGAGGGGTCGTAGTTGCTGCATACGCCATTGCGCCCCAAGGTTTCCCGCAAACCCTCTACTTTATCCCAATCCAGCTTCAGGCCCGGTGTGACGACCAGAATGTCGTAGCCAAGGGTGCGGCCGTCGTCGAGAATAATCCGGTTTTGCTCCGGTTGAAGCTCCTTTGCGGCCGCTCTTATCCAGCGCGCGCCTTTCGGGAGGGTTTGTGCTTGAGGGCGAGCCGTTTTGGCAAGAGAGTAAGCGCCGCCACCTACAAGTGTGAGGGCTGGTTGATAGTAATGAACGTCGCTTGGCTCAACGATGGCGATATCCAGGCCAGGGCGTTGCCTTAGCAGCGATGCAGCAACACTGGTGCCAGCAGCACCGGCGCCGACAACGACCACTTGGTGGGTGTGTAAAGATGCACTCTGTGACATTGCTGATACTCCTTGAAGAAGCCTGCTCGAAAGCTTCTTGGGCATGAGAAAAGTGGTATCAGCTTAAAAGGATTTAGATATTCTATGAAATGATTAAGATCATTTCGATTAGAGCTATTTGGAATATCTTTAATGTATATAAAAAACAGCTAATTAGCTCTTATATCGAAATTATCGATTTATTTGTCCTGTCTATTTCATTTTGTCACTCATTTGGCGATTCATAGAGTGCGGGGAGGTTTCATCAGGTTTGGCTGGAAACCAGTAATTTATTTACAGCCCACACGGATCATCCAACATGACGACAGATCTGAACTCATCTCCTCTCTCTGCGGATCAGCAGGCACGGTTGGCAGAGCTTCTTGACGGCATAAGTGAAGGGCAGCTTTTCTGGCTGGCCGGTTTTCTGGCCGGAAAGTGCTCAGGTGGAACCGCGAGTTCGACGGCGCAATCCGCTGTTTCCTCAAGCGCATCGACGCCTTCTGCTCCTGAGCTGACGGTTTTATTCGGGTCGCAAACCGGTAACGCAGAAGAGCTTGCGCAGCAGCTAGCGGCCCGCGCTTCGGATAAAGGTATCTCCGCCAAGCTGGTGGATATGGCGGACTATAAGCCCAAGCAGCTGAAGAACGAGCAGTACCTGGCGGTGCTGGCTTCTACCCATGGGGAGGGCGATCCACCGGACAACGCGCTGGATTTGCATGAGTTCCTTCATGGAAAAAAGGCGCCGAAACTGGAGAGGCTTCGCTATAGCGTTCTGTCGTTGGGGGATTCCAGTTACGAGCATTTTTGCAAAACCGGTCAGGATTTTGACCGCAAGCTTGCGGAGCTAGGCGCAACGGCCCTGGCTGAGCGGGTGGATTGCGATGTGGATTACGAAGATCTGGCGGAAGGCTGGATCAATCGGGTTTTGGAGACCATTGCCAGCGAAGCAGGTGCGAGCCAGCCTGCGGCTGCCAGCTCGGTAACAGCAGAGCTGGCGCCAACCTCCGCCTTTAGCCGGAAGAATCCCTATTCGGCGGTCATTCTCACCAATCAATTGCTCAGTGGTCGAGGCTCGGATAAGGAGGTGAGGCACATCGAGTTGTCATTGGAAGACTCCGGGCTGGTCTATAAACCCGGTGACGCGGTGGGTGTTTACCCCGAAAACAACCCGGCCCTGGTTAACGAGTTACTGAATACATTGGGCTTTGACGGTGAGCAGCGCGTCTCTGCCGATGAGCTCGATATTCCACTACGGGAGGCGCTGGCTTTCTACCGGGAGATTACCCTGCTTACTCCGGCGCTGATGAAGCAGTGGGCAGAGTTGCTGAATGACGATGATTTAAAGGCTTTGGTGGCAGACAGCACAGAGCTGCGGGCCTGGACAGAAGGGCGGGATCTTCTTGACCTGATTCAGGCCTGGCCCATCGCCTGGCTTACACCGCAGGAGCTGGTGAACCTGCTGCGTAAACTGCCCGCAAGGCTGTATTCCATCAGTTCCAGCCAGGCTGCTGTGGAGGATGAAGTACATATCACCGTGGCCGCCGTGCGCTACTCCAGCTATGGCCGCGATCGTGAGGGTGTGGCTTCTGCCTGGTTATCTGACCGGATGAACGAAGGTGACCAGGTACGCGTTTATATCGATCCCAACAAGAAGTTTGCGCTGCCGGATGACAGTAAACCGGTGATCATGATTGGCCCCGGCACAGGCGTAGCGCCCTTCCGTGCCTTTCTGCAGGAGCGGGAAGAACGGGAGGCGGAAGGTGAAAACTGGCTGTTCTTCGGTGATCGTCGGTTCCGCAGTGATTTTCTCTATCAATCGGAGTGGCTCAAGTGGCGACGTGATGGCTTGCTTACAAGGCTGGATGTGGCTTTCTCCCGGGATCAGGAAGAAAAGCGCTATGTGCAACATTGCCTGAAGGAGAACAGCGCCGAGGTCTGGGCCTGGCTGCAGCGCGGTGCCAACCTGTATGTGTGTGGCGATGCCGAAAAAATGGCCCCGGATGTACACCAGGCATTGCTGGATATTGCCAGTGAGCAGGGTGGGCTGAATCCGGAGCAGGCTGAGGATTACCTGCGCCAGTTAAACCGGGATAAACGTTACCAGCGGGATGTGTACTGATGAGTGAAAAATTACCTGAAGCCGAAGTAATCAAGCGGGAAAGCAACTACCTGCGTGGAACCATTCTGGAAGGGCTGGCGGATCGTACCACCGGTGCCTTGCCGGAAGATGACACCAAGCTGACCAAGTTTCACGGTTCTTACCAGCAGGACCACCGGGAAGTGAGGGATGAACGCCGGCGCCAGAAGCTTGAGCCGTTGTATCAGTTTATGGTGCGTTTGCGTTTGCCCGGGGGTGTTCTGACCACAAATCAGTGGCTGGGTCTGGATAAAATTGCCGACGAGTGCGCGGATTCCACCTTGCGCCTGACCACCCGCCAGACGTTCCAGTTCCACGGCGTGTTCAAAGAGCAGATGCAGCCGTTTATGCAAAAAATCCACGCTTTGGGCCTGGATAGCCGTGGGGCCTGTGGCGATGTGAATCGTAATGTAATCAGCAATGTGAACCCCCATCAGTCGCAGCTGCACGGGGAAATTCATGAGCTCTCTCTGGCAATCAGTGAGCGCTTGCGCTGGCGATCTGCCGCCTATGCCGAGATCTGGCTGGGGGAAGAGTGCGTCCAGAAACTGGGTGAGGAAGAGGAGCCGTTTTACGGGTACAAGTATCTGCCTCGCAAGTTCAAGATTGCGCTGGCGGTTCCCCCGGAAAACGACTGCGACGTGTTTGCCAACGATATAGGCCTGATCGCTATTGTTGAAGATGGCCAGATTCGTGGTTTCAACGTGGTCGTTGGCGGTGGAATGGGGCTTACCTATGGTGATCCGGCCACCTATCCGCGCCTGGCCACAATGGCGGGCTATGTCGCGAAAGAGCAGATTGTGGATGCGTGCGAAGCAATCTGTGCCATCCAGCGGGATTTCGGTGACCGTACCAATCGCGCTCACGCTCGATTCAAATACACCATCGATGACTACGGCATGGATTGGTTCCGGGAGCGCTTCGAGGAATACCACGGCCAGGCCCTTGAAAAACCGCGCTCGTTCAGCTTGAGTCACAACGGCGACCGGTTTGGCTGGGTTGAAGGCGAAGATGGCAATCAGCACCTTACGTTGCTTATTCCGACTGGTCGGGTGGCAGATACTGAAAGCGGGCTTTTGCGAACAGCGCTGCGAAAGATTGCGGAGGTGCACAACGGCAGCTTCAGAATCACCTGTAACCAGAACCTGGTGATTGCCAATGTACTGCCGGAGAATAGGGCGGCGGTAGAGGCCATCGTGGAGGAATACCAGCTGGATGCCGGCCACCGCAGTTCGCCTTTGCGCCAGAACTCCATGGCCTGTGTTGCTCTGCCAACCTGTGGCTTGGCGATGGCCGAATCCGAGCGCTTTCTGCCGGAATTTGTAACCCGGGTTGAGAGAACCATGGCGGAAGAGGGGCTGGAACCCGATGCAATTAACCTGAGAATTACCGGTTGCCCCAACGGCTGCGCCCGGCCATATTTAGGGGAGATTGCATTGACCGGGAAGGCGCCTGGCAAATACAACCTTTATCTGGGGGCGGATTTCTCCGGCCAGCGCATGAACAGGCTTTACCGCGAAAACATTGATACAGAGACCATATTGGATGAACTGCGCCCCCTGTTCCGCGCCTATCAGCAGGAGCGGGAAGCCCAGGAACGGTTTGGTGATTTTCTGGTGAGAGTTGGTATTGTGGAACAAGAGCGCACGCCGGCTATGTTGCACCAACCATTGAAATGAACCGGGCTGGGTAAAAGGAGTATTATGAGCGACGCAGAAACCAGAGAATGTGAGCGTCTTGCCTTTGTAGCGGGGCGGGATGGTGTACCTGCTGCTTTGGCATTTGCTCAGCAAGGTTTCCAGCAATACAGCGCAGCTATACGTGAAGCGGAATCGGGTGGTAATCAATATGGCGCTGCGTATCGAGACAGTTTGAACGCGTCAATTGTTGTCTATCAATCGTATATTGAAAAAAACGAGTAAGCAGTAAGAGCAGGAACCTCTGAATAGCAAGGCCGAAGTCGGTGGCATTATTCAGAGGTTCTCTACTATTCGCTTAACGCAGCGTGTTGCTGCGCCGATTGAACGTCAGGGCTGAAATCGTGGCGCCAAGATGTCTCGCTCCAGATATATCTGCTCCGACAAGCTGAAATCAAGGCTTTTAAGTTCGTCATACAGCCTGCGCCATGAGCGGCAGGCGGCTTCGGGAGCTGTGTATTTGCCGGTTAGTTCTCTCAGCCCGCGAAGTTGCAGTTTAAGAAGATCATGCTGCAGACAGCAGAGCTTACCGCCTTCTTGATGTTGAATGTGATTGGTCAGTATTTGCTCAACCTGTTTCACCGACCGGGTTATTCCCAGAGGTACGCCCGGAGTTGCCCGGTGTACGGCTTCAATTTTTCTCGCCAGGCGGTGCAGGGCAGGCAACTGCTGAAGGTGAACGTCGTAATATTCAGTGTTCAGCAGTTCCAGTAGTGTCTCTGTTTCCATTTTCTCCAGCGGCTTGTGTTCCATACACACATCGAACAGTTCTCTGCATAAGGTTTTCCCCGGTATACCCGCTTGCGCTGCAGCTTCCTGCACAGTCTTGTTGTGATCGTTACTCACATCAAGACTGTGGCTTTGAAACACGGAGGATGTTTCCGGACATTGTTTGACCATGCCGCCAATGGTTGTTTCGTTGCAGTTTCCAAGAATGCTTTGGTATCTCATGACTCACCTCCCATCTATCGTTAACAAACATAATAGATGAATGTTTAAAAAGTGCAATGAGAATGATACTTATTAGCGGGCTTTCTGGCCCTGGAAACCGTTCGGAACCTCAAATCCTGCCAGCCCGGCCTCTTCAAGCAAGCGTGCGAAGCCAATGGTGGTCAGGTCCATGCCCGGCGCTCCGATCACCTGAACGTTAAACGGCAGCCCTTCTCTGGTGCGCCCGATGGGAACGGACGTGGCTGGTAAACCGAGAAGCGTGGCGAACGCAATCCAGCAAAACTGATCCATGTAGGCGCGGGGTTGTCCGGCAACGGTAATGCGACGTTTGAACACGGGGTTGGAATGATCATGCCGGATAGCAGCCGTAGGGGTTATGGGCGTTAGAAGCACATCTATTTCCTGAAACAAGGCTTCAATTTCGACTCGCATTTTCTCCCGCGCTTCGCTCATGGCCATCCATTGGTAGGCGGGCTGGTTTGCGCCACGGCCGTACTCGCCAATGAAGGGTGTCATGGGGCCAAAGAAGGTAAGCCACTTTTCCAGCCGGGCGATCCATTTTAACTGGCGACGCTGGGCAGGTTTTAACGACGTGCTTAGCAGGCTGCCCAGCAGATTGAAGTAGGAGGGTAGTATGTGCTCAAGGATCAAAAGGGGGTGTCTGGCGTCTGATACAAGAGCGCCTTTGTCGGCAAGCTGTTTGCCTAACGCTCGGTAGCCGTCGGTCAGTTCCTTTTCTACCGGGCACAGGGTGTCTTCGAGCCATAGCCCGACCCGCGCCTGCGTCAGGGTTTCCAAGCGTGAGGGCATCATCTCCAGCTGCCAGCTCCGGCTATCAACTGGCTTTGGGCCAGCAATAACCTTCAAAAGCAGTTCGAGATCCCTCGCATTCCGGGCGAGAGGCCCTCCTTCTGCCAGATCCGGTTGCGATTGCGTGCCTGGGGGCCCGGGAATGTGCCCGCGAAAGGACACCAATGTACGCGACGGCTTGTGCCCGAATACGCCGCAAAAATGCGCTGGAATACGAATGGAGCCTGCCAGATCGCTACCCACTTCCAAAGGTGTCATCCCTGCTGCCAAGGCCGCAGCTGCGCCACCTGAGGAGCCGCCCGGCGTGTGGGCAGGGTTATGTGGATTGTTAGTTACGCCAAACAGCTTGTTGTAGCTTTGCAGGTCGGTGGCATAAACCGGCACGTTGGTTTTGCCCAGAATAATAGCGCCAGCCTCTTCCAGGCGTTGCACTACATCGGCATGGTGCTCAGGCTTGTGGTCGCGCAGCGCGCTGGCGCCGGCAGTGCAAGCCATCCCGGTTACTTCCCAGGTGTCTTTCACAGTCATGGGCAGGCCAAGCAATGGGCCAACCTCCATGCCCGCCGCTCGCTTTTGGTCGGACTGTCGCGCCTGCTCAAGCGCGCGAGCTTCGTCGAGCGTAACAATGGCGTTTACTGAAGGGTTGTGTTGGCGGATTTGTGCGAGTAGGTCAGTCACCAGCTTTTCGCTGCTCAGGGTGCCGGCTTCAAGTTGTGCAAGCAGCACGTGGGCTGGCTGATAATGCAATGGATCCATGTTTCTTCTCTTATTATATTAAGGGAGCTGCTCTCGCCAGCGTTTGACTTTGACCTGACCTTTGATGGCTTCAATAATTTCGACAATCAGCGCGATCAGCGCTTCGTTTCTTTCCTCAACGCTGTCTGCTTCTCCTGGCCCGCGAATAAAGGCGTTCACTATATCTTCAATAAACGCATGGTTTGCAGAAGAGGCCAGGTCTTCCAGAATTTGCTGGATAACGTTGGCTACAATATCCCCCACTGCTTCCTCAAGGGTTTCCTGAATGGTTGAGCCCACTATCGGCAGGTATTTGAGCCGTGACAGTTCCACGTTCTGTTTCAGCGCATGGTCAACGCGGTCTTCAAGGTAATTTCTGAGTGCGCCGCGGTTGGGTACATAACCTTCCTTGGCAGCTTGGGCAACCCGCTGGGAGATCCATCCAGACAGCATCTCTCGTCGCGGGTACAGAATATCGTTTTGAACCTTCTCAAAAAGCGGCGAGCCCAGAGTAATTTCGTGTTGCACACCACTCAGAACCTTGCCGACGATACGGTCAGAAAGTTCTTCCATAAAAGCTTCGTAGTAGAAGTTGACGAAGCGATAAATTCCGGTGTTGGTAACATCAATGATCTTGTGCTGATGCAGGCGGTGCACAATGGACACGATTCGCAAAATCCTCAGGAACCGCAAGCTGCCTACAGGTATACAACCCACCAGATCATACCAGTGGATGAAGGGGTAAAAGTACCAGCGGTCGTACACTTTGGCCTTGATTGCATAGCCCCAGCGCAGGGAAAACTCAGCCAGAAACACCGCAACGAACATGGCGTCGTAGAATATGAAGTTTTCGTGGATTGGGTGGTAGGCCGCCTGAAAGGCGGGGAGATGCTCTTTTAACACATTCTGGATAGCGACGAAGTTATAGACAGAATCCCAGATAATAAACGCGAGGTTGATGATGATCAGTCCCAGCATCAGGAAATCGATAATCAGCCAGGTGATCTGGTGACTGGACTTGAGATTCTCGCGGTTAATTTTCAGCATTCGCGGGTGTCCGTCCTCTATGGTGTAATAGCGTTCGCAGGTATTTCGACAGGTTAGCGCATTTGCGCCGGGTCGACGACTTGTCTGAGCGCGGATTAACTTGACCACCCGTCGTTAAACTCTCACGCTTGAGCGATAATCACTTCCGTTACGAGCAACACTGAAACAGCCGGATGCTATCACTTGATCACATTTTGAAATCGGGACAGATCCGGCTGCTGGGCCTGCTGCTTTTGCTGTGGTCTTCCACGGGCATGGCTCAACAGGTTGAAGTGCGAGTCAAAGGAGACTATCCCGGTCTTAAGGAAAATGCCGAAGCCTTCATTGGCGAGGTGGAGGGCCGCAGTGCCGGTAACCTTCGACGCTATGCCTCTACGGCGGTTAGCCAGGCTCGCAAAGGGCTGCGAGCACTAGGCTATTACAGCCCAATTGTGGACTGGCAGGTAGATGAGGGGGATTCCGAAGAAACGGCGCATCTGACTCTGGAGATAACACCTGGCGACCCGGTTCGTATCAAGACCCGTACCGTTGAAATCCGCGGGGCTGCATCGACCGACCGGCGTTTTACCGACAACCTGCCTGTCCATCCTGCCGAAGGCGACATATTGAACCACGGCGACTACAGCAATCTCAGGAATATCCTGCAAACCCGCGCCCGGCGCAGGGGTTACTTTGATGGCCGGCTTGTTACCCGTAGCCTGGAAGTGAACCCGGAAACCCTGGAGGCTAACATCACTCTGGTGTTCGAAAGCGGCGACCGGTACCGGCTGGGGGCGGTTACCTTTGAAGATGGGCACTGGTTCGAAAGTGACCTCCTTCACGATTTTGTTACGTTTGAGCCGGGCATTCCGTATCACGCCGATGAAATTGCAAAGCTCAACAGCGACCTGCTCAGTAGTGGCTACTTCTCAGGTGTAGACATTGATGCGGCCCCCTCGAGCGCAGAGGATGGTGTCATCCCCGTTCGCATCAGTCTGACCCGCCGGGATGGCCGCTCCATTGCCACAGGCCTCGGATTTTCCACAGACGTGGGGCCGCGCTTCAGGGCTACTTGGCGGGAGCACTGGATCAATCCGATGGGGCACACCCGCGGTGCAGAAACTGAACTATCGGAGCCAAGGCAGAACCTGAGCACCTGGTATGAGCTGCCGCTGGACCCGCCCATGACCGACCTCATTCGTTTTACGGCGGGCTACCAGCGTGAAGATATCGAGAATATCGAATCAGAGCTGCTGACGTTTGGGCAGCAATGGCAGCATCAGCTGGATAATGAATGGTTGCAGGTCCTGTCTTTGAGTTGGGAGGGAGAGCGCTTCAGCATTGGCGATGATGAACAGGATACGAGTACGCTGCTGCTGCCGGGGCTTGGCTACTCCAAGTTGCACGTTAACTCGCCCCTGGATCCCAGCAAAGGGTATCGTTTGCAGATTAACGTTACTGGCTCCCACAGAGCAGCTCTTTCCAGCGTGGATATTCTGCACGTGAATGCCGTTGCCAAGGGGCTCTATACGCTTGCCGGAAAACACCGGTTTTTGTCACGGCTTCAGATCGGTGGTGTAGGGACAAACCAGTTTGAAGATGTGCCGCCTTCTTTGCGATTCTTCGCAGGTGGTGACCAGAGTGTGCGCGGTTATGGCTACCAGACGCTCTCGCCGGAAAATGATAGCGGCGTTCCGGAGGGTGGACGCTACACGGTGGTGGGTAGCGCTGAATACCAGTATCAGTTTGCGCAAAAGTGGCGAGCCGCTGTTTTCGTTGACCATGGCAACGCAGTGAATGACCTGTTCGACCCTCTTGCCACCGGCGTCGGCGCTGGTATTCGCTGGATCAGCCCCCTGGGGCCTTTGCGTTTGGACCTTGCCAAGGGCTTGAATCCTGAATTTGGTGGTGAGTGGCGGATTCACTTCTCAATGGGGCCTGAGTTGTGACGGAACTGGAAAAAAACAATAAAGACAACGGTGCTGACGCTCCGCCTAAACCTCTGCGCAAGCGAACGAGCCGCCTTCGATTCTGGATAGTGTTACTTCTGGGTTTGTTTGTACTTCTTCCGATAGTTTTGGTTGCTGCGGTATTGCTCGCGCTGCGCTCAGAAACAGGCACCGCCTGGGTTATTGACCAGGTGCCGGGGCTTGAAGCCGTGAACGACCAAGGCTCCCTGTTCGGAACCTGGCAAGCAGACCGAATCGAGTGGCACGGCTATGGGGTGGATGTGAGGGTTCAAGCCCCTCTGATAGACTGGTCACCCTCCTGTCTTTTTGATCTGCAGCTTTGCCTTGAAACCCTGCATCTGGAACAGCTGGACGTTAATGTGCAGCCTTCGGACGATCAGCAGAGCTCCCCGGAGGACATCAGCTTGCCGCGGCTTGAGTTGCCACTTGGACTCAGGGTAAGTGATGTGCGGCTAGGCACGTTTACCTTCAATGGCAGCAAAGTGTGGGACAGATTCGAGCTTGATTCCAAGGGTTCCGGTACGGACTGGACGCTTGAACGGGTTTACTACGAGCGTGATGAATACACAGTGGTGGCCTCTGGTCGTGTTGAAACACGACGGGACTGGCCCGTAAATCTTGACGTTAGCGCTTCACTGCCGCCGCCCTATGGCACGGACTGGGTGATTGATCTGGTGTTGTCTGGGAGTGTAAGGGATCTTGCAGTTACGGGTCAGAGCCGCGGTTATTTGAATGCTGCGTTGGAAGGCAAGGTAGAGCCTCTGGCAGCCAGCCTGCCAGCGCGCTTACGGGTAACCTCTGAATCTTTCCGGGCGGTGGAGGCTTTGCCAGACACTCTGGTGCTGAAAAACTGGTTTGCGGAGGCTCAAGGCAACTTGCAAAGCGGATTCAGGACGAAAGGCCAGGCCACGTTGCCAGGTACCGAAGGGCCTGTTGAGTTGAAGCTGGCGGGACTGGTTACAACCGCTAACGCCAAAGACATACGTCTGGCGCTGACGGCAGTCAGTAAAGACGCGAAGAGCCCGGCAGAAAGCTCACCCAAAACGGTCGTAGTGACCGGTAGCACCCAGTGGCAGGGCGGCTTGAGTGCGGAAGCAGACATACAGCTCCGGCAGTTTCCCTGGTATTCGCTGATTGCCGGCTTGGAAAAGCCGCCGGTTGATCTGCGCAGGCTCGATGGGAACGCCTCATGGCGTGACGGGCGTTATCAGGCAAACCTCACCGCCGAAGTGGATAGCTCCCAAGGCAGTACAGAGTTGGCGGCCGCGGTTGATGGCGACACTTCCCAGGTCCGGTTGACCGAGCTCTCAGCGGTTACCGAGGCAGGCTCACTCTCTGGCGAGGGCGCTGTCAGGTTTGCTGGACCGCTGAGTTGGCAAGCGGCGCTGGAACTGGAGAACTTTAATCCCGGCTATTGGGCTCCGTTTCTGGAAGCGAGTCTCAGCGGTGGTGTTACCACAGAGGGTCAGCTTACTGATGGCCCTGTCCCTGATATGACGGCCAGTTGGGACCTTGCGGGACAATGGCGCGCCAGCCCCACGGTGATTGCAGGCCGCCTTGATACTTCAAGCGGTGACTGGGACGTTCCGGAACTGAAACTGGTTATTGGTGATAACCGTGTTGAAGGTAGCGGGCGTTTGGGTAATCAATTAACAGCCAGTCTTAACCTTATGCTGACGGAGCCGGAGAAAATTTTGCCGGGCCTTGGTGGGCAAGCCGATCTTCAGCTACGGCTTGCCGGTACACCCGATGACCCGCGAGGAACCTTGACGGCCAGCGCAACCGAACTGCGCTGGCAAGACCTGCTGGTTGTTGAAACTCTCAATGTAAATGCACAGTTGGACGAGGGATTCCGCCTCAACAGTGAGGTACAGGGGAAAGGTCTTTCCGTCGGTGGGCAAACTATTGAGTCAGTAGCCGTGAAGGCGCAAGGTACCCAAGGGGGGCATACGGTCACTCTTGATGCTCAGCATGAGGAAGCAAGGCTGCAGCTGGATTTCAAAGGTTCGGCTACGGGTGGCTGGAAAGGCTGGGAGGGCGAGCTTGCGCGCGGTGTGATTGATGTGCCGGGGCAGGAGCAGAGTTGGAAGCTGGAAGCGCCCGCCGGGCTTGTCTATGAAGAAAACGGTGAACTCAATTTTGCTGCACATTGTTGGCGCTGGCAGCAAAGCTCGGTATGCGCTGACGACCAAACCCTGCTGCCAGTGCCTAGTGTTGCCTACCGCGTTGACAGTTTCCCGGCTGCGGCTTTGGCGCCGCTTTTGCCAGAGACCTTGCGTTGGCAATCCAGCATCAATGGCGAGATTGCCTTCACCTCTACCGATACAGGTCCGGATGGCCGGATAGTGCTTGATGCGGGCGAAGGCCGTTTCGAAATGCTGCTGGATGGCGAATGGGAAGCCTTGAGTTACACAACCCTGAGGACAGAGCTGGAACTGAAACCCGAGCAGGCAGATCTGGCCGTGCGGCTGTCGGGGCCTGAACTTGGTAATCTTTCGGTTGATATGAGCCTGGACCCTATGGCCGCAGACCGGCCAGTTGAAGGTAGGTTCAAGCTGGAAGGGCTCGATATTGCTCTGGCCGGCTTGTTTACCGGGCTAGAGGAAATTGCTGGCGAGGTTAACGGCGAGGGAACAATTTCCGGGCCCCTGATGAAACCCGCAGTGAAAGGTGAGATTGCATTGACCAATGGGCGGGTGGTAGATCCACGTTTACCGCTGCCTATGGAAGAAGTGATCGTTAGCGTTGAGCTCAACGGTTATTCCGCTGATATTCGTGGTCGAATTCATAGCAACGCCCGCAGCGAAGCCGTTATCGAGGGGGAAGTCGACTGGCAGGGGGCTCCCGGCGGCCAGATTCGCATTACCGGAGAGCGGTTACCCTTTAGCCTGGAACCCTACGCGCACGTAGAAGTGGCGCCAGATCTCACCATTGCCTTCCGTGAAAGCACGCTGAGCGTGGAAGGCCGGATTGAGGTGCCCCGAGGAAGTATCGAGATTAAAGGTCTGCCTGCTCAGGCGGTGTCCGTATCTGAAGACGAAGTGATTGTGGGCGTGGAGCAGGAGGAGCCTCTTATCCGCTCGCTGGATATGGATGTCACGGTGGTGGTCGGTGAAGATCAGGTGACTTTTAAGGCATTCGGGGTGACCGGTGATCTGGAAGGCTCTTTGCGAATCCATAACGACATGGATACAAGAGGCACACTGCAGTTGGTCAACGGCCAATACGAGGCCTATGGGCAGGAGCTTGAGCTGCGTCGGGCGCGATTACTGTTTGTTGGTAATCTGGTTCAGCCGTACCTGGATATTGAAGCGATCCGGCAGGTGGATACCGTGGTAGCGGGGATTCGATTAAGTGGGCCGGTTCAATCGCCCACAACAGAAGTGTTTTCCAGCCCTTCCATGCCGCAAACAGATGCTCTGTCTTATGTGATTCTTGGTCGCGCCCCCGGTGGGCAAAGCGACGATGGCCAAATGAGCCGTGCTGCCATTTCCCTTGGCCTGAACCAGGTAAACCGGGTGACAGGCCAGATTGGAGAAGAGTTCGGCATACGCCAGCTAACCCTGGAAGCCGAGGGCAGTGGCGATCAAACATCGGTGGTGGCCAGTGGTTACCTAACCGACGAACTCAGTGTTCGTTACGGGGTCGGAATTTTTGAGCCGATCAGTACAGTGGCGCTGCGTTATGATCTGGGCAAATACTTCTATCTGGAAGCCGCCAGCGGGCTGGCTGCATCTCTGGATATCTTCTATACCCGGGATTTCTAGCATCAATCAGTGTTGGTGGTTTCGCTTGGTGACGATTCGGTGGCTGTGCCACTCGACAAACGGGCCAGCTTGAATGACATGGCGGCCTCCAGAAATTGACCGAAGATGCGCCTGTGCCCACCGTGGTAAAGCAGGTATTCCGGGTGCCATTGAAGCCCCATAAGCCATTGCCCCCGGGTGCTTTCAATGGCTTGAACAAACAGGTCGTTATCCACCGCAGTGACCTTCAGGTTTTTACCAAGCTGCTTTATGGCCTGGCTGTGGATGCGGTTGGCGCCTATTACGGGCGCTCTCATAACCTGCCCCAGCAGGCTTGTCGTTACAAGTCGCACGGTTTGCATTGGTAGCAATAAAGGACGGTGTCTGGTGTTTACCCTCAGGGGTGTTACGTTCTGGCACAGGGAGCCACCGTGGAATATGTTGATGAACTGCGCACCCCTGCATATGCCCAGTACAGGGATTCCTATCGACTCCGCTTGCTCCAGCAGCAGCCGATCTGTGCTATCTCGTGCTTTGTCATACTTGGCGCTCACCTGAGGTTGCTGGCCATAACGTTCAGGGTGAACGTGAGTCCCGCCGGAAAGCACAAGGCCGTCAAGCAGAGATACATCCACCCTCGCGCCAGGGCGGATGTAGTAAGTGTGCGCACCCTTCAAACGAAGCGCCAGACTAATCAATCGTTGGGCAACACGCTTCCGGGCCGGGCCGCTGATACCTATGGTTAGCCCTGGCAGGCTGTCGTCAGGATCGATGTGTTCAGACATAGCCTTTGCTTTCGAGCCAGTTTGCAGAGGTTTCCTGCCAGCTTGTGGTCAGATTGCGTAAGCTGATTTTACGGCTGTCCCTGAACAGCGTGCGTAGTTCTTTCAAATCCTCAGCATGATTCGCCAGTTGTTCGACTACGACCCAGTCATTCCAGACAGTAGAAAAATGCCATTCAGGGTTGTCGATGTCACAGTCCGGAAGTCTGTAATGCAGGGTAGGCCGGCTTTTAATACGGGGGTCTTCAACGTACTCGTCGAGCAGCGACTTGTCGAGATGTGCGAACAGGGGCAATAGATCCAGCGCCCGGTTTCGGGTGGGGTTGGATTCAAGATAATCCACCATCATCTGCCGCTGATCTGGTACATAGTCGTCCTCAATCAACAGGTCAGTGTACTTGCTGCTCCACGGCTCAATATATGGCGTAAACTTTCTGCTGATATCCAGCTGATGGCGCGCCTTTAGCCATTCATATAATACTGCAAACGCCTGGTAGTAGCGCACGAGCGTTGTCGGCTTGAGATCCGGCAATTCCGGGTTGAGCTGTAAGCCGAATGCAAAATAGATCGCGTTTCTGCTACCCAGTGCACCTGCTTCCCTGAGCTCGTCGACCAAAATCTCAATCTGGCGCAAGTCTGAAAGCTCCATGGGAGGGCTGACAATTTCCAGCGGCACAATCAGTTCAGCCGCTGCGTCTATTACCTCCATTGCTTGCCCGCCAAGTTCCCTGATGGGTTGGGGTAAGCGCTCGTCTGCCAGGTCCAGATCTTTGATTGGGTCTGAGTCCAATTCGATAATAAAACGACCAAAGGGGGTTTCAAGCGTGCTTACATAGCGGGACTCTGGTTTTGACTCGCCGTTCAACAATTCCGCAGCCAGGTCTACGAGCTCATGATATCCCAGCCCGGACAATTCAATCTCCACACCCACGCGGCGCTCTTTACCGTCGGCTGTTTTGACTATGTCTGGCATGTTTAAGGTGATGGTTTGATTCATGGTTCTCTCTATGGCGGAGTGTGAGGTTTTTCACTTTATCATACTACCAAAGCACTACCAGTCAGGGAGCTTCAAGAAAATGGTGTGCGTGGCTTTACACTGGATAAAACACTGTATATAGTCATTTAACTGTATAAAAAAACAGGATGGTTGAATCACTGTATACGCCATCAAATATAAGACCCGGCTTGTATAAGCCCTGCATGCAGCAAGCGGAGCAGCGAAACAATGAAGCTGACAGCAAGACAGACTCAGGTACTGGAAATTATTCGTCGATCTGTTGACGAAACCGGTTATCCACCTACACGTGCAGAAATTGCGACAGAGATGGGTTTCCGCTCGGCGAATGCTGCAGAAGAGCACTTGCGGGCACTGGCGCGTAAAGGCGCCATCGAAATGGTTCCAGGTGCCAGCAGGGGAATCCGCTTGCCTGAAGTTGCTGAAGATCCCGGCTTGCCGGTTATCGGCCAGGTAGCTGCGGGCAGTCCTATTCTGGCGCAGGAGCACGTTGAAGAGCATTGCACACTGAAGCCGGAATTCTTCTCGCCGTCCGCTGACTATCTGCTTCGAGTCAGGGGTATGAGTATGAAGGATATCGGGATTCTTGATGGTGACCTGCTTGCTGTACACAGTACTCAGGATGTTCACAACGGCCAGGTGGTCGTGGCCCGGGTGGGTGATGAAGTGACTGTGAAGCGTTTTAAAAAAGAAGGTTCGAAAGTCTATCTGATCGCCGAAAATGAAGAGTTTTCGCCGATAGAAATCGATCTGAAAGAGCAGGAATTGTTTATTGAAGGGCTGGGTGTGGGCGTTATCCGGCGTTCCGATCTGCACTGATCGGGCCGGCATAACCACAGACGCATTGTAAAGGCGGGTAAATATATGGAACAGCTAAGCTTTAATCAGAATATTGCGTGGCAGCAGAGCGTTATGTCTGGCCTGGTACCGGAATACACAGCCCCGAAGCAGCGCACGGTTATCCGGGCTCGGCACAAGCCCGATGTGGAAAGCCCCAAGCCGGCTGGCAATGTGACGGAAATCATTCTGCCGGAAGGGCAGGTAGAGAACTTCCAGTTGCTATTGCCAATGCTGACTCAGCTGAACCAGGAGAAACGCTGGCTGGCGTGGATAGACCCGCCCCAGGCGCTGGTGAGTAAGTGGCAGAAGATGCACGGTATTGTGACCGGTGAACTGCTGGTTTTGCGCTCCACTGCGGAATACCCGGCTCGCCAGCTTGCTGAAATAGCTCTCAGTGCGGGTACCTGCCATGCAGTAGTTATGTGGACAGGGAAGCTGGGTAAAACAGCGTTTGCCTCCTTGCAGGAAGCGGCCGCTAAAGGTAACAGCCACGGGGTTGTTCTCAGGCAGCGTTGAGCCTGGTCTCAATGAAGGGTGTATGCGGGCTGGGTATCTGAAATGTCCAGCTCGTCATCGTCCCAGTCAATGTCGTGAGAGACAGTCCCGGCGGCTTCTATTCCAGCTGCAATCATGGCTTTGGCCACAGACATATCCCGATCTCCCATCATTTCACGGGCTTCATCTGAAAACGAAATTTTGACCAATGGCGCATTGTCGTCATCGATGCGCCGCAGGGCGTAATCGCCGTTGTTCAGTTGTACAATTTCAAAAAACGATGGTGACATTTCAATAACCTTTTAATGTTGAGAACCTGAAGCCCTGTGCTCGGGAGGGGTTACCACTCGCCGTGCTGCGCTTCCAGATTGTCGGTAAACTGTTTCATGGCTTTCAGCGTTCTTCTGAGAGCTAGGGCTGAACGGTCTGGCCCAAGTTCTGCTGAGACGGCAATAATGTTTTCTGAACTCACCGTCTTCCGTGTCACGGGCGGGCTGTTCTGGGCAGTCTCGAGCTGCTCAAGGTGGCTCCACCAGCTTCCGCTATCCCGCTCGAGGGCGGTAAGCAACTCAATTTCTGAGCACTCATCGCCAATAAGGCTGGCAAGGCCTGCGAGAGACAGGGGTCCGTTTGGGCGCTTCTGGTAAAGCTTGGCAATCATTACCAGCAACAATCGTTTTGCCCTCAGCAGTAGCTCGATAGAGCCTTGTGTTGCTGCTTCCTGTTGCAATTTTTGCGGTGGCGCCGAACTTTCTGTAATCGTAGTTTGGGCCGCGACATCAAGTAACGTGCTGGCAAGAAACAATTTTTGTGAAACCAGCGAATACCATTGAGAAGCCATCGAGCGCTCACCTTAATTAATCCACCATTCTACCATTTTGGTTTGCAGATTTCTTTATCCCCCTTCAGACTTGCGCCCAGGTGACAATAAAACACAATTAATGACTTGAAACGGGCGTTTGAATTTGGCAAAAAGCATGCTTCGTTTTGGGTTATTGGGTTGTCTGGAGGGGTAAGGAATGCGGAGCCGATTAGTCGCATGTATGGCAGTTTTTTTGGTCGGGTACACCGGCCAGGCGCTGTCAGCAATAACGGTAGCTGAAGCAGAACGGCTAAAACAGGATTTGACGCCGGTTGGTGCTGAGCGGGCAGGCAATGCCTCTGGCAGCATTCCCAAGTGGACAGGCGGGCTGCGTGAGGCGCCAGCAAGCTGGCGTAAGGGACAGGTTGAGATAGACCCTTTCTCTGCAGACGATACCTTGTTCGTAATCACTGCGAACAATATGCATCTCTACAAAGACAAGCTCTCTGATGGCTCGCTCAAAATGTTGAGCCAATACGGCCCAAACTTCTTTATGCCGGTTTATCAGACTCGCCGCACCGCTGCATTTCCTGAGCAGGTGTACGATAAGTTCTATGAGAATGCTCTGACTGCAGAAGTACTGGATAATGGTAACGGCGTACGCAACACGATTATGACAAGCCCGTTTCCAATCCCGAAGAGCGGGCTTGAGGTGATGTGGAACCACATTCTTCGTTACCGTGGTGAGGAAGTTTCCTTCCGGAGTGCCTCTGCGACGCCGCAGGTGGATGGCTCCTTCAACCCGGTGGTTAACCACTACGATTACTACTTCCCTTACAGCAAGGAAGGTACTGAGCTTGCAGATATAGATAACAAGATCTTCTATCTCAAGACCGATACGATTTCACCATCCACTCTGGCTGGAACAATCACGCTGGTGCATGAAACATTGGATCAGGTGCGATCCCCTCGGTTGGCTTGGCGTTACGACGCTGGATCACGGCGCCTGAGGCGCTCACCGAACCTTGCGTATGAAACAGACTTGCCAAACTCTTCGTCGCTGCGTTCTGTAGACCAGAAAGATATGTATAACGGTGCGCCAAACCAGTATGACTGGGAGCTAAAGGGCAAGCGTGAATTGTTTGTTCCTTACAATGCCTACAAGCTGCATGATGAGTCGGTTAAGCCGAGTGATGTCATCCGCCCGGGGCATGTCAATCAAGAGCTGACCCGTTACGAGCTTCACCGGGTCTGGGTTGTCGAAGCAACTCGTCGCACCGGCATCAAACACATCTACGACCGTCGTGTTTTCTACGTGGACGAAGACAGTTGGCAAATCCTGATGTCGGAAGAGTATGACGAGGCTGGTAACTTGTGGCGTGTGTCCGAAGCTCACAACATCAGCTATTACCAGGTACCAGTATTCTGGACTACCATGGAGATGACGTACGACCTCAAGGCGAAACGCTATTATATCGATGGTTTGAACAATAACTATCCTGCTTATAATTTCGAGCCCGGGTTCCGTGGCAGCGAGTTTACGGCTTCCTCAGCGAGGCGGGACGCTCGCCGCTGATTATGGTGTAAATGGTTGAGCCGCTAGCGTTTGCCGGTGGCGTGTCCCGGGTCGTTCGTATTCTATCCCTTGCTTCCAGGAGAACACGCTGTGGCCGACCCTCAAACTCCCCCTTCAACCGCACTCCAGACATACCTGGATAGCTTCGATCAGCTCATGGCAGACCTCGGTCGCGCGCTCGCCGATCAGGATTGGGACGCCTTGGTTCGGCTCAATGCACAGGTTAAGCCTGCGATAGAGCCCTTGATGACATCGCTGGAAGCCGGGCAGGCGGATCCGGAACTGGTTCGAACACGACTTGAAGAGTTGCGCCAGTTTATGGACGCAGCAGGCGAGGGCGCTACCCGCGCCAAGGCCGAAGCGGAACAGGCCTTGAAGGGCGTGAATCGAAACCGCAGTGCCGCCAAGGCTTATCAGAACGTTTCAACAACCCAACCTAAATAGCGTCATAAAATTGACTCTTCTGTGTTTACAGTCTTAAATACCGCACATATCCCCCAAAGAGATGTTTGTGAATGTCCAAAAATAACAAGGTGTTGGTGCTGAGTGAGGACGAGTCGAGGCGCCGGGATCTGGCGACTATTCTGGAGTTCATCGGCGAGGAGGAAGTTTTAACAGGCAGCGAAGCCTTGGCGCTCCTCGAATCTGGCGATGCCGGAAGCTTGGCGGACATCTCGGTTGCTGTGGTAAATGGGGAAGACCCGAACATCGTCAGCACCATTGAAAAAGTGTGCAAAGCGGTGCAGGGCGTCCCTTTCCTGATGGTTGGCGACCCTGTACTCAAAGGCCTCCCGGAAGCAGATGCCGCACGCATCATTGCTCGCATGGAATGGCCGCTGAACTACACCAAGTTTGTTGATTCGTTGTATCGCGCTCAAATATACAGCGATCAGTTCCGCCGCTCCAAGGAACGTGGTGAGCAGCGAGGCCTGCAGCTGTTTCGCAGTCTTGTTGGTACCAGTCGCAAGGTGCAGCAAGTGCGCCAGCTGATGGAGCAAGTGGCCGATAAGGATGTGAGTGTCCTGATTACCGGGCCGTCTGGCACCGGCAAAGAGGTTGTTGCCAGAAACCTTCATTATCATTCCTCCCGTCGTGACAAGCCGTTTGTGCCCGTGAACTGCGGCGCCATTCCTGCGGAGTTGCTGGAAAGCGAACTGTTCGGCCATGAAAAGGGTGCATTTACCGGCGCTATTACAGCACGGGTCGGGCGCTTCGAGATGGCGGAAGGCGGCACTCTGTTTCTGGATGAAATCGGCGATATGCCCCTGAACATGCAGGTAAAAATACTGCGCGTTTTGCAGGAACGTACGTTCGAGCGGGTTGGCAGTAACCGGACAATTTCTGCGGATGTTCGTGTTATTGCGGCCACCCACAAACACCTTGAAGATATGATTGAATCCGGTGAGTTCCGGGAAGATCTCTACTATCGCCTGAATGTTTTCCCCATTGAAGTCCCGTCACTGCGCGATCGCGTGGAAGATATTCCGCTGTTGATTAATGAGCTGATTTCTCGCATGGAGAAAGAGAAGCGCGGCTCTTTGCGAATGAATTCGGCCGCGATCATGAGTTTGTGCCGTCACGACTGGCCCGGGAACGTGCGGGAGCTTGCGAATCTGGTGGAGCGGTTAGCCATTATGCACCCCTACTCGGTAATCGGAGTGCAGGAGCTGCCGAAGAAATTCCGGTATGTGGATGACTTTGATGAGAACCGGCCCATTGAGGATTCTGGTATGCCTTCTGGTATTCCCGGGTTGGTCGGGTTGGATGCTCCGGCTTTGTTGCCAGTGAATGGCATTGATCTGAAGGATTATTTGTCGAACCTTGAGCGGCAGTTGATTCAACAGGCTTTGGATGAAGCGGGCGGAGTGGTTGCTCGGGCAGCGGAGAAGCTTAGGGTTCGGCGGACTACGTTGGTTGAGAAGGTTCGGAAGTATGGGCTTCGGGAGGAGGAATCTGAGGAGTCTTGATCTAGCCGGCATTGGTGGGTAGCGGGACTGGGGAACTCTTTTTTGAAAGTGCCGCAAAACTCGCTTTGCTCAGACAAGCGGTCCTTTAAAAAAAGAGTTCCCCAATCCCGCCTGTACATCGCAATTTGGTTCCGCGGTGCTGGATTGTTACTTGGGTTTGGATTCTGACAATAAGACGTCAAAGGTTTATGGCCTTTGGCGTTTTCTCGTTTCTGGGCGACGTAAACCCGTCGCTTGTCTTTCTTTGGTTAATTTTACTCTTTGATTTATATAATAAAAGTCTAGTTGGCACGAAGCTCGCTTTGTAACCTGCAAACGAATCATCCGAAGGGTGTGGCCCGGTATGACGGGTTAATCGGGAGTCAGGTTATGAGTCAGGCACAGTTTGTCATTCAGTCGGTGGAGCATGAGGCCCAGGCCAATGCTGCGGCGGATGCTAACGATAAGGTTAGGGCGTTGTTTCCGCAGCAGGATGATGAGGCGGTGGATTCTGCGTTGGAGATGTTTAACCAGATGTCGCGGCAGATTACCGATTCTTATCGCACGCTGGAGTCGCGGGTTAACCAGTTGTCTGGCGAATTGAGCCAAGAGTCGCTGCAGCGTCAGCAGGAACTGGAGGAGAAGGAGCAGTTGGCTGATCGGCTTTCTACTCTTTTGAAAGCTCTGCCAGCGGGTGTGGTGGTTCTGGATAGCCAGGGTGTGGTGTCCCAGAGTAATCCGGCGGCGGCGGCGTTGTTGGGTGAGCCTTTGGAAGGTGAGCGCTGGGTGGATGTGATACGCCGTTGTTTCTCGCCACGCCGGGATGATGGTCACGAGGTGTCTTTGAAAGATGGGCGCCGGGTGAGCATTGAAATCCGTACTATGGAGAACCAGCCAGGGCAGTTGATTCTGCTGACCGATCAGACCGAAACCCGTCACCTGCAATCACAGCTTGCTCACGCACAGCGGCTTTCCGCCATGGGCAAGATGGTTGCGTCGCTTGCGCACCAGATTCGCACCCCTTTGTCTGCAGCTATTCTCTACGGCGGTCACTTAACCCAGGATGATCTGGATGACGAAATGCGCCAGCGTTGTGCTTCCCGCTTGATGTCACGGCTTACGCACCTGGAGCAACAGGTGCGAGATATGTTGATTTTTGCCCGGGGCGAGACTCGTTTGGCGGAGGAGCTTTCTGCCGCAACACTTGTTTCAGCTCTGGAATCGGCACTGGAAGGCATTAAGCCCGCATCCGGCTCGGATGTAATGCTAAGGAATGATGTGCCAGTGGATTGTCGGTTGATGTGTAACCGGGATGCGTTGGTCGGCGCCTGTACCAATCTGGTGAATAACAGCCTTGAGGCTGGTGCAACCGCCGTTGCTGTCCAGGTTACGTTGGAAGCGGGCGAGATACTGATCCGTGTAATGGATAACGGCCCGGGCTTTGTCAGATCAGAAGCTGGCAGGCTGGCGGAAGCTTTTTACACAACGAAATCTCACGGAACCGGGCTTGGCCTGGCGGTTGTGCAGGCCGTTGTTAAAGCGCACCAAGGGCAGTTTTCTATTGATTCGCCAGAGCAGGGCGGCGCTATTGCAACTCTGCGCCTGCCGCTTTTGAGCAATATTTCTCGTAACCCTTCTCGTAAGACCGTTTAATCGGAGGCAGCCATGGCCAAGGCTCAGATACTGATTGTTGAAGATGACCGCGACCTGCGGGAGGCGCTGGTAACCACTCTGGAACTGGCAAAGTTTCGCGTGCGTGAAGCTGCCAATGCCCATGAGGCCTTGGTCCGGCTGGCAGAGGCGCCAGTCGATATGGTGGTTAGTGATGTAAACATGCCCGGCCTCTCCGGCCATGAACTGCTGGGAGAGGTGCAGCGCCTTTATCCAGGCTTGCCGATGATGCTGATTACCGCATACGGACAGATCAGCCATGCGGTTTCTGCCATGCAATCCGGTGCAGTGGATTATTTGGTTAAGCCCTTTGAGCCAAAAGTATTGGTTGATGCTGTCACCAAGGTGGTCGGTGGCAGTCGCCCGAAGTCTGGCGATGAACCAGTAGCTGAAGATCCGGCCAGTAAGCGCATATTCCAATTGGCAGCCAAGGTGGCTGGCAGTGATTCTACAGTAATGATTTCCGGCGAGAGCGGTACCGGTAAAGAAGTGCTGGCAAGGTACATTCACCAGCAGTCGCCCAGGGCGGAGCAGCCGTTTGTGGCCATAAATTGTGCGGCTATTCCCGAGAACATGCTTGAAGCGATTCTTTTTGGCCATGAGAAAGGTGCCTTTACCGGCGCGATAGCATCGGCGCCAGGTAAATTCGAACAAGCTAATGGTGGAACGATTTTGCTGGATGAAGTGTCAGAGATGGATCCGGCACTGCAATCCAAATTGCTTCGTGTTCTGCAAGAGCGGGAAGTGGAGCGGGTAGGTGGGCGCAAAACCATCTCATTGGATGTTCGTGTGATTGCGACCACCAACCGGGATCTCGCAGATTTTGTACGGGAAGGCCGGTTCCGGGAAGATCTTTATTACCGGCTGAGCGTATTTCCCATGCATTGGCAGCCATTGAGGGAGCGCCCGCTGGATATCCTGCCCATGGCAACTTATTTGTTGAAGAAGCACTGCCGCAAAATGAAACTGACCGGCATCAGCTTTGCTGCCGATGCCCGCAATGCACTGGCTCAGCATAGTTGGCCCGGGAATGTGCGGGAGCTCGATAATGCTATCCAGCGTTCACTGGTTCTGCATCAGGGTAACGTAATTCATGCGGGCGACCTGTGCCTCGATATGGGCACCAGCGGACGCTTCGATGGTCAGGCACTTGCATCGGCAGCCCCGGTACCGGTTGCAGCGGGTATTGAAGAGCCGTTCCTGCCACACGAGGGGCTGCCAGCGTCAGGATATCAAGAGGCAGTCGACACAGCCCCGGCAGCCGTTGAAGCTGGGTCATTGGGAGATGATCTGCGCCAGCAGGAGTTTCGTATCATTATCCAGACGCTCAAAAGCGAGCGGGGTCGCCGCAACAGGGCTGCCGAACAGTTGGGCATCAGCCCCAGAACACTGAGATACAAGTTGGCTCAGATGCGCGAGGCCGGAATAGATCTGGATGCTGAGCTGGCTATGGCGTAAACCCGATTTACCGTAGTACCCCTTCATTCGGCACCCTCTGGGTGCCTTTTTTATGCCTGCGCGCCTCATACTGTTCAATTTCGCACCAGTTCTCTGCAGGCCCCGTTCCATGGTGTTGTAGGTGACCTGTCCTTGCTGTGTTAACAATCTTATCCACAGGTATTGTGGGTAATTGAATCCTGTCAAAACTCTGTCGCGATGGACAGCCTGTCTCCAGTTGTTGCTCATAAGTTAATGTAAATTAAGGGTAAAGTAATTCTGGCCTGACCATTGCTTAGTCTTAATCAATACAGTTAGACCAGCAAGCCGGCCCCTGCAGGGGTGGTGTCAGGAGAAAGTTATGGTTCAGCGTGCCGACATCAACAGTGTTCTTTCCGATATCCGCGCACTGCGTTCGCAAATGAATCAGAACCAGCGTGTTGACCAGGATTTGTCAGTGCGTGGCCGTATCGACGGTCCGCGCCAGGTTGATCAAACCCAGGAAACATCCAGCTTTGGCAACATGCTGAGCAAGGCCGTTAACAATGTGAACGAGGTTCAGCAGGATGCCAACGCATTGCGCACGGCCTACGATATGGGCGACCCCACTGTGGATATTACCCGCGTGATGATTGCAGCCCAGAAATCCACTGTGTCTTTTGAAGCTTTAACCCAGGTACGTAACCGGGTGGTTAGAGCTTACGAAGACATCATGAATATGCCGATCTGATAACGGAGCACAGACATGGCCAGCGTTCCCGCAGAAACAATCCCTAATATGCCAGCCACTCAGGGTGGCGGTGGCTCCGAAAGCAACAATGATTTGTTTCTGGGCTTTAACCGCCTGAACCTGCTGCGGCAGGTTGGCCTGATGGTGGGGCTTGCTGCCAGTGTTGCCTTGGGCCTCGCAGTTGTACTCTGGGCGCAGGAACCGAATTATCAGCCAGTGGTGGGGGATTTGTCTGCATACAACCCGCAAGACGTAACCACCATTCTCGACAGCAATGGCATCGATTATAAAATGGATACGCGCTCCGGTGCTCTGTTGGTGCCTTCCGATCAGGTATACACGGCTCGGCTTAAATTGGCTGCCGAGGGCGTTACGGATCAAAAAACCATGGGTTACGAACTGCTCGACAAGGATCGTGGCCTGGGTACCTCCCAGTTCATGGAAACCGTCAGCTACCGCCGTGGTCTTGAGGGCGAGTTGGCGCGCACCATCAGCAGTATGCGTGGCGTGCGCGCTGCCCGGGTTCACCTGGCTATTCCGGAGCGTTCCGTATTTGTGCGGGATGCCCGCGATCCCACCGCATCGGTTTTCCTGGAAGTATTTGCAGGCCGTCGCCCGGAACAGGAACAGATTGCAGCGATTGTGAATCTGGTTGCCGGCAGTATTCCAATGATGAACAAAGACCATGTCACGGTTGTTGATCAGAACGGGAACCTGTTGACTGGTAAAACTACTCGCGGCGATGGCGAGCGGATGCAGGATCAATACGAATACACCTCGCGCCTGGAAGAGAGGCTGACGCGCCGCGTTGCCTCCCTGATTGCGCCTATTGTTGGCGAAGGCCGGTACCGGGCCGAAGTGTCTGCAGACCTGGATTTCTCTTCAGTTGAGCAGGCCGAGGAGCTGTTCAACCCGGAGCAACAAGCGGTGCGCAGCGAGCGTGATCTCACTGAGCAACGTGTCGCCGGTTTTAACGGCGGCGTGCCGGGGGCTCTGTCCAATCAGCCTCCTGCAAACGCGACGGTGCCTGAACAGGCTAATGCGCAAGCCGGCAATGTAGAGGGCGGCGTGCCGGTACCACCGCCGGTGAACGTGCGTAAGGAGTCTACTCGCAACTATGAGATGGATCGCACGGTTAGCTACACCCGGCAGGAGCTCGGACGCGTAAGGCGTGTAACGGTTGCACTGGCTGTAGACGACATGAAAGTGGTCAATCCGGACACCGGCGCGGTAACCTATGAAGCCTGGCCCGAGCAGGAGTTGCAGCGGCTGAGCATGCTGGTGCGGGATGCTGTAGGCTATTCCGCTGCGCGCGGCGACAGTGTGACCGTAATGAATACAGCGTTCGCCCCGGAAGAAGCTTACGAGTTTGAAACACCGGGGTTCTGGGAGCAGCCCTGGTTTTGGGATCTCATGAAGCAGGTTCTGGCTGGTCTGGTGATTTTGGTACTGGTGCTAGGCCTGTTGCGACCAACATTGAAGAGCCTGTCCGGTGGTGGCCAGCGTTCCCGGGGTGGGGATTCTGATTTGGATGGGTATGATGACGAAGGTGACAACGACGCTTTGCGGAAGGCATTGTCCTCGCAGGACGACTTGCTTTTGCCGGGCGCTACAGACAGCTATGATAGACAACTGAATGCTCTTAAAGGCCTGATTGCCGAAGATCCGGCGAGGGTCTCTCAGGTGATGCGCCAGTGGGTGAATGTTGATGACTGATCAATCCGGAGCGCCAGGTGCTGATGCACCCAAAGCGCCTCAAAGGAAGATTCCTCGGGTAGAGCAGGCGGCGATTCTGCTGATGTCTCTGGGCGAAGCAGATGCTGCTGAAGTGCTCAAGCATATGGGCCCCAAAGAGGTCCAGCGGGTGGGTGTTGCCATGGCTCAGATGAAGGACGTGAGCAAGGGTGATGTGACCTATGTGTTGAACCAGTTTGTGGATGCAGTAGGCGGCCAAACCGGACTGGGTGTGGGCAATGACGATTATATTCGCGCCATGCTGACTCAGGCTCTGGGCGACGACAAGGCCGCGAGCCTGATTGATCGCATTCTTATCGGCGGCAATACCACCGGTCTCGATACACTGAAATGGATGGAGCCGAGAGCTGTCGGCGATATTATCCGTTACGAACACCCGCAGATTCAGGCCATAGTTATCTCCTATCTTGATCCGGACCAAGCTGCCGAGATTTTGGCAACTCTGGATGAAAAGGTACGCCTCGACGTAATGATGCGGGTGGCCTCGCTCGAAAGCATTCAGCCCCAAGCCCTGCAAGAGCTCAACGACATTCTGGAGAAACAGTTCTCCGGCGGATCGGCGGCCCAGACCAGCCGCATAGGCGGTATAAAGCGGGCGGCGGACATTATGAACTTTATGGATCGCAGCATTGAAGGCAGCCTGCTGGATTCCATCAAGGATATGGATCCGGACCTCGCAACCACCATCGAAGACCTCATGTTTGTGTTTGATAACCTCAAGGATATCGACGACCGGGGTATTCAGGCGTTGCTGAGAGAGGTGTCCTCTGAAGTGCTGGTTGTTGCCCTGAAAGGTGCCGATGACGCGGTTCAGGAAAAGATATTCAAGAACATGTCCAAGCGAGCAGCCGAGTTGTTGCAGGATGATCTGGAAGCGAAAGGCCCGGTGCGGGTGAGCGAAGTAGAATCCGCTCAGAAAGACATTATTAACATTGCCCGTCGTATGGCCGAAGCGGGAGAAATCACGCTGGGCGGCGCGGGTGAAGAAATGATGTGATGAAAGACTCCTCCAAAGATACTGTTAAAGATCTCAGCCGCATTCCCAAGGAGGAACTGACCGCCTATGAGCGGTGGGAGCTCCCCTTGCTGGATGCTCGTGGTAATGAGGTTGCCCGCGTGGAAGAGCGTGACCTGAAGCCTCTGACCGCTGGCGATATGGCTGAAATTCGCCAGGCTGCGCATGAAGATGGCCTTAACGAAGGCCGGGAGCAGGGATTGCAGGAGGGCCGAGCCGCAGGTTTTGAACAGGGCCATAAAGAAGGCCTTGAAGCAGGGCTTGCCGAAGGGAAAGAGCGCGGCCAGAACGAAGGTTACGATGAAACCCGCAAGGACGTCAGCGCAAGCCTTGATCGCCTTGAACAGTTGCTGGGAGAGTTACTGGTGCCTATCGGTCGGCACCAGGATGAAATTGAAACGTCACTGCTGAACCTGACCATGGTTCTTGCCCGGGCCGTTGTTTACCGCGAACTGACCATCGACTCTTCACAGATACGCAAAGTGGTGCGGCGTGCCATAGAAGCATTGCCCACAACAGCAGAAAACGTCCGAATTTATGTTCATCCGGACGACCAAAGTGCCGTTCGCGAAGTAGCCGAGCGTTTTGAAGCGACAGCCTCTGTTGTGGAAGATGATAAGGTATTGCCTGGCGGCTGTCGGGTTGAAACCCGCAATAGCCTTGTAGACTTTACCGTCGAAAAACGCTTTCAGCGTGCTGTTCAGAGCATGTTGGAGCAGCAGATTGGTGACGGTGAAAACGGTGAGCCAGAAGAACTGGGTGCACTGATGGATGACTTGACAGATTTTCAGCGGGACGTGCTGAGCTCCCCGGGAGAAACACCCACTGAAGATAAACCCATCGAAGGCGAGCCAGATGACATCCTCCCTGGCTGATCGCCTCAATCGATATCAGGCGTACCTCCGTGCAGATCTGGAACCCGAGCTTTCCGGGCGCCTGACCAGAATGGTCGGGCTAACGCTCGAGTGTGTCGGCTGCCCCATGGTGGTGGGCGACCGCTGCGTGATCAAAGGAGAGGGCGGTAGCACCGTTGAGGCCGAAGTGGTGGGGTTTGAGGATGATAAAGTCTACCTCATGCCGCTAACGGCCATTGAGGGCCTCAAGCCTGGGGCAAGGGTGGTTCGGCTATCGTCTGCCAGCCGGGTACCTGTTGGTCCGCTTATGCTTGGCCGTGTGGTGGATGGCAGTGGCGAGCCCCTTGATGGCAAAGGGCCATTGCAGGCTGAAGCCCGAGTGCCTCTGACCGGCGATATCATCAACCCCCTTAACCGCGCCCCGGTGCGCCAATCCATGGATGTGGGCATCCGGGCTATCAATGCCCTGCTGACCGTTGGCCAGGGTCAGCGTTTGGGCCTGTTTGCGGGCAGTGGTGTGGGTAAGAGTATGTTGCTCGGCATGATGACCCGCTTCACCGACGCCGATATCACCGTTGTTGGTTTGATTGGTGAGCGGGGCCGGGAAGTTAAAGAATTCATCGAGGATATACTGGGTGAAGAGGGCCTGGCGAGATCGGTCGTTGTTGCCTCTCCGGCGGATGATTCACCCTTGATGCGATTGCGTGCGGCCATGCTTACTACTCGCATTGCAGAGTACTACCGCGACAAAGGCAAACGCGTACTGCTGTTGATGGACTCCCTCACACGGTATGCGCAGGCCCAGCGAGAAATTGCGTTGGCGGTTGGTGAGCCACCGGCAACCAAAGGCTACCCGCCGTCGGTATTTGCCAAATTACCGCAACTGGTGGAGCGTACCGGCAATGGTTTGCCCGGGGGCGGCTCCATTACTGCGTTCTATACTGTGTTGACTGAAGGCGACGACCAGCAAGACCCCATTGCAGATGCCGCCAGAGCCATACTGGATGGTCATATTGTGCTGTCCCGAAGGCTTGCGGAAGAGGGCCATTACCCAGCCATCGACGTTGAAGCGTCCATCAGCCGGGTTATGCCACAAGTAACAGAAACCGAGCATTTTGCCCGTTCCCAGCGGTTCAAACAGGTTTACTCACGTTATCAGCAGGCACGGGATTTGATCAGTGTAGGTGCATACGTGAAAGGCTCCGACCCCGAAACCGATTTCGCCATTACCCACATCAGCAACATGCGCCAGTTCCTGCAGCAGGATCTGAACGAGCGTGCGTCGCTACCTGAAAGTATTGAGGGCTTGTTGTCGGTGGTGCCCGAGAGGCGTTCACCGGAACGCCGTAGATCCGCCGCTCCTGACCCAACGGCCGGAGCCACTAGAGGTGCTGGTTAATGCTACGCTCCCAACGCCTCGCAGTTGTGCTCACTCTCGAAGAACGGAAGGAGAAGGAAGCGCTGGAGCAGATGGGCAAGGCTCGCGAAGTGGTGGAGCAACACAGTGAGCAGGTCGAAAAGCTCAACCGTTACCAGCAGGAATACCGGGATCAGATCCGAAACAACGCCCATGGCGTGGTGCAGGTAAATCGTTTGCAAGCCTGGCAGGCATTTATTGCCCAGCTTGATCAGGTTATCCTGCAGCAACAGAAACAACTTGCTCAGGCTGAAGCAATGTTTGAGGCCCGCCGGCGAGAGTGGCAGCAAGCCTGGGAGCGTCGGCGGGGTATGGAAAAATACATTGAAACCTGTCGCCAGCAAGAAAGCAGGGCGCAGGATGCTCAAGAGCAAAAGAATGCGGATGAGGCTGCAGGCCGGGCTTTTGCTCGCCGTCGTCAATGACGCTTGCGCTGAATTAATCTTCACTCCATGCAATCTGACAGCGCTGCGCTATCCTAGTATAAACAAGGTTTGCCTGAACCAAGGCTGCCGAATGTTTTAACGAATGCCACCGGAGGTTTAAGCGGATGCCGATTGAGACTCACCGCAGTCGCGATGGACGGTCCCTGACCATCAAGATAGAAGGTCGCTTTGATTTCAGCACCCATCAGGCCTTTAGGGATGCCTATGAGCATGGTGGGCGAGATGTTAGCGGTTACGTTGTGGATTTGTCAGACGCGACCTATCTCGATAGTTCTGCGCTGGGTATGCTGCTCCTGCTCCGGGATCATGCCGGGGGAGACAGTGCCGATATTGTCATTGAGAAATGCAACAACGATGTCCGCAAGATACTGACCATTTCCAACTTTGAGCAACTATTCACCATTCGGTGATCCCGCAGATCACGGAAACCTGCCATGGACGAATCTGCAGCAGAGACCATCCCCCTTAAAATTCTTATTGCAGACGACAGCGACAGTGACCGCCTGATACTGAAAGCCATACTGAAGCGCCTGGGCCACAGGGTAGTCGATGCGGCCAATGGGCGTGAGGCGGTGGCGCTCTTTCAGTCAGAAGCGCCGGATATTGTCTTGCTGGATGCACTCATGCCCTCCATGGATGGTATGGAAGCCGCGCGACATATCAAGAAACTTTCGTGCGAGCGCCTTGTGCCGCTGATTTTCATTACCTCACTGACTGAACCCGAGGACCTGGCAGGGTGCCTTGAAGCCGGAGGGGACGGGTTTCTCAGCAAGCCCTATAACCGGATAATGATTGAAGCCAAGGTCAACGCGTTCAACCGGATGCGCCTGATGCACCGGGCGCTGTCTAATCAGCGCGACTTGATGCATGAGCGAAACCGCCAGTTGTTAAAAGAACAGCACATAGCTCGGGGGGTTTTTGATAACGTCGCTCATACCGGTTGCTTGAATGCGCCTAACATTCGCTTCCATGCATCCCCCTTGTCAGTATTCAGTGGTGATGTACTGTTCGCCTCGCCACGGCCTGCCGGTGGGATGCTTGTATTCGCGGGAGATTTTACTGGCCATGGATTGCCAGCTGCTATTGGCGCCATGCCTGTGGCCGAATCCTTTTATGGTATGGCGGGTAAGGGTTTTAATGGCGCCGATATCCTCAGGGAGATAAACCAGAAGCTGGTCCGCATACTCCCGAAAGATATGTTCTGCTGCGGTGTTATGGTGGAAGTGGACTTTGCTCTGAATCAGTTAAACATCTGGAATGGTGGTCTGCCTGATATGTGGCTGATGCGATCGCCAACAGAGCGTTCCAGCCTGCCTTCGCGTCATTTGCCCTTGGGGATACTGAGCCCTGATCAGTTTAATGCAGACATGGAAACCGTCAGGTCGCGCCCAGGTGACCGGTTACTCTTGATGACTGATGGCGTGTTGGAATGCACTGACGGAGAGGGGCAGGTCTTTGGCGAGCAGGGCGTTCGCCGGGCTATAGAAAGCGCTGGCTTGGACAGGCATCCATTTGATGCGCTGATGGGGGAAATACAGCGGTTTACGGGGCAGCAAAAGTTTGGCGACGATCTCACGCTCTGCTGTCTGGAAATGGTGGAAGAGGCAGGTCAGGTGGTTTTGCCTGATGCCGTTGAGCTTTCGACCCTGGCTGGGCCAACCCAGTGGCGTAGTGTGTATGAACTCCAGGACAGCACGTTGGGGGAGTTTAACCCTCTGCCACTGCTCCTGCATATTTGTATGGAGGTGCCCGGGTTGCGGAGAAAGAGCGGAGAAATCTATACACTGCTTTCAGAGTTGTACAATAATGCGCTAGAGCACGGTGTGCTTCAGCTTCCATCGGAATGGAAGTACACCCCTGAGGGCTTTGACCGTTACTATTCCGAGCGGGCCAAACGCCTGAGCAGGGTGAAAGGTCACTATATACGGTTCAGCTTTCATCACGATTTGATGGCTTGGGGTGGGCGTTTGCGTGTTGTCTGCGAAGACAGCGGTGAAGGCTTCGACTTCCACAACCATCCTGTTCTGCAAGCCGCAGAGATGGCGCAGAGCGGTCCCCGCTACGGCGGCAGGGGCTTGGCATTAATAAAGCGATTGGCGAAATCGGTCCAGTTTTATAAGAAAGGGAACCGGGTGGAAGTTGTCTATGAATGGTTCTTTTAATAATAACCTTTAACAGGAACAAGGGAGTTGGTCATGGTTGATAAACCACACCTTGATGAAGAAGCTCTGGCGGAGCTTCAGGATGTAATGGAAGATGAGTTCGAAACACTCATTAACACCTACCTCAGCGATTCGAGAGATAGAATTGAAAGCCTGAAGAAAGCCTTAAGTGATGGCGATGCAGGCGCGCTGGCCCATACCGCTCACAGCTTTAAGGGCAGTTGCATCAATATTGGAGCACCGCGTCTTGGAGCCCTCAGCCGAGAAGTGGAGAAAGCGGGGCAGGACGAGCGCCTGAGTGATGCACCGCCTGTTCTTGCGGCCATTGAAGTGGAATTTCAGCGGGTGACGGATGCCCTGCACACGCTCATGGCTGGGCGCGCGGGATAGCCTGCTGAGCCGGCAATAGCACCCAGGCCTATAGGCTGGCACCGCTTTTGCAGTTATCTGGGTATGAGCCTGATAATCCGCTGCGAAGCGGACTGAATCAGGCATCCAGGGTTCAAAAGCGGCAAGAGGTTGCCATGACTCAGATGGTTCTTCCCCAGACTCCCGCACCAGGGATGCAGAATGATGCCGGTGCCTCCAAAACTGGATCAGGTCGAGATAATGTGGCCGGTGAAAGCCGGTATGATTCTGTTTCCCGTTCGGAGCAGAAACGGCTGGATCGCCAACAGGCCCAGCGTCGCGACGATAACAAACAGGCCGAAGCAAAAAGTTCTCGAAACGCCAACAGCGAGCCGAATGCGAACCAGGCTCAGCCTTCGGGGAAGCCCGGTGAACCGGGCAAAAATGGCAAAGCCGCCACATCAGATGAAGCAACTGTGGTTGGTACAGGTGCTGACGGAGCGAGCGCAGAACTTGCGCCCGAGATGGAATCTCTCGCCATTCCTCTTACATTTGCAGAATTACAGGCACTGTTGGTGCCGGCAACAGGGCAGGTATCTGCGGCAGGCGGATTAGCTGCTAACAATCCAGCGGTAACAGCGCCAGGTGCCGGGTTGGTTGCCGGGCTTGCCGGAGTTAAATCGGAACAAACCTCCCCGCAGTTAACCGATGCATTGATGCCCTTGGCCGGTAAATCAGCCGGCTCTGTTGATCCTTCTGCGCTTCTGACAGGAACCCGTTTCGAATCGGCGGTTGAGCTGGTATCCCAACAAAATGCCAACAATGCTGCCGGCAAACTGGCGGCAGACGCACAGGTACCTCTGAGGAGCTACGCAACATCGGTTGATGTGCCGGTAAATCATGCAGAATGGGGCGACAAACTGATGGGGAAACTCAGTTGGCTCACTGCGAAAAATCTGTCGGTGGCCGAAATTCATCTGACGCCTCCTGACATGGGCCCAATGGAGGTTCGGGTACGGGTTCAGAATGACCAGGCCAACATTACCGTACATGCAGCCAACCCTGTGGTTCGGGAGCAGCTGGAACTTCATTCTCACCGGCTCCGTGACATGCTCGGTGAGCAAGGGCTTTCTCTGGCTCAGTTTGACGTGTCGGATAACTCGCGGAACTCGTCTGGAGAGCAGAATGCTGGCGAAGGGGATGGCTCATCGTCCGGGACTGGCGCAACACTCTCAGCACTGGAAGGCGGTGACGAAGGAGGGCAAGCCGGCAATCTTGACCTGAGCTGGAACGGCGCTATCGATGTATTTGCCTGAGCATCAGCACTAAATACTGAGTTCTGTTCGCCAAACGTCTTTGCCCAACACCTCTTGCAAGGCTAAACTGCGGGACTGAACGGAGGGTAGGGCGTTCTGGCCCACTCCTTGCAAACAAATATACAAACGTCATGGACATGAGCGTTCATCGGCGGATTTTTGGCGAAAAACACTATGGCAGAAAACAGCGCAGCTGAAGCAACACCAGCCAAAAAAGGCAAACTGAAACTGATCATTTTGCTGGTGATCGTAGTGATATTGGCAATAGCGTTATCCGTTGCAGGAACCCTGTGGTTTCTAGGTGGCACTATACCCGGTATGGGGGGCGACGCCGCCAGCGAGGACAATGCAGTAATCGAAGAGCCCTTTATACCCAGTGCTTATCTGGAGATCGACAAAGCTCTGGTAACAACGGTTCAGGGAGAGGGGCGCCAGCGTTATGTGCAGGTGTATGTCTCGCTGGAAGCGCTGGGTCCTCAGGCTCTGGCTGCGGCCGAGCTGCACATGCCTTTGATTCGTAGCCAGTTGGTGATGGTGCTTGGGAATAGCAGCTTTGCTGAACTGCAAACGCCAGACGGTCGTAAAAATCTCGCGGCCAGTATGCTGGGTACGGTGAATCAGGTTTTGGAGCAGGAAGGCGAGTCCGCCATCACCAGGGTGTTGTTCAGGAACTTTGTAGTTCAATAGTTAGCGCAACAGAGCCCTTTCTTGGGCAAAGCTTTTCAGCGGCAGGACAAGGTATGCAGGATTTACTGTCACAGGATGAAATTGATGCGCTCCTTCACGGCGTAGATGAAGGTGACATTGATACCTATGAAGAAAGCGACGAAACCGGTGTAAAGTCCTACGACCTTTCCAGTCAGGATCGTATTGTCCGGGGCCGGATGCCGACGCTGGAAATGATAAACGAGCGCTTTGCCCGCTACACCCGTATCAGCCTGTTTAACTTGCTGCGCCGCAATGCGGATGTCTCCACTGGCGGCGTTCAGATCATGAAATTTGGCGAGTACATACACACTCTGTATGTGCCCACCAGTTTGAATCTCTGCAAGGTACGCCCGCTGCGGGGAACCTCCCTGTTTGTTCTGGATGCAAAGCTTGTATTCAAACTGGTTGATAACTTTTTTGGCGGTGAGGGGCGACATGCCAAGATCGAAGGCCGCGAGTTCACGCCAACAGAAAACCGCATTGTTCAGATGGTCCTGAACCAGGTTTTTCAGGACATGCAGGAAGCCTGGCAAGCGGTTATCAAAGTCGATTTCGAATACCTCAGTTCCGAAGTAAACCCGGCCATGGCTAACATAGTCAGCCCCAGCGAGGTGGTGGTGGTCAGCACCTTTCATATAGAGCTCGATGGAGGCGGGGGTGAGCTACACTTTGCTTTACCCTATTCAATGATTGAGCCTATCCGTGACGTGCTCGATTCTGGTGTGCAAAGCGACGTTGATGACGTGGATGAGCGCTGGGTCAGCGCCATGCAGGAAGACATCAAAGAGGTGGAGGTCCCAATAAATACCACTGTCTGCAGGCGCCGGATTTCCCTGAGGGAGGTCGCCAAGCTGAAGGCCGGCGATATTATACCGGTAGAGGTGCCTGAGCATCTGACAGTCACCGCCAATGGTATTCCCATTTACAAGGCAACTATGGGAACCCGGGACGGAAAGCTGGCGTTGAGAATTCATGAGCGGGCGGAACGCCCAAAGGTAAAAAAACAATCGAAGGTAGGACGCAATGGCTGACGACAAGAAAGAAGGTCAGGAGCTGAGCGAGGACGAAAAGCTGGCTGCCGAATGGGAAGCGGCTATGGAAGAGTCCGGTGATGAAGGCTCCGAAGAGTCCACGGATGATGAGTGGGCTCAAGCTATGGAAGAGGCTGGGGAGACAGGGGCTGGTAAAAGCGCCGATAGCAGCGTCCGCACCGCTCCCATGGAGGAGTTTGACGAAAGTGGCATCGCGACCACAGGCAGCGCTACGCCGCCAGATCTGGATGTGATTCTGGATATACCCGTCAGTATCTCCATGGAGGTCGGGAACACCCAAATACCCATACGCAACCTGCTGCAACTGAACCAGGGCTCGGTGATCGAACTGGATCGGCTTGCAGGCGAGCCGCTGGATGTGCTGGTAAACGGAACCCTTATCGCCCACGGCGAAGTGGTTATGGTCAACGAAAAATTCGGCATCCGCCTGACCGATGTGATCAGCCCGGGTGAGCGCATCAAGCGGCTGCAGAAATAATATGAGGATTAAGACGGCGGTAGTGTCGCTGCTCCTGCTGGCAGTTCCTGCCATTGCAGAAGAATCCGCTGAGGCCGTAAAGAGTGCTCCTGCAAAAATGACAGGCAACGCTCCGGATACCTTGGGCACCTTGCTTAGCCTGGGCGTCGGCTTGCTGGCCGTCATCGCCGTTATCTATGGTTGTGCCTGGATCATTCGCAGAATGAATGGCATGACAGGCATGAATAACAATGCCATCAAAGTTGTCTCCGTAATGGCCATTGGCGCCCGAGAGCGCATTGCGTTGATTGAAGTGGGTGGCCAGCAGATCTTACTGGGGATCACCCCATCCGCTATACGAACACTGCAGGTGTTTGAAGAACCGGTTGTGGATGCAGGTAAAGCAAATTCCGGAGACTTCGCCAAACGCCTGCAGGGCATGATTGGCAAATCCTGGACAGCTCCGAGCAAGGAATGATTAGCCCTATGATGGTGGCCAAGCTCAAACGACACTTTCCGCTCTTCGTTGTGCTCGCAGGCCTGCTGTGGACGCCTTTGGCGTTCGCAGATTTGCCTGGCATTCCCGCATTCACCGTTCAGCCCGGTGAGGGCGAGGGTGTTCAGGAGTACACGGTAACCCTGCAAATTCTAGCGTTGATGACGGCGCTGACGTTCCTGCCTGCCATGCTGATGATGATGACATCCTTCACTCGCATCATCGTAGTCTTTGCAATATTGCGCCAGGCTTTGGGCCTACAGGCGACGCCTTCAAATCAGATACTGCTTGGCCTTGCGCTGTTTCTCAGTATTTTCATCATGAAGCCTGTGCTTGAAGAGGCCAACCAGGTAGGACTGCAGCCCTATTTACAAGAAGAGGTGACCTCTTTGGAGGCGGTGGAGCTTGCCAGCAAACCCTTCAAGGAATTCATGCTGGGGCAAACCCGGGAAGACGACCTTGCGCTGTTCATGCGCATTGCAGACGTGAAGTATGATACGGCTCAGGATGTCTCGTTCTGGATACTGATGCCGGCGTTTGTGACCAGTGAGCTGAAAACAGCATTCCAGATAGGGTTTATACTGTTTATTCCGTTTCTGATTCTCGACATGGTCGTCGCCAGTGTGTTGATGGCCATGGGTATGATGATGTTGTCACCCATCATTATCTCGCTGCCGTTCAAGATTATGCTGTTTGTTCTTGTGGACGGCTGGGCCCTGATCATGGGCACCCTCGCAGCCAGTTACGGGATATAGACAGGCTATGGGAAACAGGAGAGCAGCATGACTCCGGAAACCGTTATCGACATCATCCGTGAAGCCCTCTGGATGATTGTGCTTTTTGCGTCTGTCATTATCGGGCCAGGACTGGTTATTGGTCTGGTGGTGAGTACCTTCCAGGCGGCCACCCAGATCAACGAGCAAACCCTGAGCTTCCTGCCGCGCCTGCTGGTAACACTTATAGTGATCATCGTTTTGGGGCCATGGCTACTGACCAAACTTCTGGATCATGCACACCGGCTGATTTCCAGCATCCCCTACCTGATTGGTTAATCCATGACCCCCATGGAACTCAATGCAGACATGCTCGGCCAGTGGGTTGGGCAGCACCTCTGGCCACTGTTCCGCTTGGCCAGCTTTCTGATGGTCATCCCCATTTTCGGTACCCAGTTGGTTCCTGCCAGAGTGCGCTTGGGGCTTGCGCTGTTAATGACTATTTTGATTGTACCGATGATTCCGGAAGTGCCAAAAGTCGAAGCTCTGAGTGCGGACGCCGTTGTTATCACGCTCCAACAAATACTGATCGGCGTAGGCATGGGATTCGCGTTGACGGCGCTCTGGCAGCTGTTCGTTGTTGCCGGCCAGATGATCGCCATGCAAATGGGCCTTGGCTTCGCCTCCATGGTCGACCCCGCCAACGGCGTTAACGTGCCTGTACTGGCGCAAATCTACACCATTACCGTAACCTTGCTGTTCCTTGCCATGAACGGTCATCTGGTGGCGTTTGAGGTGTTTATTGAAAGCTTCCGAACCATGCCCATCGGTATGGAAGGCTTGGGCCAGGTAGGTGTCTGGGAGCTGGCACACAGGATTAGCTGGATGTTTACCTCCGCCATGTTGCTGGCACTGCCGGCGGTAACTGCGGTACTCATCGTCAGCATCTCCTTCGGCGTAATGACTAGGGCTGCGCCGCAAATGAACATCTTTGCACTGGGCTTCCCGATTGGCCTGATTTTTGGATTGTTTGCTATATGGGTGCTGCACGCCAACTTTCTGCCGCACTTCCAGAACTACACTGAGCAAACCTTTGAGTTCATGCGGGGCCTGCAAGGGCAACCCTAACTGATAAGCCAAGAGTTCCAGCATGGCTGAAGAAAACGACAACAGTCAGGAGAAAACCGAAGAGGCCACCCCCCGAAGGCTCGAAAAAGCCAGGGAGGATGGCCAAACTGCCCGATCAAAAGAGCTGGCTACCATGGCGGTCCTGATTGCTGGGGCTGGCGGTCTGCTGATGTTCGGGGCGCAACTGGGTGCCTCAATGGAAGCCATCATGCGTGATGCCTTTACTCTGGAACGCTCAGCCATATTCGACACCCGGCACATGAGCATTCAGCTGATGGCCTCCGCCAAAGAAGCGGCTTGGGCGCTCGCGCCAATTCTTGTTCTCCTGGTTATTGCCGCTATCGCTGGCTCTATAGGCATCGGGGGATTGCTGTTCAGCGGCAAGGCCATAGCCCCCAAACTCAATCGCATGGACCCCATCAAGGGTCTGGGCCGGATGTTCTCCGCACGCTCCCTGATTGAACTGGTCAAAGCTATCGCCAAAGTGGGTTTGGTAATGGCCTTGGCGCTCCTGATTCTGAACGTTCGCACCGAAGACCTACTCTCTATCGCCAATGAGCCGGCGGTGCCTGCCATGGAACACGTGCTCTGGACATTGGGTTGGAGCTTCTTCCTGCTCTCATGCGCGACTATCATCATTGCCATGATCGACGTGCCGTTTCAGATTTTCGATCATCAGAAAAAACTGCGAATGACCAAGCAGGAGGTGAAAGACGAGTACAAAGATAGTGAAGGCAAGCCTGAGGTCAAAGGCAAAATCCGCCAACTCCAGCGCGAAATGGCTCAACGCCGCATGATGCAGGATGTGCCCACGGCCGACGTGGTTATAACCAACCCAACTCACTATGCGGTGGCGTTGAAATACGATCCGGATTCCATGGGCGCACCCATGGTGGTGGCTAAAGGCAATGACCAGACCGCCTTCAAAATCATGGAAATCGCCCGCGAGCACAAAGTGGAAATCCTCCGTACGCCGCCGTTAACCCGGGCGGTTTACCACAACAGCGACATAGGCGATGAAATCCCCGATGGCTTGTACATGGCCATAGCTCAGGTTCTGGCTTACGTGTTTCAACTCCGACAGTTCCGAAAAGGGCGTGGGCCTAAGCCTGGGATGCCTGATTTACCGATTCCGTCTGATTTGCGGCGGGATATTTGAGTTGGGTTTAGCCGGGTAGTTTTGGGGCAGAGCGGTAGCGGCGGACGCTACGAGCCCATCCATGGGGGCTTGACGGTGGCCGTCCTTGGCCACCGACAGTCCTGAACCGCCCCGCCGCTACCGCTCGTCGAACATCACGATATCGCTATGTCGAGATATCTGAGAAGTCAGATAGCCTACGGGTGAGTATCCCTCCCAAAAATGTCGTAGGCCAAGGACGGCCGAAGACAAGCGCACATGGATGTGCCCGTAGCGGTTTTTGGGAGGGATACTCACCCGTAGGCAAACACCAAAGTCGGCAGGCTACCAAAAAGGAAGGTATGTACAGAGGAGAGAGCCACCACCAGTGCCCGAAGGCACCAGTGGGACAACAATTAACGCTGAGGTCAGTCTTCTTTGTGCTCGTAAATCGCCTTGCCCCACGCTTCGCGGCTACCCGGAAGAATCAGGTTCAGGATGATGGCTGCTACTGCACACAGGGCGATACCTTCCAGGTGGCCCAACACCATACCGCCGATGCCGAACACCAGGGTTACGCCCACGATAACCAGATTCCGTGCCTGGGACAGATCAACTTGATGGCGGATCAGGGTGCTCATGCCAACCACCGCAATAGAGCCGAACAGCAAGCACAGAATGCCGCCCATTACCGGTACCGGAATAGTCTGCAGAACCGCACCAAACTTGCCTACGAATGCCAGCACGATCGCAGTGCAGGCCGCCCACCACATAACCTTCGGGTTAAAGTTGCGGGTCAGCATTACAGCACCGGTAACTTCAGAGTACGTAGTGTTCGGTGGTCCACCTAGCATTGCTGCGGCACTGGTAGCCAGGCCGTCGCCCAACAAAGTGCGGTGCAGGCCGGGCTTTTCCAGATAGTTTTTGCGGGTCACGTTACCGATCGCCAGAACATCCCCGATGTGCTCAATGGCCGGTGCTATGGCGACCGGGATCATGAACATGATTGCCCCCCAGCTGAACGCTGGCGCTACAAAGTTGGGAACGGCGAACCAGGGAGCCTGCTGGATGGGCGTGGTATCAACAATGCCTGCAAAAGCAGACAGCACATAACCGACAATAACGCCAAACATAATGGGAATCAGGCGGAAAATGCCCTTAGCCCATACCGAGGCAACAATAGTCACAATCAGCGACGTCATTGCAATCCAAAGGGCTGTAACCTCGGGTATCAGCTGAGCAGCGCCATCGCCGGTGCGGCCGGCTGCCATGTGTACAGCCACAGGTGCCAGCCCCAGACCGATCACCATAATCACCGGACCGATGACTACGGGTGGCAGCAGGCGTGTTACAAAGCCTGTGCCCCGCATTTTTATGGCGCCACTCAGGATGATATAAAGAATACCTGCCGCCATCAGGCCGCCCAGGGTTTCCTCAAGGCCAAACTTGCCTTTGGACGCGATCACAGGTGCGATAAAAGCGAAAGACGAGGCCAGGAAAATAGGGATCTGGCCGCCAGTGACGATATGGAAAATCAGAGTGCCCACACCGGCAGTGAAAAGGGCAACGTTCGGGTCGAGGCCTGTAATCAGTGGCATCAGAACCAGCGCACCAAATGCTACCAGGAGCATTTGCGAGCCGGCAATCGCCTGCTTCCAAACGGGATCCTTGGAGTGGTCTTCCATGATCAAACGTCCTTTTGCTTGGTGCCGAAAATTTTGTCGCCGGCGTCGCCAAGCCCGGGCAGTATGTAGCCTTTCTCATTCAGGCCATCGTCTACAGACGCGGTGTAAATGGATACATCCGGGTGCGCGTCCAGAACCTTCTTGATGCCCTCCGGTGCCGCGACCAGTACCAGGGCACGGATTTCAGTGCTCCCGGCTTTTTTGAGAACGTCGATGGTAGAAATCATCGAGCCACCCGTCGCAACCATAGGGTCTACGATCAGAGCCATACGCTGATCCAATTCACCCACCAGCTTTTCCAGATAGGTATTGGCTTCCAGAGTTTCTTCATTACGGATCTGGCCTACCACGCTCACCCGGGCAACCGGAATCAGGCTGAGTACACCATCCAGCATGCCGAGCCCAGCTCGCAGAATGGGAACGATAGTGATTTTTTTGCCCTGAATTTGTTCAACGCTAACCGGGCCGGCCCAGCCATCTATCGTTTTTTCCTGCAGGCTGAAATCCTTGGTTGCTTCATATGTCAGCAGCGCCCCGACTTCCTGGGCCAATTCACGAAAATTCTTGGTGCTGATCTCTGCGCGGCGCATCAAGCCGAGTTTGTGTCTGATCAGGGGGTGTCTTACCTCGTGGACTGGCATGGGCTCACCTGTTTTCTGGGTCTGGGGTTAAAGGGTTGTGTGTTGCAGTTTAGTCGCGCAAGGATACCGCATCTTACAGAGTGAGTCAGGCACCAGAAGTCAGCTTGTGAATGAAATACTGTGCAGGCTGGTACGGATCTTGCGGTAACAGGGTGAAAGATACGTATGTGTCAGAATCTCGACCATGAAAACGCCTTCAGAATCAGTAAATCGGAGTAGCTTAGGGCATGGACAGAGCTTTAGTCCTCAGTAACGTCAAATCCCTGACGCGGGGTAACCTCGGCGTGCCCATTATGTTGATGGGATTGCTGGGCATGATGATACTGCCCATGCCGGCGTTTTTGCTGGACGTATTCTTCACCTTCAACATTACACTCTCCATTGTCATTCTTCTGGTGTGTGTTTATGCCCTGCGCCCCATGGAGTTTGCGTCTTTTCCAACGGTACTGCTGGTTGCGACTCTGTTGCGGCTTGCCCTGAACGTGGCATCTACCCGAATTGTATTGCTGGAGGGGCATGAAGGCGGTGATGCAGCGGGTAAGGTTATTGAATCCTTCGGTGCGGTTCTGATTGGTGGTAACTACGCGGTCGGCCTCGTGGTGTTCGCCATTCTGATGATCATCAACTTCCTGGTGGTGACCAAAGGTGCTGGCCGAGTGTCGGAAGTGAGCGCACGTTTCACTCTGGACGCCATGCCCGGCAAGCAGATGGCCATTGATGCCGACCTGAACGCAGGCCTGGTTAACCAGGACGAAGCAAAACACCGTCGCGAAGAAATCGCCCAAGAGGCGGATTTCTATGGTTCCATGGACGGTGCCTCGAAGTTTGTTAAAGGTGATGCGGTTGCCGGTTTGCTGATTCTTGCAATCAACATCATTGGCGGTGTTGCCATTGGCATGATTCAGCATGGCCTCGATTTCGGGCTTGCGATGGAGCGCTACGCCTTGCTCACCATTGGTGATGGCCTGGTTGCCCAGATCCCGTCGCTGCTGCTCTCTACCTCCGCTGCCATCATGGTTACCCGTGTTACTTCCAGCCAGGATATGGGTGGGCAGATTCTTCAGCAGATGTTCAGTGCACCAAAAGCCCTGGCGATTGCTGCCGGCATTTTGATATTGCTTGGTTTGATTCCCGGTATGCCCCACGTGGCTTTCCTTGGGCTTGGCGGGATTGCAGCTGCGAGTGCTTGGTATATCTGGAAAAAAGACCTCCAGACAGTGGAAGAGGGGGGCATGTTCCCAAGTCGGGGCGGTGCGGGTGTTGTGCCGGGCTCCGGTGGGCGTGATCTGCCGTTAACCGGTGATGTGGGTGGTGATCAGGGGCGTCAGTTACCCGCGCCGGGCGAAACCCGCGAGCTGGGCTGGGACGACGTAGCCACGGTAGATATTGTCGGGCTGGAGGTGGGTTATCGCCTGATTCCGTTGGTCGATAGAACCCAGGGCGGTCAGTTGCTTAGCCGTATAAAAGGCGTGCGTAAAAAACTGTCTCAGGATTTGGGTTTCCTGATGCCCTCCGTGCATATTCGCGACAACCTGGATCTGATGCCGAACGTGTATCGGATCACGTTGATGGGAGTGACCATCGCGGAGGCGGAAATCCACCCTGATCGCGAGCTGGCGATTGATCCGGGTCAGGTGTTCGGGAAAATCGAAGGCATAGAGGGCAAAGACCCCGCTTTTGGGCTGGATGCGAGCTGGATTGAGCCTGAAAAGAAAGATCAGGCGCAGACGCTCGGTTATACCGTGGTGGATGCCAGTACGGTGGTTGCAACCCATCTGAACCAGGTTCTGCAAAAGCATGCCCACGAACTGTTGGGGCACGAAGAGGTGCAGAAGTGGCTGGATCAGCTCGAAAAGGCCTCACCCAAGCTGGCAGAGGAGTTGGTGCCGACTACTGTGTCTATCAGCCTCCTGCTGAAGGTTCTGCAGAACCTGCTCAAAGAAGAAGTCCCCATCCGGGATATGCGTTCCATTGCTGAATCTATGGTGAACGTGCATCCAAAGAGTCAGGACCCCAAATTATTGACCACGGTGGCGCGTCAGTCTCTGCGCAGGATGATCATCCAAAGCATCTGTGGCAATGATTCGGAGATACCGGTAATTACCTTGGATCCGGATTTGGAACAGTTATTGCTTAAGTCTGTTCAGCAGAGTCAACAATCTGGCGGGCTGGAAGATATAGGCCTGGTTCTGGAGCCGAATATGGTGGAGAAGCTGCAGCGCTCATTACAAGACAGCGTGCAACGTCAGGAGATGCTGGGTAAGCCCGCCATCTTGCTGGTATCCGGGCCCTTGAGGCCGGTACTCGCAAAGTTTGCCAGCTACGGTGTGGAGCGGCTGCATGTGCTCTCCTACCAGGAAATACCGGATAACAAACAAATTACGATCGTGGCGTCCGTGGGCCAATAGGCTGGCGGATGAAAGAACGGGCAGCGCAGATAGAGCGTGGCCGGTGGAGGATGCAATATCATGAAAGTTAAACGTTTTTTTGCAAAGAGCATGGCCGAGGCGTTGAAGCAGGTTAGCGAGCAAATGGGGCCTGATGCTGTCATCCTTTCCAATCGCCGCGTAGACGGTGGCGTCGAGATCGTCACTGCGCTGGACTACGACGAAAATATGGCGCGCCAGAGTTTGGGTGCACAGGCCAGTGAGGCCACCAATGGCGCCCGCCTTGCAGAAATGCAGGCAGAGCGGCATCGCCGGTTGGAGGATGAACTGAGCCGCTCCCGCTCCCGTATTCGCGACGTGCGTGAAAGTCGCGCCGCGCGAGGTCAGGGTTATGCTGAAGCATCATTTGCAGAGCTGCTCGGGGATGTGAGTGACGATTTTGCAGAGCCGGTGAGTCAAAGCCCCGCTAATGCAAACTATTCCGATGAGCTTGCCCGCATGCGTGCGGAAATCAGCTCTTTGCGGGATCTAATGAGTGGTCAGCGAAGTGAGCCGGAGAAACCCGGTATCAATGCGGTTCAGCAGCGACTTGCAGAACGACTTCAGGAATTCGGCCTTGGCACAGACCTGGCTGGTTCGCTCTCCCGTCGCCACAAAGGCGGCAAGCTCGAAGACGGATGGAAGCAGTCACTGAAAATGCTCGTTGCGGGCGTACGCACCCCCAGTCAGGAATGGCTTGACGAAGGCGGTGTATACGCATTGGTTGGCCCTACAGGTTCCGGAAAAACAACCACCATAGGTAAGCTTGCAGCGCGTTACGTGCTGAAACACGGTGCCGATTCAATCGCTCTGGTTACGACAGATCGATACCGGGTTGCGGCCCATGAACAGCTTTTCGTATTTGGTCGTATACTGAACGTGCCGGTGCGGGTGGTTGATGAAAGCAATACGCTTGACGATATTCTTGATGAGCTATCAGATCGGCATCTGGTGCTGATCGATACGGCTGGGCTAACCAGTACGGATAGAGGGTATCAGGAACAGTTGGCAGAACTGGCCCGCAGCCACCACAAGATCCGGACACATCTGGTGGTTTCAGCTACCAGCCAGCCGCGCATTATGAAATCCGTATGGCATTGCTATAAGATGGCAGGGCTTACAGGCTGCGTGATGACGAAGATTGACGAAGCCCTGACTCTGGGCGAATCCTTGGGCTTTGTGATGGAAACCGGGCTGCCGGTTGCCTACTACACAGATGGGCAAAAGATCCCCGGGGATCTGCATCACGCCGAAGCGGTTCCCCTTGTTCGTTTGGGAGTCGAGCGCCTGAAAATGCTCCAGCAGCAGATGGCTGAAGAGAAAGTGCCTGGTACAGAGCGCGCGCGGGAAATTGCATGAGGCTCTGAAGATCCAAGTTGTATCCGGCTATGAACCATATCCGGTTAATCCTGGCGAGAGATTATAAACAGTATGAGCAAAGCACATCCGGTACAGGTGATCGCAGTTTCCGGCGGCAAGGGCGGAGTCGGCAAGAGTAACATTTCGGTTAATCTTGGCATTGCTCTGGCGCAAAAGGGCAGGCGTGTTGTGCTGCTTGATGCCGATCTCGGGCTGGGAAATCTTGATGTGCTACTGGGGTTAACCGCCAACCGTACCTTGCAGGATGTGTTGGCAGGAGAGTGTGACCTCAGGGACGTTCTGGTAAACGGCCCGGGTGGAATCAAAATTGTACCGGCATCTTCCGGAACCCAGCGCATGACGCAACTCAGCGCCATGGAGCATGCAGGCCTGATTAACGCATTCAGCGAGCTGGGCGATCAAATTGATGTGCTTATCGTGGATACAGCGGCGGGCATTTCAGAGTCTGTTGTGAGCTTTTTGCGGGCCTCGCAGGAACTGCTGTTGGTGGTGTGCGATGAGCCCACATCCATTACGGATGCCTACGCTCTGATTAAACTGATGAACCGTGATTATGGTACCAACCGCTTCCGCATCCTTGCCAATCAGGTGAGTAGTGAGCAGGAGGGCCGCCATTTATTTGAAAAAATAACCCGGGTAACCGAACGATTTCTCGATGTGGCACTACAATATGTAGGTATGGTGCCTTACGACGAAGCTGTGAAGAAAGCCGTTCAGCGCCAGAAAGCCGTGCTGGATGCCTACCCCCGAGCCAAAGCGTCGCTTGCGATCAAGGCACTGGCTGACAAGGTGGAAAGCTGGCCCCTGCCTTCATCACCTCGCGGACACTTGGAGTTTTTTGTGGAGCGGCTCGTCGAAGTCTGAAACGGATCCCGTAAAAAATAAAACCGGATGCATGACATTGGCGAAAAATCTGGGAATCTATAACCAGGCGGGTGTGAAAAGTCCCTCGGACCTCATAGAGGCTCACGCCCCTCTGGTAAAGAAAATTGCACTTCATCTCTTGGCGCGGCTACCGGCCTCGGTGCAGCTCGACGACCTCATGCAGGCGGGCATGATCGGGTTGCTGGAGGCCGCCCAGCGCTATAGTTCAACCAAAGGCGCAACCTTTGAAACCTATGCCGGAATTCGCATCCGTGGTTCCATGGTGGATGAAATTCGCAAAGGCGACTGGGTGCCGCGCTCTGTTCACCGAAACGCCCGTCGGGTCGCCCGTGCAATCAAAGCCGTAGAAGATCGAGAGGGCCGCGAAGCCCAGGACTTTGAAGTGGCTGAAGAGCTCGATATGGAGCTTTCCGAGTACCACGCCACTTTGGCCGACGCCAACAGCGGACGGCTTTTTAGTCTTGATGAGCTCAATGAATCCGGTGAGCTGCCGATAGAAGAAACAGAGGCCCGGGATAATCCGCTGGATGATCTCACATCTGATTCGTTTCGCAGCAACCTGGCGGCCGAGATTGAGCTGCTTCCCGAGCGGGAAAAGCTTGTGCTGAGCCTGTATTACACGGAAGAGCTCAACCTCAAAGAGATTGGCGCTGTGCTGGGTGTCAGTGAAAGTAGAGTTAGCCAGATTCACAGTCAGGCCGCGTTGAGATTGCGTGGGAGACTGTCCGAGTGGCGCCTTGAGGAGCACAGCTAGGCGTGGCAGGAGACTTCAGGGTTCTGATGAAGTGTAGTATTTGGTAACCGATGCTTTACAAGCGCGATAAAGATCAGACAATACATGGTTAAATCAGCGGCCTGCTACACGTTAAGCGCAAAGGTCAAAACGAATTCCGGGTCTTAATAACTGGAGGTCCCTTTGGACAAAAACATGAAAATTCTCATTGTGGATGACTTCTCCACAATGCGACGGATCATCAAAAACCTGCTCCGTGATCTGGGCTTCACCAACACTGATGAAGCGGATGACGGCAATACGGCTTTGCCCATGCTGAAAAGTGGCAAGTACGACTTTCTTGTGACGGATTGGAACATGCCGGGAATGTCTGGCTTTGATCTGCTCAAGGCCGTGCGGGCCGATGAAAACCTGAAAACCCTTCCTGTTTTGATGGTTACCGCCGAAGCTAAGCGCGACCAGATTGTTGCAGCGGCTCAGGCTGGCGTAAATGGGTACGTGGTAAAACCATTCACTGCAGCCGTTCTAAAAGAAAAAATCGAGAAGATTTTTGAACGAATTCAGTAACCGGAAATTGGATGGGTCGTATGAGCGATAACAAGAAGATCCATCGGGGTCTTGAGCCAGAAGTGACCGAAAAGCTCCGGCACCAGGCAGCAGAGCTCGCCCAAAGCGTTGAGCGCGGTGATTATGCCAGCGCTATGAACCTGATCAACGAGCTGAGCGAGGTCAGGGACCAGAGTCTTTATCGTGAAGTCGGCCGTTTGACACGAACGCTTCATGAGGCAATTCGCAACTTTCAGATAGATCCGCGTAGCCCGGAGCAGAAAGAAGTCCTGTCCTTGATGACTGATGCATCCGACAGGCTGGCTTACGTTGTTCAAATGACTGGCCAGGCTGCCAATCGCACGATGGATCTGGTTGAAGAGAGCATGCCTCTTGCTCAAACCCTGCGCGAAGAAGCTACGTCGTTGAGCCAGGAATGGCAGCGATTGCGCCGCCGCGAAATGCAGCCAGCTGAATTCCGTGATTTGTATGGCCGTATCGACGCCTTTTTTCTGAGCGTAACTAACGATGCGGACACCCTCTATAACGGTCTTTCTGAAATTTTGCTGGCGCAGGATTTCCAGGATCTGACCGGCCAGGTGATACAGCGAGTGACGGCGTTGGTGAAGGAAGTTGAGGAGCAGATGCTCAGTTTGGTGGTTATGGCCAGCCATGTTGATCAACTTACCGGCACAGTGCACCAGATTGAAAGTGAAGAAGTCTCCGCCGAACAAGGTGTGGGACCTCAGATGAAGGCAGAAGAGCGCGAAGATGTAGTCTCGGGACAAACTGACGTAGACGATCTGTTATCCAGTCTCGGTTTCTGAACAGAAGAGGTTAACCCATGGCGTTTGATGCCGATGATGAGATCCTGCAAGACTTCCTGGTGGAGGCTGGGGAGATTCTTGAGAAGCTGTCGGAACAGCTTGTTGATCTTGAACAACATCCAGACGACAGCAATCTGCTCAACGCCATTTTTCGTGGATTCCACACCGTAAAAGGCGGTGCAGGCTTTCTACAGCTGGATGCCCTTGTTAACTGTTGCCACTCCGCTGAGAACGTGTTCGATATTTTGCGCAACCATAAGCGCGCGGTGGACTCCGAGCTGATGGACGTTGTGCTGGAAGCATTGGACCATGTGAATGCCATGTTCGAGCAGGTGCGTAACAGGGAAGAGCTGACCCCTGCGCCCGACGAACTGATTGCAGCTCTGGATGCCCTGGCACTGCCTCAAGTTGCTGGCGAAACGGTGAGCAACGAGCCGGCAGACGTTCCTGCGGCCCCTGAGAGCGATCAGGACGGTGGCGATATTACCGATGAAGAGTTCGAACAATTGCTGGATGCGCTGCATGGCGATGCACCTGTGTCTGGTGCGGCCAATAGCTCCGCGCCTGATCAGCCCGCCGGTAGCAGCGGCTCCGGAGACGAAATTACAGATGATGAGTTTGAAGCCCTGCTGGATGAGCTGCATGGTAAGGGTAAATTCGCCGCAAAAGCAGCCGCAGCTGACGATACTCAGGCAGCGTCAGGTGCTGCCAGCCCGGCTGTGGGCAATGATGGCGAACTGATTACTGACGACGAATTTGAAAAACTGCTCGACGAGCTGCATGGCAAGGGTGGAAGCCCTACCACTGGCGGCTCCGACGATGCGCCGGCAAAGCCATCGCAGCCGAAAGCCGAGCCAGCGAAAGTGGTGCCTGAAAAGGCGCCTGAGGCAACACCTGCGGCTCAGGCTCCTGCCAGTAAAGCGGCCCCTCCCAGAGATTCAGCTCCAGTGGCGGAAACCACTGTACGTGTCGACACCAAACGCCTCGACGACATCATGAACATGGTGGGCGAGTTGGTACTGGTGCGAAACCGGCTCCAGAGGCTGGGCTCCGATAGTGAAGACGAACATATGCACAAGGCGGTATCCAGCCTTGATGTGGTGACCACGGATCTCCAGGCTGCGGTCATGCAAACTCGCATGCAGCCAATCAAAAAAGTATTCGGTCGCTTCCCGCGGGTTGTTCGTGATCTGGCCCGGGGCATGAAAAAAGAAGTGAATCTGGTGATGATTGGCGAAGAGACCGATCTCGACAAAAACCTTGTTGAAGCCCTGTCGGACCCACTCGTTCACTTGGTGCGAAATTCTGTTGACCATGGTATTGAAACGCCAGATGTACGGGAAAAAGCGGGTAAGCCGCGGCAAGGCACAGTCACCCTCTCGGCTGAACAGGAGGGCGATCATATCCTTCTGTCTATCGATGACGATGGTGCAGGTATGGACCCGGAAGTACTGCGCCGCAAAGCCGTCGAAAAAGGGATTTACGATCAGGACGCTGCCGATCGCCTCACGGATACAGAGTGTTTTAACCTGATTTTTGCCGCCGGGTTTTCCACCAAGGAGCAGATTTCTGACGTGTCCGGGCGCGGTGTGGGCATGGATGTGGTGAAAACCAAAATCAACCAGCTCAATGGTCAGCTCAGCATTGTCTCAGCTTTGGGCAAGGGTTCTCGCATCATCATTAAGGTGCCTTTGACTCTGGCGATTATGCCAACCCTGATGATCAAGCTTGGGGATCAATCTTTTGCTCTTCCGCTGGTGAATGTGGTGGAGATATTCCATTTGAATCTGACTCGCACCAACGTTGTAGATGGTCGTGAGTGTATTGTTGTACGGGACAAGGTGTTTCCGCTTTTCCATATAAAACGCTGGTTGGTGAGAGGGTCTACTGGCGTAACGGGTCCTGAAAGCGGGCACGTTGTGATCGTTGCCATGGGCACCAACAAGGTTGGTTTTGTTGTTGACCAGCTCGTCGGTCAGGAAGAGGTGGTTATCAAGCCCCTCGGGCGAGGGTTACAGGGCACACCGGGTATGGCAGGAGCCACAATTACCGGTGACGGCCGTATTGCGCTGATTATCGATGTTCCTAGCTTGCTGCAGCACTACAGCTGAGTTGTTTACAGGCAGCGCAAAGCTTTATGGATCAAAGCATTTTGGTAGGAGAAACGGATGACAGTTTCTGTCCTGGTCGTTGATGATTCAGGGTTTTTTCGCAAGCGACTAACAGAGATACTCACCTCGTCGGGCCAGATCCGTGTGGTGGGCGTGGCAGCCAACGGCCGGGAAGGTGTTGAGTTGGCGGGATCGCTGCGCCCGGATGTTATTACCATGGATTACGAAATGCCGATTATGGACGGCATTTCGGCGGTGCGGGAAATCATGCAAAAGCACCCGATACCGGTGCTCATGTTTTCTTCACTCACCTACGAAGGCGCCAGAATTACACTGGACGCCCTGGAAGCCGGTGCGGTTGATTTTTTGCCCAAAAACTTCGAGGAAATCGCGCGGGATGGCAGCCAGCTGCAAAAAATTCTGATCGATCGCGTACTTGATGTTGCGCGCAGTCGACCAGCCAGCAGGGCACAGCCAGCTTCGCCTTCTCCCAGGACAGCCCAGCAATCTGCGCCTATGGCTCCAACCAGACCTGCAACGTCAGGACGCCCTGTTGTGCCCAGACGCCAGGCTGTTCAGCCACTGCAAGATGACGCGCCCAAGCGCACTGCGCGAAAGAGCCCGGCACGACAATTCGCCGTTGTGGGTATTGGGACCTCAACCGGCGGGCCAGTGGCGCTTCAGCGTGTGCTTTCGGCCTTGCCAGCCAGTTTTCCCTCGCCAATTGTTCTGGTGCAACACATGCCTGCAAGCTTTACGCCGGCCTTTGCTGAGCGCCTCAACAGACTGTGCAAAATTGAAGTCCGGCAGGCAGAAGACGGTGATATCCTTCACCCCGGATTGGCACTGCTTGCCCCCGGCGGCAAACAGATGATGATTGAAAACCGGGGTGGTCAGCCCCGGGTTCGCATTTTGCCGGGCGACGAGCGCCTGAATTACCGGCCTTGCGTGGACGTTACCTTCGGGTCCCTTGCCCGCGCATTCCCCGGGAAAACGCTAGGCGTTATCCTTACTGGAATGGGTTCTGACGGGAAAGAGGGGTGCCGAATGATGAAGCAAAGCGGCTCACCCATCTGGTCCCAGGATGAAAGATCGTCGGTAATTTACGGTATGCCCATGGCGGTAGCTAAAGCAGGCTTGAGTGATGAGGTTTTGTCGTTAGAGGAAATAGGGCCCAGATTGCTTGAGGGCGTTTGCTGATGGATATACTCAGCCTGCTCGGAGTCGTTCTGGCTTTTGCTGCTATTCTTGGCGGCAACCTGCTTGAAGGCGGAGCACTGAGCTCACTGTTTAATGGCCCGGCGGCCATTATCGTGATTGGTGGCACCTTGGCTGCGACCATTCTCCAGACCTCCTGGCCGGTTCTGAAACGGGCTGCCGCCCAAGCACGCTGGGTGTTTGTTCCCCCTTTTATCAGTATTGAAGACGGAATTGGCAAGGTAATCGATTGGAGCGTGAAGGCCAGGAAACAAGGCCTTTTGGGGCTTGAAGGTTTGGCGGAAAATGAGCCGGAAACCTTTGCCCGTAAAGGTCTTCAGTTGTTGGTAGATGGTGCTGAAACCGAAACAATCCGCAGCATCATGGAAATAGATCTGGATTGCCGCGAGCAGCGAAATCTTGAATCCGCCCGAGTGTTTGAGGCCATGGGCGGCTATTCACCGACCATTGGTATTATTGGCGCTGTCATGGGGCTGATACAGGTAATGACCAACCTCGAAGACCCGGCGTCCCTGGGTAGCGGAATTGCCACTGCCTTTGTAGCAACCATCTATGGCGTGGCACTGGCCAATCTGCTGTTTTTCCCGGTTGCCAATAAGCTGCGGGGGCTGGTCAAGGAGCGTTCGCGGTACGAAGATATGATGATCGATGGCCTCATTGCCATTGCAGAGGGTGAGAACCCCAAATCCATTGAATTGCGGCTGCGGGGCTTTCTGCAGTAAGCAAAACCGGTTCTTAATATGCGGCGTCGCAGGCAACCTCAGGATGATTTGCACAACAAAGAGCGTTGGCTGATTTCCTATGCGGATTTCATAACGCTGTTGTTTGCCTTTTTTGTAGTGATGTACTCGGTCTCATCGGTAAATGAGGGTAAGTACAAGGTACTGTCTGAGACACTTACAGGCGTCTTCAACGCACCGCAGCGCTCCTTTCAGCCGATTGAAATTGGTGACCAGCCTCCGCGCCCGGAAGTCCAACCTTCAGAGGATGTGATACCCCCGGCGGTAACAGAGGCACCCAGAAATTCAGAACAGGATACACAGGCCCGCACAGAAGCCTTGCGCAGCATGGCAGATCAGTTGGCGATGGAGTTTGACGAACTGATCGATCGGGGGGTGGTTACCCTTGACGTCAATGACCGCTGGCTTTCACTCAATCTGCCGGATAGCCTGCTTTTTGGCAGTGGCGACGCGGAGCCCCACTATGATTCGTTTGAAGTGATGGATAAGGTGGCGCGGGTTCTCAGGAACCGGGATAACGCGGTAAAGGTTGAAGGTTTTACCGATAACCAGCCCATTCGCACGTCGCGCTTCCCTTCCAACTGGGAGCTTTCCACAGCACGGGCAGCGGCGGTGGTCCGTATGCTGAGCATGGAAGGCATTGAGCCGGAACGGCTGGCTGCGATTGGTTATGGGGAATATCAGCCTCTGGCCCGCAACGACACTGAAGAAGGTCGCCGCCGCAATCGGCGGGTAGTGCTCCTTATTTCCCGTGATGCCAGTATCCGGGGAGCCATGCGTTAGGGGATTCTGTGAGAGTCCTTGCTGGCACGGTTTCTGTATAACCCAACTCGTATTTCGTCAGGCGGCAACCGACTGCCGGTACTTAATCTGCTGGTACTACACCTGCTGGTACTACACCTGCTTAAGTTACATAAGAAACGGCCGATAAACGGGATACGTTCCTGTTTTCAGCGGGTCGCAACACAGTAGTTTCGGAGTAAAAACGTGCGAATCTGGGCTATAGCCAATCAGAAGGGTGGTGTGGGTAAAACCACCACGGTGGTCGCGTTAGGCGGCCTGCTGGCGGAGCGTGGCAAGCGTGTTCTGGTGGTTGATCTTGACCCTCACGGTTCTCTGACCAGCTGGTTCGGGTACGATCCGGATACCATCGCGCACAGCCTTTTTGATCTGTTTCAGCACCAAGGCAAGGTGCCCGAGGGGCTTCCGGCCCAGCTTATTACAGAAACCAGTTGCCCCGGATTGGATCTTTTGCCTGCCAGTACAGCGTTGGCGACACTAGAGCGCCGAATGGTGGGCGCTGAAGGTATGGGCCTCATTGTTTCCCGGGCGCTTACCCAGTTGTGGGACGATTATGATTACGTACTTCTAGATAACACGCCCTCTCTGGGCGTGCTGATGGTCAATGCATTGGCAGCAGCACAGCACCTGATTATTCCTGTGCAAACCGAGTTCCTTGCCATCAAAGGCCTTGAGCGCATGTTGCATACTTTGCAGATGATCATGCGCTCACAAAAGAATCAGCTGCCTTACACCATCGTACCCACCCTGTTTGATCGGCGCACTCAGGCGTCGATGCAAAGCCTTAATCTGCTGCGTAAAACCTACCAGGACAATCTTTGGCGGTTTGCGGTGCCTGTAGATACAAAATTCCGCGATGCCAGCCAGGCCGGCATTGTTCCGTCAAAACTGGAAGCCCAGACTCATGGCGTTCGGGCATACCGGCACTTGTTGGATGATTTGCTGGCCAAGACGGGCGTCCGGAAGGAGCGTCAGCATGGCTGACGAGAAATTGACAAAGCTGGCCGATCCGACCAGCGCGCTTGCCAGTTATCTGGATGAATTGCTCCACACGGCAACGAACACGGCGCTGCATGAAGAGTTGGCTGAGCCCGAACCTGTCATAAAGGCAGAACCTAAACCGGCTCCAGTCAAAAAAAGGGTGGCAGTGCCTAAGCCAGCGCCCGTTCTGGCTCCGGCACCCTTGGTAGCACCACAACCGGCGCAGGTCCGGGAAGCTGCGCCAGCGGTGGCCTCCACGCCAGAGCTTGCGCCTGGAAAAGAAGCCCCGGTTGCGCGCCCGGAGTGGTCTGAGCGCCCCTTTGAGTGCCTGATTTTCACGGTGGCTGGCCTGCAGCTTGCGGTACCTTTAGTGCTGTTGGGTGCTATCTATCAGATTGAAGAGAGCATTCGGCCGATACCCGGTAGCCCCCGCTGGTACATGGGGATTCGCATGGGAGCCCATCAGAACTTGAGGGTTGTGGATACGGCGGAGTGGATCATGGCCGGGCGAGTGCCGGCTAATGCCCGGGATAATTATCGCTTTGTTATTCGCCTGGACAACAGTGAATGGGGCCTTGCGTGCGATAATGTGGCCCAGTCATTCACTCTGAGCCCGGATGACGTGCGCTGGCGCACGGCCCGTAGCAAGAGGCCGTGGCTGGCTGGCACTGTTATTGAACAGATGTGTGCGCTGGTGGATGTCAGTACCATGGCGGACTTGCTGGTGCGCGCAGAACGAGAGCAGCATCTTGACCTGAGCTGACCGGAAAATACGGTTACCGAATGAAACCATGCCGTGCTGGCACGGTTTGTGCCCTTAACTATAGTATTGGGCACTGATGATGTTTTTTTGACGATCAGGCTGCCCGCCCGGGTAAGCCGAACAGGAGAAACTGGTTATGGCATCCCCGAGCGGACCGCAAAAACAGGCCCAAGATGATCAGGTACTGCAGTATGTGACCTTCCGGCTGGATAACGAGACCTATGGTCTCGACGTTATGCAGATTCAGGAAGTACTGAGATACACGGAGATTGCACCGGTGCCGGGCGCTCCGGACTATGTGCTCGGTATCATCAACCTGAGGGGCAACGTGGTGACAGTCATCGACACCCGTCGCCGTTTCGGATTGGCCGATGCAGAAATGACAGACGCCACCCGAATTGTAGTGATGGAATCTGCCGACCAGGTGATGGGTATTCTGGTGGATTCAGTGGCCGAGGTTGTGTACCTGAAAGCCAGTGAAATAGAGACTGCACCGAACGTGGGTAATGATGAAAGTGCCAGATTTATCCAGGGTGTGTGTAATAAGGATGGTGAACTGATCATATTGGTCGAGTTCGACAAAATGCTGTCAGACCACGAATGGGCAGAGATCGCAGGGCTGTAAACCGGCGCCATACCGGCCAGACCTGATGATGGATGCCTCAAGTGGCTAATAACCGGAGACGTCCATCATGTTTGCTGAAATTCCTTCTTTTGTTCCCTGGGCGCTAACCGCCGTGGCGCTTTCACTGGTTTTTGCGCAGGGCGTTATGCTTGGTCGCCAGAACAGAGAACTGAAATCCACACTCAAAGAACGGTGCGATATCCTCGGTCGGGAGCTGCATGCTACTGCCAGTGGCAGCATGGGGGTCGGCCAACGCCTTGTGGCTTGTGAGCGGCAGTTGCATGAGCTGAGAATAACCATGGATGAGATGCGCCAGAACGACCCTCTGCGTATATCTTATGATGAAGCTTCACGGCTTGTTGACCTTGGCGCAGATGTTGACGATCTGATGAATACATGCGGCATATCCCGTCCCGAGGCCGAGCTGGTATCGGCACTGAAAAAACGTCAGGCGGCTTAAGCAGGCCAGTGGCGCTCAGGGATTATCGGAGCTATTGCCGGTGTCTTCGGGCGTGCGGCCGCGTATGTGAAAGGCAAAGGCAAGAATTTCTGCAATAACCCGGTAGAGGTTCTCGGGTATTTCGTCATTGAGGGACAAGCGCGCGAGAATGCCAGCCAACTCGGCATTTTCATACAATGGCACGTTGTTCTCTCTGGCGATCCTGATGATTTCATCGGCCAGTTCATAGGTGCCCGTAGCCGTGATGGTTGGGGCTTTTTCGCCGTCGTATTTCAGTGCGACGGCTGCGCTGGCCGAGTGGTCGTTCTCTTTCATGCTCGGGTGTCCACCAGTCTGTGTTCCAGCTTGGTTGTCGGGTACGAAGGGCTGCCCCGTCGGCATTCCAGATCGGTCACTTCAAGCCCCAGTTCCACAAGGCTGCGCCTCAGAAGCGGCAGTTCTTCGTTTACCTGCTTTAATGTTTCCTGTTTTTCTGCCCACACCCGAGCACTCACTTCCTGCTGGCGCAGGGACACTTCAAAATTCAGCGCTCCGGCCAGTTCGAGGTCAATGGCAAGATTCAAGCGCCATTCACTGATGGTTGCCCGATTTTCGTTACGACCCTTGGCAGAAGACTCTTCTTTATATTGTTCCAAGCGCAGCTGTGCCAGTTTGGGCTCGTTTTGGGGCGTAACCCAAGGTAGGTCCATAAGCAGGGTAGAAGCGGGCGCAGGCGTTTCACCGCCACCCCTTGCCGTCAGGATTTGGCTGTGTAGTTGGTTAACTGTAATCCGGTTCAGCATGCCCGCCAGCATCCGCAAAGTCTGACCCACGGATGTGGGCTCGGAACTCGTGGCAGGTACCATTGCCTGTGGGAATTGCAGCGGCGCCTGAACCAAACTGGGGCTAGCCAAGGGCATAAGGCGATTGAAGGAGGTTGCGGTGTTACCGCCTTGCTCTGCCAGCAAGCTGGTGATCATTCGCCCTATGGCAAGTTTGAGATCGGGAAGTGCAGGCGAGGGTGTCTGGGTCAGACGGGATTCTGCAAACAGCCCGCTCTCCGCTACCCATTGCCGGATTTGCTGTACGCTGTTGCTCTGAGTGCCTGCACCGGGCGCAAGGGTGTTGCTGGCAGGCAGCCTTGCAATCAGAGTCTCAAGAGCCTGGCGCGCCGCGTCCGGCAAAGGTTGCAGGCTGCGGCTGGTGGGCAGTTGTCCAGGTGTCAGTTCAGGAGCCAGGCCCCGGTTCAGCGCTGTCATCAGTTTTGCCAGGCCGCTGTCGAGGCTTTGCTGCCAGGGCATACGTTGCGCCAGAGCCCGGGCAATCACGGCTTCTGGTGTCGCTGCCAGTTTGCCCATCAATTGCAATTCGTTGCCAGCCCGCATTACTTTTACCCAATCCCCCGGCGTCAGTTCCGTGGCGCCAATTGCTGCACTGACCTGTAGCGGTTTTCCTCGCACATCGAGCAATAGTTCAGCACTGCCCTGACGGTTGATGACTTCTGCTACCCGGGCCAGTATGGTCTCCCGGTTTGCGAGCTGAACCTGGTCCAGTTGCTGTCGGGCAGACAGCGCCACTGCTTCTCGGCGTGGCTGCGAAGCTTCATTGGTCTGCGTCGGCCCGGGAATTACCTGTACCGGAGGGGTGGGGGACTGTTGGCCGCTGGGTAGTTTCATCGCTGCTGACTTGATACCGGACAAGAGTAATCTGTAGACGCTTTCGTTATAATACGCCGCGCCGGCAACTATTGTCGTGAATACACCCGATGCAATTGTGCATCGTCCTGATTACGGGGCCCTGATGTCCGAGCCGTTACCCTTGATTCCCGAACCATTACTGCAGGCGATCAATCTGCAGTGTGAACGGGACAAGAGGATACTTTTCCGTGAGTTATCCTTTTCCATACTGCCCGGTACTGTAACACGTGTCGAGGGGCCAAACGGTTCTGGTAAAACAACGCTGCTGAGAATTCTGGCTGGCCTGAATGATGCCTGGGCCGGTGATTTGAAGTGGTGCGGGGCGCCGGTGGCAAACCATCGTGAAGAGTTTCTCCGCAATATGCTGTATCTCGGGCACCGTCCGGGTATCAAGCCCTTGCTTACCCCTCTGGAAAATTTGCGGGCCGTAATGGCGGGTCGCAGGCCAGTGTCTGACGCATCATTAAATCAGGCTCTGCAAGGTACCGGCCTCGCTGGCTATGAAAACGTACCCTGTCGCAACTTGTCTGCCGGTCAACAACGTAGAGTTGCATTGGCACGGTTGTTAATTGCTGATGAACCCCTTTGGCTACTCGATGAAGTGTTTACTGCCATTGATGCGGATGGTGTGGCAGCTATTGAGGCCCTTTTACAACAGCGAGCGGCTGAAGGTGGCGCTGTGCTGGTGACGACTCACCATGATTTGGCGCTGCCGAATATGCACAGGTTGGTGCTCGGCAAGGGAGGCGTGACCGATGAACGCTGAAACCCGTCCGGCAGTCCAGTTGGCCAGTAGCAGTGTGGGCGCTCTGGCTGCCATGAAAGGTGTGTTTGCACGGGATATGAAGGTGGCATTTCGGCAGCGTCAGGATCTGCTTAACCCGCTGCTGTTTTTTATTATGGTCGTTACGTTGTTTCCCCTGGGTGTCAGCCCGGAGGTTTCATTCCTCAGCCAAGCGGGTGCCGGTATACTATGGGTGGCAGCCCTGCTTTCTGTGTTGCTTTCGCTGGATCATCTGTTTCGCCATGATTTTGACGACGGCACCCTTGAGCAGCTTGTACTTCAGCCGCAGCCGCTGTTTCTACTGATTCTGGCAAAGACTATGGCGCACTGGATGCTGACAGGCTTGCCTCTGGTTATTTTAGCCCCTGTTCTTGGTGTAATGGTGCATCTCGACGGGAACTCTATTGCTGTTTTGTGTCTAACGCTGTTGATCGGTACGCCGGTACTGAGTTTGATTGGCGCTATTGGTGCTGCGTTAACGCTTGGGTTGCGATCGGCAGGTGTACTCTTGTCCCTGTTGATCATTCCCCTGTACATTCCGGTGCTGATATTCGGCACAGGTACGGTTGCGGCTGCCGCAGAGGGCGCGGCTGTGGGAGCTTATCTGGCTTTGATGGGTGCTTTCCTGATGCTGGCGCTGACACTGGCGCCGTTTGCAGCAGCTGCGGCGCTGAGAATCAGCTTGTCGAACGGGTAAAACAAGGTAAACGGTAGGACGGTGACCATCTGATGTGGCAATTTTTTCACAAACTGGGTTCCCCAAAATGGTTTTTCGGGATATCCACCCGGTTCATGCCCTGGTTGTTGGCTGGCGGTGTCTTGCTGCTTATGGCAGGCGTAGTCTGGGGCTTGGCGTTTGCACCCAAGGATTATCTTCAGGGCAATAGTTACCGGATCATCTTTATTCATGTGCCTACAGCCTTTATGGCGCAGTCGGTATACATAATGATGGCGTCTGCGGCCCTTGTAACGCTGGTTTGGCGTATGAAGCTTGCCGATGTGTTCGTCAAGGCGGTTGCGCCGGTGGGGCTGGTTCTGACATTTCTGGCGCTCTTTACCGGAGCAGTATGGGGCAAGCCGACTTGGGGTACCTGGTGGATTTGGGATGCCCGGCTTACCTCCATGTTGATCCTGCTATTCCTGTATGGCGGCGTTATCGCACTGGATCGCGCGATCAATGACGAAAAATCGGCAGCCCGCGCGGTTGCGGTGTTGGTGCTGGTAGGGGTAGTGAATATCCCCATTATCAAATACTCCGTAGACTGGTGGAATACACTGCACCAGCCGGCGACGTTCAAGCTCACAGAAAAGCCGTCCATGCCGGCAGAAATGTGGGTGCCACTTCTGCTTTCAGTGCTGGGCCTGTACCTGATTTTCGGCTGGCTCGCCTGTGTTCGTATGCAGACAGAAATTTTGTCCCGGGAGCAACGCACCCGGTGGGTGAAAGAATTCGTATTGAAAGGACGGGTCTGAGCCATGGCATTTGATTCTTTTTCTGCCTTTATCTCGATGGAGGGCCACGGCCCTTATGTATGGGCCTGTTACGCTGTATTTTTCGTGTTGATGGCAGTGCTAATGGCTGGATCGCTGCGGAGCAGGAAAGCGATGGTTGAGTCCTGCCGTCGTGGTTATGAGTTTCAGGCCGCCAAGGGTAAAGTGGCCTCGGCTCCAGCTTCTTCTGCGTCCTTCGCGCGCGTAAACGTTTCCCAAGACTGACTGACAGGTATGTAAATGCACCCGATCCGTAAAAAGCGGCTAACCATTGTACTGTTTCTGCTGGCAGGGCTATCCGTAGCGGTGGCGCTGACAACCTATGCGCTGCGCCAGAACATCAACTTGTTCTACGACCCGAGCCAGATTTCTGCCGGGGAAGCCCCGGTTGATGTGCGAATCCGCGCTGGCGGTATGGTTGAAGAAGGCTCGGTTGTGCGGGACCCGGAAAGCCTGAAGGTGGAGTTCCTGGTAACTGATTACAGCGCTTCTGTGCCTGTGGAGTACGTTGGAATCCTGCCTGACCTGTTTGCTGAGGGACAGGGCATTGTCGCCATGGGTCGACTCAACAATGAGGGGCGTTTTGTAGCGGATCAGGTTCTGGCCAAGCACGATGAAAATTACATGCCGCCAGAAGTGGCCAGTGCCCTGGAAAAGGCATCGGAGGCGGGAGCCAAGTCGGCGACTGAAAGCACCAAATCCGCAACCTATTAAACACTTACAACCAATAGCCTGATTCCTGGAGAGCTTTGATGTATCCCGAACTCGGACAACTTGCACTGATACTCGCGCTGGTTCTGGCAGTGCTTCTGTCGGTTGTACCCCTGGTTGGCTCACTCACCGGCCGAGACAGCCTTCAGGCGTTTGCGAGGCCGTTGACTACCGGCATGTTTGTGTTTGTCGGGCTGGCGTTTGCGGTGTTGACCCATGCCTTTTTAACTGACGATTTTTCAGTCGCCTACGTGGCGAACAACAGCAACAGCATGCTGCCCTGGTATTACAAGTTCAGCGCTGTGTGGGGTGGCCATGAAGGCTCACTGCTGCTGTGGATATTGATGCTGACCGGGTGGACCATGGCTGTTGCCATTTTCAGTCGCCGGTTGCCTGCGGTGATGATCTCCCAGGTGTTATCTGTTCTCGGCATGGTCAGTGTCGGATTCATGCTCTTTATTGTGGTGACTTCAAACCCTTTTGATCGCCTGCTGCCCAACGTGCCGGCTGATGGTGCGGATTTGAACCCGCTGTTGCAGGATTTCGGGCTGATTGTGCACCCGCCAATGCTGTATATGGGCTACGTTGGATTCGCGGTAGCTTTTGCATTCGCCATTGCAGCATTGATTAACGGTCGTCTGGATGCCGCATGGGCCAGATGGTCCCGGCCCTGGACAACCGTTGCCTGGGCCTTCCTGTCTGTTGGTATCGCGCTTGGAAGCTGGTGGGCGTACTACGAGCTTGGCTGGGGCGGTTGGTGGTTCTGGGACCCCGTAGAAAACGCATCCCTGTTGCCGTGGCTGTCGGGTACCGCCCTGATGCACTCGCTGGCGGTGACCGAAAAACGTGGTGTGTTCAAAAGCTGGACGGTACTGCTGGCCATTGTCACCTTTTCCCTGAGTTTGCTGGGAACCTTCCTGGTTCGATCTGGCGTGCTTACCTCGGTGCATGCCTTTGCGTCTGATCCGGAGCGGGGCACCTTTTTGCTGGCGTTGTTGGCATTAACCATCCTGGCCAGTCTGATGCTCTATGCGTTCCGGGCGCCTGTGGTTCATGTGCGCTCCCGCTACGGCTCTCTATCGCGGGAAATTTTCCTGCTGCTGAATAACGTACTGCTGGTTTCTGCAACGCTGCTGGTCGCAGTGGGCACGCTTTACCCACTGGTTCTGGATTTCTTCGAGCTGGGCAAGATATCCATCGGTGAGCCGTTCTTCAATCTCACGTTCAGCCCTCTGGCTGTGGCGACAGGGCTTTTGCTTGGCGTTGGCACCTTCTCGCGCTGGAAGAAAACCGATGCCGGTTGGCTTGCGCGCAAACTCTTGTGGCCGCTGGCGATCAGTATGCTGCTCAGTACCGCGGTCATGGTTGTGTATGGCGGATTCAAGCCTTGGGCCTTTATTGGCGTATTTACAGCCCTATGGGTAACCACTGCAACCTTCTGGGATTTGTGGGACAAGTCCTCTTCGAAAAAGGGGCGAGTTCACGGCCTTAAGCGCCAGTCCCGTAGTTACTACGGCATGGTGCTTGGTCATCTCGGATTGGCGCTCACCATGGCCGGCGCAACGGTGGTGTCGAACTATGGTATTGAGCGGGATGTGCGCATGGTGCCGGGTGATGTGGCCGAGGTTGGGGATTACCAGTTCCTGTTTGTGGATATTGGTGAGCGCCGCGGTCGTAACTTTACTGCCCAGTACGGCACGTTCGAGATCATGCGGGATGGCAAGCTGATTGCTGAGCTGCACCCCGAAAAGCGCCAGTACGCGGTTGGCATGAGTGTTATGACAGAAGCGGATATTGATGGCGGTTTGTTCCGGGATATATTTGTGGCTGTCGGTGAACGTATTTCTGACAACGCCTGGGCTATACGCCTGCAATACAAGCCGCTGATCCGCTGGCTCTGGCTTGGGGCTCTATTTATGGCCGCCGGTGGATTCCTGGCCATATCGGATCGCCGTTACCGGATACGTGAACGCTCGACGGAACGTTCGACATCCCCGGCGCCATCACAACCAGGCTCCCAGGAAACAGCTGGAGCGGTTTCATGAAGCGGTTTTTACTGTTCCTGCCCCTGCTGGTGGCCATCGTGGTGGGTGCATTTCTGTTTGCGGGTATCGGTAAAGACCCCACCAAGTTGGATTCCGCCCTGGTTGGAAAGCCGGTTCCGGTATTCGGCCTCAAAAGCCTGAAGCAACCTGAGGCGACCCTTGATGAGGGTCTGTTCCAGGGTGAGGTGACCCTGCTGAACGTGTGGGGTACCTGGTGCCCCGCCTGTCGGGATGAGCATGCTGACCTCATGTGGTTGGCACAGGAAAGGAAGGTTCCAATTATCGGGCTGAACTATAAGGACAGCAGAGACGAAGCCTTGGTTTGGCTGGACAGGTTGGGCGACCCCTACCGCACGGTGATCTACGACCCAAAAGGCACCCTGGGTTTTGATCTGGGTGTTTATGGCGCGCCTGAAACCTTTGTAATTGATGCATCCGGTGTTGTGCGCTACCGCCATGTAGGTGTGGTCAACCGCGAGGTGTGGGAACAGATCCTGTTGCCAGTGATTAGTAAAGCGCGGGAGAACGGTTGATGCTCCGTATTATGTGTTTCCTGTTGGCTGTTTTTGCCTCCGGTATCAGCTCTGCCGATGTTTCTGCAGTGTATGGTTTTGACACCCGCAGCGAAGAGCAACGCTACCAGAATCTGATCGCAGAATTGCGCTGTCCCAAATGCCAGAACCAGAACATTGCGGATTCAAACTCACCGATTTCCAAGGACATGAGAAATGCGGTTTATCAAATGATGCAAGAGGGGGCCAGCAACGATAAAATTGTGGAGTCTCTGGTGGGCCGCTTTGGTGAGTTTGTAAAGTACAAACCCGATCTGGATAGCCGTACTTTCGTTCTCTGGGCAACGCCTGCGATTGCCGTTCTGGGTGGGTTACTCGTAGTGGTCGGGGTGGTTGTTCGCTCTCGTCGCGCGGGTACGGCGGCGCCGGCCCTCAGTGCTGACGAGCAGGCCCGTATTGAAAAAATGCTTGCGGAAAAAGATCGTAACGGCAAAGCCTGACCAATACTTATGGCAAAAGCCCGGATTCTTAGCTGTACGCACCGCCTTATTCATTTTGAACCTGTGATGATATTTCCATGACCCAAACTTTCTGGATTGCCGCAACGGTACTGATCATTCTTGCCCTGGCATTTGTAATCTACCCAGTGATGTTCCACCGCCGGGCCGACCGGCAACAGACAGACCTCAGAAACCAGAACCTGATGGCCTATCGCAGCCGTATGGCTGAGTTGGAAAAAGAGCATCAAGCCGGAATTATTGACGATGAAACTTACCAGCAATTGCGCGACGAACTTGCCGGCGCCATGTTGGATGATGTGCCCGAGAATGAGGTTCAGGCAAAAAGCACTCCCGGTCGAAAGGCGGCGATGGCGGTGGGTTTGGTCTCAATACTCCTGATTCCCGCAGCCACGGTTGTACTTTATGAAGAGTGGGGCGCCCTGGATAGTGTGGAAGCTTATATCGCCATGCAGGAGTTGGGTGGTTCTGATGAAGCCCGTGCAGCGCAGATGGACACGCTCACAGAACAGTTGCGCGAGCGGCTGGAAGCCAGTCCCGATAACCCTGACGGATGGGCTATGTTGGGCCAAACCTATATGCGCCTGGAGCGCTATGAAGATGCAGCCTGGGCATTCCGGCAGTTGGCCGATAGTGTGAAATCTGATGATGGGTCCCAGGCGGTTGCTCTGGGGCTATCTGCGCAGGCGCTATTTTTCCTTAACCAAGGTGCCATGACCGATAAGGTAACTGCCACGATTGAAGAAGCCAGATCATTGAACCCTGACGAAGTAAATTCTCTTGGTTTGTTGGGCATTCATTCCTTCAGTCAGGGCGCCTATCGCGAGGCTATCCAGTACTGGGAGCGTATCCAGACCGTCGCACCAGATCACCCACAGTTGGGCGCCATTCAGGGCGGCATCAAAGAAGCTTATACTCGCCTTGGGGAGCAGCCACCAGCACAGGAACCGGCTCTTGCTGCAGCGGATGATAGCGTTCAGGGCGTGGGCGTAACTGTGAGTGTGAGCCTTGATGAGGCGTTCAAGCAGGATATTCCAGACGACACTACATTGTTTATCTTTGCCCGTGCAGCCAATGTCCAGAGCGGGCCGCCCCTGGCTGTTGTCAGGTTAACCGCAAGCGATCTGCCTATTGATATTCGGTTGGATGACAGATATGCGATGACCCCCGAGGCGGTGATCTCTGGTGTTGAAGAGGTGGCTGTAACGGCGCGGCTGACACGTTCTGGCAGCATCAGCGCGCAAGCGGGTGACTGGCAGGGAGGTACCGATGCACCCATCACGGTAACCAAAGAGCAGGGCGCACCAGTAGCTATAGTGATCAATAAGCAATTGACCGGAAGCTAGCCGGAACCGGCCCATAGAGTGTTCTGACCGTTTCGAGCTGTCGCCACGCAGGCCCTTACACTGAAAGGCTGTTGGGGTAGAGTGGCGGCAAGCTGGATTCCGGGTTTGATCTGATTTTCTGTTGCCTTGCTTGCTTGAGGGCTGCAACTAGCTGCTCCCCATCCCATTGCCCGCTATTGTTTCCATCGCCGGAACCACCCCGACTGAAGAGGTGGCCCTGCAGTTCGCTCAACTCCTTGTCTAGTTCCGGTGCTGAGACTACCCGGAAAACATCACCGGCAGAGCGGAAATCGTGTCCTGGCCAACGTAAGTTTGACCAATGTACAAATAGCCCGGGAGTGGATGCCCGGCCATCCTTTGCTGCACTGAGCGCCTGCTCAAATACATCACGTTCACTTTCGCTTTCCTCAAAGTCGTTGTTGGCAGGCGCACTGGCAGCCAATCTTCGGGTTCGCCACCAGGCCAGCATCGTCAGAACCCATATCCCCGCAAGTGCAAGACTGACCCACTGCCAGAATGTGTTCTCCGCTGCTACACCGGTGTTGATAGATTGATTCTCAACGCCGGTGGGGGGTGTTGAGCGTTGGTCTGCGGTGGGGGCGTCAACAACCGCTGGTGTTGTTTCAGAGGCGTCTACGTTGAGGGTTTGTGCTGGGATAACAGCAACTTTCTCGCTGTCGGATTCTGTGTCCCACCAGGGAATGCGCACCGCCGGTAGGGTCAGCTTTCCCGATTCGACGGGAACCAGTGCGCTTGTTTGAGTGAGAGTTGAAACAATTCCATCAGGCCCCGCGCTGGTGTTTCGTTGAGGCTCTTCCGGATAACTGCGAAGCCCATCAGGCATGGAGTCGGGTAAGGGCGGTAGTGCTTCTGAAGGCAGACCTGTGGCTTGCAGGCTTAGGGTGCGGGTGAGATTGTCACCGGTCTTCAAGTTCAAAGTGGATGGCATGCCCGCTTCTCTCAGGGTGAGGTTGGCGGCCGGCAGCCAGGTTGAGCCGCTGAACTCTGCGGGAACATCTTTTACGGGTACTTCAAACAAGGAGGCGCTATCCCGGAGGAACCGCAGAGAGCCGTCGGCATCTCTTGCCTGGCCTTCAAAGCGAATGGGTGGCAGGTTCATTACGCCAGGCTTTTGTGGAAACAGGGCGTAGCGCCGCTCAACAACACGGTAGCGTACGCCGTCGCGGTCGCTGGAATACTCCCGTTGTTTTCCCAGACTTTCGATGATCGCGTTGGGGTGCTGTGGATCGGATAGTTCGCCACGAATAAGGTTGCCCCGGAAGAACAGCCTCACCGTCAGGATCAATTGTTCCTGAACATAGACTTCGGCTTTATCAGCCGTCAGCTCAATGAAACTGCCCCGATTCGTGCCGGCCTGATCTGGAGGCGTGGCGTCAACAACCTCGACCGTAACCGGCTTCGATTTGGAATCCTTGAAACTCAGCGCAGGGATGGTGAGTTTTCCGGTTGATTTGGGTGCAAGCTGGTAGGTCCAGGTTATTTCTCCCACCATGTCGCTGTTTACGGTGCGAATGCTGTAGCGCTGGTTGCGGGCCAGTATCTCAAAGTCACCTTCCACCTTTTCGATATCCGGCGAGGGTAAGTTTGATAGATCAAAATCGAACAGGTTACTAAGGCTGATATCAATCTCTGTGCTGCCCTTGACGGTAAGCGTCAGCACTTCGCCTTCGTAAAGGCGGGATCGGTCTGGCTCGACACTGAGTTCACCGGCCTGTGCCCCTGCCCCGAATACCATAAACACTGCCAGCCAGATTGCCTGAATAATCAGCCGTTTTACCATGGTGTGTCGCCCTCATCAGATGGTGTCTGACGCTCCTGATACTGTTGCAGGAATTTTCGTTGTAAAAGCCCGCCCGGGTTGTCTGGCACCCGCCGCAGGGATTGCTCCTGGCTTTGGGTCAGCGGTGTTTCAGACGTAGGGGCGGGAGCCTCAACCTGCTGGTCGCCGGGTTCTGTCTCTGTGGCCTGCGCACTTGACCCCTGGCTTTCTGGTGCATCGCCCGGTTGCTGCTCGCCAGATTCGTCCTGATTACGCTTTTTCTCTTGTTCTTCATTTCCGCTTTCAGACTGTTCAGGTTCCTGGCCAGAGTTTTGCGGCTGATCCCGATTTTCGCTATCACCGGATGAGCCGGAGGGGTTTCCCTGTTGCTGACCGTCGTTCTGGCTGGAATCCGACGAGTTCTGATCGTCCTTGCCCTGGTCCTGACCAGATTCTTTCTCCTGCTTTTCGAGCAGATCCTCAACAATCTGGCGGTTTACCTGCGCATCTTCCATGTCTGGTTTGCGCGCCAGTGCGCGGTCGTAGGCCTCAATAGCCTCTTTAAGCTTACCGGCCCGGGCGAGAGCGTTGCCACGATTGTAATCCCCGAGGGCGCTGTCTACCCCGGAGAAAACTTTGGCCGCGTCCTCATAGCGCTCCGCCCTGTAAAGAGCTGCCCCCCGCCATTCCGGTGACTTGAGAACCTTGGCCGCGGCATTTGGATCTTCCCGTATCAACTCTGCTGCCCGTTGATCTTCACGCTGCCATAAGCTGCCCCAATCCATGGCTTGGGCTGGTTGCGGCAGAGCGGGTAGAAGAATCAGTGCCATGGCGGTAAAGGCACCACGACGCCAGCCCAGCAATAGCAATGGCAAAGCCAGCCACAACAGCCAGTAACCGTCGTCCTGCCAGCGGTTTACCGTGAGCCCGGTGTTGGAATCCTGCCACTCGTCGGATTCAACGGGGCTGAGATTCAGGGCCGCTATGTCGCTGTCATCCAGCGTCAGTTCATGGCTGCTCCCCCCATTTTTTCGGGCGAGTTCCGCGAGCATGTCCGGGTCGGTGCGTGTTATGACAATGTTGCCGTTATCGCGAATAAAGCCCCGCCGCGCAAGTGGAATGGGGCCGCCATCGCGGGTGCCGACCGCCAGCGTGCTAAGGGTATAGTCAGTGCCCTTCAGTGCTGTGCGGATAGGCTCGCGGTAGCGGTCTGGAACCTCATCTGTGATCAACAGAATGCGACCCATGCCCGGAGCACCTTGCTCCAAAAGCGCGCGGGCTCTGGCAATCGCAAGATCCGAACGGTTTCCCTGAACCGGCATGATGACCGGGTCGAGTACATTGAGCATGCCAGTGACTGTGTTGATGTCGTCGGTCAGAGGGGTGACTACGTGTGCGTCCCCGGAGTACACAATCAGCCCGGTGAGACTGCCTTCCCGAACGGCGAGAATGTCACGGATTTTGCGTTTTGCCCGGGTAAGACGATCTGGTTCCAGATCGGTGGCCAGCATGGACAGCGACAAGTCGAGCACGATCACGAGGCTGTCTCCCGGCTTTTTCAGGGGTGTCGGCGCCTCACGCCAGGCTGGTCCCGCCAGGGCAATGGCGAGGATAACCAGTGCGCTGATTGCAGGTAGGAGCTTCGATTTTCCTTTGCCTTCAGCTCCGCCATAACGCTGGATAACCGGCGCCAAAAGCTGCTCGGGAATCAGGCCCGACCAACCACTGTCACCTGAGCCGCGGCGCGTTAAAGCAATGTACAACAAGGGTGCAAGGAGTAGCAGCAAAAGCCAGAGAGGGCGGATGAAGTGGAAGTCAGCCATGGGGCACACCTCCTTCCGAAACCTGCGGAGCACGACCACGCCAACTCGTAATTCGTCTGAACATAAATAGGCCAAACCAGAGAACGACCGCCATGCCCGCAGGCCAGAAAAAGAGATCGGTAACCGGGCGGTAGGTTTTACCATCCAGTTCAATGGGTTCAAGCTGGTTGATGGTTTCGTAAATCAATTCCAGCTCGGGCAGGCTGCGGGCACGAAAATACTCGCCGCCAGTCTGCTGGGCCATGCGCGTTAACAGATCTTCGTCCAGATCTCTTGAAGGGTTTACCCGGCGGGAGCCAAGCAAGCCGCGCCGGATCATCGACTCGGCACCAATGCCGATTGTATAGAGGCGAACACCCGCTGCCGCGGCGATTTCCGTGGCTTTGTCTGGTGTGATTTGGCCGGCTGTATTGGCTCCATCGGTTAGCAGTACCACCACTCGTTGTTGTTGAGGGCGCTCTCTGAGACGCTTCGTAGCCAGACCGACTGCATCGCCAATGGCGGTTGCGCGCCCGGCCATGCCGATGCCGGATTCCTGCAGCAGTGTTTCCAGTGTTTCCAGATCAAAGGTCAAAGGCGCCTGAACATAGGGCTCCGTGCCAAACAGTATCAGGCCCAGCCTGTCACCTTCACGGCGGGCAATAAAATCGTTCAGCACTCTTTTAACGGCCTGCAAGCGGTTGATGCTGCGGCCCTGAATGATCATGTCCTGCTCTTCCATGCTGGGGGAAATGTCGACCACCAGCATAAGGTCACGCCCGGACACGGGCATTTGCACTTGCTCGCCGACATGTTGTGGCCGTGCCAGTGCCAGCACCAGTAGTGCCCAGGCCAGAAACAGCACCAGGGTTTGCCAGCGGGGCACGCCATTGCCCTGTCGAGTAACTCCCGGCAACTCCGAGAGCCAATGCCCGACAGGGAAAACCGGGGCGTCTACTGTGTGGGTGGCGGGTTTCTTCCATTGCAGCAGTAGGGGCACCAGAATGAGTAGCAGTGCCCAGGGGTAGGTGAGGCTCAGCATTTTTGCGCGTCCAGCCAGATGCGGGCGAATTCCATAGCCTGTGCGGGTTCGGCGGTCGGCTCTGGTTGCCAGGCACTGTTTATCAAAGCGTCGACCACAGGGCGATGAGCTATTCGGCCTTCAGGAAGATGGCGAATCAGGCATTCCGCCCATTGCTCGCCAGTCTGGGCTTCAGGATTTTCGTTTGGATAACGCGCCCGCGCCACACGCTTGAGCAGCGCATTGAGTTCCGTGAACCACTGTGGCTCTTTAACAGCCGAGCGCTCCAGAATAGCCAGCTCCGCTTTTGCAAGCCTCAGCCAGCGGTTTCGGCGGTGGCGGCGAATGACCGCCCAGATCAAAGCTGCCACAGCAATTAGCAGGAGAACGCCAAGAATCCACCAACCCGGCGCCGGTGGCCAGAAGCCGCCGGCTATTGGCAGGTGAATATCGCGCAGTTGGCTCAGGGGATCGTCGGGCGTCATCCGATTCTCCCTCCCGGCCCGAGTATGGATTTAAGACTCACAGCAGGTGATTCATGAGTTGAAACATTAGAAGCCCATACGCCCGGTAAACGGAAACACTCTTCAAGCCTGGCCTCGTGGTGGATGATCTTCTCGTGCCAAGCCTGCTGAAAGCTGCTGTTAGATGCATCAAACCAGACCGGGCCTTCAGTGCCGGCAACGGCAAAGCGACCGCTTCGGGGCAGTTCGAGTTCCAGGGGGTCCACAACCCGCAAGGCGCTGACACTGTTGTGGCGAGCCAGAGCACCGAGCAGTGACGGGGTGTTGTCCGAGATGCCAAGGAAATCACTGATCACGAAGATTCGACTGCCCGTATGGGCAACACGCCGGGCTTCCGCGAGCGCCGTATCGAGGGTGGTGTCTGATGAGGCGTTATCTATGGATGTGTGCTGCTGGCTGGCGAGGGTATCCAGCAATCTTAATACGGACTTTTTGCGCCGGGCGGGGCGCTGAACGTTCAAGGTGCTGCCGTTAAACACAATGCCGCCTACCTGGTCGCCGGCCAAGAGCCCCAGCCAGGCAAGGATGGCGGCAAGCTGGGCGCAGCGCACCTGTTTGAAGGCTCCGGTGCTGGCGAAGAACAGAGTAGGGCCCAGATCGCATATCAGCAGCACTGGTCGTTCCCGCTCTTCCTCATACAGTTTTGTGTGGGGTGCCTGGCGACGGGCGGTTACACGCCAGTCAATGCTGCGGATATCATCGCCCGGCTGGTAAAGCCGCACCTCGGAAAAGGCCATTCCACGCCCACGCTGCGCCGAGCGTTGCAAGCCGGCCTGACGTGCCCGTGCAGGGCGTGCCGAGGGCAATTTCAATGCTCTGGCATCTGCCTGCAGGCGAATAAGCGCCTGCAGGCAGATGCGGGTTGTTGCATTACTGGCGCGTACATCCATGGGCGGTCTCAGGCACTCACGGGTACGCGGTCAATCAGGCGCTGTATCACTGTGTCAGCAGTTACGCCTTCTGCCTCGGCTTCAAAGGTCAGCAGGATTCGGTGCCTGAGCACATCAAAGGCAACCGCTCGAATATCGTCCGGAGTTACATAGTCCCTGCCGTTGAGCCACGCAATGGCTCGGGAACAGCGGTCGAGGGCAATGGTGCCTCGGGGGCTGGCACCAAACGCTGTCCAGCGGGCAAGTTCAGGGTCCAGAACACCTGGATCTCTGGTGGCCAGCACCAGGGCAAGAAGGTACTGCTCAACGGATTCGGCCATATAGATGTCGGCAACCTCAGCCCGGGCTTCGAAAACCTGGTCTGCGGTTAGTCGAACTTCGGCGGCGGCCTGGCCTTGTCGGTAATCGTTTCTGGCCAGATGAAGAATGGCTTGCTCGGCTTGAGCAGATGGGTATCCGATCACCACGTGCATCAGGAAGCGATCAAGCTGGGCTTCGGGCAGCGGGTAAGTGCCTTCCTGCTCGATGGGGTTCTGGGTTGCCATCACCATGAACAGTCGATCAAGGGGGAAGGTGCGCATACCCACACTAACCTGGCGCTCGCCCATGGCCTCAAGCAGGGCGGACTGCACTTTTGCCGGGGCCCGGTTGATTTCGTCGGCCAGTACCAGGTTGTGGAAAATTGGCCCGCGCTGGAATTCAAATAGCCCGGTTTCTGCCCGATAGATCTCGCTGCCGGTCACGTCAGATGGCAACAAATCCGGGGTAAACTGAATGCGATGAAAATCCCCCGTGAGGTGGTCTGCCAGGGCTTTTATTGCGGTGGTTTTCGCCAGCCCCGGAGCACCCTCTACCAGAAGGTGCCCATCTGCAAGCAATGCAATAAGAAGACGGTCGACCAGCTTTTCCTGACCTATGATCCTTTTGGCTAACTGTGCCCGTAGTTCACCGAACGTATGCTGTAACGACATAGGAAGTGATTGCTCTCGTGCGTAAGTAGTTGCCGCAGTTTTGGTGTCTGTGCGGCAAAAATCAAGGGTTTGACTATGCTTATCTCACGATATCCCTATTACGTTTATTTCACACTATCTGAGGTCGCCCATGAATGCGCTGACAGTGGCAAGCAAAGATCAGTTTTTCGAACTTTTGGCTGAAGAGTTTTCCAAGAAGCTTGCCAAAGCCGAAGCCAAGAAAATCAGCGAATTTGTAAAGCAACATTACGCCCATATTCCCCTGGACGAACTTCTTGAACGGCGTCTCTCAGATACCTACGGCGCAGCCATGGCGGCCTGGCAGTTCATGCAGAAGCGTGGGGCAGAAGAAGCGCCCGTGGCTGTATTCAACCCGGATCTGGAAAGCGACGGCTGGCAGTCAACCCATACCGTTGTGTTTATATTGCACCCCAATATCCCGTTTCTGATTGACTCCCTGCGTATCGCGATTAACCAGCGGGAAATTGCGACTCACTCTATTCAGCACTCCATTCTTAATCTGGAGCGGGACAAGTCAGGAAACCTCGAAAACTTGCTGGCGACCAAGAAATCCGGTTTGGGCTCTGCCTATGAGGCATTTATCGTTCTGGAGATTGCCCGGCACAACAATCCCGAGGATCTTAAAGATCTGGAGCAGGTTCTTCGGGCGGTTCTTCACGAAGTGAGTATCGCCGTCTCGGACTTTCCGGTGGTTACCGATAAGGTCAAGCAGATAATAAAAGAGCTGGATAGCACTACAGCAGTCATTAGTAATGAGCAGAAGGAAGAAGCGCAAGCGTTCCTGAAATGGCTGGTAAGTGATCACTTTACGTTTCTTGGCTACGACGAATATGACTTTGCCAAGGAAAAGTCCGGCATGGTGGTTCGCAGGGTTGAAAACTCCGAGCTGGGGATCCTCCGTGTAAATAACGAGCGACCGGAGCAGGTTCGTCTTAACGAATTGCCCCAGCGCACGCGCCACGAAATGACGCGGGCTGACGATATTTTCATTTTCGCAAAATCTGCTCAGCGCTCACGGGTTCACCGCCCGGCCTACCCGGATTATATCGCCGTAAAGAAATTCAATAAAAAGGGGGAGGTAGTTGGCGAACGCCGCTTCCTCGGCCTGTATACGTCTCGTGCTTATAACGAGCGGCCGGATGAGATTCCGCTGCTCAAACGCAAATTTCAGAGTGTGATGACACGCTCCGGATTCTTGAAGGCCGATTACGCAGGTAAAGAGCTAGAGCAGATTCTTACTCTCTATCCCCGGGACGAACTGTTCCAGATTGCTGAAGATGAATTGCTGATAGTGGCGAAGAATATCCTATATATACAGGAACGCCATCGCATTGAGCTGTTTATGCGTGAAGACGTATACGGACAGTTCGTTACCTGCCTTGCATTTTTTCCTCGGGATATTTACAACACCGAGCTTCGCTTGAAGGTGGAGCAGGTACTGCTTGACCAGCTTGGAGCTGAAGATATCGAGTTTGTGACGCATTTTTCCGAATCTGTGCTGGCGCGTGTGCAGTTCACCATCCGTGTTCCCCAGGTTGAGAATCGCAAATTGCCGCTGGCGGAAATCCGGGAGAAGGTCATCGAATTGGCTCAGTCCTGGCGAGATGGACTTTCCGGTGCTCTCAGTGAAACCTTTGGGGAAGAGCAAGGGAATGAACTGCACCGCCTGTGGGCGAATGGCTTTCCGGCAAGCTACACCGAGATGTTCTCGCCGCGTCGTGCCGCCATTGACCTTGAACATATAGCGGCAGCTTCTACCGGTAATGGCCTTACAATGAGTTTTTACCGGGCACTGGAAGAAGACGAAAGCACCTTGCACTTCAAGCTGTTTTATCCTGATCAGCCCCTGCCTTTGTCCGACGTAATGCCCATTTTTGACAACCTGGGTTTCCGTGTTCTGGGTGAGCATCCGTTCGAAGTGACCGATCGGAACAATAAAACCGTATGGATTCACGATTTCACCCTCTATGCCCACGGTGGCAAAGCGGTGGATATCCACCGGATACGGCCCATCTTCGAGGAGTTGTTCCATCGGGTGTGGTACGGCGAAGCTGAGAGCGATGCCTTCAACCGAATGCTCGTCACCTCGTACATGAGCTGGCGGGAAATTGCCCTGTTGCGCACCTATGCGCGATACATGCGGCAGATCCGCTTTTCCAATAGTCAGACCTTTATTTCCAATACTTTGGTGAATCACGTTGAGCTCACACGGATTCTGCTGGAGTACTTTGAGGTGCGCTTCAACCCGGATCGCTTCCAGAGTGAAGTGAAGTGCCAGGCGGCTCAACAGAAACTGGAAATCGAATTCAACGCTGGGCTCGATGAGGTGGCTAACCTCAGTGAAGACCGTGTGCTCCGTCTTTATCTCGAATTGATGCAGGCTACTTTGCGCACCAACTACTACCAGGTGGACGAAACCGGCCAGCCAAAGCCCTATATCAGTGTGAAATTTGATCCCTCCGGTATTTCAGACATGCCGCTGCCGGTGCCAGTGTACGAGATATTCGTTTACTCGCCCCGTGTTGAAGGGGTCCACCTGCGTGGGGGCAAGGTTGCCCGGGGCGGGTTGCGTTGGTCGGATCGTTTTGAAGATTACCGTACTGAAGTTCTTGGTCTGGTGAAGGCGCAGCAGGTAAAGAACGCAGTGATTGTGCCGGTGGGTGCCAAAGGTGGCTTTGTTGCCAAGCGCCTGCCGGATTCGTCGGATCGTGAAGCGTTTCAAGCCGAAGGCGTTGCAGCCTACAAAACGTTTATCCGGGGCTTGCTCGATATTACCGACAACCTGGTCGATGCCAAGATCCAGCCGCCGGAGCGAGTGGTCAGACACGATTCGGACGATCACTATCTGGTTGTTGCCGCTGACAAAGGCACCGCCACATTCTCTGATATTGCGAACGGCCTGGCGGCGGAATACAACTTCTGGATGGCCGATGCATTTGCCTCCGGCGGCAGCAATGGTTACGACCACAAGAAAATGGGCATCACGGCACGGGGCGCCTGGGTGTCTGTCGAGCGTCACTTCCGTGAGCTGGGCATTAACCCGGCGGAGGATGAGTTTACCGCCATTGGCATTGGCGACATGGCCGGAGACGTATTTGGTAACGGCATGTTGAACTCAGAGAAAACCCGCCTGGTGGCAGCGTTTAACCACATCCACATTTTCGTGGACCCGACCCCCGATGCGGCCAAGAGCTACAAAGAGCGTAAGCGGCTGTTCGAGAAGCCGCGTTCGGCCTGGACGGATTACGACACCAAGCTGATTTCCAAAGGCGGTGGGGTATTTAATCGCAATGCCAAATCCATCGCGATCAGCCCGGAAATCAAGAAGCTGCTGGACATCAGTTCTGACCGTGTGCCTCCGAACATGCTGATTTCGCACATCCTCAAGGCTCGGGTCGATTTACTCTGGGTTGGTGGGATTGGCACCTATGTTAAGGGCAGTGTCGAGTCCAACAGCGATGTGGGAGACAAGGGCAACGATGGCGTGCGCATCAACGGAGACGATGTGCGCTGCAAGATTATAGGTGAGGGCGGCAACCTGGGTATGACCCAGCTTGGGCGCATTGAATATGCGTTGAGTGGCGGCCGGTTGAATACAGACTTTATTGATAACTCTGGTGGCGTAGATTGCTCGGACCACGAAGTTAACATGAAGATCCTGCTCAACCGTGCGGTTGCAATGGGAGATCTCACCTTCAAACAGCGCAACGTCATGCTGGAAGAAATGACAGATGATGTAACAGCGCTGGTTCTCAAGAACAACTATCGGCAAACCCAGGCTATCAGTATTGCCAACGAAGATGCAGCCACGCGCCTTGAGGAATACCGCAGGCTGATGAATACCTTTGAAAGCGAGGGCAAGCTGAACCGGAGCCTGGAGTTCCTGCCGGATGACGACACCCTGACTGAGCGCAAGCTGAACAATAAAGGGCTGACCCGGCCTGAACTGTCGGTTCTTATTTCCTATGTGAAAGGTGATCTGAAGCAGACGTTGATCGACAGCAGCTTGCCAGATAACCCGTTGCTTGCCCGTGAAATGTACAAGGTGTTTCCTCGGGATATGAACCAGAACTTCTTCAAGGAGTTGGGAGAGCACCAACTGCGTCGGGAGATTATTGCGACACAGATTGCAAACGATATGGTCAACCACATGGGCATTACGTTTGTAGAACGGTTGAACCAGTCTACCGGAGCAGATGCCGCGTCCATTGCGCTGGCATGGCTGATCACCCGGGATGTTTTCCGGATTGATAACTGGTGGGACAAGATTGAAGCGCTCGATTTCCATATTCCGGCGAAGTTGCAGATGAAACTGATGCAGGATCTGATGCGCCTTATGCGTCGTTCTGTGCGCTGGCTGTTGCGCAATCGTCGCGCGGAATTGAGCATTCAAAGCCACATGGAACGCTTTGCCGACAGTGTCTGGGCGATCACGTCCGGATTGCCGGAGTATCTTGGGGAATACGCGAGCAGCGACTGGACGAAGCGCAATGAGGCGCTTGTTGGCGAGGGGGTGCCTGCGGAGTTGGCATCCGTTCTGTCTGGTACCAGCTATCTGTACTCATCCCTTGGCATCATCGAGGCTCAGGAAACCACCGGTATGCCACTAAAAACCGTTGCCAATCTGTACTATGAACTGGGCGACAGACTCGACCTGAACTGGTTTGCCAGTGCTATAGCGAACCTCAAGCCCGGGTCCCATTGGCAGGCCCTTGCGAGGGAAAGCTTCCGTGAAGATATGGATTGGCAGCAGCGGGCATTGACCACTGGAGTCCTTCGTCTGGCTGGAACGCCGGAGGATGTGCCAGCTTCTGTAGATGCGTGGCTGGAGCGGCATGAATCGCTGATCGAGCGCTGGAAATCCATGCTGCAGGAACTCAAGGGCGTAAGAGAGCCCGAGTACGCCATGTTCTCTGTGGCACTGCGGGAATTGCTGGATCTGGCGCAGAGTACGCTGCACCAATCACAAGGCGAGAGCTAGATCGAAAGGCTGTTAAACATGGCTCAGACAAACTGAGTGTTGCGTTGAAGCCGTGATTCCCGTTCAATCACGATCGGGAATCACGAAACGGAGTCTGTTAATGGGTCAACTTGACCATCTTCTTGAAAAAAACCGGGCTTGGGCTGACGCTATCAGAGCCGATGATCCGCAGTTTTTTCATCGCTTGTCGAATCAGCAGGCCCCTGAGTATCTCTGGATTGGCTGTGCTGATAGTCGAGTGCCCGCCAACCAGATAGTGGACATGCCTCCGGGCGAGCTTTTTGTGCATCGGAACGTTGCCAACGTCGTCGTTCACACAGATTTCAACTGTCTGTCGGTTTTGCAGTTCGCCGTAGAGGTGTTGAAGGTCAAGCATGTGCTTGTGGTTGGCCATTACGGCTGCGGCGGCATCAAGACTGCTTTGCGCAATGAGGGCTTTGGTCTCATTGGGAACTGGCTGAGGCATGTGCAGGATATTCGAGATCGTCATCAGTCTGTACTCAGTGCCTGTAGTAACGAGAATGATCAGGCTGACCGGCTGTGCGAACTGAATGTTATTGAGCAGGTTGGGCATGTGTGCCAGAACAGCATTGTTCAGGAAGCCTGGAAACGTGGCCAGCGGCTGAACGTTCACGGCTTCGTTTACGATTTGGCAGACGGCATACTCCGGGATATGGGCTTATCTGTTTCCGGAGCTAAAGACTGGGAGCAGATCAAGCAGAACAGTCTGGACGAGCTGGTATTGCGCCCTGTGCGCTCTGGCCGACAGAAACAAGTCTAGTATTCACCGCAAAACGGCATCATCCACTCCATGCAAAGTATAACCGGCTCCGGCTTACCTAATTCCCATCAGGCGCTGCTGAGAAACCAGCACCTGTTATCCGGCCGGCTGGCCCTGCTGGGCGTCTCATCAGCACACTTGTTGCCAGCGCTCCCTTTTAATGGCCTTGCCATGAGCGAGCACGCGGGCGTTTTTCGCGCGCTGGAGCGCCATGATGGCTGGCAGGCTGCCTTTGGTTATGACGACCCTGAGCTGGCTGATAACAGCTATGACAGCGTCGTGGTGTTTTTGCCAAAAGCTCGTGCCGAGTTGGAAATGCGCCTGGCGCTGGCCCGCTCCCTGGCCGCAGACAATGCACGATTGATACTGGTCGGGGAGAAAAAGGAAGGCATAGCGGGTGCCATCAAACAGCTCAAGGTGGTTGCGCCCCAAGCATCAAAGGCAGACAGCGCACGCCATTGTCAGGTCTGGTGTGCAGAATCGGTTGAGCCGGTTCCCGGATTTCGCGCTCAGGACTGGTTGAGCTGGAGCACCGTTGAATGTTCAGGAATCTCCATTGAGGTTGCCGGGTTGCCCGGGATATTCAGTCAGGACAGCCTCGATAGGGGAACACGCATGCTGCTGGAGACTCTGGCAGAACAGCCGGTCCAGGCAGATCGGCTGCTCGATTTTGCCTGCGGTGCGGGGGTTATTGGCGCCTGGGTGCAAGCCTGGCAAACAGCGAAGCAGGTCCCTGTTGCCAGTGTCGATGGCGTAGATGTCCAATCGCAGGCGATTATTTGTGCACGGGAAACCTACCAGCGTAACCGCTGCGATGGCACCATTTTCGCCTCTGATGGCCTGGCTGGGATTGACGGCCTCTGGCCCGGGGTTATCAGTAATCCTCCCTTCCATACCGGTGTAAAAACCGACACCTCCATGACAGAGCAGTTTCTTCAGGACGTGAAGCGGCATTTGCAGCCGGGGGGTGAATTGCGGTTGGTGGCTAACAGTTTTCTGCCCTACGAAGCGTTGATCAAGCGGCACATAGGTCGAGTGGAACGACTTCGTGAAGATGGACGCTTCACTGTTTATCGTGCTTTCAGGGGGCAATAACGAAAAAAGCCCCTGGGGTGAGGGGCAAAAGGTTCGCTTCCCAAAAAATGGAGCTAACCGAGAATGTGTTTAAGACAAACCCTCGTGCTGAGGGTCTTCTTAAAAGTGAACAAAACGAACAATAGGGTTATTTTCTAGAGTAATCAGCCTAAAATGGCATGTTTTACACGAATCCCCTCTGGATGCCTGATATGACAACCGCTGTGCTGGACTTTCCTGGTGGTAGCCTGACCCTCAGCCGCCCTGGCACGGATGATCCGAGCCTGCGAGCCTGGAGCTCTGCTGACGAATTGCTGCTAGAGGAAGCGTTTGAGCGTTTAGCCATTGCGCCTGACTCGCGAGTGTTGGTTGTTGATGATCAATACGGTGCCTTGACGTTAGGCTTGTCTCTGTTTTCTCCGGATGTCGTAGCTGATAGCGCCCAGCTTCGCTCTGCATTGGCGTTGAACGCAGCCCAGAACCCCGATTGCACTGTTCCAGAGCAGGTGTTCAGCTGGATACAGCCACCCGTTGATACCTATGATCTGATTCTGCTGAAGATTCCCCGTGAGGCAGATTATCTGGATTGGCTGCTGCGTTGGGCCAATGGTTCGCTTGAGCACAACGGGGTCATACTGGCGGCCGGAATGATCAAGCATCTTCCTGATCGCAGCGTGGATGTTTTTGCCAGAACGGTGAATGTCGAGAAGGTAGGCAGGGCGGTAAAAAAAGCTCGGCTGATTACCTGCAGCGAAGGCGAGGCCAGGCTGGATAATTGGCTTGGAACCTGGAAAGGCTATGAACTGGAAGCGCAGAGTGTTCGCGTCGATGCCATGCCAGCGGTATTCGCTAGGGAGAAGCTGGATATAGGCACTCGGCTGATGCTGCTCCATCTGAAGCCCGCTCTTGAATCTTGCCCGTCGGGTGCCCGTGTACTGGATCTTGCGTGCGGGAATGGCGTTCTTGGGCTGAGTGTATTGGCTGGTCGGGCAGATATTGAAATGACGTTCAGTGACGTATCCAGCCAAGCTGTCATGAGTGCTCGCCGCAACGTAAGCACTGCCTTTCCCGATGCCAAGACGACATTCCTGCACGCAGATGGCGTTGCCGGCGGTCGGGGTTCATTTGATCGCATTCTGCTAAATCCGCCCTTTCATGAAGGCGGTGTGGTGGGAGACCATATCGCCTTGAGATTGTTTGAGCAGGCTGCGCAGAACTTGTCTGATACTGGCCGTTTGGTCATGGTGGGAAATCGACACTTGGGATATCACAAAAGCCTGCGCCGATACTTTCCCCAAGTGCGTCAGCTCGACGCTAACCCCAAATTTGTTGTCTTCGAAGCCTGGCGCGGTTGAGCACCGGGCTTTTTACTTTGGTGAGGCCGGTCGGTCATACCCCAGGCGCGCAAGCGTATCCACGATGGTTTGTGTTTGACTGTCGATCTCAATATTGACCGTCATACCTTCTTTTATTTCACCAAAGGTGGTGGCCCGCAGGGTTTCAGGTATCAGGTGCACATTGAACCGGTTCCCGTCGACCTCACCGATGGTCAGGCTTGCACCGTTGATGGCGATATAGCCTTTCGGGAAAATGTAACCTGCCCATTGATCCGGAACTTCAAACCATAGGGTCACATTGTTTTCGGGCCGTAGAATCTCGACGACGTTTGCCGTTGTATGTATGTGCCCCGAGAGCAGGTGCCCACCGATCTCATCCCCGATACGCGCGGCTCGTTCAAAGTTGACCAATTGCCCAGACACCAGGTTGCCGAGCGTTGTCAGCCTGAGAGTTGCCTGCATGGCATCAAAAAACAGCGTGTTGCCAGATTGCTTGGTAACTGTGAGGCACGTCCCGTTGATTGCCACGGAGGCTCCGATGGTGACGCCCTCTGTGCCGTTATCTGGCAAGCGGATAGCGAAGGTGCTTAGCCCGGTTGCTGCGGTAACCTCTTCCACAACAGCAATACCTTGAACAATACCTGTGAACATAGCAGACCTCATTGGCGAGCGGAGTGCGACATAGGAGGGGAAGGATAACGACCGAGGTTGCTGTTGCCAAGCTCGAGGGCTTTTGACGAAATGCTGCTGCCTGAGTAGGTGCGTGCACAACACGTAACTCAAGATATACCGAGCACTGTCGATACCCTCTAATAAGACCGGCCCAAATAAGACCTGCCGCTCGAGTGAGGCTCTTTAACGCATTGGATAAATTGTGATGGCTCAGAATCAGACCGTGACAGAGGCACAAACCGGAACAGCTCAGGGAGCTGTATTGAGGCCCGGGCGTGCGGCTGACCCTGTACCGGAGAAAGTGGCGTTGGCTGCAAGTCAGAATAACCCGCAAAATGTTACTACCGCGGCTCAAAACCTTAGCCATGGCACCGTCGGAGACGGTAGTAATGAAAACCTCCGTGAAAGTAGGGAGCAACCAGACGAAGAACAGGGCAATAGTACTGAAGCCTCTGAGGCAACTGAGCCTGTGCTGGCGGAATCACGCCAGCGAAAGCTAAGGCTAATGCTGCGCCGGTGTGATCGTGTACTGCTGATGGATTTTGAATTACTGGCGATGAATGATTGGCCGGATAATTTCAGCGTTGCGACGGCGCGTCGGAGCCGGGATTTGTGGGTGTTCAGTGCGCTGGTGGCGGCAATTGTGTTTCTCAGTGGACTGACAGGCTTCGTGCCTGCGTGGGTTGCGGGCGGCGGGTTTGGCGCCTTTATTATTATTGTACTGCTGGGTATTCCTGCGGTTCGTCGCGTTTATACATCTGCACCTTCCTACCTGGATTTGCTGCTCAAGCGTCAGCGCCTGATGCGTGATGCGCGAAAGCACGCAGAGCACCTTGAAGGCAAAGAGGGGTTGATCTGGCAGTGTGCCCGCATGGCAGACTATAACCCTGCTCTGAAAAATACACGGTTCAGCAACCTCTTGCGTCTGTCAGAACAGAAAGCGCTACCTCGGGCGCTGTCCCGGCGTGAGCATGTGAGGCTCTACCTGATTTATCTGCTTGAAGCGGAGAAGGCGTATAGTCGGGTTCAGGCCGCATTTTTGGAGGGCAACCAGGCGGCAATAGATGAAGGCTGGCAGGCAGCCGTGGCACAGCCCGAGGACAGAACTTGACATAAATGTGCTTCAAACGTATGTTTCAAACAGACGTTTGCTAGAGGCACTGAAAACAAAATGGCCCAGTCAGATACTGTTGACCGAATTCTGGATGCTGCAGAAGAGCTGTTCGCTGAGCGTGGTTTTTCAGAGACGTCTCTGCGCATGATAACCAGTAAGGCAAAAGTAAACCTTGCAGCTGTTAATTACCATTTTGGCTCCAAAAATGCACTGATACACGCTGTTTTTGGCCGCTTTCTCACCCCATTCTCCGCAACGCTTGAAAAAGCATTTGATGAGCTTGAGGTGCGGTGCGACGGCAAGCCACCTACCTTGAATCAAACCCTGTGGGTTCTCACAGAGAGCGCCGTGCGCATGCCTCAGCGCAATGAAAAGGGCATTTCTATCTTTATGCGCCTGCTCGGGCTTGCGTACACTCAGTCGCAAGGGCATTTGCGTAAATTCCTGGAGCAGGAATACAGTGAGCCTTTCAGCCGTTTCATGCGGCTTCTGAAAGAAGCAACACCCCAACTTTCTGCCGTAGATCGATACTGGCGCATTCAGTTTATGCTGGGTGCAACGGCCTTTACCATGTCCAGTAGCGATGCGTTACAGGACATTTTGCGTAACAAGCTGGGTGTGGACACTACGGTTCAGGAGATTGCTGCGCGCCTGGTACCCTTCCTCGCCGCCGGCATGCAAGCCCAGGATGCCCTGCTGGCTCCCCGGGCTGAAAGCAAGATCCCGGTTGCCTGAGCTGCACCCTCTCGGTTAGGCTTCCCTCTGAATTCGAGAGGGAGCCAACACCGTTGTGAACCACCACAACCGCAATGCCTGTTCGATTGACATCTGCCTGGACGACCAGATCCTTACGCTGCGTGATGAGCACGGCTCCGCCATTGCCCGTTACCCGGTGTCTACCGCCCTGAATGGTGCGGGCGAGCAAGATGGTAGCGGTTGCACCCCGAGGGGGGAGCACTACATCCGTGCCATGATTGGTGCCGGATTACCTCCTGATACTGTTTTCCGTGCCCGCCGACCTACCGGGGAAATCTACAGCGCGGAGTTGGCGGCTGCTAACCCTGCCAGAGATTGGATCCTGACCCGTATTCTCTGGCTATGTGGCTTGGAGCCAGGCAAGAATCGTGGTGCTGGTGTTGATACCTTTCGCCGCTTTATATACATACATGGTACCCCTGATACAGAGCCCATGGGGTTGGCGTTGTCTCATGGCTGTATCCGTATGCGCAATTCGGATGTGGTTGAGTTGTTTGGCTGTGCCCACGCGGGTATGCCCGTTACTATCCGTTGAACCCGGATTAACAAAACTGATTAGAGGATTCCGATGATCGGAGAAATGATGTCCACGCTTAATGGCTGGATCGAGAACTTTGGTGTCCTGTCTGAGGCATGGCGCGTGAGCATTGTGGTGTTTGCGCTGGTGTTTGGTACGGCCACGATTGCCTATGTTGCCAGCCATATCATTGGAGCTCTGGAAAACAGGTTCGCCAAAACCAACAATATCTGGGATGACGCCCTGTTGCATGCCGCTCGTGCACCGGTAGTCGCATTTGTATGGTTACAGGGGATCTACTGGGCTGCTGAAGTAGCGCATCACTATTCATCAGCAGAGATATTCAAGGCCAACGGGATCCTGCTGCAGGTCGGCTTCATTTTTATCTTCGTCTGGGTTTTGCTCAGATTGATCAAAGAGTTGGAGAACATAGTTGTCTCTCCGGTAAAAATGAAAAAGCCGATGGATTACACCACGGTTAACGCCATCAGCAAGCTTTCCCGGGCGGTCGTTATTATTACAGCCGTGCTGATCAGCTTGCAGTCTTTGGGCTATAGCCTTTCAGGTGTGCTTGCCTTTGGTGGTGTAGGCGGTATTGCTGTGGGTTTTGCGGCGAAGGATCTGTTGGCAAACTTCTTCGGGGGCTTTATCGTCCACCTCGACAGGCCTTTCAAGGTTGGAGACTGGATACGCTCTCCCGATCGTACAATCGAGGGTACGGTCGAGCACATAGGTTGGAGGGTAACCACCATCCGAACGTTCGATAAGCGGCCTCTGTATGTTCCCAATGCCACGTTCACAACCATCGCAGTAGAAAATCCCTCGCGAATGACCAACCGGCGCATCTCCGAAACTATCGGTATCCGTTATGCCGATGTCAGCCAAATGGCTACTATCGTTTCAGATATCCGCTCAATGCTTGAAAAGCATGAAGACATTGACAGCAAGCAAACGTTGATTGTCAACTTTTTGGCGTTTAGTCATTCATCCCTGGATATTATGGTTTACGCCTTCACGAAAACCACCCAGTGGGTTCGGTTTCACGAAGTTAAACAGGATGTGCTCCTGAAAATCAGTGATGTTATCGAGGGTCATGGTGGCCAGGTAGCCTTCCCGACACAAACCATACATTTTGGCGATGACCGTTTGCCTGCGCAGGCTGGCAAAGACCAGGACAGAAAACGTGAAAGTGATGAGGCGGGTGACGAAGATCCTGAGGATACGAGCAATGCCACTAGCTCTTCGCAAAACACACGCACACGTAGCAAGCGCGATCGCAGTCGCCGTCACGATACCCAGGCCGGTGATGAGGGTGAGCAATCCCTGGATGCAGGAGATGGAGACTGATGTCTGACGGTAGTGGAGCAGTAGGTATTATTGGTGGCACAGGCCTGACAACCCTTGCAGGCCTGACGATCACGGGGACACGATCTCTTGAGACGCCTTGGGGAGCTCCGTCATCTGTGCTGACTGATGGGCTCCTTGATGGCCAGCCTGTGGTGTTTTTGTCCAGACACGGCAATCCTCACAGGATTCCGCCCCATGAAGTGAACTACCGGGCCAATATAAAAGCACTATACGACGTGGGTGTGCGCACCGTTATCGGTGTAAATGCGGTCGGCGGAATTCATGCGGATATGGGGCCGGCCTGCGTGGTAATTCCGGACCAGATTATTGATTACACCTGGGGCAGGGCAGGGACCTTTTTTGAGGGCGATCTGGAACATGTCACTCACATCGATTTTACCTGGCCATACGACCGGGAAGCTCGCGACATAATGATGCAAGCCGCATCAGCACAGGGAGTGCCATTTGCGGGGTTCGGTGTTTACGGTGCAACTCAGGGCCCCAGGCTGGAAACGGCCGCTGAAATACGGCGCATGGAGCGGGATGGGTGTGATCTGGTTGGGATGACCGGTATGCCTGAAGCCGCCTTGGCGGCTGAACTGGGTATGCGCTATGTGTGTTTGGGCCTGGTGGTCAACTGGGCGGCCGGGAAGTCAGACCACATTATTACCATGGCTGAGATCGAGGCGGCCATCGATCAAGGAATGTCTGGTGTAAGACGCATTCTTGAAGTGTCGATGGCCGGCCTTGGCAAGCTTAGGGTGTTGCCTCAATCTTCTTGAAGAACACAAGAACGCCGATGGTGGGGGAATCCAGGAAATGGATTTCTTCACTTCGCATCCTGCGGGTTTCACGAATCCAGGTAAGCAGTTCCAACGGTATGTCTGGCTGAAGTTCCAAGCCTGTGCCTGCCGCAACCGGTATGGCGCCCGTTTCCGCACCCTCGGGCAGATTGTTTTCGCTTTTGGTTTCGTCCGCCCTGACCGCTTCGGTTGCAGGGACGGCAATCTTCCCTTGCTGCCAATGGTTCAAATGAACTGCAACGTGGAGGTAGCGCTGCCTGTCGATGGTAATGTGCCCTTCGATTGCTCTCTGGCCGGCTTGTTCCAGCCATTCTCCTATCTCAACTCGTAGAGGCTGGCCTTTATAGTCTGGCGGGAAAGCTTCGTACCAGCCCGCCGCCATGAGCACCCGATAGCGACCACTGTTTTCAAGCCGATTTGCCGCATTGCCCAGGTGAAGTTGGGAGCGGTTTGCGAGTTTTAGGGATGAGCTGCTGGCGCCGCCTGCAGCCACGCTGTAGAGGGTTTTACCAGTGTCCACCGGCGCTTCGACTTTGCGAGTGGCCATGCGCTCATTTACTGCGCCCGGGTCGATGATGCGTTCCAGGATCACGAACTCTGCCCGGTAATAATCGTTGGGCGTTTGCTGGGCATGGCTTGCCAGAGAAGTTGCTGCCAGAACGGCCGTCAGTAGAGTGTGTGCCCATAGCCGGCACAAGCGATTACCATCAGTCTGCAAGAGAATGCTCCAGTTTTGTTCAGGCCCGTTTTTTCAGGCAATAATCAGGCGGTAGCCGCGCTTTTTGCGGGCAGAAGTTCACCCAGCATTGCGGAAATGCCGTCGAGTTTACCACTGGTTGAGGTGTCCTTCAGCCGAAAACGGAAGCTGTTGGCACCTTCAAGGCGATAGGCATCCGGTGCAGATTGCATTTTCTTAATCAGCACGAGTGGGTCTACCGGAGTGGAATTGCCAAATTCAAGGCGAGCCCACTCTTTACCAGCGTCTACTTTCACTATTCCCAGAGCTTCTGCCTGAAGCCTTAGCTCGGTTTGCTTCATCAGGTTCTTTGCCGGTTCCGGTAATAATCCGAAGCGATCAATCATCTCAACCTGAAGTTCTTTTAATCCATCGCGGTCGTTCACGCTGGCAATGCGCTTGTAGAGCATGAGCCGATTGTGGACATCGGGCAAATAATCTTCCGGAATCAGTGCGGGTATGCGCAGGTTCATCTCCGTGCCGTGGCTCAAGGGCAATTCGGCATTGGGTGTTCGGCCTTCCCGAATCGCTTTTACGGCTTCGTCCAGCAGTTGCATATACAAAGTGAAGCCGATGCTCTCTATCTGGCCGCTCTGTTCGTCGCCCAACAACTCGCCAGCACCACGAATCTCAAGGTCGTGAGTTGCCAGCATAAAGCCGGCGCCAAGATCCTGGGCTTCGGAAATGGCTTCCAGGCGCTTTCTGGCGTCCGCACTTATGGCCTTTGGTGGTGGAGTCAGCAGGTAGGCGTAGGCCTGGTGGTGGGAGCGGCCAACCCGGCCACGGAGCTGATGCAGCTGTGCCAGGCCGAATTTGTCTGCGCGTTCGATAATAATGGTGTTGGCGCTGGGGATGTCGATGCCGGTCTCAATAATAGTGGTGCACACCAGCACGTTGAAGCGCTTGTGATAGAAGTCCGACATGATGTTTTCGAGTTGACGTTCCCGCATCTGGCCATGGGCAACACCCACGCGGGCTTCCGGTACCAGGCGTCGCAAGTCCTCGGCGGTTCGTTCGATGCTGGCCACATCGTTGTGCAGGACATACACCTGGCCGCCCCGGAGAACTTCGCGCAGGATGGCTTCCTTTACCATCGCGTCGTCCCGCTGGCGCACAAAGGTTTTTACCGAGAGCCGTCGAGCCGGCGGCGTCGCAATAATAGACAGGTCTCTCAGGTGCCCCATGGCCATGTTCAGGGTTCTGGGGATGGGTGTTGCCGTAAGGTTCAGCATGTCCACTTCGGCGCGAAGGGCTTTAAGCTTTTCTTTCTGCCCAACGCCGAACCGGTGTTCCTCATCAATGATCACCAATCCAAGATTCTTGAACTTGATGTCACCCTGAAGCAGTTTGTGGGTGCCTATGACAATATCGGCCCTTCCGTTCTCAATGGCCTCCATGGCTTTGTTGGTTTGGGCTGTGCTACGAAAACGGCTTAGCAATTCAACGGTGACCGGGGTGTCCGAGAAGCGATCTCGAAACGAGTCGTAGTGCTGCTGGGCCAGCAGGGTTGTGGGTACCAGTACCGCAACTTGCTTGCCTGACCAGGTTGCCATAAAGGCGGCGCGCATGGCGACTTCTGTTTTGCCGAAACCGACATCTCCACAGACCAGCCTGTCCATGGGCTTTTCGTTGGTCATGTCCTCGAAAACAGCTTCAATAGCCATCTGCTGATCGGGTGTTTCCTCAAAAGGGAAGCCTGCGGCAAATGCACGGTAAGCTTCTTTCGGATCTTCAAAGGCGAAGCCTTTGCGGGCTTCGCGGCGAGCGTAAACATCCAGAAGTTCAGCTGCGGTATCACGGATCTTTTCGAGGGCTTTTTGTTTGGCGGTGCTCCAGCGCTCGGTGCCCAGTTTGTGCAGGGGGGCATGCTCCGCATCTGCGCCAGCGTAGCGGGAAATCAAGTGGAGACTGGATACCGGTACGTAGAGCTTCGAGCCGCTGGCGTATTCCAGCATCAGGAATTCGCTGGCTTCGCCCTCAACTGTAATGGTTTCCAGCCCCAGATAGCGGCCAACGCCGTGGTCAATGTGCACAACCGGAGAGCCTTTGCGGAGCTCAGATAAGTCACGGTAGCCGTCATCATTTGTTTCTGTCGGTTTATCCCGGCGGCGTCGCTGTAATACCCGCTCGCCGAACAGGGCCGTTTCGGTGATCAGTGCAAGATGGTGCTCAGGCAGCACCAATCCTTGCTCCATCGGGGCGACGGTGATGCCCAGAGTGCATTTCGTGTCGGCCAGAAAGTCCTGCCAGTTTTCAAAGGCTTGCAGCCGAAGCTGGTGCTCGCTCAAGTTGTCGATCAAGGCTTCGCGTCGACCAGAGGATTCCGCGCAAATCAGCACTCGCCCGGCAAAGTCTGTAATGAAGCGCTTTAAGCGGCCAGCAGGGTCGGCGGCCCGCGCACTCATGGCAATATCCGGTAGTGCTTCGCTGGGGCAATTTACCGCGCCGCCGCCCTCTGCTGTTTCCGGGGTCATGGTTACCCTCGGGAAGGCCTTGAGGTGGCCAAACAGTTCATCGGTCAGCAAGAACAGATTGGCCGGCGGCAGGATTGGGCGATGCCTGTCATGACGGCGATCTTCGTAGCGATTGCGGGTTTCTGTGTCAAAGTGGTTCACCGCCTCGTTCAGGCCTTCGGCAGTGAACACCTGTGTGGTGGCTGGCAGGTAATCAAACAGGGTGGCGGTTTGGTCGAAAAACAGCGGCAAATAGTATTCGATCCCCGGCGGTGTAATGCCGTGGCTCACGTCTTGATAAATAGGGGAGTCTTTGTCCGCATTCGGGAATTGTTCAAACCAGCGTCCGCGAAAGGCTGAGCGGGCTTCCTTGTGCCACGGGAATTCATAGGCGGGCAGAAGTTCGATGCTTTCAATCCGGTCGATGGAGCGCTGGGTTTCCGGATCAAAGGTGCGGAGGGTTTCAACTTCGTTATCAAACAGGTCGATCCGGTAAGGCAGATTGGAGCCCATGGGGAATATATCTAGAATCGAGCCGCGAACCGCGTATTCACCATGTTCGTACACGTTTTCAGTATGCCGGTAGCCGGCAGTGGCCAACTGAAGACGCCAGTTGTCCAGATCCAGTGATTGCCCCGTTTCAAGTAGCAGTGTGTTGCCCTGCAGATAGCTGACTGGCGGCAGACGGTGCATCAGGGTGCGGGCAGGCACCACAATAAGCCCATGCTGGGTGCTCGGCAGGCGGTGCAGGGTGCGAATGCGCCGTGAGGTTATGTCCTGATGCGGTGAAAACAGATCGTAGGGCAGGGTTTCCCAGTCTGGCAGAGACAGTAACTCCAGGCCGTCCTCTGTCACCGTGGCTCCGTCTTCTTCCGGCGGCAAGCCCAGAAAAAAGCGCATGGATTGCTCCAGCCGATTGGCTTCGGCTGTGCTGCGGGTGACCACCAAAGTAAGCCCTTTGTGTGCTCTGGCGCTTTCACAGATAGCCAGAGCACTGCTGCTGCCATGCAACTGTCCCCAGGTGCGGTGATCGGCCGACTTTTCAGGAAATGGCGGCGCAATCAATGTTTGCGGCGAAGCGGAAGTGGGGGCACCTTGATTCATGGGCAGTCGTGTTCTCCTGCTGAAGGGGGTTGGGGAGCCGGTGAGGCGGCTATTCTAACGCCGCTGGATGTCAGTGTCATGGCGGTAAGTCTAAGAGGTCCGTGCCAGTTCGTATTTGCCGTTAGCTGGTTTAAGTTGGATAATGCCCGACCTGAATTATTACCACGTGCGAAACAGGGGTCCCTACCGTGAGTCACGAACAGACAAATCAGTGCCTATCCAACTGGATGGACAGAGAATCCAAAGCGGAGGCCATGATTCCGCTGATCGGCCGCCTTTACCGTAAGAATAACGTTGTTACCTCGGTATATGGCCGTGCCATTATCAATCAGTCGGTAATCGACATTATCCGCGCCCACAGATATGTGCGCCAGGTAGAGAATAACGAACTGTCTGTAAACGATACTTTGCCAATCCTGCAGATTATGGATCAGATGGAGCTTGGGCGTGCGCACGTTGACATCGGCAAGCTGGCAGTAAAGTTCAAAGAGCAGGGCGGTGATCTGACCGAGTTTGTGAAAAATGAAATCGGATCAGTGGCTGGCCAGTATTCTGTGCAGTCTGAAGAAGACGCGAGTAACGGCACCAAAGATGTCGTGCTTTATGGCTTTGGCCGTATCGGTCGCTTGCTCGCTCGCATTCTGATTGAGAAAGCGGGCGGTGGTAACAACCTTCGCTTGCGTGCCATAGTGGTTCGCCAGGGTGGCGCTGAGAACGATCTTGAGAAGCGTGCCAGCCTGCTGCGTCGTGACTCTGTGCATGGTCCTTTCAATGGCACCATTCGTGTTGATGAAGAGCAGTCTGCGCTGATTGCTAACGGCAACTTCATCAAGGTGATCTACTCAAATGGCCCCGATCAGGTGGATTACACTCAGTATGGCATCGATAACGCCATCGTGGTGGACAACACAGGTATTTGGCGCGACGAAGACGGACTTGGCTTGCACCTCAAGTCCAAGGGCGTTAGCCGCGTTATTCTGACCGCACCGGGCAAAGGTGATATCAAGAACATCGTTTACGGCATCAACAACGACTGGATCACTGACGAAGACAAGATTCTGTCGGCAGCCTCCTGCACCACCAATGCAATCACGCCAGTGCTGAAAGCAATTTACGACGAATACGGCATTGAAGATGGTCACGTTGAGACTGTCCACTCTTACACCAACGATCAAAACCTGATCGATAACTACCACAAAGGCAGTCGTCGTGGTCGCAGCGCCGCGTTGAACATGGTAATTACCGAGACAGGCGCCGCAAAAGCAGTTTCCAAAGCCCTTCCCGAGCTGAAAGGCAAGCTCACAGGTAATGCTATTCGTGTTCCTACGCCGAACGTTTCCATGGCAATTTTGAACCTCAATCTCAAGAAAGAGGTCGATGTGGAAACTGTGAACGATTATCTGCGCGAGATGGCTTTGCACTCGGAGCTGCAGAAACAGATCGATTTCGTGAACTCTCCGGAAGTAGTCTCAACCGACTTTGTTGGCTCCCGACATGCTGGCATTGTTGATGCTCAAGCCACGATTGCTGGGGGTAAGCGCTTGATTCTGTACGTTTGGTACGACAACGAATTTGGCTACAGTGCTCAGGTGATTCGTGTGGTTAACCAGATGGCGGGTATTGACTACCCCATCTTTCCGAAGCGCTCACGCGACTGACGAATGCGCCTGAGTTGGCGTTGATAGTTCCATAAGCCCGGCGCCGAAAGTCGCCGGGTTTTTTTGTAAGCGGTTGTCGGTAGTTGCAGGTTTACAATCCTGTACAAACCCGTTCTCGTTTCAGGTGGAAATAGCTTGCCTTAAACTCTATAATTGGCGCGAATTTGGGTATGTCTGGCTCCCTGTTTCTCAACTTTTTCTGGGCCGCTGGTGTCAGGCAATACGAATCCACAAAATAGTTTCTGATGATTGGATGAGGCTAATGATTAAGATCAAAAAAGGCCTGGATCTTCCCATCAGCGGCGCTCCCGAACAGACCATCACAGACGGTAAGCCAGTTCGCCATGTGGCGTTAATTGGTTTCGACTACATCGGCATGAAGCCGACGATGGCTGTTAAAGAAGGAGATCGTGTCAAGCGCGGTACGCTGCTGTTCACGGACAAGAAGACCGAAGGCGTTCGTTATACATCACCTGCAGCTGGCGTGGTGAAGGAACTCAATCGCGGTGAGCGACGGGTATTCCAGTCAATTGTTATCGAGGTTGATGGCGATGAAGCTGAGACTTTTGCCAGCTACAAAGCTGCGGATCTTGCAGGCCTTGAGCGCCAGCAAGTAGTCGATAACCTGGTTGAGTCCGGTTTGTGGGCAGCCCTGAAGACACGCCCATACAGCAAAGTGCCGGCGATCGACACTGCTCCCCATTCTATTTTTGTTTCCGTTATGGATACCAACCCATTGGCTGCAGATCCCACAGTGGTGATTGCAGAAAATGCAGCGGCCTTCGAAAACGGCCTGACCATTCTGGGTCGGTTGACTTCGGGCAAGGTGTTCGTAACTGGCCGGCCCGGTTCCAATGTGTCGGTTCCCAAATCAGACCAGATTGATGTCCAGCAATTTGACGGCGTGCACCCTGCTGGCAACGTTGGTACCCATATTCATCACCTTGATCCGGTTTCTGCCACCAAGACAGTCTGGGCAGTTAACTACCAGGATGTGATTGATATCGGCATTCTGTTTACTACCGGTGAGTTGAATGTTAGCCGCGTTGTTGCACTCGGCGGCCCCAAGGCCCTGAAACCGCGTTTGGTTCGTACCCGCATTGGCGCGAGCCTTGCGGAGCTTCTCGATGGTGAAATACCCACCGATTGTGAGGTGCGCGCGATTTCCGGCTCTGTGTTCGGCGGGCGTCGTGGAGATGGCCCTGTCGCTTATCTTGGTCGTTTCGCGAACCAGGTGTCGCTGCTCGAAGAAGGCCGCAAGCGGCTTTTCCTGGGCTGGCTAACTCCTGGTGCAAACAAGTTTTCGGTTCTTAATATCTATCTGTCCAAGTTTATGGGTGGCAAGAAGTTTGACTTCACAACCACTACCAACGGTAGTGAGCGTGCCATGGTTCCAGTGGGTTCCTACGAGAGGGTGATGCCCCTGGATGTCCTGCCAACTCAGCTGCTGCGTGCGCTGATTGTAGGAGATACCGAAATGGCTCAGAAGCTCGGCGCTCTGGAGTTGGAAGAAGAAGATCTGGCGCTGTGCACCTTTGTGTGCCCGGGTAAATATGAATACGGTCCGATTCTCCGCGAGAATCTGACCCGAATCGAAATCGAGGGCTAACACAATGTCTATCAGACAGTTTCTCGATGGAATCGAGCATCACTTTGAACAGGGTGGCAAGTACGAGCGCTGGTATGCCCTGTACGAAGCAGCCGATACTATTTTCTATACGCCCAGCTCGGTAACGGGCACAACCTCCCACGTGCGCGATGGTGTAGACCTGAAGCGCATGATGATCACCGTTTGGTTGTGTGCCTTCCCCGCGATGTTCTTCGGCATGTGGAATATTGGCTTTCAGGCCAACAATTTCCTGGCGGCCAATCCTGAGGCGTTGATCGCTGACGGCGGAATGCGCACTGCCTTTATCCAGGCTCTTGCGGTAACCGGAGCGGGTGCCGGCATTTGGGATAACTTCGTCTATGGAATGGCCTACTTCATTCCGGTTTACGCGGTGACCTTTATTGTTGGTGGTTTCTGGGAAGTGCTGTTTGCTACCGTGCGTCGCCACGAAGTAAACGAAGGCTTCTTCGTAACCTCTATCCTGTTTGCACTGATTTGCCCACCATCCATTCCTCTTTGGCAGGTGGCTTTGGGTATTACCTTCGGTGTAGTGATTGGTAAGGAAGTGTTTGGCGGTACAGGTAAAAACTTCCTGAACCCCGCACTGACAGGTCGTGCCTTCCTGTATTTTGCCTATCCTGCGCAAATTTCTGGCGATACCGTGTGGACTGCCGTTGACGGTTTCAGCGGAGCGACTGCGTTGAGCTGGGCTGCAAGTGGTGGTCTGGAAGCTCTGGAAGCAAACATTGGCTGGATGAATGCCTTCATTGGCAATATTCAGGGGTCAATGGGTGAAACCTCGACCGTCGCCGTGATGATTGGTGGTTTGGCGCTGGTTGCCATGCGCATTGCAAGCTACCGAATTGTTGGTGGTGTGTTGATTGGCATGATCGGCACAGCCGTCCTCATGAATGTTATCGGCTCCGAAACCAACCCCATGTTCTCGGTTCCGGCCCATTGGCACCTTGTAATGGGTGGCTTTGCCTTCGGCATGATGTTTATGGCGACCGACCCGGTTTCAGCCGCCATGACCAACACCGGCCGCTGGTGCTTCGGTATTCTGGTAGGTGTGATGACCATTCTGATTCGGGTTGTTAACCCGGCATTTCCGGAAGGCATCATGCTGGCGATACTGTTCGCCAACCTTTTCGCGCCGCTGATGGATCACTACGTGGTTCAGGCAAACGTTAAACGGAGGCTCGCTCGTGGCTAAGCCTAAAGAAACTGTCTCCAGAACGCTGTTTGTCGCTCTGGTACTGAGTATCGTGTTTTCCGTAGTGGTATCCACTGCTGCGGTGGTGCTCCGCCCGGCCCAGATCAAGAACCAGAATCTGGACATCAAAACCAACATTCTGGCGGCCGCAGGTATGCTGTCGAATGGCGCAAGCGCTGATGAAATCGAAAGCGTTTTTTCCCAGTTTGATGTGCGCCTGGTTGATCTGGATACCGGTGACTATGTAGAGCCGTCTTTCGTGGATGTAAATGATCCAATGAAATACGACATGTACAAAGCCGCTTCAGACCCAAAGATGTCAACCAAGATTCCGTCGTCTGAAGACAAGGCTGGCATCAAGCGTCGTCCTAACATTGCCAAGGTATACACCTTGAGCGAAAACGGGGAAATGAAGCGAGTGGTATTGCCGATTCACGGCTATGGCCTCTGGTCTACACTGTATGGCTTCGTGTCTCTTGAAGGCGATCTGAACACTATCGAAGGCCTTGGCTTCTACGCCCATGCAGAAACACCTGGTTTGGGCGGTGAAGTGGATAACCCCCGCTGGAAATCCCAGTGGGTTGGCAAAGAGCTTTACGGTGAGGATAAAACCGAGCCTCAGATCCGCCTGATGAAGGGTGGCGTAAGCGCCAACGCAGCCGATAAAGAGCACAAGGTTGATGCCCTTTCCGGTGCAACACTGACCAGTCGCGGCGTTGAGCACTTGGTCAACTACTGGATGGGTGACCGGGGTTACGCACCGTTCCTCAAGAAACTTCGTGAAGGGGAGGCCTGATCATGTCTGAAATGACCGCCAAACAGGTTCTTTTCGAACCCATATTCAGTAACAATCCCATCGGGCTGCAGATCCTTGGTATCTGTTCCGCACTTGCCGTAACCACCAGCATGAACGTAACCATCGTTATGTGCCTGTCGGTTATTGCTGTTACTGCATTTTCCAACCTGGCTGTGTCGCTGGTACGTACACAGATACCGGGCAGCATCCGGATCATCGTACAGATGACCATTATTGCGTCTCTGGTTATCGTGGTTGATCAGATACTGAAGGCCTATGCCTACGAAATCAGTAAGCAGCTGTCGGTATTCGTTGGTCTGATCATTACCAACTGTATCGTTATGGGTCGTGCCGAAGGCTTCGCCATGAAAAATGGCCCCTGGTTGAGTTTTCTCGACGGTGTCGGCAACGGCATGGGCTACTCGATCATGCTGTTGTTTGTGGCGTTTTTCCGTGAATTGCTGGGTGCAGGTTCGCTCTTTGGTGTAACCCTGCTGACGCCGGTTAACGAAGGCGGCTGGTACATCACCAACGGCTTGCTTTTGTTGCCACCAAGCGCTTTCTTCATTATTGGTCTGGCTATCTGGGGACTGCGCGCCTGGATGCCTGAACAAGTAGAAGAAGAGGACTTCAAGATGTCCCGCCACACCCATAAGGAGGCCTTCTGATGGAGCACTATATCAGTCTGCTTCTCAAAGCAATTTTCATTGAGAACATGGCGCTCGCGTTCTTCCTGGGTATGTGCACATTCCTTGCCATTTCCAAGAAGATTGAAGCAGCTACAGGCCTTGGCATTGCCGTTGTGGTGGTTCTCACGCTGACAGTGCCGGTCAATAACCTGATCTACAACAACATCCTTCGTGAGGGGGCGTTGTCCTGGGCTGGTTTGCCTGATGTGGATCTGAGCTTTCTCGGGTTGATCACCTACATCGGTGTTATCGCGGCCATTGTTCAGATCATGGAAATGATACTGGATAAATACATTCCGGCACTTTACTCCGCACTGGGCGTGTTTCTTCCATTGATTACAGTTAACTGCGCCATCATGGGTGCGGCACTGTTCATGGTTGAGCGTGATTACACCTTCGGTGAGAGTGTGGTCTATGGCTTTGGTGCTGGTGTGGGCTGGGCTTTGGCCATCGTTGCTCTGGCAGGTATCCGTGAAAAGCTGAAATACAGCGACGTTCCAGATGGGCTACGTGGCCTGGGCATCACCTTCATTACGGTTGGTTTGATGTCCCTTGGCTTTATGTCCTTCTCAGGGATTTCCCTGTAATTCACCCGGTGATTCGGTTTAACGAAAAGGCGAGACCATGTATACAGAAATAATACTCGGCGTGGTCATGTTCACCGTTATCGTTCTGGCGCTTGTCGCGATCATCCTCGCGGCAAGATCCAAACTGGTAAGCACCGGTGAAGTGACCATCGAAATCAATGACGACCCGGAACACACCGTGAAAACGGAAGCCGGTGACAAGTTGCTGGGCACCCTGGCGGGCAGTGGGATTTTCCTGTCGTCTGCCTGTGGCGGCGGCGGTACCTGTGCACAGTGTAAGTGTAAGGTTCTTGAAGGTGGCGGCGCCATGCTGGCCACGGAAAAGACCCACTTCACCAACCGGGAAGAGAAAGAAGGCTGGCGTTTGTCGTGCCAGGTTCCGGTCAAGCAGGATATGAAGATTGAAGTGCCGGAAGAGTTCTTTGGCGTCAAGAAGTGGGAGTGTGAGGTTGTATCCAACCACAACGTTGCCACCTTCATTAAGGAACTGGTACTCAAGTTGCCGGAAGGCGAGGAAGTTGACTTCCGTGCCGGTGGTTACGTACAGCTGGAATGCGCCCCTTACGAAATCGACTTCAAGGAGTTTGATATCGAGAAGGAGTTCCATGGTGACTGGGACAAGCATGATATCTGGCGCTACAAGGCCATCAACAAGGAAGAGACTGTTCGTGCCTACTCCATGGCGAACTACCCGGAAGAGAAGGGTGTTCTCAAGTTCAATATCCGTATTGCCACTCCGCCTCCCGGGACTGATCACGTGCCTGGCATCATGTCCAGCTATGTGTTCAATCTGAAGCCGGGCGATAAGGTCACTGTAATGGGGCCGTTTGGTGAGTTCTTCGCCAAGAAGACGGAAGCCGAAATGGTGTTTGTGGGTGGTGGTGCTGGTATGGCCCCCATGCGTTCCCATATTTTCGACCAGTTAAAGCGTTTGAACTCCAAGCGCAAGATCAGCTTCTGGTATGGTGCCCGCAGTGTTCGCGAGATGTTCTACGTAGAAGACTTCGACATGCTTGCCAAGGAGAATGACAACTTCGAGTGGCACGTTGCTCTTTCTGACGCACAGCCGGAGGACAACTGGGAAGGCCCAACGGGCTTTATCCATAACGTACTCTACGAGAACTATCTGAAGGACCATCCGGCTCCGGAAGATTGCGAGTTCTATATGTGTGGACCCCCAATGATGAACGCATCTGTAATCAAGCTGCTGAAAGATATGGGTGTTGAAGAAGAGAACATTATGCTGGATGACTTTGGAGGTTAAACCTTTCACATGACATCCAGTATCTTTCAACCCGCCCGGGCGGCCGTTGCCAGCATCTTTACGATGCTGGTATTGGTGGCCCTGGCGGGTTGCTCGTTTCAGCCGGATGAAGAAATCTGGGAAATCTCAGGGCCCGTGTTCGGTACCAGCTACCACATCAGTGTTGTTTTGCCGGAAGATCACCAGCGGCTTGAAGCATTGGCAGAAGGCATCGATGACGCCCTCGACGGAGTGGATGCCTCCATGTCGACCTGGAGGGACGATTCCGAGCTGTCAAAGCTTAACGGCCTTGAGGATCAATCGGATTGGACCCCGGTATCCCGTCCACTGTTTGAAGTGCTGTCCCGGTCGGCAGAGATTTCACGCCTGACTGAAGGGGCCTTCGATATCACTATCGGGCCAGTGGTGAATCTCTGGGGCTTCGGACCCGATGCCCGGCCTGTAGAGGTTCCCTCTGACGAGGAGTTAGCCCACGCGCTGGCATCAACGGGTTTTGAGAACCTCTCGTTGCAGGCGGATCCGCCTGCTTTAAAGGCGTCGTCACCGCAATATATCGACCTGTCAGCCATCGCCAAAGGCTACGGGGTAGACGTAGTGGCTCGGTACCTCGATAGTGAGGGTATAAAGGCGTATCTCGTAGAGATAGGCGGGGAAGTGCGCACTCAGGGCAAAAAGCCTGACGGCAGTGTGTGGCGGCTTGCCATAGAGCAACCTGCAGAGGGTGAAGGGCACACCGTAAACCGTATTGTTACTTTGCCTTCGAAGGCGATGGCTACGTCCGGTGACTATCGTAACTATTACGAATCGGAAGGGCGTCGGTTATCCCATACAATAGACCCTGAAACTGGACAGCCGATTTCGCATAACCTGGCTTCTGTCACGGTGATTGCTGAAGACAGCATGACAGCGGATGCACTGGCCACTGGTTTTACAGTGATGGGATATGAGCGGGCAAGTGCGCTCGCAACACGGGAGAATATTCCTGCCTATTTTATTATCCGGACGGAAAACGGGTTCGAGTCGCATCAGACCCCGGCATTTTCTTCCTACGTTACTCAGTAAGGGGAGGGCAACATGGGTACCTTTCTTTTGGTTTTATTGATTGTGGTTTTGCTGGTTGCCGGTATGTCCGTTGGTGTCATTTTCGGACGCAAGCCAATCAGCGGTACGTGTGGCGGCATTGGCGCGCTTGGTATCAGTTCATCCTGTGACATTTGCGGTGGCAACACCCAGAAGTGTGAGGAGGAAAACCAGCGTGTGGCGTCTGAAGCCTTAGCGGCCGAAGACCTGGCTTACGATGCCTCCAAGGCTGGTCGGAAGCAGTAACCGCCGACATATTCGAATAACTACAACTACTTTTCACGACGTAGATAAGGAGTCACTGCGCGCATGGCAGAACATCATTACGACGTCGTCGTTATCGGTGCCGGACCTTCAGGTGAAGGTGCGGCAATGAACGCGACGAAGCATGGCAAGCGTGTTGCTATCGTTGAAGACAAGCCTACCGTGGGAGGCAACTGCACCCACTGGGGTACGATTCCTTCCAAGGCTTTGCGTCACTCGGTAAAGCAGATCATTACCTTCAACACTAATCAGATGTTCCGCGACATTGGAGAGCCTCGCTGGTTTTCGTTCCCGCGGGTACTGCAAAGTGCACAGAAGGTCATTGGCAAACAGGTGAAGCTCAGAACCCAGTTTTATTCCCGGAATCGGGTCGATCTGATCAATGGGCGCGCTTCGTTTCTGGACAATAACCGGCTGGAAGTTCGTGGTAACAAGTCAGTTGAAACCCTGCATTTCAAGCAGGTTGTTATTGCTACTGGCTCACGCCCGTATTTACCGCCTGATCTGGACTTCCGCCATCACCGGATCTACAACTCAGACACCATACTCAATCTTTCCCATACACCGCGCACGCTGATTATCTATGGTGCGGGTGTTATTGGCTCCGAATACGCATCTATCTTTGCGGGCCTGGGTGTGAAGGTGGATCTGATCAACCCGGGTAGCCGTTTGCTGTCGTTCCTCGATGATGAAATCTCCGATGCACTGAGCTATCACCTGCGTAACAACGGTGTTCTGGTTCGTCATAATGAGGAATACGACTCGGTTGATGGTGACGACCACGGAGTGGTTCTCTCGCTGAAATCAGGTAAGAAAATCCGGGCAGATGCATTCCTCTGGTGTAACGGCCGAAGTGGCAACACTGATAGTCTGGGGCTTGAGAATGTGGGGTTGACGCCGAATAGTCGCGGCCAGCTACCAGTAGATGAACACTACCGTACCGAGGTAGATAACATCTATGCTGCAGGCGATGTGATCGGATGGCCGAGCCTTGCAAGCGCAGCTTATGACCAAGGGCGTTCTGCATCGTCAGACATCGTTAATGACGATTACTTCCGGTATGTGACCGATGTGCCAACGGGCATTTATACGATTCCTGAGATCAGCTCTGTGGGTAAGACCGAGCGCGAGTTGACGGAAGCCAAGGTGCCTTATGAAGTTGGCCAGGCATTCTTCAAGGATCTTGCTCGGGCTCAGATTACCGGTGAGGCGGTGGGCATGCTGAAAATCCTCTTCCACCGTGAAACCCGGCAGATTCTGGGGATTCACTGCTTTGGTGACCAGGCAGCTGAAATCGTCCACATCGGTCAGGCCATCATGAATCAGGAAGGCGAAGCCAACTCGCTCAATTACTTTATCAACACAACGTTTAACTACCCAACCATGGCGGAAGCCTATCGGGTAGCGGCGCTGAATGGCCTGAACCGGATCTTCTGACCGGTTCAGGTTCAAAGTCAGCCGGCGGGTAAAATCATATTATCTGCCGGCTTGCTTTCACTGCGTTCAGGCAGGGACAGAGAAGCGCGTGCGCGGTTATCAAAGAACATGCGCGTGCTTGTAGGGTAGTCTGTAATAACGCTGTCTATGCCCATAGCTTCGAGCCGGAGCATGTCCTGGATGCTGTTCACGGTCCAGCAGGATACGTGCATTCCTTTACGGCGCGCATTTTCCACAAGCTGCGGTGAGCACAGCTTCCAGTTGATGCATAAGTACTTGCAGCCCAACCTCGCAGCCAGTCCAATGGGCCTGGGGAATCGTCGCTCTGCCACCAGCCCGGTGCGAATGCGTTTGTTCCTTCTGCGAATTTCCTTCAAAAACCAGGTGTCTGCCGAGGTAATCGCAGCCGTTTGGTAAAGATCCCGATGTTGAATGATTTCTGTTAGTCGATTGCAAAGGATATTCAACCTGGCGCGACTGTCTGACTTCACTTCAAGCTGTAAATGCTCGAGGTCCTGGAACTGATCGAGCAAATCTTCCAACGATGGAATTCCCGCTGGGGATGGCCATGGGCTTGTGTTTTTGCGTGCGTCCATTGAGGCAAGTTCAGCAGCGGTATAACGAGCTACCTCGCCTTTCTGATCGGTTGTACGATCGACGGTTAAGTCGTGCGCCAGCACAGGTTTACCATCTTTTGATAGCACCAAATCCAGCTCAAAATGCCTTACACCCTGCCTGTAGGCGTGCCTGAAACCGGGCAGCGTGTTCTCGGGGGCTTCACCTTTAGCCCCCCTGTGTCCGTAGACGATCATTCCGGTACTTCACCTTTTAAACGTTGGTAAATGGCCTGGCGCTTTTTCCAGGTGTCGTGGCACAGATGTATATCTTCAAGGTAGGCTGGCAGTTCGTTCATAAGCAAGGCCTGAGGCCCGTCTACCAGGGCTTTCTCTGGTTTCGGGTGGAAGTCCACCAGCACCATATTGGCCCCTGCAATCACGCCTTGTGCCGTCGCGTGCATTACGTCGAGGATGCCGTCCGGGGATTTTTCCCGGGTGCCCACAGAATGGGACGGGTCGACGCAAACCGGCATACGCGTCAGCCGTTTAACCGCAGGTACATGGGCAAAATCCACCATGTTGCGGTGCGGCTGGCCAGCTTCGGTTTTCATGCCGCGCAGACAGAATATAACGTTAGCGTTGCCTTCGCTGGCCAGATATTCCGCCGCGTTCAGGGATTCGTTCAGGGTGATGCCGAACCCACGCTTGAGCAGAACCGGATAGGTGCGCTGCCGGCCAATGGCTTTTAGCAATTCAAAGTTCTGTGTGTTCCGGGTGCCGACCTGAAGCATGACGCCCGTAGGCCGCCCAAGTTTTTCGAGGCAGGTATCAATCTCTTCTATGTGGCTTTCATGGGTGATTTCCATGGCCACCACTTTAATGCCGTGTTTACCGGCTTTTTCAAATACCCAAGGCAGGCAGCCCTTGCCATGCCCCTGGAACGAATAGGGGTTGGTGCGGGGCTTGTAGGCGCCCATACGGGTGCACACCTGGCCATTTTCCTCCAGGGCCTTCAGCATCATTTCAACATGCTCTGGTATATCGACAGCACAGAGCCCTGCAAAAATATTGAGGTTGGACTGGTTGAAATCGACACCGTTATAGCTAAAGCCTGTTTGCCGGTTGTCGTCCCGGTGGCGCCCAAGAATCCGGTAGTCGTCGGAAATGCGGATGACGCGTTCAACAGCCGGCAGGGCTTCGATATCTTCTTTATCGAGCGGCTTGGTGTCGCCCAATAAGTATATTTCGGTCAGTCGTTGGCTAACGCCCTGAATCTCGTGTACCCGCACGGTCACGCCGGGCAGATGTTCCAGGTAGTGCATTGTCTGCCGATAGGCGTCGCTATCCAGAGGCGTGTTGGGGTGAAGTATGGCTAGCATGCTGTCTCCTGAGTGGTCTACAAGCTAAGAGCGTACGCTCTCAGCCCTATGCCGCGCCTGCATGAATTCCCGGTGGTTAAGATGCAGCAAATCAGCAATACGGCGAATAAGGTGTTCTTCGTATTTGTCGATGCGATCATCAGCAAGGGCAACATGCCAGATGTTCTCCAGCAATGACTGCTTGGCATCCTGATCCAGCGCCTCGTTAATCTGCCCGGTAAACTCATAAAGAGACGTGGCATCCTCTGCCTGATTCAGGGCGGCTTTCAGAATATCTTCCGCTTCTTTCCGGGTTAGATTATGAGCTTTTATGGCGCAATCTATAATCGCCTGGAGTTCTCGCTCATCCTGTTCGTTATCGACCTGTGATAGCTGAACCATTAACGCAGTTGCAGCAATCGCGAGCTGATGCTCATCGGGTTTACGATGCTCCGTTTCCGGTGCACTAAACAGCTTTTTAAGGCTTTCAATCATAGTCTGACCCGGTTGTTTGGGTATGTTGGATTGCATTGAAACGGCATTGGGTTCAGGCCGCCTTCGAGGCCAGCTGGCGAACCCGGTTTTCCAATTCAATCTGGTCAATGGTAAAGCGACGAATGCCATCTGCCAGTTTTTCAGTGGCCATGGCATCTTCGTTAGACTCCCAACGGAAGCGCTTTTCATCCAGAACCCCGAAACCATCGGTTGAAGAGGCGCCGGCGGCTGAAAGCTTGCGCTCCAGGCTGCCATTGTCGTCTTTCAGCTCCTGGAGTAACGTGGGGCTGATGGTGAGCCGGTCGCAGCCAGCGAGCATTTCGATCTCACCGATATTCCGGAAGCTGGCGCCCATAACTACGGTGCTGTAACCATTTGCCTTGTAGTAGTTGTAGATTCTCGCGACAGAGAGTACGCCGGGGTCTTCGGCAGCGGGGAAGTGATCACGACCACTGTTGGCTAGGTGCCAGTCGAGGATGCGGCCAACAAACGGCGAAATCAGGAAGGCTCCGGCCTGTGCACAGGCCGCCGCCTGAACAAATGAGAACAGCAATGTAAGGTTGCAGCGAATACCTTCCTGCTCAAGTATCTCCGCGGCGCGGATGCCTTCCCAGGTAGCTGCTATCTTGATCAGAACCCGGCTTGTATCTACGCCTTGCTGATCGTAAAGCTCGATCAGGCGACGGGCCCGCTTGAGCGTAGCCTCGGTATCAAATGACAAACGTGCATCCACTTCTGTAGACACCACGCCCGGTATCAAACTGAGGATTTCCTGACCTGCGAGTACAGCGAGCATATCCGTAGCCAGGGTTAACTGCTCGGCAACCGAGCCGCCCTGTTTACGGGCCATGGCTACTGCTCGCTCAAGCATAGGCCGGTAGGCATCGGAAGCAGCCGCCTTCAGCAACAACGAGGGGTTTGTGGTGGCATCCTCGGGGCGCCATTGGGCGATGGCATCGATATCGCCGGTATCTGCCACTACCGTGGTCATGGTTTTCAGTTGGTCTAGCTTGTTGGTCATTCGTAACGTCGTCCCGGTTGATTTTGTTATCAGCACATCCAAATCCCGGATGCGGGTAGTGGTTCTACAATAACGGGCTGTAAAGACAGGAACAAGACAGCAAAAGGTAAGGTTTCGGTAATAGAGGCTTATGGACGAGGGTCAGGCGCGTGTTACGGCTTCCATTTGCTGGGACTGCTGTGACTCAGGAACTTTCTCCAATGCTGTTTGAATCACCTCCAGACCTGCGCCTGGCTTATGGGCGTTCTCGCTGATGTAACGGCGGAACTGACGGCCACCGGGCATGCCATGAAACAGGCCCAGAAAATGCCGGGACATGTGGCCAAGGAACACGCCGCGCTTCAGTTCACTCTCAATAAACGGATACATGGCTCTGAGTGCATCGTGGCGAGAGGTGGCTGAAAGTGTGACACCAAAAAACTCGGCATCTACGCCAGCCAGAAGCCAAGGGTTGTGGTAAGCCTCCCGGCCCAGCATTACACCGTCTGTGTGCTTCAGGTGTTCATGGCACTCTTCAAAGGTTTTGATACCGCCGTTGATGATGATCTCCAGGTGTGGATACTTCTGTTTCAGGCGGTAGGCCCAGTCGTATTTCAATGGCGGGACATCCCGGTTTTCCTTCGGGCTGAGCCCCTCAAGAATCGCGATGCGGGCGTGAACTATAAATGTGCGACAGCCGGCAGCGGAGACCTTGTCTACAAATTCACAAAGATCCTCCCAGGATTCACGACCGTTAATACCAATGCGGTGCTTTACTGTAACCGGAAGCTGAGTTGCTTCGATCATTGCCCGAACCGCATCTGCCACCTTATCCGGATGCCCCATTAAACACGCGCCGATCATGTTGTTCTGAACCCGGTCGCTTGGGCAGCCAACGTTCAGGTTTACTTCACTGAAGCCATACTGCTCAGCAAGCCGCGCGCAGTGCGCAAGCTCCCCCGCATCGCTGCCTCCAAGCTGGAGTGCCAAAGGGTATTCCGCAGGGTCGTGTCGCAGAAACCGTTCAGTATCGCCGTGAATCAGTGCACCGGTGGTGACCATCTCGGTATAAAGCAGTGTGTGCCGGCTTAGTAGGCGAGCGAGATACCTATAGTGTGGTGTGGTCCAATCCATCATTGGCGCGACGCAAAAGCGCCGGGATGGCTCTGGTCCGAGGTTTCTAGAGGGTGTAACGGGAATTTCGACGCTTTCTGAAACTGTGGAGTTAATCATTTATTGCTCAGTTTGGCTGGCATATCGGATCTGGGTGCTGCAAAAAAGCTTTAGATAATGGGGCTAATTCTATCAGGAAAACGACTTCGTCGGTCTATGGGGCTCGTATCGTACTATTAGTAAAAGCCGATGCCCGCTTGACTAGATACGCTCTCTATCTGCATTCGCCACCCCAAACGGAATATGCACCATCGGAATATCCCCCGCATCGGATTCCAGATGCGAACGCTGGTCATCAAAAAACATGTGGGGCTTGAGCACGTTCAGAATGCGGTCTTTCTTCATTCCGCCCAGGAAGAAAACCTCGTTGGCGTCCACGCCCCAGTGTTCCAGTGTCGTAATCACACGCTCGTGGGAAGGCGCATTGCGGGCAGTTACAATGGCGGTTCGCAATATTCGCTTATAAGTCGGGTCTTCTGTGAGCGCCTGGTCTTCCAGTTTTTGCAGGTGGGAAAGCTTGCGGAACAAATCCGCAAGCGGGCCGGGGCTGTGGGGTATTTGGGAGCGGGAAGTTTCGTGCTCCTGAAAGTCTTCCAGGGAACCAGCTTTGTATACTCGCTCAGAAGCATCATCGGCAATGACACCATCAAAATCGAAAGCAATGCGTAGCTCGGTATCACCTGCATCATCCACTACCTTACTTGGCAAAACCGTGCCCGCCGCATAGCCATAATCAATCGCCTGTGACACATCACTGGCATTCGCCGACAAAAACAGCGAAGCATTAAACGCCGGAATGTAGGCGTAGGGTGATTTACCTTCCAGAAACGCAGCCCGGGTAATATCCAGACCACGGTGGTGAATGGAGTGAAATACCCGCTTGCCGGTGATCACCGAATTGCGCGACAGCAATACAACTTCCACCGGGCATTGCTCAGGAAACTTCTGGTTAATGCTCAAAAATCGTCTTACGAAAGGAAAAGCAACGCCCTTGCGTAAAGGCTTGTCCAGATTGGCTTCCTGATGTTTCCGGTAGGCTGTTTCTCCCTGCTCACGAAACACACGGTCAGACTTTGCCAGATCAAACAGGGCGCTTGAGGACACTGCGATCACGAGCTTGTCTTCTATGGGGTAGGGCATAGTTCGGCAGTTCCTTTCTGAATAATCTAGAAAACAGTTTTATACCGGTGTCGCTTGAACGTTGCACAGTTCCGGTTTCGAGAACCAGTGTTGGTGTTTCAACCCAATATCACCGTGCATATTAACGCCTTGTTGATCATTTTGCCCCTGCGACCTTCTCGACTGAATGCGTTGGTTATGATGTTTGGCAAGTGGAGGGCACAAGCTGCGATCTGAATTGGTTCGCTTATGCAAATACATTAAAGATCAATTGGTTATATGACTAAGTTTTACAAAGTTGAGCTTCCCCTTAATGCTCATCTGACGCACTATCCCCCCGCCTTAAATAATTTGTAATTCTCTCTGGCGGCATCGGTGTGTGAGAGGACTTACCGCTGGCGGCACCCAGAAAATGAAAGAGTGTCGCAGACCATAGGGAAGCGCGGTTTGATCCGGGCTGGTAATGAAGTTGGTTCTAACAACTAGGAGAAGTAATGAAAACACGAAATATAGTCTTGGCTAGCGTTGTATGTGGCACAGTTTTTTTGAGTGGCTGTGCACACAGGCTAGGTGACTTTACCGTCGCATCCACCAAAAATATGGATGTTAAAAATACCGAGCACCGTGTAGATGAAAGCGAGCGGCTGGTGGATCGTGATACTGCTCACATCATTTTCTTTATCCCCACCGGGATCCCGAACATGAAGGAAGCAATGGACAATGTTATTGAACAGCGACCGGGCGCTGTTGGTTTGTCCAATGTCACCGTAAAGCGCGGTGGCTTCTGGATTCCGTTCATCTATGGGCAAGACTACTTTGAGATTGAAGGCAATCCAATTTACGAAGCAGAGTGAGCACGGGGCAGGTCATAACGGTTGGGGAAATTCTAGCTGCTTGATCTGCCTATTCAAGAACTCATTAATTGCTCATTCAGGCTGGGGAATCACATGCGATTAAAACTAGTAATTGCCGGTTTGTTGGCGTCATCCATTGCGTTTGCTGGTACGGAAGCCAAGACTGCGACTTCGGTAACGGTGCTCAACTTGTCGGATGAACTTGTCGATCTATGGATGAATGGTGAGTACCGAGAGCTGGGTGGCAGCTCAGGGCTGCAGTATCCGTGTCTACCAGGTGAAAAGGTAGAGGTCCAGGTGGGGATGAAGCTGGACTATTTGGCGTGTGGAGAGAAAAGGGAAATCATTCAATGAGAACATCGCTGGTAGCCTTATCCTTTTGTGCGCTTGTAGCGGGTTGCGGTGGTAGTGAAAATTCTGATGGCTCCAAGGCTTCAACTTATAGTTCTTGCACCGTCACAAAAACAGCATCCAGTTTGCCTGCGAATAGGGCTAGTGATCTCGCACAGTGCTGGGATGGCGTGGATTATAAGGAGAAGAACCTGGCTTTGGATTGGTGTGCCGGAAAGGTGAGCACTTATATTGCCAATCGGTATCCAATACTTGGCGCAACCCTTGAGTATCAGATCGCCTCCACCAACTGTCCTTAAATTCCAGCTTTGTATATAGAGTTGAGATGCCAAGGTGAGCGCGGGGCTGATGGCTGCGCTCATCATTGGAGCAACGGCGCAAAAACCTTCTCCCATAACACCTCATACCGATTTCTATGCCAGCCAATGTGTCCAATGCGCTTCTGGTCGATATCTTCCGGTGTTACCCGAATATGCTGCTGGGGGGCGTTGGTAAAAAACTCGTGCAGCATTCTTACATTGGTAGGTGACATCATTTCGTCATCTGAAAACTCGATCGAAGTAATCGGTGTACGTACACTGGCAAAGCGCTCCCGTAACCAAACACCCTCGTAGCCTACGGCATACTCTTCTTTCAGGCACCAGCGCCGCCACTGCATGATGACACCCTTGGGCATATCACACAGGAACTTCAGGCGGTTGCCGGGGAAATACCCTGCAATTGGTACTACTGTGGGCACGAGAAAATACCAGAGGAACCAGGCCATGCGTTTGGTTGGTGGCGAATTATGCCACCAGGTTCCTGTGCCGCAGCCAACGGTAATCACATGGTCTATATCCGGGTTGTGGCCCATAAAACCAATCATGTGTCCGCCCACGCTGTGGCCGATCCAGATGAGTTTCAGGTTACTAAAGTTCTCTTTCACGAAATCAAGCACCGCGGGGCAGTCGTATTTCCCCCAGCTCAGTTTGTCGCTCTTGCTGTGCTTTACATGGCCGTTTACCGACAGCCCCATACCTTCGTAATCAAACGTCAGGGCGTGAAAGCCCTTTGCGGCTAGCCAGCGAGCAAAATCATCATACAGGTACTGGGCCACACCGGTGGCAGGCGCCAGAATACAGACACCACGTACTTCTTCGCACTCGGATAAAAATAGGCGTGCTGTCAGGTTGTGGCCTGCGCTTGTGATGATGCTATGGGTCTGAGGCGAGTTCATTACTGCGTCTACCTGAGGTGGGTTTTCAGAGTTTGGGTGCAATAGTGCTCAAACAGGTGGCATGTTGGCAAATTAAGTTGATGAGCTAGCCTGAGAGAACATCTATGGGTGTTGAGGGGCTCAGTGTGGATTTCGTATCAAGTGGCTTGGGTAGTCGCGGGCGCTGGCAATCTAATACCGAACGATCCAATATGGTCTTAGAAAAGATAGCTATAATACGAGCTACCATCATAAGGAGGCTTATACATGGCGACGCTTAATCAAATACGCCACGACCACGCTAACATGGCCCGGTTGCTGCACGTACTCTTGCTAAGGTATGAATCCTTGACCCAGGGCGAACGCCCGGATTTTCATCTTATTAGAGAGGTTGTGGATTACATACTCGAATACATGGAAAGCTTTGTTAAGCCGCTGGAAAGGCTGTACAGCGAGCACCTGGTGGCTAAAAAGTTCAAAGAAGGTGAGGTAGGTCAGAAGCTTGCTGAAGATTACCAGGCGTTGCGGGATCGCCTGAATATGCTTTCAGAGAACATTGATATGATTCTGCTGGACGCGGTAGTGCCGATGGACCGCTTTGCCGATGATCTGAAGGCTTACCTTGATGCTCACGGTGCCTATCTTCGTGCGGAACGAGAACTACTGTTCCCATTCTTCCGCGAAAAACTGTCTCCAGAAGAACAGAAAAGCCTGCTCAAAATGTTGCCAGAAGGAGCGCAAGCTAACCTGGCCCGCCTCAAGGAAGATCACCCTGAATTGTATGAGGAATTTAAAGAAGCCCCTTCTCCATTTTCCTGATCGGTTCGATGTCATAGTGGCGCGCTGTGACCGTCATTCTTATGGCGTGAGCGCACCGAGTATCTATTAGTTTAGGGTTTGTTCATCTGTGGACAGGTGGCTGCGGATAAGCTCAGCCAGCTGTTTCACGGGCTCTGAGGGTCTTCCGGGTGGGCGGTGCAGGGCTATATCAACCGAATGCAGTGGTGGCATGCCGTTTCGCTCATCCAGTACCCGAAGATGTGGCGTCAGCATATTGCGTGTCACCACAACCACCGCAAGACCGGCAGCTACGACCGGCATGAGTCCCGTCATGGATTGGCTTGAGTAAGCCATTCGCCAATCCCGTCCCGCACTGGCCAAAGCTTGCTCTGCAGCGTCACGGAACACATCTGCGCCGGGAGAGTAGAGTGCCAGCGGGATTGGGTCCAGTAACGATGGCTGAGCGGTGGCGCCTACTGCCCACATCAAGGGTTCGCGCCGGATGACCTCGCCCCCGGGCGATCGAGCCTGGCGGGTGACGACCGCCAAATCCATGCTGCCAGCCTGCACCTGTTTTACCAACTCGACGCTTGATCTGCAGGTCACCTGTAACTGCACCGCGGGAAATTGCCGGTTGAAGTGGGACAATACCGATGTAAGAAGAAAGGCATAATCTTCCGGAATGCCGAGGTTCAGCTCGCCGGATATCTGTTGTTGCTGGACATCGTCGAGGGCTTCATTGTTCAGCTCCAGCATTTTGCGAGCGTAACCCACCAGTTTTTGTCCTTCCGGAGTAAACCTGATCCGCCGCCCATCTTTCTCATGGAGCGGAACCCCAACGGCAGCCTCCAAACGGTTTAACTGCATACTGACAGTGGATTGCGTGTAGGACAGCTGTTCTGCCGCAGCGGTAACTGTGCCGGTGTCAGCAATGGTCACCAGGGTCAGCAGCATGTTGAGATCCAGAATGCGATTTCTCAATTAATCAATTCCTGTGATGCGATTCATCAAAAAGCATTGTTTTTGTGATGATTCAGGATTGTATAGCATGTCAGTGTCGAATCAAATCCACCAACCTTGTAAGGAGCCACGACGGTGCATGCGATCATCAATCCTTCTCGCCCACTTTATATCAGTATCATTGCCGCCCTTTTTGCCGTTGTGCTCTGGGCCGGCGCGCCCCTGTTGGTGGATCTGGCCAGTTCGGTTCCGCCTTTTCAGCTCACAACCATTGCGCTGCTTAGTGCAGCAGTAGTCGCGTTACCTGCTAGTATTCGCAAACGCCGGAGGCGCAGTCTTCAGGCGCCACAGGCGGCTTTAACGCTCAATTGGAAATTGGCAGTTTATGGATTGCTGCCCGTCCTGATACTGGGTGCTATAGGTGGTTATCTGACAGGCGTTGGCATGGCGCCGACAGCGGAGGCAGCGTTGATTACCTACACTTGGCCGATCATGTTTATTGTGATCAGTCAGTGGCTCTTTCATCGCCGGATACCACTTCCAGTGCTGTGTGGAGCGCTCATCGCATTCTCCGGTGCTGCGGTGCTGCTCTCTCCGGGCGCAGGAAGTGAAGGCTATACCCAGTACGTGTTGGGGTATGGTTTGGCATTGATGGCGGCATGCTGCTGGGCACTCTATTCCTGGATTTGCCAAGCGGCACCGGTTGCTATTGCGCCAATAATGCCCAGGCTGTTCTTGTTGGCGGCTGCAGGAGCGGCAATCGCGGATCTTTTCTCAGGGACGGCTTTCGGGCTGCCCACTGGGCTGGCTCTTGTGGTTGGTATTGGCCTTGGTGTTGGGCCATATGGGCTTGCCATGCTGGCATGGGATTTGGCGCTCAGGAGCGGGCCAGCTGCGTTGGTTGGCAGCCTGGCCTATGGTGTGCCCGTACTGGCTGCTGGTTTTCTGGTTATTGCGGGAGTTGCAGCGCCAGATTGGCGGTTACCGCTAGCCGCGACGCTCGTGGTTGTCGGGTCATTTGTGGCAACTATGAAGGCCCGCGAGCCTGCTCTGAAATACTGATATAAACGTAATAGAATACGGATAGTGGATCTACTTGTACGACTGTCCGGTGATGTATTAACAAACCAACGCGCAAAACTATTCTGAGACGGCCGGCTGATGATGCCGGCCAAAACTTCACGGCAGTGTGCGTATCTCTCACATTCTGCTTTGTTGTTTACTCAATGCTGCTGGTGACAGTTCCGGTGTACGGCTTGGAACTGGGCGCTTCTCCTCTAATGCTGGGTGTTATTCTCAGCTCTCAATATCTGCTTCCTTTTTTGTTGGCCATTCCTTTGGGCGGCGCGGTTACTCGCCACGGTGGCCGGGTCACACTAGTGATCGGTGCGTTTGTAATGGTTGCGGGTTTGCTTCTGATACAGGCTGTGCCTGGGTACTACGGGCTGATTGGTGGCCAGCTATTGATCGGGCTGGCGCATCTGCAGATGGTGTTGTCTGCTCAAACGATGATTTCTTCTCTGGCCACTGGGCCAAAGCTTGAAGGCTACTTTGGTTGGTACTCTACTTGGTTATCTGGCGGGCAGGTGGTCGGGCCCTTGATTGCTGGAGCATGGATTCAGGGGGCCGGTAGTGTTGGTAAGCTGTTTTTGGTGATGGCGGGAATTGCCTTGGTGGGCGCGCTGGCCGGTTTTGCTTTGACGGGCGATGCCACCAGGGGTATTCGAGCTACTGGCAAGCAAACCGGGTTTCGTGCGCAGGCAAGGTTGGCGCGAACCAATATCGGTGTTCAGGTGTCTATCGCCATTACGGTGGCGGGCATGTTTACCCTGGGTGTTTATGGAAGCTATTTACCTGTGTACCTCGATAGCTTGCAGATGAGCGCTGTGATGATTGGTGTGCTGGTTAGCCTGAGGGCGGGCGTGTCGATGGTGATACGGCCGTTTATTCCCAGGATTATCCATGCCGCAGGAGGGCGCGGAAATGCAACAACCATCGCGTTGGGCGGTGTAGCAATTGGCTTGGCATATTTAGGATTTGCAACCGGTGCTCCATCTATTGCACTTGTGGCCCTGCTTGTGGGTTTTGGAGGAGGTCTTACGCAGCCTCTTTCCATGGTGGTTCTGGCTGAAAGTGTGGGGGCGGAGCAACGATCGGGAGCGCTTGGCATGCGGTTGATGGTCAATCGGGCTGTTCATTTTGTAGCTCCGCTGTTCTTCGGCGTGTTACTTGGCGTGAGTGGCTTTGGGGTGGCGTTCGGGGTTTCGGGGCTGCTGATTGCTCTTGTTGCCATTTCACTCAGGCGCCTCCAGAATCGGCGCATCGATCCAGCAGGCTAATAAAATGCGAATTACCTGGAAATCAGTTGGTTGGGGACTGTTTGCAGTATTTTTGCTCACTGTGCTGGCGGGCATTCTGGCAGCTCGTCACTTCTGGAATCAGGCGCTGGAGCAAAACGGAATCGAATCGCTGGAGTGGCAGGGGCTGGCACTGTCGTTCAGTGGTGTATCTGTTCGCGAACTGACGCTAACTCAATCTATCCCGGAGAGAGATCTTGCCCTGCAAGGCCGATACCTGTCGCTGGGTTGGCGCTGGCCGGAATGGGGAGGCGGATGGCAGCCGCAGTTAACTACGTTGACCGCGGAGTACCTGAGGCTCGATTTGTACACTAAACCGGTAGCTCAGTCCGAAACGGCACCGGGACCGCAACAGCCGATCCAGTGGCAACCTCAATTGCTGGCTTTGCTGCCTTCGAAAGTAAGCGTACAGCAGTTTGAAGTTACCTTGCCATGTGAGACAGGCCGCTGCCCATTGGCCGGTAGTCTGGCCTTGGCCAACTCCCATGAGACTCAGGTTACTGAGGCCCAGGTGCAACTCGACCATGAAGGCCATCAGCTTGCAGTGTTGGCGACTCTTGATAGCGCGGGGCGCGATAATCTGAACTTGTCAGCAGAAGTATCGATTGACGGTGTGCAGTACCTTTCAGCGCATACGGCTTACAGTACCCGAAGCGCCAATGGCCTGGTGTCGTGGCAGGGCTTTGTTGATGTGCCGGACTTACCCCGGGCAGATTGGTTGCTGGCTTGGCTACAAACCTGGCAGAGCATACCCATGGAGCAATGGCCGGAACAGCCAGAGACCGGCTCTGCTGCTGCCAGCTGGCAATTACAGGGGCCCGGAGACGCAACTTTTTTGGCCAGAGCGACGGGGAGCGTGAAGGTGCAAGCACGACTGCCTCAACCCTGGTCGGCACCCGGTGTTGGAACAATCAGTGGCAATGCTGAGGTGGCTTTGAAGGTTGATGAAGGCATATGGCAGCCCGAAACCCTGCAGGCGGATCTGAAGTTGAGCCATCCAGCATCCTGGATCAAAAATATACCAGAATTGATGCGCCCGGAGCTTCTCGAACTCTCTGTTCGGCCCGCAAAGGCTATACCCCTGACGGCTAGCGGAGCTGCCGCTACCCAAGCCAGGGCAGAGCCTGCTTTGCTACCGCTAAATCTGGCGGTGACCAGCCGTGGGGGCGCAAATCTTGCCATAAATTCCCACTTGGCTGTGGCCACAAGTCCTCCATGGCGACTGCAGTTGGGGAGTACGCAGGTCTCTGCAGCACTGCGACAACTTGATGTGGCCGGCTGGCGGCTGACCAAACCCAAAGTAGAGGCATCACTGACAGGTTGGCTGGACACCAGTACAGCCGCGTTGAAATTCGGAGAGCCCGCATTCGTGGAAGCTGAGGAACTTGAGCCGCTTTCCGGCACGGCAGCCGTAGCTGATGGTATGCAGCTAAATGGCCTGCGTGTGGACTTGTCCGGAGCGGCCTTTAAAGCGGGTTACCGTGGCGAGCAGGGCGGGCTGAGCCAGCTGTCTTTGATTGGGTCGCTGGGCGTCAAGGCAAAACAGATCCGGCATCCGCAGTTACAACCGCAGTCCTGGCAGCTGGATGGCCACGTGAATGCCACACTCGACCGTACCGATGTTAAAGGCTTGCTGAAGGCCAAAGCCGGGGCATCCGTAAACCTCGATCTGGCATTCCCGTATAACGGGCCATTATCTCTTGAAGCTAGCACTCGTGTGAGCGGTGAAAGCGAAGCTGAGGCATTGTCCCGCATATTTACAGCATGGCCAGAGCCCATGCTTGTATCCGGCGGCACTGTCAGTGCGAATGCCAAGTATGAGCGACCCCAAAATGGCCCAGTGCGATTGGCGGGAAAGCTGGTGTTTGCGGACTGGAGTGGCACCTACGACCGCACGGCGTGGACCAACATGAACGGTGCTACGGAGCTCGTTCTTGAAAACGAGCGTATCAAAGTAGCGACAACGGAGCTGGTTGTAGAGGAAGTGAACCCGGGGCTGCCTGTTGGTCCAGTGCGCTTGGCTGGCCATTACGAAGCGCCTCTGGCCCACCTTGCGGCAGGGGTGATAAATTTGGAGCAAGCCAGCACCGGTGCTTTGGGTGGAGAATTAAACATTCAGCCCGGAAGCTGGGATTTGGCGCAGGCGCCAGTGACGATTCCCGTTGAGCTCCATCAACTCAGTCTCGCTCGTCTATTACAGCTCTACCCGGCAGAAGGGCTGGCAGGTACAGGCATCCTCAGTGGAACAGTACCGGTGTTGTTTGATCCTGCTACCGGCATTCGGGTGGAAAAGGGTCGAATCGATGCACTCAAGCCAGGCGGACGGCTGGAGGTGACGGCGGAGAGGCTAAAGGCACTTGCCAGCCAAAGTGAGTCCATGGAGCTGGTTGCGCGTGCATTGGAGGATTTCCGTTACTCTGTGCTCGATAGTGGTATCGATTACGATGAGAACGGCACTCTGATATTGGAGCTCCACCTTGAAGGCAATAGCCCGGAAGTTGGCCAAGGCCAGCCTGTAGTGCTGAACATCAACCTGGAAGAGAATATACCGGCGCTGCTAACCAGCCTGCAGCTAAGCGGCCGAGTGAGCGATGCTGTGGCGGAACGGGTTAAAAATTTACTGAAGAAGCGCGAGCGGGATTCAGACGACCTGTTAGAGTAAAGGGTAACAAAGGAGTACATCGATATGACGCAATTTGGTTCGAGGTTTCCCCAACGTGCATTTGCCTTGTTGGCGAGTCTGGTGATGGGCAGCTTATTGCTGGGCTGCACTCCAACCGTTCAGGTGGCTGCGCCCAAGGAGCCGATTACTGTGAACTTGAACGTAAAAATTCAGCATGAAATTTATGTGAAAGTTGATAAAGACGTAGACGAGTTATTCAGTGAAAAGGGCCTGTTCTGATCGCCTTGGTGTTTTGTACAAAACGAATGATTAAGGAGTTAACCATGACATTATTTGCCCGATTCAGCGCCCTGATTGTAGCCTTCTGTCTCGCGTTGCCGGCAATGGCAATGAGTTTGGATGAAGCCAAAAACGCCCTCGAATCTGCAAAAAGCCAAGGCCTTGTAGGAGAAACACCAGCGGGCTATCTGGCGGCTGTAAGCTCGAACCAGAAGGCACGGGACATTGTGAGCGCAATAAACGATGCTCGCCGTGAAGCCTATAAAGAAATTGCTGAAAAACACGGCATTGCGGTCACTAAAGTGGAGACAGTTGCGGGCCAGAAAGCCGTCGAAAAAACACCCGTTGGGCAGTACATACTGGTAGGTGAGCGCTGGCTAAAGAAATAGAAGGTATCGGTTACGGGGTAAGAGCGTTATAGCCAATCGATATTAAGGTTTGGCGCGTGCCTGCCGTTAACCATTACACATAAGCCCTTGCAGGAGGTTAAGGTTATGGTAGCGCCAATCATTGGTCGCGGGCCGGATGTGACCGGTCGAGTGAACACGAGCCCCACCGAAGCCAAGCCCGCAAATCGCGTAGCTGCCGAGGCACGAATCGAAAAGCAGGCGACTATCCGAACACCTGCCGATGCTATCAATGTGATGCGGGCGCGTATGGAACAGCGGCTTCAGGAAGCCATGGGCGGCCAGAACAAAGCCGTTTCCGGGGCGGACAAGTACGCCGCACAGGCCCAGCCACCTACCGCTTCGGATGTCGCCAGTGTGATCCTCGGGTTTGTGCAAAACCGACTGCAAGCAGAAGCAGACGGTGGCGCAGATTTGGAGAAGCTGACAGATCTGATGTCCCAGGCCCGCGCGGGCATTGAGAAAGGTTATTCCGAAGCACGAGAGCAGATAGTTGCTTTGGGCATGATGAACGAAACCTTGGGTGCAGAAATCGATAAAGGTTTCGATCTGATTCAGGATGGTTTACTGAATTTGGAGAAGCTGTTTTTAGGCAAAGAGCCCAGCGTGGATAGTTCCACAGAGAGCGGTTAATCAGCACTCGTTTGTTCTGAAAGTCCCTTCATTTCCTGGGCTTTGTTCAGCATTGCAGAAGACTCTCTGTCTCTGCCTTGTTTGGACAAAGCTTCAGCCAGATTATTCCAGCCAGCACTGATATCCGGAAACTGTTCAGTCATGGCGCGGTAGTGTTTCTCCGCTTCTGACCAATTGCCTTGCTGATAGGCCAGATTACCTAGGCCAAGCAAGGCGGCAGGTTGATCGGGCCAGGTTTGGGCTGCGGCGCTGTAGGCCACTTTTGCCGCTTTTGTTTGCTGAGTTGTTTCCAGGTCATGGGCGGCCATGAGGAATTCTAGCGGTTCCGCCGAGGCGGGCATCTGATTTGGCGGCAGTATTACCCGTGCCCATCGTTCCGAGCGATCCCAAGTCGCCATAAATGCGCTGGCGGGCAAACGGTAATTCTCTTCGGTGCCGGAATGCAGTATTAGCACTTCCTTCTTGCTGTCGTAGCCAATCACCACGGCGAAGTGCCATTGTGGCCACCATCCAAAACGGAGATTCTGCAAAACCAGTACCGGATGTCCAGCTTCAACTTCCTTTAGTACAACATCCAATTCCGGCTTCAGTGGATATACCAACATGCCATATTGGCGAGCCGCTGCCACCATCTCAACTTGTAAAGCACCTTTGCGCTCAGGCAGGTATACCTTGCTCACCAGTTCGTCAGGCGTTGCCTGCACGTTCTGAGCGTTGAGCATCATTGCCAGAGAGGCAGGGCCACACTGGTATAGCTCTTGAGGATAAAAGGGTACGTTGGTAAGCGTGGCTGTTTCGTAAGTATCGGGCCACTTTGGTTGGCTGGCGCAGCCTGAGAGGAGAACTCCCAGGAGCGCCGCTGCCAGAAACCGGGCCATCTGTGGCCGGGAAGCATGCATTGCAGTGCTGCTTAACGGATGCAGTTAATAAACGGGAAGATATCCGTCGCGCACAGCATGTCTGTAACAATGAAAACCAGCAGGAACAGCACGATTATCCCCACAACACCTTCACCGGTAGGCGCCTCGGCAAGCTGCTGTTTGAAGTCCGCAAGTTCAGCCGGTGTGAGACTTTGAATTCTGTCCCGTACGTCCTGTTCTCCCACGCCCATACTGGCCAGTGTGCCTTTTACGTCCTCGCGGTCCAGCATGCTCATCAAGGCTTCGCGGTCGATGTCAGCCCTTTGTTCAGTCAGGAGCTCGCCAGTACCAACAATGTTGGCAGATGCAGGAATTGCCCACATAGAACTCAATACCATTACCAGCGCCATGATGGCGGAAACGGACTGGGTGTAAGATCTGATGGCTTGCATTAGGCTGCTCCTGTCGTGATTGCTTCAGATTGTGATTTTGGATCAGTCAAGGCATAAGTGTAAGCATTTGCGCGCCATTTGCCGTTAAAATCAGATTAACATGCATTAATCCGCGGTTTAGATATGCTGGCGGACAAGCATTGTCTTGATTCGGCCAATTTGCTTCATGGGGTTGAGTCCCTTCGGGCAATAAGCCGTGCAGTTGCCAATCCCCCTGCAGCGAAATACGCTGAACGGGTCCTCCAGTTTTGCCAAGCGCTCAGTGGTTGCAGTGTCTCGGGAATCCAGTAAAAACCGGTGGGCTTGCAGCAGCCCCGCTGGTCCCACGTATTTTTCCGGGTTCCACCACCAGGAGGGGCAGGCGGATGAGCAACAGGCGCACAGAATGCACTCGTACAATCCATCCAGTTTTGCACGATCTTCCGGGCTTTGGAGGCGCTCAATCGCGGGTCGGGGCTGGTCGTTTATCAACCAGGGTTGAATGCTTTTGTATTGTTTGAAAAACAGGGTTTGATCTACCACCAAATCGCGGATCACCGGCATGCCGGGGAGCGGTCGGATGACCAGTTTGGGCGACTTGCCAAGCGCATCAGCCACCCGTGTAATGCAGCCAAGCCCATTACGGCCATTAATATTAAGGCCATCAGAGCCGCAGACACCCTCGCGACAGGAGCGGCGGAAAGAAAGTGTGGGATCGACCGTTTTAAGGTGCTCAAGAACATCCAGTACCATTCGGTTGCGGTAACTGGCATCCACTTCCACATCCTGCACATAGGGTGTGTTATCGTTTTCCGGGTTGTAGCGATAGAGTTGGACAGTGATAGTTTCCATTGCGTTATCCCTCGTTGCCTCGCTGAAGCGCAAAGGACCAACTGTCGGGTAAGCGTGCGCTCCATATGATGTTGAACCCCCAAAGTTCTAGCAGAGGCAGGCAGCTTTCGCCTACGGATATATCAATTTGTACGACTCGGGAATGATCCAGCGCATGGCGGTTGTCTATGTTGTTCATTTAGTAGCGGTGATGAAAAGAATGGCCGCAATTTGGTCTATGCTTAGGGCAGTTCCTATCTCAAAAAGCTACCCGTCAGAACCCTGAAAATCGACCAGGGCTTTGTAAGCAGTGCATTATTGAATGGTGACGATAGAGCGATCCTCAAAGGCATAATTGGCCTTTCTCATGCTTTCGACAAAAAGCTGGTGGCGGAGGGGGTAGAAACCATGGAGCACGGCAAGCTTTTGATTCGCCTTGGTTGCTATCATGCTCAGGGCTACGCTATTGCCAGACCCATGAAGCCGGAGAAAATGGCAGCCTGGAAAAAACAGTGGCGGCCCTATCCTGAATGGTCTGCCGGAGAATACGTAAAATAATGATTACGCCCGCAAATACAACGGACAACCGCAAAATCGCCGAAGCCCGACTGCCTCGGATGATGTTTGACTACTTTGATGGGGGCGCCTTTTCAGAGCAGACTCTCAGGGAGAACACAGGGGGTTTCCAACAGCTGCACTTTCGCCAACGGGTTATGCGGGATGTGTCCAACGCCTCTGCCGCCACACAAATACTGGGCCAGGATGTCTCCTTGCCGTTGGCTCTTGCGCCCGTTGGTCTGGCCGGCATGCTCGCCCGCAGGGGAGAGGTTCAGGTAGCGCGGGCAGCTCAGAAAACGGGTGTGCCCTTTTGTCTCAGCACCGTGTCCATCTGTTCGCTGGAAGAGGTTGCCGCGGCAACCGGTGCGGCTAACTGGTTTCAGCTGTATGTTCTGAAAGACAGGGGCTACTCGGAAGCCTTGCTTAACCGTGCCCACAAAGCTGGATATTCCACTCTGGTGTTTACGGTGGATCTTCCCAAGCTCGGCGTACGTTATAGAGATATACGTAACGGTATGAATGGCGGCCTCTCGCCTTGGGGCAAGATACAAAAGCTGTCGGACCTGCTTTCCCATCCCCTCTGGCTTTGGGATGTTGCCATCAAGGGCAAGCCCCTGACGTTTGGCAACCTCTCCGATGCCGTGCCTTCGGGACGCAATCCTGAAGATTTCAAAGCCTGGGTAGACCAGCAGTTTGATGCATCGGTTACCTGGAAGGATCTCGAATGGGTGCGCCAGCACTGGCCGGGCAAACTGGTTATCAAAGGGATTATGGACCCTGACGACGCTCGTTCCGCGGTGGATGTGGGTGCCGATGGTATTGTTGTCTCAAACCATGGCGGGCGACAACTGGATGGCGCGCCCTCAACCATCTCGACGTTACCTTCCATCGTAGAAGCCGTATCCGGAAAAACCGAGATCTTGTTTGATGGCGGCATACAGTCTGGCCAGGACGTTGTGCGGGCGCTTTGCCTTGGCGCGAACGCCTGTCTGGTGGGCCGTGCATGGGCTTATGCACTGGCAGCCGGTGGTGAGGTTGCGGTTTCAGGAATGCTGGAAAACTTCCGTTATGAGGTGGAGCTGACTCTTGCACTGCTAGGCAAGAATTCGGTAGAACAGTTGAGTCCGGATGATCTTATCTGAACGATAAACGGAGGCTTGATGATGGATATTCGAATCAAGAGAGCTTATGAAGACGCGGCACGCTCTGACGGCCCGCGCGTTCTGGTCGACAGAATATGGCCCCGTGGCGTCGCCAAGGAAGACGCAGATATCGAGGCCTGGCTAAAAGGGTTAGCGCCTTCCACTGAACTACGAAAATGGTTTGATCATGATCCTGAGAAGTGGAAAGAGTTTCGGCAGCGCTACCTGAAGGAGTTGAAGGCCGCGAAGGAAGGGGATACGGCTGAGGCTCTGAAGGAGTTGCAAGCGATTGTGAAGGAGCACAAACGCATAACCCTGGTATTCGCCGCAAAGGATACAGAGCACAACAACGCTGTAGCCCTTCGCGACTTTCTCGATAACGGCGATCTATAATTTGCCAAGGGCTTGCTGAAGGTCTGCTACCAGGTCTTCAGCGTCTTCAAGCCCAACAGACAGCCGCAGCATGCCGTCGGTAATACCACGGCGTTCTCGCTCCTCCTGGCTGATGCCATGATGGCTTGTGGCGCATGGCTGGGAAACCAGGCTTTCCACACCGCCCAAACTGGTGGCGAGCAAGAAAACCTGCAAGTTGTCCGCAACTTTCACCGCCTGTTCCCGGTCCCCTTTGATCTCTATCGTCAACACACCGCCAAAGCCGTCCATTTGTTGTTTGGCCAAGTTGTGACCCGGGAAGTCAGGCAAGCCAGGATAGAGCACTCGCTTTATGGCCGGATGGCCTTCCATCGCGCGGGCAACCGCCAAAGCGTTCTCATTGTGTTGCTTTACCCGCAGGGGCAGGGTTCTGAGGCTGCGAGAGAGCAGAGCGGCGGTTTCCGGTGCCAGAATCTGGCCAAGATTTTTGCGCCACTGGGCGATAGGTTTTATCTGTTCTGCAGAGGCCATGACTGCGCCTGCCGTGATGTCGCTGTGTCCGCCAAGGAATTTGCTCGCGCTGTGAAGGCTCAGATCTGCTCCCAGGTTCAATGGCCGCTGGTTCACTGGAGATGCAAAGGTATTGTCTACTGCAAGCAGTGCGCCCTTGGCGTGGGCTTGCTGCGCCAATTCCCGAATGTCCAGTATGCTCAGCGTGGGGTTGGCTGGTGATTCGCAGTACACCAGCATGCCGGGTTTGTTCAGGGCGTGGGCCAGTTGCTGGGGATCATGTTTTAACAGGAAGGTAACGGGGATGCCCAGCGGTTCGAAATGTTTTGTCAGTAGCTCCTGTGTGCCACCGTATAGATCCCCCACGCACACAATACCGTTGCGGCCATGGGCAAATAACGCTGCCGAGATGGCGGCCATCCCCGAGGCGAAGGCCAGTGCATCTTCCGCTTCTTCAAGGCTGGCCAGGCCTTGCTCCAGTTCCTGAATGGACGGGTTACTGCCCCAGCGAGTGTACAGGTTGCCCGGCGCTCGGCCTGCAATGACCTCTTGCAGCGCAGCTGTATCCGGAAACCGGTAGGTAGTGGTGTTGTATATAGGCGAATAGGGGCTGCCAAAGCTGTCTTTGTGACGACGGTTATGGATGATTCGGGTTGCTTTTCCGTGCTCTGAACCTTTTTGCATGGGCTGTCCCTTACGCTGGCTGAGGTTTTAAAAAGGAATCTGGCGGTGTTGTGTGAATTATTCTCGCAGGCATGGATCGCGCTGGCTACCGGGGCAGATGACTGTGGGCATAGGGAGGCAGAAAAACAACCACTTCGGGACGGGTTATTACTCATCTGATATGCTCGGCGGTTTCCCGGTAAAAAGTTCGGGATAGATATTTATTTATCAGTTTTTGATGCTGGAGTATTCAGTATGCCGGTTATGGTTCAGGCGCTCGTGCCTGTGTTTGCGCTGATTGTACTAGGGCACCTGTTCAGGCGCTGGGCATTCCCCTCGATTGAATTCTGGCCTCAGGCCGAGCGTTTTACCTACTACGTACTTTTTCCCGCCATGCTGGTGTTCAAACTTGGGCAGGCTCGTTTACCCGTCTCCGCCTATGGCGATACGGCCTTGCTTATCGCGGCCATGCTGCTGGCGATGACGTTGCTTTTGGTGGTTGTGCAGTTCTTCTGGCGCTGGAATGGGCCGGTTTTTTCTTCGGTGTACCAGGGGGCTATCCGGTTTAATTCCTATGTGGCACTAGCAGCGGGGGGCATGTTGCTTGGCGATGATGGTCTGTCCCTCACGGCCATTGCCGTTGCCGTCATGGTGCCGCTGATTAATTTGCTGTGCATTCTGATGTTTTCGATTGTGGCAACCGACGGCCCGGCCCGGCTGGGGCCTGTGGTGCGCGCCATTGCATCAAACCCACTGATTATAGGGTCGGTGCTTGGTGTGACCTGGAGCTTTTTCGAGATTGACTTTCATCCGCTCCTCGCAGGAACACTTGAGCCGCTGAGCAATCTGGCTTTGCCAATGGGGCTGATGACAGTGGGCGCAGGGCTTCAGTTAAAAGCCCTGCGAGGCGCTTCTGTGCCTTTTGTGGTGTCGTCTGTTTTAAAGTTGTTGCTGTTCCCGTTTATGGCCGCAGGCTTGGCTCTTCTGTTGGGCCTTGATGGCACCCTGGTGCAGGTCGCGATACTGCTGGCCACTCTGCCAACAGCGACCTCGGCCTATATCCTGGCGCGGCAGCTGGGTGGCGATGCACCCTTGATGGCGGGAATCATAAGTGGCCAGACGCTGCTGGCCATGGTTTCGATTCCCTTAATGCTCAGCATTCTCTGGTAGGCACTTGAGCACGGCATCGGCAATGCTTTGCTGGAAGGCCACATACCCCTCTGGATTTGCGGTTATGTCTGTAGCCAGTGGGTCCCAAGTGCTGAATGTCACATCCAGCCCGGTGGTGATGGAGCGCCACCACTGCCGGTTGAATTGGGGCTCCGTTAGCAGGCAGGGATGATTTGCATTGCGCAAGCTGCTCTGCACTTCTGCAATGTGCCGCGCCCCTGGTGATAGCTCAGGGTTGAGTGTAAGCACGCCCTCTATATTCAGGTTGTAGTGTTCTGCGAACCGTGTGAGGGCGCTGTGGTATGCAAACAGGCTGGTATCCCGCAAGGGCTCCAGTTGCGTCCGGATCTGCTGCTCTTTGGCTATCAGTGATGCTCTGAATGCTTCCAGGTTGGCATCGAGGGCAGGCTTGTCTGCCATGTTCCGTTGGGCCAGAGTATCCCGGATTGTTTCTGCCATAGTTAGCGCCATGTGAGGGTCCACCCAGATGTGAGGGTCTTCACCATCTCCATGGTCATGCTCGTGGCTGTGTTCATCATGGCTATCTGCACTATCAGCGTGTTCGCTGTCTTCATCGTGTTCGCTGTCTTCATCGTGCTCCATAAGCATGATCGAGCGTCCGCCAAATTCGCTGCCCGTCAGCAGGCGATTCAGAAACGTCTCCATTTTGGGGCCTGCCCAGAAAATCACATCGGAATCTTCCAGTTCCCGACGCTTTGACGGTGTCATTGAATAGTTGTGAGGGCTGGCGCCTGGCGGCACCAGAGTGCTTACCTGCATGTCTTCCGTGGCTATCGTGCGCACCAGAAGTTCCAGTGGTTTGATGGAAGTGAGAATGCGAGTGTCGGCAAGCGTGTTGTCGGAATAGAGCAGGGTGGTGGTTGTCAGCGATAGAGCCAAGGCTATGATTTGGGCGCGCATTTTAGGTCGGAATCCTGATGTTTGTTGGTAATGTTATAATGTAACACTGAAGGTGATGTAATCGCAAAATCTTGTTGTGTCTCGAAGCGCCAGCCCAATGATACGATTTGCACTCATGCGAAATAATGCCCGGGCCGGTATAATGTCTGGCTAATCAAACGGCCACCGATTTTCAGGAAGGTTCCATGACTGTACGTACCCGAATTGCCCCATCACCCACCGGTGACCCACACGTTGGTACCGCCTACGTGGCCCTGTTTAACCTGTGTTTTGCCCGACAGCACGGCGGCAAGTTTATCCTGCGCATTGAAGATACCGATCAGGCCCGTAGTACGGCGGAATCCGAACAGGATATTCTCAAGGCGCTGCGCTGGCTTGGCCTCAACTGGGATGAAGGTCCCGATGTGGGCGGCCCCCATGGCCCTTATCGCCAGTCTGAGCGCAAGCACTCCTATGCTCAGTACGCTGAAGACTTGGTAACGGCTGGCCATGCGTTCTATTGTTTCCGCACGCCGGACGAGCTGGATGCCATTCGCGAAGAGCGCAAGGTGCAAGGTTTGAACCCGGGCATTAAGGGAAACCTTGAAGTATCTCAGGAAGAGATCAAGCGCCGCCTGGATGCGGGTGAATCCTATGTTATCCGCATGAAAGTGCCCGATGAAGGTGTTTGCGAAATTGATGACATGCTCCGGGGCACTATTGAAATCGACTGGGCGCAGGTGGATTGCCAAATCCTGCTGAAGTCCGATGGAATGCCTACGTACCATTTGGCCAACGTGGTTGATGACCATCTAATGGAAATTACCCACGTATTGCGTGGCGAAGAGTGGATTAACTCTGCGCCCAAGCACAAGCTGCTGTACGAGTATTTTGGTTGGGATATGCCTGTACTTTGCCACCTGCCGCTCCTGCGCAACCCGGACAAGAGCAAGCTGTCAAAGCGCAAAAACCCCACCAGCATTAACTTTTACGAGCGCATGGGCTTTTTGCCGGAAGCGGTAACCAATTACCTTGGCCGCATGGGCTGGTCCATGCCGGATGAGCGTGAAAAGTTCACTCTGGATGAGATGATCGGTAATTTCGACATCCAGCGTGTATCCCTCGGCGGGCCGGTTTTTGATGTTGAGAAGTTGCGCTGGCTTAACGGCCAATGGCTACGGGATGAGCTCACAGAAGACCAGTTTGTCGAGCGCATGAGCCAGTGGTGGTTCAACAAGGATTCGCTCAAGGCACTGGTACCCCATATCCAGGGCAGGGCAGAGGTGTTCTCCGATGTGGCGCCCATGGCCCAGTTCATGTTTTCTGGCATGCTGGACCTGAAGCCCGAAAGCTTTGCCCATAACAAACTGGAAGAATCTCAGATCAAACGGGTGTTGCAGTTCACCCTGTGGAAGCTGGAGGCTCAGCGCCATTGGAGCAAAGACACCATTTTCGCTGATATCAAATTTTTGGCGAAAGCCATGGATCTGAAAATGGGCGATTTCATGTTTTCCGTGTTTGTGGCCATTGCAGGTACCCCGAACTCCTGGTCGGTTATGGATTCCATGGACATGTTGGGTCCAGACATGACCCGCGCTCGCTTGCGCCACGCTTTGGAGGTGCTTGGTGGTTTCTCCAAGAAAGAAACCAAGAAGGTAGAGAAAGAGTACGCGGCTTTGGGCGCTTAATGACCAGTTTGGCCAAGAAATGAACGCGATGGACAGGGAAGTTCAGAAAAGTTGAAAAAAGTGGGGCGAAAGGTTGACGACCATGGGGTGGATCCTTAATATACGCATCCGTTGGGGCCATAGCTCAGCTGGGAGAGCGCAACACTGGCAGTGTTGAGGTCGACGGTTCGATCCCGTCTGGCTCCACCAATTTTCTAGTCCCCTTCGTCTAGTGGCCTAGGACTCCGCCCTTTCACGGCGGCAACAGGGGTTCGAACCCCCTAGGGGACGCCAATACGGCTTGACGGTTTAGTCCACCGGATAGCCATCAAAAAAACCGCCTTCGGGCGGTTTTTTTGTGCCTGAAGAAAAGCGAAGTCCAGCTATGTGCCACGAACCGTGAGCAGGGTGCCGCCTCCCAAAACACGCCGTGAACCCATCCATGGGGGCTTGGTGTTGCCATCCCTGGCAACACACAGTTTTGGGAGGCGGCACCCTGCTCACTTGGCTATGGAGTGGCCTGCTTTCGATGCGGCCGATTTTAGCGGGAAGCTATGGCGCCTTTGCCAACGCCTTCGTAGGCTTTCACCAGGATCGAATCGGACGGGAGCTTAGCTTTAAGTTCATCAGCAATGTGGGCGGCAATGAATTCCACAGTCGTATCTGTGTTCATCATATAAACCCGCGCCTCGGGCAGGGTCAGGGCAAACTCACCCTGGTTGGACTCATATTCGAAGGTTATGTAGGCCACGCCATCTTCCATATGGCGGCGTACGACATCTTCCTCAGAACCCACGTAAATATCCTGCCATAACTTGGCCCAAGAGCGTTCCAGTTCCCCATCACGCTTGCCGTTGCGGTCTATCCGAATAGGTGAGCGGTGGCCGTGGGCGATGCGCTGGCAGTTGCCCAGATGCTTTTTCAGGCCGTGTACGTAGTGATAGTAAGCCCCTTCAAGAACTTCTTCCCGTAGGTTGATCTGCACGGAAGTGACATTGGAAGGTAGAACCGCCAACAATTCACGTTCGAGCAGGGCGGCGACAGCCGATGGAATAACCCGGTCTGCAGACAGCCATACAACGGCTTCGTCGGGAGAGCGATGGATAATGTGGCTGCCATCGGTAAGCGCCCAGGTGAAGGTGTCGGGCGTGTCTTGGTTCCAGGAGAGGCCGTCGTAACCCCGGGGTATTACCAGCCGGTGATCTACGCGTTCATCGATGATGCGCTTGATGGTGCGCTTCACGTTGCTGAAATCGAATACCATGCCCTGGTCATCAAGCTCACCTCCCAGCACAACGTCGGCAATCCAGCTTTCCCCTACTAACCCACGGGCGGGGTCCAGGTAAGCAAAATCAATAACGGTGAGGTTGTCTACAAACAGATGGTTCATTAAATTTCCGGGCGGGTATAGTTGATTGATGGGGGGATTCTAGCAAAAATCCCTTAGTGAGTGTTTTGTCGAGTTATAGCACTGAGGCTTTTCTCCTCACTCTTTTTCATGTTCATTGCCTTATCAGGAGCGACATCATAACTGCCTCTCGCCATGACTTCGATCAGGATTTTCCGGCACTTGTGCTGGCAGCTGGGGCTTCCAGCCGGCTTGGGCAACCTAAAGCCCTGTTGAACGTGGGAGGCATGGAAGGGCCCAACGATACGTTACTGGGCAACGCTATAGGGCAGGCCAGGTTACTAAGCCGCGATGTGCGTGTTGTATGTGGCGCCTGGTATCCATTAATCCGTTTTCGCTGTCGCCAGCAGCCTTCCCGTTGGGTCCCTGTGGCTGGCTGGCATGAGGGTATGGCGGCTTCATTAGTGGCGGGCATCCAAAGCCTGGGGCCTCGGGCAAAAGGTGTGTTTGTGTTGGTTGTGGATCAGCCACTGCTGGATAGAGGAGCCCTTCAGGCGTTGGGTAAAGCCGCGAGATGTTTTCCCACGGTGCCAGCGGCAGCGGATTATGGCCGGCGCCCGGGCGTGCCGGCTTATCTGCCGCGATGGCTGTGGCCTGACGTGTTGGCATTGGACGGTGATCGAGGCGCTGGTCGCTTGCTGTCGGAAGCCAATGCAACGCGTCTGAATATTCCGGGTGTCCATGACGACATAGACACGCCGGAAGATTGGGTGAGGGTTCGGGAAGAACTTAACCGAAGAGCCCTGCAAGCCACGCAATTCCGAGACTGAACACCCCAAGGCTAACCGCTAGCCCGACGGTGTAGATTCTGGACGATGCGGAACGCTGCTGCGCTACAAACAAGTCGATCGTGCGCTGGGCGATGTCTTCCGCAGTTTCGCGGGAGATTTCGTGGGCTTGCTGGATGGCTTCAGATTGCAGCGTCTGCCAGAACTCCGTATCAATGGTCTGTACGCTGGTAATGTGATCCTTCAGTTCAGCCATGTGGTTGGCGGTAAAGCCTGAGTTGCGTGAGAGATCCTTTTTAAGATCCGCAAGCTCCCGACCTAGACTGAGATTTACCTCAGCCGCAACATCATCGCGCAGGTGTCGTGTCCGCTCTTCTAGCATTGCGCTCATGGTGCCCAAGCGTTCTTCAATAATGCTTTCCTGCTTTCCGCGGGACTCATCCAGTGCGCGCTTGAGATTTTCAAACTGTTCATCAAACAACGAGTTGAGTAGTTCATGCAGATTGTTATTAACCTGGCCATGGGCCGCTGAGCGGGCGATCTGCTCAATCAGGTCGCTTGTGAGTGGCACGGTGCTGGATGTTTTCTTGCCGTTGAGCGCAGCCTCAAGATCAGATGGCTCCGCTGACATTTCCAGCGATTCGCTTTCGGCCGTGCCAACAGCCAGATCGTCAAGCCCTGATTCCGATAGAGGAGAAAGGGGCAGGGTTCCGCTTTTTACGTCGCTGGCGAGTTGCTCAAGCACCAGGCCAAGACCCTCAGGCTGAGTTGGCTTGGTCAGGATGTTGTATACCCCGAAGTTTTTCGCCTCTTTGGTAAAAGATGACGACTTCTGAGACGTACACATAATGATTGGTATGCTCGCGGTATTCGGATTGCTCTTGATGGCCTTGGTGGCTTCCACGCCATTCATGCCGGGCATCAGATGATCCATGAAAATGACGTCCGGATGTTCATTGCTGTCCAGAAAATCCAGAGCTTCTTCAGCTGAACCTGCCATGTTGACATGCATGTCGCGGCTTTCCAGCAGTTTGCTCAGAGCAAACCTGGCTACCTTGGAGTCATCCACCAGAAGAGCGTTCTTGATCGCCATCTTACTACCTCAAGCTGTTACTTCATTCGCGTTGGTTATCGGGCTGGTTTTACTGTTAGAGCTACCAGCCTTCGAGTTTCGGGCACTGTGTGGCCCTGTAGCTTTTGTCCCGATAACACACGCCGGGCTCTGTTGTTCGTGCAGTGAAAATCTCACCTGCAGCCGTGGTCAGGCGAACCTGACCATAGGGTTCACCGTGGCGGAATGTAGCCTCGATGGAGCTGCCATTCGGGTTGCGCAGCAAACCATTTCCGTGGAACTTGCCTTCAATATACTCACCTTCGTATTTCTTGCCATTGGCAAAAACTTCCGAGCCGCGACCATGGAAAGTACCATTTGAAAAGTCGCCTTCGTAATGACGGCCATCGGGGTAGGTGAGGGTGCCGCGCCCATGAAAGTCGCTGTTGCGGAACCCGCCGACGTACAGCATTCCGTCGGCTGTTGTCAGGGAGCCGTGGCCGTTGAGCCGCCCCTGTGACCACTCTCCGGTCAGGATGTCCCCGTTGGCAAGAGTGAGGGTGCCCTGGCCCTGGAACGAATCGGCGGCAAACTGCCCGGTATAACGTGAGCCATCTGCGTCGCGCCATGCGCCTTCGCCCGCACGCTTGCCATTGTCCCAGTCACCTTCATAGCGGGTTCCATCCGGGTACCAGGCAGTGCCAGAACCGTGGAAAGCGCCATCTAAAAATTGACCTTCGTATTTAAGGCCGTCTTTGTTTTCATAGGTTCCGTCGCCGGTCTTTATGCCGCCTCGCCAACTCCCGTTCTGGTAATTGACGGAGGTGTAGGCTTCCAGTTTGCCTACGAGGGTCAGCTCGTTGCCAGCATCGAGGGCAACGCTTTTCTGCCAAGGGCGGAACCCGTCTTTACTGATGGTGATATCGTATTTGCCTGGGGACAGTTCAAGATCCAGCCGGGTTGCGCCGTAATCCTTGCCGTTGATTTCAACCCGGTCGCCCGCCACGTTAGAGCGCAGTGTAAGGGCGCCAGTAGTCGGGGCTGGTGGCTGTTCTGGCTCAGCTTTGGCGGTATAGGTGGCTATTGCTGCTGGAGGTTCGGCCGAGGCAAGCATGACCGCCTCATCCGGAAGATCTGGAATATTGAATTGCTCGGTGCTCCCTGGCTGTTCCATAGGCGCGGCTTTCACTTCCACGGTCGCTTCAGCAACAGTTTCAGGTGCAGGTGCAGGTGTGGGTGTGGGTGTGGGTGTGGGTGCAGTTTCAGGTGCTTCAGCAACGGTTTGTGGGCTTTGCGTTTCCACCGGTTTGCTGGCGGGCTTAAGTGGCGCTTCATCTTGCAGCGATTGCAGAGGGGCAGCGGCGACCGGCAGTTCACTTAGAACAGAAGCAAAGCCGGCTGTTACCAGAAGCATAAGAGCCAGTGCATTCAAAAACAAAAGTGGTCTGAAATCGACCATGGCGGAACCTCTTAATCCTGCATTCTACAAATTCGCGAGCAACTTCATCTTACCCAGCGAAAGCGGCGTTATGTAACAGAAAGTGTCTGAACTTGGCGAGAATGCTGGCCAAATCACACTTTAGACGGAAGCTGGTCATGGTTGAGCTGCTCCCACGCCCTCATGTAGACATCGGCTTCATATTCGTAAGGCGACTTGAACGGTGTCAGCACAAAATCAAACATGAGGAAGAAGAAGCCAACCGATGCCCAGGCGATGGCCAGGGTGCTGAGCGTTGTAGCTTGTACTTCCGGGTTGCCGCTCACAAAGTCCTGGAGCAGGGGAATCAAATCCGACGCCATTACAACCGGGTTGAAGCTGGACAGTACCAGCGGAATCCAGAACGCCATGAATATCGGAAAGAAGCCAAACGACCAAAGTACGCGGCGCGCCAGGTAGATGGCCACCTCTCTCCAGAAGCGCTGTCGCACCTCAGGGGATTTGCGGATGCGTTCAAGGTATCGACGGCGTTCTGCCCAGTAAGCGGCAACTTCGGGAGCCTGGGCTGTTTTTTTGGGGCCTGACAATGTGCTCATGATCCTGGCAGCTACCTTATAGCTAGGGTGACGGATACAGGATAACCGATACTACGTGTTACCCTGTCATTCTCCAATTGTTTAACGACAGGAATAGTTTGAATGGCTGCAGTGATCGATAACGCAATCCACCCGGCTTTTGAGAAGCTTCGCAGTCACCGGATTGACACGCTTAATCTTGATGTTGAAGAGTATCGTCATATTAAAACCGGTGCCCGCCATCTCCACCTTGCGGCGGATAACGATGAAAACGTGTTTTTTGTGGCGCTAAGAACCTTTCCCATGGATTCTACCGGCGTTGCCCATATTCTTGAACATACGGCACTGTGCGGCAGCGAGCGTTATCCGGTACGCGATCCATTTTTCATGATGATTCGACGTTCCCTGAATACGTTCATGAATGCGTTCACCAGCAGCGACTGGACGGCTTACCCCTTCGCGAGCATGAACCGTAAAGATTTTGATAATCTCCTGTCGGTTTATTTGGATTCAGTGTTCTTCTCCAAGCTGGATCCGCTGGATTTTGCCCAGGAAGGGCATCGACTGGAGTTTGAAAAGCCCGATGACCCAAGCACTGACCTGGTGTACAAGGGCGTAGTTTATAACGAGATGAAAGGCGCCATGAGTTCGGCAACCTCCCAGCTCTGGCAGAACCTGAGCAGCCACCTGTTCCCGACAACGACCTATCATTACAACAGCGGCGGCGAGCCGGATCATATTGTTGATCTGAGCTATGACGATCTGATTCGTTTTTATAAGCACCACTACCACCCAAGTAACGCCATTTTTGCCACTTACGGCAATATTCCGGCCCATGAGCACCACGAACGCTTCGAAGAGCTGGCTCTCAAACGATTCGACAAGCTGGATATCGAACTGCCGGTGCGTGATGAAAAGCGTATGTATGCCCCGGTTCGTGTAGAGCAGGGCTACGGCGTTACCGAAGGCGAAGATACCGCCGGTAAAACCCATATTGTGATGGGCTGGCTGTTGGGCCACAGTTTTGACCTGCAGGAAAACCTTGAAGGGCAGTTGTTGTCTTCGGTGCTGCTGGAAAATAGCGCATCGCCGTTGATGCGTGCGTTGGAAACCACGGATATCGGCCATGCACCTTCGCCTATGTGCGGGCTGGAAGACTCCAACAGGGAAATGACCTTTGTTTGCGGTATAGAGGGCAGCGAGCCAGAGAAACTGAAAGATCTGGAAGCCTTGATCGAGACTACGCTTCAGAAAGTGGTTGAGGAAGGCGTTAGTGAAGAGCGACTGGAAGCGATTCTTCACCAGCTGGAATTGCATCAACGCGAAATTGCGGGAGACAGCTTTCCTTATGGTCTTCAGTTGATCATGAGTGCGATCGCGCCCATGGTTCACGGTGGCGATCCGGTTGAATTGCTTGATCTGGAGCCTGTTTTGGCTACATTGCGTGAGAAAATTCGCGATCCGCAATATATCCCCGATCTGATTCGGCGCAAGTTGATGAATAACCCGCATCGGGTAACGCTCACTCTGCGACCAGACGACAAGTTGGATGGCCGTCGCCAGCAGGCTATTCGTGAAGCCCTGGCGAAACGCAAGGCAGAGCTCACCAGCGAAGAGGTCGCGCAGATTGTTGAGCGGGCTAAAGCGTTGGAAGAGCGGCAGATGCGTAAGGATGATGATTCCATTCTGCCGAAAGTGGATCTCACGGATGTGCCGCTGCAAATGCCTGAGCCGGAAGCGCGTTTTGACGGGGACATTTCAGCAACGGTTTATGCACGGGGAACCAACGGGCTGATTTATCAGCAAGTTGTGCTGCCACTGCCCGACCTGACTGACGATGAGCTCCTGCTCCTGCCGTATTACGGTGCTCTGATTTCCGAAGTTGGCTGCGGTGATCTGGATTATCTTCAGATGCAGGATCGGATTTCGGCGGAATCCGGTGGTATTGGGGCGTCGTTCAGCGCCAAAGGCCGCGTTGATGATGTTCAGAGCCTTTCCGGCTACATGATATTCAGTGGTAAGGCGCTTGCCCGAAACCGAACAGCGCTGACGAAACTGCTCCGTGATGTCTACACCAGTGCGCGGTTCGATGAAAAAGACCGTGTTCGGGAGATTATTGCCCAGATCCGCGCCCGTCGGGAGCAGTCGGTCACCGGCAGTGGCCACGCATTGGCCATGGGGGCCGCATCCCAGGGTATGGGGCCTGGCGCCTGGCTGAGTTTCCGTCTTGGAGGGTTGGCAGGTATTCGTGGCACCAAAGAACTGGATCAGTCCCTGAAAGATCCGGCAGCACTTGATGCTTTTTGTAAGCAGTTGGCAAGTCTGCACGACCGAATTCGCCAGCAGGCTCGCGAATTCCTGCTCATTGGTGAGGATGAGCATCTTCCTGCATTGATTGATGACCTCAAATCCTGCTGGCAAGGCGATGAAGGCACAGCTTCATCCAGCTGGGCCATGGAGCCTGTGAACTTCGTAACCCGCGAAGCCTGGCTGACCTCCACTCAGGTCAACTTCTGTGCACGCGCCTACAGCACTGTTCCGATTGATCATCCGGATGCGGCGGCACTCACGGTGCTGGGCGGCTTCTTGCGCAATGGGTATCTGCACCGGGCTATCCGGGAGAAGGGTGGCGCATATGGTGGTGGCGCATCTCAAGACAGTGTGAATGGCACTTTCCGCTTTTTCTCATACCGGGATCCGCGCCTGACCGAAACCCTTGAAGACTTTGATAGGGCCTTGATATGGCTTCAGGAGACGGAGCATGAGTATCAGGAGCTGGAGGAATCCATTCTTGGAGTGATTGGCCAGCTAGACCGCCCACGGTCACCGGCGGGTGCGGCGCGACATGCGTTCCATAACAAGCTGTTTGGGCGCAGTGCTGAGCAGCGTGCACGTTTCCGTGAGCGGGTGCTCTCAGTGACGCTTGATGATCTCAAGCGGGTTGCGACAACCTGGCTGCAGGCTGAAAAGGCCAGCACAGCAGTTGTCACTGGGTCTGAAAATCGCGCCCTGGTTGAAGACCTGGGCCTGGCTGTTCAGGAGCTGTAAGTTGCAGGGCAGGCGGGCCGGCAACGGCCTGCCTGCTAATTCAACAGGCTAGATTTCAGCGGTTTCTCTTAAGCCCCGTGGTAACCATAATGCGGGTCGAAATTTCCTCCACGGAGTAAGCGGTCGTATTCAGGAATGGAATGCGCTCCCTCCGGTACATAAGCTCAATCTCTTCAATTTCATGCATGCATTGCTGAATCGAGGCGTAGCGTGAATTCGGCCTCCGCTCATTACGAATGGTCGCCAGTCTTTCTGGCTCAATTGTCAGTCCAAAAATCTTTTCCTTGTGCGGCCGCAGAGCATTGGGCATCTGTTGGTCTGACAGATCGTCTTCGGTGATCGGGTAGTTGGCGGCTTTTACGCCATACTGAAGTGCAAGGTACAGGCAGGTTGGGGTTTTTCCGCTACGGGACGCACCAACCAGAATCAGGTCCGCTTCATCGTAATGCCGTGTGCGTGCACCATCATCGTTATCCAGCGCAAAGTTCACCGCGGCGATACGTCGCTCATAAACCCCTTCATTATTGATAGAGTGGGATTTGCCGACAGAGTAGGACGACGAAGATTGGAGTTCAGCCTCGAGCGGTTTAAGGAAAGTCCCGAATATATCTATCATGAAGCCCTGGGCATCAGAGATAACCTCTCGAATGGAGCTATCGAGGATCGTATCAAAGACCAGTGGGCGGGCACCGTCGGTTTCCGCTGCACTGTTAATGCGCTTGACCATGTCCCGGGCTTTCTCAACATCGTCTATGTAAGGTACGGTAACCCGTTCAAAATCAATTTTATCGAATTGGGCCAGAAGGCTGTGCCCAAGAGCCTCGGCGGTAATGCCGGTGCCGTCTGAAATGAAGAAGGCTGTGCGTTTCATGATGTTTTTCCGGGTCCGTGTCAGGAGAAATGTCGGGGCGCATTTGTCAGGGGCTCCCAGCAAAGTACAGTGTACTTTCTCAGGGGCTCCCTAGGTAAATTCCGAAGGTTACAGTATCATACACGGCAAGTTAGAGACTCCGCAGTGGTTGTTGTCCGCTTTTTACGCTTGCTGCCGCTGGCCCGGTTTTATTCTTCAGTACACAGATTCGAGGGAGACGCGCTTTGGAAGATTACATAATCTGGTTTGATCACCTGGGAATGTCCGATGTTGACCGGGTAGGCGGTAAAAACGCCTCCCTCGGTGAAATGATCAGTAATCTCGCCAACGCAGGTGTAACCGTTCCTGGCGGCTTTGCTACCACTTCCCATGCCTATCGTGAGTTTCTCGCCAAGGATGGTTTGAAGGATAAAATTGATAACCTCCTCGATACGCTTGATGTAAATGATGTGAACGAACTTGCCCGCGTAGGGGCAAAAATCCGCCAGTGGATAATTGATACGCCGTTTCCGGATGCGTTGGAAGAGTCTCTCAAGGAAGCTTACGTTCAAATGCAGGACGGCAATGAGAGTATGGCGGTAGCCGTGCGCTCTTCTGCAACCGCCGAAGATCTGCCGGACGCCTCGTTTGCTGGCCAGCAGGAAACTTTCCTGAACGTGGTTGGCCTGGAGCAGGTTCGTACCTCGGTCAAGGAGGTGTTTGCGTCACTGTTTAACGATCGCGCTATTTCCTACCGCGTCCACCACGGTTTTGATCACAAGCTTGTAGCCTTGTCTGCCGGCATTCAGAAAATGGTACGCAGTGAAACTGCGGCCAGCGGCGTAATGTTTACGCTGGATACAGAGTCCGGCTTCCGTGATGTGGTGTTCATCACTGGTTCATATGGCCTTGGTGAAACGGTAGTGCAGGGTGCGGTAAACCCGGACGAGTTCTACGTTCACAAGCCCACACTGGCAGCAGGCAGGCCCGCTGTTCTGCGCCGTAACCTGGGTAGTAAAGCCATCAAAATGGTTTACCACTCAGAGCCGGACACGGGCCAGCTTGTAGAGACCATTAAGGTAGATCCGGAAGAGCGCGGTCGGTTCTGCATTACGGATGCAGAAGTTGAAGAGCTGGCCAAGCAGGCCATGATCATCGAGAAACATTATCAGAGGCCCATGGATATCGAATGGGCCAAAGATGGCGACGACGGAAAAATCTACATCGTGCAGGCTCGGCCGGAGACGGTTAAAAGCCGGGCGTCTGCAAACGTGATGGAGCGTTACCTGCTCAATGAAACCGGCACGGTGCTGGTGGAAGGCCGTAGTATTGGCCACAAAATCGGTGCAGGCCCTGTCAAGATTATTACCAGCATCAAGGAAATGGACCTGGTGCAGGATGGCGATGTGCTGGTAACGGATATGACAGATCCGGACTGGGAGCCTGTTATGAAGCGGGCTTCTGCCATTATTACAGATCGCGGTGGCCGTACTTGTCACGCAGCCATTATTGCTCGTGAAATGGGTATCCCGGCGGTTGTGGGCTGTGGGGATGCCACCGAAGTACTGACAAACGGGCAGGAAGTAACCGTTTCGTGTGCTGAAGGCGACACGGGTCTGATTTACGAAGGTGCACTGGACTTTGAGCTGCGTGAAAATACCGTAGATTCGATGCCCAATATACCGTTCAAGATCATGATGAATGTGGGCAACCCGGATCGTGCCTTCGATTTCCAGTCACTTCCCAATGAAGGCGTTGGCCTTGCGCGCCTCGAGTTTATTATTAACCGTATGATTGGTGTGCATCCCAAAGCGCTTCTTAATTTTGACAGCCTGCCTCGGGATATAAAGCAGACTGTAGAAAAGCGTATTTCCGGTTATAGCTCACCCGTTGATTTTTATGTAGATAAGCTGGTGGAAGGAATCTCTACCCTGGCTGCTGCCTTCTCACCCAAGAAGGTCATCGTGCGCTTGTCTGATTTTAAATCCAATGAGTACGCCAATTTGATTGGCGGCACTTTGTACGAGCCAGACGAAGAAAACCCGATGCTGGGTTTCCGTGGGGCTTCCCGCTATATCTCTGAAACCTTCCGTGATTGTTTCGAGCTGGAGTGCCGCGCGCTCAAGAGAGTGCGCAATGAAATGGGGTTGACCAACGTAGAGATCATGGTGCCCTTCGTGCGCACCGTGGGTGAAGCAGAGCAAGTGGTCAAGTTGCTGGCTGAAAACGGTCTTAAGCGCGGCGAGAACGGCCTGCGGGTGATCATGATGTGTGAGCTGCCAGGCAACGCATTGCTGGCGGAAAGGTTCCTTGAGCACTTTGATGGTTTCTCTATCGGCTCCAACGACCTGACCCAGTTAACTCTTGGGTTGGATCGTGACTCGGGTATTATCGCGCACCTGTTTGACGAGAGGGATGAGGCCGTCAAGATTCTTTTGTCCAGTGCCATTCAGGCCTGCAAAAAGGCAGGTAAGTACATTGGCATCTGTGGTCAGGGGCCATCTGATCACCCGGATCTTGCAAAATGGCTGATGGATCAGGGTATTGATACCGTATCTCTTAACCCGGATTCGGTGCTGGATACCTGGTTCTTCCTGGCAGACGAAAAAATCGACTGACTGTTTCTTGCACTTACTTTGGCAATTAAGGAGAGCAATAAGGTGACAACGATTATTACTCCGGATTTGTGTGATGAGTTTCCGGAAGTTGAGGTGGCTGCACCCGGCTTCAATAACTATGGCGGAATCAAGGCCTTCGGTGGCGAAATCGTCACCGTAAAGTGCTTTGAAGACAACTCTGTGGTTAAGGAGCAGGTTGGCCTGCCTGGCAAGGGTCGTGTGATGGTGGTAGACGGTGGTGGCTCAATGCGCCATGCGCTACTCGGCGATATGCTGGCTGAAAAAGCCGCCAGTAATGGCTGGGCAGGCTTAATCATCTACGGCTGTGTGCGGGATGTCGATGAGATCGGGAAGACGGATCTGGGGGTGCAGGCGCTAGCTACCTATCCCCGGAAAAGTGAAAAGCGCGGTCTTGGCGACCTGGATGTGCCAGTAACGTTCCACGGCGTGACCTTCCGTCCAGGCCACTACGTGTATGCTGACAACAACGGCATCATCGTGGCAGAGAAATCCCTGGTATAGCGCCAGGGGAGTGCGCCTAGCGGGTGACTTCGCTGATGTTGGCCCCCAGCAGAAAGCCGTCACCCTCAGGTTCGCAACGGATAACCTCGCATATTGTTTCCAGTGGAGGGAACTGATCGTTGCTCGGGTGTAGCATCGTGCTCAGTTCCTCTCCAACGGCTACAGGGTCTCGTACAAGCAATTGCATGCCCGTAGCACTGAGATCTCTGCAAATTCCAGCAAACGTTCTTCCTTTGCTATCAGTGATCTCTATTTCTGACTCAACCTGCATGCGATGAAAATCGCGCTTCTCCGAATAGTCCTTCATATAATTCACGCCCAGTTATCAGTTTTTCTTGTGGGTTTGAGCATCGGTATGAGCAGAGCCAGAAGAACACCTCCAAGTACAAGGCCAGCACCAACCAGCATGAAATCAGATTCCTTGCCGGCTTCCAGCCGCTCGTTCTCAGCGGTTAATACTTCCAGGTCGTTGCGCAGCTTCTGATTCTCCTCCAGTAGCTCACGATTTCGGCGAGCCAGATTAATTGAATCTGAAGCTATGCTTTTGATACGTCTGAGTTCCTGCTGCAATTCCTCTGTCTGGGTCGAGAGCGTCGATTCTGCCGAACTCAATGTGTCCCGCTCACTGGACACGTCCTTCAGCTGCCCTTTCAGTGAGGCCAGTTCTGTTTGCGCTTGCTCGAGTTGACGGCTGACGGTTTTCAGTCTGTCCGCTGCGATGGGCGTTTCACTGAGGTATTGGGTAGAAACCCAGCCGTCATTGCCTTTTGGTGTACGTACTCGAGTATAGCCGGAATCAGAAACGTCGATAACTTCCAAAGCCGTGCCGCTGGGTACGGCGTTTTCAATGATGCGGAACTGGGTGCCGGCGCCCGAGCGAACGGGGAGGTAAAGTTGATCATCAACCCAGACGGTTTTCGCCTGAGCCATGGCAATGGATGACAATACAAAAAACGCACTGATGGCAAGGCGAAAAAGCGTCACTGGCAAGGTTCCCACAATGTTCGGTTTAAAAACTCGTTAATATCAAAGCCGCAATTTTGTCACAGATATACGGTGGTTCAAGCGAGCCGTCATTACAATAAGCTCATGGAATTCTATCGATAGCGTCAGGGCAGAGCTACTTTAAACGGTTTAACCGTTACTTTGCCGTAAACACCGGCATCCATATAGGGGTCGCTGGCCGCCCATGCCTCGGCTGCAACAAGGGAGTCAAACTCCGCTACCACGAGGCTGCCTGAGAAACCGGCATCGCCTGGATCTGGTGTGTCGATAGCAGGGTGTGGCCCTGCAACGAGAAGTCGCCCTTCTTTTTTCAACTGCTCCAGGCGTTCAATGTGGGCAGGTCGTGCGCTCTTGCGCAGTGCAAGGCTGTTGTCGACGTCTTCACTGATAATGGCGTAGTACATGGGGTCTCCGGTTCCTTGGGGGCCTTGTAAAGTGATGCATGGAGTTATGGGGCTGGTACACTGTAAGCTCTGGCTAGCATAGTCCGGTCCGAGCTTGGGTTGCCATTCACTCCGTTATTTATTTCATTTGGGAATTTTCGTGACTATACCGCAAGACCCTGTTTTGTGCATTGATCTGCATTGCCACAGTACCGCGTCGGATGGGGCTCTCTCACCCACGGATTTATTAACGCGCGCTGCTGAGAAAAAGGTTACGCATCTCGCCCTAACGGATCACGATACGATTAGCGGCCTTGCAGAGGCACAGATTGCAGCTGAAGCCGCTGGCGTGGTGCTGATTTCGGGGATTGAACTTTCCTGTTTGTGGCGCAGTCGCACCATACACATTGTTGGTTTGGATTTTGACGTTAACAGCCACGAATTCAATTCTGCGCTGGAGCAACAAAATCGTAACCGCTGGGCCAGAGCGGCGATGATTGCCGAGCGCCTGAACAAGCTTGCCATTCCGGGCTTGCTTGAGCGCGCGACTAATGAGGCCGGCGGTGATGTGCCAGGTCGACCCCACTTTGCAAGGGTTATGGTGGAATCTGGCGTGGTGAAGAATGTTGCACAGGCGTTCAAGCGCCACCTTGGGGCGGGAAAGGTGGGTGATGTGAAGGCCTACTGGCCAGAGCTGTCGGAAGTTGTGCAGTGGATTAATGCAGCCGGTGGGATTGCGGTGCTGGCTCACCCGAGAAAGTATCAGCTTACCGCAACGAAGTTGCAGGAACTGACGGCGGATTTTCGCCGGGCCGGAGGGCAGGCCATTGAAGTGAGTACATCAGGGCAATCCAGCGGTGATCTTGGGTTTTTAACCGAGTTATGTATGCGGGAGAAGCTTCTGGCGTCTCAGGGCAGTGATTTTCACTTTCCTGGTGCGCCTTGGTGTGAGCTGGGGCGAATAATGAAAATGCCAGACGGGCTGGAGCCGGTCTGGCATCATTTCAAGCAGATTCCTGACGCCCACGCACTGGATTAATCCGGTGCGTGGAACAGCAGGTAAAGATCAGTCAGAGAGTCAGGAATAGCATCTGCCATCTGACCTGACAGCTTTTCACTGCTGCGAACGTTTTGGAAGTCTTCGTCATCAAACAGTCCTGATAGTGTCAGCATGGGCACCATCAGGTCGGCTGTCTCTTCTTCGCTTGCGGCATCCAGCCACTCATCTTCATGCTCCAGGAAGGTGTCCACAAAGCCCGCACACCAGTTTTCCAGTGCATTCATCGGGTCACCGTCTTCCGGTTCCGGAAGCTCAATAGCCTGGCCCATATCGAGGGCTTTGGTCATGTCTCCCGCCAGTTGCGCAACGCACTGGCGGAAGGTTTCCGGTATTCCGCCGCCGGGTGTGTCATCGGTGCCTGTTACAAGCCGGAAGACGGTTTCCACGCTCAGTTTGGCTGGCCCGACGACACTGGCGCAGACCACGCCATGAAAGCCGAAAAAGTCCAGAGCTTCATCGCCCCAAGGCTCTGCGAACAGGATGTCTTCCAGCGCTTCGATGTCGGAATTGGACAGCATCGGTTAGTTTTCCTCGGATTTTTTGGCTGCTTCGGCCGCTCGTTGGCGCTTGCGCACTTCACGAGGGTCGTTGTATGCGCGCCCGGGGGTTACTGGAAGGCCAGTATCAGTAACCGGCGAGGCTGCTGCTGCCGGAGCAGGTTTGCTCTGTTCTGGCGCGGGCTTATCTGCCGGTGCCTTCCCTACAGACTTGTCCTCAGCTTCTGCAGGCTTATCCTCAGCGGCAGCTTTGGCTTTGCTTCTGGCGGGCGCTGATCTTGGCTTCCGAACCGGAGCGGCTTCGCTTTCAGGAGCGGCTGGTTCAGCCTTTGCAGGGGGTGTTTCTTTAGTCTGCTTGGCTGAAGGCTCTTTAGTCTCTTTAGCTGAGGGCTCTTTAGTCTCTTTAGCCGAGGGCTCTTTAACTTCTTTGGCAGATGGCTCTTCGGCTTTAGCGGATGACTCCGCTGCAGCTTTTACTGTGGGCTCGGCTGTTACCGAGGGCTTCTGCTCGGCCTCTGCAGCAGGCTTTTGCACTGGTTCAGCTGTGGGCTTACTGACAGGCTCAGGGGCACGCTCGCTCACGCTCTGGGCCTCAGGCTCCTTAGCCTTAGGGGCAGGGGATGCTTTGCTCGTCTCAGTTGTCGTTTCAGGTGCATCAACTTTTGGCTTGGCAGCAGGTACTTCGGGCTTTTCCGCTGCCAAATCTTTAGCTGGAACTTGAGGATTTTTCGCCTGCTCCGGTTGCTTTTGCTCGGCTTGCTGAACCGCTGGCGCATTGGCAGTAACGTGAGCATTGGCCTTTTCAGGCACAGCTGCGGCTGCTGTTTTCACATCAGCGTTGTCGTTACCTGCTTCAGGCTGAGTGTCCTTCTGATGCCGCTCATTGCGGGTGTTCTTGCGGGCAGCGGGAGTAGATGCCGGGTTCTCGGAAGGTGAACCGTCCCGATTACGGGGGCGGCGTGGCTTACGACGGCTATCGTCAGAGTTGGACTTTTCAGTAGAGGCCTTTTGTGGGGCATCTTGCTGAACCGTGTCTTTTTGATCACCGTTATTTTTAGCTTCACGCTGCGGGCGATTGCGGTTTTGACCACGGTTCTGGCCATCTTTGCGGTTGTCCCGACGGTTATCGCCACCGCGACTTTCACCATTTCTGTTGTCAGAGCCCTTGGTGTCAGTGTCAGCAGCCTGACGATTCTGATTGGGGCGGGCCTGGTCGTCGTTGCGGTTGCGGCCGCGTGAACGGTTTTCGTCACCGCGGTTTGACTGGTTGTTGCCTTGACGGCGCTCGTTAGGCTTGCGGTTGGTTCCGCCAGCATTTTGGCCATCGCGGGCAACACGTGTTTTACGACGATCTTGCCGAGCCTGGTTGCGCTGATCCTCGCGGTTAGCGTTTACCTTGGCTTTGCCGCTGACTTCGCTCTGAGATTCTTCTTCACCGCTAAAGAAGCACGCAATCTTGCGGCCAATTCTGCGGAACAGGCCATCGTCTTGCTCCGCTGACGCTTGGGCGGCAGCTGCTTGCGGGGCTGCTGCTGTCGGAACAGGGGCTCTTGGGCGAATAGCCCTTACGGCAGCCTGTTCGCGAGCAGGCTTGTCCGCCGCTGGCGTTTCAAAGACTTCTTCTTCGCGCTCGCTGTATTCCTGAGCTACCTGGTGGCTCGACACATGCTCGGGAGCTGCTTCGTCGTCGCGCATACGCAGGATTTCAAAGTGCGGCGTTTCCATGTGGGGAACCGGCACAATAACAATATTCACTTCCTGGCGGGCTTCAATATCGGCAAGCTGCTTGCGCTTTTCGTTAAGCAGGAAGGTGGCCACAGATACCGGCACTATAGCCCGGACCTCTCCGGTCTTGTCCTTGGATGACTCTTCGTAGATAAGGCGCATGATGCTCAACGCCAGGGATTCGATGCCACGGATCGTGCCTTGGCCTTCACAGCGCGGGCATACTTCACTGCGGGTTTCTCCCAGAGAAGGGCGCAGCCGTTGACGTGACATCTCCAGCAGGCCGAAGCGTGAGATCTTGCCAACCTGAACACGGGCACGGTCGATTTCCAGGGCTTCGCGCATTTTCTGCTCGACTTCGCGCTGGTGTCTGGCTGGGGTCATGTCGATAAAGTCGATGACGATCAGGCCACCCATGTCTCGCAAGCGGAGCTGGCGTGCAATTTCTTCGGCTGCTTCCAGGTTAGTCTGGTAAGCGGTCTCTTCGATATCCTGGCCCTTGGTGGCACGGGATGAGTTGATGTCGATGGAAACCAGAGCTTCGGTTGGATCGATAACAATAGAGCCGCCGGAGGGAAGCTTTACTTCACGCTGGAATGCGGTCTCAATCTGGCCTTCAATCTGATACCGGCTGAACAAAGGGATTTCGTCCTTGTACAGCTTGATCTTGTTCTCGAAGGTTGGCATCACTGCGCGAACGAAGTTAAGCACGTCTTCGTAAACGCCTTCCGAGTCGATCAGTACCTCTCCGATATCCTGGCGCAGGTAATCGCGAACAGCACGGATGATAACGTTGCTTTCCTGATGAATCAGGAAGGGTGCCTTGCGCTCACCGGCGGCCTGGGTAATGGCTTCCCAGAATTGCACCAGGTAGTCGAGATCCCACTGAAGCTCTTCAGACGTGCGGCCGATGCCTGCTGTGCGCACGATAATGCCCATGGACTTGGGCACCTGAACGCTGTTCATGGCGTCTTTTAGCTGTGCACGCTCTTCCCCTTCAATGCGGCGGGAGATGCCGCCTGCACGAGGGTTGTTGGGCATCAACACAAGATAGCGGCCGGCAAGGGAGATGAAGGTTGTCAGTGCGGCACCTTTGTTACCACGCTCTTCTTTATCAACCTGAACAATGACTTCCTGACCTTCGGCAACCACTTCCTTGATGTTCACCTTGCCTTCAATCTGGCCTGGTGACTTTTTGAAGTAATCCCGGGAGATTTCTTTTAATGGCAAAAAGCCATGGCGGTCTGCGCCGAAGTCTACAAATGCAGCTTCCAGGCTCGGCTCTACGCGGGTAATTCGCCCTTTGTAGATATTGGCCTTTTTCTGCTCACGGGAGCTGGATTCGATATCGAGGTCAAACAGACGCTGGCCGTCAACCAGGGCGACGCGCAACTCTTCTGGGTGAGTTGCATTGATGAGCATTCTTTTCATGGAAAGTGGTTATTCCTGTCAGTAAATTTTGACAGAAAACCATAGGGCGTCGCATCTGCGAAGCAGGGATATGCATGCCGCTGGCCCTGTTACATCAGGGGGTGAGCGGCGGACAGACGAATCATTCCCTTCCGGGGTATGATCCTGTTGATCTGAGACCACCGCTGACAATCCGCCTGCCTAATGGCAGAGAAGAGTCGTATAGGGTTCGTGTCTGTTGGCGCATATAATCCGTTTTCTAGTTCACACAAGTGCCTGGGTCTCACGTCGTATTCGTAAGCTGGACGGCCCGGCCTTGCGTGGCAGTGATTCTTCGCGATATCGCCCGGCGGTTTTCCGCGCGGTTTCAGTTTCTCCGGTGTCAGCTCGCCGTTTCTTTTTACGGGTCTGCTCTGATACTCCGGAAGCATTTCTTACGCCGTGCCCGATAGTGATTGGGCGTCCGGCGTTCAAACTCTTGAATAGTGTCGGTATACTCTTCTGCCGCTCCGGCTTCTGACTAGAGTAGGTCAGGCCGTAGACAAACGACAGATCACGCCGGAATATAACAGTATTCAAAGAACCGTTCAATCCTGCTTTTGTCGCCAGTTTTACCACCCGTGAAAGGAACCTTATGTCCCGCAAAACTGCTACCGGAAAGCCCGCTAAATCCCGGGTGAGAAAGTCGGCGCCTCATCCGGTGTCTCGCGAAGACAGCAAGCAGGCTAGCCCTGGCCCGCAGGCGGTGCAGCAGGGGGTTGTATGGGTAACGGTAGATGAAGATAACCATGGGCAGCGCCTGGATAATTTTTTATTGGCGCAGCTTCGTGGGGTGCCCAGAAGCATCATTTATCGCATCGTGCGCAAAGGCGAGGTGCGAATTAATAAAGGCAGGGTGAAGCCGGATACCCGTCTTGTGGTGGGCGATCAGGTACGTATCCCACCGGTGATACGGAAAGAAAAAGTGCCGCAAGCTGCTCCAGGTAGTCGGGTGCAGAGTGTCGTAGAGGCGGCGGTAGTGTTTGAGAATGACCAGATGCTGGTGGTTAATAAGCCATCTGGAATAGCAGTGCACGGTGGTAGTGGTCTCAGTTTCGGGTTGATTGAGGTGCTACGGTCAGCTCGGCCGGAGGCGCGCTTTCTCGAGTTGGTGCATCGCCTGGACAGGGACACTTCCGGTCTGGTTATGGTTGCCAAGAAACGCTCTGCTTTGCGTTTTTTGCAAGATGAGCTTCGGCAAAGGCGCATTCGCAAGCAGTACCATGCACTGGTAGCCGGGGATTGGCCGGATAAGCTTAATCGTGTTGAGGAGCCTTTGTTGCGCTATGAAATGCCTAATGGGGAGCGTCGGGTCAGGGTAGATGAAGCTGGCAAGGCCTCATTGACAACCTTTCGTTGTCTGGAGCGCTACAAAGGGTACAGTCTGGTGGAGGCCTCGCCCATTACTGGCCGAACCCATCAGATTCGCGTTCACAGTTTGTGTTCCGGTCATCCGATAGCGGGTGATGACAAGTATATGGATGATGTAAGCCTCAAAGCTTTTCGGGCTGTCGGCGGGCAGCGTTTAATGTTGCACGCCAGAGCGCTCGAGTTTTCCCTGCCTGTTACCGGGGAAGCGGTTCGGTTCGAGGCGCCTTATGATGATGTATTCAGTCACGTGCTAGGCAGGCTTGAAGTGCGTGCGACGGGAGCAGATTAATGGATGTGAAAGCGGTTATCTTCGATTGGGATGGGACCTTGGTGGATTCCGTGGACCATATTGCCGAGAGCCTGCATCAGGCAGCCACGGATCTCGGGTACCCGGCGCTGGAGCGAGAGGCATACCGGGACATAATTGGTTTGGGTATGGTTGAGGCTTTGGAGCGGCTTTATCCGGGGCTTGGTCGCGACGAGATAACAAGCATACGAGAAGGGTATGCGAATTATTTCTTTCGTAAAGTAACAACGCCACAGAATCTTTTTGAGGGTATGGCGGATGTTGTGCTGGATCTTCGGAGTTCTGGTCGCGGGTGTTCGGTAGCAACTGGCAAAAGTCGCAGAGGGCTGGAGCCCGCGCTGGTTTCCAGTGGGTTGGGGTCGCACTTTGATATTACCCGCTGCGCCGATGAAACCCGATCCAAGCCAGATCCGCGCATGCTGGAAGAGATTTTGCTTTTTTATGGCATCAAACCTGCTGAAGCCGTCATGATCGGCGATACCCGCTATGATCTGGAAATGGCGCAGCGAATCGGCATGCCTTCTATTGGTGTGGAGTGGGGTGTGCACAAGCGCGACGTGCTTGGTGATTATGCACCTCACGCAATTGTAGATACTGTTACGGACCTTCGCGACGTACTCGGTTTATAAGTAAGTTTTGGTAAATCCATTTCTGACGGGAAAAATGCATGAGTGACTGGGATTCCGATAAAGCGCCTGAGTGGGGAGATAAACCTGCTGAGCAAGGTGCGTTGCGACGCAAGCCAAACCTGCCGCCGGAGACAGGGCGTGACTGGAAGTTGATAGAAAAGCTGGTGATGTCATTGCAGTCCGAGCAGCGTCGTAGCCGGCGCTGGGGTATCTTTTTCAAGTTCCTTACCTTTGCTTACTTGTTTGCACTGTTGGCGATTGTTTGGTCACCGCTCGGTGGGAGCTTGGAGGCCACAACTGGCGAGCACACAGCGGTTGTCGAAATTAACGGGCCAATTTCTGCCGATGAGATTGCCAGTGCCGACAATATTGTTGGCTCGTTGCGATCAGCATTTGAGCAAGAGAATGCTGTGGCGGTGATATTACGTATTAATAGTCCGGGAGGGAGTCCTGTTCAGTCCGGTTATATTTACGACGAGATCAAGCGCCTCAGGGGCGAGCACCCGGAAAAGAAAGTCTATGCGGTGATCTCGGATATCGGTGCGTCCGGCGCTTATTATATTGCGGCAGCGGCTGATGAAATCTACGCAAACCGCGCCAGCCTTGTGGGCTCTATTGGTGTTGTGGCTGGTGGTTTCGGGTTTACAGGTGCTATGGATAAGCTGGGTGTTGAACGGAGGCTTTATACATCAGGCGATAACAAGGCGTTCCTGGACCCGTTTTCCCCAGAGCAAGAAGGGGAGGTGGCTTTCTGGCAAAGCGTGCTCGAGAACACGCATCAGCAATTTATAGAGGCTGTAAAGAAAGGGCGCGGAGACCGCCTTGCGGACGATGAACGGCTGTTTAGCGGGTTGGTTTGGAGTGGAGAGCAGGCTCTTGAGCTTGGGCTGATTGATGGCCTGGGAAGCACCTCCTATGTTGCCAGGCAGATTGTTGGTCAGGAAGACCTGGTCGATTACAGTCGCCGCAAGGGAGCGCTGCGAGATCTTGTGGACCAGCTTGGTGTCTCTTTTGGCCAGGGCATTGCCTCGCAACTCGTGGAGTCTCGACTGGAATTACGCTAATAGCGGGCGGGAGAGGTTGCTAGGGCTCCAGTAGCGGATTTCTGCCCCAGGCTATCAGCATTTCGTTGAGCGCGATAAGTGGAAGGCCGACAAGGCTATTCGGGTCTCTGCCTTGCAGTTCCCGGAACAGGGTTATTCCCAGGCCTTCCATTTTGAAGCTGCCTGCGCAGTCGTAAGGTTCTTCTTTGCGCAGGTATGCGTCGATCTCCCGGGTCGTCAGGTCGCGAAAATGTACGGTAAATTGCTCAGAATAAGTTTGTAAATTTCCGGAGTCAGCGTCCAGAAGCGCAAGTCCGGTATGGAAGTTGACGCTTTTGTTACTGCACTGCTCCAGTTGCTGGAAGGCAGTTGAGTAATTTCCGGGTTTATTTAACAGAGTGCCGTTGGGTAGGGCGGCAACTTGATCCGAGCCAATAATCCAGTGGCTTGGGTAACTGGAGGCCAGGGCCCTGGATTTGCTTTCGGCCAAACGCGTTGCCAGAGCCCCGGGAGCTTCTCCTGGCACTGGTGATTCGTTAATATTCGGACTTGCACAGCTGAAGGGCAGCCCGAGCCGGGCTAGAAGCTCCCGGCGATATGGGGAAGAAGATGCCAGCAGCAGGTGTTTCTGGGGCATGAGTCGGTGCTCCTTCGATAATTTTGGGCCAATTTCTGTGCCCGTATCGTAAAATACACCTACGAAAACGGAAAGCCCTTGGCAAAAGCGGACGAAGTCTTTGACAGCAGCGAGCTTCGCCCCTAGAATTGCGCGCCTATGTCAAATGCGTCTAGTGCCGAATTACCGAAAATAGTCGACCCATATAAGTTGGCGGAGCACAACAGCGTACTGGAGGGAGAAATTCCTCTCAGTGCATTGTCTCGTTTCCGTGAAGCTGTTTTTGGGTTTGAAGATGGTGCTGTCTGTCGCGTAAAGCTGTCCTTTTATAAGGATAGCGAGCGTCGCCGCATCGTCTCGGGTGAGTTGGAGGTTCCGGTAAATCTGGAGTGCCAGCGTTGCATGGGGCCTATGAAATCTGTGTTGGTTTCTCAGTTCGTACTTGGGCTGGTGACCAGTGATGAGCAGGCCCAAGGTTTGCCTAAAGACCTTGAGCCTTTTCTGACTGATGATTTCAGTGCGGATTTGTGGTCGATGACAGAGGACGAGTTGCTGCTGGTTTTGGCACCGTACCCTCTTCACGATCGGGGCGAATGCCCGGCTAACGAAGACCTGAAAGCTTATGAGCCAGATGGTTCTTCTGCAAAACCTGAGAAGAAGGCAGGCGAAAACCCGTTCAGTGTGCTGGCGGGGCTCAAGAATACAAAGCATTAATCAGGGCGTGGGCATCCTTAGTGGGCGCCGGCGCAATCAAACGAACACACGTTATTCGTAACCCTATTCAAGTAAAGTTTACGTTAACAGGTCAGGAGTAGAACCATGGCTGTACAGAAGAACCGTAAGACTCGTTCCAAGCGTGGCATGCGTCGTGCCCACGATGCCCTGAGCACTGCAGCTCTGAGCACTGATTCAACAACGGGTGAAGTTCATCGCCGTCACCACGTATCTCCAGACGGGTTTTACCGTGGCAAGCAGGTAATCGAAGCTAACGACGAGTAATCTCGTTGTATAGCCGCGCAAACCTCAGTCGAGTGGGCAAGCGGTGAATCCGGTTACCATAGCGGTTGACGCCATGAGTGGCGATCGAGGCCCGGCAGTAGTAGTTGCAGCGGCCCTCGAAGCGGTGTGTGAAAACAAAGCCTTGAGTTTCATTCTGGTGGGAATCCGGAGTGAGCTCGAGGCTTTGTTGCATGAGGGGCACCCACGAATTCGAATTGTTGAAGCTGCCGATGTTGTGCGCATGAACGAGCGCCCGTCCCATGCGTTGCGGCATAAAAAAAACTCGTCCATGGCAATTGCCTTGAGGCTGGTGCGTGATGGCGAGGCTCAGGGGTGTGTCAGTGCGGGGAATACCGGGGCCTTGATGGCATTTGGTCGTTCCATTATCCGTATGTATCCGGGCATTGAACGCCCTGCAATCACCAAACTTATCCCCTCGCTACGGGGGCGCTGCCATGTTCTGGATCTTGGCGCCAACGTTGATTCCAGTGCGGAAAACCTCTACCAATATGCTCTGATGGGCTCATTGATGGCATCGGCAATCTGCAGTCAGGGCGAGCCACGCGTGGCGCTGCTGAACGTAGGCGAGGAGGAGATAAAAGGCAACGAGCAAGTTCGCCTTGCCTCTCACATGCTCGCCCAATGCGACTCCATTAACTACATCGGCTACGTGGAAGGCAGTGATCTGTTTCGTGATGTTGCGGATGTAGTGGTTTGTGATGGCTTTGTGGGTAATATCGCGCTGAAAACGGGCGAGGGTGTCGCCGGGTTGCTTATTGAGTTGATGGAGCAGGCATTTACCCGCACTCTTTACGGCCGTTTTGTAGGTCTTCTCGCACGTCCTATCATCGGTAGGCTTCTCCGCCTGATGGATCCTTCGCGGCACAACGGTGCCAGCCTTCTCGGTCTTCAGGGCGTGGTTATAAAAAGCCACGGCAACGCCAATGAGCGGGCTATGCTTGCGGCCATTCGCCAAGCCGTTCTTGAGGTTGAGCTTGAGGTGCCCAGGCGCATTAATGAGCGCCTCGACGATTTGATGCTTTGAGTTGCCCTCTGCCTCTGGCTCCTTGAAAAAGAGCTTGTTTGAAATCATTCGGTTTATTCGCGCAAAATCCAGCCAACTTGTACTATTGGCTAATCTCCTGAAACTCCCAATGACGATAAGATCCCGCTTATGAAATCAGCCTTTATATTTCCCGGACAGGGTTCCCAGTCGGTTGGCATGCTATCCATCGCTGCCGAATCTTGGCCCATGATCAACAAAACCTTTGCAGAAGCCTCGAATGTGCTGGGCTACGACTTGTGGCATCTTTGCCAGAAAGGGCCGGCAGAAGAGCTCAATCAGACCATGATTACCCAGCCCGCGATGCTGACTGCAAGCGTCGCACTATGGCGTGAGTGGTTTGTTGCCGGTGGGCCGCGGCCCGATTTTCTGGCGGGGCACAGTCTGGGTGAGTACAGTGCGCTGGTAGCTGCTGAAAGCCTTGATTTTGTAGAGGCTGTGAAATTGGTGCGCCTGCGCGGTGAGCTGATGCAAGAGGCCGTTCCTGCTGGCGAAGGCAAAATGGCGGCTATTCTTGGCCTGGAGGACGCCGATGTTGTTGCGGCCTGTGAAGAAGCTGCGAATGGCGATGTGGTGGCAGCGGTTAATTTTAACGCGCCCGGCCAGGTTGTCATTGCCGGCTCAATTGCCGCTGTTGATCGGGCTATTGAAGCCTGTAAAGCCAGGGGCGCGCGTAAGGCTATGCCTTTGCCGGTCAGCGTTCCTTCGCACTGTGCTTTAATGAAGGGCGCAGCTGAAGAGCTGGGTCAGGCTCTGGATGAGGTTCGTTTTAACGATGCTGTCATCCCGGTTATACAGAATGTTAACGCTGCAGCGGTTACAGATTCAGCTACACTAAAGGCAAATCTGTTGAAGCAGTTGTATTCTCCGGTATTGTGGACGGATTCGGTTCGCACACTGGTGGGGAATGACGTTAAGGTTGCCCTTGAGTGTGGCACAGGCAAAGTGCTTGCAGGGCTGGCCAAGCGAATTGACCGGGGGCTCGCCGTTCATGGCATCGAAGACCCCGAGGCATTGGCTGCTGCACTCGCGGCATTTGAACCGTCTTGATGTAAATGGAGTTGTGCATGTCTCTGGAAGGTAAAACAGCACTGGTAACCGGTGCGACTCGCGGAATCGGAAAAGCTATTGCTCTGGCGCTCGCAAAGCAAGGTGCAGAGGTTGTCGGCACTGCCACAACCGCAGAGGGGGCAGCAACTATTACCGAAAACCTCCAGGCGGCTGGTGCAAACGGTTATGGCATCGTGATGAACGTAGCGGATGCCGAAAGCATTGAAGCTGGCCTGAAAGAAATAGCCAATCAATCTGCGGCACCTCTGATTTTGGTCAATAATGCTGGCATCACCCGTGATAACCTGCTGATGCGGTTGAAAGATGATGATTGGGCGGCGGTTCTCGAAACCAACCTCTCAAGCGTGTACCGTACGACTAAAGCTGTGTTGCGAGGCATGGCGAAGGCACGTTGGGGGCGCGTTATCAACGTAAGCTCTGTGGTTGCCAGTATGGGCAATGCCGGGCAGAGCAATTACTGTGCAGCAAAAGCCGGCGTTGAGGGGTTTACCCGCAGCCTTGCTAAAGAAATGTCGAATCGTGGCATCACAGCGAATTGTGTAGCCCCTGGATTTATCGACACAGATATGACAAAAAAACTGGACGACAAGCAGCGTGAGGCTATGCTGGAAATCATACCCGCGGGTCGTTTGGGGGAGCCGGAAGAGGTGGCAGCGCTTGTTGCTTTCCTGGCGTCGGATGTTGCCGGTTACGTGACTGGGGAAACCATTCATGTGAACGGCGGAATGTACATGGGATAGGCTCCAGCATCGGAGCTCGTGCGCAACTCGTTGTCGCGCAACATGTTTAACCGGATCCCTGCTTGTTTGCAGGTAGGGTTTACACTAAACTGGCAGCACTTGAGTTGCTTGGTAGATACACAATAAGTGAGGACATTATGAGTACAGTTGAAGAGCGCGTTAAGAAGATCGTTTGTGAACAGCTGGGCGTTAAAGAGTCCGAAGTTCAGAACTCATCTTCTTTTGTAGAGGATCTTGGCGCTGACTCACTGGACACCGTTGAGCTGGTGATGGCACTGGAAGAGGAATTTGAAACTGAAATTCCTGATGAAGAAGCCGAGAAGCTGGCCAGTGTTCAGGACGCGATCGACTACATCGTCGCGCATACCTGATACTCTGCATTGTAGTTAGCCAGGCGAAAAGCCGTCCTTGTCATTCAGTGAAGGACGGCTTTTTTATTGCCTGAAAATGACCCGAAATGCGGGTTCATTCAGTAACACTGACGCATGAAATGACCAGGTGAGCGCAGTTATGAGTAAACGACGGGTTGTTATCACGGGCATGGGGATGTTGTCTCCACTGGGAAACGATGTAGCGACGTCCTGGGAGGCTGTTCTTGCCGGGCGCAGCGGGATCGGCATGATCGACCGTTTTGATACGTCCGGGTATGGCACCCGCATTGGTGGTGCAATCAAAAACCTGGATCTGGAGTCGTATCTCTCGACAAAAGATGCCAGAAAACTGGACGCGTTTATTCACTACGGCCTGATTGCCGCTCAGCAAGCTGTCGATGACAGCGGGCTTGCAGAATATGCAGCGCTGGATAAGGATCGAGTTGGTATTGCTATCGGCTCAGGTATTGGCGGGCTTGAGTATATCGAAAAGAGCGTGCTTACAATGGAAAAGTCTGGCCCGCGCAAAGTGTCGCCGTTCTTTGTTCCCGCGTCGGTGATCAACATGATCTCCGGTAATGCCGCCATTCGCTTCGGGTACCGAGGCCCGAACATTGCCATAGTGACCGCCTGCACTACCGGTACTCACAACATTGGATACGCTGCCCGCACTATTGCTTACGGCGATGCCGATGTCATGCTTGCAGGTGGTTCTGAAATGGCAACAACGCGCACAGGCGTTGCGGCCTTCTCGTCCGCCCGCGCACTTTCAACCCGTAATGACGAGCCTGAAAAAGCCAGTCGCCCATGGGATCGGGATCGCGACGGTTTCGTACTGAGTGACGGTGCCGGGGTTCTTGTGATGGAAGAGTTGGAGCACGCCAAAAAGCGTGGTGCGACCATTTATGGCGAGCTGGTGGGTTTTGGTATGAGTGATGATGCTCACCATATTACCGCGCCGCCGGAAGATGGCGAGGGCGCTGCCCGCTCGATGGACAATGCGCTGAGAGACGCAGGCCTGAAACCGGAAGATGTTGATTACATCAACGCCCATGGCACTTCAACGCAGGTCGGCGATGTGGCAGAGATTGCAGCCGCCAAGCGGGTATTTGGTGCACACGCGGGCCGACTGGCAATGAGCAGCACCAAGTCCATGACAGGGCACTTGCTCGGTGCAGCCGGTGCGGTTGAAGCTATATTTTCATTGCTTGCTATACGTGATGGCGTACTGCCGCCCACGATCAATCTGGATAATCCCGATGAAGGTTGCGATCTGGATTTGGTGCCTAATACCTGCCGAAAATCTGATGTTCGCGTGGCTTTATCCAACTCGTTCGGCTTTGGTGGAACCAACGGCACCTTGATTATGCGCCGCTACGAAGGCTAAGGGGCCATGTTCAACCTGTACTGGGCGGATGAAAGAGGACTTCCCGCGGGTGACCGGGGAGCGTCATACGGTGATGGCCTTTTTGAGACCGTAAGAATGCATGGTGATCGGGGAGTGCTTTTATCTTGCCACCTGGATCGCATGGCTCGTGATGCGGGCAGGCTGGGGATTCCCGTTGCACTTACGGATCTTCGCAAAGCCTGCACGGCAGCTATCGATCGCTATCTGGAACGTTTCGACAAAGCCGACGCAGAGGGTGGCTGGGTGCTCAAGCTGATGCTTACCCGAGGCGAAGGTGGCCGTGGCTACCAGCCAAGTGTTGGAGCCCGGCCAAACCTGATGGTGTCCGCTGGCCCCATGCCTGAATCACCGGCAAGCTCAGGTGTTATCGCTGACTTTTCCCGAATACCGCTCACCGTTAACCCTCTGCTTGCTGGCATCAAATCCCTGAACCGACTCGAACAGGTTATGGCAGCCAGAGAAATTAACGGGGAACTGTATGAGGTCATCATGGCTGACAGTGCCGGCAACCTGGTTGAAGGGACTCGCACTAATTTGCTTCTCAAAGTGCCTGATGGCTGGGTAACGCCTCCATTAAAAAGCCTTGCTGTTGCCGGTATCATGCGACAGTGGGTGCTGGAACGGCTGCGTGCGCGGGGAGAGTCCGTCTTTGAACGCCCGGTGAGCATCGCAGATATTATGGGCTCCCACTGTCAGGGATTTTTCCTCTTGAACAGCGTTATAGGAGTGGTTCCTGTGCGGCGGCTTGCCGGCCAAGATTTGCCTGTAGATGGCGGAGTTGCGACAATCTTCAATCCTCTCGAAATGCTGGAATAATTCATTTGTTCAAGAAACTCTTAATTGCAGGAATTTGCGCTGCCTTGCTCGTGGCTGCGGGCACAGGGTTATGGGTCTGGCAGGGGCTAGGGTCCTTATCGAAGCCCGTAGCTATGGATGAGCCGGTACTATTTGATGTGCCGGCCGGCACAGCGTTCAGTGATGTTGCGAGGCAATTAAAAGCTCGCGGGTTGGTCGAAGATAGCTTGTGGGTTCGTGTGTTCGGTCGGCTGTATCCAGATCAAGCCAGAATAAAGGCGGGAGAGTATGAATTTATCGATGGCATGAGCGCTAGAGCCATGCTCGATAAAATGGTCACGGGTGACACCAAGCATTGGTCCGTTCAATTTATTGAAGGTTGGACGTTCCAGGACATGCGCGCAGCTTTGGCCGCTACCGATCGCCTTAAGAAACTCACTACAGAATGGTCTGATGAGCAGATCATGGAAGCCGTTGGCGCAGAGGGTGAGCACCCGGAAGGCCGGTTTTTCCCGGACACTTACCTGTTTACCAGCAGTGAATCCGACCTTGATCTGCTCCGGCGTTCGTATCGGCGTATGGAGTCCGTTCTTGATGAAGAGTGGGAAGGTCGGGCAGAAGGTCTTCCATACGATAGCGCCTATGAAGCCCTGATTATGGCTTCGATCGTAGAGCGGGAGACCGGTGCCCCCCATGAGCGAAATGAAGTAGCGGGTGTGTTCGTTCGCCGTCTTCAGAAAGGCATGCGTTTACAAACAGACCCTACTGTCATTTATGGAATGGGCGACAAGTATAAAGGCCGTATTGGCAGTCGTGATCTGCGTACTCACACGCCTTACAACACGTATCGTATCAATGGATTGCCGCCAACACCCATTGCTTTGCCAGGTCGTGAGGCCATACACGCATCCTTGCACCCGGGCTCTGGTTCGGCTCTGTATTTTGTGGCTCGCGGCGATGGTACCCACAAGTTTTCAAACACTTTGGCGGAGCATCAGAAGGCAGTTCGCGCGTTTCAGTTGAATCGTCGGTCGGATTACCGATCTTCACCTGCTCCTGGCAAGGATGACAAAGAATGACTGTTCGTGGCCGGTTTATTACCTTCGAGGGAACCGAGGGGGTAGGGAAATCCACTCAGATAGCCACCGCTGCTGAAACCCTCAAAGAACTCGGTGTTGATTGCATTGTGACCCGTGAGCCGGGCGGTACGCCCATGGCCGAAGCGATTCGTGAATTGCTTTTGGCGCCGCGGGATGAGTCTGTGAACGAACTCACTGAGTTGTTGTTGATGTTCGCAGCCCGTGCGCAACACTTGCACACATTGATTCTTCCTGCGTTGGGGAGAGGGCAGTGGGTGCTTTGCGATCGCTTTACCGATGCGACCTTTGCCTACCAGGGCGGAGGGCGTGGTGTTCCAAGTGAACGGATTGCTCTGCTGGAAAGCCTGGTGCAGGGTGATGTGCGCCCGGATCAGGTGGTCCTATTGGATGCGCCTGTTGAAACCGGCATGACCCGCGCGAGGAATCGAGGGCAGCTGGACCGTTTTGAGCAAGAGGCGGTGGCCTTTTTTCAGCGCATTCGTGATACCTATCTGGCTCGCGCCGAAGCGGCCCCTTCTCGCTACAGCATTGTGAATGCGGCAGACCCATTGGAGCAGGTTAGCGCCCATATCCGTGAACTTATGTGCAAGTTCCAATCAGATCTGCTTTAATTGAGTCACATTCTCAATTATAGGTTCCGGTCGCGTCTATGTTGGATGCCCGTCTACTCAAATTGCCCATAGCAGCTCACCAGCACCGCCATGAGCATCACCAGATCGTTATAGGTGTTCAGGGCGAGGCAGATTTGAGCGTTGACGGGACCGGATCTCATCTGGACACCTGGAAGGCCTGCCTCGTGCCCACAGAGGCCAGGCACGACTATTGCGGTGATCATCAGAATCACGTGATGGTCATCAATCTTGATCCATCAACGCCTGCTATTTCTACACCAAATCATGCTGACTATGAGCGCATGGTTCGTGTGTTTGAAAAGCCCCGTACCATTCATATGGATAGACGGTTGCAGGGCCTGGTCCAGTTTGCGGCCGGCGAATTCGATCGGTCACCCGGAAATCAGGCAATGCAGGGTCATCTTGCGGCCAGTATTCTCTATTGTATGGCTGACAGAGTGGTTGATCAGAGAGTTCGGACGTCTCACCGCCACAGCCTGAACCCGGATGCCATGAACCGTTATATTCGGGCAAATCTGCATAAAAAAATCAGAGTGCAGGATCTCGCCAGTGAGGCATGTTTGAGCGTAAGCCGTTTTCATGAGGTGTTTCGTGAGGTGGTAGGAACCACACCGCACCAGTTTTTGTTGGAGGCTCGGCTGGATCAGGCCATGAAACTTTTAATTTCGACGCCGCTTTCTGTTTCGGAAATCAGTTATCGGGTTGGCTTTTCATCCCAGAGTGCGTTGACCAATGCACTGCGCAAACACAAAGGAACTACCCCTACAAAACTGCAAGTTCGTGATAACGTTGCCTGATCTAATCTGAAGTTGCGTCATTCCCGTAGAATTCGACAAAATTACCGTAGGATTTTGTAAGCGGATAATACGTAGTAATACTAGGCTGGTTGCGTCAAATCTCATGCTGAGAATCTGTTGCTTGGTTCGGTCGCAAAATGGCAATACTTAACTATAGTTAAGCCTGAGTGTGCGATACGTTGTTTCGCTCAGATTCGTAAGGCATACCCGTAAACAAGAAGAACGACACAGTTTGCTGGCGCTCTCGCCAAGGCTGTGCATAGCGAGCGGATATAATCCGACTCATTAAACCGGAGGAGTTCCATGGCTATTGGTGTTTGGATTAGTCTATTTGCTTATTTTGCGGTGATGATTGGCATCGGCCTTTTTGCGATGCGCACATCTACCTCTTCATCCGAAGATTACATGCTTGGTGGTAGGGGGCTGAGCCCCAAAGTAGCCGCTTTGTCTGCTGGCGCTTCCGATATGAGTGGCTGGTTGCTTCTGGGTCTTCCGGGGGCGATGTATGTGTCAGGCCTTGCTTCAGCGTGGATCGGCGTTGGTCTGTTTGTAGGTGCGTTTTTTAACTGGGTTCTTGTTGCTCCGAGGCTACGATCACAAACAGTTCATTACGGTAACGCCCTGACTATTCCAGCTTTTCTGGCCAACCGTTTCCCCACTCAGGCGTTGCCACTACGAACTGTGGCGGCGATCGTTATCGTTGTGTTCTTCTCGGTTTATACAGCCTCTGGCCTGGTAGCCGGCGGCAAGCTCTTTGAAAGTGCATTTGCCGGAATATTCAACTTCGGCGGTATGGGTGATTACGGCGTGGGTATCGTCATAACGTTGGGTGTTGTACTTGCCTACACCGTGGTTGGCGGGTTCCTGGCGGTGAGTATGACGGACTTTGTGCAGGGCTGCATCATGATGATTGCGCTGGTTCTCATGCCGGCCGTTGTGCTATTTGGCGAAGGCGGTGGCGGCTTTGCCCAGGCGACCGCTACGCTGAATGAGGTAGATCCCACCCTGCTATCCTGGACAGAAGGGCTTACCTTTGTTGGATGGCTCTCCGCAGTGACCTGGGGCTTGGGCTACTTTGGCCAGCCGCACATCATCGTTCGCTTCATGGCAATCCGTTCAGTGAAAGAAGTACCGACTGCTCGTAATATCGGCATGTCCTGGATGGCGATTTCCTTGATTGGTGCGATTGGTCTCGGTATTTTCGGCCGCGCCTATGCCGTGCGTAATGGCATGCAAATTGACGATCCCGAAACGATTTTTATCATTCTCGCAGACTTGCTGTTCCACCCGCTAATTACAGGCTTCCTGTATGCAGCCTTGCTGGCCGCAGTAATGAGCACCATCTCCAGCCAGTTGCTGGTAGCATCTTCGTCACTGACCGAAGACTTTTACCGCTTGTTCCTGCGCAAAGAAGCAGGTGACCGCGAGTGTGTAAACGTTGGTCGGGTGTGCGTAGTGCTTGTTGGTCTGGTGGCAGCGGTTATCGCATCTGACCCAACCTCAAACGTGCTGAGCCTGGTTGGTAACGCATGGGCGGGCTTCGGCTCGGCATTTGGGCCCCTGATCATTCTCGCACTCATGTGGCCGCGCACGAATGGTGCTGGCGCACTGGCGGGTATGATCGCAGGTGCCGGTACGGCAATGATCTGGGTATCCTTGGGCTGGAATGGTGAGTTCATGGGAGGCCCCGGCGTTTATGAAATCATGCCAGGCTTTGCAGCATCTTTCATTGCAATCATAGTGGTTAGTCTTATCACTTCCGATGCCAATGAGTATCAGGCAGAGCAGTACAGCTAACCGCGAGTGCGGTGATGCATTATAAGTAAGTAAAAAAGGGCTCCTGCGGGGGCCCTTTTTTGTGGCCTGTTTAGCCGTATGGACTGGTAGATCCAGTGGAGTGCAACTATCTTTAGTTAGTTACACTTCTATGATTGGGCAAGAACAATGATAAAAAGGGAGTTATCCATGAGTAAGCGCAGGGTTTTGAAATACGCCGCGGGGCTGCTGACAGCTGCCGCAGTCTCTCTTTCCAGCGGTGTACAGGCGGAGGGCAATTACGTGATGGGTACAGCCACAACGGGCGGTACCTATTATCCGGTGGGCGTTGCTATTTCAACGCTGATCAAAGTTAAGTTGGAGCCTTCGACCAACATATCGGTTTCAGCCATCAGTTCAGCAGGCTCTGCTGAGAACCTGAAGCTTATGGACGAAAATCAGATCCAGTTCGGCATTCTTCAGGGGCTATATGGAGCTTACGCCTGGAACGGCACAGGGCCGGTTAACAAGCCTTATAAGAACTTGCGTTCGGTATCAATGCTTTGGCAGAACGTTGAGCACTTCGTAGTAACCAAGGGCATCGCCAAAACCGGCACGATCGACGATATGAAAAATCTGTACGGGGAGAGTTTCTCCATTGGTGCCAGAAACTCAGGAACCGAGGGTTCCGGTCGCTTTATTCTGGGCAAGGTTGGCATTGATCTGGAAAAAGTAAACCTCGCATATCAAGGCTATGGGCCCAGTGCGGATGCCCTGCAGAATGGCAATATCGATGGCATGAATATACCAGCGGGCGTGCCAGCGGCAGCGGTAACAAGAGCCTATGCCAATGTGGGTGACAAAATTACCACCCTGAACTTTACGCCAGAGCAGGTTGCCAAGGTCAACAGTGACTTTGAGCTGTGGACGCCTTATACCATCCCAGCAGGAACCTATCCCAAGCAGGCCGAGGATATTAATACCATTGCGCAGCCCAATATCCTGGCAGTTCGAGATAATGTCTCGGAGAGCGATGTCTATGAAATCACGAAAACCATCTACGAGAACCTTCCGTTCTTGAACAACATACATCAGGCAACGAAAGCGATGGCGCTGGAGAAAGCCATAGCAGGTCTGCCAATGCCGCTCCATCCCGGGGCTGCCCGTTTCTATCAAGAGCAGGGCCTGTCCATTCCTGAACGTCTGCTTGCGAAGTAATGGTGACAGGTAAAGCAGAAGGCGAATCCGCAATTGCGGTTCGGGATGAAAGTGCCAGCGAGGCGAGTGAGCGAGTAGATCACTGGTTGTTAGGGCCAGTGATTTTCTGGCTCGCGATCGCCACTGCGCTGGTTCATCTGTATTTCAACACTTTTTCGACGCTCTCTGAGCTGTGGAGTTCAGCTCTGCACTTTGGTCTTTTCGGGCTGATCTGCACGCTAACCACCCCCATGTTCAAGGCTCAAACGGTTGGTGGGCAGAGGGTAGCGCTTGGTGTAGATGTGATGCTCGGGCTTGCTGCACTTGCCTGTGCTTTTTATCTGATTTTCTTTGAAGATGCTCTGTATCAGCGCGGGTTCAATTTCTCTACCGGGGACTGGGTTTTCTCCATCGCATCCGTGGCGTTGATACTGGAATTGGCACGTCGCACAGTAGGCTGGTTTATTCCCGTGCTATGTATTGTGGCTCTGACCTATGTGGCTTGGTGGGGCCAATACGTTGACGGCATCTTTAATTTCCCCGGGCTTTCCTGGGAGACAGTTCTGTATCGCTCATATATCGGTGGTCAGGGAATGCTGGGTTCCATCGCACGTATTTCATGGACCTACGTATTCATGTTCATTTTGTTCGGTGCCTTTCTGGTGAAATCCGGAGCCGGGGACTTTATCATCGAACTGGCGCGCTGTGCCGCAGGGCGTTTCGTGGGCGGTCCCGGATTTGTGGCGGTGTTTGCCTCCGGCCTAATGGGGTCTGTCTCCGGATCCAGCGTAGCCAATACGGTTTCTACCGGTGTTATTACCATCCCGTTGATGCGAAAAGCGGGCTTTCCCGCACGCTTTGCTGCAGGCGTTGAAGCCGCCGCTTCAACCGGGGGGCAATTGATGCCTCCAGTGATGGGTGCGGGTGCTTTTATCATGGCTTCCTACACTCAAGTTTCCTACCTCACCATCATTGCTGTTGCTGCACTCCCAGCCCTTCTCTATTTCATCTCGGTCGCCATGTTTGTACGCATCGAGGCCAAACGCAGCCATGCAGACAAACTGGAAGATGAAGCTGCGCCCTCGCTAAAGGACGTGCTGAAAGGCGGTTGGCACTTTTTGCTGCCACTGGTCGTTCTTGTGGCCGCGCTTGTTTACGGGTTTACACCAACCTACGCTGCGGGGATAGCCATTGTGTCTGTTATTGCTGCGTCATGGCTATCGAAGAACCCAATGGGGCTAAGAGATATACTCGACGCTCTGGCGATGGGGACGCGAAACATTACGACCACAGCGGTCCTGCTGATTACCGTCGGGCTTATTGTGATGGTGGTGTCCACCACGGGCATAGGTAATACGTTTTCGCTGATGATTACCGATTGGGCCGGCGGAAGCCTGTTGATCACCATTTTTCTGGTGGCTCTGGCTTCGCTGATTTTGGGAATGGGGCTACCAGTAACGGCGGCGTATATTGTTCTTGCGACACTTTCAGCACCGGCGATTTACAACCTGATCGCACAAAGCCAGTTATTGGAGTTGATGGTAAATGGCAATCTTCCCGAGCAGGCCAAAGCCATCTTCATGCTCGCAGCACCGGATAAACTGTCGTTATTGGATGGCCCCATGGATGCCACTACCGCGCGACAGATGCTCGCATTGGTGCCAGATACCTTCAGTAGCCAACTCCTTGAGCAGGCTTTATCGCCGGAATCACTTTCCATGTTGCTGGTGGCTGCGCATATGGTCATCTTCTGGCTTTCCCAGGATTCTAACGTGACACCTCCGGTTTGCCTTACAGCCTTTGCTGCGGCCGCTATTGCTGGAACCCCACAGATGCGCACCGGGTTTACTGCCTGGAAGCTGGCAAAGGGGCTTTACATAGTGCCGCTTCTGTTTGCCTATTCGCCACTGATTACTGGTGATTTTACTGAAATGATCCAGGTATTCTGTTTTGCCCTATTCGGTATCTACGCCATCATCGCGGGCCTTGAGGGTTATCTGGAGCACAAGCTCAACCTGTTGGTTCGAGCGTTGATGTTTCCCCTTGGTGCCTTGATGCTATGGCCCCATGGGCAGCTACTGATCGATGGGGCAGGGCTCATTATATTTATCGCTGTTCTGGTGTGGAGCAGTCGTTGTGGTAAACGTCTCAGCGGAGATCGCTCGGGGAATAACGCAGGAAGTGCGAACGCTGCATGAGCATTACAGACGTTATTGCATTGCTGGCGCTAGGTGGAATTGCCGGATTCATTAATGTGCTTTCGGCAGGCGGGTCAATGCTTACGCTGCCATTGTTGATGTTTCTTGGGCTTCCTCCTCAGGTTGCCAATGGCACCAACCGGGTAGCAATTGTTCTGCAAAGCACCACCGCTGTTGCCGGCTTTCGCCGCATGGGTCACGGTAATCTCCGTGTTAGCTTGCACCTTGCGGTACCGGCGGTTCTTGGATCTCTACTGGGTGCCTGGGTGGCCACATGGGTGCCCGACGTGGTATTTGAATGGGTGCTGATTTTTGCCATGATTTTCGCTTCGGCGTTCATGCTGTTGCCACAACCCCGGCTGGAAACCAACCCGCTGACTGTAAACAGGCTTGGCCCGGTGATTTACATCGCCATGTTTGTGATTGGCGTGTATGGCGGGTTTATTCAGGTGGGTGTGGGGGCTCTGTTTATCGTGGTTTTGTACCGGTTGCTGCGCATTGATCTACGCCAGGTCAATGTTTTCAAGGTGTCTATTATTCTGCTTTACACGGTTCCCGCATTGATGATTTTCGCCCTTAATGGGCAAGTGCGCTGGGGTATGGGGTTGGTTCTGGCGCTCGGCAATATTACTGGAGCATTTGTAGCCGTTAAGGTGAATCTGAGCAATGAGGGCGCGCAATGGGTGAAGTGGATTACCCTTGTGATGGCCGCGGCGATTCTGGTTCGATTAATCGTTTACTGATCACTTTCTGATAGAAGGAGATAGGGCAATGAAGGCGATGGTTATCGAGGAGTTTGGTGGCCCCGAGGTATTTGTAGAGCGGGAAGTAGAGACGCCTGAGCCGTCGGCTGGGCAGGTTCGAATCAAGGTGGTGGCTTCGAGTATTAACCCTATTGAAACCAAAATACGCTCAGGATTTGTAAAAGCCGGGCCCGATATGCCGGCCATCCTCAATGGGGATGTGTCTGGCGTTATAGACAAGATTGGCCCGGGCGTAACCTCTTTTGCCGTGGGTGATGAGGTATTCGGGTGCGCAGGCGGGACAAAGGGCTGGCCTGGTGCACTTGCAGACTTCATGGTGGCCGATGCCAGGCTACTCGCAAAACGCACGCCCGCTATGAAACTGCCTCTGGCTGAATGTGCTGCAGTACCGCTTGTGTTTTTGACTGCTTGGGCAGCTCTTGTTGAGCGCGCAGAAATCCAGGCTGGTGAGCATGTACTGATTCATGCTGGCACAGGTGGGGTGGGGCATGTTGCCATTCAGATAGCCAAGCATTTTGGTGCGCGAGTGGCTACAACCGTGTCTACGCCTGAAAAAGCAGCGTTGGCAAAGAAGCTGGGTGCAGACGATATTATTTTTTACCGCGAAGAGTCTGTAGAGAGCTACAAGCAGCGGTTGACTGACGGGCGAGGTTTCAGCCTGGTTTTCGATACTGTGGGTGGAGAGAACGTGGATCGGGCAATCGAGGCAACTGCCATTTCCGGGCGTCTTTGCTCCATTAATACTCGCTCCAGCCATGATCTGAGCTTGATGCATGCCAAAGGCCTGACGCTGCATGTGATTTTTCGTTCTATTCCTTTGCTACACGGAATTGGGATGGATGATCAGCCGCGGCTTATTTCTGCCATGAGCGATATGTTGGAACAGGGGGTGTTACAACCGTTGCTCGACAAGGAACAGTATTCGTTTGCCGATGTGGGCGATGCCCATCGTCGTCTTGAATCCGGGCTAGCTACAGGCAAGATACTTCTACTGCGATAACCTTCGTAGTTTTTCAGTATCCATAAAAAAACGCCAACCCGAAGGTTGGCGTTTTCGTAGATCTAAACCTTGAAGTTTAATGCTTAAGCGACAGTCGCTTCCGCAGCCTTCTTGGTGTAGTTCTCCATCTGATCAAAGTTCAGATACTTGTAGATCTCAGCAGACATGCTGTCCAGATCCTTGGCGTATTCCATGTACTCCTCAGGAGAGGGGAGTTTGCCCAGGATAGCGCCCACAGCAGCCAGTTCCGCGGAGGTCAGGTACACGTTGGCACCATCACCCAAGCGGTTCGGGAAGTTACGGGTAGAGGTAGACAGAACGGTAGACTTGGGAGCTACACGCGCCTGGTTGCCCATGCACAGGGAGCAGCCTGGCATCTCGGTGCGAACACCGGCGGTGCCGTAGATGTTGAAGTAACCTTCTTCCATCAACTGCGCCTGGTCCATCTTGGTAGGTGGAGACATCCACAGGCGGGTGTTCAGGCCGCCTTTGTGTTGCTCAAGCAATTTACCAGCGGCACGGAAGTGGCCGATGTTGATCATGCAAGAACCGATGAACACTTCGTCTACCTTGTCGCCAGCTACTTCAGACAGGAACCTGGCATCGTCAGGATCGTTCGGGCAGCAAACGATTGGCTCTTTGATGTCAGCCAGATCGATTTCAACTACGTGTGAGTACTCAGCATCTTTGTCAGCACGCATCAGCTTGGGATCAGCCAGCCATGCTTCCATCTGCTGGGCACGACGCTCCAGAGTACGGGCATCGCCATAACCTTCAGCAATCATCCAGCGCAACATGGTGATGTTAGAGCGCAGGTACTCGGCAACAGACTCTTCAGACAGGTTGATAGTACAACCAGCCGCAGAACGCTCAGCAGAAGCATCAGACAGTTCGAATGCTTGCTCAACAGTCAGGTGCTCAAGACCTTCGATTTCCAGGATACGACCAGAGAACTCGTTGATCTTGCCTTTCTTCTCAACGGTCAGCATGCCTTGCTTGATGCCGTACAGCGGAATAGCGTGTACCAGATCGCGCAGAGTGATGCCTGGCTGCATTTCGCCTTTGAAGCGAACCAGAACAGACTCTGGCATATCCAGTGGCATAACACCGGTAGCTGCAGCAAATGCAACCAGGCCAGAACCGGCCGGGAAAGAGATGCCCATTGGGAAGCGGGTGTGAGAGTCACCACCGGTACCCACAGTGTCAGGCAGCAGCATGCGGTTCAACCAGGAGTGGATGATACCGTCGCCTGGGCGCAGGGATACACCACCGCGGTTGCGGATAAAGTCCGGCATGGTGTGCTGCATTTCAACGTCAACCGGCTTCGGATAAGCGGCGGTGTGACAGAAAGACTGCATAACCAGATCCGCCTGGAAGCCCAGACAAGCCAGATCCTTCAGTTCGTCACGGGTCATAGGACCAGTGGTGTCCTGAGAGCCTACAGTGGTCATGTGAGGCTCGCAGTAGGTGCCTGGACGAACGCCTTGGCCTTCTTCCAGTCCACATGCCTTACCAACCATCTTCTGACCCAGGGTGAAGCCCTTGGTGCCAGCAGCGGGATCGTTTGGCAGACGGAACAGATCAGTCGCGCCCAGACCCAGAGCTGTGCGCGCCTTGGCTGTCAAGCCACGGCCAATGATCAGAGGGATACGTCCGCCAGCCTGCACTTCGTCCAGGATAACGTCAGACTTGAAACCGAATTCGGAAATGGTCTCGCCAGCCTCGTTCAGAATCTTGCCTTCGTATGGGCGGATTTCGATTACGTCGCCCATGTTCATGTTGTCTACGGGGGCCTCGAATACCAACGCGCCGGCATCTTCCATGGTGTTGAAGAAGATGGGGGCAACCTTGTTACCGATACACACACCGCCGGCACGCTTGTTTGGTACGCCCGGGATGTCGTCACCGAAGAACCAAAGCACAGAGTTGGTGGCAGACTTACGTGAGGAGCCAGTACCAACCACGTCGCCAACAAAAGCAACAGGGAAGCCTTTGGCTTTGATTTCATCAATCTGGCTCATTGGGCCAGTTACGCCGGGCTCTTCCGGCTTCAGGCCGTCGCGTTCCATTTTATAGGCAGCGCGGGCGTGCAGCGGGATGTCCGGGCGGGACCATGCATCCGGAGCCGGAGACAGGTCGTCGGTGTTGGTTTCGCCGGTAACCTTGAACACCACCATCTTGGTGCTTTCGGCAACCTTGTTTTTCTTGGTGAACCACTCGGCATTGGCCCAGGATTCAACAACAGACTTGGCAATAGCGTTGCCAGCGTCCATTTTGTCTTTCACATCGTTGAACGCGTCGAACATCAGCAGGGTATGCTTCAGTTGCTCGCCAGCCAGTTCGGCCAGTTCGCTGTCGTCGAGCAGGTCTACCAGAGTTTCAATGTTGTAGCCGCCTTGCATCATTCCCAGCAGTTGAACAGCTTTAGGCTTGTCCAGCAGGGGGGATGCAGCTTCACCTTTCACAATGGCGGTCAGGAACGCAGCTTTTACGTAAGCGGCTTCATCTACACCCGGTGGAATACGGTTTTCCAGCAGGTCAACCAGAGTGTTTTCCTCGCCAGCAGGCGGGTTTTTCAACAACTCAACCAGCGCTGCAGTTTGTTCTGCGTTCAGCGGCTTGGGGGGAATATTCAGAGCCGCACGTTCTGCAACGTGTTCACGGTAGGCTTCTAACACGATTTGAACCCTCATCAGTTGGTATGTCCCGCGCCTTTAGCACACGCCTGGCGGGAATTTTATGGCGGATGGACTTTAAGTTGGCGCTGTATTCTATAGGAAAGCACCTATAAAGTTAAGCTGGCCAGAAGTCGGAGAACACGGATAGCTGCGCTATAATCGCCCACCCTTTGAATTGACGCTGTTGCTTACCATGACCCAGAAAACTGATTCCATAACCAAAGCCCTGCAAGATATTCACGATTTTCTGCCTTGTGCTACGCCCAAGCAGTGGATTGATAACGCATTAGCCAATCAGGACCTGATGTTGATCGATCACGCACATTGCGAGAAAAAAGCTGCATCGACGGCGCTGAGCTTGATGTACCGCTATGTAGATAACAGCGACTTGCTCAACAAAATGTCGCGGCTGGCCAGGGAGGAGTTGCGTCATTTCGAACAGGTTTTGGCCATTATTGATAAGCGCTGCATCCCATACTGCCATCTTACCCCTGCGCGCTATGCTGCCGGCTTGCGTAAAGAAGTGCGCACCGACGATCCGGGGCGACTGGTAGATGTAATGCTAGTGGGTGCCATCATCGAAGCCCGCTCATGCGAGCGCTTTGCGGCACTGGTGCCGTTTCTTGATGATGAACTCGCGGATTTCTATGGCAGCCTACTCAAGTCGGAAGCGCGACACTATCGAGATTACCTCGCGCTGGCCGTGCAGGCCAATAAGGGGCCCGTTGATGAACGGCTTGCGGATTTCATTGCCATTGAAAAACAACTCATTCTGGAGCCGGATACTGAGTTCCGATTCCATAGTGGCCCTGTAGCCTGAGATTCAGGGTAGGGCCCGACACAGCTTGATCCAGGCATCAATACCGGCACTGCGGTACTTCTGCTTGTGTAGAATAAAGTAGAACTGTCGTTCAAAACTTCGGTGTTGAGGCGTTTTCAGAGCTACCAGGCTGCCCCGCCTGATCGCATCTTCCAGTACCACTTCCGACAGGCACCCTATACCCAGGTCGGCCTCCACAGCGCGTTTAATCGCTTCAGTATGTTCCAGCTCGAGCAGTACGTTCATGTCCGGTAACAGTCCATGCATACCACGCTCAAAGCTCTGCCGGGTGCCAGAGCCTTGCTCTCTCATAATCCAGGTGGCGCCTCGTAGATCCTCGTCTGTCAGAGTTTCTTTCTTGGCGAGTGGGTGGGTTGGTGAGCAGAACACAACCAATTGGTCTCCGCGCCATGGCAAAACTTCAAGCTCGGAAGATTGCAGTTCGCCTTCTATAAGCCCTATATCCAGCTCGAAATCCTTGACTCTCCGTACGATGGTGCTGGTGTTGGCAACTTCCAGTGCAACCCGGGGGCGAGTAGGGGTATTCATGTATTGGGCCATAACGCCTACGGCTAGATAGTTACCTATAGTTAAGGTGGCTCCGACTTTAAGGGCGCCTATTTCGGAGTTTTTGCTGAACGCTTGTTCCAGCTCTGTGGCCTGGGCGAGGACAGCTTCCACCTTGGGTCGGTAGAGACGCCCAAGTTCATTCAGTTGCAGGCGTTTGCCAACACGGTCGAACAGCTGGATGTCGAACTGGTTTTCCAGTTCTTTAAGCGCACTGCTGGCAGCAGATTGAGACATCGCCAGCGATTCCGCGGCCCGGGTAATGTTCTGAAAGTGTGCGGCAGCCAGGAAGACTTCAAGTTGCCTGAAACTGTATTTCATACCAAAACGCTCTAAATCGATGAAACCGAATAGGGTTATGGGAATATCCCATTTCATCGATAGGTTAAAGGCAGGTTAGACTTTAGGCAATTCATATTTTAAACATTCTCCGCCGATAATGAATCGAACGGGTGAGGGGCTTCAATGAGTAACCTGATAAAAGAAACGGTAACCAGCGTTCATCACTGGAACGATACTTTGTTTAGCTTCAAGACCAGCCGCGACCCCGGGTTTCGGTTCAAGAATGGTCACTTTGTGATGATTGGCCTGGAGTCTGAAGGTAAGCCTTTAATGCGCGCCTACAGCATTGCCAGTGCAAACTATGAAGAAGAGTTGGAATTTTTCTCAATTAAGGTTCAGGACGGCCCGTTGACATCCCGCCTGCAGAAAATTCAGGTGGGTGATGAGATTCTCGTCAGTCGTAAGCCCACTGGCACCCTGGTTCTGGATAACCTTCTGCCGGGTAAAAATCTCTGGTTGATCAGCACGGGTACCGGGCTGGCGCCATTCATGAGCATTATAAAAGATCCTGAGATTTATGAGGCGTTTGATAAAGTCATCTTGACCCATGGCGTGAGATATATTTCAGAGCTTGCCTACCAGAGAGAAATTGAAGAGTTGCCAGAAAACGAGTTCTTCGGCGAGATGGTGAAAGGCAAGCTTGAGTACTACCCGACGGTTACCCGGGAGCCGTTCCGTAATGAAGGCAGGCTAACCCGCGCTATGCAGAGTGGCAAAATCACCAGTGATTTTGGTTTGCCTGATCTGAACATTGAAGATGATCGATTCATGATCTGCGGTAGCCCAAGCATGCTTAAAGACACCTGCTCCATTCTTGATGAAATGGGCTTCAAGGAAGCTCGGGGTGGCGATTTGGGTCACTACGTCATTGAAAGGGCGTTTGTGGAGAAGTAGGTCCGCGCTCGTTAAGCACAGTGTGCAAGCAGGACGGAAGCGTAATTTCCGTCCTGCTTGATTTCAAGAAAAACGTGCCTACACGCAGGGGCACATATTTGGATCGTTTAACTAGATCGCGAAGCCACCCAGTTTGGTTTCCAGATATTCTCCAATACCCTCCTGAGCACCCTCCCGACCAAGCCCGCTATTTTTCATGCCGCCAAATGGGGCCGCTGCGCTTGTTGGGTTAATGTCGTTGATGCCAATAATGCCGAAATCCAGAGCTTCAAATGCGCGCATCGCTGTCGTCATGTTGTTGCTGTAGATGTATGCCGCTAGCCCAAACTCGGTGTCGTTGGCCATCGCAATCACATCGTCGTCGGAGCGATAGGTGATCACAGGAGCGACCGGGCCAAAGGTTTCTTCCCGGTAGATTTTCATTGCCGGCGTTACGCCGGATAGCACGGTTGGAGCGTAGAAATAGCCGTTTGACAGGCCGTTTTCTGCTAAACGTTGCCCACCGGTTTCCAACGTAGCGCCTTGAGCAATTGCATCTTGAACCTGCGCATCGACCTTTTGAATGGCCTGCTCATTGATCAACGGTCCGATACCAACGCCTTCGGACATGCCATTACCGGCTACAAGGCGATTGGCCCGACTGGTTAGTTCCGCAATAAACGGCTTCAGGTGGTCCTCGTGCACAAATATCCGGTTAGGGCTAATGCAGGCCTGGCCGGTATTAAGAAACTTCACCAGAGACAGACCTTTCGCTGCGTGCACTGGATCGGCATCGGGGAACACAATGGCGGGTGCATGTCCGCCAAGTTCCATAGACACTCGCTTCATGTTGGCTGCCGCCAGCGCGTTCAGCTTTTTGCCAACGGGAGTGGAGCCTGTGAACGTCAGTTTGCGGACTCTTGGATCAGTACAGAAAGCGTCGCCTACCCGCGCTGGATCCCGCACAGTGAGCATGTTGACAACTCCGGCGGGAAAGCCTGCTTCTGCAAAAATCTCAACCATGGCCTTAGCACACAAGGGCGTGCTTTCGGCGGGTTTCAGTATCACCGTGCAGCCGGCAGCTAATGCAGGTGCCAGCTTGCGTGTAATCATGGAAATCGGGTAGTTCCAGGGCGTTATTGCGCCGACCACACCCACGGGTGATTTCTGGACAATAAAACGCTGATTTTCACGGGCGGAAGGGATACTTTGCCCGTATACACGCTTGGCTTCTTCAGCGAACCACAGCAGGAAATCTGCACCGTACTGTACTTCGTTGAGTGATGCTTTAAGGGGTTTTCCCTGTTCGCGGGTCATCAATTCAGCCAGCTCACGCTTCTGCCGAATCATCAGCTCCCAAGCCCGGTAAAGCAGTGAGGAACGGTAATGAGCCGTGGTTTTCTTCCATTCTTTAAATGCGCAATCTGCGGCCGCGATGGCGGCCTCAATGTCTTGGTCTGTGCAATTGGGCACTTGCCCGATGATCTCGCCCGTTGCCGGATTGGTGACCGAGAGCTCAGAGCGCCCGGTTAACCATTCACCGTTTATGTACATGAGGCTTTACCTTCTGGCCGGTATTAAAATTCAATCTCTGGAAGCGCCATTATGGCATCGTCACCAGATCGTATCGCGCTCAGATGTGATGAACAACGCGGTAAGATGTGGTCAATAAAAAAGCTGGTTGTCGCCAGCTTGCTGGCTGCAAATGTGCTCTGGTCACCCAGATCATTTGCCGCAGCGATAGCTGCTTTCAGCATCAACCAGCCTGCCGTTACTGTGGAGCTCAACATAAGGTAGTCGAATGCAACGGCACCGGTGAATTGGTCGTCATTACCCCGCTCGAGAACCACGCGTGTCGCATCCTCAAGGAAGGCGACTGCCTGGTCAAATTTCGCTTGGCGCTCAGCGGTTAACACACAATTGCGTTGCAGTGAGCCAGTGAACGGGCGCATGTCTTCAATCAGTTCAGCCATTGCCTGACCCTGATCGCGAACGGTTTTCCGACCAATCAGGTCCAGTGCCTGAATGCCATTAGTACCTTCATAAATCGGCAGAATGCGGGCGTCACGATAGTGCTGTGCAGCGCCCGTCTCTTCGATAAATCCCATGCCGCCATAGCACTGGATGCCCAGAGAGGTTACTTCCTGGGCAATTTCAGTGCACCAGCCCTTAACCAGTGGTGTCAGCAGGTCTACTCGGCGCTTATAACGAGCCCTGATGTCGTCTGGCAGGTTCTCCGCATTGGCGTAATCGACGGCCACGCAGCCGGTGTAGGCGAGTCCGCGCGCTGCTTCGGTCAAGGTTCTCATGATCATCAGCATACGGCGTACGTCCGGGTGCTTGATGATAGGTGACACGCCTTGTTCGCCCGGAGCCGTGCCCTGAGTGCGTTCCAGGGTGTAATCCCGTGCCTGTTGATACGCTCGCTCGGAAATGGACACGCCTTGCAAACCAACGGTCAGGCGGGCGTTATTCATCATTGTGAACATGCAGGCCAAACCACGATTTTCCTCGCCCACCAGATAGCCAATGGCACCCTCATTGTCGCCATAACTCATGACGCAGGTTGGGCTGGCGTGGATGCCGAGCTTATGTTCCAGCGAGACCGCCTGGCAGTCGTTTCGCTCCCCGGGCTCACCGGAAGCATCCGGGAGATATTTGGGTACGGCAAACAGTGAGATGCCCTTTACCCCGGCAGGCGCGTCGGGCAAGCGGGCGAGCACCAGGTGGATGATATTCTCCGCCATGTCGTGCTCACCCCAGGTGATGAAAATCTTTTGACCCTTTATTCGGTATACATCGCCATCCGGACGGGCTTGAGTGCGAATGCCCGATAGGTCCGAACCAGACTGCGGTTCGGTAAGGTTCATGGTTCCGGTCCATTGTCCGGAAATCATTTTTGGCAGTAACAGCTGTTTAAGCTGATCGCTGCCCTTCTCGGAAAGCGCTTCAACCGCTCCCTGAGACAACAGCGGACAGAGCCCCCAGGCCATGTTTGCGGCATGCCACATTTCCTGAACAGGAATGGCCAGTGAGAAAGGCAGGCCTTGGCCGCCAAACTCCGGGTCAAACTGCAGGCTGGCCCAGCCACTTTCCGCATACTGCTGGTATGCGTCTCGGAAGCCGGCAGGCGTGACCACATTGAGGTCAGAATCCAGACGCACACCGGTTTGGTCTCCGATGACGTTGGTTGGTGCGATGACGGAACTTGCAAAGCGAGCGGCTTCGTCAAGAATGGCGGCGACGACATCCTCGGAAGCGTCTTCATAGCCGCACGCTTTGGCCATTTCTGAAAACCCGGCGACGTGCTGCAGGGTGAACATCATCTCACGGGTGGGTGCTCTGAACGCTGTCATGGTTTACTCCCTTAGCTCATGTACTGGCCGCCGTTGACCGACATATTGGTGCCGGTCACGAAGCTTGCTTCGTCCGCTGTGAGATAGACAACGGCTCGGGCAATGTCTTCAGGCTTGCCAAGGTGGCCAACAGGGATGCCCGCAACAATGTTATTCAGCACTTTTTCGGGTACTTGGCGCACCATGGGAGTGTCGATGTAGCCGGGGGAAACCGAGTTTGCAGTTACGCCTTTGCGGGCGCCTTCCTGAGCAATGGATTTGGTGAATCCATAAATGCCTGCTTTGGTTGCGGCATAGTTGCTTTGGCCAAACTGGCCTTTCTCTCCATTGAGCGACGAAATGTTAACGATGCGGCCAAAACCGCGCTCGCACATGTTTTCGAACACTTGCTGGCACATGTTGAACATGGAAGTCAGGTTCACATTGATAACCTGATTCCACTGTTCTGGCTGCATTCTCTTCAACGGTGCGTCGTTGGTGATACCGGCGTTGTTGACCAGAATGTCGATGGGGCCCAAATCCTGTTCTACAGCGGCTGTGAATGCTTTACAGGCTTCAAAGTCGGTTACGTCGAGCGGGTAGATAGCCACGTCAACACCCTCTTCACGAAGGTTGGCCTGCCAGTCTTTTGCTTGGGCTGTGAACTCTTCACCGGGCAGGTGAGTGCCCACCACTTTACGGCCCTGAGCGGCCAGTGCCTTACACATGGCGGTACCCAGGCCACCGGCTGCTCCGGTAATAACTGCGATACGATTAGTCATGGTGTTCTCCTTACTTTTCAGGGTGGTTTATTTCAAAAGTTTCTTGATATTGGATGACAGGGAAATGGTTCCCTGTGAGGTGTACTGGTTACTGCGATGTACGATTTTTGGAAGCTCGTATAGATAGTTCACCATCAACCCGGCTGATTGCTTTAGGCCTTTATCCGATGTGTCTGCCATCCAGTTGAGCCGCGCGAGTTGCGCACCATTGCTCAAATGGAAGTTTGCGACAGGATCGTTCGCACGGGAGGTGCCAGGCTTGGTCGAGCTTAGATAGGTCGCAGCCAGTTTCATGATGGCTTCTTGCTGGGTGCCAGTGGCATCCCCCTGACTAGCGAGCACGGGATCACGTGGCGGCGGTGTGTTGAGCCACTGTTCACCCCCAGGTAACAGCATTAGCTGGTCGGCTGGCGTGCTGTCCAGCCAGCGGCGGAAGCCGGGGATGGGTGACAGGGTGGCGAACTGTTTAAGCTGAGGGAACTCCACTTGCAGCTTGCTGACCACTTGTTTGATCAGGAAGTTACCGAAGCTGATACCCGCCAAGCCTTGTTGGGCGTTAGAGATCGAGTAGAAAATGGCGGTGTCGGCTTTATCGATGTCCTCTGTCGGCGCGTGCTCGTCCAGAAGCCTTTGAACATTGTCGGCAAGGCCATTCACCAAAGCCACTTCCACAAAAATCAGTGGTTCGTCTGGCATGTTCGGGTGAATAAAGGCGAAGCAGCGACGGTCGAAGTCCAGTCGGTTCTTGAGGTCGCTCCAACTCTTGATGGCGTGCACGGCTTCATAGGCGATCAACTTTTCGAGCATGGCACCACTGGAGTTCCAGCTGATCTCTTCCAGCTGCAACAAACCGATGTCGAACCACGTGGCGAGCAGGTCGCGAAGATCCGTTTCCAATGGCTTCAGCTGTGGATAATCTTTGCGCAGGCGAAGCAGTTCCTCTCGCATATCCACCAGGAATTTCACCCCGGAAGGAACCCCGTTGAACTGCTTCAATAGTGCCGTTCGGCTGGGTATCAAAGCCTTGCGTAAGGACTGGGCGGCTTCTGTTTTCTCGTTGTGTTTGGCGTTGTGCCATTGATCGATAGCGCTCTCGACGGATGCCTCGTTAACGCCGTAATGCTCTGCAAGCAATCCCAGGAAGCGTGTCCTTCCGGTCGTAGTCAGCTTCAGGTAGGCGCGGCCCAACAAAGCGGCCCGCTTGCGAGCTTCTACCTGACCGCCATTCTCAGAGAGGCAGTCGTCTATCCACTCCTTAACGATTGCGATGTCAGATTCCGGGAGGTCTTCCGCAACGCTCAGGATGTCTGAGCCACGTCGGCCTACGGATTCCAGTCCACCTGAAACCAGCTTCTTGAAGGCCCTTTCAAAAATGCTTACGGGTTGCCTCTGCATGACTGCGACTCCCTTGGTGCAAAGCGGGGTTGTTTGGATTGATGAGAGAAGGCTACCAGAGCATTTTGAAAAAACCAAGTAAAAGTACTTGGTTTGATGGATATAAACCAGTAGTGTAGTCGGTGAATGGATCAACATGAGGAAGCACAATGCAAGAATTACACGGGTACTATCTGGAAGATCTGGAAATTGGAATGGAGGCGTTCTACGCCAAGACTATTACTGAAGCAGATGTGGTTTTGTTCGCGGGCATCAGTGGTGACGACAATCCGGTACATATTAATGCTGAGTACGCGAAGACCACGCCGTTTAAAGAGCGGATTGTTCATGGCATGTTCAGTGCAGCACTGATTTCAGCTGTATTGGGTACGCGTATGCCTGGCCCTGGGGCGATATATATAGATCAGCAGATTAAATTTAAAGCACCGGTTCATATTGGCGATACGGTGGTTGCGTCTGCAAAAGTTATCGAGATAAACGAAGAGCGTCGCCGAGTAAAGTTGGAAACCATCTGCAAGGTGGGTGATAAGGTTGTTGCGGAAGGTGTCGCCACCAACATGGTTGATCGCCGCCCTGCGTGAGTCTGGAGACTATTATGTTAATGGATATAGAGAAGTCCATCGTTGCGGTTATTGATGTTCAGGCCCGACTATTGGGTGGAGTGCATGAAGCCGATAAACTGGTGAATAACTGCAGTTGGTTGGTTCGTCTGGCAAAGCTGATGGATGTCCCAGTGGTGGGATCGGAGCAATACCCGGATGGGCTGGGGCCCACTGAAGAAGGTTTGCGTGAATTGGTGGGCCCGGCCAATATATACGGCAAGGCTTACTTTTCATGCATTGACGACCCCGGGTTCGAAAAAGCATTCCAGGCGCATGATCGAAAACAGGTTGTCCTGTGCGGCATGGAGTCTCAAGCCTGCGTGATGCAATCAGCCGTCAGGTTGCTGGAGAAGGGGTTGGACGTATTTGTGGTGGCTGATGCCATTTCTGCACGTAACTCATACGACACCGAAGTAGCACTGCGTCGTATGGAGCAGGCCGGTGCCAGAATTGTCACAAAAGAAATGGTCGGGTTCGAGTGGATACGACGTTCTGATGCGGCTCAATTCAAGGCTTTCAGCAAAGAGTTCCTGCGCTAGCAAGTCACGGGGTCCTGATGCCTTGTGGCTAAGGGCCCCGGAGACCGTCAGAATAGGGTCCGACCAGGCAACCCGCGTTCCGAGAACCCGTTACCCATGAAAAATCGCACCCCGGAAGAAGGGCTTACCGCCCTGACCGACGACGCTGAGCGCAACCGCTTGCTGGCGGAAATGGCTGAGCAGTCTACCGATATGATTTCCCGGCACACACCGGAGGATTGGCTGTTTATCTATGCGTCTCCGGCGGTTACGCATTTGCTGGGCTATACGGTCGAAGAAATTGTTGGTATCTCGGCTTACGATCTCTACCATCCAGACGATGTTGAAGACTTCCGGTTACGGGCACCCACGGTGAGTTATGACCGGGGGTTGTACACCCATACTTATCGCTTTCGCTGTAAAGATGGACACTACATCTGGTTGGAAAGTACCAGCCGGACCATTCGAGACCCGGAGACCAATGATATCCGGGAAATCCTTGTGGTGTCTCGGGATGCAACCCATCGAATCATGGCAGATAAAGCAAGCCGGCGTTTGGCGCGGGTGCTGGAGAGCACTCAGGACCTGGTTATATTTGCCAATCTGGATTTTACCGTTTCGCACCTTAACGAAGCCGCCCGGAAAGCTCTTGAAATGGAGTGCATGGAATACAGCTCTTTCCCGCTCTCGAGGCTTGTGACCGAGAAGGGCCTGGCCACCTTGATGGAAGAAGGCTTTCCGGCAGCAAAGGAAACAGGGAGTTGGCGTGGAGAGCTAACGATGCAAAACCTGAACGCATCTCGCATACCGGTCCTGCTCGAGCTCTTGGCTCACCGCTCCTTGCATGGGGATATTGAGTATTTCTCACTGGTCGCACACGATCTCACCGAAAAAAAAGCAGCTGAAGACCAACTCAAGCAGTATCAGGCCGAAATTGATCATGCCAGCCGGTTGGTCACTATGGGCGAACTGGCATCGAGCCTGGCCCATGAGTTGAACCAGCCACTCTCCGCTATGGTGAATTATCTCCGGGGCATTGAACGGCGTTTTGCGGACAAGCCCACTCTCGCGTGGAGCGATGTGGAACTGCCGATTACCCGAAGCATCCGGACGGCGTTGAGAGCAGGTGAGATCATCCATCGGATGATGGATTTCACGAGAAAGCAGGAGCCAGTCGTTACTCGCCTCAATTTACCGGATTTGATCGGGGAGATGATCAACTTCTGCGAGAGTACGGCGGAAAGACACAACGTGTCCGTAGTTTTCGAGCCCGACTTGAATTTGCCAGACGTTAAAGGTGATCGGGTGCAGTTGGAACAGGTAGTGTTGAACCTGATCGTGAATGCTGTGGAGGCGAGTGGTTCTGCTGATCGTGACGACGCTGCCATTGTGCGAGTCAGAGTTGTACCTCATGAGAGTGGGCAATTAAGAGTAGAAGTTGAGGATCAGGGGCGGGGGATTTCCGAGGTGGATATGTCTCGTCTTTTTGATCGCTTTTTCTCAACCAAGGAAACTGGGCTAGGAATGGGGCTGGCCATAAGCCGTTCATTGGTAGAGAATCTTGGTGGCGAGCTTTGGGCAGAAAACCTCCCTACGGGCGGCGCACGTTTTTCATTTACTCTCAATATTACTGACTGATAATTCATGACCTCTAAAAACGACGCACAAACAGTTTTCGTTATTGATGACGACACGGACGTGAGAGATTCATTGAAGTGGTTGCTTGAGTCTGTAGGTCTCAATGTTCAAACCTACGAGAATGCGATGGCGTTCTTTGAAGCTTTCGATACCGGCGCGAGTGGCTGTATCGTGATGGATGTGCGAATGCCAGGATTGAGCGGCATTAACGCTCAGAAAAAGCTGCCGGAATACAATATTGAGCTGCCGGTGATCATGATTTCGGCCCACGGTAATGTCGATATGGCGGTGACGGCCCTGACTCAGGGTGCCATTACATTTATCGAAAAGCCATTTGATGACCAAACCCTGATCGATCATGTGCATAACGCATTGGAAAGAGATAGGAGCCGGTCTGTTCATCGTCGCTCACAGTCTCGTATACGGGACTGTTATGAACGCTTGACCCGGCGAGAGCGTCAAGTACTAGAGTTGATCGTTAAGGGGTTGTCTAACCAGGAGGCGGCAGACGAACTCGGTATTAACAGGAAAACAGTTGAAGGCCACCGGGCCAATATGACCGCAAAGATGAAAGTAGATTCGTTTGCGGAACTGGTACAGGTAGCCATCGCGCTAGGATTGGTACAGGGTATTACAAGCTTGTAAATCCAACCGCCTAACGGGTCAAAGCCGAGCGAGGTTTTCTCTTGCAGCGTCCGGTAACCTGATCGGTCTTTGGGTGTTGTCGTCAACGCAAACAATCACCGTTTCAGCGGTCGCGCAACATACCCCATCTTGAAAAATGCCCTGATATAGCTGTATCGAGCTGTTGCCAACACGCGTGACGGCCGTTCCAATATCTACGGTTCCTGGCCAGTGAATTTCAGCGCGCAGTTGCAAATTCAGATTGACGATTACGAAGGAGGTACCAGGTGAAGTGAGTGGTGCTTCCGAATCGTAGATCAGCTCAACTCGCCCCGTTTCAATAAACGTTGAAAATACCGCATTGTTCACATGCCCCTGTCGATCCGTGTCTGCATAGCGCAGTTTGTCGTAGGTGCGATGCGGAAACTGTTCCAGAGTCCAATCTTTAGTCGCGTCAGCTGCCATTTTCGGTTCCCCCTTTCGTCTGGGCTAAAGGAGTCGGAGCATTGCGCACGGCAGTATGTATGTCAAATTGTCCGCCCCTTCCTGGCGCGTAAGCCAGCTTTGGCATGGGTGCGTCATGCCGCTCCCCGTCGTGCCTGAGTGCATACCCATACAGATGCGAGTATTTACGCTTAATTAAATTTACACAAACCGAGTACAAATACTTGAGTTTGGTCTATGCTGTCTTTTCCTAATAACAAAATGAAGAGGGCTCAACCCATGCCATTTGAGCACGCGAAAAAAGGGACGCTTACCAGTAGTCATTGGGGAACCTATCGAGTTCATGCAGATAACGGAAGTATTACCGCTTTAGAAGGGTTCGAGCGGGATGAAGATCCATCGCCCATCGGACAAGGTATCGTTGATGTGCTGGACGGGCCCATGCGTATTAAAAAGCCAATGGTTCGACGTGGATGGCTGGAAAACGGGCCGGGAAATGCAGGGGGCGCTCGGGGAGCCGATGAGTTTGTCGAGGTATCCTGGCCTAGAGCAATCAAGTTGGTGGTGGAAGAACTAAATCGTGTGCGCGATCGCTATGGTAACCAGGCCATCTATGGTGGGTCCTACGGCTGGTCCAGTGCAGGCCGTTTTCATCATGCCCAGAGCCAGCTAAAGAGATTTCTCAACTCGGTTGGTGGGTACACCTACTCACTGAATACATACAGCTATGCAGCGGCTGAAGTCACTTTGCCTCACGTGCTCGGGGACTTCTATTCCATGGTCAATGGCGCAACCAGTTGGGACGTTATCAAGGAGCACACAAGCCTGTTCGTGGCATTTGGTGGGGCGCCCGCCAAGAATGGTCAGGTGACCAATGGAGGGGTTGGTCGTCATGTGCAGAAGCAGGGCATGCTGGATGCAGCTTCTAACGGAGTAAAGGTCGTGAATGTTAGCCCCTTGCGTTCAGATGTTCTGGATGAAATGGACGCAGACTGGGTCGCTCTTTATCCGGGCAGCGATGTGGCACTTCTACTGGGTATTGCCCACACCCTCCATACTGAAAATCTGGCAGATACTGAGTTTTTGTCGACCTATACCGTGGGCTACGAACGCTTTCAGCAGTATTTTATGGGCGAGACCGATGGTGTCGTTAAAGACTGCTCTTGGGCCGCGATCAAGACGGGAATCGCAGCTTCTCGCATCCGGGATTTGGCGCGAGATATGGCTCGCCAGCGCACAATGATCTCTGTGAGCTGGTCTCTTACCCGACAGGACAACGGTGAGCAACCCTATTGGGCCGCAATCGCAGTTGCTTCCATGTTGGGGCAGCTAGGACTACCTGGTGGTGGTATTGGTTTTGGGTATAGCGCCATGAATGCTATCGGTGCTAATTATCAAGGCATTCCCGGCGCCTCTCTTCCCCAAGGTAAAAACCCGATAAAGAGCTTTATTCCTGTCGCTAGAGTTACGGACCTGCTTCTCCATCCCGGTAAGCGCTTTGAATACAACGGCGTAGTTGGAACCTATCCGGAAATTCGGTTGGTTTACTGGGCGGGTGGCAACCCTTTTCATCACCATCAGGATCTTGTGCGCATGAGAAGGGCATGGCAGAAGCCCGAAACGATTATTGTCCATGAATGGTGCTGGAACGCTCAGGCTAAACACGCAGATATAGTGCTGCCGGCAGCGACCTTTTTAGAGCGCAATGACATCGCTTCATCCAGCCGGGATCCTTTCCTTGTGTACATGCAAAAAGCTGCTGAGCCTGTAGGTCAAAGCCTGACAGACTATGAAATATTCAGCGCGCTGGCAGAAGAGTTAGGCGCGCGAGAAGCTTTCACAGAAGGCCGCGATGAAGAGCAATGGTTGCAGGTCATTTATGACGAAACCCGGCAAAAAGCGGGTGACAGTGGTATTGATCTACCAACTTTTGAAGCGTTCAAGGCAAAGGGGTGGTTCGAAAACTCGATGCCGAAAGAACCCCAGGTTTTAATGAAAGCCTTCCGCGAGAACCCTGCGGCGAATCCACTTGGAACGCCAAGTGGGAAAATAGAGATATTCTCTGAAACTGTCGCTGGCTTCGGTTATGAAGAATGCCCAGGCTTTCCATTTTGGAGTGAGCCCAAAGAGTGGTTAGGGCAGGAATCCCCCGAATACCCCTTGCACCTGATTTCCAATCAGCCGAAAAACAAACTGCACTCTCAATTGGATCACGGTTCTTATAGCCGGAAGTCGAAGATAAATGGCCGAGAGCCAGTGGTTATTCACCCGGTTGATGCAAAGGCCAGAAACATTGTAGACGGCAGTTTGGTTCGCCTTTTCAACGGACGGGGCGCCTGTTTGTGCTCTGCCGTCGTGAGCGACGAAGTGCGCCCCAGAGTTTTGCAGCTGAGTACGGGAGCCTGGTTTGACCCACCACTGCCGGGAGATTCAGCGATATCTTGCCGGCATGGTAACCCGAATGTTCTTACCCGGGATGACGGAACATCCCGCCTGGCCCAGGGGCCGAGTGCATTGTCATGCCTCGTGGAAATTGAATTGTTTGAGGGGGAAGCTTCGGCTATGCCGATGGGCGCCTTTTCGCCGCCTGCAATCCGTAGCGAAGCTGTTCCGGGCTCCTGAACCTTCAGTTTTTTACCTGTGTAGCACCTGGTCAGTGACAAGAAATGTGCTTGCGCTATTGAGTGGCACCCGAATTAAAGAATATTGGCTTAAAATTTCAAGTAAAAACCCTTGATCGGGCAGGTGTTAGTGACTAGTATTTGGGCGGAGATAGTCTCTTCGCTATGCAATTCGAAATTCAGTTGGATGGAGAACAACAACAATGTCCCTAAAAAAGAGATCAACTGGCGGTGAGCAGCCGTCAGCCTTGGGTGCACTAAACCTTCGTGTGCCCTTTGTGCATTACAAAATTGAGATTCCGGATATTCTGCAAGGTGCGATCTTGTGTGTCGTTCCGCTGAGTATTACCGCACTGATGACATCTGTTCTGGGGATTCCGTTTGAAATCGCGGTTGCTTTTGTCCTCCTCAACAACATTCTCTATCTGGTACACACGCATTTCGGTGATCCCACGGTTGCCGGTTGGATTACAGCCGGGATTCCGCTGTATGTAGCCTTCTTGTCGAGCTACCCAGAGGGGGACGCCAGAATACTGGCGTTAATTGCCTTACAGTTAACCGTCTCAGCTATATTTCTTGGTCTGGGGGTGTTCAAGGGGGCTGATGCGCTGGTGCGGAAAATGCCAGCGTCACTGAAATCAGGCATTTTAATCGGTGCGGGTATTTCGGCCATCATGGGCGAGTTTGGCGCGGATGGCCGTGTATGGACAATGCCGATTACCATATTGACGGGCGCTGTGCTGGGCTTTTTCATGTTGTTCTCAGAGACAGCAAGCCCACTTCGTGCTCGATACGGCTTCTTTCGCTTTGTCGCCCAATACGGCATAGCTGTGCCTTTTCTGATTGCTTATGTTTTGGGCCTTATTATCGGTGAGGTGGATGCGCCTGTTATTGAGTGGGGTTTTACCACCATTCCTTTGGGCACTATCTTGCGAGACTACAGCGTGTTCGGGCTGGGCATGCCGCCACTGCAATACTTTATTGATGCGATTCCTCTTGCGCTGGCGGCTTATATTATTGCCTTTGGCGACATATTGGTTATGGATTCTTTGTTCAAGAATGCTGATGCTGTTCGCAAGGACGAAAAACTGGTTTTCAGCCCGCGCCGGAACAGCATCATCGTGGGTATTCGCAATTTGGTGCATGGAATCTTTGCACCCTTTATCAGTCTATCTGGCCCAGCGTGGACCGGTGGTCAAGCTTTGGTGATTAACCGCTACATGAATAACCCACGTTCGGTGATGGACAGCTATTGGGGTGGTGCGACCAGCCTGTACTGGGGCATGACCATTGCCGTTGTGTTGGTTCCTGTTGTGACGTTATTCAAGCCTGGTCTCAATATCGGCATGGCGCTTACGTTGCTGATCCAAGGGTATCTGTGTGGGTATCTCGCCATCGAAATGCTTGATCGTCAGACCAATCTTGAGCGTGGCATCGCGGTTATTGTCGGTTCCGTTCTAGCCGTGCAGGGCGCAGCCTGGGGGCTGGGTGTCGGCCTTGTACTCTGGTTCTTCCTGGAGAAGAACTGGTTTGCGGATGCATACGTTGCAAAGCATCACGATGACGAAATGGCAGACGATACCGCAACCGAACAACGTTAGTTGATTGCGGCAAAGCACGTTTGAACGAACAACCAAGGGTTTAAAGTAATGGATAATATGTTTGAGCTCGGGCTCGATAAAACAGACGCTAGCTACACGCCCCTCACGCCGATTTCTTTTATACAGAGAACGGCCCTGGCGCACCCAACCCGCACCGCGGTTATCCACGGCAGCATCCGTCGGACATGGGCCGAAACCTACCAACGCTGCTTAAAGTTGGCATCTGCCCTGCGAAAACTGGGCGTTCGGAAAGGGGACACAGTAGCGGCACTCTTGCCAAATATCCCCGAAATGCTGGAATTGCATTTTGCGGTGCCAATGATTGGAGCTGTTCTGAACGCCCAGAACACCCGGCTTGATTCCAAAACCATGACCTTCATGCTCAACCATGGGCGTGCAAAAGTGTTCTTTACCGACATGGAGTACAGTGATCGGTCCCGTGATGCTCTTGTCGGTTGTGACGCCAAGCCGATTGTTATTGATGTTGATGACCCTAATTTCGCTGGCGGCGAACTGATCGGCAAGATGACCTACGAAGATTTGCTGGCGATGGGTGATGACGATTTCGCGTGGGATATGCCTGACGACGAGTGGCAGGCAATTGCCCTGAACTACACGTCAGGCACTACCGGGAACCCCAAAGGTGTGGTTTACCATCATCGTGGCGCGCATTTGAACGCTTTGAGCAATATCATCGGTTTTGGGTTGCCATCAGGTGCGGTTTACCTCTGGACACTCCCGATGTTTCATTGCAATGGTTGGTGTTATCCATGGGCGGTAACCGCTGTGGCAGGCACTCATGTGTGCTTGCGCTCTCCACAACCTAAGCCAATATATGATGCCATTGCCGAGTACGGGGTTACCCATCTGTGCGCTGCACCGGTTGTGTTGAATATGCTTATTAACGCCCCCGAAGAATATAAAAAGCCGTTCAGCCAGCAAGTAACCGCAGCGACCGGTGGTGCGGCACCTCCCGCGGCAACGATTGCAGCTATGGAATCCATGGGGGTGAAAGTAGTGCACCTGTATGGTTTGACAGAAACCTATGGCCCCAGCTTGATCTGTGAGTTCCAGGATGAGTGGCATTCCCTGGATGGCAAAGGCAAAGCGGCGAAAATGGCTCGGCAGGGGATACTGTCGTTGTCCATGGCGGACATGATGGTGGCAGACCCTGTGACCCTCGAGCCAGTTGAACAGAACGGTACGGCGATTGGTGAGCTGTTTGTTCGAGGCAACTCCGTTATGAAGGGGTATCTGAACAACCCGGAGGAAACTACCAAATCCTTTGGCGGAGGCTGGTTCCATACTGGAGATTTGGGGGTATGGCACACCGACGGCTATGTGGAAATTAAAGACCGCTCCAAAGATATTATCATTTCGGGTGGAGAGAATATTTCGACCCTTGAGGTGGAAAGTACGCTCTACGATCATCCTGCGGTACTGGAAGCAGCGGTTGTTGCAGCACCCGACAACCACTGGGGTGAAATACCCTGTGCGTTTATCACCTTGAAATCCGGCAACGATCACCTCACGGCAGCGGACATTGAAACCTATTGCCGGGCAAATCTAGCAGGCTTCAAAGTACCCAAGAAAATTGTATTTATGGATGACTTGCCGAAGACATCGACGGGGAAATTGCAAAAGCACGTGCTGAGGAGTCAGCTTACCGGTTAAGAATGAGCGTGTATTAATTTGACGATGACATTTCCCCGGCCCATGCCGGGGTTTTTTGTAAGTGCGCTCAGAAAATAGAGCTTGATCGCAGCGGAAATTTGCGGCTGACACACCGAGCCAAGGGGTGCTTGCGCTGTTATATTAAAAATAATCTCTTCATACTACTGGGCGACTTTTTTGGTGAGGGGAAACGATTTGAACAGGGCGCCTGGATTGCTGTGTATAGTGGCCATTGTGATGTTGTCAGGTTGTAATTCCGAAAGCAGTTCTGGAAATACCGAGGCAGGAATCGATGCTTTGGTTGAAAATACTGGTCTGGCTTCCGAGAAGCCCTTCAGTGACATTTCTCTCACCCTCACGCCTGCCCAGCTAGACTGGGTCGGCCAGAAAATATTTCAGAATGAATGTGCGGGCAAGTTCGACTGCCTTGTTCACTGGAACGAATCGGAGGCGTTCCCCTCGCTGGGTATTGGCCATTTTATCTGGTACCCGGAAGGTGTGAATGGGAGGTTTACCGAGAGTTTTCCTGCACTTTACCAATACATGGAGCAGCGCCAGCGTAATATTCCTGAATGGCTACGAGAGCTTGAGCCATTCTATGCGCCCTGGCCAAATCGGGAAACCTTTCTCAAGGTTGCTGACTCGCCCCAAGTGGCCGAACTGAGAGAATTTCTTGCAGGCAGCCAAGGCATTCAGGCCGAGTTTATTTTTCGCCGTGCCAAGGAGTCACTAGTCAAGGTGGTGAAGGCCGCGCCTGACGCCCGTCAAGGGGATGTGCAAGCCAAGCTGCGGGCGTTGAGCCAAACGCCGGGTGGTGTCTATGCCCTGATGGATTATGTGAATTTCAAGGGTGAGGGGCTTTCCCTGAGCGAGCGTTATAACGATGAGGGCTGGGGGTTGCTTCAGGTTTTACTGGCCATGCCGGAGGCGACGCAGACTGGCGATGTGCTGGCGCAATTCCGGAAAGCGGCTGCGCAAGTGTTAACCCGCCGCGCCGGGAATGCCGACAACCCGGTTGAGCGTGAACGCTGGCTCGCTGGGTGGCTAAAGCGCCTGGACACCTATAAAGAACCCGTCGATATGGGGTCGGTAACTGGCGCTTCTTCCTGAGGTTTTCCGAGCTTCTATTCTCAGGTTGCGCAACTACCTTGGGGCGCCTTGGTAATCTCAGGCAGGTTGCGCACATGAACGTCCCGCTGCGGGAAAGGAATTTCAATGCCGGCTTCGGTGAGCGCACTCGTAATGGAGGCGTGGATTTCGTGGGACAGGGGCATCATGTCCTGCAGGTCTTTGATGTATACCCATAGCTCGAAATCAATACTGCTATCCCCCAGCCCTACACAGAATACCTCGGGAGCGGGGTCACTCACTACCCGTTCATTGTTGCCAGCAACGCCGATCAAAATTTCCTGTGTCTTATTTACATCCGAACCGTAGGCGACTCCCACCCGAAGGGTAACTCGTGTAATTGGATCCGAGAGGGTCCAGTTGGTCAGGTCCTGGGTCACGAAGGTTTTGTTTGGGATAATCTGTTCTTTTCTGTCCCAGTCGACCAGTGTTGTGGCTCGAATACGTATGCGGGCAACCGTGCCGGTAATGCCATCTATTGTGACCATGTCACCCACCCGGATAGGGCGTTCAAACAGAAGAATGATGCCCGAGACAAAGTTAGCGACGATTTCCTGAAGTCCGAACCCGAGGCCGACACCCAGGGCGGCAATGAGCCATTGCAGTTTTGACCACTGAACCCCTATTACCGCGAAACAGGTTATCACGCCAGCGAACACCAGCAGATAGGCTGTGAGAGTTTTGATCGCATAGCCGGTGCCGGGCTCCAGGTTCAGCCGGCTCAGAATGGTTACTTCAAGGGTGCCCGGGAGGTCGCGGGCTGCCAATATGGTTCCTGCGCCAATCAAAGCAGCCAGAAGCACGTCAGCAAGAGTTATGGGGAGCGGATCTCCACCTTGCAGGTCGGTAGCGATGGTCCACAGCGTGATGTTGTCAAACAGTTTGAGTGCAGGGAAAACGTCGGCCCAAAGCATCGTCAGCCCGGTAATGGCCAGTGCGGCTATTACGATGCCCAGCAGTGATGTGCTCTGATGACTGATGTCCTTTAGGTTCATTGCTGGCATATCCAGTGAAGGCAGAATGTTCTCTTCGGACGTGTCGTCGGCTTCCCGGCTTTCAGCTGCTTTTTGCTCCGCTGCTCGCTGTTCGCGCAGAATGTCGAGGGTGAGGCGGCGTTCACGCACAGAAAGAGCCCTCAATCCCAGATAGTAGAGCAATGAAGTGAAAGCCAGCCAGCAAATGGAGATGAACAAGTTGCGTTCAAGTTGAAGGGCTGTGTAGTGGTAGCCAAACAGCGCCGCAAGGGCCAGAACAAGGGGGGTGATAACGGCGATAATGTGCAGGAATACCAGGAAGCCATGTTGGGATTTGTACGCCCTCACGGCTTTCATGATGCGCTGTGCAAATACCGCCAGTGCGATGGACACCAGGGTAAACAACAGACGGCCCAGGCTGTCGTCGAACTGTGCGCCTTCAGGGGTTGAGGTTGTCGATGTGGTTATGATGGTTACTGGCAATACGAATGCCATCAGCAGGGGGATTTCCCGGCGGATAACCAGCAGGGAGTTGGGGTTCCAGTGGAAGTGGTTTTCACCAAGGCCGTGCTTGCGTGCTACGTTGCGGATAAACGCCAGCAAAAACATGATGAAACCCGCCGCTGTCAGCCCTTTCGAAAGGGCAGAGAAAAACTCATTGCCTTCCATCAGCAGCAGGGCGGCCAAAGAAAATACAAGCACGCCGGGCAATGCCAGCAGGAAGCTGTTAATCAGTGCCTTTATGGTAAACGCCATGCGGTCATGGCCAACATTACCGATGTAGCGGCTGTTTTCGATCAGATTACCCGCGATGGCTTTTCGCGTTATAAGCAGGGCCAGAAACAGCAGGGCAACAAGGGTTATGCGAGTGCCACGTTCTTTCCAGGACAGGGCGATGGTGTCACTGATGGCACCGAAGCGCAGTTGGGAGACAAACCATTTTGCAGACTGGTAAAGCCCGCCCGCGGTTTCAGTACTCACAACAGCAGCGCTTGGCAGCCAGAACAGGCGCTGTTGAAGAAGCTTCTGATATTCCTGAACCTGGTCTTGAAGGGCCGATACTGTGCTGTAGTATTCATTGAGCACATCAATGTGTTCTGTAACGGCTTTGTGCAGTTCGCGTAGCAACTCGGAGCGGTGGGTTTGCAGTTGCCCGCGGGCATCATCACCAGGCTCCGCAATGGCTTCAAACTCTTCCAGTCTCAGTTGCTCTTCTCTTGCGGAAGCAAGCTTATTCTCAATGCCTTCTATCAAATCGCTGGCAATACTCTGTCTTTGTAGGCGCTCAAGTCTCTGCTTTAACAAGTTGGCATAGTTTGCAGTAAGGTTGAGGCCCGCCTTCTCAAGTCTCAGCTCAAAACTCTTATACTCATCCTGCAAGCGGGTCAGAATGGATTCGGCATAGGTTAGCCGCTCCTGGCTGTCTTTCACTGCTGTCTGACGCTGCGTTAGCGAGGATTGCAGCGTGCGCACCTGCTCCAGAATGTCTGAGTTGGCCACCTCTGGTAGCTTGATTTCGGGAGGAGCATCCGTGCCAGCTTCCAGTTCTGGTTGAACGGCCGGTCGCGATTCCTCTGGCTGTTCAGCGCTTTCTTTGCTTTGCCGGGTGGCTGTGTCTGATTGCGTGTTTGTATCCCCGGAGTTTTCGGCCCAGGCAGGAAATGCCAGAGAACAGAGAAGAATAAAGCCGGCCATGTATGTTGCCAGAGCTGCACAATGGGTCGGACGTTGCTTCATATTCTGCACTCCTTGCATGGACGGCTCTAGGTAGTGATCCCCTGAATCATAAAGCAGTGGGCGCCTCAGGAGTTTGGTAACGGCATCTTTTTCAGCTCTGGCTCTTGTTCAGACTGCGCAACCAGCCACCAGAGATGCGTGTCCCAGTCGCCCAGAACGATTCGCTTTGCGGATTTCCCGTTTACCTCCAGAAAATGTTCGGCAGGTCTGTGGGTGTGTCCGTGAATTAGGAGAGGTACATCATGGGCTTCCATAACTCGCTCTACCTCTTCCGGGGTTACGTCCATGATGTCTTCGGTTTTCCCCTGGTTCGATGCCATGCTCATTTCCCGCAGTTGCCGTGCCATTTGCTGGCGATCCTCAAGAGGGCGGGACAGAATCATCTTTTGCATTTGCGGATTACGCATTTTGGCGCGAAATTTCTGGTATTCCACATCAGCGGTGCAAAGGCTGTCACCATGCATCAGCAGAGTAGGGGTGCCATAGAGATCGATGAGTGTGGGGTCATCCAGCAGAGTGGCGCCGGCACGTGCGCAGAAATCCTCGCCTAGCAGAAAATCCCGGTTGCCGTGCATCAGGAAAATGCGGGTACCGCTGTCGCTCAGGGTGCGCAGTGCGGCTGCAGCCTGGTCTTGGAGAGGGGTACGCTCATCATCACCAATCCAGGCCTCAAAGAAATCGCCAAGTATGAACAGCTGCTCTGCACCGGGTGCTTCTTCTTCAAGGAAGCGAAGAAACGCCCCGATAATATCGGGGCGTGACTCTTCCATGTGCAGGTCGGAAATAAACAGCGTGGTCACGCTGCGCCTCCGTCCTCGATAACAGTGGCCTTTTCAATGACCACGTCCTCGTAGGGTACGTCCTGATGGCCGGAATCCATGGTGGTACGGACGGCGCGGATTGCGTTAACTGTCTCCATACCTTCTACAACCTTGCCAAAAACACAGTAACCCCAGCCTTCGGAATTTTTTGCTGTGTGATCCAGAAACCCATTGTTTTCCACGTTGATGAAAAACTGGGCTGAAGCCGAGTGTGGGTCCATAGTACGGGCCATGGCGACGGTGCCTTGCATATTGCTCAAACCGTTGTCCGCTTCGTTTTTGATTGGGTCGCGGGTTTTGCGTGCCACCATGCCAGGCTCAAAACCACCGCCCTGAACCATAAAGTTACTGATAACTCTATGAAAAATAAGGCCGTCGTAGAAACCGTCGCGAACATACTGTTCAAAATTCTTTGCGGTTTCTGGGGCTTTTTCGTAATCCAGTTCGAGCTTGATATCGCCGTGGTTGGTTGTCAGCAGAATCATCAGGGTTTCCTGTTCATTGAGTTGGAATCGCTTAAAGCCGGTATTGTACGCAAGAGTTTCCGGTGATGCATGAGTCCGGTCTGGATTTATGAGTATAATAGACGGTTTACGACCCACTTCTTTTAATAGAGATTGTATGAGCGCCGAGCCGAAGAAAGCCCATAACTTTATTCAGAACCTGATTGAAGACGCCGTTGCCAAAGGCGAGCATACCGGCCAGGTTGTGACCCGATTTCCCCCTGAGCCTAATGGTTACCTGCACGTGGGCCATGCGAAATCTATCTGCCTTAACTTTGGCATCGCCAATACGTTTTCCGGTGTGTGTAACCTACGGTTTGACGACACTAACCCGGAAAAGGAGAGCCAGGAGTACATCGATGCCATCAAGGCAGACGTTGAATGGCTGGGTTACACCTGGGATGGGGAAGTACGTTATGCCTCTGATTATTTCGATTCTCTCTACTATTTTGCAGAGGAACTAATCGAGAAAGGCAAGGCGTATGTTTGTGCGTTAACTGCAGATGAAATGGTGGAGTACCGGGGCACCTTGACTGAACCGGGCAAAAACAGCCCTTATCGCGACCGCCCTGCAGATGAAAGCCTAACGCTATTCCGTGACATGCGGGATGGTAAGTTCAAAAACGGTGAGCTGGTGTTAAGGGCGAAGATTGATATGACGTCCCCTAACATCAATATGCGAGACCCTATTCTGTATCGCATTCGTTTTGCTGAGCATCATCAGACGGGCAATAAATGGTGCATCTACCCGATGTACGACTTCACTCATCCCATCTCAGATGCCATGGAAGGGATTACTCACTCTCTGTGCACGCTCGAATTTGAAGATCACCGCCCCCTCTATGATTGGGTGCTTGATAACATTACTGCGCCATGTCAGCCGCGACAGATAGAGTTTGCTCGTCTGAATCTGAACTACACCATCACCAGCAAGCGTAAACTCAAGCGCCTGGTGGATGAGCATTTGGTCGAAGGCTGGAATGACCCTCGCATGCCGACTATTTCGGGTATGCGCCGTCGCGGCTATACGCCGGAATCGCTCCGTGCGTTCTGCGACATGATCGGTGTTAACAAGGCTGGCGGAACGGTGGATATGGGGATGCTGGAATTCGCTATCCGCGAGGATCTCAACACTCGTTCACCCCGTGCCATGTGCGTGATGCGCCCATTGAAAGTGACGCTGACCAACTACCCGGCCGACAAGATCGAAACGCTCTCCTTGCCTGTGCATCCTCAGAACCCGGATATGGGGCAGCGAGAAGTTACCTGGAGCCAGACCCTGTTTATCGACAGGGATGACTTCGTGGAAGAGGCACCGCGCAAGTGGAAGCGATTGGCACCTGAGCAAGCGGTTCGTTTACGCGGCGGCTATGTGATGACGTGCAAGGAAGTTGTGCGCGATGCCAGTGGCGAAATTGTGGAGCTGCGCTGTGAATACGATCCGGCCACACTGGGTGTTAACCCCGAGGGTTACAAGCCCAACGGCGTGATCCACTGGGTGTCTGCCAGTAACAGTGTGGAGTGCGATATTAACCTGTACGACCGACTGTTCAACCACGAATCTCCGGACAGTGACAAGGAAGGAGACTTCCTGGATCACGTTAACCCGCAATCGCTTGTGGTGTTGAAGGGTGCACGGGTAGAGCAAAGCTTGGCAACGCCGCTTACAGACTTGCCGTACCAGTTTGAGCGCGAAGGTTATTTCTTCTGTGATCAGGAGTTGACAGCCAAAGCCGGGAAGCCGGTATTCAACCGCACCGTTACCTTGCGGGATTCGTGGGGTAAATAAAGAGTAAATAAGGGTAAGCATTCGGGAGACCAGCTTTGATCAGGATTTATAATACGCTCACCCAGCAAAAAGAAGTCTTTACGCCCATCGAGCCGGGAAAGGTTCGCATGTACGTGTGTGGTATGACGGTTTACGACTACTGCCACCTGGGTCACGCACGGGTGCTGGTGGCTTTTGACGTGGTAACGCGCTACATGCGCAATCGCGGCTACGATGTGACCTATGTGCGCAATATCACTGATATAGACGACAAGATTCTTCGCAGAGCCGAGGAAAATGGCGAACCGTTTAACGAGCTGACCGAGCGTATGATCGCGGCGATGCACGAGGATGAAGCAAGGCTTGGTGTGTTGTCACCCAGCGCAGAGCCTCGTGCCACGGATTACATTGCTGACATTAAAGCCATGATCAATACGCTGATCGAATCCGACCATGCGTATGCCGCGGACAATGGCGACGTCTATTTTTCTGTAGAGTCGTTCAAAGACTACGGAAAACTCAGCAAGAAAAAACTCGAAGATCTGCTGGCCGGTGCGCGCATCGACGTACAGGAAGCCAAGCGAAGCCCTGCTGATTTTGCGCTTTGGAAAGCCGCCGATGAAGGTGAGGTCAGCTGGCCTTCACCTTGGGGGAATGGTCGACCGGGTTGGCATATTGAATGTTCTGCCATGTCAACAAAATGCCTGGGCGATACCTTTGATATTCATGGAGGCGGACCGGATTTGCTGTTCCCTCACCATGAAAATGAAATTGCGCAGTCCGAGTGCGCTACCGGGCATACCTTTGTGAACACCTGGATGCATGCGGGCGCAATCCGTGTGAATAAAGAAAAGATGTCCAAATCCCTGGGCAACTTTTTCACCATACGGGAAATACTGGAAACCTACCCGCCCGAAGTGGTCCGCTTCTTTTTGGTTTCCAGTCACTACCGCAGCCAGGTCGATTATTCTGAAGACAATCTGGCTGAGGCAGGACGTTCTCTGGCCAGGCTATACCATGCACTGCGTGGCATAGAGCCAATGAATTCAAACGACGTGCCTGAAGCTGAGCAAGATCGTCGTTTTGTTGAGTTAATGAACGATGACTTCAACTGTCCGGGGGGTATCTCGGTTTTACACGCGCTTGCCAATGACATAAATCAACACCGCCGGGAAGGCCGTGAAGATGACGCAAGGCAGGCGGCAGCTGTGATGATCCGGCTTGGTGATGTTCTCGGGATCTTGCAGCAAAACCCGGATGCTTTTTTTCAGGCTGATTCCGGTGGAGAGCTGACGGCAGAAGACATTGAAGCGAAAATTCAGGCCCGCGCTGATGCCCGTAAAGCCAAAGATTTTGCGGGTGCCGACCGCATTCGTGACGAGTTGGCAGAGCAGGGCGTTATTCTGGACGATTCCCGTGAGGGAACAAGTTGGCGGCGCAGTTAACGCTGATACCAAGGTCGCGTTGTACTCAGGGAAATGACCTTATAAGGAACTTCCCGTATAATGCGGCCTTCGATTTTTCGAGCCCGGCTGCTGAGTAGCGGTTGGGACAGGGCTAACCCACTGAGGCTTATTAACGATGACAGATCGCGTACAACTCGGCGGCATTCAGGTCGCAAAGAACTTGTATGACTTCGTAACTAACGAAGCAATTCCAGGCACTGGGCTGGATGCAGATAAATTCTGGGCGGAATTCGACAAGATCGTAAACGATCTGGCGCCGAGAAATCGTGAGCTGCTGGCTAAGCGCGGTGCTATCCAGGAAAAAATGAACAGCTGGAACAGCGACCATAAGGGCCAGAAGCTCGATATGGCCGCTTACAAAGCCTTCCTCAAAGAAATTGGTTATCTGGTAGAAGAGCCAGCGGACTTCCGTATCTCTACTGCGAATGTTGACCCTGAAGTGGCAACCATGGCTGGCCCTCAGTTAGTTGTGCCAATCATGAATGCCCGCTTTGCGCTGAACGCTGCAAACGCACGTTGGGGCAGCCTCTACGATGCGCTCTACGGAACCGATGCTATTTCCGAAGAGGGTGGAGCTGAAAAGGGTCGTGGTTACAACCCGGTTCGTGGTGCCAAGGTTATTGAGTTTGCACGCAACTTGCTGGATAACTCTGCGCCTTTGGCTGCAGGCAGCCATAAAGATGCAGTCTTGTATCAGGTTTCTGGCGGCAAGCTGGCTGTTAAACTGCAAAATGGCGATGTGACCGGCCTGAAAGATGAATCTGGTTTCGTGGGTTACACCGGTGCTGCTGATGCGCCTACGGGCATTCTGCTGGTCAAGAACGGCATGCACTTTGAGATCCAGATCGATGCCACTCACCCCATTGGCAAAGATGACGGCGCTCACGTAAAAGATGTACTGATGGAGTCTGCGCTGACCACCATCATGGACTGCGAAGACTCTGTTGCTGCAGTAGATGCCGATGATAAGACTCTGGCATACAGCAACTGGCTCGGCCTGATGAAGGGTGATCTGGAAGAAACTTTCGAGAAGGGCGGCGAGCGCCTGACCCGTAAAATGAACGCAGATCGTGAATATACTGCAGCTGACGGTAGCCAGATCAAACTGAAAGGCCGCAGCCTGATGTTTGTTCGTAACGTTGGTCACCTGATGACCAACCCGGCCATTCTGCTGAAAGACGGCAGTGAAGTGCCTGAGGGGTTGATGGACGGTATCCTTACTTCCCTGATCGCCATTCACGATCTGAAGGGCGACGGTAAGTTCCAGAACACCGCAACAGGTTCTGTATACATTGTTAAGCCGAAAATGCATGGCCCTGAAGAGGTAGCGTTTACCAACGAGTTCTTTGGTCGTGTCGAAGATGCTCTGGGTCTGCCGCGCTTTACTCTCAAAGTCGGCATCATGGACGAAGAGCGTCGCACCACGGTTAACCTGAAAGCGTGTATCCACGCCGCCAAAGAGCGTGCAGTGTTCATTAACACTGGCTTCCTGGACCGCACCGGTGATGAAATGCACACCTCTATGGAGCTTGGTCCGTTCATCCGTAAGGGTGAAATGAAGCAGGCCGCATGGATTGGTGCATACGAGCAGTGGAACGTAGATGTAGGTCTGGAAACCGGCTTCCGTGGCGTTGCACAGATTGGTAAAGGTATGTGGGCAATGCCAGACCTGATGGCGGCTATGCTTGAGCAAAAAATTGGTCACCCGAAATCTGGTGCCAACACTGCTTGGGTTCCTTCGCCAACGGCAGCGACCCTGCACGCGACCCACTACCACCAGGTATCAGTTGCGGACATCCAGAAAGAGCTGGAAAGCCGTGCCCGTGCCAGCCTGGACGATATCCTGACAGTGCCGGTGATGGAAGATCCTTCCAAGCTTACAGCGGAAGATATTCAGCAGGAATTGGACAATAACGCCCAGGGTATTCTGGGTTATGTTGTGCGCTGGATCGATAGTGGTGTTGGCTGTTCCAAGGTTCCTGATATCAACGATATTGGTCTGATGGAAGACCGCGCAACCCTGCGTATCTCCTCTCAGCATCTGGCTAATTGGCTGTATCACGGCATTTGCACCGAGGCTCAGGTTGAAGAAACCATGAAGCGTATGGCGCAGGTTGTGGACAAGCAGAATGCCAGCGATCCAACTTACCGGGCTATGGCGCCAAACTTTGCTGGCAGCATTGCTTTCAATGCGGCCATGGACTTGGTTCTCAAGGGTCGCGAGCAGCCGAGTGGTTACACTGAGCCGCTGTTGCACGCGTATCGCTTGAAGGCGAAGCAGGCGCTTGGCCAGTAAGTTCGGCCGAGACAAAAAAACCCGCTTCGGCGGGTTTTTTTGTGCGTGCTTTGGTGTTCTTTAAAGATTGGGGGCGCCGCGGGATTAGTTGGTGTGCAGTTCGTTTGCAGCGTACAGGGTGTTTTGCAGGAGCGTAGCAATGGTCATAGGGCCAACGCCGCCAGGTACTGGAGTGATATAGGCTGCCCGGGCTGAAGCTGTTTCAAAGTCTACGTCGCCCTGCAGCTTTCCGTTTTCCATTCGATTGATGCCGACATCGATCACGGTTGCGCCAGGCTTTACCCATTCACCTTTGATCAGGCCAGGCTTTCCTACGGCAGCGATGAGAATGTCTGCGTCACGAACGTATTTTTCCAGATCTGGTGTGAAACGGTGACACACAGTAGTGGTGGCGCCCTTGAGTAGCAGCTCCATGGTCATGGGGCGACCGACAATGTTAGATGCGCCCACAATCACCGCGTGCTGCCCTTTGTAGGGGGTGTTGATGCTATCCAGTAGGGTAATCACGCCAGCGGGCGTGCAGGGCCTCAGCGCAGGCTTACGCTGCACCAGGCGGCCTATGTTGTAAGGGTGGAAGCCATCAACATCTTTATCTGGTCGGATTTTCAGCAATATCGGGTCGGCATCCAGGTGGCTGGGCAGTGGCAGTTGTACAAGGATCCCATCCACCAGCGGATTTTCATTCAGTTCATCAACCAGAGCCTCCAGGGCATGCTGTGTGGTATCTGAGGGCAGGTCGTAGGAGAGAGACAGGATGCCGGCAGCGTCGCAGGCTTTACGCTTGTTGCCTACATACACTTCGGAAGCCGGATCGTTGCCCACCAGAACCACGGCAAGGCCGGGTGCGCGCAGTCCATTTTGTATGCGGGTCTCTACGCCGGAAGCGACTTGTTGTCTGACTGCGGCAGCAATTTCTTTTCCATTGATTAGTTTGGCGCTCATGATTCGTCTTGTCGGTTGGCATTGGTAATTAAAAGGGGCATTATTGTCGCACGCCTGTCGCCTAACTCCAATCAGTGGAGCATGGGGAGTTGTCGCAGCCCCGGTGCAGGTTGAGCGTCAAAATTACTGATTTAAGAGAGAATTTGATTTTCTTTGTTGACGAAGCGAAATTGCGACGGTAATATGCGCGCCAACTTTGCTGAAGCAAGAGTTGATCAGTTTGAACGGGGTATAGCGCAGTCTGGTAGCGCGCCTGCTTTGGGAGCAGGATGTCGGGAGTTCGAATCTCTCTACCCCGACCACTTTTCTACATGTTCAGCTAGGCCAACGGTCAAGCGCCCGTAGCTCAGCTGGATAGAGCATCGGCCTTCTAAGCCGAGGGTCGCAGGTTCGAGTCCTGCCGGGCGCGCCATTAAAGCCGTCGGCTTGATCGAAACCGAACTGCAGGCAAAGTTAACAGGTTTAGGATTAAAGATTATCTGCAGAGAAGTTTGGTTGCAGTTAATCCAGGTTATCGAAGATACCGAAAGGTATGTCCCGATGTGGTGGACGTAGCTCAGTTGGTAGAGCTCAGGATTGTGACTCCTGCGGTCGAGGGTTCGATCCCCTTCGTCCACCCCACTTTTCAAAGTAATGAAATCCGCATATGTTGAATGTGTCAGCGCTGTAACACCTGTTAAGTGTCAGCGATTAAGTGATACGGCAACGCGGTACAGGTTTTTAGAATTCCGGGTTGTGGCGAAATTGGTAGACGCGCCAGATTTAGGTTCTGGTTCCGAGAGGAGTGGGAGTTCGATTCTCCCCAACCCGACCACCTTGAGAAGGCTCTTAGAGATAATCTAAGGGCCTTTTTTTATTGCTCCTGCCCCCTTTATTTTGCAGTTTTCGTCCCAAACTCCTGCCTACAAGTGCCGCTGGCGTCACGATCCCTGAAACTACATTTGGGAGATGATTCTCTCGTCAGGGTAAACCGTGATAAACTATCGGCTTTTAATTTTGGGTCATTTCCGGGGAAACGCTTCGGAATGGTCTTTTAGTTTTAATTTCATTCACATACCGAACCTGAATTTTGAGGATCTTCCATGCAAGTGTCTGTAGAAACGACCTCCAACATCGAGCGTCGCATGACGATTGGTGTGCCCGCCCAGGAAATTGAACAGGCGGTTCAGAAACGCCTGCAGGAAACTGCTCGCACTGTACGCCTGAACGGTTTCCGTCCTGGCAAGGTGCCCATGAGCGTGGTCAAGCGTCGTTTCGGTGACAGCGTGCGCCAGGAAATAGTCGGCGAAATCATGCGCGACAACTACATTAAGGCCTTGCAGGAGCAGGATATCAATCCAGCTGGCTGGCCCAAGCTTGAGCCCAAGACCATGGAAGCGGGCAAAGACCTCGAGTTTGTTGCCATTTTTGAAGTGTTGCCAGAAATAGAGTTGGGCGACCTGAGCAAAGTCTCTATTGAGAAAATGACCTCTGAAATCACCGACAAAGATATCGACACCATGATCGATAACCTGCGTCGTCAGCAGGCCACCATGAAGTCTGTTAAGCGTAAGTCCAAGAACAAGGATGTGCTGACCATCGACTTCAAGGGCTTTATTGATGGTGAGGAGTTCGAAGGTGGTGCTGCAGAAGGCCACAAGCTGACTCTGGGTTCGGATCAGATGATTCCTGGTTTTGAAAAAGCCATCGTTGGCGGAAAGGCCGGTGAGGAGCTGGAAATCGAAGTGACGTTCCCTGAGGACTATCACAACGAAGAGCTCAAAGGTAAGCCTGCGAAGTTTGAAATCAAGATTCATGAGGTTGAAGAGCCTCAGTTGCCTGAGCTGAATGCCGAGTTCTTTACCAAGTTTGGTATCGAGGCGGAAGACGAAGCGGCATTCCGTGAAGAAGTTAAAAAGAACATGGAACGTGAGCTGAAGCAGGCTGTATCCAACAAGGTCAAGAATGACGTTGTAGACGGCCTTCTCGAATCAACCGAGTTTGATATCCCGGCTGCATTGGCAGATCAGGAAATCGATCGTCTACGTCAGGAAGCGGTCCAGCGCTTTGGCGGGCAGGTTGATTTTCAGCAGCTGCCCAAGGAAATTTTCCAGGAGCAGGCTGAGCGTCGTGTGAAGACCGGCCTGTTGTTCCAGGAAGTTGTAAAGGCAAACGACCTGAAAGTAGATGCGGCCAAGGTTGACGAAAAGATCCAGGAAATTGCGTCAACGTATGAACAGCCAGATGAAGTCATTGCGCACTTCACCGGTAACCCGGAGCAGAAGAGTCAGATCGAATCTTCAGTTCTGGAAGACCAGGTTGTTGACTACGTTCTCTCTCAGGCTAATGTCAAAGAGAAGAAGGTCAAGTACGAAGAAGCCATTCAGGCAGGGCAGCCCCAGCGCTGATATTGGCGGCGTGACAGTACCTGAGCCAGAATGCGTTTGGCTCCGGTGCTGGCCGAATGAAATTAACAGCCGGCATGTCCGGCTGTTTTCATCTAGGCTTGAGGCTGGCAAAGTAACAGGTGCAAAAAGCTGAGGATGCCGTGGTTTTATGCCACGCCCCAATTATCCATAAGGAGTTCAGGCGAATCATGATGCAGAAACCAATCGATGGTCTCGCAATGGATACCAGGTCCGCCCTGGTGCCGATGGTTATCGAGCAGACCGCCCGTGGGGAGCGCTCGTTTGATATTTACTCTCGTCTGCTCAAGGAGCGGGTGATCTTCATGGTTGGGCAGGTGGAAGACCACATGGCTAACCTGATCGTAGCGCAACTTCTGTTCCTGGAGTCTGAAAACCCGGACAAAGACATCCATCTGTACATTAATAGCCCGGGTGGCTCTGTGACAGCTGGGATGTCAATTTACGATACCATGCAGTTTATCAAGCCTGATGTTTCAACTCTGTGTGTAGGTCAGGCTGCGAGCATGGGCGCTTTCCTTCTGGCTGGCGGCGCTGCTGGTAAGCGTGCATGTCTGCCTAACTCCCGGGTTATGATTCATCAGCCTTTGGGAGGTTATCAGGGCCAGGCAACGGATATCGAAATACATACCCGCGAAATTCTGAAAATCCGGCATACGCTGAATTCAATACTGGCTCACCACACAGGTCAGGATCTGGAAACCCTCGCCCGGGACACGGATCGTGACAACTTTATGGATCCGACACAGGCGAAAGAGTACGGGTTGATCGACTCGATACTTGATAAGCGCGTGCCGAATAAATAATACTGGCAGTAATTGCATCACCCTGGCCGGCGCCTCATCGTTTATCTAGCGCGCCGGCAAAACGAGATCAGAGGTATTTCAATGGCAGATGAAAGAAACGGCAGAGGCGACGATAACGGCAAGTTGCTCTACTGCTCGTTTTGTGGAAAGAGCCAGCATGAAGTCCGTAAGCTCATTGCAGGGCCTTCGGTGTTCATCTGCGACGAGTGCGTCGACCTGTGCAACGATATTATCCGCGAAGAAATTCAGGAGAACGCACAGGAGGAGCCGAGTGATCGCCTCCCAACGCCGGCTGAAATCCGCAACACGCTTGATGAATATGTCATTGGCCAGGACCGAGCCAAGGTTGTACTCGCGGTAGCGGTTTATAACCACTACAAGCGCCTTCGCTATGGTGAAGGTAAGGGCGACGTAGAGCTTGGTAAAAGTAACATTCTGCTGATTGGCCCGACGGGTAGCGGTAAAACGTTATTGGCGGAAACTCTGGCGCGGATGCTCAATGTTCCCTTTACCATTGCCGATGCCACAACGCTTACTGAAGCGGGCTACGTGGGTGAGGACGTTGAGAATATCATCCAGAAGCTGCTTCAGAAGTGCGATTACGATGTGGACAAGGCCCAGCGTGGTATTGTCTATATTGATGAGATCGACAAGATTTCACGCAAGTCAGATAACCCCTCCATCACCCGGGATGTTTCAGGTGAAGGCGTTCAGCAGGCCTTGTTGAAGTTGATAGAGGGCACTGTTGCCTCTGTGCCGCCCCAGGGTGGTCGCAAGCATCCGCAACAGGAGTTTCTGCAGGTTGATACAGGCAATATGCTGTTCATCTGCGGTGGTGCGTTTGCCGGGCTGGACAAGGTTATCCGTGACCGCACTGAAAAGAGCAGTATCGGCTTTTCGGCAGCAGTTGCGAGCCGGGATGAGAGCAAAAACACCGGTGATGTGATCAAGAACGTTGAGACGGAAGATCTCGTCAAATACGGTTTGATTCCCGAGTTTGTTGGGCGTTTGCCAGTCATAGCTACCTTGACTGAGTTGGATGAAGAAGCGCTCGTGCAGATTCTTACAGAGCCGAAAAATTCGCTGACCAAGCAGTATCAGAAGCTGTTTGACATGGAAGGCGTAGAGCTGGATTTCCGGGATGACGCACTGCGCGCAGTTGCGAGTAAGGCTCTGGAGCGTAAAACAGGCGCCCGGGGACTTAGATCCATCATGGAAGCCACGTTGCTCGACACCATGTATCTGATTCCTTCGGAGCACGATATCTCCAAGGTTGTGATTGATGAAAGCGTAATTAAGGGAGATTCTGAGCCCTTCAAGATATACGCGAACAATGATCATGCTAAAGCGGTGCCTGATGATTAATCAGTTCTGCATAGCCGGGTTGATTAAATAACCTGAAGAAATCAGAAAAAGGGGCGGAAACGCCCCTTTTTTAATGGTTTGTATCAACAGGACGGTGCGCTGTGCTGTTTGGTAAAAAGATTGCAATTTCAGAGGTCGCCCCAATGAAGGGTGGTATGCTGAATGAAACACAGTCAGAGGATTCCTTATGACCCGGATACCCCAAGATATCGTGCAAGAATACCCGCTTCTCCCCCTTAGGGACGTGGTGGTGTTTCCGCACATGGTGGTCCCCCTGTTTGTGGGCCGCGAGAAATCCATCCAGGCACTTGAAGCCGCAATGGAAGGGAGCAAGGAAATCCTCCTGGTGGCCCAGCGGGATGCTTCCACCGATGAGCCTGGCCCCGATGACGTCTTCGAAATGGGCACCTTGGCGACAGTATTGCAAATGCTGCGCCTCCCAGATGGCACTGTGAAGGTATTGGTTGAGGGCAATGCCCGGGCCGCGATCAGTAACGTGTCAGAGGGCGAATATCTGTCCGGTGATGCCACTCTGCTTGACGAAGAGAGCCTTCCTGAGCGCGAAGAAGACGTGCTTATGAAGACCCTTACCGAAGAGTTTGAAAAGTACGTAAAGCTGTCCAGAAAAGTGCCTTCGGAAGTCTCCAGCGCCTTGACGGGTATTGAAGAGTTGGAGCGCCTTGCTGACACCATGGCTGCCCATCTGGAAATGCGCATCCCTGAAAAACAGGAATTGCTCGAAGCACTCGATATTCGTCTCCGTGTGGAGCTTCTGCTTGGAAAGCTTGATGGCGAGATCGACCTTATTGAGGTTGAAAAGCGCATCCGTGGCCGCGTTAAAAAGCAAATGGAGCGCAGTCAGCGCGAGTATTACCTCAATGAGCAGATGAAGGCTATCCAGAAAGAAATGGGTAACCTCGGAGAGGGTAATAACGATTTTGAAGAGCTTGAGCAGAAGCTTGAAGAGGCGGCGCTGCCAGAAGAGGCTCGTAAAAAGACAGAGTCGGAGCTGAACAAGCTGAAAATGATGTCACCCATGTCTGCCGAGGCGACGGTTGTCCGTGGCTATATCGACTGGATGCTGGCAGTGCCCTGGAAAAAACGCAGCCGGGTGCGTCACGACATTGAAAAAGCACGGGAGATTCTTGATCAGGATCACTACGGCCTTGATGAGGTCAAGAAGCGCATTCTTGAATACCTTGCAGTGCAGAGCCGTGTGAAAAAAGTAAAGGGGCCTGTGCTTTGTCTGGTGGGCCCTCCTGGTGTGGGTAAGACCTCCCTCGGGCAGTCCATTGCACGGGCAACCAACCGCAAATACACGCGCATGGCGCTAGGCGGTGTGCGGGATGAGGCCGAGATTCGTGGCCACCGCAAAACCTATATTGGGGCCCTGCCAGGCAAGTTGCTGCAAAAGTTGGCCAAAGTCGGTGTTAAAAACCCGCTGTTCCTGTTCGACGAAATTGACAAGATGGGCATGGATCACCGCGGTGACCCGGCCTCTGCCTTGCTGGAAGTTCTGGACCCTGAGCAGAACCACACGTTCAACGATCACTACCTGGAAGTGGACTACGACCTTTCCGATGTGATGTTTGTGTGCACCTCCAACTCCATGAACATTCCCTCTGCGTTGCTGGATCGCATGGAAGTTATCCGGATCCCGGGTTACACCGAAGATGAGAAGGTCAATATTGCACTACGTTACCTGTTGCCAAAGCAGATCAAAGCCAACGGGTTGCGTAAGGATGAGCTCACACTGCGTGATGATACCCTGCGAGATATAGTTCGCTATTACACCCGGGAAGCCGGTGTCCGTGGGCTTGAGCGGGAAATCGCCAAGATTTGCCGTAAGGTTGTTCGCGAGCATGTGGAAGCCAACGACAAAGCTGTTATCACGATCGAGCCCGGCATGCTTGAGGACTATTCCGGTGTACGGAAGTTCAATTACGGGCTGGCGGAAGAAACCAATCAGATCGGGCAGGTGACTGGCCTTGCATGGACCCAGGTGGGTGGTGAGCTACTTACACTTGAGTGCGCTCTCACGCCTGGTAAGGGCAGGGTTGTTAAAACCGGGTCACTTGGGGATGTGATGCAGGAATCTATCCAGACAGCGCTCACGGTTGTCAGAAGTCGTGCAGCGGGTCTTGGAATTGCAGACGATTTTCATGAAAAACACGATTTGCACGTGCATGTACCGGAAGGTGCAACGCCCAAAGATGGTCCTAGCGCCGGTATTGGCATGTGCACAGCGCTGGTTTCTGCATTAACCAAAATTCCGGTCCGTGCAGACGTCGCGATGACCGGTGAGATTACTCTTCGCGGTCGGGTTTTGCCGATTGGCGGGCTCAAGGAAAAGCTTCTTGCAGCGCATCGCGGCGGCATCAAGACCATTGTGATTCCCGATGAAAACGTTAGAGATCTCAAAGAGATACCGGATAATATAAAGGAGTCTCTGGAGATTATTCCGGTTAAATGGATTGATGAAGTATTGGACATTGCGCTGGCTTATGCACCCGAGCCGCACACCGCCAGTTCATCGTCTGAAAAGGGTTCAGGTAAGCCCCGCGATGACGAAAATGACAGTGCAGAGCGCATAAATACGCATTAAACCCGAGATGAGTTGTTGACACGCCGGAGAACCCATTGGTATAACTGTTTCGCCGTGAAGCAGCCAATACCAAGGGCTCCCGCGCAGTGTGTACCTATTCCAAACACCGGTTGAATGCCGAAAGGAATAAGAAAACCGAAGAATGGAATTCTCCGACCGCTTGTGCGATAGTCGAGAACGTCCAAGAAAAAACAATCCAACCGAGAACATCTTCAACCTGAAAGCGAAGGGGTTTAGTGTGAACAAGTCCGAACTTATCGATGCAATTGCAGAATCAGCAGATATTTCCAAAGCCGCCGCTGGCCGTGCTCTGGATGCAATGACCAATTCTATTACCGGTGCTCTGAAAAGCGGCGACCAGGTAACTCTGATCGGTTTTGGTACATTCTCTGTTAAAGACCGTGCAGCACGCACTGGTCGTAACCCGCAGACGGGTGCCGAGATCAAGATCGCGGCTTCCAAAGTGCCTGGGTTTAAAGCAGGTAAGGCTCTGAAAGACGCCGTTAAGTAACGGTTCTTTCTCCGGTGGTGCCTGTTAAAGGGAGCCACCAAGAAGAATTGAAGGCGCATTCCAACAGGGTGCGCCTTTTTACGTTGAGATTATCGGCATAGGGATTCGGGATAAATATGCTTCAAGATATGCGGGAAAATTCCCAAGGAACGATTGCCAAGATCATTATCGGTCTGTTGGTCGTGTCTCTTTCCGTCTGGGGAATGGATGCCATTGTTGGCGGTTTCTCCGGCGAGCCGGAAGTGGCGACAGTGAACGGTGAGGACATAACAGAGCGGGACTTCCTGCGGGTAGTTCAGATGGAAAGCCAGCGTCGCCTGGCCGGGATGGAGCGTCCCGATCCTGCCTTGCTGAATGAAGACCAGATTCGTAAGGACGTACTTGATTCACTGATCCAGGAGCAGGTACTGATCCAGGACGCAAGTGCCCAGGGGCTTGCGCTGAGTGATGATGAAATTAGTGCGTTGATTACTCAGATGCCCCAGTTTCAGGTAGAAGGGCAATTCAATCGTGATCGTTTTGTAGCGTCAGTGCGGAACTTGGGTATGGGCGTTGGCGAGTTCCGGGAAGCCATGCGCAAGCAGTATGTGGTCAACCAGATTCGTACCGGTATTATGCAAAGCGGTTTGGTCGCCAATGAGAACGCCGCGCAGCTGTTGCGAATTCAGAACCAGACCCGGGATTTTCGTATTCTTGAGATTCCTGCAACCGCTGTCTCTACAGACGTTGAGGTTACGGATGCAGATATCGAGTCTTTTTATGAGGGTAACAGTGCCGCCTTTCAGCAACCTGAACAGGTGGATGCTGCGTATATAACCCTGTCTTTAGGTTCCATGGCAGAAAAAGTTGAGATTAGCCAGGAAGAATTAGAGGCCTACTACGAGCAAAGGTCAGGCGATCTTGCCCGTGAGGAGCGTCGTGCCTCCCACATTCTGATTGAGGACAGTGCCGATGCGGAGGAGACTCTGGCGTCCATCAAAGAGCGCCTGAGTGCGGGTGAAAGCTTTGAGGCGTTGGCCAAAGAGTTCTCGGTAGATACTGTTTCTGCGAAAGACGGTGGCGATCTTGGCTATGCAGGCCGCGGCGTGTATGACGAAGCCTTCGAAGAAGCTTTGTTTGCGCTGGAAGAAGGCGCGGTATCAGACCCTGTGAAAACTACGTTTGGTGTGCACTTGATCCGCCTGGACGATGTTCGTCGGTCAGATGTTCCATCATTGGCCGAGCTTGAGCAGCAGCTACGCACAGAACTTGGCCTTGAACGAGCACAGGAGAGATACGCAGAAGTCCGAGCAGAACTGGCGGATTCAGCCTACGCCGCAGACGATCTGGCCGGCCCTGCGAAGGAACTGGGTCTGGAGATTCGTGAGGCTACTGGAGTCACCGAAAATGGTGGGCAGGCGCCGTTTGACCATGCAGGGCTCGTTCGCCAGCTGTTCTCGGAGGATGTTCTTGAGGGTGGTTATAACACTGAGCTGATCGATGTGGGTGACAATGTTTCCGTTGTTGCCCGCGTGAGAGAGCACCGCAAAGCCCAGAAGCTCGCTCTGGACGACGTACGAGACGATATACGCCGAACCCTTGAGGCTCGCCAAACGCGGAAGCTGTTGAATGAGCGTGCAGATGCCATCATTGCCGGACTTGAAGAAGGCAAGGCGCTGGATGCGTTTGATGCCGGCGAATGGGAGCAGTTTGAGGAGCAGGCGCGTAATGCTGTGGGTGTCAATCCACAGGTTGTGCAGGCCGCCTTCTCGTTGGCCCGGCCTGCTGAGGATACGCCAAGTTACGGCTCTGCGATGACTCAGAGCGGTGTTGTCGTGGTCGCACTGGATGCAGTCCATGAAGGTAGCACAGAAGACAACAGTGCTGATCTGGATCAGTTGCGTACGTTCCTGGCTTCACTGGAAGGCCAGCGCGAATACGCTGCTTACCAGCAGTTCCTGAGGAGCACCGCTGAAGTATCCCGACCGTAGGTTGAGGCAAGCACAAAAAAACCCGGGCAAGTAATTGTCCGGGTTTTTTGTTGCCTGAATTTTGGTAGAGGCGCTTACTCCGGGGTTGACGGAAGGCGCGTCGGCATAAGGCTGTCTTTAATTTTCTTTAAATGCCCGAGGAAGTCTGCACCGCGTTTTAGCGTAACGCCGGTGGCGAGGATATCGATAACCGTCAGGTGAATGATTCTGGATGACATGGGCATATACACCTCAATGTCCTCCGGAGCAGTGATTTCCAGCGTGGCGGTGCAAACCTCCGCCAGAGGAGAGTTTGGTGTTGTAATGCCGATAACGGCAGCGCCGTTGTCTCGTGCGATGCGGGCAATATCCACGGTTTCTTTGGTGCGCCCGGTGTAGGAAATCATAACGATAACATCCCCGACACTGGCGCCGGCAGCGACCATTCGTTGCATCAGTGCATCGTCATAAGACATCACCGGGATATTAAATCGGAAAAACTTGTGCTGTGCGTCCAGCGCCACGGACGCGGAACCCCCCATGCCGAAAAAGTTGATCTGCTTAGCCTGGATCAGATAATCAATCGCCGTTGCCAGTGCGCGGGGGTCCAGCGCCTGCCGGGCCTTTTCCAGATTGGCCATGGTGCTCAGCATGATTTTGTCGGCAAACTCTGCAACGGTGTCATCAGGCTCAATGTTCTGGCCTATATAAGGGGTTCCTGTGGCAATGCTTTGTGCGAGGCGTATTTTGAAGTCTGGGAAGCCCGTTGCAGAGAAGCCCCGGCAAAACCGGTTAACGGTGGGCTCGCTTACGTTGGAGGCTCGAGCTAAAGCTGCAATGCTGTAGCGTGTTGCTGCACTGGGGTCGCGCAGGATTGCTTCTGCGACTTTGCGCTCTGATTTATTCAGAGTATCAAGTCTGGACTGTATGTCCTCCAGAAGGTTGTCGTCACGATGCGCATGGTTTGCGGCCATCAAAGCTGCTCCCTGAATTTCGGATGAGATCATTTCGAATATTGGGTGATTATACCGGGATTTTAGCGTATTTGGGGTAGTAAACGTATCATCAGCCTGATGAGGTCCTTGGATTAATCCGGGGTTGGTGCCATTATTTAGATAAAACTACTACATTTAGAAACGTGCAAGATGCATTGTTAACGCCTGACTCACCGGAGAAAAGTGCTTAATGGCCCACAGAATGACGACCCGATGCGACATAATGCTGTTTGGAGCTCTGGGTGATTTGGCTCAGCGGAAGTTGTTTCCAGCGTTTTACCAGCTTGAAAGAGCCGGGCTCCTGGCCGATGGCAGCAGAATACTGGCGATTGCCCGCAGGGAGCTTGATACGGCAGCGGTTCGTAAGCAGTTGATGGAGAGGCTTGAGAAGCACGTGAAGCCCGACGAGTTTGAGCCCTCGGTAGCCGAAGCTTTTCTGCAGCGGGTTGAATACCAGATATTGGATTTTCATGATGAGGAGGGGTTCGGTGTGCTTAACAGTTGGCGCACCGAATACGATAATCAACTCATCGTTTACCTGGCGAGCCCTCCCTCCATGTACGGCGTCATTGCCCGCAATCTCAGCTCTGCCAGTTGCTGTACCGAAAACACCCGTGTGGTGGTTGAGAAGCCGATTGGTCATGATCTTGATTCGTCCCGTGTGATCAACGATGAGCTTGGTGAGGTGTACAGCGAGAGCCAGCTATTCCGGATTGATCACTACCTGGGCAAGGAAACCGTCCAGAACCTGATTGCCTTGCGTTTTGCCAATAACCTGTTTGCTTCCCAGTGGGACCAGAATCATATCTCCCACGTTGAGATTACGGTTGCGGAGAGTGTTGGAATTGAGGGGCGGTGGGGCTACTTTGACAAGGCAGGGCAAATCCGCGACATGATCCAGAATCACATGTTGCAGCTGTTGTGTCTGATCGCCATGGACCCACCTTCAGACTTGACTGCCGACAGTATCCGTGATGAAAAAGTAAAAGTGCTCAAGGCGCTTCGCTCTATCACGCCGGATATGATGGATACCTGCGTGGTGCGGGGGCAATACGCAGCCGGCGCCAGCACTGGAACGCCGGTTCCGGGTTATCTGGAGGAGGAAGGTGCCAATAAGAGGAGCGAGACAGAAACCTTTGTGGCACTGAAAGTGGAAATCGACAATTGGCGCTGGTCGGGCGTGCCGTTCTATATACGCACCGGGAAGCGTCTTCCTGAAAAACTGTCACAAATTATTATTCATTTCAAACCAGCCCCCCATTATATTTTTGATCCGGACCAAAAACATCTGGCAAACAATAAGCTGATTATCCGGCTGCAGCCGGATGAAGGAATGTCGCTTAAAATACTTACCAAGGATCAAGGTTTGCACAAAGGCATGCGCCTTCGCCAGGGACCGCTGGAATTGACCTTTTCGGAAACCTTTGAAGCGGAGCGCATTCCCGATGCATATGAGCGTCTTCTTTGGGAGGTCATGAAGGGCAACCAGTACCTGTTTGTTCGGCGGGATGAAGTAGAACATGCCTGGCGCTGGGTTGATCAGATTATTCAGAACTGGAGTGATGGTGGTGACCCACCGAAGCGATACGCTTCGGGAACCTGGGGGCCAGTGGCCTCCATCGCAATGATCACGCGGGATGGAAGGAGTTGGTATGAAGATGCCTGAACTGGATTTACCCGAAGGTATAGAGACGCGTTTTGGAGAGACGCCTCAACAGGTTGCACATCAACTCGCCAGCACAGTTGCTGATTTCCTGCGAATGCGTCTTGAAAGTGCCCCGCGTGCGAGTCTGGCAGTTTCTGGCGGCTCTACCCCCTTGCCATTTTTTCAGGCCTTGTCGCACAAGGAGCTGGATTGGGAGAGGGTGGATATATTGCTGGTGGATGAGCGCTGGGTTGAAGAAGCCGATGACGCCAGCAATACTCGGCTGGTCAAAGGGACCCTGTTGCAGAATAACGCAGCAGCGGCCAGGTATTTTTCTCTCAAGCAGAAGGGTGATACACCGGAAGACGGCTTGGCCGCAGCTAATGCAGAGCTTGTTAAGCTCACTCGTCCGCTAGATGTGCTGATTCTCGGGATGGGTAATGACGGCCATACCGCATCTCTGTTTCCTGATGCTCCGGAGCTGGCCCATGGCATGAGCCTGGAAAGCCGGGAAACCTTGGCTGCGATGACGCCACCTTCCCAAGTACATCAGCGCATTACGCTTACCTATGCCTTTATGCACAGGGCCCGCTTTGTTGCGCTGCATCTCAAGGGCAACGATAAACTGGACACCCTGAAGAAAGCATTAAGTGAGCCCGGCCGTACGTTTGCGATGCCTGTTCGTGGATTCCTGAAGCCGGGCCTCCAGGTCTTCTGGAGCCCCTGAGCCTTATTTGGCCTCTTTTTAGCCCGTGTGGAGAGAATCATGAATTACGTGTCCGACTTTCATCGCGACCGCATCAGATCCGTTCTGGCAGCGTCTCAGCTTATGCCTGTGATCACAATCAAGCATCCTGATGACGCGGTGCCGCTTTGTCGGGCGCTCTTTGAGGGCGGTATCCGAGTGATGGAAATAACATTGCGCACGGAATATGGGATCGAGGCGATAAAGCAGGTACGAGAAGCCCTGCCGGAAGCTTGGGTTGGCGCTGGCACCGTGACCTGTGTGGATCAGTACCGGCAGGCTGAAATGGCAGGCGCTCAGTTTGTTGTCACCCCCGGAGTTACCAAAGCGCTTCTGGATTTTGCTTTAACCTCTGAGGCGCCTCTTTTGCCGGGCATTTCTACCGCTTCCGAGTTGCTGCTTGGGTACGGCTTGGGCTACCGGGAGTTCAAGTTCTTTCCCGCAGAAGTGGCGGGTGGGCCTCCCGCCTTGAAGGCTTTTGAAGGCCCTTTCCCGGATGCGGTTTTCTGTCCAACGGGCGGTGTCCGCCGGGAAACGGCCAGGGATTACCTGGCTTTGGGCAATGTGCTAACGGTGGGGGGGAGCTGGTTAACCCCAGGCGGCGTTGTAGCAGAGAGGGACTGGCCCAGGATTACCGAGATCGCAGAGGCCAGTCTGGCTGCTCTTAGCTGATATCGGCGCCGACTCGCACAATCTTCATGGTGTTGGTTCCACCTTGGGCGTTCACATAGTCGCCCTTGGTGATGACAACCAGATCACCCTCATTGACCACGCCCAGGGTAATCAACTCAGACACAGCCTGTGCATTCGTGCGCTCGTTGGGGATTTTCGCAGAATCAAAAGGAACGGTTTGCACTCCCCGGTACATAGCCACCCGATGCTGCGTTGAATGATGCCGTGAATAGGCAAAGATCGGCAGGCTGGACTTTATGCGGGACATTAAACGCGGAGTTGCGCCCGTTTCTGTCATGCAAATAATGGCAGTAACGCCGTTCAAGTGGTTTGCTGCATACATGGCCGACAAGGCAATGGCCTCGTCAACAAGCTCCATGCTTTCGTGAATCCGATGATTCGACTGGTGCATTGTCGGGTGCTTTTCTGCACCTATACAGATGCGCACCATTGCTTCAACAGCCTCTACCGGGTAGTCGCCTACTGCTGTTTCGGCAGATAGCATAACCGCGTCTGTGTAATCCATAACAGCGTTCGCCACATCAGACACTTCCGCGCGAGTCGGCATGGGGCTGGTGATCATGGATTCCATCATCTGGGTTGCTGTTATAACCGCGCGGTCAAGAACCCGGGCTCGGGCAATGATGAGCTTCTGCACGCCCACAAGCTCCGCGTCACCTATCTCAACAGCAAGGTCGCCTCGGGCGACCATAACCACATCAGAGGCCTCTATAACCGCATCCAGAGCTGCGACATCATGGGCCAGTTCAGCGCGTTCGATTTTGGCAATGAGCCCGGCATTAGAGCCTGCCTCTTTAAGGAGCTTGCGAGCTGTGTGCATGTCTTCTGCTGTTCGCACGAATGACACTGCCACGTAGTCTGCACCAAGGCGCGCTGCGGTCACTATGTCTTGTTTGTCTTTCTCGGTCAGTGCATCGGCAGATAGCCCACCACCACGTTTGTTAAGGCCCTTATTGTTGGAGAGCGGGCCGCCAATCAATACGGTTGAGGTAATGCAGTGGTCTTCTACAGACTGCACTTCCATTTCGATGCGGCCGTCGTCGAGAACAAGAATATCGCCGGGCTTTACATCGTTGATCAGTTGCTCATAGTCGATGCCGACGCGTTCTTCGGTGCCAGCCTCTTTGTCCATCGAGGCATCCAGTACAAACGTTTGGCCTGCCTTCAGAATGACTTTGTTTTCCGTGAATCGGGCAATGCGGAGCTTTGGGCCTTGCAGGTCTGCGAGCAGTGCTACAAACCGGCCCTGTGCTGCAGCTGCGTCCCGCACTCGACGGGCTCGCTCCATGTGCTCATCTGCGCTGCCATGGGAAAAGTTGAGCCGGGTAACATCGACTCCAGCACGGATGATGGCAGCCAGGGACTCCGGGGAGTCCGTAGCAGGGCCTAGGGTGGCGACAATTTTGGTACGCCTGAGCATATATAGTGTCCCTTGGTTGTTCGGGTTAATGTCGTTCAAGTTTACGCTTGTTCCGGAGTGGTCGCCTCTATTGGCTGGCTTCCATCAGTGCGAGAGCATTGTCCAGCATCCGGTTTGAGAATCCCCACTCATTATCGTACCAAGCCATGACTTTTACATGACAGCCAAGCACGCGAGTGTGGTTTGCGTCGAAAATGCTGGATAGGGCATTGTGGTTGAAATCAATGCTGACCAGTTTCTCTATGTTGTAGCCTAGTACCGGATTGGATTCAGCCGCGGCCTTTACCACCGCATTTACTTCTTCAATGGAGGTTTCCCGGCTTGCGATAAAACCGAAATCGACCAACGATACGTTGATCGTTGGCACTCGCACTGCCAGGCCGTCAAGCTTACCATCCAACTCGGGAATGATTTTCCCGATGGCTGCTGCGGCGCCAGTTTTGGTAGGGATCATCGACTGGGTTGCGGAGCGGGCGCGGTAGAGATCAGTATGGTACACATCGCTTAAATTCTGATCGTTCGTATAGGAATGTATGGTGGTCATTAACCCGCTTTCGATGCCTATTGCTTTATGTAGCGCATCGGCAACCGGCGCCAGGCAGTTAGTGGTGCAGGATGCACTGGAAATAATAGAGTGCTGTGCCGTGAGTGTGTTGTGGTTTACACCATAAACAATCATGGCATCGGCATCCGGGCTTGGAGCCGAGATAATAACCTTGCGGGCGCCGGCTTTGATGTGGGCTTCTGCCTCATCACGCTTGGTGAACAATCCGGTGCACTCTAAAACAAGGTCAACATTCAGCTCGCCCCAGGGTAGGTCTTCCGGGTTGCGAGTGGCGGTGATAGCAATCCGGTCGCCATTTACGCTGATAGATTCGGAATCGTGGCTGACTTCTGCATTAAAACGCCCGTGAACACTGTCATACTTTAGGAGGTGGGCATTGGTTTCTGCGTCGCCAAGGTCGTTGATTGCAACTACGTGGAGTCGGTTGCGGTAGTCATTTTCATAAAGCGCGCGGAGGATGTTGCGGCCAATCCGTCCAAAACCATTAATTGCGATACGAATTGTCATTTTCTGGATCCTGATCTGGATGTTGTGTTCGATTCTCGCTCGAACTTTGTTGTTAATGTAGTAAATATAACAAAATAATGCTCGTTTATGAACATCGTAGTAATGATTGCAATAAAAAGAAGGTAAAATTACGTACTATTGAGTGTTATTGCATAACTGGCAGATATTGGAGCTTCAAGATGCATCCGACGGTTCAAAAAGTTACCCAGCGAATTATCGACCGCAGCCGCGCCTCTCGAGAGGATTACCTTGGCCAGATGAATGAGCTTAAAGCACAGTCGCCGCACCGGGGGGCGCTCTCCTGCAGCAATCTTGCCCATGGCTTTGCGGCTTGCGGTCAGAGCGATAAAGACACCTTGAAGCTCATGAGCAAAGCCAATGTGGCCATGGTTTCGGCCTATAACGACATGCTCTCAGCGCATCAGCCATACGCGGGCTTTCCCGATGTTATTCGTGAAGCCGCCCATGGTATGGGGTCTGTGGCCCAGTTTGCTGGTGGTACGCCGGCCATGTGTGATGGCGTGACCCAAGGCCAGCCCGGCATGGAACTCAGCTTGTTCTCTCGGGACACTATTGCCATGAGCACTGCCGTGGCTCTGAGCCACAACATGTTTGATGCGACGTTGTTGTTGGGGATTTGTGACAAGATTGTTCCGGGGCTAATGATTGGTGCCCTCAGTTTTGGGTACCTGCCTACCATTCTTGTTCCAGCCGGCCCTATGCCTTCTGGCCTTCCGAATAAAGAAAAGCAGCGAATCCGGCAACTGTACGCAGAAGGAAAGATTGGCAAAGAGGAGTTGCTCGAGGCTGAGAGCAAGTCCTACCACAGCCCAGGCACTTGCACCTTTTATGGAACTGCGAACAGCAACCAGTTACTGGTGGAGGTTATGGGGCTGCATTTACCCGGGGCGGCCTTTGTTCACCCGAACACCCCGTTGCGGGATCAGCTAACCCGTGCTGCAACCGAGCAAGTGATCCGTCTATCCAAGCCTCAGGGGGGAGAACTTGGCTTGGGTGATATGGTTGATGAAAAAAGCATTGTAAATGCGCTGGTTGCACTTCTGGTAACGGGAGGTTCCACCAACCATACGCTGCATTGGGTGGCGATTGCCCGCGCTGCCGGCATTATTATCGACTGGGATGATTACGCCGATCTGTCCTCTGCTGTGCCGTCCATGACCCGCATATACCCTAATGGCGAAGAAGATGTGAACGCCTTCCACGAAGCTGGTGGAACACCCTTCCTGATTCGGGAACTGCTTGATAACGGGCTCTTGCATAACGATGTGGAGACGGTTGTAGGGCGCGGGCTGGAACGCTATACCCAAATGCCAATATTGGAATCTGGCACGTTGGCGTGGCAGCCATTTATTGGAAAAAGCCTGCGCCCAGACGTGCTAAGCACTGCATCTGAGCCTTTTGCGCCAGACGGTGGCCTCAAGGTATTGCACGGCAACCTTGGGCGGGGCGTGATCAAGGTTTCTGCGGTTGCGGCAGAGCACCACAAAGTTGAAGCGCCCGCTGTGGTGTTCAATGATCAGAATGAACTGAAAGCTGCGTTCGATGCGGGCGAACTGGATAAAGACTGCGTTGTTGTTGTGCGCTTTCAGGGTCCAAGATCCAATGGTATGCCGGAGCTGCACAAGCTGACGCCGTATCTCGGGGTATTGCAGGATAGAGGGTTCAAGGTTGCCCTTGTTACGGACGGTCGAATGTCTGGGGCGTCCGGCAAGGTTCCCGCAGCGATTCACGTGTACCCGGAAGCCCTTGAAGGTGGAGCGCTTGCCCGGGTTAAAGATGGTGACGCTATATGCCTGGATGCGGATAAGTGCACCCTGGACATCCTTGTGGATGAAACGGAGTTTGCAAGCCGGGAACCCGCGAAGCCAGACTTATCGGGGTATCAAAAAGGTTTTGGTCGAGAGTTGTTTGGCTGGATGCGGCGCGCGGTCAGCACGCCGGAAGAAGGTGCCAGTGTGTTCGGAGACCAGCTGCCATAAGGGTTTGGGCAGCTGATCTCTGATCCCTCACAGATAGTGAATCAAGGTGTCCTGATCGAACCTGTATTGTTGGTTGTAGACGCCATTTTCAGCTCGGCGGCCTGCGGCCAATACCATGGTGACCAGCCCTTTACGGGGGAGTTTTAGCAGTTTGCGCACACGGCACTCGTCAAAGCCTTCCATAGGGCATGAGTCGTAGCCGTGTGCCCGAAGTGCAAGCATCAGGTTTTGGGCCGCCAAGGCGGTGGATTTGGTTGCCCACACCTTCATTTCGTTCACTGAGTATGGGCCACGGGGAATCGGGCGGGTCAGCCCTACGGCTAGTCCGAGGGATTTTTTGGCCACTCCCAAGACACCAAATGGCCCCTGGTTGTAGTGAATAGGTGCGATTTTTTTGTAGTACTTCTCAACAATACCAGGCAGCTTTTCATCCTTTGGCCATTCTTCCAGCGCAAGGCGAGCGTGCTTTCTCCAGGTGTCTGGGCGCGCAACAATTGCAATCAATACCGGGGCAGTGGTCGCAGCGTTCTGGCCTAGACAGGCCTCGGCAAGCTTGCCTCGCAGTTCTGGTGTTCTGACGACAAAAAACTCCCAAGGCTGCAGGTTGCTGGAATTTGGTGCCAGCGTCGCAAGCTCCAGACAGTCCTCAAGCACGGCATCGGGGATAGGCTCATCCGTAAAGCGTCGAACAGACCGGCGGCTTCGAACGACCTTGCGAAACTCCTCAACATCAATTTCTGGCAAGGGTAGGGGGCCTGCTTTTGCGTTCATTTTGAATACCTGATTGTGTTGTGGTGAGCAAATTAAGGCTGCTTGCCGCATTGCGTTTTGAGCTATATGGTTACGGGAAAACGGTTATTATGCAATCGCCGGGATGATTCGGAACTTATGACGGATAACCTTGCACATTTACCTTTCGGTGAACTGGTTCGCCAAGTGCGTGCCTGCATCCTATGTGCGGAGTTTTTGCCATTGGGCCCACGACCCGTTGTGCAGGTGTCTGAGGAGTCCCGAATCCTTGTGGTGGGACAGGCCCCTGGAAGGCGTGTTCACGAAACGGGCTTGCCATTCAACGATCCCAGCGGTGACCGGCTTCGGCAATGGATGGGGGTTACGAAGGAAGAGTTTTACGATGACCGAAAGCTGGCCATTTTGCCCATGGGTTTTTGTTACCCCGGAACGGGGAAATCTGGAGATCTGCCACCAAGGCCGGAGTGCGCGCCTGCTTGGCGTAGCGCATTACTGGAGCGCTTGCCTAATATAGAGCTGACTCTTGTGATAGGCCAATATGCCCATGCTTGGCATCTGCCAGATGCAAAAAAGTCCGTGACTGAAAATGTCCAGAACTGGCGACAATACTGGCCAGAAAAGCTGCCAATGCCCCATCCGAGCCCGCGTAATAACCTCTGGTTGCGCCGGAATCCCTGGTTTGAAAACGAGGTGATTCCGGAGCTTCAGGAGCGGATAGCGCAGCTGCTATGAGTTTATCTCAAGATAGGCGTCAAGCGCTTCAACATCGCTGACTGATGCATAGAGCCCCTGCTTGGTTCTGCGCCAAAGGATATCCTCTGAGGTCATTGCCCACTCGTGTTTCACAAGGTGCTGAACCTCTTTCTCATACAGGTTGCCGGTAAAGAGCTGGCCTAACTCCTCCATAGAGGTGCAACCCTGCAGTAGTTCGCGGGAGGCTGTGCCGTAAGTTCTCACATAACGGCTAATAATGTCGTCCGCTAGCCAAGGGTAATTCTGCTTGAGTTCTGCTGAAAGGCTATCCTTGGTAGCAAAGTCGCCACCAGGCAAAACTGCGGTTTTCGTCCAGCGGCCACTGGCTTCCGGGAAGAAGTGGCAAAGCTTGTTGGTTGCGACCTCAGCAAGCTTTCTGTAGGTGGTTATTTTGCCGCCGAAAACTGAAATTAAAGGCGCCTTGCCTTTTGCTTGGTCAATCTCAAACGAGTAGTCGCGGGAGGCTTTTTGGGCATTTTCTTCTTCACCATCCATTAGCGGCCTGACACCGGAGTAGGACCAGACCACATCTGATGGTTCCAGTTGCCTGACAAAGTGCGCATTCACAATTTTCAGCAGGTAGTCTGTCTCTTCCGGGGAGATTTTTGCATCCTTGGGGTCGCCCTCGTATTCAACATCTGTAGTGCCCACCAGAGAGAATTGGTCCTCATAGGGGATCACAAACACGATGCGCTCATCTTCATTCTGGAGAATGTAGGCCTCCTGATCCTCGTTGATCTTGGGCACAACAATATGGCTGCCTTTGACCATTCGAATCGTTTTGGGGGCAGGCATGGAGAGGGTTTCCCCAAACAGCTTGCTTACCCAGGGTCCAGAAGCGTTAACAATAACCTTGGCTGAAACGGTTTTTTCTTCTTCGCTGACCATATTGCGGAGGGTGACGGTCCAGTTCTTGTCCCCACGCACGGCATTCACGCACTTGGTTCGGGTGAGAATGGTTGCACCGGATTCCTGTGCTTTTTTCGCAGTGAGGATGACCAGTCTTGCGTCATCAACCCACCCGTCAGAGTACTCAAACCCTTTGGTAATATCTGGCTTCAATGGCCCTGACTTATCAAAGCGGATTGAACGTGACCCGGGTAGCATTTCACGTTTCGCCAGGTGGTCATAAAGGAACAGACCTGTGCGAATCATCCAGGCTGGCCTCAGGTGAGGGCGATGCGGAAGACGAAAGCGCATTGGGCGCATGATATGGGGTGAGTTTTTGAGTAGAGACTCGCGCTCGGCCAATGCTTTCTGCACAAGCCGGAATTCATAGTGCTCCAGATAACGAAGCCCGCCATGAATGAGTTTGCTGCTGTTCGAGGAGGTTGCAGATGCCAGGTCGTTCATTTCACAGAGCAGCACTTTCAGGCCGCGGCCAGCCGCATCCATCGCTATGCCTGTGCCGTTAACGCCGCCGCCAATCACGACAACATCGTACTGTTCATGCCCCATAGTCATTGCTACTCATCTCCTGATGCTGTGGGAAAAGGCGCCATTTTGAGGTGCTGCAAGCGAACTTTTCTGAAGCTAAATAGGTTGTTTGAGTAGTATGCGAAAGACTTTCGTTTTCGTAAAGGAAAATATGGAAAATAAACGAAGATTGTGAGGGGTGCTAATGGGGAGCAGGAGGCTCAATACCTGGTGCTAATTAAACAATGTGAAGTTTGATGCTGTGCTCTTTCAGAATTCGGGAGATTTCGGCAGGTGGCCTTTGGTCGGTAAATACGTGATCTGCCTGGGATATATTACCCAGTCTTACCATTGCATTTCGGCCAAACTTGGAATGGTCGGCGGCGAGTAGTACCTGGTTGGAATTAGCGATAATAGCCTGCGCCACCCGAACTTCGCGGTAGTCAAAATCAAGCAGGGAACCATCATTGTGGATACCGCTGATTCCGATAATGCCGAAGTCCATTTTGAATTGATTAATAAAGTCGCGGGTTGCCTCGCCAACAATGCCGCCATCACGACTTCTGACCTCGCCGCCGGCAATAATCACATGAAAATCCTCCTTGGCAGAAAGGATGGAGGCAACGTGCAGGTTGTTGGTCACAATCTGCAGGTTATTCTTCTGGAGCAGAGCTTTGGCGATGGTTTCGGTGGTGGTGCCAATATTGATGAACATTGACGAGTTATCAGGAATCATTGCAACCATGGCTTCGGCAATGCGTTCCTTTGCTTCCAGATCCATGATCTTTCGATCATGGTAGGAAGTATTCATGGTGCTGGAGTCAATCCCGGCCCCGCCATGATGTCGGCGTAACTTGTTCTCTTTGGCGAGTTCGTTCAGATCCCGGCGAATGGTTTGTGGGGTTACCTTGAATTGGTCTACCAGCTGCTCGGTGGTTACAAAGCCGTTCTGTTGGATCAGCTCTATAATCTGATCCTGTCGCCGCCGCTGTGCCATTCAAAAAGCCTCCACCCTGTGGTTGTTCTTATGCGAAATAATGAGCAATTATAAACTCAGGTAGAGTAAAGTTTAGTCTTTTTGAGCGTTTTATACAGCATTTAGAGCCACTTAACTGTTCGTCAGCAGATGATGGTTGCGAAATATCTTGGCAATCATATTCAAAAAAGTAAACATACGAACAAATAAGAAAGCGAGGACGAAATAGCAATGAGCCAGTACCTGCTATCCATTGATCAGGGCACAACCAGTTCCCGAGCCATTCTGTTTGATTTGAAAGGCAACATTCACGCCGTACGCCAGCAGGAGTTCCCTCAGCATTTTCCGGATAGCGGGTGGGTTGAGCACGATCCGGAGGATATCTGGTCAACCGTGACCAAAACGTGCACTGAGGTCATGGCGGAGGAGTGCGGAACAGACGATGAGGTGGTTGCGGTAGGCATCACCAACCAACGGGAAACCACCATTGTTTGGGACAGGAAGACAGGCAAGCCTGTTTACAATGCGATTGTGTGGCAGGATCGCCGAACAGCGTCCTATTGTAAGACCCTCAAGAGCGAAAGCCGTGAACCTGCGGTCCACAGCAAAACGGGCCTGCTGATCGATCCCTATTTTTCAGCCACTAAAATTCGCTGGATTCTTGATAATGTTCCTGGCGCTCGCGAGCGAGCAGAGCGGGGAGAGCTGGCTTTTGGAACGATCGATACGTTTCTTTTGTGGCGCCTGACTGGCGGGCGAGTGCACAAAACTGACGCCACCAATGCAAGCCGAACTTTGTTGTTCAACATTCACACCCAGCAGTGGGATCCGGATCTGCTCGAACTGTTCAATATTCCTGAATCCCTGTTGCCCGAGGTTTTGGATTCTGCCGACGATTTTGGTGAGATTACTGAGTGTGAAGCCCTCAATGGCGTGTCGGTGCTGGGTGTGGCGGGTGATCAGCAAGCAGCCCTGTTCGGCCAAACCTGCTTCGATGTAGGAATGGCCAAAAGCACCTACGGCACCGGCTGCTTCCTCATGCTCAACACGGGCGAGAAGGCTTTGAAATCAGAGCACAGGCTGTTAACAACCGTGGCCTACCGCCTGAATGGCAAGCCTACCTACGCCATGGAAGGCAGTATTTTTGTGGCGGGCGCTGCGATTCAATGGTTGCGCGATGGTCTGCAGTTAATTGAGAACGCCTGCGACACAGAACCATTGGCAAAGGATACGCCGCTAGATCACGGTGTGTATCTTGTGCCTGCATTTACCGGGCTGGGGGCGCCTTATTGGGATCCCAACGCGCGGGGAGCGATTTTTGGTTTGACCAGAGATACGGGCATAAAAGAAATCGTAACTGCGGGGCTGCAGTCGGTGTGTTATCAAACCAAAGACTTGCAGAAGGCCATGGAAAAAGACGGCATGCGCCCGATTACTCTGCGGGTTGATGGCGGAATGGTAGCGAATAATTGGGTGCTTCAGTTCCTTGCAGACATTCTGGGCGCGAGGGTAGACAGGCCTTCAGTTATAGAAACTACGGCTTTGGGTGTGGCGTATTTGGCAGGGCTTAAAGCAGGGGTCTATGAATCGCTCGACGAGCTCTCGGACCTCTGGCGGTGTGACCGCAGCTTTGAGCCCATCATGACAAAACAAAAGCGTGATGAGTTGTATGAGGGATGGATTCATGCGGTACAGAAGCTCTGATCAGATCTCTTGAAATGATTAGGTATGGTCGGGAACTGAGGGTTAGCGCAGCCCCAGTTCCCGAAGTCGTTTGTATAGCGTGTTTCGGCTGATCGAAAGCTCTTTGGCAGCGCTGGAAACGTTACCTTTACACCTGTGATAAACCTGCAGTATATGGGCATGGCTATTGTGCTCGCCGCCCTCCCGCTGAATGGGAACTTTTGCCGGTTCCGGTGTGTGTCGTTCTGAGTATTCTGGAGCTGCAGTTTCGTCCGGGGGTGCCGTACCGCCGAACTCGGCCAGAAAGTCTGCAGGCAAGTGCCAAATTTGTACGTCTTCCCCATCAGCCAAGGCAATGGCTACTTTCAAAACGTTTACCAACTGGCGAATGTTCCCTGGCCAAGGGTGGTTTTCCAGCGTTGACAATAATTGAGGAGCTAAGGATTCGCTTTGGCCCGGGTCTCGATGCTGCTGATAGATATGCTGAATCAGGCTTCGTAAATCTTTTCGGTGCCTTAAAGCAGGTAGCTCCACAGACAGCCCGTTGATCCGATAGTAAAGGTCAGCCCGGAACTGCCCGGATTCTATGCTGGATAGGGGGGAGCGATTGGTTGCTGTGATCAGCCAAATATCAACCATAACACCCTCTGTTGCGCCCACAGGCGTAACTACCCGTTCTTGTAATACCCTAAGCAGTCTTGATTGGGCGGAAACCGGCATTTCGCCAATCTCATCGAGAAACAAAATGCCTTTGTGAGCATTGCGGATCAGGCCAAGAGAGCCTTTCGCTCGAGCGCCTGTAAATGCTCCAGGCTCGTAACCAAACAGCTCTGATTCCACAAGTTCTGGCGGTATGGCTGCACAGTTGACCGCAACCAGTGGCTGATCTTTTCGCTGCGAAGCTTTATGCAGGGCATTCACCAAAACCTCTTTCCCCACGCCGGTTTCGCCTGTAATCAGTACCGGAACGCCTCGCTCAAGAACTTTTAAACTTTGCTCGGCACATCGACGTACGGAGGTGTCACCGTACTCGAGGTTGGAAAAGCTTGCCGGTTTACCAGGGAAAGGGGCGCGCTGCACAACTGCTTTCGTCTCAGCAGGCGCGGTTCGGATGGTTGAAGGGCGTTTTACGAGGGCGCTTAGTCGGACTTTACTTTTGGTTTTCAGCTGCAGCGGAGACTGTTCCGGGTGGCCAAGAACGTCACTGCGACTGGTAGTGAACAGTTCATCGAGCATGACATTCTTTGTTTGAGTGCCCAGTAGTTGATCTGCCCGTCGATTGCTGGCGACAACCCGGCCTAAATCATTGCACACGAGGATTCCGGACCAAGGGCTATCAAAGTTGTCGGCGGTCGTGTTGAGGGTGATTTGAAAAAAGTCCGCCTCAAATTGCCGATTGAGCAGCCGGTTTTCAACGGATTGAGCAAGCAGGCGCACCATACCGAGAGTGTGGTGCTGTGGCAGATAGGCATCGCTGAACACGCTCAACACACCGGTCAATTCTTTTTCTGAATCGAAAATGGGGGCGGCTGATGCTATGAGGCTTCTGTGAACCTTCAGAAAATGCTCGCTCCTTTGTACCTGTACCGCCCGCCGGCTTGCTATGGCTGTTCCTATGGCATTGGTACCGCACAGCTGCTCCCGCCAGTTAGCACCTTCCCGGAACCAGGGCTCCAATCGCGATTCAGTGGTGCGCTGGTCTCCCCAGCTTTTCAGGACAGTGCCCTTGTGGTCCGCCAGTAGAATCTGGCACCGACTGCTGGAAAGTACGTTCTGGTAATAGGGAACCACCTCAGCCTCTGCGCTGGTGAGTAGTTCACCATATTGCCGCGTTATATCTTGCAGCTGTTCCGTGCTGAGTGTTGGTTGAATCGGTTCGGCTTCGTGGTCCAGCCCCAAGGCTATGCAACGTTGCCAGGATTCAGAAACATCCGTTCGACTTTCCGTTTGTGGGCTATTCTTCATCAGACTACATCCCTGTGTTCGTTTTCTTGTTTTGGAGATGCTTTGGGGAGCATGTGTTCAGTTGATGCGTGAGAACTGTTCAATAATCTGTTTAACAGTTGTTCACGTCAATGCTTCGTTTGAACAAATTGTTTCCAAACGAACATCATTGCTTTCGTATGTGAATCTGTCGTCGATATGGAATAGTTTAGTAAATCATGGAGTTGGTGGTGTTCTGGAGGGTTGAAAGAAAAAAGTGGTATGAGCTTTGCGTTCATAAACCCAAACAATAAGTTTCCGGGTGTTCGTTTTGTATCCGGTTGCGCTTTTATAAGAATAACAAGGAAAGCTTATGTCCTTAACGCTGGAGAATCTCTCCCGCACGGTCGACGGTGTCGATTACGTTCGGGATGCCAACCTCACGTTTGAGGCGGGATCTTTCAATGTTCTGCTTGGCCGGACACTAGCCGGCAAAACCTCAATGATGCGCCTGATGGCCGGGCTTGATAAGCCGACGAAGGGGCGTGTGCTCTATAAGGGTGAAGATGTAACCGGGCAAAGCGTGCAGCGCCGGAACATTTCGATGATCTACCAACAGTTCATTAATTACCCCACACTCACCGTTTACGAAAATATCGCCTCACCGCTACGCCTTGCCAAAATGTCAGGCTCTGAAATTGATCGCCGGGTGAAAGAGACGGCATCAATGCTACAGATCGAACCTCTGCTTAAACGTTACCCTCTTGAACTTTCCGGCGGCCAGCAACAGCGAACGGCTATGGCGCGAGCATTGGTAAAAGATGCAACGCTGGTGTTGTTCGATGAACCCCTGGTGAATCTGGACTACAAGTTGAGAGAAGAGCTTCGTGCTGAGCTGCGGGATCTGTTTCGAGAGCGTCAGTGCATCGCAGTTTACGCAACAACGGAAGCCAATGAGGCTTTGGCGCTGGGTGGCACCACAACTTTGTTACATGAGGGTGGCGTTGTTCAGAGTGGGCCTGTTATGGATGTTTATCGTTCACCCGTTAACACCCTTGCAGCACAGTTGTTCAGTGAACCCCCCATGAACATCGTTCGCGGCCGTGTAAGCGATACCGAGGTAACCTTTGATGAATATTCACACCACGCACTAACACAAGAGTTGGCAAGGCTGGCCCCGGGCGACTATTGGTTCGGGATTCGCCCCAGCCACATTGCGCTGGTGCCAGCCAATGATGATGACCTTGAGATGTCTATGGAAGTTGCTCTCAGCGAGATCAGTGGCTCTGAAACCTTTATGCATGTTGAGAACAGCCATTTCGAGATGGTGCTGCAGTTGATGGGCGTTCATCAGTACCACACTGGCGCGCCGCTCAAGGTGTACTTGCCGGTGAACAAACTGTTTGTGTTCGATAGTAATGAGCAGCTGGTGCATACACCAACCCGGGTTTCAGGAGGTGCAAACTGATGGCTGAAATTCAACTGAAATCTTTGGCACACAGCTACAGTGCTAACCCATCAGGCCCTGATGATTACGCCATCCGTCAGCTGGATCATGTATGGCACAAAGGCGGGGCTTATGCGCTGCTTGGGCCATCGGGCTGTGGCAAAAGCACCATGCTGAACATTATCTCCGGGTTGGTTCAGCCTTCCGAAGGGGAGGTGCTGTTTGACGGCAAGCGGGTGAACGAACTGTCACCCCGAGACAGAAATATAGCCCAGGTGTTCCAGTTCCCTGTGGTGTACGACTCGATGACCGTATTCGAGAATCTGGCTTTCCCCCTCAAGAACAACAAGGTACCTGCTGCAAAGATCAAAACCCGCGTGCAGGAGATAGCAGAGGTTCTTGAGATCGAGGACAAACTGCACAAGAAGGCGAAAAACCTGACGGCTGATGAAAAACAGAAGGTTTCCATGGGCCGTGGTTTGGTGAGGGAAGATGTCTCCGCCATTTTGTTCGATGAACCCCTGACGGTTATTGACCCTCAGCTCAAGTGGAAGTTGCGTAGAAAGCTCAAGCAGATTCACGAGCAGTTCGATATCACCATGGTGTACGTCACACACGATCAGCTTGAGGCATCTACATTTGCCGACAGAATTGCCGTGATGTACGACGGGCAAGTAGTGCAATTCGGTACGCCCACAGAGCTGTTTGAGGTACCTAATCACACGTTCGTCGGCTATTTCATCGGTAGCCCTGGCATGAACATTATGGAGGTTGAGAGGTGCTCGGGAGGCGTTCGATTTGATTCAACAGAGATTCGCCTGGAGCCATGGCAGCTAGAAATTCTAGGTGCCATGGAATCGGAAAACGTGAAGATTGGTATACGGCCCGAATTTATAGAGCTCTCACCCGTAAGCTCCGATGGCACCTATGCCGCTGAAGTAAGGGATGTAGAGGACTTGGGTACCTACAAAATTGTGACGGTAAAGCTTGGCGAACAGCAAATGAAAGTGCGCCAGAGTGAGGAGTTTGATGCCGGCGTTGGTAGCCAGGTAAATCTACTGTTCCCGGGGCAGTGGCTAATGCTTTACGTGGATGAATTCCTGGTACAGGAGCAACAGTGATGGATAAGATCCCAGATAACCGAGCCTGGTGGCTCGTCCTCCCGGTTTTCCTTCTCGTTGCCTTCTCGGCACTGATCCCTCTGATGACGGTGGTGAACTATTCGGTTCAGGATATCTTTGGGCCAGGCCAGGCGTACTACGTTGGCACAGAGTGGTTCAAAGAAGTTCTGACGGATGAGCGGCTACAGGCTTCGTTGGTCCGTCAGTTTGCCTTCTCTGGTGCTGTGCTGCTGATTCAGATTCCTTTGGGTATTGGTGTTGCGTTGATGATGCCCAAGTCCGGGATCAAGGGCTCGCTTTGCCTTATTCTGGTTGCTATTCCGTTACTTATCCCCTGGAACGTTGTAGGAACCATCTGGCAGATATTTGCCCGGGGTGATATCGGTCTATTTGGCTGGGCAATCAACCAGGCGGGAATTGATTACAACTATACGGGCGATACTGTAGACGCCTGGCTGACCGTCCTTCTGATGGACGTTTGGCACTGGACACCTCTGGTTGCCCTGTTGTGCTACTCGGGCCTGAGGGCAATTCCTGAGGCCTTTTATCAAGCGGCTGAAATTGACCGTGCTTCCAAGTGGGCGGTGTTTCGTTATATCCAGCTTCCGCGTCTCAAGAGCGTATTGATCATCGCTGTGCTGTTGCGGTTTATGGACAGCTTCATGATCTATATCGAACCCTTCGTACTCACTGGCGGGGGCCCGGGAAGCTCGACAACCTTCCTTAGCCAGACCCTGACAACCATGGCAATAGGGCAGTTTGATCTTGGGCGTGCAGCGGCATTCTCACTGATCTACTTCCTGATCGTATTGCTGATCTCCTGGTTGTTCTTCACAGCCATTACTCACGCCGACAAAGAAAAATAAGGAGAGTGTGATGAGGCAAACAGGCTATAAAAACATCGGGATCACGGTATACATCCTGCTCCTTCTTACGCCGGTTTACTGGCTGCTGAACATGTCGTTCAAAACCAACCGCGAAATTCTGGGGGGGCTTACCCTGTGGCCGCAGAATTTCACGTTTGATAATTATGCGGTGATCTTTACAGACCCCAGTTGGTATAACGGCTACCTCAACTCAATGGCGTATGTGTCTATCAACGTGGTGATTACCTTGTTGGTTGCTTTGCCTGCAGCCTACGCATTCAGCCGGTACAAGTTTCTGGGGGACAAGCATCTGTTCTTCTGGTTGCTCAGCAACCGGATGGCACCGCCGGCGGTTTTCCTGCTGCCGTTCTTTCAGCTGTATTCATCTATCGGGCTTTTCGATACTCATATCGCCGTTGCCTTGGCCCACTGCTTGTTCAACGTGCCCTTAGCAGTCTGGATTCTTGAAGGGTTCATGAAGGGCGTTCCCCGTGAATACGATGAGATGGCTTACATCGATGGCTACAGTTTTCCCAAATTCTTCATCAAAGTGTTTTTGCCGATGATTCGCTCAGGTATCGGCGTAACGGCCTTCTTTGCCTTCATGTTTTCGTGGGTTGAGTTGCTTCTGGCCAGAACACTGACCTCTGTGGATGCTCAGCCCATTGGCGCAATCATGACTCGTACCATAGGGGCGAGTGGCATTGATTGGGGAGTGCTGGCGGCAGCCGGCGTTTTAACAATAATCCCAGGCTTGCTGGTTATCTGGTTCGTTCGTAACCATGTGGCTAAAGGCTTCGCTCTCGGGCGCGTTTAAGGAGAAAGCATATGGTTGCCTGGATGAATTGGACCCCTACGGTCATCGTGTTTTTTTCAGTTATTGCCATGATTCTTGCGGTAATGACCGTTTACGAAATTGTATCCCCCTGTATAGAGCGCAAAGGCTTTTTGCCGATAGAGACAACGCGCGGAGACCGGTTGTTTATTGGTTTGCTTTCGGCAGCCTATATACACCTCACGTTCCTTGCGGTTAGTGACATCACTTTGTGGGTTGCGTTGGCTGTGTCTGTTGTCTGGCTTCTGGTTCTGTTGCGATGGGGCTAGAGGAGAGGCTGAACAGGGTGCAATAAACGCACCCCGAATAAACTTGCTTAAATGTTGTAAAGGATTCGAAACCGAACTATTTTTTCACCAGGAACGAACGTGATAAGTGTTTGGTTTTCGGAAGGGCAAGGCTAGAGGTAACAAGAGCTGTAACAAGCCAAAAACCGGAGCGAAGATCTTCTTCGCCCCATTCATAATAAAGATGACGAGGTTGGGTATGTTTAAAAACAATAAATATCCTAAGACCCTACTGCTTGGCGCTGCAATCGGTGCCGTCAGTATGGGCCTGAGCTTGCAGGCCAGTGCTGACCAGTACTCGGATGCAGCTGAAAAGTGGGTAAATGACTCGTTCAAACGGTCTACCCTTACCAAAGAACAGCAGATGGAAGAAATGGCCTGGTTCACGAAGGCTGCGGAGTCTTTCCGTGGCATGGAAATCAATGTTGTTTCGGAAACCATTGCGACCCACGAATACGAATCCAGCGTGCTGGCCAAGGCCTTCACAGACATCACCGGCATTAAGCTTACCCATACCCTGATTCAGGAAGGGGATGTTATCGAGAAGTTGCAAACCCAGATGCAGTCGGGGCGCAACATTTATGACGGCTACGTGAACGACTCAGACTTGATTGGCACGCACGTCAGGTACGGCAAGGTTGTTGCCGTTGAAGATATCATGAAGGGTGAGGGCAAAGAATTTACCCTGCCAACACTGGATCTTGATGATTTCATTGGCCTTGATTTCACTACAGGGCCTGATGGCAAGTTGTATCAATTGCCTACCCAGCAGTTTGCCAACCTTTACTGGTTCCGCGCTGACTGGTTTGAGCGCGACGACCTGAAAAAGCAATTCAAGGAACTCTACGGCTATGACCTGGGTGTGCCGGTTAACTGGTCTGCCTACGAAGATATTGCCGAGTTCTTCTCGGTGCACGTTAAAGAGATAGACGGCAAAAAAGTATACGGCCACATGGACTACGGCAAGAAGGATCCCTCCCTGGGATGGCGCTTCACCGATGCCTGGTTCTCCATGGCGGGTGCTGGCGATAAAGGCCTGCCTAACGGTTTACCTGTAGATGAATGGGGCGTTCGGGTAGAGGATTGCCACCCTGTTGGTTCTGATGTCTCCCGCGGTGGTGCTACAAACAGCCCGGCTGCTGTATACGCGACAGAGAAGTACGTTGACTGGATGGGCAAGTATGCGCCACCAGAGGCCACAGGGATGACCTTCTCCGAATCCGGCCCAGTGCCTGCTCAAGGCAATGTTGCCCAGCAGATTTTCTGGTATACAGCCTTCACCGCCAGCATGATTGAGGAAGGGCTGCCGGTTGTAGATGAAAAAGGTCTGCCGAAGTGGCGCATGGCTCCATCTCCACGTGGCCCCTACTGGGAGGAAGGCATGAAACTGGGTTATCAGGACGTTGGCTCCTGGACCTTCCTGAACTCGACACCTGAAAAACGTCGCTTGGCGGCATGGCTTTACGCACAGTTCACCGTGTCGAAAACGGTGTCCCTTGAAAAGCTTGTGGCAGGTCTGACCCCGATTCGCGATTCCGATATCAACTCGGACGTGATGACGGAAATGGCACCTAAGTTGGGCGGCCTGGTTGAATTCTACCGCAGCCCTGCACGGGTTCAGTGGACGCCTACCGGCACCAACATTCCCGACTACCCGAAGATGGCTCAGTTGTGGTGGCAGTATGTTGCTCAGGCAGCCAGTGGTGAAGCCACAGCGCAGGAAGCGCTTGATGGTTTGGCAAAGGCTCAGGATCGGGTTATGGAGCGGCTACAGAGAGCCAATGTTCTGACCACATGTGCTCCCAAGCTGAACGAGCCCCGTGATCCACAGTACTGGTTCGACCAGCCGGGCGCACCCAAGCCCAAGCTGACGAATGAAAAGGTGCAGGGCCAAACAGTCCCTTACGATGAGCTGATTAAAACCTGGGAAGACGCTCGCAAGAGCTAAGCCTGGTAGTACGTTGTAGTAGCTTGCCGGTCGCTGTCATTCAGGCAGTGCCCGGCATGTTTTTAATCCCTTTCCCGATAAAAAATTGCACGTTTGCCTTCTCACTGACATGATCCTTAATACGTTCGCTTGAACTCTCGAGTTCCGCAATACCCCGGATGAGCCCATGCTGAGGAGTTTTTCATGACGGCCAAGAACGCTCAGGACGAAACCATCCTATGGCAAACCGGCCACTGCTACCTCGGTGAGGTTCTGGTTGCATGCACGCCCAAAGGCGTTTGTGCTGTTTTGCCGGGAGAAACAGCCGACGAACTGGTAGACGACCTTGCTCAACGTTTCCCAAATGCTGAGCTCACCCATGCAAACGATTCCCGGGCCCCCTGGTTTACCGAGGTAATGAATCACCTGATCGACAGCCGCAGACCGCTCTCTGTAGAACTTGATCTTCGTGGCACGGAGTTTCAATGCAGGGTTTGGCAGGCATTGCAGGAGATTCCTTCAGGAAGTTCATCCAGCTATGGTGATATTGCACGTCAGATGGGTATGCCCACTGCGTCGAGAGCTGTCGCAGGCGCCTGTGCGGCTAATCCAATGGCCGTGGTTGTGCCATGCCATCGCGTATTGCGAGGCGACGGCAGCCTTTCTGGCTATCGCTGGGGGATTAAACGCAAACAGGCATTGTTGAGCCACGAACAGGGATTGTCTGATCGCTGATGCCTCTAATTCTCTTCAATGCCTCCAATATTCGCCGGCTTATCGGTTGGAGTTCCCCTTTATTTCTTTTGCTTATCTATTTGATGCCTTCGATGGCTCAGGCCGAGTGGTTCCGTTACACAGATACGGCCATGACAACTCCGGTGGAGCTTGAGTTCTGGGCCGACGACAAGAGCACTGCTAATGCAATCGCGAAAGATGTTCTGGCGGTGTTCCACCAAGTGGACAGGGACATGAGCCGGTACAGGGAGGACTCCGAACTCTCCGGCCTTAACAGGCAGGCAGCGGATAACCCCGTGCGGGTAAGCACCGGCCTATTCCAGGTTTTTAGAAAAGCGGAAGAAGTAGCTGTTCTTAGCGCTGGTGCCTTCGATATCAGCTTCGGGTCTGTCGGTTACTTATACGACTACCGGGAGCGACAGCAGCCAAGCGATGAATCTATTCAGGCCAGACTTGGCCATATCAATTATCAGGACATTGTTCTGGACGATAAGGCGCAAACAGTCTTCTTTCGCCAGAAAGGCTTATTGGTAGATTTGGGAGGCATTGCCAAAGGTTACGCTGTGGATCTTGGTATAGAACATCTGATATCAGCTGGCGTGCGCCATGCCAGGCTCAGCGCGGGTGGCGACTTGCGCTTGCTAGGCGATAAGCGGGGCCGGCCCTGGCTTGTAGGTGTTCGTGACCCCCGCTCAGAGAACAGAAATGTTGTGGTGTTACCACTTACCGATCTGGCTATTTCCACATCCGGTGATTACGAACGCTTTTTTATCGATGATCAAGGCGAGCGTGTGCACCACATACTTTCCCCCGGTACAGGGAAATCCGTGCGAGGTGTGCAGAGCGTTACCATCATTGGCAGTGATGCCCTGACAACTGACGGGCTATCTACGGCTGTGTTCGTGCTTGGCCCGGAAAAGGGCCTGGAGATGATCGAGAAGCTGCCGGGTATTGATGCGATCATTATTGATGACCAGCGGATGATGCACTTTACGGAGGGGTTGGCACCCCCGGAATCGTGAAGGGGATGCCGGGGGTGTGCTGCCGCGTTAAACAATAGACTCCAGTGCAATCAACCGATCCTGGCTCGCCGTATTACCCAAACCATGGCCGAGGAACCTCGAAGCAAAGTCTGCTTGCTCGCCGTGCAACGCCATGTAGTTCAGCAAAACCGTTTGTACCAGTTGGTTTACGTTGTTTGCAGCCGGGCTGGAAGCGGTTTCCACAGAGGCATCGCCCCGCATGAAGCCAATCTGATTTCGAATCGGGGTAGGGCGGCCGTTAGGGTTATAAACCAGGAAAAACGACGCTGCGGTCTGCTGGTTATCACCTGTCCAAACGCCTTTGCCCCTGCCATCTTCAGAGTCGTCCAGAGTGCCATTGCTGGATACCGAGCCGTCACTGAATACATACAGCATCAGTGGCTTGTTCATTCTCGCAGCGTATTCCAGACAGGCACCCATGCAGCGGCCAGCCAGTAAATCCCGGCGCTCTCCGGTTGCGCGCTCGCCAGTGTGGTAATCATAGCCACCCATGGTGATGGTGCCTGCACCTGCATAGCCGTTTACGGCCAGTTTCATCACAGAAGCTGTTTTCTGGAACTCCCGGTTGGCCCTGAATTCCTCCTCAGTGAAAATTCCAGTAGCCCCGACAATGTGCTCATCTCTGGCGGGGTCAAGAATTGCCGGGTCGCCATAGGTGTCGACCACATCGGCGCTCTTGGCATAGCCGCACCGCACCAGCTTACGAATATCATTTTCGGCGTCTGTGCCGAGGCCGGTGCTCACGCGGTTCATTTTAGCGTCACTGATACGCTGAACGGCCTCCATCACAGAAACCGCATCCGCCTGATTCAGTATGGAGGTCAGGTCGCCCACATCCACCAATCCAATTGCATCGGATGGACGGTCGATTTTTGTAGGCCGAACTTTCGGATCAATGAGGTTCATAGGCGCCATGGAGTTGCCGCCTGATTCCGTGCTTTGTGAACCGATCAGGGAGAGCAGGGAGCCGTTCGCGCCGGCTTTATAGATACCGTACATGGGGTTGTGCGGGTTGTTGCCGGTGTCGTTTTCCGAGCGAGCAGCAATGATCGCGCCGTTGGTCTGTGAGCGGGTCATCATGCTGGTACTTTGCTGAATACCCCGCAAAAAACCGCTGTCTGAGTGGAACGCCAGCCCGAGTTCTGTGTTCACAAACGCCGGATCGTTCGGAAGCATGTCACCTGGTACACCCAGTTTGTTGTAGCCCGCCGTGCTCAGAAAATCCATCTGCCCACCAGATTTGCCCATCAGCACGTTGGAGCCCGCAATGCTGGCACCGCCGGCCAAATCAAAACAGATAAACGGGATTTTTCCTGCGCCTGCGATACCGATGCCACATTCTGCCTTTATTTGTTCAGACAACTCGGCAGCCGCCATTCGGGGGTTAGCGAACAGGCCGAGCATTGAAGTACCAACAACCGTCGCAGTGCCAACTCGGAAGCCTTGAGCAATGAACTCCCTGCGAGTCCGTGGTCGCCCGTGGTCGTTGTGGAAGAGGGGCTCGCCATTGGCCAGAGGCCGTTTCAGGGGTTTGCGTATAAACATGAGCGTAGTCCTCTACTGAACCAGGGTGGTGGCGCTGCCAAGCACAGCGGCACAACTTGCTTTAACGATGGTTTCGGTGCGGTCGTTCGGGCAGGTGGATCCGCCACACAGGGCGAGTTGGTCGATCAGGCTGCCCACTTCATCTTCAATGACCTGTGTACTCGGTTGACTGCCCAGATTGTCACCCACAAATGTTGCTAACAGAGGCCCTGTAATCTGGCTCTTGCCGCCATGATCAAAGGCTGTGGCGGCAGGTGCGGAAAAATCGAATCCCGGGAAGAAGTTCTGTCTTTTCTGGACATTCGATACAAGAGCGTCGCAGTACTGAATTGCCACCTGGGTTATGGCCATTTGATGTGACGAAAGAAAGCCTTCGATATTCTCCACGGTGGGCAGTTGCTGTTTCACCGTGTTGAAGGTATTTGCAACCGCAGCGTTGGTGGTCGGGATGCCGGTCATGCGGGCCATGGACTCGTTAATCTCATCAAAGGTTTTTAAGCCGATATGGGATGAGGGCGGCAGGATTGCTGGCGCGACGGTTCCGGGCAGGGGTGGCTCGGAACGAGAGAAGGCGCTGCTGCCAAGCCGATCGAAGGTCAGGAAGAATTCGTCGCTACCCGGGCCATTCTCGAGTGCGATGATCGTGCCTTGCCGCGATAATGGTTGGCCTTTTCCTGGCTCGTAGGAGGAACTATCCAGAACCACCTTAAGATTTGCCCATGCTTGACCGACAGTAGCCTCTTTACCATTGATGCCCAAGCGCATGCCTTCTAGTGGAATACCTGATGGCTCAGCTGTTTCATCAAGGCTGATGAAAAATGGCTCCGTAAAGCGATAGCTGTAGTTGTCAAAAACGCTCACATCAAAAACGATAAAGCTTTCTGGCACATCGATCAGATGGGAAACACCAAACAGCAGGTAGAACTTCTGGCCTACACCTACATCGAAGTTTGTTTTGACCTGTTCGGATGTCAGTGCCCGGTTATGGAAGGCGACCATGCGAATGACACCTTGCCAAGGAGAGCGGCCATCCGTCTCGTTGCCAAGAACGAGCGCAAAGCTGTCGTCCCAATCGGAAAACAGGCCAGGGTCGTCCGGGTCGAGATCGCCGGAGTGCTCGCCGTTGACATAGATCTGCCGCCCAGAGCCAGGGCTATAGTTCACGACAACGTGCTGAAGAGTTGCCTGCAGGAGTTGGTCACCATCTTGAGTAGCGAACGGAGTGTTTTCATCGCTGGTGGTGCTGCGATGGAGCACTTCGTACCGTTGCAGGGTCTGGCTCAGTGTTACGTTCCGGGCAGTGGAGGAGCCAGAGTAGGTAATGATTCTTGCATCCTCCTGGGTAATGTTCCCCGGCGCGACCCAGGCTTCGATGGCATATTCACCAGACCCTGTCAGTAAGCTATGCAGTTTGCTACTGCTGGCGGTCGAGCCTTGCGCTTTGCCTGCGGGTATTACAGGGGCACTTTCCGGCTTGACTTCGGGGCCTATATTGATTCCCCAGCCCAGTACCCAGTCAACGTTGCCGCTGAGAGTGAGATCGAGCGGTGTGGAGACGCCGCTGGTGTCGTAGACGATCTGGCCCTGGCCAGATTGGAATTCATACAGCGCAACAATATTGTCCTCAAAACGCCCGCCAGAATTGGCGAGAAGGCCATCTGAATCCAGTACCAGAGCCTTGCTGGCTACCAGAGCAGGATCGACCGGCTCGGGTGATAATGGCTCTGCGAACTGCTCAATAGCCATCTGCATCATGCCGGCAGACCAGTCGCAATCTGTCTCAGCTCCATTTGCCCAGCAGTTGTGGAAATCTCTTCTCAGACGGACTACAAAACGGGAGTTTTCCGGCGAGTTCAGGTCTATCCTGCTTTGGGATTGTTGGTAGGCGATATCTACATTATCGCTGGCAACGTAAGGTGTTTGGCCACCATCGCCATGGCATTCGGAGCAGTAAGTTCTCAATACTGGATAAACGGTGCTTCCGAAGGCGCTGCTGCCTTCCGGGAAAGCGATGGTTGAGCCAGGCGATTTGAGCACCGGCGCTTGAAGCTCCACCGTTTTCACAGAGCCCTCAGCCCCGTCAGCCCACTTCGAAATATAGGTGGTCAGAATATTTCCGCAGACGACGTCACTGCCTGTCCAGCAGTTATGGCCACCGGCTACTTTGGTCACCATTCTGGATTGGGAGGGCGCAGTGAGATCTACAATGGTTCTAGCTTGGGCGTAGGCGCTGTTGATGTTGTTCTGGTCAACAAATGTGGGCGACTGGCCGCCTGCACCGTGGCATGAACCACAGCGATTGTCCTGCACAAGGTTGTCCCAGACATTCAGTTTAAAACTCTGTATATCAGCGGTAGCCGGTGCGGGGCCGCTGTAGCTAATGGTATTTGAACCAGAAGATGTATTTGGCAGCGCCTCAGTGGACTCGCCACCACAGGCGCTGAGGAAGAGGGTGAGCACTATCAGCAGTGCAATAGATGCTACGGAGCGGAGTTGGTTTGATCCGGGCAACGTTAGTGTTTTCATCAGGCGTTACTCCCCCGCACAGTAAACAGCAGATTCGGCAAACACCTGCTTCAGATTGTAGTTTTGGGACCTGAAACTCGACACCATTGCTTCGACCTGAGTGTGGTCTGCGCTGGTAGAGGGTGGCCTGAGGCATACATTCGTGAACACTTTCTTTACCTGACATTCCGCGAAGGCGCCGGAACGTGCCCACTCTTCACCAAGACTTTTTGCGCCGTGACCCGAACCGGGCAAGTTCCCATCCCAATCTAGCCGCCGGTTGGTGCCCTGGCGCCAGTAGTTGTCCCATTTGTCGTCCGGCGTGACATACCCGGGGGCAAAGGTGGTGGAGTTGATGAGGTACTTGGCCTGCACCCGTGATTGAGTCTCGGGGTCGTTAACGGTGTTGTAAACGAGTCTTCCAAGCATTCCATCAGGATCACGGTCCGGGTTGTATTCGTAATCGTAGTAGGCAAAAGCTTGGGTCATCGGGTCCATCCCCGTATGGCAGCCCACGCAGTTGTTCAGGAACACACGGCTATCGCCACCCGGGCTTCGTGAAACGTCCTGGCGAATCCTGTCCGGGGGCAAGTTCACATCGGCCACCTGTTCCAGATCCCGGCACATGTGGTTGATCAAGGTAAACCGGAACATGGCGCGGTTGGTGCCTGCGCTGAAAAAGGCTCTGGCGGCTGCGCGAGATGTTATTACGCCGGCTGTGGCGTCCGTTGGCAGGCCGGTGAAGGCTGACTGACTTTCGGGCCGGAAATTTTGTTTGTCGGAAAGGTCGTGGCCAAGTTCTTCGATCTTCTCGTAATGATTGTTGTTCGAGTTGGAGTAGGCCGGTATATCGTTCCAGGTGCCGACGTATAAAATGTCGTCGTACAGCACCCTTCGAAAATCTGCATCATCTCGCACCAGGCCGATCACAGTAGCGGTGTAATCGTTCAGGGGGACAAACGGCGTCATCGCCTCATTGGTCCAGGGCGCTGCGAAGTTTTTCAGCGTTACATTGTAAAAAGCCGGATCTTCCAGTGCAGTAAATGCAGCTTCGAGCTTTCTGTTGGCAGCAATATCCTGCGCCATGTCATCAAGTACAGAGGCAGATGGAGGTACGCCTGCAATCCTGTCGTGAATCCGCTTGGCTTGTTCCCGCGGCCCGGCACTGGCTGTGCAAGCAAAGGCAGTAGTCAGCAAAATCAGCAGTGACATACTGCATGCCTTGAATGCGTTGAGTCGCACCCTGTCTTTGGCTTTCATGTCGCCGTCCTCAATGGTTTAGCTTTGGCACATTAGGCCAATTTGACAATTGTTAATAGTTTATACTTGCAATTAACATGGAATTTGTGGGGCGCTCCACGTAATTACAATTACTTACGTAAAGCCTCTGGAGGTGCACGGTTCCACAGACTTAATTTATGTCATGAATTCACTATATTCACTGCGGTGACACTGTTTCCAGGGGACTAAGGCGCGTGCCTCACAAATCGATCAAGATCATCCGCTTGCTGGCTTTTTCCGGTCTGTTGGTAACGCTTTCAGGCTGTTTACCAAGTGCAGACAGTCAGCAAGCAGACCCCGTGGTGGTCGAGAACCCTGTGCTCTATGTGAAGCGACCATTGTTATTCGATAGCAATAGTGGGGCGTTGGTAGAGGACAACCTGGCTGACCCTTCCGGGTTTCGCCCGGGCGCCCGCTTATTTGTAAAAAACAGTGCCTCCATCGATGCCCGCGCTGTGGATGTGTCTTCACAGGCCTTTTCTGGCGTTGGGTTTCTCAATGATGCGGGCCGCCTGTTGTATGACGTAAAAGATCTGCACGTTTCCCACGATGGTAACCGCGCGCTCTTTGCCATGCGGGCGCCGGAAATTGAAGATGCCGATGACGAAGATCAGCCCACCTGGAATATCTGGGAATACGATCGTGTAGCGGATGTCCTGCGCCGAATCATAACCTCTAACGTAACAGCCGAAGCTGGTCAGGATGTTGCTCCGGCTTATTTACCTGATGGCCGAATAGTGTTTTCGTCTAGCCGCCAGCGGGCTTCCAAAGCCATTTTGTTGGATGAGGGCAAAGGCCAGTTTGCCGGCCTGGATGAAAACCGGAATGCTCCCGCATTCGTTCTCCATACCATGGACGACGATGGTGAGAACATTCAGCAAATTACCTTTAATCAGAGCCACGACCTGGATCCACTGGTTACCGATGAAGGGTTTATCGTATTCAGCCGCTGGGATAATGCAGGGCAGACTCGTAACAACGGTGTGAATCTGTATCGGGTGAATCCGGACGGTACAGGGCTCTCCTACCTGTATGGTCGTCATTCCCACGACTCTGTTCTCGGAGCACGCAATGTTCAGTACTTGAAGGCCCGGAAAACCGATTCAAACTCTGTGTTGGTTCAATTGCGTCCCTTTGAAAGTACCGATTACGCTTCTGCACCGGCTGAGGTCGATATTCATAACTACGTGGAAGCCGGATTGCGCATTGATGGTGTTGCCAGCAATGGCGGCCAACGCCCACTGATTCCGGGCATTACGCTTGATGGTCAACTGTCGCTAAATGGACGCTACGGCTCTATTTCACCTCTTATGGACGGAACCGGAAGGTACCTGGTTAGTTGGACACCCTGTCGGCTCAGCGAAAGGGCATCCGGCCGTATTGTGAACTGCACTGAGGAACGCCTGGAATCTGATGCCTACGTACCTGCGCCGCCGGTATACGGACTATGGCTGCTGGATGTGGCAAACGGAACCCAGCGACCCGTTGTGGAGCCTTCTGAAGGTGAACAGTTTGATGAAGCCATGCTGATGCGTGAGCGGCCACTGGAGGGGTTTATTCCCGACGATCAGCCCATGGGAGATGCCGCAGATCTCGCCGATGACGGTTATGGCATTCTGCATATTCGCAGCGTTTACGATATGGATGGCATCGATATAACACCAAACGGTATCGCAGCGATGGCGGATCCTTCTATCACGCCAACGGTGCAGCGCCCGGCGCGATTCTTGCGCCTTGAAAAGCCAGTATCGATGCCTGATGAGAATGTGAAAGATTTTGATAACAGTGCCTTTGGCCGCAGCCGTGGGCAATTGATGCGGGAAATTCTGGGTTATGTACCCATAGAGCCCGATGGCTCGGTAAAAGTAGCCGTACCAGCCAACGTGGCGTTTGCTATCAGCGTATTGGATGGTCAGGGTCGTAGAATCACTGAGCGCCATCAGAACTGGTTGTCGGTTCGCCCCGGCGAAACTTTGGAATGCCAAGGGTGTCATGAATCTGGATCACCGGTTTCCCACGGGCGCCCCGATGCCGGCCCGGAGTCTGTGTGGGAAGGTGCCAGTGCCATCACGCTGCCTTTCCCGGGTACGGATCCAGGCTTGTATACGGATCGCATCGGCGAAACCATGGCTGAGGTTTATGCGCGAACTCAGGATATTCGGCTGCCATTGCCTGATCCCATATACAGGGATGATGAGTGGGAGGATCTTATGAGCAGTGCAGAAGATAGGTCAATGGCTTATGAAAATCTGCAGACAACGCCGCCGATTTCCGTCGCCTGTGAAAACGACTGGGCAGCTAATTGCCGGGCAGTGATCAATTACGAAACCCATATTCATCCGCAATGGAATGTGAGTCGAGTAGTTGTCGACGGGGGTGGACAGGTATTAGACGATCACACTTGCACCTCGTGCCATACAGAAGCAGATCCTGTTGACGCAAACTTAAAGGCTGTTCCAGAGGCCAACTTAGATCTAACCAACGGATCTTCCGATGCCAACCCGCTGCACTTTAAATCTTATCGGGAGTTGCTGTTTCCTGATAACGCGCAGGAACTAAATCCAGGGGGCGTGCTAGTTGACACAATGGTTGATTCAGGCGAGGTGCTGAGAGACGAAGAGGGTAATCCGATACTGGATGAGGTTACTGGCCTGCCAACGCCCATTCTTGTTCCGATTACGGTTCCAGCAAGCATGTCTGTAAATGGAGCCCTAGCCAGTACTCGTTTCCGTGAGGCGTTCAAGCCCGGTGGCACCCACGATGGCCGTTTGTCTCCCGCCGAACTGCGCCTGATTGCCGAGTGGCTGGACATGGGCGCTCAGTACTACAACAACCCGTTCGACGCCCCAGACAATTAATCAGGACCTGACACCACAATCATGCCCATTGCCATTCTGTTACTGATGCTCTGCTTACCCGGGACGGCTTGGGCTGGCTGGCTATGGGGCGGTGATGAACCCGAACAGCGGGTTCAGGTTGTCGAGCCTTTTGTGGCCTGGCGCACCGGCCCTGCTGTTGGTTATCCGGTGTTCCATAGCAGCGAAAAAGGTGAATGGTTAACCCTGCTGCAACGCAAAACCGGCTGGATGAAAGTGCGGGATAACAAGGGCCGAGAAGGTTGGGTGGCTGTTGCAGCGATTGCGCAAACCCGGGACGCAACCGGTGAAAGCGTCAATCTCAGCGTACCGGATAGGAAGGCGTTCAGCGAGCGCACGTTTGAAGCGGGAATTCTGATGGGGGAGTTTGAAAACAACCCTGTCACCGCTGGTTACGGGGGCTACTGGTTCACTCCCAACCTCGCTGCGGAAGTGTGGGGTTCGCAGGTACTGGGCAGCGCCTCGGAGATACTCATGGTGAATGCCAATATAGTGCACCAGCCATTCCCCCAGTGGAGAGTGTCACCGTTCTTCACCCTTGGTGTTGGGCATATCTGGGTAGATCCCAAAGCAACATTGGCCGTGCCAGAAGAGCGAGATAACAGTGTAGGGCATGCGGGCCTGGGACTGCGGGTGTACATCACCGAGCGTTATTTTATCCGGGCCGAGTTCAAGGACTACAAAGTCTTTACCAGCCGATCAACCAACGAAGAAGCGACAGAATGGAAAATCGGACTAAGCATCTTTTTCTGACCGGGTTTTGCCTGGCACAGGTTATGGCGTTTGCGCCTCAGGTATTCGCGCAGGCGAGTGCCGAACGTGATGATCGGCCTTTGATCGAGCCGGATGTAAAACCTGTGCCGGTCAATGAGGCACTGATTGATACCGAGAACTTCGAGATCGGCGGCTTTCTGGGCGTGATTAATATTGAAGATTTCGAATCGTCGTTTGTCTATGGCGGCAAGCTTACCTATCACCTGAGCGAATCCTTCTTTTTCGAGGCAGGAATAGGTTTCGCGGAAGGTGGCCAAACCAGTTTTGAAAATCTGGCGGGTAACGTGCAGGTGTTAACCGACAGCGAGCGAGAGTATCGCTATTACAACATCAACCTGGGCTATAACCTTCTGCCCGGCCAGGCGTTTTTTAGCGAGAACTACGCATTCAATACCAATTTCTATCTGATTGCCGGCGCGGGCGCCACGGATTTCGGCGGTGATACCCGCTTTACCGTTAACGCCGGAGCTGGCTATCAGGTATTGCTCACAGACAGCCTTGCCATAGATATCGGCGTGCGCCAGCACTACTACCGTATTGATGTGGTAGGGGCGGAGAAAACCTCCATGAACACTGAAATCCGTACCGGATTGTCGCTATTTTTCTGAACACAGGAGCCATTTGAATGAATAACCCGGTTACAGCCATAGCCCTGGCCCTTGCTTTGTCCGGCGCTGCAATAAGCGTTCAGGCAGACGCCATCAATGTCCCGGCTCCGGACTTCACTCTGGAGAGCCGAGCGGGAGAAAACATCCGGTTGGAAGACCATCGCGGTGAGGTGGTCATGCTCAACTTCTGGGCGTCCTGGTGCGGCCCCTGCCGGCAGGAAATGCCTCTGATGGATGATATTTACAGCCGCTATCAGGATCTGGGCTTCACCATTCTTGCAGTGAACGTGGATGAGAACCGCGATGAGGCTTTGCGTTTTCTGGAGAAGGTGCCGGTGGACTATCCCATTTTGTACGATCCGGAAAGTTCAGTGAGCAAGCTTTACGAAGTGCCGGCCATGCCCACTACTGTGATGATCGATCGTGATGGCAATGCCCGCTACATTCACTATGGCTACAAGCCAGGCTACGAAGTTGAGTACGAAGCCCAGATAAGAGAACTGGTGCGAGAGTGATTCCCGAGCGGGTAAGCAATATGCGCAAACTGACCATCATCGCGCCTTTGTTATTGGCGCTGCTGTTATCAGCAACGGCCGGGTGCAGCTCTGTCGAGCCCTGGGTTAAGCCTTATGAGAGGGATCGCCTGGCCGACCCGATCATGAGCCTGAGCCGCCATGGTAAAGCAGACTCCTACATCAACCACGTATATCAGGCGAGGGAGTCTGCCCGTGGGGCAGAAGGTGGCGCGGGAGGTGGCTGTGGTTGTAACTGAGCGCGCGCCTAAGGCCTGGCTGTTTATCATACTTATGCTGGCCGCTTCGTTTGCGCAGGCTGCAACCCTGCCAGTGGATAACGTGGATTTGTTTTATCACCGGTACGACGGCGGCGGCATGGTAATTGATGGCCCCGTAGTGCTGGCGCGCAAGAGTGTTGGGCCTCAGGTGTCTGTGTCGGGGCAGTATTATGTGGATATGGTGTCGGCAGCGTCGGTAGACGTTTTGGCCACCGCAAGTGCTTATGAAGAAGAGCGCACGGAGTATACGCTGGGCGTTGATTACCTGTATGACCGGGCGATCATGAGCCTGGGATTTACCAACAGCTCAGAGAACGATTACGAGGCCAGTACCCTGTACTTCACCGTAAGCCAGGAGTTCTTTGGTGGAATGTCCACTGTGACCTTAGGGTATGCGGCAGGTTGGGATGAGGTGGGTAAGCTTGGCAACAATAGTTTCAGTGAAGATGCTGATCGCCGTAACTACCAGTTGGGCTTTAGCCAGGTTCTCACTCGCAATTTGCTCGTTGGGCTCGACCTGGAAGTAGTCACAGACGAAGGCTTCTTGCAGAACCCCTACCGGCAGAATCGTTATCTCGACCCCAATAACGCCAATGCGTTTTTGTACCAGCCTGAGCGTTACCCCGAAACTCGCACCAGTTCATCGGTGGCCGCGCGGGCTATTTACCACCTGCCTTACCGGGCCTCCATTCGCGGTGAATACCGGTATTTCACAGACACCTGGGGTATTAACGCGCACACCATTGAATTGGGTTACGTGCACGCTCTGAATCAACATTGGTCGCTGGAGGGGTCGGTGCGCTACTACAGCCAGGGCGAGGCAGATTTCTACAGCGACCTTTACGCCTATGAAAACTCACAGACCCATCTGGCGAGAGACAAAGAAATGAGCTCTTTTTCGGGCACAACCTTTGGAACAGGCGCGGTTTATGAGTGGAAGCAGACATCCTTGCCGGGTATCAAGCGGCTTCAGTTCAGCCTGCTGCTGGATTGGTTGAATTTCGACTATGACAACTTCCGGGATGTCACCGCTCCGGGCAATTATGTGCCTGGCCAAGAGCCACTTTATTCATTCGATGCGTTAGTTACCCGAGCATCGCTGATTCTCGAATACTGAGTTTGCAGGAAACCTGATTATGACGGATTCACAAAAGACACTGGTTGCTGGCCTGCTGGCTGCATTCATGTTGTTCATGAGTGGGAGCCTGTTTGCGGAAACGGACCCGGCAGAAGACAGTAAAGCGGTTGCGGAACGTGTTCAGGATCTCAAAAAGAAGGTGATTCGCCTGAACCGTGATCTGTTTATTCTGGAAGAAGACCTGTTGTTCCCGGCAAGCACGCAGTTTGCGGTATTTCTCAGTGTTGATGCGGGTAAGTTCCTGCAGTTGGACGCCGTGAAGCTGAAAGTGAACGGCGATATTGTCGCCTCCCATTTGTACACTGAGAGCCAGGTTACAGCCCTGGAGCGCGGCGGCATGCAGCGTTTGTACATCGGCAACCTCAAAACCGGAACCCACGAAGTGACGGCTTTCGTAGAAGGCATTGGTCCGAACAACCGCGCCTATAAACAGGCGGCTACTTTGTCATTTGAAAAGGGCACGGATACAGCCGCACTAGAAATTCGAATTGAGGATCGCTCGTCAGACTACCAACCCATGGTTTCCATAGTGGAGTGGGAGTGACACGACCCGTGGCATTCAGCTCAAAGCCGAATAAAACCGGAACAGGCACACGCCTGGTTGCGGTAGCCGCCGGCTGCCTTTCATTATTGCTCAGCGTGTCAGCTGTTGTTGCTGAAGAGTCGCCAGTGCGGGCCAAAGACCCTGCCTATGGTTGGGTGCTCTACAACTACCACCAAGGCGAGGCGTTTGAAGCGCTCACCCTGCTGGATGTGGCTCGCGAGCGTGGTGGAATCCGAGGGCACGGCGATTATCCGGAACTGGTCGAAGGCGGGCTAATGCTCTCTTACGGCATGACTCGTGAAGCCCGTGAGCTCTTTATCCGATTGCTTGAAGATGAACACGGCCGCTCCCGCGTCACCCTCGCACCTGACGTGCGCAGCCAGGCCTGGTTTTATCTCGGCAAGGTTTTCTATCTCGAGGGTGATTACCACCTGGCCTACGAAAATCTTCAGCGGGTTGATTCAGAGTTGCTGGAAGAAGCCGACTCAGAATTACACGCAGAATGGCTATACCTGCGAGCGCAGTTGGCCATGATATCTGAGGAATTCAGTGATAGCGCGGGTGGCGATGACACTCTGATTAAAAGCCTGAAGCACTCTGGCCCCTGGGCACACTACTTGAACTATAACCTGGCCATGGCCGACATCGCCGCCGATGATTTCACCGCAGCACAGCAAAGTCTGCAAGAGCTCATTTCTGTTATGGACGATGAGAGCCCGAACGATGATCTGATTTCCGAGCACGGAGCCCTACTGGATCAAAGTCGGCTATCCCTTGCTCGTCTTTATCTAAGGAATAGCAAATTTGATGAGGCATTAACACTGCTTGGAGCCATGCCCCTGGATGGCGTGTTTTCCGACAGAGGCCTCTTCGATTATGCCGTTGCAGCGGCCGGTCAGGGCGAGATGCAAAGGGCATTGGACGCGCTGGATGCACTCTCTCAAAGAGAATTGTTTTTGCCATGGAGAGAACAGGTTCCGTATGCACGGGGTTATGTGCTTGAGCAGATGAAGCAGCCCCGTGCGGCCTTGCAAGCATTTACCCAAGCTGCGGAACACTACGAAGCTCGCGGTGAGGAGCTGATTGCAGCCCGGCAAGCTCTGACCGAAGAAAACCTCATGGCACGTTTGAATTTTTATCGGGACAACGATGAAATTGTTACCGACTCCTACGGCCGTCTTCGCGTAACGCCTGCCGATTTCGGGCTTTCAGAAGTGCTCGCAACAGAGCCATTCCAGCAGGCTCTTGGGGAGCTCAATGAGCTTTACCGGATGCAAGCATTGCTGGCGCAGCGGGAACAACAGCTCAGCACCTTTGAAACCATGCTGAAAACCCGGCGGGTGCAACGGGAGAGCCGAAGCCAAGAAGCAGGGCTTGAGTTGGCGCAGCAACAACCGGATGAGTGGATAGAGGCCCTGAATTCGTTCCAGACAGAAATTGAAAGAGCCCTTGCCAAGGAAGACGCCGAATTCTTCATGACAACGGAGCAGAAAGCCCTGAAAGCCCGATTGGGCAAGGTCGCGGCTACGCTTGCTCAGCTTCCGGACGACCAGAGCACAGCCCGGCAGCGAGAAAAGTACCAGAGGATGAAGGCCTCCCTTGACTGGAGTGTCGCTAATGATTACGGCGTAAACCGTTGGGCCGCGCAGAAGCAGCTTCGTGAGTTGAGCTCGGAAATGGAGCAGCTTCAAACACAGCGATCGGACATAGAACAGTTGATGGCAGGCGACAACGAACATATTCAACTTGCAGGACGACTTGCCAATAACGCCGCCGAGATCCAATTGCTTAAAGTACAAGTAGATGACGCGTTGGTTCAGGCAAGAAACATCCTCATTAGCCGGTTGGATAATGCGCTGGAACAACAAAGCAATGAACTACGGCGTTACCGGGTTGCATCTCGCCATGCACAGGCCCGGCTGGCGGACCAGTTGTTCAGGGCAGATCCGGGTGTGGAGGCGACGAATGATTAGTCGGCACCTCAATACACGTCTTGATAGCCGTGGTGCGTTTGCGGCTTTGGCCCCGTTACTGTCAGCTTTGTTGTTGGCAGGATGTCAAACCCTTGGCTTGGGGCAGGGCGATGGTGAAATGCCTGCGGCCCGGCCGGGAACCCTCGCATCATTGAGCCCTTTAAATCGGAAGCCTGATACGGGTTTGGCAGTTGTTGAGGTCCAGTCTGAGCAGGTACCAGTGGACAGTGTCTCTCTCGAATCTGTCATGCAGAGTTACCGGGATTTGTTGCCGTTAGTAGATGACCCACTAAAGCAGGTCGCCATTCGGCATCGGCTCGCGGATCTCGAATTCGCCCGGGCGGAGCGCCTGATGACGGATTCCGCAGAGGATGATCTCTCCGGAGCCATTGATGCGTACACCGGTTTGCTGGCGGAATATCCGGAGCGCGCGGGCAATGATCAGATTTACTACCAGTTAGCCCGAGCCTGGGAGATGCGCGGCATGACGGGTGAGCAGTTAGCGGCGCTAGATACCTTGGTAACACAGTATCCGGGCTCAGCTCACTGGGTAGAAGCTCAATTCCGGCGGGCGGATATCCTGTTTATCAATGGCCGCTACGGGGAAGCGGAGCAGGCATTTGATGAGGTCACTCTTGCGAGCAAAGAGCGCAATGCCGATCCGTCCTTCCTGATGAATGCCCAATACATGAAGGGGTGGAGTCAGTTCAAACAGGCTGACTACCAACAGGCGCTGTTCAGTTACATTGAAGTGCTGGATCTGATCATGCCGCTTGAACAGGCCGCAGATGCGCCAGAGCAACGCTATCAAACACTTACGGAAGACTTGTTCCGTGTTATGGGTCTTTCGTTGTCCTATCTTGATGGCGCTCAAACCCTGCAAGCGCTTTTCAGGGAAGCCGGAAGCCGGCCCTATGAAATTCTGGTTTACGATCGCTACAGCACTTTGTTGATTGGCCGGGAGCGATATAGCGACGCTGTTGCAGTGTTTGATGCTTATATCGAAGACCACCCGGATAGCCCATGGGCGCCCAGTTACCACATGCGAGCCATTGATACCCTGGAACTTGCCGGTTTCGACAAGGCTATTCCAGCCCGTAAAGCTGCATTTATAGAAAATTACGGCATCTATAGCAGCTACTGGCCGCAAACGAATCCTGAAACCCTGGCCTACATTGAGGCTCAGCTTGAAATCCTCCTGCCTGAATTGGCTGATCGCCATTACCTGTTAGCCGGGGAGGCGCGGAGGGATCCGCAAAGCCTGAATGCGGATCAACACTACCGCCAGGCAGCAGCCTATTACTCTGAATTTGCGGCGACCTTCCCGAATCATCCTCGCACACCTGAGCGCTTGTTCCTGCTTGCAGAAACCTATGTGGAGCTTCAGCAATGGCCAGATGCTATCGAGGCATTTGAGCGTGTTGCCTATGATTTCCCGGCAGCTGGAACAGTGCCGGAAAGGGCTGCCGAAGCAGGTTATGCCTCAGTGCTGGCATTCCGTGAGTACGCAGGCACCTGGATGAATGAAACCACTGAAAACCTGTTCGCGTTGCAGGAAATGCAGCAGCTCAACCGCCTCAGGTTTGTGAATGCCTATCCTGAAGACCCGCGCGCGCCAGGTGTCTACTACATTGCCTTGCAGCGGGAGTATGACCAGCAGAATCTTGAAGAAGTGATTCCTATGGCCGGGCGCCTGGCTACCTGGCAGCCAGCGGCAGATCCCGCTTTGGTCACCGAAGCCTTGTTGCTTGCGGGCCACAGCCTGTTTGAGCTTGCACGCTATGGCGAGGCTGAACAGTCCTACCGCGATGCCCTTGCTATGATGCCCCCCGAAGACCAACGGCGGCCCGGCGTACAGGAAAATATGGCGGCCTCGGTATTCCGCCAGGCGGAGCAGTTTGCCCAAGCGGGCGATACAGATGCCGCCGTTAGCGAGTATCTGAGGGTAGGTTTTGTTGCGCCTGCGTCCGTACTGAACGCCAATGCACAATATGATGCGGCATCGCTGCTGATAAGCTCTGCACGATGGGGCGAGGCGATTAGTGTGTTGACTGGCTTCCGCTCAAGCTTTCCCGAGCATGAGTTGGTTAATACGGTGCCCGCAAAGCTCGCGTTCGCCTATCGGGAAACCGAACAGTGGGAGAAAGCCGGCGATGAGCTGAATCTCATGGTGGCCATGGCGACCACGCCAGAGGAGCGCAGGCAAAATCTGCAAATTGCAGCAGAGCTCTATGACCGGGCTGGTAACAACACCAAGGCAATTGATACCTGGCGCCAGTACGCAAACCGGCATCCTGAACCTGCGGATGCGTACATGGAAGCTGCCAACCGCTTGGGCGAACTATACGCAACCGAGGGCGACATTGAGCAACGTAATTACTGGCTGAACCGGCAGATGGATAAAGTGGATGATAGCCCAGGGGCTGCCGATGACCGCATGCGCTATCTGGCGGCGTCTGCCTCCGCAATCCTGGCGCGGGATGCACTGGTCCGCTACGACAGTATCCGCCTGACCTTGCCCCTGAATAAAAGCATGGTGGCCAAAACCAATGCCCTTGAGGCGGCCGTGCGCGCTTATCAGAAAACCGCCAGCTACGGTATTTCATCCTTTGCCACAGAAGCGGGCTATCAGATTGCCCATATTTACAGTCGTCTGGGCGCAGATTTGATGGATTCGGAGCGCCCGGAAGGGCTCAGCCAGCTGGAACTATCTCAATATGAGTTGTTGCTGGAAGAGCAGGCTTATCCGTTCGAAGACAATGCCATTGATATCCATGAACAGAATATCCGCAGGGCCCGTGAAGGTATCTTTGATGAATGGGTGAAACGCAGTTATGAATCCTTACGTCGCCTGCTCCCTGGCCGCTACAACAAACCCGAAGTCACCGCCGGAGTTGTCCATGATCTGGGTTAAAAAATTGAACCCGGCGCTTATGTTGCTTCTGCTGCTCACGGGCTGTGCGGTAGGGCCGGAGCGCACAACTGCGCCTGATGATGCTGCCGTTACAGCGGAATCGGAGGCACGCCTGCAGAAGGCTTTTTCAGAAGCGGTTGTGTTAATGGAAAACGGAGACTCTGACGAGGCCAGAGCCCGCTTTGAGCAAATGGCAGAGGAGCATCCGGAACGAAGCGGCCCTATTGCCAATCTGGGGCTGTTGTTGATGCAGTCCGGTGATATGGAGCTTGCCCGGGTGCGGTTTGAGCAGGTTCTCGCTCTGAACCCCAAACACCCGGTGGCCCTCAACAACCTTGGCGTTATTGCCCGTAACGCTGGCGATTTCCCCTTGGCTGAAAAACGTTACCGTGAAGCACTGGCTGTAAACCCTGACTATTTGCCCGCGCTCCTGAATCTGGCGTTTTTGCTGGATATATATCTGGGCCAGCCAGCCCAGGCGCTGCCGTTGTACGAGCAGTACAAAGAGCGCTCAGAAGAGCCGGATCCAAGAGTGAAAGACTGGATATTCGATGCAAAAAACAGAATTTGACGCGAGGCAACAGGCATGAGAACTATGGTCAGAATTTTTCTGCTGGCAGCCTCGTCATTGCTTTGCATATTGCCAGCTCAGGCGCAGGAATCAGGGATAGTCACCATTGAGGGCACCCGTATTCGTGGTGACCAAGAGGTGCCGACAGTGATGTACCTGGTGCCCTGGCAACCACCGGAAGTGGATGAGCTAAGAGCGCCTGATGAGCAGTTGTTGGTGGAGCATGCTTTTAGCCCTCTGGATCGTTACGAGTTTCAACGGCTTGTCCGCTACCATGATGTCTTCAAAGCTGAGCAGAATGCGCTGGAAAATGCAGAGGCAACACCTTGAAGCCACAGTGAAATCCACCTGCCAGTGAGATGTGCGTCACAGTGTTTCTGTGTTCGAGTGCAAACTACAACAAACCGCAACATAGAGCCCCGCAAACTTAACCCCTTTGAAGTAGCCTAGCGCTTAGACTATTCCCAAACTGAACCATGGAGTGCCCTAAAAATGATCGATACCGCCGTTCGCTTTTTCCAGGAAGGTGGCTTTTTTATGTTTCCGATCGCCGTTGTGCTGATTATCGGACTCATAGTAGCCATTGAGCGATACGTTTACCTGTCTGCGCAGAAGATCACTAATCGCAGGGACTTCAATCGCCTGCACCAGATGATTGCGAAAAAAGACTTCAAAGGCGCGCTTAATTACGCTCAGGAGTCCGGTACAGGCATGTCCACCATGATTGGTTACGGCCTGCAGAGGCTGGCACGCCGACAGGGCCGTGAAGACATCGAATACGCTATGGAAGAAGGCTTGCTGGATGTAATGCCGCGCCTTGAAAAGCGCACCCAGTACCTTGCGACGCTTGCCAATATCGCAACACTGCTTGGTCTGTTGGGAACCATCATCGGTCTGATTGCTGCCTTTACGGCCGTTGCTGCTGCGGATCCCGCGCAGAAAGCCAGCCTGCTTTCCCAGAGTATTTCCGTGGCCATGAACACCACGGCATTTGGTCTTATGTCTGCTATTCCCATGCTGTTGGTTCATTCGGTACTGCAAACCAAGACCAACGAAATTGTAGACAGCTTTGAAATGGCCGGTATCAAAGTGCTTAACCTGCTTAGCGATGGTTCCGGTGTTCGCCCGGCTGCTCAGCCTCAGGCTACATCCTCTTCTGCCCCGGCGGCAGCGTCGGCCTGATAACCAGCTGAAGGATTTCGGGCTATGAGACGGAAACATCGTCGATTACAGAGCGAACCGGATCTCGATATCACGCCATTCATGAACCTCATGATTGTGCTGGTGCCGGTGCTACTTTTGAACATGGTGTTTGCACACACCAGCGTGCTTGAGCTCAACTTTCCCACTGGCGAGAGTCTTGCGTCAGAGCAGGTTGAAGAGCTGCAAATACAGGTGGTCATCCACGCGGACAACCTGGTGGTTGCGGATAATCAGGGCGGCGTTATCAAAAGCATTGACCAGAAAGGAGGCGAGCACGATTTCGTTGTCCTTAAAGAGGTCATGAAAGAACTTAAAAGCCGTATTCCGGAGAAAAAGGACGTGATTATCATGCCTTCCCGGGAAACGTCCTATCAGGTGTTGGTCAGCGTTATGGATACGGTTCGTTCCTACGACACAGTCGTTGCAGGCAGCCTGGTAGAGGCGGAGCTGTTTCCGGAAATTTCTTTGGGTGATGCACCTGTCGAGATTGCTGAAGACGCAGAAAAGGCAGGAGGGCAGTCGTGAAAGAGTCAGCAAAAGCCCGTCGCCAGAAGCGTCACCACAGACGCAACAAGAACCAGAGCAAGATGAACCTGGTGTCGTTGATGGACATCTTTACGATTCTAGTGTTCTTCCTGATGGTTAACTCTTCGTCTGATGTGCAGGTACTCAACCAGAGCAGCACCATTAAATTGCCTGATTCCTCTGCCGTGCAACCACCGGGGGATGTGCTCGCGCTGACCGTAACCGACCAGGATATCCTGGTAAACGGGCGTTTGGTCATCAAGCGGGAGACGTTGCAGGCACTTGAGGGGCAGGTTGAGCCTGGTCTCAAGCAGGAGTTGGACTATCAGGCCAGCCGATCCGGTCAGCCGGCACCTGAAGAAGGGCGAGCGATTACCATTTTGGCTGATCGCGAACTGCCCTACGATTTGCTCAAAAAGATCATGTCTACCTGTGTGGATGCGGGATACGCCAGCATATCTTTGGCGGTTAACCAGCAGACAAAAGAGGGAGCCGGAGCATGACCCAGCAGTCGACCCAGAACTTGTCAGAAAATCGGTACGGATTGCCGTGGAGTGGTGAGCGCGGGGAACGCAGGCGGCTGCTTTCCATTGCGCTGCTTGTAGTGCCTCTATTTGTGGTGTTTGCCGGTTATGTGAGCTGGATCGAGTTGCCAGAGAAGGATCGGCAGGAGCGTGAAGCCCTGCCACCCCAGCTGGCGAAGCTGGTAATTGAGAAAAAGGAACCACCGAAGCCGGTTTTGCCCGAACCAAAGCCGGAGCCGGAACCAAAAGCTGAAATAAAGCCGGAAGAAAAGCCGGTTGAAGTGGCCAAGCCCGAACCTAAGCCGGAGCCAAAGCCCCAGCTGTTGCCGCCTAAGCCCGAAGTGAAAGAAGCACCAAAGCCTGAAGCCGTAGCCAAGGCCCGCGAAAAAGCAAAGAACACAGGTATTCTGGCCATGGGCAGTGAGCTTGCCAAGCTCAACACACTGGCCAGTTCCATCAAGTTGGATGCACCGGTGACACGGACCGCTGAACCCATTGCGCGGAAAACGGAAGATACCCTGGCCGCGAGAGCGACGGCCAATGCACGCAGTGCAGGTGTGAACGATGCCGCGCTTGAGCGTGAGAGCCGTCAGGTTGCCTTGGTAGAGCGTGAGAGGGCAGAAGTGGCGGACGCAACCCGTGTTGCCGAAGCCAAAGAAGCTGTGCGGCGTGAAAAGCAGGAAACCGCTTCCCGCACACGCAGCAAAGAAGAGCTCAGACGCACCATGGATGCGAACAAATCCGCCATCTACAGCATCTACAACCGTGAACTTCGCCGTAAACCTTCGTTGCAGGGCAGTATTACGCCCGAGTTAGTGATTGAATCCAGTGGCAGTGTATCCCGCTGCTCAGTGGTCGAATCGACGCTGGGTGAGCCTGGTTTGGAGAACAAAATCTGCAACCGCCTGTTGCTGGTGGATTTCGGAGCCAGGCCAGGGGTAGACAGAACAACGATTCGCTATCCGATTGAGTTGCTGTCCAGCTGAGATTATTTTATCTCAGCCGAAGGCTCTTGAAGGCTCCATGTTTAGGCGACGGCTCTGGACCGTCGCCGCGCTATATTTGATACTCTGTGAAAACCAACGTTGAAACGGAGTGGAGTCAAATGGGGCGCTCGTATGCATGAACAACAACCCGCATCAGAAAGCTCGCACGGCTATCCCTTAAGCCAACTTATTGGTCTGCTGCTCGGTGCCGGATTTCTCCTGATGACGGTGCTTCTACCACCGCCCGAATCCATGACACCTGAAGCTTGGTCGGCATTAGGCCTCATGCTGCTTATGGCCACCTGGTGGTCAACGGAAGCCATTCCGATCCCCGCCACGGCTCTGCTACCAATCGTGCTGGTACCCGGACTTGGTTTGGGGAGTATTTCTCAGGCAACGTCGCCTTACGCACATCCGATCATCTTTCTCTTTCTGGGCGGTTTTACCCTTGGCCTTGCGATGCAGCGCTGGGACCTCCATCGCCGTATTGCACTGATGACGCTCAAGGCAGTTGGTAACGAGCCAAAACGGCAGATTGCGGGTTTCATGCTAGCAACGGCTTTTCTGAGCATGTGGGTCAGCAATACGGCAACAGCAATCATGATGCTCCCCATTGGCCTGTCGGTTATTGGCATGATGGACAACGGTCAGCCGGAGAATGTGCAGCGTTATGCCACGGCGCTGTTGCTGGCCATAGCCTACTCTGCCAGTGTTGGCGGCATTGCGACGCTCATTGGGACGCCACCTAATGCGCTGCTGGCGGCTTATTTGAGTGAGACTCAGGGAGTGTCAGTCGGGTTTGCCCAATGGATGCTCCTCGGTGTGCCGGTTGCGACGGTTATGCTGGTGTTGATCTGGTGGTGGCTCACCCGCCAGGACTTTGGCCTCAAGTCGCAAGAAGGCGCGGGCGAGACCATACGTGATGAGCTTAAGGCACTGGGTAAAATGAGCCGTGGTGAAAAACTGGTGGCTGTGGTGTTTGTGTTGACTGCCGGCGCCTGGATATTCAGGCCGCTACTTTCTGCGAACATCATGCCCTGGCTGACCGATACGGGCATTGCCATATCAGCGGCCATTGCCATGTTCATTATTCCGGTGAATGTACGGAAACAGACGTTCGTGCTCGATTGGGATGCCGCCAAGGAGATACCCTGGGGTGTTCTTCTGCTGTTTGGTGGCGGTCTTGCCATGGCAGGTGTAATCAGCAGCTCAGGGTTGGCAAGCTGGATCGCGGCAAGCATGGGGGTTGCAAGTGCCTTGCCCTTGATCGTAATGATCATGCTGGTGGTCGCAGTGATCATTTTTCTTACGGAAGTAACAAGCAATACGGCAACTACTGCTGCCTTCCTGCCTCTTTTGGGAGCACTGGCGCTGTCTCAGGAGTTATCGCCACTCCTGCTTACCATTCCAGCGGCGATTGCCGCCAGCTGCGCGTTCATGATGCCTGTCGCGACACCGCCTAATGCAATTGTGTTCTCCAGTGGGCACATGAAAATAGGGGATATGATCGGTGCGGGGTTTGCACTGAATATCATCGGAATAGTGGTGGTTACTCTGCTGTGCTACCTGCTTATGGATTTTATTTTCACCATCTGAACAATGTGCGGGTGCAGCTTGTCTCGCACCCGCACCCCCGCAGCACCAGATTTGAGGCACAGTTATCTTTAAACTCTCCGCTATTTCGGTATCTTGCCGTAACAATATGTAATCCAAAAAATCTCATGGATAACAAAAACAGGGATTTCGTCTGACATGCTGCTGGTGCTCGCTGGATCCATTCTTACATTCGCCATAGTGCAGGAAGCTACTGTGGTCGAGCCCTTTGAAAAGGGTGCTGTGGTTATCGAGCAAAAGGTCGATTCCAGCCCAGTGGAGTTACTCACCGGTTTTCGGGTTGAGCCGCTGGTTGAGCAGAAGTTCCGCAATATTGTTCGCCAGGCTTATGACTACAGCTGTGGCAGTGCGGCCTTGACCACCATTCTGAACTTCTATCTTGGGCGCACTCTGTCGGAGCGCCAAGTTATGGAAGGCCTGCTGCATTATGGCGAAAGCGAACGCATTGTGTCGCGTCGCGCCTTCTCCATGCTCGACATGAAACGCCTTGTAACAGCCTTGGGTTATCCGTCTGGCGGTTTTCGCGCCACGATTGATGATCTGATTGACCTTGACCACCCGGCTATCGTTCCTATCCACCATGCCGGTTTCAAGCATTTTGTTGTGCTCAGAACCATTCGTGACGGCCGCGTATATATGGCAGATCCTGCGGTGGGCAACCTGTCTTTCACGCTCGCCCAGTTCGAAGAGAAATGGGACGACAACGTGCTCTTTATCGTATTTCCGGGTAGTGACAAACCACTGGATAACCTTGAGCTCAAGGAAGAGGATCTACGTTTTGTAGACGATCAAACCATGACGTTGCTGGCATTAGAGCGCATGCCTGAGTTCCATGAGGCTACAGCCAGGCGCATTCAGAACATGCTTGAAAGGCAGAAAAACAATCCGGACGGCAGTGTTGAGAATACAAGAAAACAATTGCACTACCGTCGCAACTAAAAATTGTCGGGCACTGAGCCCGGCGCAGGACTACTACCAATAAAAATTAAGGGAGTCAGGATGAATCGTTGGTTTGTGCGAGGTCTTATCCTTGTTTCCGCGGCAGGTTTGCTTCCGGGCACAGCCCTGGCGCAGGATAACAATGTAGGCCAGGCGAGGGATGCGCTCGCAAAACAGGATGGTGATGAAGATTCGTCGCGTCAGCTTGAAGAAGTGTTTCAGGCTGCGGAGAAAAACTACTCCTTGCAGAAGAAAGGCAGTCACTCCCTTAACTACTCGTTTGACTATACCTATACAGCTGATCAACGTCTGGATCTTGCGATTACAAATGGCTCGGTGCGCAATCTGGATGTGGTTCCTTCGGCAACCCACAGCTTCACCAACTCGTTCTCCTACGATTATGGGTTATTGGACAACTTCACGGTGGGCACACGGATTCCCCTAGTCGTAAAGTACGACACCCAGGATGAACTGAACACCTACGATTTCGGTGACATCTCCTTTACTGGGCGTTGGCAGCCTTTTGCTTATGTGCCCGGCAAAATGTCGACAACCCTGTTCGGTACATTTAGCACCAAAACGGGTGTGAGCCCATACGAGATCGATATAAACGAACAGCTATCAACCGGCAGCGGCTATTACTCTATTGGCGGTGGCGCAAGCCTGTCGAAGGTGCTTGATCCGGTTGTCGTGTTCGGGTCTGTCAGTGTCACCTACAACCTGCCTGCAGAAGATTTACAGCAGGTTCGTGGTGCGCGATTGCTGAAAGAAGTTGAGCCAGGTTTCAGTCTTTCCGGTTCCGCCGGCTTTGCCTATTCGCTCTCTTACGATATCTCCCTGAGTATCTCAGCGCAGCTGAGCTATAGCGACGAGACTATCCTTATATTCTCCAATGGTGACCAGGCAATGGCCCAGGACCAAATGAGCGGTTTCTTGAGTATGTCTCTGGGAACCCGGGTCAGCGATACCACAATAGTGAACACAAGCCTTGGTATTGGTCTGACTGAGGATGCCCCGGATTTCTCCCTGGGCGTGTCCCTACCCATTAACTTCTCCGGCCTCAAAGAGTGATTGGCGCCGCTGACGATTTAAAGGGAAGGGAAGGATTTCATGGGACATAACAGCCACAAGCGCCAGCTTCTCGCGGCCATGATAGCCACGACACTTTCTTGTGGTGCACAGGCCCAGTTGGCGCAGAACCTGACTATTCACCCGAAAGCTCTGGCTCTGGGTAATGCGGTTACAGCCGACCCCCCGGGGATCATGGCTGTTCACTTCAATCCGGCCGGTTTGACCAGGTTGGAAGGTCGCCAGTTTGAAATCAACCTGCTGGGTGTCTATCTGGATGTTGACGCTGATTTTACCGCCCCGGAAGGCTATGAAATATTCGGCATTGATGGCACTGAAATAGACCCGAATACTGGCCAACAGCGGGATCCTGTTGCTAACACTCACAGTCACTCCAACAACGTAGCGCTCTACGTCCCCGGCTTTGGAATTGTGCGCACGCCGCCCGGGCCTGCGATTGCGCCTTCTGCGGGTTTCAGCATCACACCACCTGGTTCAAAACTGACGTTTGCCAATGCGTTCTACCTGCCCATGGCGGCCGGTTTCTACCGTGATAAAGATGATCCGGGCCGCTATCAGCCCCAAGCCGCTGCATTGCAGCGCACGACCTACCTTTCGCCGACAGTAGGTTACAAAGTTAATGATGAGTGGTCTGTGGGTGCAGGTATTCACTTGTCGCACATGGGGATTGCGGCCGATCAGTATATGCGGGCGCCTAACATGCTGTTGGGTGTTGCCGAGATCCTTCAGGATGCATTTAATTGCGAAAGTGGCGATGAGCCATTGCAGCCTTGGTTGGCTCTTTGTGGCGGTAACGTGGGCCCCTGGGACGATATAGGTGCTTTGTCGCTTAATGTTCAGGACAGCCTTTCACCTACCTACACACTTGGGGTTATGTGGGAGCCGGTAGATTGGTTTGCCTGGGGCGCAAGCTATACCTCCGAAGCTGAAATGAACATGAAAGGCACCTTCGAGATTCAGTACACGGACGACTGGTCCGGGTTCTGGCAGAGTGTAAACGGATCGGTTTTGGGCGCTATTACCTCAGCCATTCTCAGCCTGCCGTCCGGGGCGCCACGAGAGGCCGGCAACGTCAGCATGGATCTTGTTTATCCGCAGCATTTTCAAACAGGCATCAGTGTGGATGTACATCCGAAACTCACATTGAACGCCGACATTGGCTGGACTGATTACGCGCAGTGGGATGCATTCCTGTTCCGTTTTGATCGTAATCTTGAGTTTCTGAACGCTGCGCGAATTCTGTCTCCGGACAATGCCACGCCGAACACACTCAAGTTACCGTTGGGTTTCACCAGCCAGTGGAACTGGGCCTTCGGTGCAGAATTTCATGCTTCCTCGCGGCTCGATTTGAGGGCGGGTGTTGAGATTCGTGACTCGGTGATTCCGGATGACCAGCGCTCGGTTATGGCTCCGTTTGGCGGCGCAAACCTGTACAGTGTCGGAATGGGATACAAATGGGACAAGAATACAGAAATTGATATGAATCTCAGTTATCTGCACTCGATCGAAACGATTCCGGCAAACACCAGTTGTAATATTAACTGCGATAACATAACCAATATTATCTATAACCCCTACGCAGGGCTGGATGTGAAAACATCTCTCCGCGTTGTTATGGCGGGTATCAGTTTCCGGAAAAAATTCTGACGGCACGCTGTTTCGTGCTCAAAAGGGCGTATCAGTGAACAGACATAGATTCCTGCATGCCGCTGCTTGTCTGATTCTTGGTGCGATGTTGTCCGCCTGCCAGATTGGTGGCTCAACCGTATCAAACAGGGAAGGCTATTTTTCCTGGGTTGATGAGCAGGGTCGCGTGCGGTACTCGCCCATAGTGGAGGAGCCCGCCAAGGAACAGCCGGTCAGCCAGTCTGCCGGCGCTGACGAGTTTACAACGGCCAATTATCCAGATGCAGAAGTGTTGCGGCGCCGGGGCTATGTGCGTGAAGGGGATGAACAACCTTATTTTACCTGGCGCGACGCCGATGGCACCGTGCGAAATACCTATTACCAGCCAGATACCCGAACCGATAAGGAAAAAGGGTTTATCGCTCCTCCGCTCGGGGCAACCCCTGCAAAAGTGTATCGCGCCGGCGACACTCTTATTGCAGCTGAACCGGTGGCCGGGCACGATCCTGATGCCTTTGCCATTCTTGGCATCAAGGACACTGGCGATGACTACCTGAGCCGTTTTTCCGAAACCTGCTGCGAGACGCTGGACACCGAAGATCATGAACGCTGGCAGGAAAACCGGGAATTTGGCGTACACCTGAAGGACAGTTCCCCTAAGCACCTGTTCCTGACAGGCTTGAGCCCCTATCAGCTGATTTCATTGCCTCAAGGAGATCAAACTGAAGGGCAGCTGCTTCGTTTGCGTTCCTATGCCAGTGCGGGCGTGGTTGCGCCTTCGGTGCTGTTTCTTGATGGCAACTTGAGTCCAGTGCGGTTGGTAACGGATCTGGTGTCGGATTTTGTGCCGGAGAACTGGCACCGCCGAGGTTATCTGGAAGCTCGTATTGCATTTTCCAGCACCGGTGCGGAGCGCTGGATGCTTGTCTTTACCCGCAGTGAGGATCTCGAAGGCCAAACGGTAACTGAAACCCGCCGGGGCCCTCGAAAAATACCCCATGTCAGCACCGGTGAAATGGGTCTGGACATGGTAGACGCTCTACAATAAAACCGATCAGTCTTCTGGTTTGCTCAAATCCAACCATTGCTGTGAAAGCCAGTAAAAGCCACCCTCTTTAGCCGGGTGGGTACAGTTATAGCGGAATCGTCGGCTATTGAAGGGCTTGGGTGCCTTAATCGCGATACTGTCGCCAGACACGTTAAAATCGATCCGCCCCATGCCCGAAGCAAAGCAGGTGAGCCTAGTGGGCTTAATGTCATCGACCAACGGCAAAGTAAGGGTCGGAGGGTTGGCACGCACGATTCCGTCAGGCAGCTTGTTTGTGTCTATGGGGAAAGCTTTACTGTTTAATTTATCTTTCAGCCCGTTGAGCTGCCCGTAGGCATTGGCCATGGGAAATCGGGGCAAGCGGGTTGTTCCGGTAAGGGGGCCGATAGCACCTGATTGTTGCCCGAAACCGTACCAGCCTCGTTCCGCGACAGCTGCTTCAAGAGCTTCATCGAACTCACCATAAGGATAAGCAAATACAGGCAGGTCGGTTCCCAGTCTCCGTTTTAATTCAGCTTGTGCGGTATCCAGGCTGTGGGTTATCCGCTTTTTCCAATCTGACTCCGTCTCGTCCGGTTTTCGTGCCAGGTGGCCGTGCCCTGCAGTGTGGTTGGCGATGCTTACGCCGTCTCGTGTCGCCAGTTCCCGTAGTTGTGCCCAGGTCATGTAGCCGTGTTTTCCGATGGCGGCCGTGTCGACGAAAATAGTGTATGGCAAATCTCGTTCCTGGAGGATGCCTGCGGCTGTGCTGTATACAGACTCATAGGCATCATCAAAGGTGATAGCGATGCGTTGGTCCGTCGACGGCTTGTCGGAAAAAATGTCCTTTGTGGCCTTATGCAAATCAACAACCTCAAGCCCCAGCTCGGTGACCATGTCCAATTGTGCATTGAACAGTGAGCTAGAGGTGCTGGTTGATGGGGGTGTAGACTCGCTGATGTGGTGATATTGAAGTACGACGAGATCGGCTTTTACGCCAAAACTTGCCAGAAAGAGTGAGATCAGGGCTGCTGATTTCCAGGGTTTTCGTGCGATCATGAGTGCTCCAAAATCTGACTGAAGTGTGCCTTCAGAATGGCAAACGCTTCGTTTAGTGACTGTATTGCTTCTGTCTCGCCACCACGGTCGGGGTGAGCTTGCATCACCGCCCGCCGAAACGCCTGTTTTACCGTGTGAAAACGATCGGGGACAGAATCGAACCCGAGAACTCGGGCGGCTTGTAGAATCTCTTTGCTACTGGGTTTGCAACCGCTTCGTCCCTCCCAGAAGTCATCCATCATTTGCTGAATCGTTTCTTCCGGTAGCTCATATTGCGATAAATCCAGATAGAAACTGCGAAGGCTGTCCACTGCCCCGGGCAGACCCTTCCCGCCGATAATATCTTGAGGCTCAATACCGATACGCAAAGGAGATATGTACAGATTTTCTCCGGTTTCTGCGAGGGTATCCCTCAAGCGGTAAAGTACATGGAATAGCAAAAAGTGCACCGGGTAGAGCTTTTGAATGTCATGAAACTCCAGGGCGCCAATCAACTTCCATGGTGGGCCTTGAAGCTTTTTGATCAGGCTGAGCTCGTCTGTGCCGGCTGGCGCGTTGCGGAGTTCATGCTCAACAGCCACCAATAGATGGTCAACCTGCTGCTCCAGCAATGTATCCGGTGCATTTGCAAACGTTCTTTCCGACAGCTTCGTAGAAGCGGATATGTTTTTCATGGTCCCAATGTTAGGCCAGCAGCCGCACTCAGGGAAGGGCGGCTAGTCCGCGAAGCCCACCTTGGAACAGTGCGGTAGTGAGGTTAGTCGCCCGGTCTACCTCAGTATCCGCTTGTTCCGGGTCCAGGTGCACCCGCCGAGCTACCACCAGGCTGGTCTCATAGGCGACGCCGAAGAACGCAGCGCAGAGATACTCCTGGTCAACGTTTGGCAAGATCCCCCGGGTGACGGCGCTACGAACATCATCTTCCAGCGACATCATGATGAGCTCAAGTATGCCCGAACCAAACAGCTCTCTAATGGCGCGATCGTTACGGTGAGCCAGTTCGTAAACAAGGGGGTCCTTTGCGGTGGCGCTGAAAAGCGCATGGTAGGAGCGGTGAATAAATTCTTCAGTCGTCACAGCGGATCTGCGTGAGCGAGTCAGATTCTCGTTCAAGCCACTCAGGAAATCTGTAAGAAGTGCAGCAAAGATATCCTGCTTGTTGCGAAAGTAGTTGTAGAAGGTACCCGAAGCCAGATCTGTTTTCTTGATAAGGTCCCGAATGGTTGTGTTCTCGTAACCTTTTTCTTGAAAGCAGATGCGAGCAGAGTTCAGTATTGCTGAATGGTTGCGCAAGCGGTTACGCTCTCGCTTGCCTGGTATTTCTTTACCTGAGCTCAACATATCCATGTTAGTAGCCTGTCCCTGGTAGAAGTGGATGCGTATAATCTCACGATCATTTTCCCACTGAACACAATTGATATGCCCGAAGCGATGAGTGACAGCCCCGAACAGAATTATAGTTCAGTATACGAACGTACTATTAAACTGGAGCAGAATAAACTGCAGAAACGCCTGCGCCGGGATGTTGGCCAGGCCATTTCAGACTTCTCGATGATCGAAGCAGGCGACAAGGTAATGTGTTGCCTTTCCGGTGGCAAGGATTCTTATGCCATGCTGGACATACTCCTCAATTTGCAGAAAAGCGCACCAGTGTCGTTTGAGCTGATTGCTGTCAACCTGGATCAGAAGCAGCCGGGGTTCCCGGAAGAGGTTTTACCACGCTATCTGGCCGAAATGGGCATCGAATATCACATCATTGAACGAGATACCTACAGCATTGTTACTGACAAGGTAGCAGAGGGCAAAACAACGTGTGGCCTATGTTCACGCCTAAGGCGGGGCATTCTCTACAACTTTGCTGAGGAGCAGGGGGTCACCAAGATTGCCCTGGGCCATCACCGCGATGATCTTCTGGAGACCTTGTTTCTGAATATGTTTTATGGCGGCAAGCTTAAAACCATGCCGCCGGTGCTGCACAGTGATGATGGCCGGAATACAGTGATTCGCCCCCTGGCATACTGCCGCGAGAAAGATATTGCCCGGTACGCGGAGCTTAGGGAGTACCCGATCATTCCCTGCAACCTCTGCGGTTCTCAGGAAAATCTGCAGCGTCAGGTCATCAAGGAAATGTTCCAGCACTGGGACAAGCAACATCCTGGCCGGCTTGAGTCGATGTTCCGGGCCTTATGCAATGTTGAGCCATCACACCTTGCCGACCCTAACCTCTATGATTTTCGCGAGGGCAAGCGCTTGGGGGGCAAGCGCCAGGCTGTCCAAACGGCTGTACCGGAGCAAGACCCGGAGCAGAGCTTTGGACGGCTGGACGTTCTGAATATTTAGGTATGGCGGGATGATTGCTCGGAGTGGCACAAAGCAGGCCTGATTCAGTGGCCGGTCAGTGCCAGCAGGGGCAGGGTCCAAAGCCCGAAAATAATCAACAGAACGCCGGTGAATTTCCGGAACGTCTGATTGCTTTTCAAACCGTTGATCCAGGTAGCTGCATAACCTGCCCCTAGCATCGAGGGCAGGGTGCCCAGCCCAAAAAACACCATGGTAAGTGCTGCCGAACCTATTGTCGGTTGCAAGGCTGCCCAGCCAAGCGTGCTATAGACTAATCCACATGGCAGCCAGCCCCAGAGAGCCCCGAGGGCAAGCGCCTGGCCCGCATGATTGATCGGGAGAATCTTGCTGGCAAGAGGCGATAGACGTTTCCAGAGGGGGGCACCAACGCGCTCTACATAACGAATGCCCTGCCACCATTGTCCCATGGAAAGCCCCATGGCAATCAGCAGCAGGCCCGCCGCCGAGCGCAGCAAGATACCCATCTGCGCCCACTGATTTGCAGCTGAGGTACTTAGAAGTGCAATCAGTGCCGCGATTAGTGCGTAGCTTCCTATGCGCCCAAAATTGTACGCAAGCAATAACATTGATTGCCGAAAGCGGAACCCCTTGCCAACCGGCAGCGCCATGGATAGAGAGGCGCTGATTCCGCCGCACATGGCAATGCAGTGAGTGCTGCCAAGCAGACCGATGAGAAACGCACTGGGATAACTGAGATACAATTCCGGGCTCATGTTCGGTCAGGCTTGGTCTCGGATTCGCCATCTTCAACCTGAACCTCATTGCTTGGCGAGTCAGCCGCTTTTTTCTGTTTGTCCGTGCGGGCTTCCTCCGGGATCATATCTAAATCGTCATCGTACAGAATGCGGTGTGCAGGCCCCTCCAGATCATCGTATTGACCATTTTTGACGGCCCAGGAAAATAAAAAAATGCCCATCACCACGAGAATCAGCATGATCGGAATCAGGAACACTACAACTTCCACGGGGTAAACCTCATATTAAAACCAGATGTTCACGGTATCAGGGCGCAACCTGCGCGCCAACTTGTAATGTTTCGGGACGAGTTTTGGCCCGAGACTGTTTGCCGAGGCGTAATGCGTTCAATACGACGATCAGGGAACTAATCGACATTCCGATTGCTGCTAGCCAGGGTGGAACCAGGCCTGCTGCAGCCAGAGGCAAGGCACTGACGTTGTAGATGAGTGCCCATGCCATATTTTGGCGAATGATCTTTCGGGTGCGGCGGCTGGTATCCAGGGCCTCTACAAGTTGCATTAGCTGGCCATTGAGCAGAACAGCATCTGCTTTTAGTTGCGTAAGATCCGCTGCGGTGCCCATGGCGACCGATATGCCTGCACCAGCCATCGAGGGTAAGTCGTTAAGGCCATCACCAACCATCATCACCTGGTGGCCTTCTGCTTTCAGTTTTTGCAGAACCTCAAGCTTTTGCTCTGGCGATGCCTGCCCAATGGCCTCATCGATTCCCAGAATGTCCGCTATTTCGCGAACATGGCCGGAACGATCTCCGCTCAACAATACTGTGCGAATACCTGCATTCTGCAACGCTTTGACAGCTTGGGCAGCGTCCTCCCGGGGCTGGTCATCAAGCCAGAAGCTCGCAAGCCATTCGGTATCGGAAGCCAGCCAGATTTCCATGCCTGTGTGGGGCTCTGATTCCGGTTCTGGCGCGTTCAGATGGACCGCCACGAAGGCCTTGTGCCCAATATAAAACGTTTGATCACCCAAATGCCCGGTTAGGCCACCACCCAAATGGTTGGTGACCTTTTCGATGGCTGCTGTTGGCCGGTTATGAAATACCTGTGCAATAGGGTGTTCAGAATGTTGCTCAAGACCGGAAGCCAGGCGCAGGCATGTATCTTTGCTTTTGCTTCCTGTAATGCGGGTATCAATCAGGCTCAATTTGCCCCGGGTCAGCGTGCCGGTTTTGTCGAAGATTACCGTGTCTATGGTATTCATGGACTCAAGTGCATGGCCGCGGGTGGGAAGGAAGCCCAGCCGCCGCAGTTTGACCGTGGCAGAGGTAATCGCAGTCGGCGTTGCCAGCGACAGTGCGCAGGGGCAGGTCACTACAAGTACGGAGAGAGTGATATCGAAAGCATTGTCTGCTCCGGCCCACCACCATCCGATCCAGACGACAGGGGCAAGAATTAGCACGCGCCCAACAAACTTGCCTGCTATGCGGTCTGCCATACGGGCGACAGGTGGTTTTTCGGATTGCACCCGGTCGAGTATCCGAAGAATGCCTGATAGTCGTGTTTGAGCTCCGGACTTCTCAACCTGAATATCCAGCGGGTTTTCGCCATTCACGCTACCCGCATGCACTCTGTTGCCAGGAACCCGGGTTTCCGGCAAATACTCACCAGTGAGTGCGGACTCATTGAGCGTGGACTGGCCGCGCAGAATTACTCCATCTACTGGTAGGGTTTCTCCAGGCCGGATACGAACCACGTCGCCTGGTTTTACCTGGTGGGCGGGTACAACTTCCGTTTCCTCGCCGGTCACCCTGGTTGCTACTGTTGGGTTGAAGCCCGCCAACGCATTACCAGTAAGCCCTGCGCGGTATCTTGCCTGAGCTTCAATGTAGCGTCCGAGCAGCAGGAAAAAGGTAAACATACAGACCGATTCAAAATAGACCTCTTCACCGCCCATTACGGTTACCCAGGCGCTCGCCAGGTATGCAAGGCCTATAGCAATGGCCACAGGTACATCCATGGTCAGGTGTCGGCTCTTTATATCCCTGAACGCGTTGCGGAAAAACGAATCGGCGCTGTAAAAAACAACGGGCGTTGCCACCAATAAACCAAACCACCGGAAAAACGACACAAGCTCCGGTGACAGGTCGCTGACCAGCTCAAAGTAAAGTGGGAAAGCGAGCATCATGCTTTGGAAGGTGCCCATGCCCGCGACGGCCAAGCGAATCAGCATGGAGCGATTTTCTGCTTTGAGTTGGTCCTCTACTTCATCTGATTGATAGGGGCGAGCGGTGTAGCCGAGCTCATGAATAGCGATCAACAGATCGCTCAGTCCGGCCTGGTTCTGAGCCCAGTTGAGGCGTGCTCGTTGCGTGGTGTGGTTTACGGAGAAAGAGACTACACCAGGCTGCTTTTTCATGTGGTTTTCAAGCAGCCATATGCACGCGGCACACGTGATGCCACCGATTAAGAGCTGGGCTTCCTGGCCCCCCTTAACGGGAGACACAAAGGCTTGCTGAACCAGCGGGTGGTCCAGCTCTCTGAGTCTGTCGAGTTCGGCGGCTGTTAATTGGCGCGGAGTAATAGCGGTGTGCGTGCGGAGCTGATAAAAGCCTGTGAGGCCTTCAGTGTGAATGGTTTCGCACACCGCCTTGCAGCCCTGGCAACAGAAAAATCGTGTTTGGCCATCAAGCTCGAGAGTAATACGCGGCTCGCCGTCAGCCGGCTCGCCACAATGGAAGCAATCCACAGGGGTCACCCTTGGGCGGATCCTTTCGGGCCCATATGCAAGTTGCTGTCGGTCGGTAACCAGGCTTCGCCTTTAAGGCGCCAGTGGTTATTCGGGCCGCGTAGCTCGTAGTACCAACGGCCGTTAATGTCATCCAGCATATTGCCTGTATAGTGGCCATTACCGTCGCTACGGAACTGGATCGTACGGTCTTTTTCTGAAAGCGTTGGGTGAAACAGGTTGAGTATCAGATACGGGAAGTCTGCAGGACCTTGTAGAGTGTTTACATTCATCAGGATACTGCGATCTTCGAACGAAATATCAGCGTTGAGCCCCATATCTGCCGCTGCTTTGTCACGGGCAATCTCGAGGTTAATGCCGCGCCCCTCTTTAGAGTAGTCATCAGACACCATCGTATCTTTCATGTTCGACGCTACAGCGAGCATGATCATGCTAACGGTAATAGCACATAATGGTGCAATGGTCAGAAACCAGAACCAGGGCTGGCGATACCAGGGTGCTACGGATACTTCTTGATTCATAATGCTCAGTCTCGTCTGTTTACAGGTTGCCAACGGTGATCGCTGTGGATCACTGGGTTGGACCGACAAATCGGCTTTCGGTTTCCAGCTTCAGTGAAGCATCCGTTTCAGACTGTGCATGGAAGATGATTTCATTATTCGATTGTGGAATCGACTCTGGCGACACGTCGACAACCGTCGGCAACGATCGGTTTTCCCCGCTGTCTACGGTTACCTGGGTTTGTGTGAGAATACGAATGCCGTCCATGCCTTGTACCGACAGGCTGAATGTCTGGGGCAATTCAGACATATTTACTATTTTCAGCGTGTAGGAGTTTTCAATACGGCCTTCACCATTAAAACTGAATAAGGCACCCCGATCCCGCAGCACATCCATCTGTGCAGGTACGCGAGTGGCGATGACGAACACGATCGCTCCGATCATCGCGGTCAAAACTGCACCGTAACCGAACGTACGGGGCCGAAGCAGTTTTGAAGGCTTTCCTTCAAGTTCATTCTCAGTGGTGTAACGAATCAGCCCGCGAGGGTAGTCCATCTTGTCCATGATTTCATCACAGGCGTCGATGCAGAGAGCACAGCCGATGCACTCGTATTGAAGGCCATCACGAATATCAATTCCTGTGGGGCACACGTGCACACACTGCCCACAATCAATACAGTCACCCAGACCAACTTCGTCTGGCTTTGTGTCTTTTTTGCGGCCGCCGCGAGGCTCGCCGCGATTTGGATCGTAGGAAACGATGCGGGTATTAGGGTCGAACATAACGGACTGGAAGCGAGCGTACGGGCACATGTACAGGCAAACTTGTTCCCGCATCCAGCCGGCGTTGATGTACGTGGCCGCGGTGAAGAAGGCCACCCAGAAGTACGCCCAGCCATTAGCCTGAAGGGTGAAAATATCGGAAACGAGTTCGCGAATCGGGTAGAAGTAACCGACAAATGTTAGCCCGGTCAGCAACGCAATAATCAGCCAAACTGTATGTTTTGCTGATTTTTTGAACATTTTTTCCCGTGAATTGGGTGCTTTGTCGAGCTTCATGCGCTTGTTGCGACTGCCCTCTATACGCTCCTCAACCCACATAAAGATGAACGTCCACACCGTTTGTGGACAGGTGTAACCACACCAGACGCGGCCAAAGAGCGTGGTTATGAAGAACAGACCAAAGGCACTGATAATCAGCATGCCTGAAAGTAGAAAGAAGTCTTTGGGGTAGAAGGTCGCGCCGTAGAGATGGAATTCCCGGGCCGGCAGGTCGAAGTGGATAAGCGGGTTGCCGTCCAAAGTTAACCATACGAACAGGAAGTACATGCTCATGAGTAGCAGCAGACTGACAGTGCGGATGCGCTGGAACAGACCGGTTACTTCTTTGACGTAGATTTTCTTGCGACTGGCGTAGAGCTCTACTGTTTTTGTGTTCTGTGTGTCGCCCGAAGGTTCTGAGGAGGGGTCGATCTGTTTGACCGGGATTTCGTTACTCATGAGTACCTCCAGATGGAGTCGTAAAGCGGGCGCAATGCCTTTTCAGGGGCTGGTGCTGATCTTTTCAAGCCTGTGCCCGCAAGGGCAGGCACAGGGTTGAACAGACCAGGCCGGGTCAACGACCCGGCAGGAACGTCAGTTTGAAAGGCTGTAAACGTAAGCAGCCAGGATCTGGATCTGATCGCTGGACAAGCGACCGCTTTGGGCGGGCATCTCGTTTTGGCGACCGTGCAGAACCGTCTCTTTGATCCACTCGTAGTTGGAGCCGTACAGCCAGATGTTATCTGTCAGATTCGGCGCGCCAAGGGCTTGCATGCCTTTTCCGTCTGCTCCGTGGCAGGCAGCGCAGGCTTGTGCAAATACAGCTTCACCTGCCTCGGCAGCGGCTGCATCCTTTTCACGACCACTGAAGCTCAGTACATGGTTAACCACTTGGTCAACCTGAGCCGCGTTCATGTTCGGCATGACGCCTTTCGCTGGCATGTTACCCATGCGACCGTTGCGCAAAGTCTCCAGAATGGCGTCAGGTGTGCCACCCCATAGCCAGTCGTCGTCGGTCAGGTTTGGAAAGCCAACCTGGCCTCGAGCGGCGGAGCCGTGGCAGACAGCACAGTTATTGGCAAACAGGCGCTGACCAATTTTCAGTGCGTCTTCGTCTTTCGCCAGCTCTATTACCGGGGTTTGACCATATTGGGCATAGATTTCGCCGTATTTTTCATCAGCACTCGCAACTTCGGCTTCCCACTGATTAACAGCTGTCCAGCCTAGCAAGCCCTTGAAGTTACCCAGCCCCGGATAGAGTGCGAGATAGCCCAGCGCGAAGATGCATGTGGCCACATACAGATAGAACCACCATTTTGGCAGCGGGTTATCATATTCTTCGATGCCATCGAAAGAGTGGCCGGTAGTGCGTTCGGTTTCTGAATCGGATACCTGGCTCTTACGTGTTGCAAGTAATAGCCACCAGCAGCCAAAGACTGTACCGAGCACGATCACTGTGACCCAGATGCTCCAGAAGGTACTCATTGTTTTTTCTCCGTTTTTTCCTGTTCAAGAGTACGCTTTTCCACCTCGTCATCATCGAACGGCAGGTGGGCCGCTTCTTCGTTCGCCTTTTTTCGGTGGGCACTGAAAGCCCACCAGATGATGCCGATAAAGACCGCCATCAGGACAAGGGTGTGAACGCCGCGTAACTCGTTAATATCCATCAGATTACCGCTTGTCTGAGAGTACGGTGCCAAGCTGTTGCAGGTATGCGACCAGCGCTTCAATTTCGAACTTGCCTTCAAGCTCGTCGGCTGCACTGGCGATTTGCTCGTCAGTGTAGGGCACGCCCAGAGTCTGCAAAGTGGACAGCTTGGCTGCGGTGCCTTTGTGGTTAACCAGCGTATCGAACAGCCACGGGAAAGCAGGCATGTTTGACTCAGGAACGACGCTGCGGGGGTCCATCAGGTGCTGACGCTGCCAAGCATCTGAATAACGACCGCCAACACGGGCCAGGTCAGGCCCCGTGCGCTTGGAACCCCACAGGAACGGGCGCTCGTACACGAACTCGCCCGCAACGGAGTAGTGGCCGTAGCGCTCGGTTTCAGCGCGGAACGGGCGGATTTGCTGGGTGTGGCAGACGTGACAGCCTTCACGGATGTAGATGTCACGGCCTTCCAGTTCCAGTGCCGATATGGGCTCAAGGCCTTCTATCGGTTCGTTTACTTCTTTCAGGAAAAATAGCGGGAGCACTTCCGCCAGAAAGCCACCACTGATGACCAGGATGATGAATACAATCATCAGGCCAATATTCTTTTCTACAATTTCGTGTTTCATCGGGTTTCTCTCCGTTACGCCGCCTGAATTGCTGCATTGTCCTGAGCAACCGCATCTTTCTGGCGCACGGTCATGTAGACGTTATAGGCCATGAACAACATACCGCTCAGGAAGATGACGCCACCGAGGAAGCGTACAAAGTAGCCTGGGTAGGATGCTTCAAGACTTTCCACAAAGCTGTAGGTAAGAGTGCCGTCGTCGTTCACTGCACGCCACATGAGGCCCTGCATGATGCCGTTTACCCACATAGCAACGATGTACAGAACGGTGCCAACAGTTGCCAGCCAGAAGTGAACGTTGATCAAGCTGGTGCTGTACATTTCCTTGAGTCCCCATACTTTCGGGATCAGGTGGTAAATTGCACCAATACTGATCATGGCAACCCAGCCGAGGGCACCGGAGTGCACGTGGCCAATGGTCCAGTCTGTGTTGTGGGACAGTGCGTTAACAGTCTTGATCGACATCATCGGGCCTTCAAACGTGGACATGCCGTAGAACGACAGGGAAACCACCAGGAAACGCAGGATAGGGTCGGTACGCAGTTTGTGCCATGCACCGGATAGGGTCATCATGCCGTTGATCATGCCACCCCAGGACGGAGCAAGCAGGATCAGAGACATCACCATGCTGGCAGTCTGGGCCCAATCTGGAAGGGCGGAATAGTGAAGATGGTGGCCACCGGCCCATACGTAGGTCGCAATAAGCGCCCAGAAGTGAACGATGGATAAGCGGTAGGAATAAACGGGACGTCCAGCCTGCTTGGGAACGAAGTAGTACATCATGCCCAGGAAGCCTGCGGTCAGGAAAAAGCCTACTGCGTTATGACCGTACCACCACTGCATCATAGCATCGGTTACACCGGCATATGCTGAGTAGGATTTAAATGCACTGACCGGCAGTGCCATGTTGTTTCCAATGTGAAGTACGGCGATGGTAAGGATAAACCCACCGTAGAACCAGTTGGCAACATAAATGTGAGGCGTGCTGCGTTTTGTGATAGTACCAAAGAACACGACGGCGTAAGTAACCCAGACTATCGCAATCGCGATATCAATAGGCCACTCCAGTTCTGCGTACTCTTTAGTGCTGGTGTAGCCCATCGGCAAAGTGATGGCTGCTGCGACAATAATTGCGGTCCAGCCCCAGAAGGTAAAGGCGGCGAGTTTGTCTGAAATCAGGCGAGCCTGACAGGTGCGCTGCACAACGTAATAGGATGTCGCGAACAGGGCACTGCCACCAAAGCCGAAGATAACGGCGTTAGTATGCAGCGGTCGCAGGCGACCAAAGTGAGTCCATGGCAGATCGAGGTTGAGGGATGGCCAGACCAGTTGTGCTGCAATCAACACGCCCAGCGCCATGCCTACAATACCCCATACCACTGTCATGATGGCGAACTGTCTCACCACCTTATAGTTATATGTCAGGTTCGGATTTTGTGTGCTCATAGCCTTACCAATGGGTTCAGAGAGGGAAATTATGCGGGCGCAAGTATGGAGAAAGCATTAGCTGTTTGCAATGACGCGGGTCAACTCCTGATATCCGTCAAATGCACCCGAAACGGCAGCATGGCGCCTTTCCCATGCGCTCATGCCTGCCGTTTCACTATGATAGCCCCAGAGGCGAGCAAGTTGAACTCGTCAAAATTGACTAAGAACAAAAAAACGGCGTGGAGCGACATAAAATACGTCAAACGTCAGCTAACACTACCTGGTCTCGCCCGCGGGCTTTGGCTTTGTACAAAGCGCGGTCGGCCCTTGCGAATAATGTCTGCTGATCTTCGTCCTGTAATAGTGTCGCAATGCCTGCGCTGAGAGTCAGTTGGGCGAGATTTCCGCCGGGAGCCTCTATCTCGGTGGTGCGTAAGTCTTCAAGTATGGCGTCGCATACTCTTTTAGCGCCTTCGGTGTCGGTGCCTGGTAACAGTAAAGCAAACTCTTCACCACCAAACCGGACGGCAATGTCCCTTGGCCGCTTCACATGGCGGCTTAAAATGCCGGCTATTTGCTGTAGCCATATGTCGCCAAAGCCGTGGCCCCATGTGTCGTTGATGGATTTGAAGTGATCGGCGTCGAGTAGGGCGACGGTTAGCGGTTGCCCGGTTCTGCGCGCCTCAGCACACAGTTCAGTCAGAATGTTGTCCATATGGCGACGGTTAAAAAGCCCGGTAAGGGAGTCGTTGAGGCTAAGAGCGGCGAGTTTTCGGTTGGCTTTCTCCAACTCTCGCATTGTGGAGCGCAACTGGGCGGTGCGCTCGTGCACTTTGTGCTCCAGGTCTGTTCGGGCTTCTTGCTCTACTTTCAGCAGTTTATCGTTCAGAAGACGCCAGCGCTGCACCATGGCGTAGTTCAGCAAAATGACCTGACCACCGATGGCGATCTGCATCAGTGATTCTCGCGCTAAAAAGTCTGCAAGATAACCGAATGCTGCGCCAGCATAAGCCAAAGCCCCGCCCGCCATAATTGCCCAGGCCAGTACATACCACTTTGCTGGTTGATAACCTTGACGCCAACGGCTTATAGCAATAATTGAAAGAACAAAGATGATGGCCAGCCCGAGAGCGGTGTTGTACAGAATGGTTTCGGTGTATGGGAGTATGAGTGTCAGCCCAGTAAACACCGCGCAAATCCAGATGATGGCTTTCAAGGTTTTGTCAGCACGTGTGCCTTGCTTTACTTCGAGGAATGAGCGGCCAAAGAGCGACATGGCCAAAGCGCAGAGTACCAGCGTGAGGGGAATGGATATGCTCGCGAACTGGGGGCTCTCGGGCCAGAAATACTGATTGGCAAAACCACCCATGGTAAACAGGAAAAGGCCCATGGCGACCATATAAAGTGCGTTATGAAAGTAATAGGCGGTGCGGGAACTGATAAAGAGCAGAAGGTTGAAAGCCGCAAGCACCAGAATGGCGCCGTAAAACAGCCCGTGGGTCACGGACAGGTGGTTGCTTGAGGCAATGAGCTCTTTCGGAGACTCCAGCCTCAAGGGGATGTTCAGCGCGCCACTACTGTGTACTCGAAGTGTAATCGTGCGGGTTTCGCCCCTGTCGAGTTTTATAGGAAAAAGGAAATATCGGTAATCGATGGCCCTTGAGCCGAATCGGTGCTGGTCGCCAGTGACCAGTACGTCCCTGGAGTTGTTGCTCCACCAGAAGGTGACTTCGTCAAGCAAAGGATAGCTGAGGTTGAGATACCATAGCCCGCGTTCGCTGCCGCTATTTCGAATGTTCAGGCGAATCCAGTACACTGAGCGGGTTTGAGTAAATGTCAGGTCGTGTCCACGTGAGGGGGTCCACTCAAGGTTCTTTGGCAGTTCGTCAGGGCGCCTTGCGGAGTGCGCTGGTTCACCGGGGGAAGCTTGGTAATAGCAAACATAGTGCATCAACGAACTACGTGCATAAACATCGTTGGCGTCTACCGCTGGGCACTGGGAGGCATGCTCAGCCGTATTCGCAATAGCGAATGCCGGAACTAGGCTGCAGAGCAGAAAAACGATAAAGCGCGCTACGAGTGACATCAGCATTTCCCGAGAGCCTTGGCTTGGGGCAGAGCCTTGGAACTCGGAAGTGTAGCGAAAATGCAGAATCAGTGTTGTAAAACAGTTTGAAATTCTGCAAGCCGTCACAGGCTTCGCCTGAACGGATTAAACGCCGCTCTGTGCAAGTACCGTTATAGCTTCATCTTTGTCCATCATTGGCACTAGTTCTGCCATCAGGTTGCGGCGGTCGTCTGAAAGATACCAGCGGTTCCAGTCCGCTTCAGAGCGCCAGTTTGCAAGGGTAATACGGTGGTTGGGATCGTTTTTATCGACCAGTGTTTCCCCGGAAATAAACCCCGGTGCTGCCACAGCACGCTGCAGAACTTTGCGGGAGCGCTCCTCATAGGCAGTTTCAAGTGACTCAGCAATATGGCGTTCGATCAGAACCCGGATCATGCAAACCTCCAGATGTTTTAATGGTATAAACAGTAATTTAGCACGTATTTCTGAAAAATCAGATCATCCAGATGGAGACATTTTGTGAGTGCTACCGATTTTGATGCCGAACTGGATGCCAGCGGCCTGTTTTGTCCTGAACCAGTGATGATGCTTCACACTGGCATCAATAATGTTGAACCTGGAAAGGTTTTGCGGGTGATCGCAACAGACCCTTCAACGACCCGTGATATACCGCGGTTTTGTCAGTTTTTAGGACATGAGCTGATCAGTCATACAGAGCAGGACGACCTGTTTGTTTACTTCATTCGCCGGGGCGAATAATGCCCGTAACGTCATCCTGCTGTGATGCTTGAGTGGTCAAATAGAGGGCGTCAGTCCATTGAGGTGATCGAGGAACTGGCTGCGGTTCATTTCACCCAGCACTCTCTGTGGTTTCATTTCACCGCCGGTGCTATCGTAAAACAGTATCGCCGGTGGCCCGAACAGCCCTAGTTCGTCCAGCATGGCCTGTTGAGCGGGTGTGTTGTCCGTCATGTCAATTTGTAGCAGCGTAAAAGGCTTGAGCGAGTTAATGACAGCCCCGTCGCTAAATACGTTGCGCTCCATTACTTTGCATGAAATGCACCAGTCGGCGTAGAAATCCAGCATTACCGGGCGACCTTCCTGTTGGGCTTGCAGGAGCATCGCTTCAATATCGGCGGGCGCTTCTACCCGGGTAAAGCCGGCATGGCTACTGTCGTTACCAGCTGTGTCACCCGGGTTCCCGCTGAAAGACGCTTTGGCGATGAACGGGTCCAGTGGTGCAAGGGGGTTATTGGCACCGGCAATGGCGCCGGCCAGCAATGCTAAGCCATAAGCGAAAAAGATCAGCCCCAGACCTTTTCGTGTCCGCTCCCAGCCAGCCTTTGCCGCGTCGAAAGCCCCCAGCTGTACGCCGGTGATAGCAATCAATATGCCCCATAAAGTGAGCCCAACCCACCCTGGAACCAGGCGCTCAATCAACCAGATCGCGACGGCAATGAGCATCACGCCATAGAAGTGTTTGACGGTGGTCATCCAGTGCCCGGTGCTCGGCAGTAGCTTGCGCCCGCCAACCGCTACCAGGATGAGTGGGATCCCCATGCCCAACCCTAGAGCAAAAAGAGCAATGCCACCGATTACTGCATCCTGTGTTGTGGAGATGTAAAGGAGGCTGCCCGCAAGGGGCGCAGACACGCAGGGCGATACAATAAGAGCAGAGAGCGCGCCTATGCCGAAAATGCTGATCACTCGACCACCTGTGAGGCGTTGGCTGGCATTGTTTAACGAATCGCGGATGGCGCGCGGCAGTTGAATTTCAAACAGATCAAACATCGACAGCGCAAAAACCACAAACATCACGGCAAACACACCGAGCACCCAGGGCGACTGGAGCTGTGCCTGCAGATTGAAGCTGGCACCCAGCAACCCTGTAAGCACTCCGGCGCCAGCATAGGTTAGCGCCATGCCCAGCACGTAGCTGCTGGCAAGCAGAATTGCCTGGCCAGTCGTGCGGGTGTTTTGTCCGGACACCAGTGAAGAAATGATCGGAACCATTGGCAGTACGCAAGGGGTAAAGGTTAGTCCCAGGCCGAGTAGTAGAAATACGCCAGCTATAACCAGTGTCGACTGCTCCGAGAGAAAGCCCGCAAGCCCGGTTGCCGAGCTGGTGTCCGTTTTGGTTTTTGTAGGCGCTGTTGAGCCAGTGGCCCCTTGCGCTTCGGCAGCGTCGCGGCTTTGATAAAAGAGCACTTCGCGGGTCTGGGGTGGATAGCATAATCCTGCCTCTGCACAGCCCTGATAAGTTACCTCAAAGCGGGCTTCCCGGACATTGTCTGGCAGGGTGACGTGCACCCGGGCTTCAACGGGATCAAAGAAAACAGTGGTCTTCCCGAAAAACTCGTCTTCTGTTTCTGTGCCGGGGCTGGAATACTGCGGGGCGCCCGCACTGACACCTTCACCCAGCGCTTTGATGCTGACGCGATCCTTGTAGAGATAGTGCCCGGGTGTGATGTCCCAGAGCAGCAGCACTGCGTCACCTTCTATGGAGTGGCTGAAGGGAAGGGCTTCATCTACTGGAAGAAACTGGTTGCTCTGGCCGCCAAACAGGGAGTTGCCGCCGCCAAATGCCCAGGACGTAGTTGTAGCTGTAAACAGCAGGGCGAATACGAACAGCAAGCTGGCTGGAGAGAGGAAGCGGCGCGCGTTGCCGGAAGTGGTAGATAATGCTGTCATGGAGTAAGCAGTTTCCCGGTGAGTGTCATGGCGTACAAGAGAGCTGGCGATACAATAAGGTGCCTGCGCCCCGGTAGTATTTTGCGAGTGAATGGACATAGGGTCCGCAAGAAAGTTCCCTCTGGCATTGGGCGCGTTAAAGTCGCACAATAGCTTCCCAATGAATCACAGCCCAAACGATCTTATCATGTTGTTTAATGACCTGTTCCAGGAGGCATTCCGGACTATTCTGGTCAGAGGCGACAAAGAACCTGAATACCTGCCTGCTGGTGGCACCAGTGAGCTTGCGCAGATTGTTTTTGCTCATGGATATTATGCCAGTGCTCTGCACGAAATAAGTCACTGGTGCGTCGCAGGTGAGCACCGGCGCACACTTCACGACTATGGTTACTGGTATTGCCCGGACGGCCGGACACCTGCACAACAGCGGGCATTCGAACAGGTTGAGGTCAAACCACAGGCTATCGAGTGGTTGTTTTCAGTGGCTGCCGGCTCGAATTTTCATATCAGTGTGGATAACCTGTCTGGTGGGGGGGCGTCTGACGAATGCCGCTTCCGGTCCAGAGTGCTTGACCAGGCCGAAAATTATTTGACGACTGGTCTGCCGCGGCGGGCACAGTCCTTTTTTGATACGTTGAAATCGTTTTATGGAACCGACGATAACTTCAGTACAGCCTGGCGTGATGATGTCCGGCGCGTGGTTCCGCTCTATTCTGCAAAAGAACATTATGAGGCAAACTGAGACTCCATGACATCTGATTCAAAGCACACCGGCGATCTGAGATTCAGCGATCTGAATCTGGACAAACGCCTGCTGGACGCCATTGCCGCCATTGGTTTCGAATACTGCACGCCGATTCAGGCGGAAACTCTGCCCTGGACACTGGCGTGCCAGGACTTGATAGGCCAGGCGCAAACAGGAACCGGGAAAACAGCGGCGTTTCTGATTACCGCCATTCAGAGCCTGCTCGAAACGCCAATACCAGAGGGCGATCGCTTTGCATCTGAGCCTCGGGTTCTGGCGCTGGCGCCTACGCGCGAACTGGCCATGCAGATTGCCAAGGATGCAGAAGCGTTGTGCAAACACACGGGCCACAACGTCGTTACCGTAGTGGGCGGGATGCATTATGACAAACAGCGTGAACAGCTGCACAACGGTATTGTTGATATTCTTGTGGCCACCCCGGGTCGCCTGATTGACTTCCTTGGCTCTCAGGACGTATTCCTTGATCAGCTCGATATCCTCATTCTGGATGAGGCAGACCGAATGCTCGACATGGGATTCATTCCTGATGTAAAGCGCATTATCCGCAAGTGCACTCCTAAAGATGAACGTCAAACACTGCTGTTCAGCGCCACTTTCAATCAGGACGTTCTGAACCTGGCGTCTATGTGGACCAATAATGCCGAGTTTGTGGAGATCGAACCGGAGCAGAAAACTGCCGAGCGGGTCGAACAGACGGTTTACATGGTTGGTGATGACGAAAAACTGCCGGTGTTGGTGAACTATCTCAAGCGTCCTGAGGTTGAAAAGGCTTTGGTGTTTGCCAATCGACGTGACCAGTGCCGGGACCTCGAAGAGGATTTGCGCAACCAGGGCGTTAAAGTTGCTCTTATGTCTGGAGAGATTGCCCAGGCCAAGCGTCTGAAAACTCTGGAACAGTTCAAGGCCGGAAGCATTCAGGTGCTAGTGGCTACGGATGTTGCCGGGCGCGGCATCCATGTGGATGGCGTTACCCATGTGTTCAATTACAACCTGCCTGACAGCGCTGAAGATTACGTGCATCGCATTGGGCGCACTGGCAGGGCAGGAAAGACCGGTGTGTCGGTCAGTTTTGCAGGAGAGGACGACTCATTTGGTCTTCCGGCCATTGAGAAGTACATCGGTCAAAAGCTCAAAACAACCGTTCCGGAAGAAGAGTTGATGGCTGAAATGGATAATCCGCCCATTACCCGTAAGCGTGGCCGCAGGCCGTCGCAAGGACAGGGCGGACGCGGGCCAGGTGGTCGTGGCGGCCCCCGCCCCCGCAGAAACTGAGGCGGCATGAGCTTATTATGTTGATCGTCGCAGATGAAAACATTCCGCAGTTGGAGGCGTTTTTCGGTGACATAGGTGAGATTCGGCGTGTCTCCGGCCGAACGATGAGTGCCAGCGATGTTCGCGATGCAGACATATTGCTGGTTCGGTCGGTTACCCGCGTTAACCGTGAATTGCTCGAAGGCAGTTCGGTTCGCTTTGTCGGAACGGCCACAATTGGAACCGATCATATTGACCTGAGTTGGCTGGAAGAAAATCGCATCCGTTTTTCAGCTGCACCTGGCTGTAACGCTAACAGTGTCGTTGAATATGTGTTGAGTGTTTTGTCTCTGTATGCAGAGCGCAAGGTGCTGAATGATTGGTCGCAACTCACAGTTGGGATTGTTGGCGCCGGCAATGTAGGCAGTGAGCTTGCGGAAAAGCTGGATCGCCTGGGCTTCAGTGTGAAGCTTTGCGATCCACCCAGAGCAGAGCGCGAAGGAGACCTTGCCTTCGTGAGCCTGGATGAAGTGCTTGCGTGCGATGTGGTTACTCTCCATACACCATTAACCCGAGACTCTGCTCACCCCACCCTGCATTTGATCGGCAAGCGTGAGCTGGATTCGCTGACTTCCGAGCAGTTGCTGATCAATACCGGGCGCGGTGAAGTAATTGATGGCGCTGCACTGCATGAGCGCCTGAGCCAGGCTAATGCGCCACTGGTAGCGCTTGACGTTTGGGAGGAAGAGCCTAGAGTTAGCCAGGAGCTTGTAGGAAAGACCTGGCTGGCGACCCCTCACATTGCCGGCTACAGCCTTGAGGGTAAAGTTCAGGGCACCGGGATGATCTACCAGGCGGTTAGCCGGTTTCTGGGGCTGCCGGCGCGCAAGCAAGCGGGCCAGTTCCTGCCTGAACCTGCGCTCAGCAAGGTGTCATTTACAAGTGCAGCCGATGAGCAAGCAGCCATTCGCGTAGCGCTGCGGGCCTGCTACGACCCGAGGCAGGACGATGCGCGCCTGCGCCATATCATGGGGCTTCCAACCAGCGAAGAGCGCGGTGCCGCGTTTGACCGCATGCGGAAGGACTATCCCATACGAAGGGAGTGCTCCAGCCTGAAAGTGCAGCTCAAAGGCACCAGTAAATCCCTTCAGGACAGTTTTCGTGCGATCGGGTTCAAGTTGAAAATCTGATTTGCCCCCTGTCAGGCCCAATAGCTTTATTTGTCAGTAAAAAGTGTTGCTCGAACGACATGGCCAATACGCAAGGAGTGACGGCTTTTCAGCGCGGTGCGTACAAGATGAATGTGGCTGGAGAGGTCTTCTTTTAGAGACGGTGGCAGGGGAGCGCCTGCGGAATCTTCAGGATCACCGAACTCCTGCAAAAGCGTATCGGGTGCAGGCGCGCTCAAACGTATGAAGGCTTCCTGGGTGAGAACCGCCTGATCTAGAGCGTCCTGCCGAATAGTATCCACATAGCGAAGAAAACCTTCTTCTGCCAGCCATAATAACGTGCCAAAGCACGCCATATGGCGCTTGCTATGCAGCCCGAACTCGTCCGGCTGGTCCGCGCCCGCAATATCTTCCACAAACAGATTTACCCGCCTTGGAAAGGCGTTGTATAGCTGCACCAGTGCAATAGCTGCGTCTTTGTAGAATTCCTCGATATGGATGTCAGCCATAAATCACTTCTTTTTTGCCTGCCGTTTTATTGTCTGTATTTGCTGAGGAAGTTGCCCAGTCTGGTCATGGCATCCTCCAGCGTGTCTTTCCGGGGCAGGAATACGACCCGGAGATGTTGCTTGTCATCAATATTGAACGCTGAGCCCTGAACCAGAAGGATTTTCTCTTGCAGGAGAAGATCCAGAACCAGCTTTTCATCATTTACTACCGGATGTATTTTCGGATCCAGTCGCGGGAACAGGTAGAGAGCGCCTTGAGGCTTTACGCAGCTTACACCGGGGATGTCATTGAGCATTCGCCAGGCAGTTTCCCGCTGCTCGTATAGTCTGCCCCCGGGTGCGACCAGATCGTTGATTGATTGATAACCGCCCAGCGCTGTTTGTATAGCTAGCTGCGCAGGTACGTTGGCGCACAGTCGCATGTTGGAAAGCATGTCGATGCCTTCAATCAGGTCTTTGGCCAGGTGTTTGGCGCCGCTTATGATCATCCAGCCTGAGCGGTAACCGGCAGCCCGGTAGTTCTTGGAAAGCCCGTTATAGGTAAAGAAGAGCACATCATCTGCCAGTGACGCAGTAGAAACGTGTTGCGTACCGTCATAGAGAATCTTGTCGTAGATCTCGTCTGAGAGCACGATCAGGTTGTGCTTGCGGGCAAGCTCAATAACTTGCTCCAGCAGTTTCTGACTATATACCGCGCCAGTAGGGTTATTCGGGTTAATCAGCACGATTGCACGGGTGCGGTTTGTTATCTTTTTGCGGATATCGTCGATGTCCGGGAACCAGTTCTGTTCCTCGTCGCAACGGTAGTGCACAGGTTTGCCACTGGAGAGTGTCACGGCGGCTGTCCACAAAGGGTAGTCCGGTGCAGGAATCAGAACTTCATCGCCGGTGTTGAGCATGGCTTGCATGGTCATCACAATCAGTTCGCTGACACCGTTACCCAGAAATATGTCGTCAATATCGACCTTGTCGATGCCTCTTTGCTGGCAGTAGTGCATGACTGCCTTGCGCGCAGAAAACAGGCCTTTTGACTCCACATAACCCTGAGCCTGTTGCATGTTGTAAATCACGTCTTGCTGGATCTCTTCGGGAACGTCCAGTTCAAAAGAGGCAGGATTACCAATATTGAGCTTGAGTACCCGGTGTCCTTCTTCCTCGAGTCTGCGCGCTTCCCGCATAACTACGCCACGTATTTCATAGCACACGTTATCCAGCTTGGCGGATTTGTAGTAGTTCTGCATAAGACCCGGGCTTCCTCAGTCAATAAACGTAAAACAGGCATCTGCCGTAAAGGCAAACCCCTATTCTAGCGGAGGCGAGGCCAACGGCAACAGGGGAATTGTGATGAATTATGGCGGGTTAGCACTATTATTGGCTTTATTTCCGCTTCGAGAACCGTTGCATGGGTGGGTTTTTCAAGGTAGTGTCCAATTAAGTTGTGCGCAATATAAATATCTGATCGTAAGAAATGCCTGGATTTGCAGGTATTCATGATTTTGCCAGGGAGAAATTTGTGTCTACCAGCTCTATATATGATTTCACTGTTCGAGATATCAAAGGTAATGAAAAGTCCATGGCTGAATACCAGGGCCAGGTTCTGCTGATCGTGAATACAGCGAGTAAATGCGGATTAACGCCGCAGTTTGAAGGCTTGCAGGCTTTGCACAAGGAGCTTGGGGAGCAGGGGCTTGAGGTGCTTGGGTTTCCGTGCAACCAGTTCTTGAACCAGGACCCTGCTGATGACAAAGCTATCAGTGAGTTTTGCAGCCTGAACTACGGCGTGGATTTTCCGATGTTTTCTAAAATTGATGTGAATGGCGACAGCGCACATCCTTTGTTCCAGTTTCTGAAGTCTGAGGCAAAAGGCCTTCTCGGTTCAGAAAAAGTGAAGTGGAACTTTACGAAATTCCTGGTGGGGCGTGATGGTAAGGTTTTGCGCCGTTATCCACCCACCACCAAGCCCGAAGATATCAAAGCGGATATTGAAAAGCTGTTGTAGGCCAGGTTTTGAACGAATTATTGGCACTGGATAATCAGATCTGTTTTAGCCTGTATGCGGCCAACCGGGCAATTACCTCAAGGTATCGCCCATTGCTTGCCGAGCTTGGGCTTACCTATCCCCAATACCTCGTAATGCTGGTGCTCTGGGAGCGGGCCAGTGCCAATCAGCCAACCCGCGTTTCCGATCTTTGTACACGGTTGCGGCTGGATTCGGGCACGCTTACGCCCCTATTGAAACGCTTGGCTCTACGGGGGCTGATTCACAGGGAGCGACGTCAGGATGACGAGCGAGTGGTCACTATATCGCTGACAGGTGAGGGCGCAGGGTTGAAGGAACAGGCGGCGCAAGTCCCGCAAAAGCTGCTATGCGGCCTGGATGTTTCGCCGGAACGGTTGCTTGCCCTTAGGCACGAGCTCAATGCGGTGCTAAAGGCTATTGAGGCTCATGAGATTGAGGCGGAGCCCAACGGGTAATCGCTTCGGATAACTGCTTACGGTTGTATGGCTTGGTGATGTAATCGTTCATGCCGCTGGCAAAGCAGTCGGCCCTGTCACCCTGCATTACGTTTGCTGTGACGGCAATCACGGGTAAGTTCTGCCAGTCCGGATTTTTTCGGATTCGCCGGGTTGTTTCGTAGCCATCCATTACCGGCATCTGGCAATCCATAAGCACAAGATCGTACGGCTTTTGTTCGAGGGCTGTTAGCGCCAACTGTCCATTTTCTGCGATGTCGGCACGGTGCCCCATTTTCTTAAGTAGTGTAGACGCCACCATCTGGTTTACTTCGTTATCTTCAACCAAAAGTACCCGGAGAGCGGGTTGTGGTGCCGCAGTGAGCTTGGCTAAATTAGCCGGTTTGGAAGGCTCGAGGGTGCTGGCCAGGTTGGGATTGCTGTATATCGGCAGTGGCAAAGTGACCGTAAAGCGGGTTCCATGCTGTTCTTTCGAATCGACTGATATTTCACCATGCATACGCTCTATTAACTGCCGACAGAGCGTCAGGCCCAGCCCAGTGCCCCCATACAGGCGTGTGGTTTGCGTATCGGCTTGGGAGAAGGGTGAAAATATTCGACGCAGACCTTCTTTGCTCATACCTATGCCGGTATCGGACACCTCGATGGTCATGATGCCAGCAGAGTAAACTGCGTCTATACGCACGCTGCCCGTCTCTGTGAACTTGATTGCGTTGCTAAGCAGGTTGTTCAGAATCTGCCTTACACGGGTTGGGTCACCCAGGAACTGATCCGGAAACTCAGGCGCTGTTTCTGCAATTAACTCAATGCCTTTTTTGCCAGCCTGCTGAGTGTGCAGGGTGGCGCACTCTTCAATCAGGCCACGCATACTAAAGGGAATGGTTTCGAGGTTGAGTTTACCCGCTTCAACTTTTGAAATGTCCAGGACGTCATTGAGTATGCCAAGTAGGCTTTCGCCTGCCGACAAAGCAATTTCAAGGCTGTGGTGTTTTGAAGGGTCCTGCTCGGCCTCCAGGGCAAGCCCGAGCATCCCGAGCACACCATTCAGCGGTGTGCGTATTTCATGGCTCATGCTGGCCAGGAAGTTTGCCCTTGCCTTGGCTCGACGCATGGCATCTTCTTTGGCTTTTACCAGCGCCCGATTACCACGCTGCAACGCCTGGTTCTTGTCAGATATTTCCCGTGTGCGGCTTTCAACTTCGTGTTCCAGTTCGCTGGAGTAGTTTTTCATGGCACTTTCTGCCTTGCGCAACTGCGCAAGCGTGGTGTCCATGGTGTTCAAGTGTTGGTTGATAATCCCGACCATTGTGCCAATTTCATCTTGCCTGTGGCCTGGTGGCACGGGCAGTCGGATTTTTTCCGGTGAATCAGCTTTCACTTCGCTGAGTGTATTGATCACGCTGAGCATGGGTCGCGTCAGTATGAGGTAGAAGATCAGGAGCAATGACGCTGACAGTATGAGACTCTTCAGAAAGCCGCTAAGCAGCGTGTAACTGGCGCGCTCCAGGAACTGCAAACCGTAGTGGTATGTGTCAATCGTTACAGCAAGCTGGCCAAGTGGGAGGTTGTTGAGCTGGCTAACGCGCAGTTGGCGGCTGAATACCTTGCTTGGACCAAACAATTGGTCGCTGATCCAGCGATAGGGTGAATCGGAGCTTCTTTTGCTGGCGGCCGCCATGGTGCTGCCGTCACTGTCTACGATTCGCGCATCAATGGTGGCAGGGTGCTGAAGGAGGCCGTCAAGAAGCTCCTCGGCCAAGCGTACGTCAATATTGTAAGCAATCTGGGAGGCCGGGTTGTGGCTGATTTCAATCAGCGCCTGTATGTCCTCTTCCATTGACTCGCGTGCAGAGAAGTAATCCAGGGTGATTTGTACAACGTTAAGAATAACCCCTAACACCATCGCAATCAGAACCGTGTCACGGGTGAGGCGAAAGGAGAGGCGGTGTTTAAAGCCTTTAGTCATCGTAGTCGGCTTTCTTCTTCCACTCTTCATCGTGAAGAAAGTCGTCCCATTGTTTGTCGAGCTTGGAACCGGACTCTGCAGGGTTCCCGTTGCCACCCTCTGTCATCATGGCTTCCAGTTCCTTTATACGAATCCGGAAGCTCTTGACCGCTTTCATGGCAAGCGGATTATCCTGTGATTTACCCATTTCTGTGCTGGCCAGATGGTAGGCGTGAATGGCTTTACGTATCTCATTCTGGCGGATAAGGTCACGCGCTTGAAACACATGCAGATCTGCGTGGGTTTTGTGCACCAGAAACAGCACATACTTCAGGTTCTTTTTGGCGGTTGCGGCATCGATACGCCCACTTTTGTGCATGGATTCAATCAGTTTGAATAAATTTTGAAGCAGTTCTTTGGTGGCGTTCGATTTCTCTGCCGAATCTATTCTGATCTGCCTGATCTCATCGCGGTTTTCTCGAACCAGTGTTTTTCGTTGTTCCGCAGATTCGCGCCACTGATTCACGGGCAGGCTGGATTTAAGTCCTGCCAAATCGTTGCAAATGTCCAGCATGCGCTTGAGTAACAAAAGCTTCAGCTCAGATGTCAGATATTGTCCGGGAATTTCAGCGAGCAGGCGTTCACACCGCTTGTAGCTGTCCCCCAGTGCTGTGATTTTGCGAGCACGCTCAATGCGGGCTTTTTCGCGCATTTGAGTGACGACAATTACGATGATCGATATGACAACGATCGCCGCCAGGGCAAGGACAATTGTGATGGTATTCATTTGTTATGTAATGACTCCAGCTTTTGGGCAAGTCATGCCTGCGACAAAATTCTGACTCGATGTACCGAAACTTCCGGCAAGTATCAGAAAGATTAGCAGAAATATTGCATTGAAACCGGAATCAAATGTGAAAGTTCGTTTTGTGTATTGATTCTGTGAATTGACTGGTTGCTGTATATTAGGCGGGTGAATGGGGCTGAAAGGTTTCGCCCGGTCAATAGTGTTTTCGATCCTCAGGAGGCGTTCATGAATCTTTCCCGTATTGATCTTAATCTTCTGGTTTATCTGGATGTTTTGCTTAGGGAGCGCAATGTAACCAAGGCCGCGAACCACCTGAGTATTACCCAGCCGGCCATGAGCAACAGCTTGCGCCGCTTACGGGATCTTTTCGGTGACCCTTTGCTGGTTCGAACCAGCGAAGGAATGACCGCCACTGAGCGCGCACAGGAACTACAGCCCTTGGTCAGGAGTATCCTTTCAGATATTGAGCAGGCAGTGCAGGAAAAAACACCGTTTGCAGCGCTGGAAAGCCAGCGGGTGTTTCGCATCATGGCCAGTGACTATGCAGAATCCTGCCTGATGCCAAGGGTGTTACGTCGAATCCGACAGGAAGCACCTTATGTGACGCTTGATGTTCTCACTCCCAGTGATGTGAGTTTTCTGGATGTGGAGCAGGGTCGTCTGGATATGGCGATTAACCGGTTTGACAAAATTCCTCAGTCGTTTCACCAGAAGACACTTTGGATTGAATACTTTGCCTGCCTGATGAATGCTCGAAACCCGATTCTGAAAGAGCCTTTCACTCTGGATTCATACTTGGGGGCCAGCCATATATGGGTCAGTAAAACCGGGTTTGGAGTTGGTGTGGGAGTAAATCCAAAGGACGTCCAGCGGCTTGGATGGGTTGATGAAGCCTTGTCGCGTATGGGTAGCAAGCGGCAAATTTCAGTATTCACCCGACATTATCAATCGGCCATGCTACTGGCTGAGCAACACGATTTGATCGCCACGCTGCCATCCCGGGCTGCCTGGCTGCAAAAAGACAACGTTAATCTGGTGGTGAAAATTCCGCCTTTCGAGATCCCGCCTTTTGAACTGAAGATGGCCTGGAGCCCGCTATTGCAACACAACTCGGATCATCAGTGGCTACGAAGGTTGATTTCAGATGTTGCGGAAGAAGTAGACGAGGAATTTGCTCCCTTTGGCGCCCGTTTTGAATCGGGGGACGCGCACCTGGCGCCCCCGTCAGATCGGTAGCTCGCGCAGTTCAAGCGAGGTGCGCCCAGCGTTCCACATGCGCTGGAAGTTCTCAGACAGCAACCTGACACGCCCGCCATCTGCAAAGCTGGCGAACCCTGAAGGTCGGATAAAATCGTTTCGGTAAACCACGCCTTCGCGATCTGAGATAAGGAAAGGCCGGTCATCGTGAGGGTAGTCGCTGTTGATCAACCTGAGATCGATTTTACTGGGCAGTCGCCGCATTAGCTCGACCAATTGATGGCGGCGCTTTATCAAGGGTTGGTCGTCATGAATCAACAGGCGGATTTCGCTAAGCCGGTGGCGGCGAGCAAGATCCGACACCAGTTCCCGGAACCTGCTGCGATCATACAGATCGTGATCAAGTATGCGGTCATACAGCCACAGTCGTTGGCTCGTCTGCCCTACCATTGAGTCCATAAGGCCCAGCAGGCTGCTTTCGCTTTCAAAAAGCCAGGATTGAGCATCTTTGCCCAGTTGCAGAGGTTTGAGCCTTCCAGAGCCTGCCTGTGCTTCAAGCAGAGCCGGAGCCAGGCAGCGCATATCCAGATGAGGTATGCCGGCATCGTCGTATGGTTCGGAACAGACATGGAAGCCGGCCCGTTCATAAAATGCAATAGCGTGCTGCTGGGCAGATAGCTTTAGTTCCTGGTATTGCCCGGCAGACTCAACGATCAAGTGTTGAAGCAATGCCTCTCCGATACCTTGGCCGCGGAATGCGGGCAGTATGGCCATGCGCCCGATATGGCCGGTTTCGCCCATGGTTGAAAACAGTCGGGCGACGCCTACCGGGGTGTTGTCAGGAAGCACCGCAAGATAATGATCTGCAATTTCGTCGGTGTCGTCCCACTCCAGCTCAGGTGGCACCTTTTGCTCTTCAACAAAGACCTTCTGGCGAATCTCCCGGATATGCCCCGGGGCAAGTTGCCAGCTGTATTTTCGAATCCGAACGGTCATGGCATCACTCGAAATACACCGAGCCCTGATTATAGAGATTTGTCAGCAAGCCGAGGAGGGCAGGGTCGCCAGCGAACTGCTTCAGTCCGGTCATATCAATGCGCGATCCGGCACACAGCAAGGGTGCCAAGGGGCGCGCATCACCCTTGAGTAGAAACTGTTCTCCGTCTGCAAACAAAGCGGTTTGGTCGCTCTCATCATGGTACGCAAAACGGGAACCTTCGTTCCAGCGCAGCTGCTCACCCGCGCGGATAGCCTCAGCGATATCTTCATCTGAAGCGGGTTCTTCTGCCGGCACAACCACATCCGTGTTTTTGGGTGCGGTGGCGTATTGGCCAAACCATAGCGCCAGTTGACGTTTGTCATCCAGCTTTTCTCTAAGTACCGCTTGCAAGCGGTCGATGACGTCAGGCGCGATCGTGCCGGGGTTATTCTGAACCTGCAGGTCGGGGTCGTTCATGTGGGCGTCGGCCCCCGGTTGGTTGCACAGAAAGTCTGTGAAGCCGGTAAGCAAGTCGTCAACAGTGGGCGCACGAAAGCCCACTGACAAAGTGATGCAATCATCTTCGGCTACGCCGTGATGACCTATGCCTGGCGGCAAGTACAGCATATCGCCAGGCTCAAGGGTTACAGTTTCTTCGCCTTCCCAGCGGCTGAGTATGCGCAGGGGGGTGCCTGCTACCCGGGGCGAGGTCTGATCGCAGCGGCCTCCGAAGGTCCAGCGGCGGTGCCCCTGTGCCTGCAGCAGAAATACATCATACTGATCGTAGTGAGGCCCTACGCTGCCGCCTTTGGGCGCATAGCTGGCCATGATGTCGTCCAGGCGCCAGTTAGGCACAAAACGAAAATGCTCGAGCAGATCTGCGATCTCCGGAACCCAGTGGTCCAGGCCCTGGACCAGCAGTGTCCAGTCCTGTGCAGGCAGTTTGCTGAAGTGGTCTTCCGGGAAGGGGCCGTTGTGCAGCTGCCAGGGCTTGCCGTTATCGTTTTCGATAATGATGCGGGATTCTACGCCTTCCTCGCAGGCAAGGCCGGCGAGTTCGTTGGCGTCAACGGGGCATTGAAAGCCGGGAAATGCCTGGCGGATGACCAGAGGCTTTTTCTGCCAGTAGTCCCTCAGAAATTCCGAAGGCGAAAGTCCGCCAAGCATATCCATTGTGTGCTTCCTCAAGTTAGATGTTGCGGGCCTGGTCAACGGCGTTACCGATGTAATTGCCGGGTGTCAGCGCCATGAGTTCCGCTTTTGCACTGTCTGGCATCTCAAGGGTTTCAACAAAGTTCTGGATCACCTCAGGCGTCATGGCTTTGCCACGGGTCAGTGCTTTGAGTTTTTCGTAGGGCTTCTCAATGTTGTACCGGCGCATCACTGTCTGGATCGGCTCCGCAAGCACTTCCCAGGCGTTGTCGAGGTCTTCATCAAGGCGCGCGGGGTTGATCTCCAGCTTGCCTAGCCCTTTCAGGGTGGCTTCGTAGGCGATCAGGCTGTGGGCAAAACCAACGCCCAGATTGCGTAGCACGGTTGAGTCGGTCAGATCGCGCTGCCAGCGGGAAATCGGTAACTTGGAAGACAAGTGCCCAAGTACCGCGTTCGCAATGCCCAGGTTGCCTTCGGAGTTTTCGAAATCAATGGGGTTAACCTTGTGGGGCATGGTGGAGGAACCCACTTCGCCTTCAATGGTTTTCTGTTTGAAGTAACCCAGTGAAATATAACCCCAGATATCCCGGTCGAGATCAATCACAATGGTGTTGAAGCGGGCAACGGCATCGTACAGTTCGGCGATGTAGTCGTGGGGCTCAATCTGTGTGGTGTACGGGTTGAAGTCGAGGCCGAGGTTTTCGATAAAGGTTTTGGCATTGGCTGCCCAATCTACTGCAGGATAAGCAGAGATGTGAGCGTTATAGTTGCCTACGGCGCCGTTGATCTTACCCAGAATTTCAATGTTGCCGATCTGCTTGATTTGCCGGCGCAGGCGGTACACCACGTTGGCAAACTCTTTGCCGACGGTGGTTGGTGAGGCTGTCTGGCCATGGGTGCGTGACAACATGGGCTGCTCTGCATGCTCTTGGGAAAGATCGCTCAGCTTGTCGGCAACCTGGTTCATGGCAGGTAGCAGGCCATTGGCCAGGCCTTCCCGCAGCATCAGAGCGTGAGACAGGTTGTTGATGTCTTCCGAGGTGCAGGCAAAGTGCACAAATTCGGTGACTGCGTGCAGTTCCGGAACCTCGGCAATTTGTTCTTTGATAAAATACTCAACGGCTTTTACGTCGTGGTTCGTGGTGCGCTCGATTTCTTTGATGCGCTCGGCATTTTGCAGGTTGAAGTTGCTGACCATGCCGTCAAGAAAGGCATTTGCCTCTGGGCTGAATGCTGGAACTTCGGTAATCTGCGGGTGCGCCGCCAATTGTTGCAGCCAACGGATTTCTACCGTCACGCGGTTCTTGATCAGGCCGTACTCACTGAAAATATCACGAAAAACGCTGACTCGGCTGCCATAGCGTCCATCGACCGGGGATATGGCGGTCAGGGCGTTGAGTTCCATTGAAAACCTCTCAAATAATCAAAGAATCGGTTCAGAAAAAGGGATAGACCATAATACACCAGCATGGCGGGTGAATCAGTGGCAACAGATCAGTTATCGAACGAGCGGTTCGCTTTCTCGGCGAGTTCTCGCGCATGTTGGATCACCTTCCGACGGGATAAAACCAGCTGCCATCGGCGCCCGCCGGACTGTCGCCATAGCACGGCGGATCGAATGCCTGCCAGTAGAAGTGCCCGTACTTTGGCGGCATTCTCATCCCGTTGTAGCAGCGAAGGGTTGCCGCTCACCTGAATGCGCAGGCTGAAGGTGCTGATGGTGTCTGTATAAATGGAAGCCAGGTTGCTGATCAGGTTCGAATGCACGTAGCCAAAATGGCTGGCGGTGTGCCGGGCCTGATCAATTCGGCTGCCAATCACTTCCAGCATGTCGTTGTGACGGTTGAGCTTGGATTCCAGATGAATAAGGTTCAGTACGTAGCGCAGCACCTCAATATCCTGCTGCTTCTTTTGTTCGCTCATAACCGTAGAGAGCGTAACCAGCCCCTCACGCACATCGGCGAGTTCGCCACCATAAACATCGAGGGTGCTGGCCGGGTCGGTTGCAAATAGAGAGCGCAGGCAGGTTTCGAGGCTGTCTGTGTTGCAGGTGCCATTGTTCGCAATTTGCTGAACCAGATTGGCGGCTTGAAATACGCCCGCCAATGCAAGGGTCTGGTCGTGGAGCGACCGGCTCATGGGTGTGAATCCTGCGTACGCTGTGTTGTGAGGACACGATCTGGCAGGGCTTCACCATCACGCCAGGTTTCGGTTATTACGCCACCCCCAAGGCAAATGTCGCCGTCATAGAAAACTACGGATTGCCCCGGTGTCACTGCTCTTTGGCCGTCATCAAAAACAACTTGAACACCACCATCAATAACCGTGACTTCACAGGCCTGATCCGGTTGGCGATAGCGAGTTTTTGCCATGCAGCGGAAACTACTGGCTGGCGGTTTACCTGCAACCCAGTCAATTGGGTCTGATAACAGCCCGCGAGAAAATAGAAGAGGGTGGTGCTTGCCCTGTACGGCACGCAGTACATTGCGCTCAAGATCTTTCTCGGCCACATACCAAGGCTCGTCATTAAAATCGCTCAAGCCGCCAATGCCAAGGCCCTGACGCTGGCCTATGGTGTGATACATCAGGCCTTGGTGTCGGCCGATTGTTATACCATCCGGAGTTTCGATATCACCCGGCTGCGCTGGCAAATACTGCTTCAGGAAGTCGGTAAACTTGCGCTCGCCAATGAAGCAGATGCCGGTGGAATCTTTCTTGTCATGGGTTATGAACCCCTGTTGCTCGGCAATCCGGCGAACTTCGGGTTTTTCCAGCTCACCCACCGGGAACAGGGTGCGAGCGATTCGATCCCCTGAAACCGCATGCAGGAAGTAGCTCTGGTCTTTGTTGCTATCCAGACCTTTCAGCAGGTGTGCTTTACCTGAGCCATCTGAAAGCGGGCGCTGGCGGGTATAATGCCCGGTAGCAATGTAGTCCGCGCCCAAAGTAACCGCATAATCCAGAAAGGCCCGGAATTTCACCTCTTTATTGCACAGAATGTCCGGGTTGGGGGTGCGACCTGCTTTGTACTCGGAAAGGAAGTGTTCGAATACGCGGTCCCAGTATTCGGCTGCAAAGCTCGCAGTATGGAGCTTTATGCCGATTGCATCGGCTACGGTTTGGGCGTCGGCCAGATCGGTCATGGCAGTACAGTATTCCGTCCCGTCGTCCTCGTCCCAGTTCTTCATGAACAGGCCTTCAACCTGATAGCCCTGATCTTTGAGCAACCAGGCAGCAACCGATGAATCGACACCACCGGACATGCCAACGATGACGCGGGTTTTCTCGGGAGACTTTGCTTCGAATGATGGAATTGTCATGACAGCTCTGGGCACCGGTGCAAAACGCGGGAGTTTACCATTTTGTGCCGGTTACGTCTGCGAGTCTGCGATGACATCCAGTGGAAAGCACCGGCCCTTTCGGTAATCCTCTATGCTTTTGATCACAAGCGGGCTGCGAAGTTTGTCGCCCAGCTGCCGGATGTCTTCCAGCGATAGCCAATGGGCCGCAATAATACCGGTGTCGAGCTCATGGGTTACCTGTTTGCGTGCTCTGCCAATGAAGCAGAAGCGGTAGTAGGTCACCCCGTTAGCAGGCGCCTTGTAGGTGTACAGCCCGAGAAAGTGCTCGGGCTCGATGTCCCAGCCTGTTTCTTCCAGAGCTTCCCGGCGTACCGCGTCGAGAATGGCCTCGTCTTCCTCAACATGCCCAGCCGGCTGATTAAATACAACTTTGCCGCTGCTGTGCTCTTCAACCATCAGGAAGCGACCGTGAGCATCTTCAACAACCACTGCGACGGTGGCGTGTGGGGTCCAGGTCATGAGCTTCGTCCTCTACTTGGCGTCTTGGCCGAACGTCTGTGGAACGGTTGTTTTCCAGGGTGTGATGCCGCGGGCAGGTTGATGGCTATCTTTCGATATTTGCCCGGCTCAAGCCCATCCAGCGACCAGTCACCGATACGATAGCGGATCAATCGCAACGTTGGAAACCCGACTGCAGCTGTCATGCGCCGCACCTGCCGGTTGCGCCCCTCGGTGATGATCAGTTCCAGCCAACTGGTGGGTACCGTGTCGCGGCGGCGCACGGGTGGTGTCCTTGGCCAAAGTTCCGGCTCCGTGATGATGCGTGCTTTTGCAGGCTTGGTGGGGCCGTCTTTGAGAGTTACCCCTGCGGATAGCTTTTCTATGGCGCGTGCAGAAAGAGTGCCTTCAACCTGAACCAGGTAGGTTTTAGGCATGTTTTGCCCAGGCGATGCAATGCGATGCTGAAGAGCCCCATCGCTGGTAAGCAATAATAGCCCCTCCGAATCGTAATCCAGCCTGCCAGCAGGGTAGACGCCCGGAATGCGAATCCAGTCAGCCAAGGTGGCCCGTGAGGCCCGCCCATCAGCCACAGGCTCATCGGTAAATTGGCAGAGTACTTGGAAGGGCTTGTTAAAGATAATAAGTTCAGCCACAGAGGTGTCTCCAGGGCGAGGAAATGAGGTTAAGAAGGGAGGTTACGGAGAAAAGGCAGAGTTTGGAAGCGCCACGCAGGTTGAATACTCGGCGCATAAACAATCAAGAGCCCGCCGGATTGCTCCGGCAGGAAGGCTCACTATGTGCAGGGCTTGTCTGATAGAGATGCCTTAGCCGTTCATGGTGCGAGGGGGGTGGTCCTCGTGCTCGGCTGTATCTTGCCTAACTGTGTTTGCCGCAGCCGGCTGCTCATCTGGCACTATGTTTACGGCATGCACGCCTTTGTCGCTGGGCTTCTTCTCGAAACTGACCGTCTGGCCGGCTTTGAGTGTTTTATACCCGTCTATCTGCACGGATGAAAAGTGGGCAAACAGGTCGTCACTGCAGCCATCTTCAATGATGAAACCGTACCCTTTGGCATTGTTGAACCACTTTACCTTGCCTCTTGGCATGATGAACTCCCTTGTTCCTTTGCTGTCACTTGTTGTTGTTAGCTTCAAAACCAGCTTCGAGTATTTTTTTCCGGTTTTAGCTCTACGGGGCAGTTACATGAACCGCTCATATATTTACATTATTTTACACGGTAGGTTAACTGTCGGTGAAACCCGGGGTCGAGTCAATAGCTTGTATTGCGGTAATGTGTGGTTGAACGCAGTCCGGAAGCGGTATCATGTTCGTATTGTTAATTATCTCACGCTCGGGTTTGGATCTGACTTGAAAACCCGGTACCAGGCAACCACATTAATGAAGGACACCGATAACCGGTAAAGAATGATGCGGACTATCGAAAATTCTCTACTAGTATTAAATCAGGGGGAGGAAGAACTGCCAGGACGTCATGACGATCTGAGCGTTGCTCCCGAAAAGCCTGCACTGAAGCGTCCGGCACAATATAAGGTGATGCTTCTGAACGACGATTACACACCCATGGATTTTGTAGTGGATGTGTTGATGACCTTCTTCGGTATGAATGAAGAAAAGGCGACACAGGTGATGCTGCTCGTCCATACGCAGGGAAAGGCGGTATGCGGGGTGTATACCCGAGACATCGCGGAAACAAAGGCGGCACAGGTGAACCAGTATTCCTCTGAATGCGACCATCCGCTCCTTTGCGAGATTGAATGTGCAGACTGATACAAGTTGGGGTGGCCCATGCTGAGCAAAGATCTTGAAATTACGCTGAATTCGGCCTTTAAAAGTGCCCGCGACAAGCGCCATGAGTTCATGACCGTAGAGCATTTGTTGTTGGCTCTGCTGGAGAATGAATCTGCAGTGGGTGTTCTCAAAGCCTGTGGTGCAGACCTCAAGCAGCTTCATGATGAGCTGGTTGAATTTGTGGACTCCACAACACCATTGATTCCGGGTAGCGATGACGAGCGCGAGACCCAGCCAACACTAGGGTTTCAGCGAGTATTGCAGCGCGCCGTATTTCATGTGCAATCTTCTGGCAAGAAAGAGGTTACCGGTGCCAATGTTCTGGTCGCCATTTTCAGTGAGCAGGAAAGCCAGGCCGTGTATGTGCTCAAGAAACAGAGCGTTGCACGCATTGATGTCGTCAACTTCGTGTCCCATGGCATATCCCGTGTTCAAGGTGCTGAAGATCAGGAAGGCACTGAGCAGGCGTCACTTGAAGATTCTGGCGAAGAAGGTGGGCAGTCCAAACCTTTGGAGACATACGCTACCAACCTGAATGAACAAGCCCGTCAAGGACGGATTGATCCGTTGATCGGTCGTGAACATGAGGTTGAACGCGTGGTGCAGATTCTTGTGCGCCGGCGCAAAAATAACCCTTTATTGGTCGGTGAGGCTGGCGTAGGCAAGACTGCTATTGCAGAAGGACTTGCCAAGCGCATCGTCGATGGTCAGGTACCGGATATTATTTCCGACGGCGTCGTGTATTCGCTGGATCTTGGCGCACTTTTGGCAGGAACCAAGTATCGCGGTGACTTCGAGAAGCGCCTGAAGGCACTGCTGGCGGAGTTGAAAAAACAAAAGCACGCAATTCTGTTTATCGACGAGATTCACACCATTATTGGAGCGGGATCTGCATCTGGTGGCGTAATGGATGCCTCGAACCTGCTAAAACCAATGCTGAGCTCAGGTGAGATTCGTTGTATTGGATCCACGACGTATCAAGAATTCCGTGGCATTTTCGAGAAAGACAGTGCGCTGGCCCGTCGCTTTCAGAAGATCGATGTGAACGAGCCGAGCGTTGAGGATACCTACCAGATTCTCAGGGGGCTCAAGTCGAACTTCGAAAAGCACCACGATCTGAAATACACAGATCGGGCTTTGCGCGTCGCTGCAGAGCTGGCGGATCGTTACATCACTGATCGCCACCTGCCGGATAAAGCCATTGACGTAATTGATGAGGCTGGCGCAAGGCAGCGTCTGATGCCTGAGGATAAACGCCTGAAAACGGTGGATGTCCCGGAGATTGAGGATGTGGTTGCGAAGATCGCTCGTATTCCGCCGAAGAACGTGTCTACCAGCGACAAGGATCTGCTGCGCAATCTGGAGCGTGATCTCAAGATGGTGGTGTTCGGACAGGATCCCGCCATTGAATCGCTGACAATGGCAATCAAGCTGGCCCGTGCCGGTTTGAAAGCGCCTGAGAAACCCCAGGGTTCCTTCCTGTTTGCCGGGCCCACGGGCGTTGGTAAGACAGAGGTGACCAAGCAGCTTGCGAAAGCGCTTGGGGTCGAACTGGTTCGGTTCGATATGTCGGAATACATGGAGCGCCACACAGTTTCTCGTCTGATTGGTGCCCCACCGGGGTATGTAGGATACGACCAGGGCGGTTTGTTAACGGAATCTGTTAACAAACACCCGCATTGTGTTCTGCTGCTGGACGAAATCGAGAAGGCGCACCCGGAAGTGTTCAACCTGCTTTTGCAGGTAATGGACCACGGTACCTTGACCGATAACAACGGGCGCAAGGCTGACTTCCGCCATGTGATTCTCGTGATGACCACCAACGCCGGAGCTGAAAGCATGGCTCGGCGCTCGATGGGCTTTAGCGAGCAAGATCACAGCAGTGATGGTATGGAAATTATCAGCAAGACCTTCACGCCGGAGTTCCGCAACCGTCTGGATAGCATTATCCAGTTCGGGGACCTGCAGAGGGACACCATCACTCACGTTGTGGACAAGTTCCTCACCGAGTTGCAGGCGCAGCTGGATGAAAAGCACGTGGTTCTGCATGTGGATGATGCGGCCAAGTTGTGGCTTGCGGATAAGGGTTATGACGTCGCGATGGGTGCACGCCCCATGGCGCGGTTGATTCAGGACAAGATCAAGCGCCCACTTGCTGAGCAGATACTGTTTGGCAGGCTGTCCGAGAAGGGCGGGGATGTATTTATCCACCTCAAGGATGATGAGTTGGTGTTCGATTATGAGGATGAACCTGCAGAAGCCGTCTGAGACGGCTGGCAGGCCAGCCAAGCAAAGGCACTAACAAAAAAACCGCTGCAATGATGCAGCGGTTTTTTTATTCGTCTTCGAAGTCGGCCGTAATATTAACGGGCGCGGTACACAATTCGGCCTTTGCTCAGATCGTAAGGCGTCAATTCAACCTTGACCTTGTCGCCGGTCAGGATGCGGATGTAGTTTTTACGCATCTTGCCGGAAATGTGAGCGGTAACAACGTGTCCGTTGCTCAGCTCAACGCGAAACATGGTGTTCGGAAGAGTATCAAGAATAACCCCTTCCATTTCAATAGCATCTGTCTTCGCCATTCAGTAAAAACCTCTGTTGAAAATACTTTCCGTAATTTTAAATTGCGCAATTCTGCCTTATTTGTAGCCGTTTGGCAAAGTGAGTTCATTATTGGCGGCAAATAAAGCCGCTTATTGCCGGTTTATATCGGTATTTACGTGTCATACCGCGTTATTCGGTTTTCAGGACTCGCCACTGACCATCATGGAGCGCTTCCAGGGGCTTGAAGCGCGTTTTATAACTCATTTTGTTGCACTGTTTTATCCAGTATCCAAGATAGAGGTGCGGCTGTTTGCGTCTTTGCGTCTCTTCAATTTGCCAGAGAACGGCAAAGGTGCCCAAACTACGGCTCTCTTGAGCCGGATCGAATACGGTATAGATGGCGGAGAGCCCGTCATCCAGAACGTCGACTGCGGCCAATGCTAGCAGCTCTCCGTCTTTGCGCATTTCCAGGAACCAGGAGTCGGAGTTTCCTTCTACCAGAAAGGAAATGAACTGCTCACGGGAGGGCGGGTACATGTCACCGTCTTTATGGCGCAGTTCCACATAGTTGGCATAAAGCCGATAGTAGCTCTCATTGAAGGCGGCCGGCACCAGTGTGCATTCAAGATCACTGTTCTTTTTCATGACCCGGCGTTGATTGCGATCCGGTTGGAAGTGATTCACGTTCAGTCGCACCGGGATACAGGCGTTGCACGCTTCACAGTGCGGGCGATAGTAATGTGAGCCGCTGCGCCGGAAGCCCAGTGCGGTCAGTTGGCTATAGAGTTTTTTGTCGATTTGGGCGCGCGGGTCGACAAACATAGTTGTCGCTTCGCGATCTGGAAGATAGCTGCAGTCGTGGGCTGGTGTTGCGTAGAACACCAGAGTTCTCAGACTACTCATTTACGCCTCCGGCCGGTTCCACTGCCAGTCGAATGTCCAGTTGCTCTGGTTCGGTTTTTTGTCCGCATACTCACTGATTATAGATAAGAACTCGTTTCTTGGTAGGGTGCGTGCGCCCATGCTGAGAAGGTGAGAGCTTTCTACCTGGCAGTCCATGATTCGATAGCCCCAGTCTTGCAGTTGGTGGGCAAGATGGACCATGAGCACTTTGGATGCATTAGTTTCCAGGGAAAACATGGATTCACCAAAGAAGCATTGCCCAATGGCCAGCCCGTACATGCCGCCCGCCAACTCGCCTTTCTGGTTCCATACTTCGATGGAGTGGGCGACTCCCTGGCGGTGCAGGGCTGAGTAACTTGCGATCATGTCGTCGGTTATCCAGGTGCCTTCGCTGCGGGTGGAGGCGCACAAGCGGATGATTCGGCTGAAGGCTTGGTCTGTGGTGACGCTGAAGCGCCTCTGGTTGAGCGTTCTGCGCAGGCTTCGGGATATGTGTATGTTTTCGGGGAAGAGCACGCAACGGGGGTCTGGGGACCACCAGAGTATGGGTTGGTCGTCGCTGTACCAGGGGAAGATGCCGCTGCGGTAGGCGAGGATTAGCCGTTCTGTGGAGAGGTCACCACCCAGCGCGAGGAGGCCATCGGGGTCGTCGAGGGCTTCATCGGCTGAGGGGAACCACAGCTGGTCGGGGTCTAGCCAGGGTAGTGAAGTCATCCTGTCTTTTGCCGATAACTCTTAAGCTTGCTGATCCAGAAACTTTTCGGCATCTAATGCAGCCATGCAACCGAAACCGGCGGAGGTTACGGCCTGGCGGTAAACGTGGTCGGCTACGTCGCCGGCGGCGAATACGCCCGGGATGCTGGCTTGTGTGGCCATGCCTTCGAGGCCGGACTGGATCTTGATGTAGCCGTTTTCCATGTTTAGCTGGCCTTCGAACAAGCCGGTGTTGGGCTTGTGGCCGATGGCGATGAACACGCCCGCCAGGTCGAGATCCTGTTTGGAGTCGTCTTTCATGCTTCTGATACGCATGCCGGTTACGCCGGTGCCGTCGCCCAGAACTTCGTCGAGGGTGTGGTCCCAAACGATGTTGATGTTGCCGTTTTCCGCTTTGTCGAAGAGTTTGTCCTGCAGGATTTTCTCTGCGCGGAGGCTGTCGCGGCGGTGTACCAGGGTGACTTCTGCGGCGATGTTCGAGAGGTACAGTGCCTCTTCAACAGCAGTGTTGCCACCACCGATCACGGCGACTTTTTGCTTTTTGTAGAAAAAACCATCGCAGGTGGCGCAGGCGGATACGCCCTGGCCTTTGAATTTTTCTTCCGACTCCAGGCCGAGGTACATGGCAGACGCACCGGTAGCGATGATGAGGGCATCGCAGGTGTATTCGCCGCTGTCGCCTTTGAGGCGGAAGGGGCGGGTCTGTAGGTCTGCTTCGTTGATGGTGTCGTATACGATGTTGGTCTCGAAGCGCTCAGCGTGTTTGAGCATGCGCTGCATGAGTTCCGGGCCTTGTACGCCGCCGTTATCGCCTGGCCAGTTGTCTACGTCGGTGGTGGTGGTGAGCTGGCCGCCGACTTCAATGCCAGTAATCAGGGTCGGGTTGAGGTTTGCCCTGGCTGCGTAGACAGCGGCGGTGTATCCGGCGGGGCCGGAGCCGAGGATGATTAGCCGGGAATGTTTGGTTTCGCTCATGGGTGTCTCTCGTTTGTTCGGTACGTGTCGGGCTCATTGGGAGCCTGTATTGCGAGGAAGAGCAAAAGGCTATCACGAAAGCAGCAAGCTTCCATTTGTTTTGCTCAATTCCTCCGATAAAGCAATGCTATCTATGCGGTTACTCCAGTACCGAAACGCTGGCCAGCAGTTGGCGTACGCGTTCAGAACTTTTTCCGGATTCGCCTTGTTCGAGGCGGTGTTCGGCAATCGACGGGAATACTGCTTGTATATCATCAGGTAGTGCGTGGCGGCGGCCTTCCATCAACGCCCAGGCTTTAGTGGCTCTGAGCAACCCAAGCCCGGCTCTGGGTGACAAACCATAGAGCAGTCCGGGCATGCGGCGGCTTTGTTCCAGCAAGCGTTGGATGTAGTCCAGCAGTGCCGGGCTGGCGGTTATGCGGGTTACCTCTTCCTGAAGTTTGGCGAGCTCGGTCTCGGAGAGCAGGGTGCCGAGCCTGTCTGTCATTACTCGGCGATCTTCGCCTTCCAACAACTCCCGCTCTGCTCTCGGGTCGGGATAGCCAAGCCGAATACGCATCAGAAAACGATCAAGCTGGGATTCGGGCAGAGGGTAGGTGCCGCCTTGTTCTGTAGGATTCTGGGTGGCAATTACAAAAAACGGATGGGGTAGTGGTCGGGTTTCGCCTTCAATGGATACTTGGCGCTCTTCCATTGCTTCCAGCAGTGCGCTCTGTGTTCGTGGCGACGCGCGGTTGATTTCGTCTGCCAGGACCACCTGGGCAAAAATAGGGCCCTGGTGGAATACCAGACTCCCTGCTTGTTTGTCGTACATGGAATAGCCCAGTACATCAGCGGGCAACAAGTCGTTGGTAAACTGAATGCGCTGGTAACTAAGCCCCATCACTTTGGCCAGTGCATGGGAGAGGGTGGTTTTGCCCATGCCTGGAATGTCTTCAATCAGCAAGTGACCACTGGCGAGCAGGCCACAGAGGGCCAAGCGAACCTGGTGCTCCTTGCCAAGCAGGATCTGGTTCAGTTCGGTAACTACGTTGTCCACCAGGTTTTTCATGCCGGGTTCAGTCCCTCACTCTTTTTAGAATGTCGCCGTAGGCGTCGATGCGACGGTCTCTGAAGTACGGCCAGATGCGACGAATAGATTCAGTGCGATGGCGATCAAGGGTGACACTCAATATGCATTCGCTGCTGTCGTCGGCCCGGGCGAGGAACTCGCCTTGAGGACCGCAGATAAAACTATTGCCCCAGAAGAGTATACCGTCGGAATGCCCGGTGGGATCCGGTTCAGTGCCTACCCGGTTGGGCGCAACTACCGGGAGGTTGTTGGCCACGGCGTGGCCCCGTTGAACGGTGACCCAGGCTTCCAGTTGACGGGCTTGCTCATCCGGAGTGTCTGTTATGTCCCAGCCGATGGCGGTGGGGTAAATCAGAATTTCGGCGCCGGCGAGCGCCATCAGGCGTGCCGCTTCCGGGTACCACTGATCCCAGCAAACGAGAACCCCAAGCTTACCTACCGAGGTTTCGATGGGGGAGAACCCGCTGCGGCCGTCGTTGAACTCGGCATCACCCGGGGTGAAGTAAAATTTCTCGTAGAACCCCGGGTCGTCCGGAATGTGCATTTTGCGATACAGGCCAGCAATGGCCCCATCGGTCTCGATGACCACAGCGGTATTATGATAAACACCGTTCATGCGTCGCTCAAACACAGAGCCCACAATAACGACGTTCAGTTCCCGAGCCAGGTCTGAAAGCTTTTCGCTGGTGGGCCCAGGAATGGGTTCGGCCAGGTCAAATATGCTTGTATCTTCGATTTGGCAAAAATACTGGGTTGCGTGAAGCTCTTGCAGAATAACCAACTCAGCGCCACCGGCGGCCGCTTCGCGAATCAGCATTTCGGAGGTGGCGAGGCTGGCGGCTTTGTTTTCACTGCACGCCTGCTGAATTGCAGCTACTACAAGCTGGCTTGAATTCCGGGTTCTGCCGGGGTTATGACTCATAGCGTGACAACTCCTTCCGGGATCTGCATGGTGACGCAGTGCAGGCTGCCATGCTGTTTGACCAAGGGGCGGCAGTTAATCGGGATTATCTCCCGGTCAGGAAATATCCCGCTCATAATTCGAGTGGCTTCTTCATCCTGAGGTACATCGTATACAGGTAATAGCACCGCGCCATTAATGATCAGAAAGTTAGCGTAGGTGGCTGGCAGGCGTTCGCCTTCGTCACCGAATACCGGGTCAGGCCAGGGGAGTGCTGTGAGCTTGTAGGGCGAACCATCCCGCTGGCGGAACTCCTGAAGGTCTTCTTCCATGGCTGCGAGGGCACTGTAATGCTCATCTGCCACGTCCGGGCAGGCCACGTAGCAGATATGGTCCGGGGCGCAAAAGCGGGCCAGAGTATCAATATGGCTGTCAGTATCGTCGCCGGCCAGATAACCATGGTTTAGCCACAGAATCCGATCTGCCCCCAGCATTTCAGCCAGCAGCTGCTCAATGGCACCGCGGTCCATGGAGGCATTGCGTGAGGGGGTCAAAAGGCATTCGCTGGTGGCTAGTAAGGTGCCTTCACCATCCGATTCGATGGAGCCACCCTCCAGGACAAAGTCCACCGCTTGCATGGGGGTAGTACCAAACACTCCAAAATTCGCAAGATGACGGTTGAGTGCATCGTCTTTCTCCCAGGGGAATTTGCCCCCCCAGGCGTTGAAACGAAAGTCCAGCAGGGTGGGCTCGCCATCGGTTATTACGGTAATCGGGCCGTGATCGCGAGCCCAGGTGTCGTTTGCTGGCGCAGGGACAGCGCGCACCCGTCCGGGCAGGTTTTGTTGGCTGGCCCAGGCGTTTAGCTCGCGCTCAAGGTCTTGCAGTCGAACCACGTGCTCACAGCTGATTACGAGATGTTGGAAATAGAGAACCGAGCGGGCAATTTCCAGAAATACGGGCTCTACCTCATCAATAATCCCTGCCCAGTCGGTACCCGGGTGAGGCCAGGTAAGTACAACGGCGCTTTGGGGTGCCCACTCAGCGGGCAACACGCGTAGGGATGTCACTTTACAGTCACCTTAAAATTGCAAAAGCCGCCATTCTATAAAAAAGGCGGCATGTCGTCTGAATGTGTGCCCTGAACAGGTGGGCGGGAAGAACACCGTGTCGAAAAATGTCAGCGCTGAGGTGTCAGGACCGAGTGTATGACACGATCATTTTCGAAATAGACCACAAAATTACCGTAATTCCACTGGCTGATCGGCGGATGGCCGATAGGACCCTCAATGGAAGCTGGCTGGCCCCATGAGGCTTTTACCGAAGCCTGTGTGGTACCTACCCGGGGCACGTTTTGGTCGCTTCTGTCTGCTTGGCTGCCTACAGGTACACGGAGTTCTTCCGCAAGTGCGCCGGTAACCGGGGCGAAAGCCATAATAAATAGTGCCGATACCAGGGTGCTGGTCAGGACTCGCTTCATTGTCATTGATCGTTCTCCACTCATACTTGAGCCTCCGGCAAGCACTCCGGAGACATGGATAAAACGTAATATCCGAGAATTAAAGGCAAAAGTCACATGTTTTCGCCAGTCTACTCTTTTTGGCGCTGACGAATCTGCCAACGCATCACATGTCTGGCGATTTGCTGACGATCCCCATCTTGTATCTGGATAAAGCCCGTATGAACCCTTGCTCCGCCTGTTTCGGCGGCCTGCACATCCAAAACCTGTGCCACGGCTCGGGGCTGGAATAGTTCTGGCGGCAAAGTCATGCGGACTGCAAGCTTATCGCCAGTTTGCCATGCTTGTGGGCTCCCCGAAAAGGCCAGACCACCCTCGCTCAGAGTTACGTCTTGCCAGTCCTCCGGTTGCAAGGGATTTTGCTGAAAGGCCATAATGCGCGCTAGCGTATCCAGCTTCCCATTCAAGGACTTTACCAGACCGGTAAGCAGGCGGTCTTGGTCGGCAAGACTGGCGAGCTGTGATTTGATGTCCTGATCCAGTCGTCTGAAGTCTGCTTTCAGCGTCTCGATATGGTCGTCGTTGAAAGGGTTGTCGCTAAACTCGGCTGAGTGCGGCAGCTTCCGGACTTCCAGGCCAATCCGGTCTTCGATGCGGAAAAATTCCCGACGCTCAGGTAGATTGTCTGTCGGTTCGAAAGGCGTATCTTCGGTGTGCATTCAGGGCTCCGCGAGCAAGGATTTCAGCCAGTAGTAAAAGTTTAGCAGTTTCCCACCGCACTGAAAGGCTGCGAGGGGAATTCCAGACCACGACCGATCTGAAGGTAGCGACAGGCACCTCTCCATGTTCAGACCCTTATCGTTTTATATCGGCTTGCGTTACACCGCGGCCAAAAGGCGTAATCATTTTATTTCCTTTATATCCCTCACCTCCATGATCGGGCTGATGCTTGGTGTGGCCGTACTTATTATCGTGCTGTCCGTAATGAATGGTTTTGATCGTGAGCTCAAGCAGCGCATCCTGGGCATGGTACCCCATGCAATCATTCAGGGCAGTGGGCCGATTGCAGACTGGGAATCAGTGGATGCTCAGGTGCAGCGGCACCCGAGAGTTCTGGCTGCGGCTCCGTTCATTCAGGGGCAGGGCATGGTTACCGGCGGTGGTGAAGTGCGGGGCGTTATGCTCAACGGCATACTTCCGGAGGAAGAGCGTTCTGTCTCCATCATCGAAAACCACATGATTGAAGGCAAATTGGACGATCTGGTTTCCGGTGAGTTTGGCATTATTGTGGGCCGTACCATGGCAGCGAGCTTGCGTTTGCAGCTAGGCGATAAAGTGACCGTGGTGCTGCCTGAGGCTTCAGTTACCCCCGCCGGCGTGCTGCCCCGCCTCAAACGGTTTACCGTAAAAGGCGTTTTCAGTGTTGGCGCAGAACTCGATGGCAATTACACGCTGATTCACATGGATGATGCGGCGAAGCTGATGCGAACCGGAGGTAAGGCGCAGGGTGTTCGGCTATTGGTTGATGACCTTTTTGCTGCCCCCAAGGTTGCAGAAGAGGCTGCAAGAGAGCTCTCTGGCCGTTATTACATTTCAGATTGGACCCGCACCCACGGAAACCTGTTCCAGGCCATTCGCATGGAAAAAACCATGATCGGCTTACTGCTGATGTTTATTGTGGCAGTGGCGGCGTTCAACATCGTGTCCACACTCGTGATGGTGGTGACCGATAAAACCGCGGATATCGCCATTCTCCGTACCATGGGCGCAACGCCCGGGCACATCATGCGGATTTTTATCGTACAGGGGGCGGTCATCGGTGTGTTTGGCATTCTGATTGGCACCACGCTTGGCGTCCTGGGTGCCCTCAATATCAGTGCGTTTATTTCCTGGCTTGAAGGCGCCCTTGGGCAGCAGTTCCTGAGTGCGGATGTGTATTTCATCAGTTACTTGCCTTCCCAGCTGCAATGGAATGACGTAGCCATAATCAGCGGTGCAGGGCTTGCCATGAGTTTGTTGGCGACTATCTACCCGGCGTGGAGAGCGTCGAGAGTGGATCCTGCGGAGGCTCTTCGTTATGAATAAGGAACCTGAAGCCATGAAGGATACGCCTCTGGTGATCGACTGCCGTCAGGTTACCCGCACCTACACTCAGGGGCCGGAAAAGCTGACAATTTTCTCCGACATATCGCTGGAAGTTACAGCCGGCGAAACGGTGGCGATTGTAGGGAGTAGTGGTGCCGGCAAGACAACGCTGCTTAATCTCCTTGGCGGGCTCGACAAGCCGTCTACCGGGCAGATTTCGATCTGTGGCAAGGATATCCATCGCCTGTCCGAATCAGGTCGGGCCCGTTTCCGTAATCGTCATCTGGGGTTTGTGTATCAGTTCCATCATCTGCTGCCAGAGTTCACTGCACTTGAGAACGTCATGATGCCCTGCGCGCTTGGCGGAATGGCCGTTAATGATGCCCGCGCCCGGGCGCAATCAATTTTGCAAAGGGTTGGGCTGGCAGAGCGTCTTGAACATAAGCCTGGGGAGCTATCTGGCGGTGAGCGTCAGCGTGTTGCTATAGCCCGGGCGCTGGTTAACGAGCCGGATTGTGTGTTGATGGATGAGCCCACGGGCAACCTTGATGAGCACACGGGTGAAGGGGTTCGGGCACTTATAGAATCTTTGAGGGATCAGTTGGGGATTGCGTTTGTCATGGTGACCCACGATATGAAAATGGCGCGGAGCCTGGGGCGGGTGCTTAGGCTTGAGCAAGGTCGGTTGGTTCAGGAGGCCTGATCGCGGGAACGCCGGAGCTCTCTGCGGACCCGGCGGCGCAGTTGCCAATCGGTGCGGATTTTCCGACGCCAGATAAACTGAATCGCCAGATACGCTATACATGCGGAAACCGTGGCGACTATCAGCGATCCCAGGTAGAGGGGGATGCCGATATCCACCAGACGCTCACTGAGCCACGACCATGAGAAATGTAGGTCAAAACTTAGAACGGGCCGATTTAGCGCCCAGGCGCCCACCTTGTAATTGAAATAGAACAGGGGCGGCATGGTAATCGGGTTGCTGATCCAGACCAGCACTACGGATAGCGGCAGATTGGCGTTGAACCAGATGGCAAAGAAGGCCGCGGCAATCATCTGAAAGGGCATGGGGATCAACGCGAAAAACACCCCGATGAGGAAGGCCCGGGAAACACTGTGACGGTTGATGTGCCATAAGTTGGGTTCATGCAGGATATCGCCAAGAAAACCAAGCGATTGCATCGCTTGCACCTTCTCAGGTGTTGGCAGATAACGTTTCATGAACTTCTTCGGCATTGGGAATGCTCTACCTTCAAGTAGAATGAAACATCCGGCGTCAAGGAAGCCGCCGACGGATAAAGACATCGGGAGGACAAGGATTGTCCGGAAGCTCTACAGCAATAGGCGTTTTCGCTTTTTCCTGCGGCGTCATCTTACTTTATAGATTGGCGGTGTTGCCAGCTCAAGTGTGCCAGCTCCTGGCCATAGTCCCGGCTTTATTGTGGATTTTGCCCGTTCGCAGGTTGTTGCCTGGATCGGTTTGGGCGCTTGTGATTGGCCTGGCATTGGGTATCGCCTGGGCATCCCTGTGGGCCAGTGAACGCCTGGGGCACGGGCTCCCCGAGGGCCTTGAGGGCGAACGGGCCAAGGTTTCAGGCTATATCTGCAATCTTCCATCAGCCGGCAGCTTTAACAGCATCCGCTTCAGCTTTTGCGTGACTCGTTGGTACGGACTTTCACTAACCCAAGAGGCCTACGATTCACTCCCCACAACATTGCGCCTGGCTTGGTATGGTCAGCCTGAAGTTGTGCTTCCGGATCATCGCCTGCGCCTTGAAGTAGTCCTGAAGCAGCCCCGCGGCACCCTGAACCCTGAGGGGTTTCGCTACGAAGACTGGTTGTTCCGTAAGGGGTATCGCGCAACAGGCAGCGTGCGCAGCGCGATTCCGGATCCAACCGTCGTTTGCGCGCTAGAGTGCCAGTATCATCGCCTTCACGCCCAGCTGGCGGATTGGGTGGATGGGCAGTTTTCCGGGGCCCGCCACCACCCGTTAATTGCATCACTGCTGATTGGCAACCGCGGGCATTTGTCAACGGAGCACTGGGGCGTTCTAAAGGCGACAGGAACCATTCATCTGGTTGCTATATCGGGTCTTCATCTGGGGTTGGTTGCTTTGGGCGCAGGGTTCGCGACACGACGTGTTCTATTGGCTGTGTCCTCAACCCGGCTTAGTGAGCGATCCGTCCGCGTATCAGTGTTTACTGTAGTGCTTGTTTGTAGTCTGTTGTATGCATTGGCGACAGGGTTCACTGTGCCAACACGCAGGGCCTTGATTATGGTGGCGGTCGGTAGCTGGTTTTTGCTGAACGCCTGGCAGGTGCCTGTTTGGCAGTCGCTTGTGATCGCGCTTGGGCTTGTGCTTCTGTTAGATCCGTTTGCTCCGCTGGATCAAGGGTTCTGGCTGTCATTTGGAGCCGTCTCTATTCTCATCTGTGCTTTTGCGGGTCGCCTGGGTGGCACAGGGTGGCTGGCCGGTTTGTTCATTGCTCAGGGAGCTGTATTTGCCGGGCTTTGGCCGCTACTTGAGCTGGTCGGCGAGGGGCAGCCAGTTGCGGGATTACTCGCGAATATTGTTGCTATCCCTTGGGTTTCTCTCGTACTCATGCCGGTGCTTCTCGTTGGTGGGATTGCTGTCGCGGTGTTTCCGGCCTTGATCGATCTGGTTATTCCGTTGATGGATGCCTTGCTTGGAGTTCTGTGGAGCTTTCTTGGCGTGGTCGCCAGGATGAGTTGGCCCGATCTTCATGGCAGCATCTTTGAAATTGTCGCCTTTGCGTTGTTGGTGCTGTTGGTTGTATTGGTGCCCATTCGGACATTCCGGGCGGTTGGGGTAGTTGTTTTGGCGAGCTGGGGGGTTGCCGCGAGTTTTCCGGGTAAGCCCGGTAATCCAAGCCTTGCACAGCCTGAAGTTAGAGTTTGGGATGTTGGGCAAGGCCTCTCTGCTATGTTGAGGGCGGGCGACCAGGTGTTGCTCTATGACACAGGGCCTGAAGTGAAAGGCGTGTTTTCAGCTGCGGAATCTGTGCTGATACCCAATCTGAAAGCCTTGGGAATAAAACGCATCGATACATTGGTTATAAGCCATGCCGACGGTGATCATTCCGGCGGGATTAACCAAATCCTTGAGCAATTTGATGTTGGTCGTATTGTGACCGGTGAGCCAGCGGCTGTTCGTGCCAAGCTGGAGCACGCTGAGGCAGTGAGTGTCCTCGAATGTGCGGGGGAGGGGGTACTGGGAGATGAGCTGCTGCTTTCATTCTGGCGCGCCGAAGGCAAGGTCAAAGGTAATGATGCATCCTGTGTTCTCTCCGCCCGGCAGGGCCTGGCTGCGGAATGGCTGTTTCCGGGCGATATCAGTTCCCGTATCGAGGCTCGATATTTGAAAGTGTCCAGAGACCTTCGGGCTGAAAGTCAGCCCCGTGAACGCGTTGTTATCGCGCCGCACCATGGCAGTAAAACATCGTCGTCCGGTGCTTGGGTTGATGAACTGAAGCCCGACATAGTGATCTATACGGCAGGCTACATGCATAGATATGGACATCCTCACAGGGATGTAACCGCACGCTACCGGAGCGGAGGCGCCACAGCGTTTAACACTGCATGTTCGGGCGGGCTGCTGTTGGCCGTGGACAATGGCGCTGTAAAAACTACAGAAGCCCGCCACTCAGTACCCTTCTGGATTGGCGGCCCGGGCCTTACCAGAGCCAAGTGTGAAATACCGTGACATTGCGGGTGTGGCCTCGACCTGCAGCTATGCTAAAGTAGCGCGGCTTGTTAACAATCAGGGAGATCAAGCGTGTTCGAGCTGTTGAAAGCTGGTGGCATTCTCATGGTGCCAATTATTGCCTGTTCCATTCTGGCACTCGCGATTATTCTGGAACGTTTCTGGACGCTTCGTGCGTCACGTGTTGCACCGCCTCAGACCATCAATGAACTGTGGCGCTGGATCAAGAAAAAAGAGCTTAATAGTCGCAAGCTCAAGGCACTGCAGGGCTCATCACCTTTGGGCCGTATTCTTGCGGCGGGTCTCATGAATGCCAAGCATGGCCGTGAGATTATGAAGGAGAGTATTGAGCATGAGGCTACCCAGGTAATTCACGAGCTGGAACGCTTTTTGAACCCTCTGGGCACCGTTGCAACCATAACACCCTTGTTGGGCCTTCTTGGCACCGTGATCGGCATGATCAAGGTGTTTGCTGAAATCCAGCTTGCAGGTGTGGGTAATGCCGGCAATCTTGCTGGTGGCATCTCCGAAGCTTTGATAACCACCGCAGCGGGGCTGAGCATTGCTATTCCTGCACTGATTTGTCACCGCTATTTTATCCGGCGGGTGGATGAACTGGTGGTAGGTATGGAGCAAGAAGCTATCAAGCTGGTTGAAGTTGTTCACGGTGATCGTGAAATCGACGTAGAAGGGGCCTGAACGCCGTGAAGTTCACACGCCAGAGAAGCCAGGAAGTTGGGGTAGACCTGACGCCGCTGATCGATGTGGTGTTCCTGCTGCTGATTTTCTTTATGGTCTCAACGACCTTCACTCGGGAAAGTCACCTTCAGGTGGTGCTGCCAGAAGCCAGCGGCGAGCCGTCTGCCGCATCTGAAGTGAAGCAGATAGATGTTGTTATCAATGCTGAAGGCCAGTATATCCTCAACGATAAAGCGCTCGTGAACAATCGCCGCGAGACCCTTGAGCGTGGGGTGAGCGAGCTAGCTGAAGGTGACACGGATCTACCATTCGTGATTACGGCAGATGCCCGGACTCCCCATGAATATGTGGTAAGAGCTATGGATGTTGCGGGGCGCCTTGGTTTTGCCAAGCTGAGTATTACGACAGAACGTGAGGCCGAAACCCAGTGAGCCAAGCCGTACCGCCACCAGAACCCCAAGCGGTCAAACCCGGCGAAAGCTGGGAGACCTACAAGCGCTTACTTGCGTATGTAAAACCGTTTTGGTTGGCGTTCTCGCTTGCAGTTGTCGGTAACATCATTTATGCGGCTGCCTCCACAGGCATGGCCGCTGCGATGGAATATGTTATCGCGGCCATCGAAAACCCCACTGAGCAAAACCGGATTTTGCTGACAGCCTTGATCATAGGCATGTTTACCTTCCGTGGAATCGGGACGTTTCTAAGCCAATATTTCATCAGCTACGTTGGCCGACAGGTTATCAACTCCCTTCGCACTGATGTCTTCAACCGCCTGATGACTCTGCCATCCCGTTACTTTGACGAAAATGCTGCCGGCAGGTTGGTTTCCAAACTGACTTTTAACGTAGAACAGGTGGCAGAAGCCACTACAAATGCCGTCACCATAACCTTGCGGGAAGGCCTTACAATTGTCGGTCTTCTTGGCTTTATGCTGTATACCAACTGGAAGTTGACTCTGATATTTCTGGCGGTTGGGCCTCTGATTGGGGCAGTTGTGAGTTACGCCAGCAAGCGATTCCGCAAAATCAGCCAACGCATTCAAGGCTCTATGGGCGACATAACCCACGTGGCCTCTGAGTCCATCACCGGGTATCGGGTTGTCCGAACGTTCGGTGGTGTGGAGTACGAAAAGCAGCGTTTTCAAAAGGTTAACGATAGAAACCTGAAGCAAAGCCTGAAAATGGCCTCTACCCAGGCAATCAGTGTTCCGGTGATTCAGACGTTGGTAGCCGTGGCAATAGCTGCGTTGGTCTGGACCATGTTGTCCCCGGAAATTAGAGGCGAGATGAGCACAGGGCAGCTGGTGGCCTTCATTACTGCCGCCACCACCATGGCCAAGCCGATTCGTCAGGTGACCTCGGTTCACGCGCAAATTCAGAAGGGTGTGGCAGCGGCCTACGATGTGTTTGAAACCATCGACGAGGCCCCGGAGCAGGACCCCGGTACCTTTTCGCCTGACCGTGTGGAAGGCAACATTGAATTTGATGACATGTCGTTTCGCTACCGTGATCAGCTCGATAATGTATTGGAAGGTATTTCCATTGATATTCCTGCGGGTCAGAGCGTGGCGCTGGTCGGGCGCTCTGGCAGCGGTAAATCAACTTTGGTGAGCCTGCTGCCCCGGTTTTATGAATATACCGGTGGCGATATCCGCATTGATGGGCGCTCCCTCAAAGACTTCTCCCTTAAAGCACTGCGAAGCCAGATTGCACTGGTGACTCAGAACGTGGTGCTGTTTAACGATACTATTGCGGCCAATATTGCCTATGGTGCGCTTCGGGACTGCAGTCGGGAAGAAATTCGTGAAGCGGCGGCCAAAGCTCATGCGTTGGAGTTTATCGACCGAATGCCTGAAGGGCTCGACACCATGATTGGTGACAATGGCGTGATGCTCTCAGGTGGTCAGCGGCAAAGGCTGGCGATTGCCAGGGCCTTGTTGAAAGATGCCCCCATATTGATTCTGGATGAAGCCACCTCCGCTCTGGATACTGAGTCTGAGCGTCACATTCAGAAAGCATTGGAAACCGTTATTCAGGGCCGAACCACGTTGGTTATTGCCCACAGGCTTTCGACCATTGAGAGCGCAGACCGAATATTGGTTATGGACAACGGTCGTATTGTTGAATCGGGGCGCCATGAAGAGCTACTCGCACAGAAAGGCGCTTATGCCCAGTTGCACCAAATGCAATTCAGCGAGCACTCATGACATCTCTGGTAGATCGCCTCTGGTATGGCAAAGGTCGTCCTTTGGTCTTGTTATCACCGTTCTCATGGCTTTATCGCGCCATTGCTGAAGCGCGGCGGCGCAAAGCGATGACGGCTTATACCGAAAAGCTACCGGTTCCGGTTGTGGTAGTGGGTAACATCACAGCCGGAGGTACGGGTAAATCCCCGCTAACAGCTTGGCTGGTCAGCATTATGAAAGCTGAGGGTTGGCACCCTGTCGTTCTTAGCCGTGGCTACGGTGGCAGCGCGTCTGAGCACCCATTATTGGTAACCGCGGATACCTTACCGTCGCTTGCCGGTGACGAGCCAGTTATGTTGGCTCAGGCAACCGGCGTACCCGTAGTTGTTGACCCGGATAGGCGCAGGGGTGCGGCGTTCGTGCTCGATAATGCGCTAGGTGATGTGTTGATCTGCGATGACGGTCTGCAGCATTACAAGCTGCCACGGGATATTGAGTTATCAGTGTTTGATGCTGCTCGTGGAATAGGCAATGGCGCGTTGATACCTGTGGGGCCACTGCGAGAGCCAGTGAGCCGGCTGGATAAGGTTGATTTTGTGATCGTGAATGGCGCAACCTCTGTCGACGAAGCAGGCCAGGTGTCGCCGGAAGCACTGGCGGGTCTTATGCACCCACATATGTATGCCATGAGGCTTCAGCCAACGCGCCTGGTCAACCTCAAAACCGGTGAATCCCGCTCACCCGAAAGCCTGCAGGGCCAAAAAATTCGTGCCATAGCTGGCATAGGAAACCCCACGCGTTTTTTTGATACGCTCAAAGGCCTGGGGGCAAAGTTAATTGCTGTGCCTTTTCCCGATCATCATCGCTTCCGCCCGGAAGACCTTGGCTCCGAGGCGGGTCACATGCTGGTGATGACGGCCAAAGATGGCGTCAAATGCAGCAGTTTTGCACCGGATAATGCCTGGGTGCTGCATGTTGAGGCAGTGTTGCCTGAGGCATTTAAAGCAGCTGTTCTTGAAAAATTGCGGGCGAGCTCCGGAGCGCCTGCTTCCTAACTGTCAGTGAGATAGCACTATGGACAAAAAACTCGTGGCTCTGCTTGCCTGCCCGGTATGCAAGGGCGAGCTGAAATTGAACGAAGCAAAAACCGAACTGACGTGCTTTGCGGACGCCATGGCGTTTCCTGTCCGCGAGGGTATTCCGGTTATGCTGGCCACTGAAGCGCGCACTCTAAGCACCGACGAACGTCTTCACAAAAACTGAGCAGATTCTCTGCAGGATCGAATCCCCATGTCTTTTACGGTCGTGATTCCGGCTCGTTATGCCTCTACCCGATTACCTGGCAAACCGCTGCTGGATATAGCCGGCAAACCCATGATTCAGCACGTGTGTGAGCGTGCGTCGGAAAGCCGGGCAAGTCGCGTAGTTGTTGCTACGGATGATTCGCGTATACAGGCCGCCTGTGAAGCCTTCGGCGCTGAGGTTGTCATGACCTCGCCCAACCATGTTAGTGGTACCGACCGCCTTGAAGAGGTGGTGCGCAAGTTGGGTCTCGACCCAGACCACCGTGTGGTGAATGTGCAGGGAGATGAACCCCTGATCCCCGCCGAGCTGATTGATCAGGTGGCAGTCAACCTGGAACGCTACCCGGATGCGGCAATCTCGACACTTTGCGAGCGGCTCCATGACCTCGAACAGGTGTTCAACCCCAATGTTGTCAAGGTTGTGTTTGATGCAGAGGGTATGGCCCACTACTTCAGCCGCGCCCCCATTCCCTGGGCGCGGGATCACTGGAGCAGTGTGGGTAAAGACAACCTCGCATCACCCAATGCGGCGGCGGCCCTTAAAGATGGCACCGGTTACTTTCGCCATATTGGTATCTACGGTTACCGCGCGCAGGTGTTAAGCCAGTTTGTATCCTGGGCGCCAGCGCCAACAGAGCAGGCCGAGTCTTTGGAGCAGCTCAGAGCACTGTATAACGGTGCCCGCATCCATGTTGAAGTGGCCGCCGGAACACCGCCAGCGGGCGTTGATACAGAGGAAGATTTACAGCGGGTAAGAGCCTGGATGGCTAAATCGGTTGAAACAGGAGAAAGTAAGGCATGAGCATGCAGGTCAGTGTCCTTTTTGTTTGTCTTGGCAATATTTGCCGATCGCCAACGGCAGAAGGACTGTTTCGGAAGCTGGTGCAGCAGGCTGAATTGCAGGACAAGGTTTACATCGACTCCTGCGGAACCAGTAACTGGCACATAGGAAAGGGGCCTGATGCGCGCTCGATTGCGGCTGCCAACAACCGTGGCGTTGATATTAGTGCCCTTGAAGCGCGTCAGTTTACTGAAAAAGATCTGGATACCTTCGATTATATAATCGTAATGGACCGTCAGAATCTGGCCGATGTAAAGGATATATGGCATCAGAATGGTGGCACTAAGCCGACGCTTTTTCTGGAATACGGCCGCTCAGATCTGACTGAAGTTCCTGATCCTTATTATGGTGGTGAAGAGGGGTTTGAGCATGTGCTTGATCTGATTCAGGATGCCGGCGAGGGCCTGCTAAGAGATATTCAGGAGCGCATGGCGTGAGTTTTGGAGCGGAACTTCAGGAGAACGTGGGGCTTTTGAAGCTCAACACCCTGAGCGTGTCCGCTACAGCAAGATACTACATGGATGCCGAAAGCCTGGATGACTTGCGCAGCGCACTGACATGGGCCCATGAAAACGACCACCAGACACTGGTCCTCGGAAGTGGCAGTAATCTGGTTTTTGCCGGAGACTTTAACGGCCTGGTTATTCGTGTACGAATAGCAGCCCGTTATTGGGAGCAGGTGGACGAAACAGGCGCCACTTTGGTTCTGGGAGCTGGAGAAAACTGGCATGGGGCGGTTCTCTATGCAGCTGGATCCGGGTACAAGGGTATAGAGAACCTGGCGCTTATTCCTGGAACGGCCGGAGCGGCGCCAGTACAGAATATAGGTGCCTATGGCGTAGAACTATGCGATACGCTGATTTCCGTAACAGCCTGGGACCGCGAGTCTGGCCAGCTGGTTTGTCTTGATAACGCAGAGTGCGGCTTTGCCTATCGCGATAGCCTGTTCAAACGCTCGCCTGGGCGTTACATCATTACCGAGATCAGGCTCCGTTTGTCCCGTACCAAACCCCTAAAGCTTGGATACCGCGATCTGGAAGAATACTTTGGGGATGCGGCCTTTAAGGATCTGGACGCACTGACCGTGGCTGAAGCCGTGATGGCAGTGCGCCGTCGAAAATTGCCAGATCCTGAGATGATTCCTAACGTAGGCAGTTTTTTCAAAAACCCCGTGGTACCAGCCGGGAAGTTTGAAGAACTGCAAGCCATGTATCCGGACGTGGTTGGTTATCCGCAGACTGAGGCCGTAAAGCTGGCGGCAGCATGGTTGATTGATCAATGCGGTTGGAAAGGCTATCGGAATGCCACCGTGGGTGTTCATAACCGGCAAGCACTGGTTTTGATAAATCATTCAGGCGGAACAGGGAAGGATGTACTGGAGCTGGCTTCAGATATTCGCGAGTCGGTGCAGGAACGTTTTGGTGTGGCTTTGGAGATGGAGCCAGGAATTGTAGGCGGCTGACAGCCTCAAACAACTTCCGGCCCCACACATGCTGACAGTAGTTCAAGGCCATACTTCAGGCCTTGAACCCAGCTAGGTCACGTCCGCTTTTCTCAGCCTTTTTGTGGTGATGCCTTGGCAAGAACAGGCAGAGCTTCTTCAATTGCAATGTCCTGCTTGTCAGCGTCTCTGCGGCCCTTATATTCCAAAGTGCCGGCCGCTAACCCACGATCAGAAATAACAAAACGATGGGGAATACCCATCAGCTCCATATCGGCAAACTTCACGCCCGGGCGCTCTTTACGGTCGTCCAGTAGTACATCGTAGCCAGCCTGCTGCAATTGCTCATAGAGCTTCTCGCCAGCTTCCGCCACCGCAGGGGTTTTGTGGGCATTAAGCGTAACGATGGCCACCTGGAAGGGCGCAATCGCATCCGGCCAGATAATGCCTTTTTCATCGTGGTTTTGCTCAATAGAAGCCGCCACGATGCGGGATACGCCAATGCCATAGCAGCCCATATCCATGATCACGGTTTTGCCGTTCTCATCAAGTACCGTCGCGTTCATGGCGGTGCTGTACTTGTTGCCCAGCTTGAAAATATGGCCAACTTCAATGCCTCTGCGGATCTCCAGAGTGCCTTTGCCATCCGGGCTGACATCGCCTTCAACAACGTTACGGATATCTTCAACCCGGCCCAGGGGTAAATCACGCTCCCAGTTAACGCCTGTCAGGTGGTAGCCTTCTTTGTTGGCGCCGCACACAAAATCTGCAAGATGCGCTGCGCTGCGGTCCACAATTACTGGCACAGGCAGGTTTACCGGGCCGATGGAGCCGGCTTTGCAGCCGATAGCAGATTCAATCTCTTCATCGGTGGCCATGGTCAGGGGCTCTGCCACGCCTGCCAGGTTTTCTGCTTTGATCTCGTTCAGCGTGTGGTCGCCACGCAATATCAGGGCGATCAGGCCGGCATTGCCTTCTTCATCGGCTTGCGCTTTAACCAGCAGGGTTTTCACCGTGCGGGTGGCATCGATTTTCAAAAATTCAGAAATGGCGTCAATGGTACGCTGATCCGGCGTTGCAATTTCTTTCAGCTCTTCACCCGGAGCTGCGCGCTCGCCGGCTGGGGCCACAGCTTCCGCCTTCTCAATGTTCGCGGCGTAATCGCTGTCTGTACTGAACACGATGTCGTCTTCACCGGATGAGGCGAGTACGTGGAATTCATGGGAGGCACTGCCGCCGATGGCGCCTGAATCAGCCTGTACCGGGCGGTAGTTCAAGCCCAGGCGGTCAAAGATAGCGCAATAGGTGCGGTGCATTACCTGATAGGTCTCATCCAGGGATTCCGCATTCACGTGGAAGGAGTAGGCATCCTTCATGATGAATTCACGGGCGCGCATAACGCCAAATCGTGGACGGCGCTCATCACGGAACTTGGTTTGTATCTGATAGAAGTTGGCAGGCAATTCCTTGTAGCTTTTCAGCTCATTGCGGATCAGGTCAGTGATGACTTCTTCGTGGGTAGGGCCAAAGCAGAACTCACGCCCGTGACGGTCGTTCATTCGCAGCAGTTCGCCGCCGTATTCTTCCCAGCGGCCAGACTCTTGCCAAAGTTCCGCTGGCTGAACGGCGGGCATCAGAACTTCCTGGGCGCCGCTTTTGTCCATTTCTTCACGAACAATCCGTTCAACCTTGCGCAAGGTTCTCAGGCCCATGGGTAGCCAGGTGTAAAGGCCGGCTGCCAGCTTCCGGATCATACCGGCACGCAGCATTAACTGGTGGCTGATAACCTCCGCGTCAGACGGTGTCTCTTTCTGGGTTGCAATCAGATAACGGCTTGCTCGCATTGTGGTTTCCGTTCATTGATGTTTCGTAGAAGGGTGTTTCGTAAAGTGGCGTTTATTGTACGGAGCCTGCCGCACAAGGTACAGATAGTGAATGTGGTATCAGGACAAATAGCCCAGGGGTAGGGCGGTGCTGTCCAGCACACGTTTCAATACGAAGCTGGAGTGAACGCCGCTGACCCCCTGAATCCGGGTAATACGGTTAAGCAGAAAGTGGTGGTAGTGATCCATGTCTGGTACCACCACCTTCAGCATGTAATCCGCATCGTGGCCTGTCACCAGATAGCATTCGAGAATCTCAGGGTATTCGCTCACCTGTTCTTCAAAGGCTGCAAAGCGTTCAGGTGTATGCCGATCCATCCCGATCAGAATAATTGCCGTTAGCGAAAGGCCAAGCTTTTTGTGATCGAGCACAGTAACCGTGCGCACAATAATGCCGGCATCTTCAAGCGCGCGCACCCGTCTCAGGCAAGGAGACGGGGATAAGCCCACTTTTTCTGCGAGCTGCTGGTTGGTTAAAGAGGCATCGTTCTGAATCTGGGCAAGAATGCGCCGGTCTATTTTATCAATTTGTATGAGGGTTTCTTTGTTCTTGAGCATAATGTTGCTAATACCCGGGCTGACGTGAAATATATCACTAATAAACTACGCTTCTTGGCGTAAGTTCGCAATCGAATGCCGCCGCTAAAGCGTTAAACTGATGTTATTACTGGAATACATCTGAACTGCAACGGAGCACAACAAACATGGCTTTTGATCATCGCAAATATGTGGCCTTCCGTCCGGTCGCTAAACCAGACCGACGTTGGCCAGATCAGGTTATCGAAAAGGCACCTGCTTGGTGCGCGGTGGATCTTCGCGATGGCAACCAGGCACTGGTTAAGCCCATGAACGTTGCCCAGAAACAGCGCCTGTTCGATTTGCTGGTAAAGCTTGGGTTCAAAGAGATCGAAATCGGCTTTCCCGCCGCCAGTCAGCCGGATTTTGATTTTTGCCGAAAACTGATTGAGGAAAACCGGATTCCAGAGGATGTGAAAATCCAGGTTCTCACCCAGGCGCGCCCTGAGTTGATCGAGCGCACTTACGAAGCGCTTAAAGGTGCCAAGCGCGCCATCGTTCACGTTTATAACTCTACCTCAACGGTGCAGCGGGAACAGGTGTTCGGGTTGGATCGTGCGGGCATTCGCGCGATAGCAGTGAACGGCGCGCAAGTGGTTAAAGACCTGGCGGCACAGCACCCGGAAACCGAGTGGACATTCCAGTATTCCCCTGAGAGCTTCACCGGCACAGAACTGGATTTTGCCGTTGATGTGATTGATGCGGTATCTGCGGTATGGCGGCCAGATGAAGGGCAGCCGGTTATCATCAACTTGCCTGCAACCGTAGAAATGTCCACACCGAACGTGTTTGCGGATCAGATTGAATGGGTATGCGATAACATTCGCCATCGGGAGCACATCAGTATCAGCGTTCACACCCACAACGACCGGGGTTGTGGCGTGGCTGCGGCCGAGTTGGCGGTGATGGCTGGTGCCGATCGCGTGGAAGGCACGCTGATGGGCAACGGCGAGCGCACAGGCAATATGGACTTGGTGACCATGGCAATGAACCTGTACTCCCAGGGCATCAACCCGATGCTGGACTTGTCGGGCATGGCCGAAATCACCGAGGTCGTTGAGGCTTGTACCGAAATCTCCACCCACCCGCGCCACCCTTACGCGGGTGAGCTGGTGTTCACGGCCTTCTCCGGTAGCCATCAGGATGCCATACGCAAATGCCTGGCTCTGAGAAAAGATGGGGACGCGTGGAATGTGGCGTACCTGCCCATTGATCCGTTTGATCTGGGGCGCAGATACGAAGAGGTTGTTCGCATCAACAGCCAGTCGGGAAAGGGCGGAGTGGCTTATGTCCTTGAACGGGACTACAACATCAGCTTGCCGCGCTGGTTGCAAATCGAGTTCAGTAAAGTGGTTCAGCAGGCTGCAGAAACGAACGGTGGCGAGATTGACTCAATGGCTATCCACAACCTATTTGATCAGCGCTACCTGAACGTTCACGATGACTGGGCGTTGCGCGGCTATGATCTGCGCAGGGATGAGCAGGGCGTGCACGCTGAGGTAATCTTTGGTCGCGAGTCTGCACCTGTGCGGCTTGAGGGGCAAGGACTAGGGGCGGTGGAAGCAGTTTCTGCCGCGCTGGAGAAACGTTTCGGGTTGGCAATAGCAGTAGAAGCTTACGATGAGTTTGCGCTGGGAGAAGGTACCCGTGCCAATGCGCTCGCCTGCATACGCCTGACAGCAGGAGACAAGCATTGCAGCGCTGCTGCTTTAGCTGAAGATACAACGTCTGCGACGCTGCAAGCACTGTTTTCAGCTGTTGCCCAAGCAGTCGGAGCTGTTGGATCGATGGAAGGTAAGTCGGAGAAAAATACCGAAGGCGCTATAAGCGCCTGATCAACAACACTAAGCCGGCACAAGTGCCGGCTTAGTGTTGGGTCTCATACCCGTGAGGGGCAGAGGGAGGAAAAATAACGCCTTAAACAGGTGTTACGTTTTCCGCCTGAGGGCCTTTAGGGCCCTGTGTTACGGTGAATTGCACCTGCTGACCTTCTGTCAGAGTGCGGAAGCCGCTTGAGGTAATGGCGCTGTAGTGTACGAAAACGTCACTGCCACCATCCTGAGCAATAAAGCCAAAACCTTTGGCTTCGTTAAACCACTTAACCGTTCCTGTTACTGTATCTGACATTGAACTTTCCTGTATCTCTGAGATTTCCCCCCACGGGGCACTGAAGATTTTCCACAGCAAATTGAGTATAGACCGACTTTGAAGGTCGTCAACATCAATCTCAGCGGCGGAGTTGCTCACTGATTTCCTCGAGAATTGCCGGGTCATCGATGGTGCTTGGAATCGCATACTCCTCGCCATCAGCGATCTGGCGGATAACCCGGCGCAGAATCTTCCCAGAGCGGGTTTTCGGCAAGCGGTCTACCACGAGGGCTCTGCGGAAACAGGCAATTGCGCCAATTTTCTCTCGTACCATCTCAACCAGCTCTTCTTCCAGCTCGTCGTGGTCGATGGTTGCACCGTCTTTGACAAGCACCAGGCCGAGCGGGATCTGCCCCTTCATGTCGTCCTGGGCTCCTACCACGCAGCACTCTGCAATTGCCGGGTGAGAGGCAACCACTTCTTCCATTTCACCCGTAGAGAGGCGGTGGCCGGCAACGTTGATCACATCGTCAGTTCGGCCCATAACGAAGATATAGCCGTCTTCATCTACGTAACCACCGTCGCCTGAGGTGTAAAAACCAGGTATCAGGTTGAGGTAACTGCTCTGGAAACGCTGATCATCCCCCCAAACCGTAACCAGACACCCTGGTGGAAGTGGGAGTTTGACTGCGATCTGGCCTTGCTCACCGGCGGGCACGTGGCTGCCGCGAGTGTCTACAACCTGTACGTTGTAGCCAGGTGATGGAAAGGTTGCCGAGCCCGGTTTAGTGGGCATGGTTTCAATGCCAACCGGGTTGCAGCAAATAGCCCAGCCGGTTTCGGTTTGCCACCAGTGGTCCAATATTGGGAGTTGAGTATGCTCCCTTAGCCAATCGTAGGTTGGGGGGTCCAGGCGTTCACCTGCCAGATAAATACTTCTCAGAGAGCTTATGTCGTAGCGTGAAAGCTGATCAGCCTCGGGATCTTCCTTGCGCACAGCCCGGAACGCCGTTGGAGCGGTAAACAGCAAGTTTACATTGTGCTCCTGCACAACGCGCCAGAATGCGCCGGCATCGGGGGTTCTAACCGGCTTGCCTTCGTAGAGTATGGTCGTGCATCCAGCAAACAGCGGGGCGTACACAATATAGCTGTGACCGACTACCCAGCCCACATCTGAGGCTGCCCAGAACACGTCACCGGGATTGGCGTCATAAACCAGCTTCATACTGTATTTCAGAGCCACCGCATGGCCACCGTTGTCTCTTACCACACCTTTGGGTTTGCCGGTGGTGCCCGAGGTGTACAGAACGTAGAGCGGATCCGTCGCCTTCACTGGAACCGGTTCAACGGGTTCAGCAGTGGCCATCAAGTCGCTCCAGTCGTGGTCACGGCCATCCTGCATTTGAGCTTTTACTTGCGGGCGCTGATAGACCACGCAGAAGTCGGGCTTGTGTGATGCCTGCTCAATGGCCTTGTCCACCAGAGGTTTGTACTCGATAACCTTGGCAACTTCTATACCGCAGGATGCCGTGATCACCGCCTTGGGCTGCGCGTCATTGATTCTGACTGCGAGCTCGTGGGCTGCAAACCCACCAAACACTACTGAGTGGATTGCACCGATCCGCGCGCAGGCCAGCATTGCAATGGCGGCTTCCGGAATCATCGGCATATAGATGATGACCACATCGCCCTTGCTTACGCCTTGAGCGGCGAGGGCGCCGGCAAAACGTGCGACTTCGTTCGTCAGTTCTGTATAGGTATAGCTGCACTTGGTGCCTGTAACCGGCGAATCGTAGATGAGCGCTTTTTGATTACCCCGCCCAGCTCGAACGTTGGCATCCAGGGCTACGTCAGACGTATTAAGTGTGGCGTCAGGAAACCAGTGGCCATGACCATTATCAGTAGCTTTCCAGATGGCTCCAGGCGGTTGTATCCATTCAATATCGCCTGCTTTTTCACGCCAGAACTCTTCCGGTTTATCAATGGATCTCCGGAACTCTGAGTTGTAATTCATACAATTCGCCTCGTAGTACGTGTAGCACCTGCTGGAGTTTTTGTTGTCAGTTATCCAACTTTATGCGCTTTGAGGCGATGAACCAGTAGACCATCGGATTAGTCTAGGGGGCGGCGGGGTCAGTCGTTTTCATGGCTGGCAGATGTGACCTCGGCGGTAACTGTACCATTTGCAACCCTCGCGGAGATTTGATCGCCCACTGCGAGGTCGGGTGCGTTGCGGATGATGCGGCCCTGATTATCGCGAACGATGGCATACCCGCGCCCCAGGGTGGCCAGGGGGCTTACAACGTTGAGTGTGCCTGCGGTGTGTTCCAGTCGGTCTTGAAGTTTTGCCAGTATTCGTTCCATGGCTTTGCCCAGTTGCAGGGACGATCGATCAAGCGCTTCGCGGCTGTTTGCAAGTTGTTTGCGGGGGGACTGCATGGCAAGCCGTTGTGCCAGATGAGCGCTAACCACCTGCGAGCGATCCATGCGATGAGCTATGGCTTTGCCCAGTCGCATCTCCAGATCGTCCAGCCGCTGGGCTTTCTCCAGTAGCTCGCGCCTTGGGTCGCGCAAACGCGCAGAGAGATGGTCCAGTTTTATATTCAGGCGCTGGAGGGCTCGCTTGACAGCATTAGCCAGGCGGAACTCGCGATCATTCACCTGTCGGAGCATGTCGTTTTGGTCGGGGGAGATTTTTTCAGCTGCGGCTGATGGTGTCGGTGCCCGTAAATCTGCTACAAAATCGGCAATGGTAACGTCTGTTTCGTGGCCAACGGCGCTGACCGTGGGTATGGCGCAGGCTGCAATAGCTCGAGCTACGGCCTCTTCGTTAAAACACCAGAGATCTTCCAGAGAGCCACCACCGCGCCCAATAACCAGAACATCGGCCACTCCATGAGCTTGGGCCATCTCTATCGCCCGAACAATTTCCGCTGTAGCCGGCTTGCCTTGCACGGTTGTGGGGTAGAGGGTGACCGGTATGGCAGGGCAGCGTCTTGCCAGAACGGTGAGAATATCGTGTATGGCGGCGCCGGTAGGGGAGGTGACAACACCGATATGGGCAGGCAAGGTCGGGATCGGTTTTTTACGGCCCACCTCGAACAAGCCTTCTGACTGCAGTTTATGCTTTAGCTCTTCAAACGCCTGTTGCAGTGCGCCAAGGCCGGCGGGTTCCAAATGTTCAACAATAATCTGAAAATCGCCCCGGTTTTCGTACAGGGTAACTTTGCCGCGAATACGAACCTGGTCGCCTTCCTTTGGTAAGGGGCGAATGCGCTGATTCAGCCCCCGGAACATGGCGCAGCGAATCTGGCACTTCTGGTCTTTCAGGGAAAAATACCAATGCCCGGAGGAAGGCCGGGAAAAGCCTGACAGTTCGCCCTCAACCCACACCTGCATGAAGCTGGATTCCAGTAGGTGTCTGGCCTGATGGTTCAGCTCGCTGACGGAGAGCGCCCTGGGCCGGGTGTCCGGAAACACGTTTTTCACCAAAAACTCCTAACCGGCTTATACGCAATAGCCGAAAAATATGAGTGTAAATTACTGGAATTTCAAAAGCATGCGGTAAATGACAGGAAATTGTGCAGTTTACTGACCTGCTACACCTCTTTATAATAGGCCGATTACGCATTTTACTTTGCGTCTGCACCCTGTTTATTCATCGGTGCTGCTCGTAGGGTTTAAATTTAGCACGTTCAAAAGGCCGATCCCAATGCTGCGAATTGTCGAAGAAGCTCTCACATTTGATGATGTTCTATTGGTGCCCGGTTATTCCGAGGTTTTGCCACACCAAGTGGACCTGCGCACCAAACTTACTCGGGATATTACGCTGAACATCCCTCTGATATCTGCGGCCATGGATACGGTAACCGATGCAGAGCTGGCAATTGCCATGGCCCAGGAAGGTGGCATAGGCATCATGCACAAAAACATGAGCCCGGACTATCAGGCTGCCGAAGTGCGCCGGGTGAAGAAGTTTGAAAGTGGCGTAGTAAAAGACCCGATTACTGTTAGCCCGCAAAACACCGTGCGCGAGCTGGTGGAAATCACCATGGCCAACAATATTTCCGGTTTGCCTGTGGTTGATGGCAATGAGCTGGTTGGCATAGTGACCGGTCGCGACATCCGTTTTGAAAGCAGCATGGATACCCCTGTACACCAGATCATGACACCGAAAGACAAACTCGTGACGGTGCAAGAAGGCGCCAGCCTGGACGAAGTCAAAGAACTATTGCACCGCCACCGCATCGAAAAAGTGTTGGTGGTTAATGCGGAATTCCAGCTTCGCGGTCTGATTACCGCTAAAGATATTCAAAAATCGAAAGATTACCCGATGGCGTGCAAAGACAGCCAGGGCCGCTTGCGAGTAGGTGCTGCGGTGGGCACCGGCGGTGACACAGAAGCACGCATTATTGCGCTGGCTGATGCCGGCGTGGATGTGATTGTTGTAGACACAGCTCACGGCCACTCAAAAGGCGTAATCGAACGCGTTCGCTGGGTTAAAAAGCATTATCCGGATCTTCAGGTGATCGGCGGTAACATTGCCACTGGGGAAGCGGCTATCGCATTGGCCGACGCGGGAGTGGATGCTGTTAAAGTAGGCATAGGCCCCGGTTCCATTTGTACTACCCGTATTGTTGCCGGCGTGGGTGTACCGCAGATTTCTGCTGTATCCAGCGTTGCCGAAGCGCTGAAAGACCGTGATATCCCTATCATTGCTGATGGTGGTGTACGCTTCTCCGGTGATATATCCAAAGCTATTGTTGCCGGCGCACACTGCGTGATGATTGGCAGCTTGTTGGCGGGCACCGATGAAGCGCCTGGCGAAATCGAACTCTATCAAGGCCGCAGTTACAAAGCCTATCGTGGTATGGGTTCGTTGGGAGCCATGGGGCAGGGTTCAAGTGACCGTTACTTCCAGGATGCCAGCAAAGGTATTGAAAAACTTGTACCGGAAGGTATCGAAGGCCGTGTTGCCTGCAAAGGCCCCATGCGCAATATCATTCATCAGTTGATTGGAGGTCTGCGGGCATCCATGGGCTACACAGGAAGCGCCAACATGCCTGAAATGCGCACCAAGCCCAAGTTTGTTCGCATTACCGGTGCTGGCATGCGTGAGAGCCACGTGCACGATGTCACCATCACCAAAGAAGCGCCAAACTACCGCGTTAGCTGAGAACAGACTGCCTGAGTGCGGCTCAGATCTGGGCCGCACAGCTTATTTTTTTCGAGGACTCTATGGCCAATAACATTCACGACCACCGTATCCTGATTCTGGATTTTGGTTCTCAGTACACTCAGCTAATTGCACGCCGTGTGCGCGAAATAGGTGTTTACTGCGAAGTTCGCGCATTTGATATTACTGATGAAGAACTGAAAGAGTTCAACCCGAAAGGTATTTTGCTGGCCGGTGGTCCTGAATCGGTGACAGAGCTGGATTGCCCGCGCGCCCCGGAGGGGCTGTTTGATCGCGGCATTCCGATACTGGGCATCTGCTACGGCATGCAAACCATGGCCGAGCAACTGGGTGGCCGGGTTGCCAGTTCAGAGAAGCGTGAATTTGGCTATGCTCAGGTGAAAGTGCGTGCCAAGGGCCCATTGCTACAAGACATCACTGACCACCTCACGTCTACGGGAGACTCTCTGCTCGACGTGTGGATGAGCCATGGCGACAAAGTTGTTGTTATGCCAGAAGGCTTCGAGCTGCTGGCCTCAACAGAAAGCGCGCCCATTGCAGCGATGCAAGACGTATCCCGCAACCTGTACGGGCTGCAATTTCACCCGGAAGTGACGCACACCCTGCAGGGCAAACGCATTCTTGAACACTTTGTACTGTCCATTTGTGGCTGTGAAGCTTTGTGGACTCCCGCCAAGATTGTGGATGATGCTGTTGCCAAGATTCGCGAGCAGGTGGGTACTGACAAGGTACTTCTGGGCTTGTCCGGTGGCGTGGATTCCTCTGTGACAGCGGCATTGCTGCACAAGGCTATTGGCGACCAGCTTACCTGTGTGTTTGTTGATAACGGCTTGCTTCGCCTCAACGAAGGTGATCAGGTAATGGATATGTTCGGCAACAGCATGGGTGTAAAAGTCATCCGGGCTGATGCGGAAGAGCTCTTTCTGACCAACCTCAAAGGCGTGAGCGACCCGGAGCAGAAGCGTAAGGTTATTGGTAATACCTTCATTGATGTATTTGATGAAGAAGCCGCTCGCATTAAAGATGTGAACTGGCTGGCTCAAGGTACTATTTATCCGGACGTGATTGAATCGGCCGCCTCTAAAACCGGCAAGGCCCATGTGATCAAATCCCACCATAACGTGGGTGGCCTGCCGGAAACCATGAAATTGAAGCTGGTAGAGCCACTGCGCGAACTGTTTAAAGATGAAGTTCGCCGCATTGGTCTCGAACTGGGCCTGCCATACGATATGGTCTATCGTCATCCGTTCCCGGGGCCAGGCTTGGGCGTGCGCATATTGGGTGAGGTGAAAAAAGAATACGCTGAAATTCTTCGCCGTGCCGATGCCATCTTCCTGGAAGAACTGCACCGCGCAGACTTTTACCACAAGACCAGCCAGGCGTTTGCTGTATTCCTTCCGGTGAAATCGGTGGGCGTAGTGGGCGATGCCCGTCGTTACGAGTGGGTCATTGCCCTGCGCGCCGTTGAAACCGTCGACTTCATGACAGCTCGTTGGGCGCACCTGCCGTACGATCTTCTGGAAACTGTGTCTAACCGCATTATCAACGAGATCAGCGGTGTGTCACGGGTAACTTATGATGTATCTTCCAAGCCTCCTGCTACGATTGAGTGGGAGTAGTTAATTGCTTGGCTGCTGATGCAGTGAAGAGATGCTTAACCACCACCCCCACTTGCTGGGGGTTTTTTGTCCCTGCCGGAACATACAAGTGGTTAAGAAATGGTGATGCTTGTGCCCAGAATCATCTGTTACTCTCGGTCTGGAGGCTACATCATTAGGCATTTGGGCTCTGTTACGTGTTGAGTGTGTAACGGTTTATTCGTCTAACCACAAAGCAGGCAAATTAGCGATATGTTAAACCCTCAGCCAGCTACAAGGGATTCAGTCCATCAATTGTTTGATGCCGTGGACGCTATTTCTGTTCAAGGATATGACGAAGAACGCCGAGTTATTTACTGGAATAGAGGTAGTGAGCTACTTTATGGCTACACTGCACAAGAAGCGTTGGGCAGAAGGCTGGAAGAGCTGATCATCCCAGAGATAATGCGGGAGGGCGTTATCGCGGCCCATAAAGAGTGGGTACACAAGGGTGTCGAAATCCCTGCCTCGGAGCTTGAGCTTCGCAGCAAAGATGGCCAAGTTGTCAATGTGTTTTCTAACCATGCAATGTTTATTAATGAGCGCAATGAATGCGAAATGTATTGCATTGATATTGGTTTGGGTGACGTAAAGCAAGCTCAGGCCGAAGTCACATTGAAGGAAAATTGGCTTAGCGCCGTATTTGAGTCTACGCCGGATTTGTATTTACTGATGTCTGGGAATGGAAATATCAACAATTATCATGCCGGTGGATTTGATCAGCTTTACGTTCGCCCAGAGGGGATTATCGGAAATAATATTGCCGACATACTGCCCAGGAATGTCGCATTAAAGTTTAAGGCAAAGATCATTGAGGCACTGGAGGCAGGCCGCGTTGTATCTTTCGAGTATGAGCTGGATTTTACTGGCGAAATCAGATACTTCGAGGCACGGCTCAGGAGCTTGGAAAGACATGAGCAAGTTGTCGCCATTGTCCGGGATATAACGGACCAACACACCGCCTCGGAACTTATCCGTAAACAGGCTTACTTTGATGCACTGACCTCTCTTCCTAATCGATTCTTGTCACTTGATCGCCTACTCCAAATGATCAAAGACATGGAGAGGGAAAGTGAGAAAGCTGCTGTAATTTTTCTGGATATAGATGATTTTAAAAAAGTTAACGATTCCTTGGGGCACGATGTAGGGGATAAACTGCTTGTTGAGGCTGCCAAAAGGCTGAGTTTGAGTGTTCGTAAGTCAGATACGGTGGGGCGTTTAGGCGGCGATGAGTTTATTGTTTTGTTGAAGTCCCTGACTGACTGCACGGGTGTGGTTGACGTAGTGGAAAACTTGCTTGCGGCTTTCCGGGAGCCTTTCCGAATTGATGGGCGGGAACTAATTCTGACAACGAGCATCGGGATTTCTATCTATCCCGATAATGGTGATACCGCCACGGATTTGCTGAGAAATGCGGATATAGCAATGTATCAGGCAAAAGCATCAGGCCGAAACACTCATTCGTTTTTTACTCGTGAAATGAATGAAATGATTATGCGCCGAATGGAGATTGAAGGGCAGTTGCATGGTGCATTAGAGCGGAATGAGTTCGAAGTATACTATCAGCCAAAGTTTGATGTCAGGGATGGGAAAGTTATTGGCGCTGAAGCACTGTTGCGCTGGCACAACCCGATACTGGGCAATGTTGGGCCTGATGAGTTTATTCCCATTGCTGAGCATACGGGTTCAATTGTCCCTATTGGGAAGTATGTCATTGAACAAGCGCTACAGTTCCTGGTTGAGTGGGAGGGTGAGTCACGGAGCGGCTATACCGTGGCGGTCAACCTTTCTCCGAGACAATTCAGAGACAAAAAGCTGGTCAGTTTTGTTGAAGAAAGGCTGAGGGATGAAAATCTCAGACCCGAACGCCTGGAGTTCGAAATAACCGAAGGCGTACTGATGGCGGGGCAATCTTACGTGGAGGATTCGCTAGGAAAACTTCATCAGCTTGGGGTCAGGTTATCAATGGATGACTTTGGAACAGGCTATTCATCATTAAGCTATTTGCGGCAGTATGACTTCGATCTGTTGAAGATTGATCGCAGCTTTGTTAGTGGCATAACAAAAAATAAAGAGGATCGGGATCTGGTAACCGCGACCATAGCTATGGCCCACAGCTTGGGTTTACAAGTTGTTGCCGAGGGCGTTGAAACGGCGGCTCAGCTTACCTTATTGCGCGAATTGGGGTGTGATGTCGCTCAGGGTTATCATTTCAGTAAGCCTGTGCCGGCAAAAGAGATGATTGGATGTCGGCGTGAATAAATACGTCAGTCAGATCTGAGCAGGTAAGCGGTTGAGGAGGGGGCAATGGTTTTTCACATTTTTTGTCTGGCAGGGCGATGACCGATGCAAAGCACGCATTGCGTGCCAGAAGTATTCCTGTCCTACTTGTTATCGTGTTTATGCAGGGCTGCGCCCAGTTGCCCCCTCAAAATGAACAGTCGCTGTCATACGCGTTTGACCATCCAGGTGAAACGCGCTTGGGCCGTCAGGTTCAGTCTCACCTGCAGGGTCAATCAGGTTATTCGGGATTTTACATTCAGGACACCGGCCGCGAGGCTTTTCTACAGCGAGCTGCGCTGATAGAAACTGCCGAACAAAGTATTGATGCTCAGTACTACATCTGGAACCTAGATGTATCAGGGACTTATCTGGCACAGCGTCTTTTGGCAGCTGCCGACCGCGGTGTGCATGTGCGGCTGTTGCTCGATGATGTGAACCTGGACGGTCGCGACACCACGCTCTCCGCGCTGGACCACCACCCCAATATCGAGATTTCCATTTACAATCCCTTTGCGGTTCGCACGGGCATTGGTAAATGGCTGAGCTTCGTAATCGACTTTCAGCGCCTAAATCAGCGCATGCACAACAAGACCTTCGTAGTCGACGGCGCCTTGGGCATCATGGGTGGTCGTAATATCGGCGATGAGTACTTCGATCTGCACCCCCAGACGAATTTTCGCGACCGTGATGTTCTCATTGCAGGGCCGATTGTTGCTGACCTTTCTGCAAATTTTGATGCGTTCTGGAACAGCGCATCAAGCTATCCCATTCGCCAATTAGAGCCTGATGCTGAGCAGGAGCCGGGCTTGAGCTCGCAGTTGGATCAGCTACGTGCAAGTGCTTCCGGTACCACGGGGCTCACCCAGGTGCCGCCGCAAGATGCAGCTCAAGCGCTTGAGTATATGGCCCAGGTGTTTTCCGAAATAACTTGGGCGGAAGCGGAGCTGGTGTTCGATTCGCCGGTGGTAGATGGTGACACGGAGACGGACCATCCTCAACGCGCTGCCGAGACGCTGTTCCAACTCGTTGAGCAGACCGACGAGGAGATTCTGGCGGAATCCGCGTATCTCATTCTGGGTGACGATCAGCTCGATATACTGGAGCAGATCAGCGCACGAGGTGTTCGCGTTCTGGCCCTGACCAATTCCCTGGCCTCAAACGACCTAACCACGAACCATGCGGGCTACGCACGCCGTCGCGGAGCGATGCTCGATAATGGGCTGGAACTTTATGAACTGCGGCCGGATGCGGCAGCCTGCTCCAACTGGATAAAGATGCCGGGTTTCTGCACTGAAGGAATGGTGGGTTTGCATGCAAAATCCGCAGTATTTGATCGTAAAATCGTGTACATCGGTTCGCTTAATATCAACCTGCGTTCGATCTACCTGAATTCTGAAACCGTGTTAGTAATCCACAGCCCCCAGCTGGCAGCGCAGCTTGCGCACGACATTGAAGCCGCAATGGCGCCGGAGAACAGCTGGCAGGTAACCCGAGAGGCCAATGGGGAGTTGCTTTGGTCAGCGGGCGAAGAGCAATCCTGGACCCACGAGCCAGCCACAGGATTCTGGCGGCGATTCAAATCCGGCTTCTTCAGCTTGTTGCCCATCGAGAAATATCTGTAGTTTCAGCTATTAGCTTGCCTGGCCATGGGATTCGGCACGCATTACTCTGGCACACTGCTACTATAGTTACTTGAGGCAAGTTCCCAGGCGACTGAATCTTGCACTGGCAGGAGCAGTTTCACATGCCCACAGGACAGTTCAATGAGTGACGCCAAAGCCGATCGAAATGCCGCCTCCGGGAAGAAAGCCGGCAAATCTTCGGACGATCAAGAGGCGAGTGCCAAGGCGCAGGATCGAGAGTCTCGCGAACAAACGCCAACGCCTAGTGAAAAGTCTCTGACGCCAAAGGAGCGCGATTCTGTTGCTGAGCGTGGCAACTTATCACCTCTGACGGTCTACTCCATTGTTTTGCGAGAGGGCGAAGATGAGCTGCAACGCCCAAAAATGTCACTCTGGTGGTCGGGTGTGGCGGCGGGTGTCGGAATTTCGACCTCGGTTCTCGTTGAAGGAATAATTCGCTCCAATCTTGGTTCGGATCACCCCTACCTTACGTTGATTGAAAGCTTGGGTTATTCGTTCGGGTTTGTACTGGTTATCCTGTGCCGGCTTCAGCTGTTTACTGAAAATACCATCACGGTCGTCTTGCCGGTTTTGGCTAAACCGACGCGGAACCTTCTTGCATGTAGCGCTCGCCTTTGGGGCATTGTGCTCACAGCCAACTTATTCGGTACATTCCTCACCGCAGCCATGGGTGTTAACAGCGGGATTATTTCCACCGAAACCCTCGCAGCGATTCTTGAGATATCCCATCACTTGGCAACGCTGACCCCGGTCGAGACATTCCTGCGCGGTATTCCATCCGGATTCTTTATTGCTGCAATGGTGTGGATGCTGCCTTCAGCGAAGGGGTCTGAGGTGTTGGTGATCGTCATGTTTACCTGGTTGATTGCAGCAGGCGGTTTTACCCATGTGATTGCCGGATCAAACGAGATTTTCACTCTGGTACTCAATGGCGATATGAATATGTTTACCGCACTGAGCTATCATATTTTCCCGGTACTGATTGGCAACATCCTGGGAGGCACAGGTTTATTTGCCATGCTGGCCTATGGTCAGGTGCATGAAGAAATGTAACGCGGCTCCGCGTACTGGGATAAGGCCTTTCCATTAGCACACTCATGGTTATAATGTTTCGCCTCCGCCTGGGCCGTCCCTAGGTCATCAGAGTACCAGCGTACCTCCCGAACCTTCGTGAGCAGATCTATTTATGCCCGCTTCAGAAAACAGTGATGAGTACTGGATGGCCCGAGCGCTTACATTGGCAAACCGGGGGGCGTCTTTGGGAGAGGTGCCGGTTGGTGCGGTTGTTGTTCTCGACGGTAAAGAGTTAGGTTCGGGCTTCAATGTGCCCATTTCCGGTTGCGACCCTACTGCCCACGCCGAGATTTGCGCTTTGCGTGATGCGGCCGCAAGGATAGGGAACTACCGCCTTGCCGGGGCAACCCTTTACGTCACCCTAGAACCCTGCACCATGTGTGTTGGCGCCATTGTGCACAGTCGCATAAGTCGTCTTGTATATGGAGCTCTCGAGCCCAAGGCCGGCGCGGTTGAATCTGCACGGCGCACATTGGACGAGCCACAGTTGAACTGGCAAGTGGAAACGTTGGGCGGCATCCTGCAGAATGAATGCAGCCAAGTGATCAGCGACTTTTTCAGCCGTAGGCGGGCCGAAATCCGGCAACGGCGCAAACAGAATTCAGGGAAGGAGTAGTTCTGCATGAAAGTACTTGTAACCGGCGGCGCCGGGTATATCGGCAGCCATGTGGTGCGCCAGTTGGCCGAGGCCGGCCATGATATTGTCGTTTTTGATAATCTCTCAACGGGGTACCGCTGGGCTGTCACTGCCGGCGAGCTGGTTGTAGGTGACCTGGCCAACGAAGCCGAGATTGATCAGGTGTTTTCCAACCACAAATTTGAAGCTGTCCTGCACTTCGCCGCCAATATTGTGGTGCCGGAGTCTATGACTAACCCGCTCAAGTACTACGGCAACAACACCCGCAACACCCTTAATCTGCTTAAGGCAGTAGATAAGTTCAAAGTACCGTACATGGTATTTTCCTCAACTGCCGCGGTTTACGGCATGCCTGAACAGACGGTTCTTACGGAAGATTTGCCCCTTGCCCCCATCAATCCCTATGGCGCATCCAAGATGATGAGCGAGCGGATGATTATGGATTTGGCTGCCGCTTCTGGCCTTAATTATGTTGTGCTGCGCTACTTCAATGTGGCTGGCGCTAATCCGGATGGCATACTCGGCCAGGCAACACCGGAAGCAACCCACCTGATCAAAGTCGCCTGTGAATGCGTAACCGGGCAGCGTGACGGCATGAGCATCTTTGGCACAGACTATGACACCAGCGATGGCACCTGCGTGCGGGATTACATTCACGTGGAAGACCTCGCAAGCGCCCATGTTATGGCGCTGGATTATATGGCCGGTGGTGGCGAGTCGAAAGTCATGAACTGCGGTTATGGTCGTGGGTTTACGGTGCGCGAAGTGATTGATGTGGTTCGCAAACAGTCCGGTGTTGGTTTTCCGGTAGCTGAAACGGGCCGCAGGGCCGGTGACCCCGGAGCGTTGATGGCAGATAATGCACTGATTAAAAAGACCCTCGGCTGGCAGCCTGCCTACGATAATCTGGAAACAATTGTTGGCACTGCGTTGGCCTGGGAAGCGATCTGGCAGAAGAAGAAAGAAGCGGCTGGCCAGTAATAGACTGTTTTTAATTTAAAATATCGGGATTTAACGGATGAAAATAACGATTTTTGGTACCGGTTATGTCGGGCTTGTTACCGGAGCGTGTCTGGCAGATGTTGGCCATGAAGTGCTGTGCATGGACGTTGATCAGGCAAAGATCGACAAGCTGAAGAATGGCCAGATACCTATTTTTGAGCCCGGGCTCGACAACATCGTAAAACATACGGTGGAAGCCGGGCGCCTGGCCTTCACAACGGATGTTCAGGAAGCTGTGAAGCACGGCACGCTCCAGTTCATCGCTGTGGGTACACCGCCGGATGAAGATGGCTCCGCGGATATGCAGTATGTGACAGCGGTCGCCAAGTCTATCGGCCAGTACATGGACGACTATAAAGTTATCGTGGATAAATCCACGGTACCGGTTGGTACTGGCGATAAGGTAGCCAACGCAGTAAAAGCGCAGCTTGATAGCCGTGGTCTGGACCTCGAGTTTGATGTGGTTTCCAACCCCGAGTTCCTCAAGGAAGGCGCGGCGATCAACGATTTTATGAAGCCCGACCGCATCATCATCGGCACGGATAGCGAAAAGGCAGCGGACCTGCTGCGGGAAGTGTATTACCCGTTCAACCGTAGCCACGATCGTATGATTTTCATGGATATCCGCTCTGCCGAACTGACCAAGTACGCAGCCAACTCCATGCTGGCGACCAAAATCAGTTTCATGAACGAGATAGCCAACCTGGCTGAGCGTTTGGGTGCCGATATTGAAGCGGTCCGCCGCGGCATAGGCTCAGACCCGCGGATCGGTTACCACTTTATCTATCCGGGTTGTGGTTACGGTGGATCGTGTTTTCCCAAAGATGTTCAGGCGCTGGCCCGGACCGCTGCAAACTCCGGGTACGATGCCCGTTTGCTCAATGCTGTAGAAGCAGTGAACTACGCTCAGAAGCACGTGCTGTTTGACAAGATCAGCCATTATTTCGATGGCGACTTGAAAGGGAAGGTCGTCGCAATCTGGGGTTTGGCGTTCAAGCCAAATACCGACGACATGCGCGAAGCTTCAGCACGCACGTTGATGGAAGATCTCTGGAAGGCTGGCGCTACTGTTCAGGCGTTTGATCCGGAATCCATGGAAGAAACCCAGCGCATCTACGGTGATCACGAAGGTTTGACGCTTTGCGGTACGAAAGAGCAGACACTTCGCGGTGCAGACGTACTGGCGATTTGTACGGAGTGGAAAGAATTCCGTTCTCCGGATTTCGACGCCATCAAATCTACACTGCGCGAGCCTGTCATATTTGACGGCCGAAATCTTTACGAGCCGGAAATATTGGATCGCCACGGATTGATTTACTACGCCATCGGTCGCGGTCGTAATCAATTCCAGTCGAAGTAAACTGGCAGGTAGGAGCGCGGTGATGACTCAGGATCAGGAATTTCGTCTTCATGAGCGGCTGGCTGTCGATACCGTTAGTCTTGGCCGTACCAGCCTCTGCGAAATCAGGCTGATGAACGATAAAACCTGGCCCTGGGTTTTGCTGGTGCCGGCGCTTGCCGGCATTCGTGAGATCTACCAGTTAAGCCCGGAGCAGCAGCACCAGCTGATGCGCGAATCCTCAGCACTCAGTCGCGGCATGATGGTAACCTTTGGTGGTGTCAAAATGAACGTGGCCGCGCTCGGGAATATGGTTCCCCAGCTACACCTGCATCACATCGTCCGTTTTGAGGGTGATCCGGCCTGGCCGGGCCCCGTGTGGGGTAAGCAGCCACCGGTTCCTTACGAAGAGCATGAACTGGCGGAAGTCAGGCTTTCTTTGGCGACTGTATTGTCTGAAATCGCCGCTTGCTGAGCATTTTTGCTCGCCAGCGGGCTTTATCGTATGGATGCGTGCCGGGCCATCATTTGCGAGCCGATCAGAATCATCCTGAGTTCGGTTTTTAGTTTGATTGTCAGCTCCTCCCGCTCTTTCTGTGTCGCATCCAGCGCGTCGGCTCCCTGGTTGAATACCAGTGTTACCATCGCCTCAGCGACCACTCGTGCATCAGACAAAGGCTTGTTTTGCTCGTCTGCAAATCGCCGCAAGTCGTCGGCCAACTCTGTTACGAAATGATCAATCTCGGCTTTGATGGCTGTTCGGAAGGGTTTGGAGCCGCCCGTGCGTTCCCTGAGCATTAGCCGGAACAGGTTGGCGTTCTTACCAAGATACTCCATGAAGGTTTCAACAGAGGTTGAGATAGCGCTGCCATCCCTCGCGATGCGTTTGCGGGCCTGGCGCATTAACTGCCGCAAAGCCACGCCGCCTTCGTCTACGAGCACCAACCCCAGCTCATCCAGATCGACAAAGTGGCGATAGAAAGACGTTGGCGCAATGCCGGCCTCCCTTGCGACTTCACGCAGGCTAAGGCTTCCAAATCCTCGGTCCGGGCTCAACTGGGCGAGTGCCGCATCCATAAGGGAACGCCGGGTGAGAAGTTTCTGCTCGGCTCTGGTTGACAAGGTTGCGGCTCCAATCATGCGTGAGGGCAGTAGTCTAGCGGTCTGTTCACCGCGAGGGAACCTTTGAACAACGACTGCGTCGGGGTATTTTGCTGTTTTTTGTTCGGGGCTAAACAGGCCTGATTTTCACTGCCATTATGTTTATAATGGGCGGCTTTCGGACTTTATTCTCAGACACCAAACACTTACACCAGACACTACGGGAACCGGTATGCGCAGTCATTATTGCGGTGGGATCAACGAATCTCACATTGATCAGGAAGTTACACTTTGCGGATGGGTACACCGCCGCCGCGACCATGGTGGGGTTATCTTCCTTGATCTGCGCGACCGGGACGGTATTGCGCAAGTTGTGGTAGATCCGGACACTGAGGAAAGCTTTGCGCTCGCTGAAAAGGTGCGCAGTGAATACGTGGTGAAGGTTACCGGGTTGGTTCGCCGCCGGCCCGCCGGCACCGAGAATAGCAACATGTCGACAGGCCAGGTTGAGCTTCTTGGTAAAGAAGTAACAATCCTGAACGCTGCTGCAACACCCCCGTTCCCGCTGGATGAGCACGTAGACGTAGGCGAAGACGTGCGCCTGCGCTATCGCTTTGTCGACCTGCGTCGCCCGGAAATGCTGAACCGCTTGCGTTTCCGTTCACGGGTAACCAGTTATATCCGTAACTACCTCGACAGCAACGGCTTCATGGATGTGGAAACCCCCATCCTGACCCGCGCAACGCCCGAAGGTGCCCGTGACTATCTGGTGCCGAGCCGTACTCACGAAGGTTCTTTCTTTGCGCTTCCGCAATCGCCTCAGCTGTTCAAACAGATGCTGATGGTGTCGGGCGTTGATCGCTACTACCAGATTGCCAAGTGTTTCCGTGACGAAGATTTGCGTGCCGATCGCCAGCCTGAATTCACCCAGGTAGATATCGAGGCATCATTCATAAACGAAGAAGATTTGATGAACCTGAACGAGGGCATGATTCGCGCCCTGTTCAAAGATGTCATGAATGTTGAACTGCCTGCGTTCCCCCGCATGCCATACGCTGAGGCCATGGATCGTTTTGGTAGCGATAAGCCGGATCTGCGTATCCCGCTTGAGCTTCAGGATGTGGGCGATCTGGTTGCTGGTGTTGATTTCAAGGTGTTTGCCGGCCCGGCAAATGATCCAAAAGGCCGTGTTGCAGCCCTGCGCGTGCCCAAGGGTGGCGAGCTGAGCCGCAAGCAGATCGACGAATACACCAAGTTTGTTGGCATCTATGGCGCAAAAGGCCTGGCGTACATCAAGGTGAACGAGCTAGCCAAAGGCGTGGAAGGCTTGCAATCGCCCATCGTCAAGTTCCTGGGTGATGATGTTGCCATGGCCGTTATTGAACGTGCCGGTGCAGAAGATGGTGATATCGTGTTCTTCGGTGCAGACAAAACTACGGTTGTTAACGAAGCGCTCGGCGCGCTGCGCATTCGTGTTGGTCACGACCTGAAATTGCTTACTTGCGAGTGGGCACCTATGTGGGTAGTGGACTTCCCGATGTTTGAAGTTCTGCCGGATGGCGGCCTGACTGCCATTCACCACCCGTTCACTGCGCCAAGCTGCAGCCCCGAAGAGTTGGCTAACAATCCGGAAACGGCTCTGTCACGGGCCTACGATATGGTTCTTAACGGAACCGAGTTGGGTGGTGGTTCTATTCGTATTCACAGTGACACCATGCAGAAAGAAGTGTTCCGTATTCTGGGCATTAGTGAAGAAGAGTCTCGCGCCAAGTTCGGCTTCTTGCTTGATGCGCTCAAGTACGGTTGCCCGCCCCATGGTGGCTTGGCGTTCGGTCTGGATCGACTGATCATGTTGATGACCGGTTCCAGCTCGATTCGGGATGTGATCGCCTTCCCGAAAACCCAGAGCGCAACGTGCCTGATGACGCAAGCGCCGGGTGAAGTGGATGAAAAGCAGCTGCGTGAGCTGCACATTCGCTTGCGTAAGCCGGTAAAGCCCGTTGAAGGCAATGCGCCAACCACTGGCGAAGAGTAAATAAAGCAATAACAGGGCTCTGATGTGGCAATTATTCTGGGTGTCGACCCCGGCTCAAGGATCACCGGTTACGGTATCATCCGCGCCGAGGGCCGGCACATAGAATATATCGACAGTGGTTGCATCCGCATGGGTGAAAAGCCCATGCCGGAGCGCCTGAAAATTATCTTTCAGAGCCTGGTGACCCTGATCGCAGAATTTCAGCCACAAGAATTTGCCATTGAGCAAGTTTTTATGGCCCGAAACCCCGATTCAGCCCTCAAGCTCGGGCAAGCCCGTGGGGCGGCAATTGTGGGTGCGGCAACCAGCGGTCTCGCGGTACATGAATATTCAGCCCGACAGGTCAAGCAGGCGGTGGTTGGCAAGGGCGGTGCCGAAAAGTCTCAGGTACAGCACATGGTTCAGGTGTTGCTGTCACTCTCCCGTAAACCCCAAGCAGACGCAGCCGATGCACTGGCTATCGCCTTGTGCCATGCACACATGAATCAAAGCATACTGAGAGTGGCAGGTGGTGCGGGTAAGGCGCGCAGTGGGCGCGTGCGACAACAATAAACTGCTCTGCGGAGCGGCAGGAGGCAATCCTTGATAGGTCGTATCCGAGGTATTCTGGTCGAAAAGACACCCGGACAAGCATTGGTAGAATGTGGCGGTCTGGGTTACGAAGTTGATATTCCTTTCACTGCTTTCTATCACCTGCCAGAACCCGGGCAGGAGGTTACCCTTCATACACATTTCGTGGTTCGAGAAGACGTTCAAAGCCTGTATGGATTTGCTTCAAGGCTTGATCGGGATCTATTTCGATTGCTGATTAAAGTGAACGGTGTAGGCCCCAAGATGGCTGCCGGTATTCTTTCAGGGTTGGAGGCGCAGCAGTTTATTCACTGCGTGGAGGCTCGCGACATCAAGTCATTGGTGAAGCTGCCGGGTGTTGGCAAGAAGACAGCTGAGCGCCTGCTGATTGAGATGCCAGACCGCATCAAACAGCTTGAAGGGCAGTTTCTACCTGCATCTGCAGGGACAGAGGCGGGTGCCGCAGACTCAGCCCAGCATACACTGTCCTCACACAATCCTGCCGACGAAGCAGAGGCGGCGCTCATAGCACTTGGGTATAAACCTCAGGAAGCTGCGCGGGCAATTAGCAAGGTGGCAAAAGAGGGGGTGACCAGTGAGGCCCTGATTCGTCTGGCCCTGCGCAATATGATTCCTGTTTGATGACGTGACTTTAATATGTAGCCTGTATGGCGCCAAACCTGTAGAGAGCGTAACGTGACACGCAGGTGGCTGTTTGTACAATTGGGTCACTTTTGGTTTTAAGTGGCAGTCTATTGATTCCCGATAAGCGGATAAGTTCATGATTGAATCCGACCGACTGATCTCAGCCAGGGCCGGTGACAACGAAGAGGTTCAGGATCGCGCTATCCGGCCAACGTTGCTTGCGGAGTATGTTGGGCAGCCCGCGGTGCGGGAACAGATGGATATCTTCATCTCGGCGGCTCGCGGTCGTCGGGAAGCCTTGGACCATGTGCTGATCTTCGGGCCTCCAGGGCTGGGGAAAACAACCTTAGCCAACATCATTGCCAACGAGATGGGCGTGTCGATAAAGACAACGTCCGGGCCGGTGCTTGAAAAGGCCGGAGATCTCGCGGCAATGCTGACTAATCTGGAAGAGGGCGATGTTCTCTTCATTGATGAGATCCATCGCCTTAGCGCTGTGGTAGAAGAAATACTGTACCCGGCGATGGAAGACTATCAGCTGGATATCATGATTGGTGAGGGGCCGGCAGCGCGTTCGATCAAGCTGGATTTGCCGCCTTTCACACTGGTGGGCGCCACCACTCGGGCTGGCCTGCTGACATCTCCGCTGAGGGATCGATTCGGAATCGTTCAGCGCCTGGAATTCTATAATACGGCGGATCTTACGCACATTGTCAGTCGCTCAGCGCGGCTTTCAGGTGTTGATATGGATGAAGAGGGTGCCTATGAAATAGCGCACCGCTCCCGAGGTACGCCCCGGATAGCCAATCGCCTGTTGCGGCGGGTGAGAGACTACGCGGAAGTACGAGCGGATGGCCACATCAATGCGGCGATAGCCGATCAGGCCTTGAACATGCTGAAGGTAGATAGTCAGGGTTTTGATCACATGGACCGTCGACTACTGCTTGCGATGATCGAAAAGTTTGATGGCGGACCAGTGGGCGTAGAAAGCCTGGCGGCAGCAATCAGTGAAGAGCGCGGGACGATTGAGGATGTTCTCGAACCGTTTCTGATTCAGCAGGGCTTTATGGTGCGTACACCCCGAGGTCGGATGGTGACATCCCACGCGTATCAGCATTTTGGCATTGTGCGGGAAGCACCGGATGCCCCTGCTTCTGAAGGGGGTGCTCTTTGAGCGAGGGCGAAGCAGCTGCAACTTTTGCGCTGCCAATCCGGGTATATATTGAAGATACAGACGCCGGCGGCATTGTTTATCATGCGCGCTACCTGCATTACATGGAGCGCGCACGCACGGAGTGGGTGCGAAGTTGCGGGGTAGGACTTCGGGCGGGGTTGGCTGAAAACATAAGCTATGTAGTACAGCGCTTGTCGATTCACTACGCCATTCCAGCCATGCTGGATGATGAGCTTACCGTTACCGCAGAGCCCGTGGCCTTTGGGCGCGTCTGGATGGATTTCCGTCAACAGGTAGTGCGGGTAAAAGATGGCAAAAAGTTGTGTGAGGCAAGCGTAAGAGTTGCCTGTATAGCACTGGATAGTGGGCGCCCAAGGCGCTTACCTGAAAACATGCTGGAGCTTTTGGGGCATAACTGCCCAAAGCTTTAAAATCGAAACAAAACACGAAATAACCCAGGAGTAAGTGGTGGATTCGGAACTGTCAGTCTGGAGTCTGATTGCAAATGCCGGTGTGTTGGTTCAGCTGGTTATGTTGTTACTTGCCGCTGCATCGGTAATGTCCTGGGCGCTTATTTTTCAGCGCTTGCAGGTATTTCGCAAAGCCCGACAGGCGCAGTTGGCGTTTGAAGAGCGCTTCTGGTCTGGCATGGATCTGGGGCAACTCTACCGTGAAGTAAATGCCGAGCCCACGCCTTTCTCGGGCATGGAAGCCTTATTCCGTGCCGGCTTCAAAGAGTTCTCCAGGCTTCGCCAGCAAAGCCGCGATGCCGATGCCGTTATGGAGGGCACGCAGCGTGCTATGCGGGTTGCATTCTCCCGTGAGCAAGAGCGACTGGAAACCCACTTGCCTTTTTTGGCAACGGTAGGCTCAACAAGCCCTTATGTAGGTCTGTTTGGTACGGTGTGGGGCATTATGAACTCGTTTCGGGGGTTGGCCCAGGTTCAGCAGGCCACGCTAGCAACGGTTGCGCCGGGCATCTCGGAAGCCCTGATTGCAACGGCCATGGGTTTGTTCGCAGCGATTCCAGCGGTTATCGCGTACAACCGGTTTTCCGCTAAATCAGATGCGCTGCTCAAAAACTACGAAACTTTCGCCGAAGAATTTTCCAGCATTCTGCATCGTCGTGTCCACAGCGCCGAGAAGGGCGCAGCTTGATGATATTTACGGTTAACAGACGGAGCACAGCGCTATGAAAGGCATGGGGATGATGCCCGAAAACCGCAAGAAGCCGATGTCGGAAATTAACGTTGTTCCGTACATCGATGTGATGCTGGTGCTGTTGATTATCTTCATGGTCACGGCGCCGATGCTTACCCAGGGGGTTAAGGTTGATCTTCCGGAGACATCGTCTGCGCCAATTACCGCCGACAAGAACGTCGAATCCATCATAGTGTCGGTGGATTCAAACGGCGCTTATTACGTGGAAGTGGGAGATGAGGGGAGTGATCCAATGCCCTTGGCTGACGTTCGAGCGCAGGTGGCGAAAATACTGTCCCAAAGAACATCCAGTGAAATTCTTGTGCGTGGCGATGAAAACGTTGATTACGGAACCGTTGTGCGCTTGATGGCTGCGTTGCAGGGTGCAGGTGCCACCAGCATTGGCTTGATTACCGATTCAGCCCCGGACGAAACGTGACATCAGCGCAGGCGGAATGGTTGTGACAGGTCAGGAACGGGAATATACCAGCACGGGAGTGCCGCCCTGGAAATCACCAGTCGCGCTCTCAGTAGCTTTGCATCTGCTTATTGCCGGCGTGGCCCTAGCGGGTTGGTCGTGGTCGAATCCTATTCAGGAGCCGCCGCCCAGCAGTATTTCGGCGCGCCTGATCACGCAACAGAAGCCCGAACCAAGCCCGGTTGTTGAACCGGTTGATCAGCCCGACAAGGAGCTGGAGCGGAAGGAACTGGAAAAGCAGAAGCAGGCGGAATTGCAGCAGCGCCAGAAAGAAGAAGAGGCGCGTAAAGCAGCCGAGCAGAAAAAACGCGAAGAAGCCAAGCGCAAAGCTGAAGAGCAGGAACGCAAGCGCGAGCAAGCCAAGGCTGAAGAGTTAAAGGTTCAAAAGCAGCGAGAGGCTGCGCGCCAGAAAGCCGAAGCAGAGGCAAAAGAACGAGAGCGCCGTAAGGCAGAAGCAGACGCTGAGAAAAAGCGACAGGAAGAAGCCAAGCGCAAGGCGGAAGAGGAAAGGCAGCGCAAGGAAGAGCAGCGAAAACGCGAAGAAGCCGAGCGTAAGAAGCAGGAAGAACTGGCCCGCAAAGAAGCTGAGCGCAAACGTCTGGAAGCAGAACGCAAGTTGCAAGAGCGGCAGTTGGAAGCTCAGGCAGAGCAGGCTCGTAAGGCCCGTGCAGATGAAGCGCGTCGCCAGGAGCAAGCAGCAGCGGCGAAAGCCCGTGAAAGCCAAATGTTGTCTGAAAGCCAGAAATATCAGGCGTTGATTCGTGAGAGGCTTAGCCAGGCGTGGTATCCGCCTTCATCGGCAACCGAAGACATGACTGCGCGTTTACAGATCACCTTGCTGCCAACCGGCGAGCTGGCAAGCGTTAAACTGGTGGCCAGTAGTGGAAACACCGCGTTCGATAACTCCGCTCTGGGTGCGGTAAAGTCACTGAGCCGATACCCGGTGCCATCTGAGCGAGACACGTTTGAAACCTATTTTCGCCAGTTTACGATCGAATTCAATCCTAAACGATTGAGATAAGGATACGGGTAACACCATGAAGCAAAGAATCTCATTCAGGCTACCGACAATGATTATCGCAGCGTTTGTCGTGATGCTGGCAGCCGCCGGAAGTGCTCAAGCTGAGCTGTTAATTCGTATCACTGAGGGCGCAGACTCCGCCATTCCGGTATCTGTGGTGCCGTTTGCTGAAAATGGCAGCATGCCTGTAGGGGATAAGTTAAGCAGCATTGTGCAGGCCGATCTGGCGATGAGTGGCGAGTTTCGCCCCTTGCCACCAGAGAAAATGCTAAGCCTTCCATCAAAACGCTCGGATGTGTATTTCCGGGATTGGCGCCTGCTTGGTCAGCGCTATGTTTTGGTGGGTGAGCTCACACGCACGGGTGACAGGGTAGAGGCGCGTTATGAGCTGTTTGATGTTAACCGGGAAGAGCGAATACTGGGCGAGACCGCGGGAGCGCCAGCGTCCAACATTCGCTCACTGGCTCACCACGTTAGCGACAAAGTATATGAGGCGATCACGGGTGTTCCCGGTGCTTTTTCTACCAAGCTGGCGTACGTAACCCTTGAGCGGGAAAACGGGAAATCCCGGTACCGGCTACAAGTCAGTGACATAGACGGTAAGCGAGCTGGAATTCGCCTTGAGAGTAAAGAGCCGATTCTTTCCCCGGCCTGGTCGCCGGATGGCAGAAAGCTGGCGTATGTGTCTTTTGAAACCGGCAAACCCGCTATATTTGTTCATGAACTCAGTTCGGGGCAGCGTACCAAGGTGGCGGATTTCCCTGGGTTGAACTCGGCGCCAGCATGGTCACAGGATGGTCAGTCGCTGCTGATGACCCTGTCTAAAGACGGCAATGCCGAGATCTATCAGATGAATCTTCAGTCCCGTAAGGTGACGAAACTCAGTAACCACTGGGCGATTGATACTGAAGCCGCATGGGACAGTGCAGGTAAGGGTATTTTCTTTACATCGGACCGTTCAGGTGGGCCGCAGATCTACTACATGGCAAAGCCGGGAGCGGAGCCGCGGCGGATAACCTTCGGCAGCCGCTACAACGCTCGCCCGCGTCCCGATAACACAGGTAAATATGTGTATTACGTGCACCAGCGCGATCGGGCATTCACGATTGCTCGCACGAATCTTGAGACCGATGAGGAGACCGTCCTCACTCGCACAGAATCCGATGAGTCTCCCAGCGTGTCGCCAAACGGCCGCATGCTGATATACGCCACCAAGCAGAGCGGTGAAAGCGTGCTGACTGTTATCTCAGCAGATGGCGGTGCCGCATATAGCCTTCCCGCTTCGGAAGGGGATGTCCGCGACCCGGCCTGGGGGCCTATTGTTCGGTAGTAGATGGGTGCAACGGCATCCATTTGAAGAGTCGAAGTTCAAATAAACCAACGGAAAGGAATAAATCATGAAGTTGTCAGCCCAAGCCAAAGTAGTTGCACTGCTGTTTTCCGCAGGCCTCTTCGCCGGTTGTAGTACGACAGGCGAAAATATGGACGACGGAGCATACGGCTCTGACGTTCAGCCTATTGATCAGGACGGCGGATCTACCGTTTATGGCGGTGGCGATCAGGGTGGAATTTCTTCGTCGTCAATGACCGAAGACGAGCGCATGGAAATTGAAAAGCAGGCAGAGCAGGCTGCTCTGCGGGATATTACAACCTTCTATTTCGATTTCGATACCTCTGAAATCAAGCCCGAAGCCCGTGATGTACTCATGGCGCACGCACGCTATCTGTCCAGCAATCCTGGCCAGAATGTTCGTCTGGAAGGTCACGGTGATGAACGCGGTTCAAAGGAATATAACCTGGCACTGGGTGAGCGCCGTGCGAATGCCGTTCAGCGTTTCCTGATTGTGAATGGTGCTTCACGGGGTCAGATGGAAACCGTAAGCTATGGTGAAGAGAAGCCGGCGGTTATGGGTTCGACAGAGAGCGCATGGGCACAAAATCGCCGTGTGGAACTCGTATTCGAGTAAACACATATACAACATCAGGTTAAACCCATGAGAAAACAGCTCATGGCGGCAGTGATTTTCCCGCTTGCCTTAGGGCAGGCGGGGACAACGCTGGCGCAGTCATCTACCCCCGCATTCCAGAGTAATGCCTCTGAAGCTCAGCGCAAGGCCAATGCCAGCCAGGCTACGTCTGAGTTGTTTTACATGATTCAGCAGCTTCAAGGTGAAGTCAGGCGGCTACAGGGTGAATCGGAAGAGCAGAGGCATCTGATAAAGCGTCTGCAGGATCAGGGGAGGGATCGTTACATTGATCTCGATCAGCGCATACTCGATCTTTCAGAGAAGGTATCTACTCAACCCCAGGCAGCAGCTGGCGGCGACTCCGGAAAGAGCAAACCTGCAGCTATACGTGAGTATCGTCAGCCTGAAGCAGAGGAGCGGAAGGCGTACACCGCCATTCAGGATCTCATTCATAGCCAGAAAAAATACGACGAAGCCATCAGCCGTATTTATGAATTCATAGATAAGTATCCCGAAGGAGACCTTACGGTCAATGCGTACTATTGGCTGGGTGAGGTGTATCTGGTCAAACCTCAACTTGAGCAAGCGCGTCAGGCCTTCTCCATTGTTGCAACCCGTTATGCGGACCACCGTAAGGCGCCGGATGCCGTCTACAAGCTGGGAGTAACCCTTGATCGGCTTGATAAGAAGGCCGAAGCCCGTCAACAAATGGAGCAGGTTGTAAACGACTATCCCGAGAGTGATGCTGCGGGGCTTGCCAGAAAATATCTGGGGTCTGCCCAGGGTTAATAACACGATAATCGGAAAAATATTAGAAAACATGGCGAGAGGGGGTTGATCGTCAGGGAAAAATCATTACTATATGCGCCTCGCTTGGGTCGTTAGCTCAGTTGGTAGAGCAGTTGGCTTTTAACCAATTGGTCGATGGTTCGAATCCATCACGACCCACCAATTCGAATTCCGGAGCAATTGCTGAGCCGCTCCGGGATCGATCAGGGTCACCAGGCACTGATCACCTGTTTTAGGGTCGTTAGCTCAGTTGGTAGAGCAGTTGGCTTTTAACCAATTGGTCGATGGTTCGAATCCATCACGACCCACCATTATCAGCAGTACGAAGAATCAAGGTTTGTTAGTTTACAAAGTTTGATTTGGAAGGATCGAAAGCATTGCGAGTTAAAGCTTAAGGGCTGCAGAAATGCAGTCCTTTTTTTTTGCCGGTTTCTCAGCAGAAAAATGGAATTTTTGGGTTCGCTGTGGTCCCTACAGTGCTATCGGTATCCGAAGTGATATACTCATATACAGAATGTAGCTGGCGGAAAGTATCTGGTGCCACGTAATTGGTTTCACGTGATTGCTTCCTGTTGATTGAGAGTAACCGTACATGACTATAGCTGAAGACCGAATTCTTGTTCAGGAACACCTGGCCCATGCAGCGGAGCCCAAGCCGCTCAGCGCTGATGAGAAGGCGCGGCTTGAATCCCGCATCAAGGAAGTCCTCAAGGAAAAAGACGCCGTACTCGTGGCCCATTATTACACCGACCCCGACATCCAGCGTCTCGCTGAAGAAACCGGCGGTTGCGTTGCAGACTCACTTGAAATGGCTCGCTTCGGAAATGAACATCCGGCTTCTACTGTGGTCGTGGCGGGCGTCCGATTCATGGGTGAAACTGCCAAAATACTGAACCCGGAAAAACGCGTTTTAATGCCCACCCTTGAAGCAACCTGCTCACTCGATATCGGGTGTCCTGCGGATGAGTTCCAGGCCTTCTGTGATGAGCACAGCGACCGTACCGTTGTGGTTTATGCCAACACGTCCGCCGCTGTCAAAGCCCGTGCGGACTGGGTTGTAACCTCCAGCTGTGCCCAGGCTATCGTTGAAGATCTTGATTCGCGGGGAGAGAAGATACTTTGGGCCCCTGACAAGCATCTTGGGCACTATGTGCAGAAAACGACCGGGGCCGACATGCTGCTGTGGGATGGTTCCTGCATAGTGCACGAAGAATTCAAGCACCGTGGCCTTGAAGACCTCAAGGCTCTCTATCCGAATGCGGCCATACTGGTGCACCCTGAATCTCCCGATGCTGTTGTGGAAATGGCAGACGTTGTTGGCTCAACCTCTCAGTTGATTCACGCAGTGCAGACCCTGCCAAATCAGGAATTCATCGTTGCTACCGACAATGGCATTTTCTATAAGATGCAGCAGTTGGCACCGAATAAGACGCTGATAGAGGCGCCCACAGCTGGCAACGGGGCTACCTGTCGCAGCTGTGCCCAGTGCCCGTGGATGGCCATGAACGGCCTGGAAAACCTTCTTGCTGTGATTGAGAAGGGCGACCAGGAAGTGCTTGTGGATGCGCAAACCCGGGAAGCTGCACTTAAACCTTTACGGCGTATGCTCGATTTCACTGCGGGGATGAACCTGAAAGCGGCGGGTAACGCCTGATTTCAATTGTTTCTGCGGGCTTGGTGGCGGCTGGTGATCTCGGCTAGCCGCTCACTTACCACCTGTCGTTGGGCTGAGCCTGCAGGCAGTTTTTCCTGAGCCTGCCTGAGCTGCCTCTGGGCAGACTCCAAGTCCCCCATAAGAGCGTCATATTCCGCCCTGGCGCGGTGAACTCCCACGATGTTCCTGGCCATACCTTCGGCTTCTGCCAGGCGCAACCATAGATATTCCTGTTGCGGCATTCTGCGGGTTAGTTGCTTCAAATGCTCGGCCGCCTGAGTGCCGTTGCCCGCCGCTATTTCCACATCTGCTAGTGTTGAGGTAATCGGGTAGTTGCCCGGGTTCCTGTTCAGGGCATCTTTCAGAACGGATCGAGCCTCATCCAGCTTGTTTTGCTGAATATATATCTCTGCCAAAGTTACCTGCAAAGTTATCCGGCCCGGGTTGTTCTTCATAATCTCGCTGATGACTTGTGCCGCCTTTTCAGGCTGGTTGTTGCTGAGGTAGGCGACTGCCAGTCCATAACGAATGGCTTCGTTCGTTTCCGCATCCGGTTTTTTCAGGTAATTTTCGAAGGTGTCCACCGCTATCTCGGGAGACGCCGCGTAGTGAACTTGCAGGCGGCTGCGCATCAGATGGTATTCCTGGCCATCCCGGATGGTTTTCTCGGGGTATTGTTCTGCACGGTTACGGGTATCGGCCACCCGGCTTTGGGTCAGAGGGTGAGTTGAAAGGTACTCCGGCATGTTGTTGCCCTGCAGCCTATTCTGCCGCATCATTATTTCGAACATTTCAGGCATGCCCCGTGGGTCCATTCCCGCAGTAGCGAGAATATCCAGCCCCACTCTGTCTGCTTCCTGCTCATGGGAGCGGCTGTAGGCCAGCATGTTTTGTATGGCCAGTGCTTGTGTGCCGGCAATCGCCGCGATGCCTATATCGGATTGAGTGACCGCAGAGAGCACGATGCCGGCAATCATGCCCGCAAGCGTTAAGGGTGCGCTGGTCTCCTGCTGCTCAAGACGGCGAGCGAAGTGCCGCTGGCTAAGGTGGGCAAGTTCGTGAGCGAGCACCGATGCAAACTGTTGTTCTGTGGCGGCGTTGAGAAACAGCCCGCCGTTTACACCGACAATCCCCCCGGGCACTGCGAAAGCGTTGAGGGCCGGACTATCAATAAGCGCGAGCGTAATTTCGCGATTTTCCAGGGGAGCTGAGGGAACAAGCCGGTAAATAATGGCACTGAGGTAGTCGTAAATCAGTGGGTCGGTGATACGCGGAGCGGATCGGCGGATCGACACCATAACCTGTTGTCCAATGTCACTTTCCTGATGCCCGGAAATAAGCCCGCCGCCTGTTCCACCAATATTCGGTAGCCGGGTATCCTGGGCTTGCGATACAAAGCTCAAGGCCAGTAAGAAAACCAGAATGGTTGCTGTTGAAATCTTCCGGTACCCACGAAACTTCAATAGAACGTCATTCATGTAATGCGGTGTGCTCCTGGTTCTGGCTGCTGCTGAGACAGCGTATCCCCTCAAAAAATCCGGATCTGCTGATTAACAGGTATTGTGATGCAATACAGTATCACTGGAGGCATAATGCCGGCTTGCGAATTTCATGTCTTGTGATGGTGCACCTTCTTTATGGCTGATCGTACACTGGATACGTCCGGGCTTCGCTGCCCCATGCCCTTGCTGAAAACAAAATTGGAGCTCAACGGTATGTCCCCGGGCGATATGCTTGAGGTGATTGCCACAGATGCGGGCTCCGCTCGCGATATTCCGGCCTTTCTGGAGTTGTCTCGCCACCGTTTGGTGAACTCTACGCAAACTGATGGCCATTTCCGCTTTGTGATAGAGTGCGGCGGTTAATTTTCCGGAGTCATTGATGTTCAGAATTTTACGCGGTCTTGCGCACAAATACTTTTCAGATGAAGAAGCTGTCATTCTTTTTCTGATTTTGGTCGCAGGCACAGTTTTCATAATTTTATTTGGTGCCATGCTTGCACCCGCGATCGCCTCGCTTATTGTGGCGTTTATCCTGCAGGGACTGGTTACTCGGTTGAGTGCTTATGGCGTTCCGGAAGGTTTAGCGATACTCGGTGTGTTTCTGGTGTTTCTAGGTGTGTTGGTAGGGTTTATCTTTGGCCTTTTACCGCTGATATGGACCCAGGTCAGCACACTTGCAGGCGAGGCTCCCCGAATCATTGGTGAGCTGCAGTCATACCTTGAGCTTCTGCCTGAAGAGTACCCGCATTTGATCTCGGCTGAGGCTGTGCGCAGCCTTTATCAACAAGTGAATACGGAAGTAGGCCACATGACTCAGTGGCTGGTGTCCTTCTCGCTGTCGAGCATCCCTGATCTTGTCGCATTGCTCATTTACATGGTGTTGGTTCCTATACTTGTGTTTTTCTTCCTGAAAGACCGGGAAGTCCTGCTAGGGGCTATTTCCAGGCTGCTTCCACCTCAACGTCCGATGATGGTTCAAATCTGGCATGAGGTTAACCTTCAATGTGCAAATTACGTGCGCGGAAAAGCGGTTGAAATTCTGATCGTTGGTGGCGCGACCTACATTGCGTTCAAACTCCTGGGCGTGCCCTATGCTGCATTGCTATCGCTTCTGGTGGGCTTGAGTGTTGTAATCCCATACATTGGTGCGGCAGTGGTCACGATTCCGGTTGCGGTGATTGCACTCTTCGCTTTTGGGTGGGGTAGCCATTTTATCTGGGTAATGGTGATATACGGCATAATTCAGGCATTAGACGGTAACGTGTTGGTTCCCGTGCTGTTCTCAGAAGTGAACAGCCTGCACCCGGTTGTTATCATTATTTCGGTATTGTTCTTTGGCGGTATTTGGGGCTTGTGGGGCGTGTTCTTTGCCATTCCGTTGGCCACCATGTTGAAAGCTGTATTCTTTGCCTGGCCGGTAAAGGGGCCTGTTTTCTCAACCAGTTCGGACGAAGTGTAATTTAATTTCCTTGTGTCACTTCGTGCCCAACATTACCATATTCGTTTTATTCGGATGGAGCTTTTATGATTACGGGTAGCCTTGTCGCACTGGTCACGCCCATGCATCCAAACGGTGACATTCACTGGGAGCATCTGGACAAACTAGTCGACTTTCATCTGGACAACGGTACCAACGGTATCGTTGCTGTAGGAACCACCGGCGAATCCGCAACGCTCGATCAGCAAGAGCACTGCCGGGTAATTGGTTACATTATCAAACGCGTAAACGGGCGGATTCCCGTTATTGCCGGTACCGGTGGCAACAGCACCCGCGAAGCCATCTACCTGACAACGGAAGCTCATAAGCTGGGCGCGGATGCCTGTCTTCTGGTTGTGCCTTACTACAATAAGCCAACTCAGGAAGGCCTCTATCAGCACTTTAAAGCCATCGCCGAAGCGGTACCCGGTATGAGCCAGATGCTCTACAACGTACCCGGGCGCACGGCCTGCGACATGCTAAACGAAACCGTTTTGCGTTTGGCCGACATCCCGAACATTGTTGCCATCAAAGACGCGACGGGCAATATTCCCCGGGGAGCAGAACTGATTGAAGCTCTCAATGGTCGCCTGGCCGTTTATTCGGGTGACGATGCTACTGCAGCAGAACTGATGCTCGCTGGTGCAAAGGGCAACGTTTCGGTTACTGCAAACGTGGCGCCCCAAGGTATGTCTGATCTTTGTGCCGCAGCGATTGCGGGCAATCGGGAAGAAACAGAACGCCTGAATGAGCTTCTTATGCCTTTGAACCGGAAGCTGTTCCTGGAAGCAAATCCCATCCCTGTTAAGTGGGCACTTCAACGTATGGGTATGATTGGTGAGGGTATACGGCTTCCATTGACCCAGTTCAGTGAGAAATTCCACGGAGAACTGGAAGAAGCAATGAACGCTTCGGGTGTTCTCTGAGTTTGCCAATACCAGCCCTGAAACAGACCCATACAGAGAGAAGGCCAATGCAGGTTCTTTCAAGAACCCGTAAGTTTTTTGCAGTCCGACGCTTGGCTGGTGCCTCCGGGCTCTTGCTTATTATGGCAACAGCCGGATGTGGCGTGCTTGATGATCGTTCTGAAAGCTATGTGTACGAGAAAGAAGGCGATGAACTGACTCTGCCAGAATCAGCGGATTCTTCCCGTTTTTCACAGGTGATGCCTATCCGGAAAATAACTCCGGCTGATGGCAGCAAAATGTATCCATCTGACATACCTCGTCCTCCGGACATGACCTCGGAAATTCTCGAAGAGAATTACCTGGTTGAAGAGCTTGATGGTCGCGCCTGGTTGTTGGTAAATGATGTGCCGGGGCGTATTTGGCCAGCGGTCACTACTTACATGAACGATCAAGGCCTTGGCGTTGCCCACGATAGCCCTCAACTGGGGCTGCTGCAGAGTGAGTTGGCCAACTTCAATATGCGTGCTCGCGACCTTCTTGAGCTTTCCAGCGCTCCTGTCGATGCAACCGCAGCTGAACCGAAAGTCATTCTTCAAGTTCGTATAGCGCCAGGCGTTCGGCGGAAAACCACGGAAATCCAGGTGCGCAAGCTTGCTTCAGTGCACGGGTCAGAAGAAGGCTCGGCCTGGCCAGGAGAGCTACTTACCTGGAACGGAGTTCCTGAGTCTTCCGCCGACCAACTTGCGTTACAGAAGCGGCTGCTTGCCGACATGGGTGAGTTCCTGAAAGCCCGTGAAGAGAGTAAGTCTTTCTCGCGCGCAGCGTCGGGCATGGATACAAAACCCTTGGTTAAGCTGATATCTGAAAACGACACGGCACAAGCCATTGGCATGGATCTCGACTACGGTCGCTCCTGGGCCGAGGTGAACCGCGCGCTGAGCGAATCGGATATTGTCGTGCTTGACCTCAATCGGAGCGAAGGTTGGCTTTTCGTCGATTTCCGCAGCGCCGATGAGCGCGACCCGGGATGGTTCAGCTGGTTTAGTGATAAAGAGAAGCCCCGCCATACTCATACAGTGAATCTGGTCGAGCGTGATGAGCAGGTCAGGGTTACCGCTGACGTTGTAGATGGATACAGCGGCGACAAGCGGGCAGAGGATTTGCTCACGCAGCTATTCGATTACCTATACTGATCTAGAAGGGGTGCCTGCAGTGCGTGCGGGCCTCCATTTCGGAGACTTAAGATGGAAAAACGCGAAGAACTATACGCAGGCAAAGCCAAATCTGTATTCCGCACCGACGATCCAGAGCGCTTTGTTCTTGTCTTCCGTGATGATACCTCTGCATTTGACGGCGAAAAGAAAGAACAGCTCAATCGTAAAGGAATGGTGAATAACCGTTTCAACGCGTTCATTATGGATAAGCTGGAAGCCGCCGGTGTGCCAACGCACCATGAGGGCCTGTTGTCTGCGACGGAATCACTGGTTAAAAAGCTCGATATGATTCCTGTTGAGTGCGTTGTACGAAACGTATCTGCAGGCAGTCTGTGCCGGCGCCTGGGTGTCGAAGAAGGGCTGGAACTTACCCCGCCAACCTACGAGCTTTTTTTGAAAAATGACGCACTGCACGACCCTATGGTGAATGAGTCGTTGGCCATTAGTTTTAATTGGGCGACCGAGGCCGAACTCGCGCGCATGAAAGAGTTAACCTACAAGGTAAACGGCGTTCTGAAAAACCTATTTGATGAAGCTGGAATGTTGCTGGTGGATTACAAACTGGAGTTCGGTCGTAGTGGCGGTGACATCGTGCTGGGTGACGAATTCAGCCCGGACGGCTGCCGCATCTGGGATAAGGAAACCCGCAAAAAGATGGACAAGGATCGTTTCCGCCAAGGCTTGGGTAGCGTTATTGAAACTTACGAAGAAGTTGGTCGTCGCATTGGTATTAACTTCGACTGATTTCATCGCCAGATACTCAAACAGACAATAAAGATACAGGCGCACCATGCGTAAACTCACACTTGCATTAGGCAGTTCTTTAATCCTGGCCACCCCTTTGGCTCAAGCCGACATTTTGGGCCTTGGCGCTAGCGTAAGTTATTGGGACTCGAACGCCTCGGGTACAGCGTCATCCGGCAATAGTACAGTCGATATGAATGACGAACTAGGCTTGAAGGATGACGGCAACGTCAATGCCAGTATTTATCTGGAGCACCCGGTTCCCGTGTTGCCTAATGTGCGCCTGTCGTACACGCTGATTCAACAAAGTGGGCAAGGTGAGCTCACCAGCAACTACGGTATTTTTACTGCAGGTACTCAGGTCTATTCAGAGCTCGATCTGGAGCAGCTGGATTTAACGCTGTATTACGAAATTCTCGATAACTGGGTCAATCTTGATCTCGGACTTACAGTGCGAGATTTTTCCGGCGAACTGCTAGTGCAGAAAAGTGCTGTTGTAGACCGTACTGAAGCGGATGCGGTTTTACCTATGGGGTACATTTCCGCTCGCTTTGACCTTCCGCTTACCGGAGTTGCGGTTGGTGCAGAGGGCAACTTCATCAGCTTTGATGGTGATTCGATGCGTGATTTCAGTGTTTACGGGCAGTACAACCTGTCGTTGCTGCAGCTGCAAGCGGGTTATCGCCAGTATGCAGTCGATTATAAGGATGGCGATGATTCCTTTGACATTAAAGTTGACGGTCCCTTTATAAGTGCGGGTTTAACCTTTTAAGGTGCTTTAAGAGGAGCGAAAAAATTGTGAAGATTCTGGTAACGGGCACCGCGGGATTCATCGGCGCGCAGCTTGCGCATCGATTACTTGAGCGGGGAGATGAAGTAATTGGCGTTGACTGCGTTAACGACTATTACGATGTTAATCTCAAGGAAGCCCGGCTTGCACGCCTGACCGGACACCCTGGCTTCACAGAAGTACGCGAGGACATTTCCGACCGCACTGTGATGGCAGGAATCTTCGCAAAGCATCGCCCTGAGCGAGTCGTGCACCTGGCTGCCCAAGCAGGTGTGCGCTACTCAATCGAAAATCCAAACGCCTATGTGGATGCCAATCTTGTTGGCTTTATGAATATCCTCGAAGGCTGCCGCCATAACGATGTGAAACACTTGGTTTACGCATCCAGCAGTTCTGTTTATGGCGCCAACGAGGCTATGCCTTTTGCTGTCCGGGATAATGTTGACCACCCGTTAAGCCTGTATGCGGCCTCAAAAAAGGCCAATGAGCTGATGGCCCACACATACAGCCATCTGTACCGGCTGCCAACTACGGGTCTCCGATTCTTCACGGTATATGGCCCCTGGGGCCGCCCGGATATGGCGCTGTTCATATTCACCAGGAAAATACTCGCAGGTCAGCCGATTGACGTATTCAATCACGGCAACCACAAGCGCGACTTCACGTATATAGACGATATTGTAGAAGGCGTTATCCGCACTCTCGATCAGGTGGCTCGGCCTAATGAGAAGTGGAGTGGGGCAGCGCCGGATCCGAGCACCAGCAAGGCGCCTTATCGTATATACAATATTGGCAGTAACAATCCCGTTGAACTGTCTCGCTTCATCGAAATTATCGAAGAGAGAACGGGTAAGAAAGCGATAAAGAATCTCTTGCCCATGCAGCCAGGTGATGTGCCTGCCACCTACGCCAATGTCGATGACTTGATCAGTGACGTAGGGTACAAGCCAGAAACCCCGGTGGAAGAGGGCATCGCAAAGTTTGTAGACTGGTATCGCGACTTTTACGAGGTTTAAGCAGAAGCCTCGTCGCATTTAAGAGTGCAAGCGGAGTACTTAGTGTCATCGTTGGCACATAAAATATCAGGGAGTGTAAAATTACCCGACACAAAAAAGGCTGCCAATGGCAGCCTTTTTTGTGTGCGTTACTGATCAGGATTTTCTACGACGGAATACAAGACCTGCCAGACCCATGCCAAGTAAGGCAAGTGTGCCAGGTTCAGGCACGGAGACCGGCGGCTGCTCAGTAATTTCTTTTACTTTGGTATCAACAAAAGATTTGGTAAATGACGTAGCATTGTCACCGCCATCCCTGAGGATGTTCAGGTTCCAAGCCGCTCCGCCTGATTCCAAAGCCAGCGCAACATAGTCGGTTTCAGTTGTGCCCGCGCCGTTACCGACAATGCCGTCACCAGCGCATTTGGTGTAGCCACCAACTCCGTCTGCCTGAAAGCCATCCAGAGCGCTATCAACGCCTATAGCGGCGCCTGCGCCGTCACAACTAAACGGGTTGCTGACAACAACGTTCAACAATGCGTTGAAGCTGCTGAGACGATTCTTCAAGTCGGCGGGATTAAGCGTATTATTAGTGTTATCTCTATCTTCGTCTGTAACGAGGACAAAATTAACTGCCGCATTTGAACGGTAGGCCAGATTGCTCATTGCCCAGTCGAGTGCATTCCAGCCATCCTCCGTGCCACCACTCGTGACCAAGGTTCCCGCAGCAGCAGCGAACTGGGCCGAACTACCCCAGTCATTTCCGTCCATCTCATGGACATTAGGGGCAAAGTGCGCTCCGCCGCCGCCAAAACCAACTAACGAATATCGGTTCGCTTCTGAAACGCCAACATTTGCGCCTGTTAGACCCGATTCAAGGTTAGCAATCATGGTGCTCAGCCAAGCATGCTCACCGGCCATGGAGCCCGATTCATCGACCAGAAACACCACGTCAGCGGTGATCGGCGTCGCGACTGCTGCAGAACTCATCATTACTGCAGCAGCAACTCCAGTTGTTCCTGCAATCCATTTTGTTTTCAAGAGTAAGATCCTTTTAGGTGTGGTTGATTTTTACACCTGCATAGGAGCAGAAACTCTGCCAATTGGTGATTAGTTCTTTATTATCAATGTTGTAGCTTGATCTGAGCAGTCGACGATGGCTGAAAGCGTAAAAACCCCTGACACTTGGTAGCAAGTACTGGTGCCAAAACCCTGTAGCCAACAGGCCGTTAGATAGTTTACTGCCGCTTCAGTCTATGATTGTCATATCAGGCAGGCTTCCCAAAGCGCGCTTCCAGCCACGCATTGATGTCTCCGGACTCGTACATCCACTGCTCACTGCCATCCTCATTCTGAATCCGTAAGCAGGGCACTTTTATATTGCCCCCACCTTGCTCCAATTCAGTCCGATGGGTTTCGTTGTGCTGTGCATCCCGCTTTTCAATATTGAGATTCAATCTCGCAATTTGCTTTCTTACTTTCACACAGAAAGGGCAGGTTTTGAACTGATACAGCGCAAGGTCCTCACAGGCTGCATCAACTTCCTTCTGTTTCTCTGGGCTACGCTCCATGGGCTTCCCACCACCAAGCTTTTCGCTCAACAGGACAAACGGCGTGAGAATAAGGCGCAACGTCCGGAAAAAATAACGGATAACCACTCGCATTGAATAAACCTTTAATTTGATACGTGAAATTCAGTGGGCAGTATAAAGCAAAACCGGTATGGTTTCGGGTAATCAGCCTGTCTATGTCAGTTTTATAAGGAACCGAAAATGAAGTCGATCGCTTTGTGGGATTTGCCCACACGACTCTTTCACTGGCTTCTGGTGGTTGCCGTTACAGGTTCGCTGGTGACAGTCAGCCTTGGGGGTACCTGGATGCTGTGGCATGAACGCTTTGGTATCACCATTGTGGGCTTGATTAGCTTTCGGTTGGCGTGGGGTGTTCTAGGCTCGACTTACGCTCGCTTTTTGCACTTTTTTCCGAAGCCATCTGCTATTCGCGTGTATCTGAAGGGTGACTGGCGAGGATTAGGGCATAATCCTTTAGGTGCTCTTTCAGTGTTGGCCATGCTCGGATTATTGGGCTTTCAGGCGGTTACAGGGCTGTTTGCTACAGACGCCATAGCGTTCAATGGGCCACTATACCGTGCAGTGTCTTCTGATTGGAACGACACAATTACTTCCTGGCATAAGTTCACTGAATGGTTTATTTACGGCCTGTTAGGCCTGCATATTGCCAGCGTACTTTTCTATACGCTGGTTAAAAAAGATAATCTCATCACACCAATGGTCAGCGGGCGTAAAAAAGTCGAAGAAACGCAAGTTGAGGAGAGAGCAGGCGGTGGGCCGCTGGCTTTCGTTGTTGCATTGGCGGTGGCAGCGTTCGCCGTATGGGTAGCGACTGGAGGACTTTTGTCGCCCCCTCCACCGCCACCACCCGATCTTGGTTGGTGAACAGCGTTAAGGAAGGCTTTAGTGGTAAGGCTTACTCGGCACGGAACTCGTCGTGGCAAGCCTTGCAGGACTTACCTACTTCGCTGAACTGAGCCGCTATGGCGCCCTTACCGCCGCCGTTAGCTGCAACTTCCTGAAGCTTGGTCGCAGCTTGGGCAAAGCCAATAGCAACTTCTCGAGCTTTTTCTGGCTTATCAAAAAACACCGGCAATAGCCTTGTGTTCTCATTTTTGTCGTTGGCAGTACCTGGCCCAAAGAGGCCACCCAAACCAGAGTTTGCCACCGCCGCAATGGCATTGGCTGCAGCCAGCATCTGCTGTTCGTTATAGGCAACGCTGCCATCTATTGCCTGAGCCTTAATCTTTCCCATGTTCCAGGCTGCAAACGTAAACGCACTCTGGCGTGTTTCAATCTGATCTTCTACATCCAACTGGGCAACGGCTGGTGCTGATACGGCGGCACTCATTGCCAAGGCTAGAATAAATGGTGACTTACGCATGCTTCACTCTCTCATTGTGTAAGGTGCTGTGGCTTGACCGTTGTAATGATTCCATAGATACAGTCCGATTTATACCCTAATGCCGAAACCTCTGGACTCGTTCCTGACGGGCCAGCCCCGTTCGTTGGAGAGCCAGGCCGACTGCTTCCGCTCCCCCGGCATACAGAAAACACATCAAAAAGACAGTGGCAGTATTGGCCAGTGCTCGGGTAACAATATGCCCTTGTAGTCCCCCAGGTTGGTTGCAAGAATGCTGGATTGTAGAACAACATAAAGGCAAAAACTCGAATAAAACAAGGAATGGTGGACATGGCAAAAAGTGCGGTGTGGCAACTATGCACCACGTTATTGTGTGGACTTGCCTTGCCATCGGCGCAGGCCGGTATGGGAAACCTGGGCACCAGCTATGGACTGATGCCCCAGGACGTAGCAACTGCGCAGGGGCTTTCGATGTTTACTGAGGAAGTCTCTGCAACATACTACAACCCCTCCTACATTACGGCCGACGAGCGTGGAGAGTTGACGGCGGGCATTCTCCACGCAGAGCAGGAGCTTCGTACCACCCGTTCGGATGCCCGTGGAAATGTGCTTGCAAACGCACCAACACAGCATGTTCTGTTGGGGTTTAAATCGAATCTCGCCTCGCTCACCCGTGACAGGCACCCTATACACGTGGGCATAATTCTTGGTCTGGAAAAGTACGGCAAGGAAATGATGGCGTTTCGGTCGGAGACGTCGGACACGGGGCAGTATTTACAATTTGGAAAGCAGCCGATGTTTCTGAATGCCGGCGTCGGTACAGGCATTGCCGACGGTGTTTCCATTGGCGCATCGGTGCGGTTGACCCTCAAGGCCTCCGCAGAACTGGAAGCCCACACCACACTTGCAGGTGATATGAGCCAGGAGAGCTTGACCGTAAATGCTAAACCGTCCCTGAAGGCGATTCTAGGCACAACCATCGAACCCGCTAAGCTTTTCTGTGACGACGCTTGTATTTGGGATGGCTGGGAACTAGCGCTCATATACAGAACCAAATCGTCATCGTCTACCTCGGTCGAGGCTGATGTGGTCGTAAACAAAACAGTCCCCGAACCTGGATTGTCGCTTGCTGTCACGACGATAGAAGCGTTTCAACCGGAAACCTATGCCGTTGGTTTGCAGTACTCAGGTGAGCGGTGGCGGACGGCAGTGTCGCTTGAGCAGCAGCGCTGGTCAGAGCTTGTCGAGGAATTTGCCGGCGATACGATTAAAGATCAGGCCGAGCTTCCGCCCTCTGAACGCATTCAGTTCGACGATGTGCTGAGTCCACGGGTAGGCGCTGAGTATCAACTCAACGAGACCTATTCTGTCAGTGGCGGCCTTGCTTACGAAACCTCCCCGCTTCGCACTGAACGCAATCCGGGTCTCAATTACTACGATACAGACAGGGCCGTTTTCGGGCTTGGATTTGCAGCCGTGTATAACCGCACGCCCGTTTTCAGCTACCCCGTACGTCTTGATTTTGCGTATCAGTATCAGCAGCTGATTGATCGAGATTTCCTGATTGTTGATGGAAGTGGCAACGAAACATCTGTCGCAGCCGATGGCGATATTCATGTTGTCAGTACTTCAATTACCTTCAAATTTTAAGGTGGGCTTCGCTGTGAAACTTAGACTTCTGACGCTGCCTCTTTTGGCTTCGCTTATCGGTGCCTGCGGCGAGACTGACACTCTTGAGCTTACGCCAAAGCTCGATAACCCTGATCTCGTTTATTCATACCCTACGGATGGGCAACGCAACGTTAGCCCGGCCACCGAAGTGATTCTCAGGTTCTCTGAGCCCGTCGACTCTGACTCGTTGCAGCGCAGCGCCAGATTGCGCTCAGAGGCAGGCGATGTCGATTATGTCATCACAAACATTGATGATGGGTACAGTGTGAGATTAACCCCCGTTGAGCTTCTGATGACGGGCACCGACTATGAAGTGGTTTTCAATGAACCGGTTCAGGCTCAAGATGGTAGGGAAATTCGAAACCTGAATGATAATCTCGCGAACGATGCACCAGGCATTCAGTTTATAACCCGTGGAGGCTTTACCGGTTTCAAGAATGTTGATTCCGCAGGGCGCGACTTTGCAGTCGCCAATATGAATCCTGCACCGGACACCCTGTTCGAACCCTCTGATTTCGCCTCATTTCGTATAGAGCTAACTCATCCTGCGCATCCTGATTGGCAGGCGCTGGGAGGCACCATTGAGCTTCTGGACGCGCAGGGCGATAAAGTCCCCGCAAACGTGTTTGTGCAGGATCGCCGTATTACAGTGGATCCCTGCATCTCTGATGGCGCGGACAACTGTGGTTTGCCGGGTGATAATTTAACTGGTGGCGAACGCTATACACTTGAAGTCAAAGACTTCCCGGCAATGACCGGAGAGCGTTTGGACTACGCTAGCCAGTTCCTGGCCAAATCAACAAAGCCGACCGTCGTCCAGTTTCAGAATGTGACCGACCCGGGCATTACCGAGGGAAATGCAGAACTGGTGTTATCCAAACTGAACGGGCAGCCGGTTAACGGCGTTATATTGAATTCTGTTTTGCTCGGGAACACTGACGTGTCCGAAAGCAGTGGTGGCCTGTACAGCGAACTTGCGTTCGCGCCCGCATTTGGCGCAGATGAAGCCTTGCCGATCCGTGTGCCAAGGGGTACACGCCTGACGGGCAGTTCCGTTGATGTAAGGGCTAATGGAACCGTGTCTGTTCTTGATGAAGGCACGGGGATGGCCCAGACCACCGGTGACCTCGTCATAACCATGATCACAGATGCAACGGGTTATCTGATTCCCAATCCATACACAGATGATATAAATGCGCCTAGCCACGCGCGGCTGTTTATCGATGTCTCCATGAGCACAGAGATGGCAAGCCCAAATGCGGCCTTAACTCAGAACTTGCTGCATGCTGAGCTGGTCGGGATCGCACAAGTTGAAGACGGCCTGCTCAAGATTGATGTGCTTGGAGTACTTGAACCGACCCTTTTGGGGAGGGAGGTTGCGGACTCTACCATTGCCTTTCAGATAACAGGCGATACTTCAGTTGATGCGCAACTGGCGGCGTTTGATAACCGGGAATCAGATCGGGAAGCGCCTGCATTGCTGAGCTGGTCTCCCGGCACACTTGGAGAGAAGGACTTCGCCCCTGACATGGGCAAATTACACAGGCCTGGCGACCCGGTGACCTTGTTTTTCGATGAGCCGATTCTGGAATCTTCTGTGGCAACAGGTGTCATCCTGAAAGCTGGCGCAAGTCTAGTGCCGGTTAACTACCGTGTTGACGGTTCATCAGTGAGTCTCAACCCGGAGGGCGGCCTGAAGCACGGAGTAACCTACTTTGTAGAGCTTAATTCCAACCTGACCGACCTGGCAGGTAACGGGATTCCCCAGCAGGTTCTTGAGTTCGAATTGCCCGATTTGGGAACGGGTGTTGCCAAGGTCTCACCGCTTCCCCTAACCACCTACCCGGGTTATCCCTGCGTGACAGTGGGTTTGGATCTGGCAAATAACAAGCATGGCCAGTGTGTCGATGGCGCAATTGACGGGCCTTTGGGAGAAATGATCCCTCTAAGCAGGTTACCTGCAAATCGCCCGATATCCGTACTGTTTTCCCAGTCCCTGGATGAAGGAACGGTGCGGTTAGGGGAGACGTTCAGAGTCGATTCGGCTAACGAAGACGGCACCACGCGCGTTGAAAACGTGCCCGGTCGATTGGAATTCAGCAACCAGCGTATTCAGTTCTTCCCGGCAGAACCATGGCAGCGGGATGCGTTATATCGATATACATTGGCGTCCAGCCAGGGTGGGGGGTGCGATAACGCAATCTGTTCCGAGGCTGATCAGAACGGACCTGGGCTCCCTCTTCAAACAGACCTGCTTGTTAACTCAGAAGATATTGGTGGCCCGGATCTGGAGATATATTTCCGCGGTGCGCCTCAGACAGATGATGTATTTGTACCGCTGCGCAGTGTGCCTGTGCGGGATGCGAACTCCAATTACGTCATCGATTGCAACTCCGCATCAGACTGCCTGGAGCCCTTCGATCATGAGCCTTACCCTGCGGGCCAGAATGCACCAACGGTGTACAAGCCCAGTAACAATGCCACCACAATATTATCTGGCGGTCCTGCGAAGGTCGCGGGGATTGAGTTACTTCCGGCCAGGATTGGGTGTAAGCCATCGCAGAGCCAGGATTGCCCGGAGAACAAGTTTTTGTATAAAACCTACGGGCTGAACATTGACTTGGCAGGGCCAATTGACCCAAGCGTTTTTGGCGATGAAGGAATTGAAGTCAAAGTCTACCCGACGGTGATTGCGACGACCCCGATCAGTGTGTTTTTGGAAGTATTTGGGGAGCAGGTAACAGGGCCAGCGATTGTCAGGATGCGCCACGTTGTGACGGAGGATAATCCGGAAGGCCACATAGTGGGTATGATTGATCAGGGGGCGGATGGCAGGCTTCGATTCAGAACCACGGCACCAGCCTACCTGGACGCCCCGAATCTCAAGTTGTTTGGACAAACCGACAGCCTGTTGAAGCATGACATCTACAGCACAGAGTTTGAACTGGAGCTTTCCGGGCCTGTCCGGCTCATCGATGACGGGCGCTTGCTGGTTACGCTGGAGACCTTGAACGTGGTCAATTTAAAGGCAAACGTGGGGTTTGAAAAAGTGCTCAGGGGCTTGGTAGAGCTATCGCTCACCATCCCGGCAGGTGGCGCAAACCTGAACTTGATATCGCTGCCGGTCAAGCAGATGCCGCTGGGGTACCAAGTGGCGCCGTAAACGAGTGCTTTAAAACCAAAAAAGTCACTTGGCTGGCGCCGGAGTCGATACATTAAATACATCAGCAATGGCTAACGATTGCAGTTAACTCTCGGTCCGGGGGGATTACTCGGCTTCGGAGAAGCTAATTTGATCCATGGCGGAAACGAATCCTGTTCGGTTGACGATGGCCGTATTATCGCTGATTTTGGGACTTATTCAGTGTCTCCCTAGTAGTTCTGGTCGGGCCTTAACGGCGGGCTTTGTCGTTTCCGAAAGTTCTTTTTCATAGCGCAAGCTACGGATGTTGGATTAATAAACGGGATTGCATTGTGGTTTGTACGCTGTCGAAGCTGGGGCGGCTTTATTTCCAGCGCCGCCGCAGCTGAAGCTAGCGATCAGTTATCGTTATCACGCAATCGGTCGAACTCCTGCTCAGCTTCTTCCTTGCTCTTTCCATAGCGTTCTTTCATAACGCCTGAAAACTCTTCCCGTCGGCCATTTATTCGATCCAAATCATCGTCAGTAAGGTCGCCCCACTTTTGTTGAATCGTACCTTTCAGCTGCTGCCATTTTCCATCTGCAATATCTTTGTTCATGCTAATCTCCATAAACGCCATTTTAGCCTGCTCGTAATAGAATTTTGGCGGGCATCATTTAATGAAAGCATCTCTCATGCCAATTCATTGAGCCGGCAGTATGCGCAGCTAGATTGTCCGTTCGTAGCACCTGATAACACCTGGTCAAAAATTGGCGTGGAGGTTACCCAACGGGGTCAACAAATAAATCATACGATTTCTCTTAGTCGGAACTAACTTACAAGTTATTGATTTTATAACTAATGTTTATAGCTGTTTGGTATTAATATGGCAGCACCATAAGGTGCCTTCTGGTTATATAAAGCACCAGTTTGTCACAATAATTGAATATACAAAATGGCGTTCAGTGTTATGTGATAGTAAGTGGCCATTATGGTTTCTGTGCAAAGAGGGTCTGGAAGAGAAATAATTGTAAAATTTACAAATAGATGATGTAATTTTTACCGGATAATGTTTATTAAGTTTTATTAATTAAATAATTCTCTTTAAAGGTTTAATTTAAGTCTTGTAGAAACATAAAACACTTAATAAAGTGGCAGTGGTTCTGGTCTGTCGTTATTGGGAAGCCGTAAGATCTGCTTAGCTAACGTCTTATCGAGACGTCCTGCATGCAGTTACCAACAGCTTTCAAAGAGCTCTGAGTGCTCTGGATACATTGTTTATTTAGATTAACAAAAGCTTGAACAGTCAGGGGGAAATCCAATGCACAACATCTTCTATCTCATCGGAGTTATCGTCGTTGTTCTCGTAGTCGTCAACCTAGTCTTTTAATCTTGGATTCAAGGAGTTCGTTATGACGAATATTGATGAAAATAATCAACGCGGTGGAAAGCCGTTGAAAGAGCGCGGTCTCAATAACTAAGTGCAACACCCTCTAATCGAGTATCGTGTTGCCATGGAAAAACACTATCATCATCTTAGTACCACTGATCGCGTGACACTCATGTTTTTGAGGCGCCAGGGTCATAACCTTCGCGCTATTGTCCGAAAGTTGAACCGTTCACCCAGCACCCTGAGCCGAGAACTGTGTCGACGCACATTAAAAGGTCAGCCTTATGACGCTGAAGCTGCGGGACTTGCAGCACGTTCAGCCCGCTTACGGTGTCGGCCACGGCGCAAATTGGTTGAGGGCACCGACTTGCATGGGGTGGTCGCCGACATGCTGAGAAACAAGTGGTCTCCTCAGCAAATCAGCGGCACACTGAAGGCTATGTTTCCTAATTATCCCGAGTTTCAAGTCTCACATGAGACTGTGTACAAAACTATTTATGCCCAGCCTCATGGCGAACTACGCAAAGAGCTGATTACCTGCCTGCGGCAGGGTCACACCAAACGTCGCCCTCGGGCTGGCGGAGTTGATCGTCGCCAGCAAATCCCGGATTTGGTCAGCATTCACCTGCGACCGCCGGAAGTCGAAGAGCGAATGCTGCCTAGGCACTGGGAAGGCGACCTGATCAAAGGCGCCTTCAATCGCTCAGCCGTTGGAACCTTGGTGGAGCGTGTTCCTGGCCAAAATGGACGGAGCCACCGCCACGGCGATCTACTTTGCAGATCCGCATAGCCCCTGGCAACGAGCCATCAACGAGAACACCAACGGCTTGTTGCGGCAATACATGCCCAAGTGAACCGACCTGTCGGTGTTCAGTCAGGAGGAGCTTGACGCCTTTGCCTTCCTGCTTAATACACGGCCTCGGAAGCGGTTAGGCTTCAAAGCGCCACTGGAAGTGTTTATGGGCCTGGTCAAACGTACCCAAGACGCGCCGTCAGGCATTCATTAAACTGGGTGTTACACTTAGAGTTGGAGACCGCCACCTTTTATTGCTGTTTGACGCTCCCTATTATAACAAGTATAGCCCAGCGAATTAACCGGACGGAGCACTAGCTGCGGCCTGAAGTGCTGGATATTTTACGCATCTATTACTCACTAGGTAATGTACGAGAATAGCGAAATGTTGTGGCCAGGGTTTTTTGTTAGTGAGCACTGAAATCACGTTGGAAGATTTGCGTGGCAACCTTGGATCGGGGGCAATCCATAACATAAGATGAGTTGCGCCTGCCGGTTGTTAAAACGCGTGACGATGTTGTGCGGCCCATTATATTGACAACATTACAGAGCCATAATGGCAACAAGACGACTGCCACCAAAAAGCTTGATCTTTGCAGGGCGGGCATGATGACTCGCAACTTACATGGAACGGGAGCGCTGATTAATGAAAAATTACAAAGGTCTTTCGTGCCGACACATTGCGACGATTTTTCTAGTTTTGATGTACGCAGGCTGCAGCTTTCCTCACGACGCGTCGGATGCGTTCAATCGTGCCAAATCTGACCGTCTACTCGTTGGCGCGAGTAAAAACTCGCCATTCGTGGTTGATAGCGTACCGTCACCGCGGGGCACGGAAGTCGATCTTCTCCGTCAGTTCGCCGAAGAGCAGGGTTTGCTCATTGAGTTCGAGTTCGCAAATGAGACGTCGTTGGTTCGTAAACTGACCGAAGGTCAATTGGATGTGCTAATTGGAGGATTTGATAAAGAAACGCTCTGGAAACAGCAAGTGGGGTTAACCATGCCCTATGATGGGGTTCATGTAGTTCTTATTCGCAAGGGAGAGAACCGATTGTTGTATGAGCTTGAGAAATCATTCAAAAGGCTTCACAAATGATTACTCCAAAGTTTGAGCTGCCTGATGAATTAAAGCCAGAGTTTCGAAAAGCGAAACGGTTGGAGTGTTTTACAGTTTTCTATCTGGCAAGTGTAGTTGCCATTATGTTTCTTGTGATGGGGAGCTCTCAGGCAATGAAAACTGCTTGGTTGGAAGATACCCTGAGCCTAATTCCAGCTATTTCTTTTCTGGTAGCTTCGCGCTTTTACGACCGACCGGCGACCAATAAATTCCCTTACGGATATCATCGAGCTTTCAGCATTGCTTTCCTTTGCGGATCAGTAGCGCTTTTGGTTATAGGACTTTACCTCGCCATAGATTCAGCTTTTTCGCTTATTAAGGCAGAGCGGCCAACTATTGGTAGCGTATTCATTTTCGGGCACCAAGTGTGGATGGGATGGGTAATGATTGGTGCGCTGCTATACAGCGGTATACCTCCCGTTGTGATTGGAACCATAAAAAAGCCAATAGCCGAGAAGTTGCATAACAAAATCATGCATACCGATGCCGTTACTCAAAAGGCTGACTATTTGACCTCTGCGGCGGCAATTGGCGGCGTTCTCGGCATCGGGTGGGGCTATTGGTGGGCTGACTCGGTCGCAGCAATTGTGATCTCTTTATCCATTGTTAGGGACGGCGTTAGCCATCTAAAAAATGCAACGGCGGATCTGATGGACCGCCACCCTACTCGCGTTGACGATGACCGCGTAAGTGAGCTGATTGAGGCAATTGAGAAAGTAGTGCTTAGCTGGAGCTGGGTAGACGACTATGCTGTAAGGTTTCGCGAACATGGTCAAGTTTACTTCGGAGAGGTTTTTATAATCCTCAGTGACAAGTGTGAGGCCACCGAGAGGATAACGCGCGGTACCAATGAATTGAAATCCATACACTGGAAAGTGTTCGATGTGACGATCATGCCTGTCAAAAATTTGCCGGAACGAGAGTGCGAGGATGGCAGTAACAAATCGCGATTAAAAAGTTAATCTCGTTGATGGGTGGCTGCATGCACCTTGAGTGACTCGGCTTCAACGAACACTCGTTTCACCTGTGGGTACGCCAGCCAGATCGCGGTGCCACCTAGAATCAGCCCCATAATCAGCGAGGCCGCACCGTCCATCCAGTACATGCAGGCATGATCTGCCCGAAAGATACCGGTCATCGCGACCAGTAGGCCAATTATCGCTGCAGAATCCTCGAACAGCATCACGAAAATGGTGGGCAGCCCCTTCAAACACTATAGCCAACCCCAATACGATGTAGTTCGTCGACGTCGGGTTTGCCACTTTTTTTTATACCGTACAGCAACAGGATCTGATTAGCAGTATCGATCAGAGAGAGAACGCCTTCTGAAAACATGGCAGAGCTTCCGGTCATTACCGAAGCAACAGATTTAGTGCACGCGACCAGAAAGTTACCGCCGAGCGCAGCGTAGATTACTTTCCTGTTGGAGCCTGCGATAGAGTTGCGTATTCCGAATTTTGATGGTTTCAGTAGGAATAGCGCACAACTCTATTTTTCGCCGTGTTAATGCCTCGGGAATGGCTTCGAGGATATGCCAATTGGTGCTGAGCGGAGCTTCGATTTAAAATATAGCACGAGCCGCTTCGCGCTTTACAGAGGCTAGGGGCTTATTTGGCGGTTTCAGTGCGAAAAGGTGTGGCAAAGCTCACTGCATTCCCTCCAACCGGGAGAGGTTAGGAAAAAATTTAAGTCTCGCTCCTATTATTTATTCTTGGCTGGGGCAATATAGTCAATTCTAGTCAAACGATAGTGTTTATTAGAGGGGCATTTATGAGCTAAGGAAGGTCTGAAGAACCCGAAGCGATTAGTCGGCCGTCATTTCTTTAATCCAGTGGCCAGCATGCCACTGATAGAAGTGGTCACACACGATGCCATTTCAAAAAAACCTATGTTCGTGCCCGCGCCTTTGTCGGCCAGATCGACCGCCGGCCCGCAAGCGTAGCAATGGCTCCACGATTTCTGGTGAATCGGGCACTGACCCCTTATCTGGTTGAGGCCATGACACTGCTGGAGGAGGGCGTTCAAGCTGAGGCGATCGACCAGGTTGCAAAAGACTTCGGCATGCCTATGGGGCCCATTGAACTGGCGGATCAGGTGGGGCTTGATATTTGTCTGAGCGTGGCAAAAATGCTGCGCGAGCGCCTCGATTCCAGCATGCCGGCCCCACCTGAGTGGCTCAAAAAGCTGGTCGAAGATGGCAAGTCAGGCAAGAAAACAGGCGAGGGGGTTTACACATGAAAGGACGGCAAAGCCCAGAAAGAGGAGCCGGGTTCAGCGCCGCCTGAAGATACGTTGGATAGGCTTCTGGTGCCGATGCTCAATGCCTGCATGACCTGTATTCGAGAAGGCGTGGTTGCTGATGAAGACATTGCCGATGGGGCGATGATATTTGGCACCGGTTTCGCGCCATTCCGGGGTGGACCGATGAAGTGCGCGCATGATCGGGGCTTTGACCTTATTCGCGAGGGTTTGGAAACACTGGCCGACCGTTATGGCCCGCGCTTTCAGCCTGACATGGGCTGGCAAGAAATTAACTAATGCTTGAAGGCCCCACGCACAGGCAAAGGGGCAGGGACCTCTAACTCATTCTTCTGCCCACAACTTGCAACTGTCGTTAAAGTTGTTTACTACCCCCGGTTACGCCGTATATTTCACCGGTCACATAGCTCGCGGCCGGGGACGCTAGGAACACGTAAATCGGTGCCAGTTCGGCGGGCTGCGCCGGGCGTCCCAAAAGGGTATTGGCGCCAAATTCGGGCACCTTGTCCGCCGGAAAGGTAGAAGGAATTAGTGGAGTCCAGACTGGTCCGGGTGCTACCCCATTAACTCTTATACCTTTAGCAATAGCTTCTTCGGCAAGTGACAGCGTAAAATTTGCGATAGCAGCTTTCGTAGCTGCGTAGGGTGCAAGATTTCTACTCGGTTTGAATGCCTGAATGGAAGTGGTGTTAATAACGCAGCCTCCTGGCGGCAGGTGTGTGAGCGCTGCGCGGCAGAGATAAATCATTCCTTCGATATTCGTGCCGACGGTACGTCTGAGCTCATCATCCGGTACGTCTTCCAGTTTACTGTACGTCTGTTGGAAACCTGCGTTATTGATGAGTATGTCAAGATGTCCAAATTCACGCAGAACCTGCGCCACTGCCTCATCGCACGCAGACCGTTGGGATTGGTCCATTTTGATAGCAAGTACCTTTCTGCCAGCGTCGCGAACTAAATCGGCCGTCTTTTCCGCGTCTGTGTCTTCCGCCAGATAAGTAAATGCGACGTCAGCGCCTTCTCTTGCGTAGGCCAGTGCGACCGCGCGGCCGATACCGCTATCTGCGCCGGTGATGAGTGCAACTGCCCCAGCCAGTTTGTCTGAACCCTTGTAGGAACTTTCACCATGGTCAGCGAGCGGTTCCATGTCGCGCTCCTCGCCAGGAATACTCTGTTGTTGCCTGGCGAAATCTGGTCTCGGGTACAGATAACGGGGGTCTTTTAAGTCGCTCATCATTTGTCTCCGTCCACAATGCCGCAAGCGATAATTGGCCCGCTGCCGCCGTTCTCTTCAGGATCGTCAGAGTAATTGTCCGGGTTGGCGTGGATCACCAATGCGCGTCCTGGCAGGTCATTTAAACGGAGACGCGGGGCATAAACCGGGTGGTTGGCCACACCATTGTTGTCCACATACAAAATCGGGAGATCGCCGAGGTGGCCGTCACCATAGGGGCCTGTGTGACTATCGGCCAATCCCGAACTCAAATGCCCGCCCTCGTTGCCTGCAGCAACGTATTCAGGTGTGCTACCGGATTTGGCCTCCTCACGAACTGAGCTGCAATCGTCATGCTCATGCACATGAAATCCATGAGCACCCTGCCTTAGCCCCTTGAGGTGAGGCGCTAACACAATGCCTCTTATCTTCTCTTCCACGCGTATCGTGCCAATGTCTTTAGATTTTCCATTACGCGTGGCAAGGCTCATCGAGACCGACAGAGCGTTGCCTCCCGCTTCTTCTGCGCCAGTGTCGGGTTCGTCTACTGCGGTTACCATTGCCGGCATTAACGCCACCGCAAGCGCAGCGCATCTTAAAAAAATAATCATGGCTTCCTCCTGTCTGCGACGAAGCGACGGCAAGTTTGTGAGCGAGCGTCAATCGTCAGTAATAACACCGCAAGCAACGCGCGCGCCGCCGCCGCCCAGTGGTTTGGGCGAGTCCGCGTAGTTGTCACCGCCTTCGTGGATAATCAGAGCGCGGTTTGTCAGATCTTTGAATTTGAGATTGGGTGCGAGTACGGGTGTTGTCGCCTCGCCATCGTTATTGACGTAAAGCGCTGGTACGTCGCCGGCGTGGCCTTTTTCGAAGGGCCCGTTGTGCTTGCCTTTATCGGGGTTGAAATGGCCGCCTGCTGCTCCAGCAGCGGTGAGTTTTCCGTCTTTTTTAGCGGGGTCACAGGAGGCATTTTCATGCACATGGAAGCCATGAAGTCCCGGTTCCAGTCCTTTTAGATCAGGTTTAAACAGGGCGCCTTCTTCATTGTCTTGTATGCGCACGGTACCGACAGAATCGCCCTTGCCGTCGGCGGTTACTTTGTACACCTTGATATCGAGATGGCTGGCGTTTGGGTTTGCCGCCAAAGCGAGTACTGGCATTGTGCCGACGAGTGCGAATGTGAGCAGTGCAGTTTTAATCATCATGTGTCCTCTTTGCGCCGACTGAGTGCGTTGTCCAAAAACTTGTTGCCTCCTATTCTGGTTAGCACAGTTTTTAAGCAATCGCCAAGTGACTGCTCTCTCAGTTTCTGCCGGGTCAATGTTATCCCTGTCTGCTGCTGCGCTTAGCTCATTGTTACGATTCTGTCATTCGCAGAACGTTGCGAGACCACGTGTCCGCATGCTTGTGCATGACGTACTGCCGCTATCCTTCCAAATCCGAGGATGCTGACGTAGGCAATTAGTTTGAATGTGCAATACTGTTAATCTTGAAGGTTCGCGCTGTAAGCGATTGAGCAGTTTCTCTTCACAGGCCCTTCCTTAGTAAGGAGATTCAAGATGCTCATTGATAAACTGATCGACAACAAAGTTGAGCGTTGGGCGAATCAGATTCGCGAGACGGTCAACGTGCCGGTGCTGCTACGGTTGTGGACTGGTCACCAATACCCACTTGGAAAATTCCTGGCGCCCTCCGTTACGCTTACCATCAAAGAAGCAAGCGCGCTTCGGTCGATTCTTTCACCCACTCTCAACAGCCTCGGCGACGCCTATGTTCGCGGAAAGATCGACCTGGACGGCGACCTTCCGGATCTGATCAGAATTGGATACGACCTCACGACGTCGCTAAAGACTAACCAGAGCAGTTCGCTGGTACGGGCTCTCGAACGCTTCTCGATATTGGCTGTGGCTGTGGCTGGGGCTCACTTGTGCTACGTGCCGCGATTAAATTCGGCGCCCAATGCGTCGGTGTCACCATCTCCCAGAACCAGTACGATCTCGCCGTAGAGCGAGTAAAAGAGGCTGGCCTTGAGGATCGGGTTGAGATCCCCCTGCAGGATTATCGTGACATCACCGGCCAGTTCGAGCGCATAACGAGTGTCGGCATGTTTGAACACGTTGGCCTGGACAACCTGCCTGACTATTTCTCGCGGTTAAAGGATCTCCTTACGGAGGAGGGTATTGCCATGAATCACGGCATCACATCGGTGAATGCTAACAGCGGGGAGACCCCCTTGGGCGGCGGTAATTTTAGTGAGCGATACGTTTTTCCGCAGGGTGAATTACCCCATATTGGGCTCGTTCTCAAGAGCATGCAACAGGGGAGTATTGAGGCACTTGACGTAGAGAATCTGCGTCCCCACTACGCGCGTACACTGGCGTGCTGGACCGAGCGGTTCGAAGCTCAAGCGGAGACGATTCGTGAGATGGTGGGCGAGGAAGTCTACCGGATCTGGCGGGTCTACTTCGCAGGCTGCGCCCATGCCTTCGACATTGATAACCTTGCCATCTTCCAGGTTGTCTGCCGTAAGGCAGGGCAGCCTTCCAGTATGAGAAAGTTATCGCGCCGACACATGTACAGCTGAGCCATACCCGAGCTATTCCATTTTGTTTAGCGCGTCTTCCTTATGCGCCGCAATATGGTCAGTCTTGTCGCTTTTAATTTCGTATTGTGGTTCGTCCTTCGACGCGCGCCTAGTGTGGCCTTTATAGTCGAAATCCTGCGTATGTACTTTGATAATTTTGCCGCTGACCCGGCCGGCCTCGGAATTCCAGCTAACGTGATCGCCAATTTTGAATTTTTCGCTCATTGCTACCTCCCGATCGTTGAATCGCTTTAAATATCCAGCTCTGGATAGTGTCGAAACACGCCATCCTCCTTAAAGGCCTGATGGCGGTCGGAATCGAGATAGGCCCTGATATTCGTCCGCTCACCGACGTGCTTAACCAGCGTGGTGACCTTTGGTAAATTTGGCTCCAGGCACGCCAATGCGTTGGGAAAGGCATAGCGCAATCCAGCCACGGTCTGATATAGCGACAGGTCGACGTAAGAGAGCTTATCGCGAACCAGATGGGTATCTCCCGCCGGGTTATTCACCAGTACCTGCTCGAAATAATTCAGGAATTTGGGCAGACGCTCGTCGCGATAGGCTTGTGCCCGCCGTTTGGACTCTTTTTTCTGATCTTCGTAATAAATCTCTGTCCCCACGGGATGGTGAACATCGTGAACTTCGGCCACGAAATCCATCAGCGAGAGCTGTAAGCCGTGGGCCCACAGGCGCGAGGTTTCATCCTCTGGCACCAGTTGCAACCGGGGGCCGAGGAACTGCAGGATGTTGGCGACATGAGAAACGACAACCTCGCCTGCTTTCAGAAAGGGCGGGGCAAACGGCAGGTATTGCGTTTTTTCATCATCGAGAAAAGCAGTGATGGCAGGCATGCCATTACTGAAGGGAACGAAGGCTACCTTGTAACCCGCGGGGTCAGACCGGTTCCAGCTGCCATGCTCGCCGATGAATGCACCTTCGCTGAACTTTTCGCCCATGGTCGACGTTGAGAATGCCAGGGCTAAAGGGGCCTTGTGCGATCCCAGGCTGTAATCCGGAGCAATCGCGGCGGCTACCATGTCGGGTTGCTGCGGCTTCACTCGCGGATCAACATTCTGTCCCCAGTAGCTGTAGGGCCAGCCGTAGAACTCACCATCCTGAACCGAGGTTAGGTTATCCGGCACCAATCGTGAACCCAACTCGTCCCGCTCATTGGCTACCGCCCATAGTTGGTCAGTCCCGGGTAGAATATCCAGCGCTGTCGGATTGCGCAGGCCGGTTGCATAGGGCCCGTGAGCACCGCTCTTAGCGTCGATCTCCCAGGTTCTGGCACGATTTTCCTCTACCTCTAGTCCGTTAGCCGTGGTCAGCCCGGGCTGATAATCGAACTGCACCACCGCATCCTGATTGGCGACGTACAGCTGGTCGCCGATTAGCGCACGTCCGTAAGGCGCACTCAGATTATCGGCGAACACGGTACGTGTCTCGTAGGTGCCGTCGTCATCACTGTCGCGCAGCAGAGTCAGGCGATCACCGCTTTTGGCCGAGGTAGTACCTTTACTCTTGAAATACCCCGTAATAAAGTCCTTGGGCCGAAGTTTAGACGCATTACCGCCTCGTCCTTCAGCCACCAGAATATCGCCATTGGGCAAGACCAATGTCTGCCGGGGAATCTCCAGGTCGGTAGCAATGGCGCTGATCGTATAGTTTGGCGGCACTACAGGCTGACGATCACCCCAACCTGCCGGCTCGGCGATTTTCAAGGTTGGTAACAGGCCACGTTGAGTTTCGGGCAGAGTCGAATCAGGACCTAATTGTGCAGCCTCGTCTACGTTGTTTTGGCCACAGGCGCTTAAGAACGCAGCAATCAATGTTATCGACAGAACATTAACGGGGTTCATCTTGCACCTCCAATACTCCAGCTGGCGAGGCCAATCCAAGTTGCAGCGCAAGCCAGGATCACAGTGATAAGGGATACAATCATGCCGGCTGGCATGCTGGCCCACACGTCTTTCGCATGTATCAGTGAGTTAATGACCCCCAACACGAAGGTCGCAAGTAGCAACAGAAAATAAGCCAGGGGTGCCCCCATGTGCTTATCAGCGCGGACCAGAGATACGATTGAGCCCAGCCACGCCAGGCCATTGAACAATAGCGCACCTATGAGCAGCCAGGAGGCGAAGTTCTTCCATTGCAGCTCGTAGCTGGTCCAATAGGCGTAATCGTTGAGTAAAGCTCCGATAAACAGTGGCACTATTCCGGCGAGGACAAACGCATGCAACGGGTGAAGCGGGTACAGCGCGGTGCCGGAGTGTCGGGCAGCAGCACTAGTCATGGCGGTCTCCTTCATGTTGGTAAACGAGAGTCAGATTGATCGTACTGCTTTTACCGGCGTGAACTACACTTGATAGAATTCAGAATCTGCTAAATAAAGCGTAGCCCATTATGCGTGTATGTGGGGCGATACCTGAGCCAAAAATAAGGAGCGACGCTATGCCTTATAAAAAAAAGTCAGAACTACCGGATAATGTGATTAACAATTTGCCAAGCCACGCCCAAGAAATCTATCGCAAGGCGTTTAATTCAGCTTGGGATGAGTATGAAGACCCGAAAGATCGTCGTAGTAATACAGGACGCGAAGAAACAGCCCACAAGGTAGCGTGGGCCGCCGTTAAGCAGGAATATCACAAAGAGGGTGATCGTTGGGTTCGAGACAAAAGCTAATGGGGGTGGATCAGCGCCGCACTCAGCTACGGTAGTTATAACTGCGTCGATAATAAACTCGGTGAGCCCTATGCCACAAAGAACAAACGCACGGAGATTTTGGCTACTAGGAAAAACTGCGCGCCCCTATCTATGTACGATGATTTCGGGGAGCTCGCCGGCCAAGGCGTAAAGCCCTTAACGAAGCGCGGCAGCTGATTTATTCGACGAGCGAGCGGGATGAAAGTTTGAGTGCGGCAACGTAAAGCAACGTCAGAACAATTATAACGCCAAGAGGGGGATTAGAGGGTGTTAATTTTAGCCGGCGCGTTCTTGGTCATTTTTGTCATGGTAGATGTGGTGTGGACCACGTTGACCACTCAAGGTGGTTGACCATTGACAACATGGCTGACCGACGGCGCTAAATGGTTATCGGGCCATTTTCAGCGGACTCTAAAGAGAAGGACCCCTATGCTGCCCATGGGGCCCCTAACGATCATTATGCTCGGTGGAGTATGGCTCGTAGCATTGTGGCTCGGGTGGTGTTTGCTTTTCAGCGCTTTCCCGAATGGTTTAGTGTCGGCGCAAACTGGGCAGACCGCCGATAATATTGAATGCATTTTCTATGTAGGCTTCACCCTTTCTACTCTTGGGGTGGGGAGACTTTACACCTACAGCAGATATCACCCGGTTACTCACCGTTTTTGCGTCTTTCAACGGTCCGATTTTAGTGACCCTTGTCATTACTTATGCGCTCCCTCTCGTTCAGGGTGCTGTGATTCGCCGCAAGCTCGCTTTCACCATATCGTTTCTGGGTAAAACTCCTCAGGCTGTTGTAGCCAGGTCCTTCCATCAGGGAGGACATCAGATATTTGAGGGTACACTTCAAACGGTGACGAATGATCTGATGCAATGTTCCGAACAGCGACTCGCCTATCCGATACTTGACCTTTTTTATTGCCGGCAATCCCAGTACTCCTTGGGGCTTCAAATAGCGAAGTTGGACGAAGCTTTGAGTCTCCTCACGTTCGCGTTGCAACAGGCGGCTCGTTTGCAGCCTTATCTGCGCGCTAACGTGCAAGAGGTAATTAACCAATACCTTTATCGAACCGAGAGCAAAGCTTCTAAAAGGGAGGTAGAGGTGCCTCCTTTGTCCTCTACCAAGTTTCTTGCAGAGCGTCAGCTACCGCTATTAGCTGCTGAAGAAATCGACGCGGGCTTCGAGTCCGTGCGGCCTCGGCGCCTTCGTTTGCGCAACATGGTCCGTGGGGAAGGATGGCGGTGGCTTGAGGTTGAGCGGGTAGGGCAAGACACCGACCTAGAGGAAGAGTAACGTTATGTATGACTGGATAGCTGATCACCAAAAGGTGCTTTCTGTGTGTGCCAGTTTCGGCTCGGTGATTATCTGGTTGGTCTACGCTCAACTTCTGTACTTGGGGTTTCGGCGGCAACGCAGTCCGCGACTTATCATTAACCGTGGCCGCAATAAAGACGTCAATGCACTCTGTCTTATCAGCAATATGAGTGCAGAAGTCGTTTTCATTGAGTACATCATCGCTGAGCTTGAGACCTCGGAGGGAACCATCACGATGGATGTCACTGATTTCGAGCAGGAATATGACGAAGGCGATGAAGATCCAGTGGAGCAGCGCAGTCAGTCGGTCCCAGATCAACGGTCACTGAGCGTTATGGATAATGTCAGGCAGGGGCCCATGGAATCCGGTGGGTTTCTGCATATTGGCACTTTCAGCGAGCTCATACAGCGGCTTGCCCGTGATGAAGGCATTCTGATGCACGGGGATGCGCCACATGGCGACTTGGAGTTCACGCGAATAACGCTGCGTCTTATTGGTATTTATGGGCCTGAAAATATGCCGATTGGCGCAGAGCGAAGTTTCGATCTGACAGTAAACGCTGATACGCTAACTTTGAGGCCAGCCTCTTGGGATACAAAACGATTGGCGTCGCTGTGGGAACGTCGTAAGTTGCGAAAGACTTTAGAAAAACTGAACGCGACGGACTTTTCATCGGCTTCGTCGTTCCGTCATGTGGATCGTGAGGAGAATGATGAAAATCGGTCTGTTGCCGAACAAGCGAGTAAGAAACCGCGATGTAACGACACGGCGTGAGTCCGAAGCGGAATTCTGGCGTCACGCCAATTATGACTTCGTCACGAACACGCCTAGCCGGCGGCTTTTTTGGGGATCGATTATAGCAACATACCCACCGCTCCGATCGCACCAAGGAGCTCTTGGCTCTCCTCTTTATCGACCTGGATCATCTTAGGCTCGTTAACCCCCAATATGGCCATGTTGTTAGAGATGAGTTGCTTGAATGTGTGGCTACTCGAATTACATCATGTGTACGTCAGTCAGATACAATCACTCGCCTGGGCGGAGACGAATTCACTGTAATACTGCTTGATATCGGCGTAGGCGATACACTTCAAATCGGATTGATCGCCAAAAATATTCTTCGAAAGATTGCAGTGCCGTTCCACGTGGGGATGGGGCAGGCGTGCGAAGCGACGATATCGGGCAGTATTGGAATCGCTTTGTTTCCTGAGGACGCAAAAACGCCAGAACAGCTGCTGAAAAGCGCCGACAGAGCGATGTATTTCGCAAAGCATTCTGGGCGAAACTAGCTCAGCCTGTTCAGTCAAATCAACCAGCGCGCATAGCGCCATTGAAATGATTCGCATGTTAATAGACGCTGTTAATGAGCGATAGTGGCAGATGCACTACTGGCTTATTATCGAACTTGGTTCGATAAGCATCCATACTGGTTGATCGTAGGCTAGGGGAGAAGACTTTTTGGAAAACGTCATTTTTGCTGGGTGGGAAGAGCTGGCTCGAACATCTATTGTCGGCGTGATCGCTTACACGAGTCTTATCGCGTGTTTACGTGTGTCAGGGAAGCGCACGTTATCGAAAATGAACGCGTTTGATCTAATCGTAACTATATCTCTGGGTTCAATCCTAGCGTCAATAATGCTGAGCCAAGGGGTAACACTGGCCAAGGGCATTGTGGCGTTTTCGTTGTTAATCGCTCTTCAGTTTCTTGTTACCTGGTCGAGCGTACGGATGCCATCGATCAGGCAGTTGGTTACCGGAGAGCCGCAACTACTTCTAGAGCATGGCTGTTTTATAACTGACGCCTTGGGCCGTACTAGAGTATCAGAAAGCGAAGTGCGTGCGGCTGTGCGCGCAGCAGGCGTGGCAGATATGAAAAGCCTCAGGGCCGTGGTGCTTGAGACGGATGGATCATTCAGCGTAATTCAGAGTAATAAAGGTGAGCCCGAAGATTCCAGTCTGCTTGGTGTGCATGGCGGTTTGTCAGTGCATCCGGATAAGGTAGATCAATGCTAGTGCAATGTTAATCTGCTCTGAACCTGGCTTGGCTTTTCACGTTGATTTAACTATATTTAACATACTGAGAGCTCGGCTCAAGTGTTTGCCCTAAAGTCAGAAGGTGCGCGGTAGAAAAACGATGCATTTGCAGTGGTTTAGAAAGGAAATTACGCCATGGAAGTTGAGACACCTAGGCGAGAGACGCTGGCAAAGGATTTTCTGCGACTTTCGCCGGCAGAGCTGCAAGCCAAATATCCTGAAGATGAAGAAATTCAGGGCGCGCTTGCTCAAATATCACTGATTCAGAATCAGTTTCATACTGAAGATGAGTCTCTGGACACTTATGCGATGATTGAATCCGCGTTAATGAAACGGGTTGCGTTGAACTTGGCGCAGGGGTTGCCCATTCTTGTGCCAAATATTGACGATTATTATCGTGAAATCACTGCTCAGCGGTAAATCAAACACGGAGAAAACGTTATGGCTAACGTAAACGCTGATGGTGCGTACCAATGTGTCCGTGAAGGTTGCCACTGCAAAGTGGCTGACGACGAAAACCATGTTAAAACACAAGCTGGAATATATTGTTGTCAGGAGTGCTCTGAAGGTAAAGGGTGCCAGCACTCTGGTTGTAAGTGCGCTTCTAACGGGTAGTTTAAATCTGATTGAGAGGTTGCACTATGTACCGATCTTCCAATCGCTCTTTTCACGGTACTAATGCGGAGGCCGCCCGAATTCAGTTGCTCTTCGAAGTCGGTTGCTAACTCCTCAAAATCGCGTTTAATATGGCTTCTTCTGCAGCCAGACCAACCTTGACTCCAAAATCGGATAAACGGGTTTTACTCTATCTTACCACTGCGTTTCTTTTGAAAGCTGTGCCCAGCTTGAGGGAAAACGTTTAGGGGCGCCCCATTACTATTTAACGGGTGGGGCCTATTTCTACCACCTCATAACTGCCCCTCGTTTAAACCGACGCCTAATTTACTATATGTCGCGTTAATACTCCCTTGTTGCTGATTAAAGCGAATCACTCAGACACTCAATATTAGTAAGTTGTAATGGATCTTAAAAGGGTTTGATCCAGTTTCAACATCGCGGTATCTTGAAAATGTTATTTTTTGTATCAGGAAGTGAGTTGGGTTGTTGTCTTTGGATTAACAAGTAACTTGCATAGCCAAGGAGAAATAGAATGCACAACATCTTCTATCTCATCGGAGTTATCGTCGTTGTTCTCGTAGTCGTCAACCTAGTCTTTTAATCTTGGATTCAAGGAGTTCGTTATGACGAATATTGATGAAAATAATCAACGCGGTGGAAAACCCTTTAAAGAGCAAGCCAGGCGCGCCGGTGGCGCGGCTTCAGAAGAAGTGAAAGCTGGTGCGCAGGACGCCGCAGATACAGTCTCGGCTGAAGCTGGCCATTATGCGGATCAAGCCAAGGGAGCGGCAGCGGACGAAGTGAAAGATGTCGCGTCAGCCCTTCGCAGCGCTGCAGAAGAAATGCGCAGGGGCTCTGCTCAAGAACGAACGTTCAGCCAGATTGCTGAAGGGCTTGCGGATGCCTCTGATGCGATGCGCGACAAAGATTTGGGCGAGATGGTGGGTGCTGTCTCGAATTTTGCCAGGCGCAATCCGATGGTTTTCCTCGGCAGCGCGGCTTTGATTGGTTTCGCAGCCACTCGCTTTGCCAGGGCTTCCAGTGACGGTCGACCCGACCCCAATGAAGCTGCACAGCATCGGAGCCGGATTGATCCGTATGCCGCCGGGGGCCGGTTGCGTACGCCCAGCTCGGCTCGCGAGTATAGCCATGCAATCACCCCCAATCCTGGAGGAAACACGGTATGAGCACCGATCCAAATAGATCCACCGGAGGCTTGCTGACCGATGCGCTGACCCATGTGAGTTCACTGGTTCGGAGTGAAGTCGATTTGGCGCGGGCCGAAGTCGATGAAAACCTTAAAAGCGCAGGTGTGGCGATTGGCGTGATCATTGCGGCCATCATTATTGGTTTGACTGCTCTCAACGTCTTGTCAGCAGCACTTGTCGCAGCGCTTACAGAAGCGGGTGTTCCCGCAGGATGGTCAGCGCTGATCGTGGGTGTCGTTTTTGCAGTTATCGCTTATGTGATGATGAATAAGGGCATGAATGATCTGAAACTCAGCCGTCTCGCGCCAACTCGAACAGCGACGAACGTCAAGCGCGATGCGAAAGCCGTGAAGGAGGTTTACGATGACAAATGAATCACGTAGCCCTGAGGAAATCGAGCGCGAGATCGAACGCGAACGTGCCGGCCTGACCGGCGCGCTGGATGACTTGCAGAATAAGTTCTCAATCGAGTCAATTGCCCGTCAGGTCTCGGACCAATTCCGTGAGCACGGCGGTGATATCGGGCGGTCTGTGTCTGAAGCAGTCAAAAGTAATCCAGTAGCGTTGGCGTTGACCGGTGTAGGTCTTGCCTGGTTGATCATGGGAGACAGGTCAGGTGGGCGTGATCGCTATGATCACAACCGCAGTTATGGTCGACCTGACTTTAACTATAACGACGAAGGGCCGGGCATAAGAACAAGAAGAAGTAATGTCGACTCTAGTGCCAGTGGAAACCTATCTGGAGCGCGGTCGAATGCGGTGGGCGAAGCTCGCAGTGCGCGATCACCTGTCACGGACAAAGCTAAAGGTGCGGCAAGAGCAGTGTCGGACAAGGCTCAGTCTGCAGCTGATAGCGCGCACAACCTCGCTTCTTCGGCAACGGATCGGGCGGCAACGTGGAGAGAACAGCTGACCGAAGGCACAGAAAATTTCACGGAAGAAGCACGTAACCGTGTAATTGCAGCTCGGGAAAGTGCGATTGATGCACGCGATGCTGCGGCGTCGTATGCCCGCCAAGGTCGTGAGCGGGCGGTGGATATGTTTGAAGAGCAGCCGCTGGTCGCCGGTGCGCTTGCGGTTGCCGTTGGCGCCGCTTTGGGTGCAGCCCTGCCACGCAGCCGGATGGAAGATCAATATCTTGGCGAACATAGCGATAAATTGTTCGACGACGCGGAGCGTATCTTCGAAGAAGAGAAGCAAAAGCTCGGTCGGGTTGCAAAGGCGGCTACGGATGAAGCCAAAAAGGCTGTCAGTGAATCCAGGGAAAAAGCCGATGATGCCGCTCCTGCGGATACTGCAGGCCAAGCTGTGGCTGACGAGGCAAAATCCTATGGCAAGCGCATTGTAGATGCCGCCGAATCTGAAGCGGAAAAGCAGAACGTCGGTGATATAAAGAAGTCGTGAACGCGATCTGTGCAGGACTTGCCAGCCCGCGCATTGATGGCGGGCTGACACATTTAGATGTGTCAAAATATTTCAATCAATACCATCACCAAAATACCGAACTTGCAGATTGATCGAACACATTAAATAAAGATGAGACGGCATGGAATCTCATGAAAAATGTGGGAGTAGCACTTGGTTGCACCCTAATGCTGCCACAGTTTTGCCTTCTCAGGCGTGGCTTGCAATTCAGTTAAATTAAATGGGCGCGGTACTCATACCTTCATGAACGATGTGCTTACAAGGCTGCTAACACTCCGATTGTAATTGCGCTAATAATTGCTAGCTGGAACCTGATTGAGTAAATGTCTTGTGTGGCGGAAAGCAGGAGGTTTGTATGGATACGGATCAACGTGAAACTAGTCGCAATGGTGCAAACCAGAATTCCCGCACCGATAACGAGTTCGTGATTCAGAAACACGCTGCCCGACAGCTTCATTTTGATTTTCGGTTGGCGGTGGACGGTGCTCTCAAATCGTGGGCTGTGCCAAAGGGCCCTTCGCTGGATCCGGCCGACAAGCGTCTTGCTATTGAGGTAGACGATCACCCTCTCGACTATGCGGATTTTGAAGGTGTCATTCCGGAGGGTAATTACGGCGCGGGCGCAGTCATGGTTTGGGATCGCGGCACCTATCGTAATCTTCGGGCCGAAGGCGAGTCAACGATCTCTATGAGCTCTGCCTACCATGAGGGACTCATTGAGGTTTGGTTGGAAGGGGAAAAACTCGTAGGCGGCTTCGCACTCAAACGTTTTAGGGAAGGAAAGAAGCCGCAATGGTTGTTAATCAAAATGGATGACAGCCGCGCGGATGCACGTCGTAATCCCGTCTCCACCCAGAATAAGTCCGTGAAAACCGGACGAACTCTAGATGCGATTAGTCGAGAAGGTAAGGAAGATAATCGAATCGCGGGTTCTGAGGTATATGAAAATTAGATTGACCCATTGCAGTAGTTACTCAGACTATGGCGAGAACCCGGAGTGCTCTTCGAGGTAGGCGCCGAGCTCTTCCAAATCCCGCTCGGCGTGGCATTGCCGGATATACAAGTTGAGTTCTGCGATACGGCGAGCATTATCCGCCTCAAAGGCAAAGGGGCGCGGGCCCAACGTACGGCCAAAACGGTCAAGTATCTCAGTGCAACCGCGTTCAATATGGTGCCTGACCAGAAGAGCTACCGGAAACATGCTCCCAGACTGGTTGGTGGGGTCGGCATCAATTTGCTCAGCCCCCCATTTGAGCATTAATTGCATACTGTGCGCAGAAGCGGCCATAGCGCCTAGGTGGGCTTTTGCATGTCCATCTTTGAGCGTTCTCTCACGTACCGAATCCACCAGTGCGATTGCTCCGCCTGCCCAACACGCTGCGGGCGCCAAGGCGCCCAAGCAAAATCCGGGACGCTCGAAGTACCATGTGGGTTCCCCGACGTAATCAGCCTGTGTAATCGGCAAGTCATTGAAGGTGACTGTCCAGGTATGGGTTTCTGAAAAAGCATTCGATTTCCATAGCCCTCCGTCAAACACGAGGCGCTTACCCGCGTCAATAGTCCGGAGGTTTATCTCAATGATTTGTTCGCTCGGGTATATATAAACTAATGCACGATCGACGATATCGGATCCGCTACAGAACGGCTTGCTGCCGTTCAGTTCCGTCGATCGGCCTGTGACGTCGGATTGCGTGATTTGCGAAGTGTCTGCTGGGCCTCCGGAAGCCCAGATGGCGTAGAGCATATCCTTGCCTGCAGGGCATTGTGCCTCGCGCAAAATCTGCGTGGCGTCCAGATGTCCTTCAATAAGTCGTGCGAGGCCAAGGTCGTGGCGAGCAATTGTAGTCAGAAAACTCAGCCGCGCGAGGCTATGGCCCTCGCCCATAAATGGCACATGCGCATGTATGTACGGCAGAAGCTTTTGAGCGACAATTCGGTAATCACTGGCTGTGGGCGTCTCTGGAAGACCACCCAGCAATTGCGCAATCCCCTTGTCATCCGTGTTCATCGTTCTTCCTTGCTCCAGCGTTGTAAGATGTAACCGTCGTTGCCAGCGTTGAGGTTGTCGCTCGCGCCTAAGACTTGGGTTAGTGCATCATGAACGGCGGTGCCGTGTAGCTTATGGTCTTTGGAGTGCCCCAACCAATGGCAGGCGATCAAGCGACCGCTCGGCTCTAACCCCAACCAAAGCCGGGCGATCAGTGATGCTAACGCCTGGCGCGAAAAGTAATAACCCACTTCAGAGAACACGATTAGATCGCAAGTTTGTTTGGGTAAATCCTCCGGCAACTCGCCCTGACGAATGTCGATATTAGGGAATTCGCGGCATCGTGATCTGGCGATTTCCACCGCGGTGACCGAACAATCGATTGCCCTCAGAGACTCGCAAAAAGGTGCCAGCATTGCCGTGAGTTCGCCGATGGCGCAGCCTGGTTCAAAAGCGTTTTTATAGCGTCTATCGTTTACGGCCTCAACAATCGCCCGATAGCGGGCGCGTTCATACATCGAGTGGCGAAAATCCCACGGGTCTTGGGAGTTCTGATAAAGGCGGTCAAAAAATTCGGGAGAAGTGTCCGGACAAGACGATGGTTTGTTTGGTCTCATGCGAACGCGACCTCTGGTGGTTGGCGGCAGGCCGAAATGTCAGCTTGCGAAGGGCGCCTCAGAACTTTTATCTTGGTCGCGCTGGAACACCATTCAATCAAACCATAATCGACGAAGTGGGTTAGCCAATACTCCATGCACCAGTTGCCCCATTTGCCATAGAAGCGAACGGCGTTGCTGAGTATGTCATCGAATTTGTCCAGCGGAGGCGAATAAACTGCGTGATATTGATGCAGCGCCAGTGCATTCGTGCACCATCCCAACTTAATGCCATTTGCAGCGAGTTGTTCTGCAAAATCGGTTTCTTCACCGCCGTAGCCCTCGTAGTTTTCGTCCATGCCCCCTGAAGCTTCGTATTGTGCCTGGGTCAACGCAAACGAAAGCCCCCAAAGCGAACGTGGCTCTGGCTCTGCGATCCAGCCGCAGTCTGGTAGGCAAGGGCGTGCCGGATGCTGTTTGGCGCTGGCAGCAAGGTCGTCAAAAGTGGCGTCAGTGCTCTCAGTTTTTAAGAGTGTTCCGGGCAAATAGCGCACTTCACCAAGAAGGCAGCGACCCGAGATATCCAGTTGATGAATATAACTCTGCACCAATTGGGGCGAGGGAATACAATCCACATCAAGAAATATAAGCCGTTCTGAGGCCGCCAGCGCCGCCGCAGCGTTCCTGGCGGCTGCCAGCGGTAGCTTTTCGCCGCGCACGCATACAAGGGTGACAGGAAAAGGCAGAGCTTCGGAGATGCTTGGCGGCTCAGGCTGCATATAGGCAATAACCAGCTCTATCGTTAGGCAGGTTTGTCGTGTTAATCCATCGACTAGCGCGTCGAGGTGCGACTGCCTGCCTCGAACCAGAGTCAATATGCTTGCCGCTGGGCGGCGCTTAGCATCAATCACGACTCTTCGGCCTCTATCGCTGATTGGTAGAGATTTTCTAACTCCGTCTCTTCCATTAACTCGTCCGGCGCGCTTTTCAGCCAAAGTTCCGCGATAAGCTGCTCTAGATATTCTGACGCTCTGCTGGCTACCTGGTTGTCGACGAGCTGGCGTTGATGGGAAACATCACACTGGCTGACTGCGTCCACTAAAGTGCGCCAGTGCCCGAAGCTGGCAGGCCAGGTTGGCGAGTACACTGCCAGATTCTGAGCAGCAAGAGCTTGAGCCTTGCGCGCTTGTTCGTTGTAGTAGCACCACTCAGGGATACAAATAAGCGGTCGGCCGACCCGCGCGATCTCATGGGTAAGGGTATCGCCGGGCGTTGCGACAACAACATCAGCAGCGGCGAGGTAGTCGTTCACGTTATCCACCCAGCCAACGTCTCTGAGATTGGAGAAATCGGTCTCATGACCGTACCTTACGGTTTTGCCGACTGTGATCCAGAGCGCATCCGGGTAGGCTCGGGCCGCGAGGGTTACTGGAGCTATTGGGATGCCAACGCCGCCATTGCCGGCCACTACGACGAAAATCTGTTGCTGCTCCGGCAATCCCAGCTGTTGCCTTGCTTGAGTTTTACTAAGCACTTTGTCCCGCGTATCGATCAGGCCGCCGGTATAAAAAGTGCGCTTGCGCAGGTTGTCTGGCCAGTCCGTCTGTTCCAGTATTTCGTCAAAGGGTGCGAGTATGCCCGTGCAGGCGGAATATGCAGCCTGATGGGCTGGGTCGTCACGATCACCGTGCATCCTTATTTTGACCACGGGCACGCTACAAATTCGCCCGAGCAGTGCAAGCTCTGCTGACACGTCTACCACGAATAACGCAGGGTCCTCACGCCCGAGCCAAGCGGCGATGATTCCTCCGGTTTGGCGAATAGCCGACACGCCTACCGGTGCGCAGTCCAGTGCCAAACAGGCAGGTTGATTATGCAGCTGTTCAGAGCGCGCCTGTTTGCCGTGGAAATCGGGTATTTGGATAACGTTGGCATTGGACGGCAGATTCGGAAATATCTCGGGCTTTGCGCAGAAAATGGTCACGGGGCGCGGGTTGAGTTGCTGAGCAATTGCCACGCAACGCCTGGCATGCCCATGTCCGTGATGGTGCACAAAATAGCCGACAGGCCGCTTGGAAAACGCAGTGTCGTTAGCCAAGGATTTTTGTGAAGTCATGTCCGTCTCCCGCTTCGATCCATTTACCTCTGATTTCCAAACGCTGTAAGCCTTCAAGGACGCCGGCAGCGTATTCGGTTTTGGCCCAATAAAGGCTGCTGGAATGTTGCAGTCTTTTTAGCTCGCTGCTGTGGTTGGCCACCACGATACCGTGTGCTGCATATTGCAGAAGGTCGATGTCGTTACCTGAATCGCCCGCGGCTATAATTTCATCACGATCAATGTTGAAGCGTTCGCGAAGAAAATCCACGGCGTGCGCTTTGCCGCTGGACTCGGGAAGAATGTCGAGTAAGTTGCCGTGAGAATATACAACGCGCGCCGCCAGCCCAACCGAGGCCAGAGCTTGCTCCACTTCCTCTTTTATCGTTTCATCGTGCCAGGCAACAGGGCGTCTCGTATGGTTGAATCCGTTCGTGGCGGCAAGAGTGCTGGTTTGCGTGTTTCGGGTGAAAAAACTGAGTTTATAGTCCGACTGGGTATCTTGAGGTTGCGGTACCAACCCGGGGTGGCGGCAGAGCAGCCGTTCGCACTCTGCGCGCCGCCAGCCTTTACTCAAGCGCCGATGCCAAGAGGTTATAAGCTGAGGCTGGCCACGAGGATCGAGCCTGTAAATAGCAGAACCGACGTCGGTGATCAGAAAATCAGGCAAGGGGGATGCCCAAGCCGTTAACTCGCTTAAAGCGGCGGTTAGTGAACGGCCGGTAGCTACGATGAACAGGCATTGCCGATTCAGCGCAAGCCAAGCTGCGAGGCGCGTAAGACCAACCTTATCTCCCAATAAAGTGCCATCCATATCCGTAGCCAGTATTTGACTGACTTGCCGAATGCCTGGGGCTGCCGGACATTCGGAAATCGGGAATCTCATATCTGAAACATATTGTTCTGCGTGGCGCGACCACGTGTAGTAATCGACATTACGGTACCCGCGTGAACTGTAGCGTTGCCATTCAAGATCGCTGGATATCAAGCGGCGGCAAGCGTCACCTATCGCTTGGATGTCGGTAGGTGACACCAGCAACCCGTGCCCGCAGCGGCCCAGAATATCGACTGGCCCACCTTCCCGGGTGGTAACAACGGGCAGGCCGGCTGCTGCAGCTTCCAGCAATGTCAGTCCAAATGGTTCGTTCAGAGCCGGATTTACGAATACCCCCTGGCGTTTGACAGCCCATTGATAGATGGCAGGTATCTGATCCAAAGTATGATATTTGGGATAGGCGACGTAGCCGTACAGGTCATAGTCATCGATCAATTGCAGTAGCTGCGTCCATACGCGGCAGGCCTCCGGCTCTCCGGACTCGATCCCAATTCGGGTGCCAGCGTAAATTACGAGGTTAGCGTTATAACGCAGTTTCGGGTGTTCGCCGTAGGCTCTTACTAATGCACATAGGTTCTTTTTTTCAACCGGGCGCGCTATGGCCAGAAGACATGGCCGATTTGGCTCCTTAAGGAAGCGCTTTAACTCCGAATCGACTTGGCCCCCTACAGTTTTGGACGCGTTGAGACGAATAATTCCCAGTTTACAACCGGGCGGGTTCAACAATATTTTGCTCGCATCGTGATACCTGTACATGCCGTATTGAACCTGAGCTTCGTGCTCTGAGCTGGCGATGACACTGTCGGCGTGTTTGATTGTGATTTCTTCGTAACGGATCCGGCGTTTAAGATCATTTCCTAAAGCGCTGTTCGCAGGTCTGTGCTGCGCCTTGGTGGCGCCCAGAGAATGCCCTGTGAAAACATAAGGGATAGCAAGTGCCGCCTTCAGACGCATGGCTACAACCCCTGCGTCGGCATAATGAGCATGTATGAGGTTGGGTTTGATGTTCCGTTGCTGCATCTTACGCAATAAGGAATCAGTTAAATGCGGGAGCTCTTTCCAAATCTCTTCTTTCGGTAAGTAGGCCGAAGAGTAACCGCGAAAGCGCCAGAGCGTCACCTTGTCGCTTATTTGCTCTTCCAGTCTGTTGTACGCCTCGCCAAGATGGGGTGCATCGAAGGCCCGCGTCACAATAATTTGATGCGAGATTTCCGGGCGGTCAGAGAGCGCTTCCACAAGTTCGAGAAGATAGCGAATATGGCCGCCGGTATCAGCGGTCAGGCCATAGGGAATGGAGCCGGCTTTAAGGCATCCTTGGAGGGCGATATGCATGATAAGGACAGACTGCGTTGGGTTATTGTCTTTACCGTTAACGTGAGCGATAGGCATTTCCACACTTACGCACTCCATGCAGACAAATCAAGAATCAGGGCAAAACATTCCTGATCTCTTAATTTTTCGTCCAACAGGGCTTGGGGCATTCGAAAGCCCTCGGTATGAGTTGGCTCGGTGAAGCCGAGTTGGCTTCGATACTGCTCAACGGCCGTGCGCTTTGCTGGCAACACCGCAGAAACGTCGAGGGTATAAGCACGTTCATTCACTGACACCTGTCGTGGTCTGGTGGCGGGTGGCCAGATTTGGTAACTAAAAACGTAGGTGACTGGACAACTTCGTACAGCCTCAACAAGTAGCTTGGCGGCTTCCCGGTGGTCGGCATGGCGGTCGTCGATCGCAGGCAGAAATAGGCTTTTGATGTTACGTGATCGAATAACGTCACGGATTAGGTCGAGAGTTTGTTCGCGGCGCGCCTCTGAAATCTGGTTTAGCTCACCGTCTGGAAGCCCTAATTGAATGATGTCTGGGTTCGGAATCCCTAACGCTTTTAGTGCGTTACGTTGTTCACGTTGTCGGATTTTACTGAGCGCGTTGCGCCACACCTCGTTGCCCGGATGTGAGGCTTCGCCATTGGTCATGGCCAGAACAGAGAGTGGATACATTGCTCGGGCGCAGATCCCAATAAGTCCCCCGCATCCTAAGGTTTCATCATCGGGATGAGGTGAAACCACAAGTACTGCACCCATTTCTGAGACCGGTATGGCGTGATGGTGGGCGCTAATTAACGCCACCTTCATATCGGGCGAAGAATTTGAATTGTTTTCGTTATGTGGACAAGCGGTTTGATCCACCAAAGTATGCCCCCTGACACCGTCCCGAAAGGTTGCGTTGACGTAGAGTTACGGATATCAATGCATCAGTCTTCGGAAAGCACCTCAATGATGCGTGCGCAGAAGGCGTCCAGATCCTGCGGGTTGCGGCTGGTAATCAAGCCATTATCGTTGCATACCTCTTCGTCGACCCACGTGCCGCCGGCGTTAAGGATGTCGGTTTGCAAGCTGGGGAATGAGGTCAGAGTTTTGCCTTTGATTACACCAGCCTCGACCAGTAGCCAAGGGGCGTGGCAGATCGCGGCGACTGGTTTGTGGCTGTTGAAAAAATGTTTCACGAAAGAAACTGCATCCTTATCCAAGCGCAGAGCGTCGGGATTGGCAACGCCGCCAGGCAGAACCAGCGCGTCGTAATCATTGGCGCTCACTTCGCTTACGACTTTATCTACGGGGAAGCTGTGTGCTTTGTCGAGATGGTGAAACGCATTTATCTTACCCTGTTTCAACGATATGAGGTGTAGAGTGGCCCCGGCGCCCTGCAAGTCTTTCCAGGGGCGGGTCAGTTCGATTTGCTCAACACCGTCGGTAGCTAGAAAGGCAACTGTTTTGTCATTCAGTGGTGCATCCATAATGTGGTAGTCCATGTAATGTTTTCTGTTTGATCCTAAACTTACTTTAGCAACTTAGCTGATTACAGGCATGACGATGTTATGAAATAATTGCAATGTTTCTGAGGTTGTTACAAAGCGACCCAGTATGCGAATTTATTCATAAAGGAATAGGGATGCGATATCGATGTCATCTGGTAGTCCGAATTTCGTTATTATTTATCGCACAGTCTAATTAAGTTTAGGATAATGCTATGAATAACGACATCGCTGAAGGTAACAGGAAGCAACTTAAAGGCAAAGTTCGCGAGAACTGGGGCAAGCTGACCAATGATGATGTCGACGAGATTGCCGGTCGCAGGGATCACTTTATCGGTAAAGTGCAAGAGCGATATGGCATGAATAGATACGACGCTGAGAAAGAATGGAATAAACTATCTGAGTCGTAAACGTTTGATAACTCTGTTTTATTATTTCGTCGAGTGCGCAAGCGTCGAATTTTATTGTTAAAAGGGAAGCTCACCAGCAATTCTTTCCTGGCCCGCTTCACCCCACCCGACCTGTTGTTCAATGCGGGGGCCATTATGGATAATCCATGTGGTTTGGAGCGACACTGAAAATTTTATCTTCCCTTTTGGCAGTTGTTTAGCTTTGCTGGGATTCAGCTCATGAAGGTATCGACATGGTGCAAAAAAACGATCCATTTCCGACTCGTTTAAAGCACTCAAGTAAGCCGTTTCTACGGCCTGACCCCGTGGCTCACTCGCGCAACCAGCACCGATGGGAAGGGCCACTCGATGAGGTATCGCTTTCACGTTATGAGAGAGACGGATTTCTCTGGTTTGAGGGGGGGGGGCAATCAGGAGCGCATGATGCCGTTCTTTGATGAGCTTAAGGAGATGGCGAATAGCTCAACAAATCTGACCAAATTATCCACGATCCAAATACTAACAATATACGCTCGGTCTTTGCCATGCACGAGCTATCTGATCATTTTAGCCGCCTGACTCGCGACCCACGCATACTGGGGGTGGTGCGCCAGTTATTGGGGAGTGAGGTTTATATTCATCAATCCCGAATCAACGAAAAATTTGGGTTTGAGGGCAGTGTGTTCGACTGGCACTCGGATTTCGAAACCTGGCATGCAGAAGATGGCATGCCGCGCATGTAGAGCGGTTAGCGCGGCGGTATTGAGGCGCCAGTAGGGCCTGCCGGCTCACTGCTTCTGTTCGAGTGCAATACCTTGCACGCCTCCAATAAAAACATGTCTCCGTGGCCACGCTCAAATTTATTTTTCGTTTATAACAGCGCGGATAATAAACTCCAACAGTAACCGCGTCGATGGTTACTGAAGGCAGGCCGTTGAGCATGGCGTCGGTTTCGACTGCACTTCCGTCAACCCCCTTTATTGGAGCCATTGATGGCGTAATAATTATCGCCGTTGCTCCTTCGGCCTCCAGCTTTTGTCGCAAAGGGGGTTGAAGTCAACCAACTCTGGTTTGTACTCACACGCAGGCTTTGCTTTCGGTGCAGATTTAACTATATTTAACAAACTCTGAGTTAGAGACTTGTGTTTGCTCAAGACGCGAAGATTGCTTCGAATCTAAACAATGCATTGGTAGCAGTTCTGAGAGGAAACTATGTCATGGGTATAAGAATCCTGTGGAGATATGCAGCTCTCAAAAACTTGGATAAGCCGCTATGATTCATCTAAATGCTGATGGTAGGTATCGATGCCTCAGGAAGGCCCTGAATTCCCATAGCCAAATATGAAAACGACATGAGCAGCGATAGTGATGAAATCGGCCATACTAGTGGGCGTGAGCTGTTGGTGGGCGAATCGTTGCCCATGCTGGATTTGTACAGAACTATTCGTAAGATTGCTCCCGGCGAAATTTCTGTGTTAATTAATGGTGAAAGCGGTACCGGAAAAGACTTGGTCGCCCGCACGATTCACGCACTTTCACCGCGAAGAGATGGCCCTTATGTGGCGGTTAACTGTGGCGCGATAGCGGCAGAGTTGGCAGAGAGTGAGCTGTTTGGGCACATGAAAGGTGCTTTTACAGGTGCGACGAGTGTTCATAACGGTTTTTTTAAACAAGCCGAGGGTGGCGTTCTATTTCTTGATGAGCTGACTGAAATGAGGCTCGACCTTCAGGTAAAGTTGTTGCGAGTATTGGAGTCGCAAACATTCCAGCCGGTAGGAGCCGAGCGGCCTCAATCCTCCGATGTGCGGATTATTGCTTCCAGTAACCGGGAGCTGAGCGATGCAATGGCGAACGGACAGTTGCGTCGGGATTTGTATTACCGTGTAGCGCAGTTTTCATTGGATTTACCTCCATTGCGCCAGCGCGGGGAAGACGTGGTTCTGCTCGCGAAGGCTTTTCTTGAGGAGCAATGCAGCGGTGGGTCGGTCAGGAAACAGTTCTCTGATGAGGCACTGGACATCCTGCGCATCTATCATTGGCCAGGCAATATCCGAGAGTTGCGAAATGTTGTGGCTCGGGCCTTTTTGTTGGCGGACACTGAAATCGGGTTGAAAGATCTGCCTGGCAACCTTGTATCGGCGCAATCCACAACTCCAGATGAGCTGCACCTGCCGGATGGTCAAACCCTTGAAGATGTTGAGCGGCGCATTATCGTGACAACCTTACACGCGCATAATGGCAACAAAACCACTGCCGCCAGAGACCTTGGGATCAGTCTAAAGACGCTTTACAATCGCCTGAAACACTACGAAGCTAAGAACTTGCTGTCTCCGCCAGACGCGTAATTATCCACTGCGCGCTCCTCTTTATTTCAATGCTCTCATCTCCTCCGCCCCATCGATTTGGCGTAAAATCTGCATAGCGATATTGTCCAGGATTGCTGATGCACTAAATGGCGCCATAGCCTAACGCGGGGGTAATATGTTACTCAGGCTCGCAAATATTGAATTGAGTCGATTGCTCCATAGGTCCGTCAAGGGTCGCAATGGCGAAGTGCTCGGCCGTATCGGCGATATTATCCTCGACGCTCGTTACGGTAGAATTGAGTACGTGAAGTTGATAATGAATGATGATGAGTCTGAGGGCGAAAAATCGGTGGCGGTCCCGTGGAGCCAGTTCAAGTTAACAAACGTCTCCACAGAAATCGAACTCAACATCAGCCGAAAAGTATTACGGATGTGCGCTACGCGAAACCGTTGAAAAAACGTCGTGGCATTTTTCCAATTCAGCCTTGCGCAGCTAGTGCGTTTAAGATCGGGCAAGATTTTTTATCGACAAGTATTAAAGAAGAGGATTTAGAGCTTGGACGAGCACATGATGCCCGCCCGAGCTGAGTTGCGGTGCTTACAAATCGATAGTTTTATTCTTCTGCACTTTCCATATCCATCGGATCGTAGTCCGGCAGTGCCAACAGCTCTTTCCGGGTCATATTAATTGTGAGCTTTTTGTTATCACTGGACATGCTAAGACTATCCATTGGCACCGCGACCTCCTTAAGGTCGTCTTCGAGGCCTATAACGGCCATCCTTTTTCCAGCCTTGTTAACAACGATTTCATCTATATCGCCTATTTGATTATCGGAGCTGTCAAAAATATCCATGCCCTCCAAATCATCTGGATCCATCGCGTCCAACGAGCCCTTCATACTTTTCTGCTGGGTGGCTCCCTTAACTTCCTTCGGGGTTAAACTGTCAGAATTCATTTTTGTATCACTGGCAGAATCCATGCCCATATCTTTGTCGTCCGCGGCGTATGCGAGAGATGCTCCTGCTACCATCATGCTCATTACTAACGCAATATAGCTTTTCATAGTTTATTTCCTTATTAGACGATGGGAATAGCGGCCAATAAATACATCAGGCCTCAACAGGCCGTAGCAGAATTTGTGCCAGTGATAGCATGGTATAGGTTGCATGGCTCGGACATGAAAAATTTCTTTAATCCATTGTATTATTTATATAATATGCTTCTGTATGAAATATTAAATTCAAGGGGCACACGTTTACGGGTATTGAGAAGGGAATCTATTGTAATATTTACAAGCTGCAATGTAGAAATTACCTCTACACCAGAAGGCGCTACCAATCGTATTGAGCATGCGTTGACGAAAGACGCGGAAGTTTTACGCTCGCAAACCCCAACATCTTGAAGGCTCGTCACCTAAAGACCGATGACTAGCGCGGGGTTTTTAACGTGAAGGCGTACGCTTTTGAGGATATCCCGGCACTGTATAGGGATGGATATTGAGAAAATATTGAGAAACAAAAAAAGCCAGTTCTCACGATCTCCGTAAGTAACTGACTTTCTTGGCAGAAGTGGTAGGACCACCCAGATTCGAACTGGGGACCTCTACCATGTCAAGGTAGCGCTCTAACCAACTGAGCTATGGTCCTATGTTCTGCAACGGGGCGAAATATACTGATTCCAGAGATTTTGGTCAACCTCTTTTATCCGGTTTTACCTTTTCGTAGTGAAGCCCTAAGCGCTTTGCTCAAAGCACTCCACCGGTTAACAATCAGCGCCGCGAAGATTAACCCGCAACCGGCGAGCTGCATCGGTGCCATGGTTTCACCAAACCAGCCAGCCGCAAGCAGCGATACCCACACAGGCTCCAATACCAGAATAACGGCACCATGGCTGTGGGTAGACAGGCTTTGGGCGTAGGTTTGTACAAGGAAACGGCCGGCTGTTCCTACAATTGCGCTGGCGAGCACCCACCAGACCAGAAGAGGGGGTTGGTTACTGAAGGTTGGCTGCCAAGGTTCCATCAGCAACGATTCAATCAGAGTTAGTACTCCCACGGTTAGCAGTGCGATGGCTGTTAAAGGCAGGGCAGGGATACGATGCTTCTCGACGGACTCGCCCTTGCGGTTGATAGTCGAGCGCTGATTCGCCGCCCGGGTGTTGAGAGTGAAATACAGAGCAAAAATCGTTGCGGCCACTACAAAGAAAATTTGGCCGGGCTCCGGCTTAAATCCGTTTTGAAGGGACAGCAGAGCGAGCCCCGCGATGGCTACAGGAATGGCCAGCCAGGTACTCGCGGGCTGAACCTCTTTGAAAACCAGCCGCGCAATAATGGGTACGATCACAACGCCAAGGCTCGTTAAAAACGCCCCTTCACCCATGCTGGTGCCGTGAAACAGGCCCATGACCCAAAAGCTCATGGCGATGCCAAACACAAGGCCGACGCCAATTGCACGTTTGAATTGGTCGGTGCTGAGGTGGGCGAGGGAGCGCCATGCGAAAAGAGCCAGAAAGCCACCGGCAACCAGAAAGCGCAGTGCCATAAATAGCAGCGGCGGCATGAGGAGAATGGCTTCTTTGGAAAAAATCCAGCTTACGGCGGCAAGCAGGGTGACGACTACGAGGAGCAAATCAGATTTGTGCGAGTCGGACATGGTGTAGGGAAGCACCAGAGTTTTGGAAGTGGTATTGCCCCACAATGTATAGTTTGCGAAGTAAAAAGGAAAGCGGGCTCCTCCCTGAACCCGGTGGACTGTTTATAGTCAGTGGCTGTTAATTGTTAAGTGTTGTGTAAACAAGTGCAGACATATCGGTCTGATCCGAGCCTGGCACCTCTATGTACTGGTCTTTGGATCCCCACAGTTTCCACCACGGGCGTTTCCCGTAGGTTCTGCTGGCGAAATCCACCTGTAGGCCATTTAGAGTTGTGTTATTCACGACTGGAACCGAGATGTTTCCGGTTTCAGAGCCCAGCACACCGCTATGGCTCACTCCCTCATTCATAAGCACCGGGTAGTGGTTGTAGTAAATCCCGGCAGGGCCATTCTGGCTGCTTACTTTGCCTGCGAGGCTGAGATTGCCAGAGCAGGAATCGATACCCTGCGCAGAGATGGCGCCGCACGCTGAATGGGTTGGGACAACCCCATCGTCGGTGCCTGCGATGAATGGTTTGGTGATGCCGCCGTAGGATGAGCCGCCTGCGACGAACCTGAGCCTCGGGATAGAGTTAGGGCTTAGCGCCAGATTTCTTGCGGTGTTGGTCTGCAGATCATTGACTACACCGAGTTTGCCAGGCTCTGGATCTATTCCTGTGAATGCCTGAACCGCGGCGCGCAAAGGCCAGTTATACCAGGTGGGGTTATACGCGAGATTTACGGCCAGGTTAGCTAACTCGGTACCACCACCTGCGCCAGAGTAATCTATGGAGGCGAGGATTTTCAGCGGGGGCAAACCTTCGTTCTGTAGCCAGCGTGCCTGGTTCTCCAGTAAATAACGTGTAACCAGGTCGCCGGTTGAGTGCGACACGATTATGCAAAAATTGTTGCACAAACCCTGCTGGCTGATTTCACGCATCTGCTCGTAGGCTCTTTGCGCAATGCTGCCCTCTACACGGCCATCGCTGGGCCAGTCAATGCGGGCTTCAGACCGTGACAGCCAAAAAGTTCGCCAGTAGTCTTCTCCTGCATTTCTGATCGCCTGCAGATCGGCGGGAGGCGTCGCGAGATCTTCCATCTGGAATCCGTGGACCAGTATAACGTTGTGCCCGGCGATTTGGGCCTGGGCAGTTCCGGCCATCATGCTGCTGGTGAGAGCCGCAGCAAGCGCAATTTTACAGGCATTTCGGTTCTTTTTTATTGTCATGATTGCTCCGTTTGCTTGGTTATTATTTTGCTAACTCAGAACTTGTCAGCCAACTGTTTCAGTAAGGCTGCACGCTGTTCTGATTCGGGATTTACCGCTGGAGTGTCACGAAGATCATCAAGACTCGGCGGCTCAAAGTCATATCCTTCATCGGGACCGTAGGCGTAGTGAGTGCGGTCACCAGGTTTTGCCGGCAGTTGCCTTATCTGCAAGTTACGCAGTTGGAGTTTTCCGTTGAGTGATTTGTTGGCAACCACGGTGCCGTGAGCTTTTAGTGAAATGGTGTCTGAAGTGCGGTCGAGCCGTTTCTCGGCTTGAAGCTGGGCGACAGGCTGCTGGCCGTTATAGAGCTGGGCAGACAATGCAAAGAAACCGGGATCTTGCGGCGAAAAGGCAACCGGAATTACAAGGTTGTTGTTACTCAGGTAAGTATCGTCAAGCCCCTCAAAGTCTCCCAGATAAGGCTCAATAGTTAGGCTGGAGACGTGCCGGACAGGTTTGCCATCCACCGTTGCCTCTACGAGGAGCCGGTAGTCTCCAGGTTCTTGGTCGGAGCTCAAGCTGCCTTGGTAGTACCCGGTTTGGTCATCCTGCTCCAGAGTTGTGCTTCCTGCCGAATCTCTGGAGTCTGTGCGTTCCAGGCTTGCATCAAGCGAGTAACCCATCACCTGTGGCCCCTGCAGTGATGCGACAACAAGAATGTCCTCACCCCGGGTAAAGCGGAACTTGTCGAGGGTTACAGTAAACTGGCCGCTGTTTTCAAGCGGCAGCACCACGGGTTCGTAATGGTTTCCACGATAACCTTTTGCCTGGGCCTCGGTTAAGGGTACCGACCAAGGTGGATAACGAACAGACTGAGCATACTCATCTGATACTTTTGCCAACATAAACTCGACAGGATTGCTTGAGGGTGGCTTTTTCTGAGAGGCGGCCAGTGACGCTAAAGCAGACGTGGCGGTTACAGAGCCTGGGGTTTCGTGTTTGCCTTCGTTTCCTTGAGTCTTTGACTCCCAACTAAAAGCAAAGCGGTTTTCCTCCGACAATAGATACCCGGCTCCTATCACTGTGGTGGCAACAGCTAACAGACTTATTGTGAGTGCCTTCGGGAACATCCATTTGACCTTCACGGTTGTTGTGTTGTCCGACAGGTGCAGTGTCGGTTGGTCCGTACTGGCTAAAATATAGTCAAGAAGTGCAGGTCCGCCGAGAATTCATGTGACACGCTCCACAAAAGCGTCAAAACCACCAGGAATCATTAATTTCCTATAAAGTTATATGTAGGTTACATTTACTTATTAACTTATTTTCCGAACAAACGTGCATAGGCGAATACCATGCGTTACCTGCAGACATTCAACAGTCGGTTGCGTCAGTTGCGTGAGGCAGAGCGTTTGTCTTCCCGGGATGTTGCGGAGATCTGTGGCGTCGAAGAAGCGCAGGTTCTGAGCTGGGAGGCTTCAGACGCAAGGCAACGCACCTACCCGGATGTATCTGCGTTACTGGATTTCTGTATAAAAACAGAAACGCCTCTGGAGAACATGCTGGATCTCACCGAGCCGGGCGGGGGCGGACAGCTTGAATTGCCGGGGTTAGCTTTCAGCCACAGCGATGATCTATCAACAGCATTGAAAGAACTGGAGCGGGAAATAGACCGGGTTCAGTTATCTGAGGAAGAGGGTGAACTGCTGCGCCGCTTCCGCAAGACAAGTGCAGAGAACCGGCGCATGATATTGCAGATTCTGGGCGCCTGAGCGCCCGGGAATAACTCGTGGGTTCTGATCCCCATTACTGCTTCTTGTAGATGTTCTCGTAAACGTAGTTCGTTGCTTCTACAAACCCGTCAATGCTACCGCAATCAAAGCGTCTGCCTTTGAATTTGTAAGCCAGCACGCAGCCATTCTTCGCTTGCTCAAGCAGTGCATCGGTAATCTGGATCTCTCCGTTTTTACCTGCGGGCGTACGCTCAAGAATATCGAAGATGTCTGGAGTTAGGATGTAGCGGCCAATGATCGCCAAATTGCTTGGGGCGTCTTCCGGAGCCGGCTTTTCAACCATGTCTGTCACGCGATACAGGCCGTCTTTCATAGACTCGCCAGCAATAACACCGTACTTGTGAGTTTCATCCTCCGGTACTTCCTCAATGGCGACAATAGAGCAGCGGAACTGGTTATAGAGTTTAACCATCTGCGCCAGTACGCCATCTTCGCCCTCATTCGGGCCCACGCAAAAGTCATCTGCCAGAACCACCGCAAATGGATTGTCACCGATCAGATTTCGGCCGCTCAAGATTGCGTGCCCCAGCCCCTTCATCTCAATCTGGCGGGTAAATGCGAAAGTGTTGTTGTCGATCAACTCGCGAATGGATGAGAGCAGATCTTCTTTTCCTGAGCCTGCAATCTGGTGCTCCAACTCATAGCTGATGTCGAAATGGTCCTCAATCGCGCGCTTGCCGCGGCCGGTCACAAAACCGAACTCATGAATGCCGGCTTCTGAGGCTTCTTCAACCCCGTACTGAACCAAAGGCTTGTTAACAATCGGCAGAATTTCTTTCGGCATAGCCTTAGTGGCTGGCAGAAAGCGGGTACCGTAACCGGCTACGGGGAAGAGGCACTTTTTGATCATTTGATTCATCCTTTGGTCGGGATTTGCAGCATATCCATAAATTTTGGTGAGTTTACCAAGTTATTTGCATTAGTGGAGAGGGCATGCGGGATTCATTACATTTTGTAATCGGCGGGTAAGACCAGGATCTTCGTTGAACATGGCGCTGATATCTAAAGCAATGCTTTTAAATGTCGCTATAACCTACTGTTTTTCTAATCATTAAAATTGTAATTTTTGGAAAGTGCCGCTGGATTATCCTGTCCCTTTTTTTTAAAGTAATTCGCCGGATCTTAAAAGGATCGTCATTCTCATTTTTCATTGTACTGAGGCTTTTCGTGAGACCCATTTTGCTGACAACCCTGATTTTTGGCCTTGCTGCCGGCCAGGCTTCAGCTGCCAGCGTGAAACCTCAGGCTGAATCCCCCTTGTGGGATCTGTACCCCGCCGACCTTCTGCAATCTGTTACCCAGTATGTTGCCTCGCATGTTGAGTTTTCCGGAGACTCGAACCGAAGCAACGACAGATCCGATGGTCGCCTGAATCTGACCAGCAACAGCCTGATCTGGTCCCAGCACGTGCTTGGCCTTAATTTTAGTGATTCAGTAGCAAGGGAAGGAAGCGCAGAATCTACGACACTGGCGCTGCGCTATTCGTTTCCATTAGCGGGCAGTGATTTTCGGATTGACCTTGAAAACCGAGACTACGCGGGCGCAGTAAATGGTTCGGGGCAGCGTTACGATTCCTATGGAGCGCAACGTAATTTCAGGGTGACCGGTAAACGAGGCCTCTGGTCCTGGCAAGGGATCGAGGTCGGCAGCTTGTTTTCCCACTCCAGCAGTAAACGCAGTGCCTTTGAAGACGAAGTTTGGATTGAGGACGCCGCTCACAGTCTTTCGAGTGTTGGGCTTCAAGGCAGCGCCTCTCGAGAGTTGATTGGCGGTTTTTATGCAACAACATCGTTAACCGCCATTGGAGGGCTGGATTCAGAAGAGACGATAGGGGCGTCGGGTTACAGTAGCGATTCCGATGGCTTTCACAAATTAGCGGTGGCGGCATCGCTCAGCAGGGAAGTGTTGAGCTGGAACCTGGGGCTTAACGGGCGATATCAGTTCGCACCTGGAGATTTGCCGTCCTCCGAGTACATGGTTGTGGCAGGGCCCAGTCTCATGAGGGGGTTTAACGGCCAGAGCGTGCGGGTTATTGAAGGAGGTTTGCTGCGGATGAATGCACGCAGTCCTGGCTACCACTGGCCGTTTGCATCCGAACTTAACTCCTCCATCACGTTTTCCCTGTTACAAGGCTGGGCGCCCTATTCAGAGGCACAGTCAGACCGGTTTGGCAGCACCAGCACAGGTGAAATCTCGCTTCAGCTCTATTCCAGAGATTTTCGTGCAGACTTGAGCGTTGGACAGATGCTCAATACCTCCAATACGGCGCTCCTCATGCCTACGAGCCCGGATCTCTCGTTTTCCATTTCAGTCGGTATTTAACCCCTTACCAAGATGTCACTTGAAGCCTTCCGTGTAGCTGATGCTACATTGATAAGGTGGCTTACAAGGAGTTCTGGTATGACTGGATCAAGGCGAACCGGGTTTCTATCTTCATTTGCGATTTTGATGGTGCTATCTGGCAACGCTCAGGCGTTCGGGTTCAAAGATGTCGCAGGTAAAGCGCAAGCCTTGGCCCGCGAAAAATATGAGCAACCAGCTCAAGCACCAGACTTCCTCGTAAATCTTGGCTATTCAGACTACCAGTCTATTCGATTCAAGCCTGACCAAAGCCTTTGGCATTCAGGCAAGTCGCGCTTTCAGGTGATGATGATCCCTCAAGGCAGCTTCTATTCCCATGCGGTCAAGCTGAACGTTATCGATAGTGAGGGCGTGCAACCCGTTGGGTTTGATAAAACCCGGTTTGATTATCCCAACGCTGAAATGGCGAAACGCATTCCCGCCGATCTTGGTTACGCCGGGTTCAAGTTGACCTATCCTTTGTCGGAGAAGGGCACACAAAACCAGTTTCTGGTGTTTGGTGGCGCGAGTTACTTCCGTGGCGTGGGGGCAAATCAGAATTTCGGACTTTCAGGGCGTGGAATCGCCATTGACACTGGCCTGCCGTCCGGCGAGCAATTCCCTGCGTTCACTGAATTCTGGATGGAGCGCCCCAACGCAGATAGCGATGTAATGGTGGTTTATGGCTTGCTTGATGGTGCCAGCCTCACCGGTGCATACCGTTTTGAAATCCATCCAGGGCAGAGCACCCGGATCGACGTAACCGCACAACTGTTTTTCCGGAATGATATTGATCAACTGGGGCAGGCGCCGCTCACGTCCATGTTTTTCTATGGAGACAATACGTTGCGTCCGATGGGAGAGTGGCGCCCGCAGGTTCATGACTCGGATGGTTTGCTGATCAATGATGGCGGAACCGGCGAGTGGCTTTGGCGCCCGTTAGTAAACCCGGCAGATCTGCAATTGAGTTATCACCATGTAAAAGATGTTAAAGGCTTCGGCTTGATCCAGCGTGACCGTGAGTTCGACGATTTTCAGGACAACGAAGCTCGTTACGATCGCAGGCCAAGCATGTGGATAAAGCCTGGCGGTGAAAACAGGGACAGCTGGGGGCAGGGCGAAGTTGTACTTGTCGAAATCCCTTCTGGCGCAGAGTCTAACGATAATATTGTCGCTTTCTTTAAGCCTGCCGAGAAGGTGAAAGCGGGTGAAAATCGACGCCTGCAATATTCCGTAACCTTTGGCGATCCAGGCATCACCGGGCAGCCTAATGCACGCGCTGTGCGCACATTTGTTGGTACAGGTAATACGGATGGGGATTCTGGAGAGGCATTACGCCTGATTGTTGATTTCGAGGGTGGTGACCTTGCCGAATTGCGGCCGGGAGCTGCCGTTGTCAGCCAGGTTAGTGGTGGCGAAGGTGTGGAAGTTCTGGAGCATTTTGTTGAATATGTGGAAGCAACCGATTCATGGCGCCTGTCGATTCTCGCAAAACCAACCGCAGGAAAACTTCTCACGCTGAGAGGTGCCCTGACTAAGGATGGCAACGCCATTACCGAAACCTGGACATACTTGCTGGGCCCTAAAACAGATCTTCGGAGCAACGCGCGATAGCTATCGGATAGGCAGAACAGACAGCCATTAACAGGCAAGGAGACAAACATGGAGGATATTTCCTTCCAGCATGTATTCAGCCGTGTGTATAACTATCTGTGTGAGGCCGGTGTTGAAATGACCAGCGAGCGATGCCGCCAGCTACTTCAGCTCATTGACGACGCTGTAGCCGAAGTTGGTGCGGGTGTTAATCAAGCGGTTCAAATCGAGCCATCCCCGAATTCCCCAACGCTCGACGGTCATCGTTTATTGGCAAATGCCATGGACAGGCTGCCCGACTATTTCACCCTCCCGGACGCAAACATCCCCACATCGGTGCCTTCCCTGTGCAGAGGCAGTATCGGGTACCGCAGCCGTGGATGAAACCGCAACGCTAACTCCCCGCAAACACCCATGGCGATTGGTAGCCAATCTTCGCCGTACCGTTTTGATGCTCTTTGTGTTCGGCCAAACAGGTATCGCAAGCTACTACCTGCTTTGGGTTCTGCCCTATCATGGCGGAACGGCACTGGAAATCGGCATGCTGGCATTGTTCGCCATTCTCTATGCATGGATCGCTGTGGGTTTTTGGACAGCCGTGTTCGGGTTTATAGTCCGGCTGATGGGTGGAGACAGACACTCCATACTCAAACGCCACACGGATGCCGAATTGGAGCAAACAGCGCTAGCGAAAACCGCCGTGTTGCTTCCGATTTACCATGAGCCCGTGCACTGGACCCTCAGCGGTTTGAAGGCTGTCTACCGGGATATTGAACGCACGGGCCAGATTGAGCACTTCGAGTTTTTTATACTCTCCGATAGCCGTGATCCCGACGTGTGGCTTGAGGAACAGGTGACATGGAACAAACTCGCAAAAGAGTTGGGAGGTGAGGGTCGAATTTTCTATCGCCGGCGACCTGTGAACCTCAACTACAAAAGCGGAAACGTAGCCGATTTTCTTCGGCGCTGGGGTAAGCGATGCAAGTACATGGTAGTGCTGGATGCAGACAGCCTGATGACCGGCAGCACCATCGTTCGCATGGTACAGCTTATGCAGAGAGAACCCGGCGTAGGTATCCTGCAAACCAACCCGAATATCATAAACGGTCAGTCATTGTTCGCCCGCATTCAGCAATTCGCGAACCGCTTTTACTCCACATTGTTTGCCACCGGCCTGGCGGCGATCCAGATGGGAGACGCCGCATTCTGGGGTCATAACGCCATCCTGCGCATAGAACCCTTCATGAAGCATTGCGGCCTGCGCAAGCTGCCAGGCATTGGTATTTTTGGCGGCCCCATCATGAGCCACGATTTTGTTGAAGCGGCCTACATGGGGCGTGCCGGTTACGAAGTATGGTTGGAGCCGGGATTGAGTGGCAGCTATGAAGAGTCGCCTCCCACCCTGGCCGACGAACTCGCCCGCGATAGCCGATGGGCCAAAGGAAACCTGCAGCACCTTTGGGTCATGCTGCGGGAGCCAGGGTTGCGCTTTGCCCACCGAATGGCGTTTCTCAATGGCATCATGGCCTATGTGGCATCACCTTTATGGCTTGGTTTTCTGATTCTTACCACTATCGCTGCCGCTAACATGACCTTGTCACCCATCGAATACTTTCCAGATGGACACCAGGGACTGTTTCCATTGTGGCCGGAATGGCGGCCAGAATGGGCCCTCGGGCTGGCTCTCAGCACCTTGGCTCTGCTGTTTTTTCCAAAATTTCTGGCCATTATTGACGCCGTAATTCATCGGTTTACCAAGGATTTTGGCGGGTTGTGGCGCCTGTTCTGCAGCGTGATGTTGGAAATCGTTATTTCGGTGCTGTTGGCGCCGGTGCGAATGTGGGCACACAGCCGTTACGTGGTTTCAGCCCTATTGAATGTGTCCTTGCAGTGGGCGGGGCAGAACCGCACCGAGGAAACCACCTGGAAAGAGGCGTTGATTACTCAGCTTCCGGGCATGGTACTGGGCGCTGGTTGGTCCGCCTTCGCTTGGAGCTTGGACACTATGTTTTTCCTGTGGTCTTTGCCTGTGGCCTTGCCCTTGATTCTTGCAGCACCTACCGCTGTGTACCTTAGCCGGAACTCATTAGGGCAGGCTTTGAAGAAGCGCCGATTACTGCTTATACCGGAAGAAAACACTGCTATGGCGTTGCTTGAAGACGCTGTTTGGTATCGGGCACAGGAGCCGGCAAATTCCCCCCTCACACCTCTGGAGCAAGCTGTACTGAGGCTTGATCACAACCGTTTGCATCAGGCGCTGGCATGGAATCACCGGCGAGGTTCCCGTAAGGCTGAGCTGGAATCCTGTGTGGCACGGTGTCTTGAACTGGGTCCTGATGCACTGTCACGTTCCGAAATGAGTCAGATTGTACGAGATCGAGAGTCTTTGAAGGCTCTCCATGAGGGGGCCTGGCGGGCATTGCCCGGGAGTTTTTGGGGGCACTCTATCGCTCGGCTGAGCGCTCAAGCGAAAGGCCCGTAGCTTTGGCTACACCGTGCATGGCCGAGTGGCCAGAGCGGGTTGCCCGCGCCCACTCAGAGTTACAGAAGGAGAAACGCTATGGATCGACGCACGCTAATGAAAACCCTGATAGCAGGGCTTGGCGCCAGTGCGCTGCCGCTGACCCCTTTGGTATTTGCGCGGGAGCAAAAGCTGGAAGGCGTTAGCAATCAAAAGCCATTCAGCTATGCATGGTTAAAAGGCCACGCCCGTGCGCTCGCCAGCCAGCCCTATGTCTCCCATGAAGGCGAACTGCCCCAGAGCCTGAAACAGATATCCTGGGACGATTATCAAGCCATCCGGTTTCGTAAAGATCATGCCCTTTGGGCCGACAGTGACTCTGCGTTTCAGGCGCAACTCTTCCATTTGGGGCTGTATTTTCAATCCCCTGTGAAGATCCATGAAGTAATTGACGAAAAGGCCAGGTTACTGGAATACAACCCCGAATATTTTGCCTACGAAGGCAAAGAGCCCCTTGGCACCCTGCCGAGTAATCTGGGTTATGCAGGTTTTCGCCTCCATTATCAAACCGACTTTTCCCGAGATCTAGCCGCATTTCTTGGCGCCAGTTACTTCCGTGCAGTGGGATCCGAAATGCAGTACGGCATGTCTGCCCGAGGGCTGGCCATTGATACCGCTATGAACGGTGAAGAGGAGTTTCCCCGGTTCAGTGCCTACTGGTTGGAAAAGCCACAGCCAGGCAGCCATGTACTACGAGTGTGGGGGCTACTGGATTCGCCCAGCACCACGGGGGCATACGCCTTTGTTCTCGACCCCGGTCGGAACATGGTGATGGATGTAGACATTGCCCTTTACCCTCGTACCGAAATGAAAAGAGCTGGCATTGCGCCACTGACCAGCATGTATCAGGTGGGTGAAAACAACAGGCGCATGGATTACGACTGGCGCCCGGAAATTCACGATTCAGATGGCTTGGCCATGCTTTCCGGGAGCGGCGAATGGCTCTGGCGGCCCCTCGAAAACCCGGCCCATCTGCGCTTCAACAGCTTCAGCGATAACAATCCCCAAGGGTTTGGCTTGTTGCAGCGCGACCGTAATTTTGACCATTATCAGGACGACGGCGTGTTCTACGAGCGCCGCCCCAGTGTATGGGTGCAGCCGAAAGGCCAGTGGGGCAAGGGAAGTATCGACCTGGTGGAAATTCCCACGGTAGATGAAACCTTCGACAACATCGTGGCGTTCTGGCACCCGGATAAGCCACTAATGCCGAATCAGGAGTATTTGTACGCCTATCGCTTGCATTGGGGTGAGCAGGCTCCTGTTACCCCGAATGAACTTGCAACAGTGCAGGCAACCCGCACGGGCCTTGGCGGTGTGATCGGCCAGAAGCGTGAGTATTTTTCCTGGCGCTTCGCGGTGGATTTTGCCGGCGGGGTATTGAGTATGCTCGGTGAAAACGCTGAGGTTGAGGCGGTTATCACTGTGAGCCGGGGCGAGGTGGAAATTACCTCAGCGCGGCCATTGTCTGCAATCGACGGATATCGGGCCATGTTCGATTTGGTTCCGGGGGATTCTGAAGAGCCCATTATTATCCGCATGTATCTTCGATTGCGTGGTGAGCCACTCACTGAAACTTGGGTTTACCAGTACACGCCGCCACCTCTTTCAGAGCGAAAGCTGTACTGAAGGCTGCAGCTGCAAAACCTCACCTTGCCCTGGATTGTTAGCAACTGCTCTCGCGGATTGTTGACAATCAAGAGCGTTAAGCGTAACTTTCGACATTATCAAGCCCATATTGTCGACAAACTATGCTGGACACTACACCACAAACCTACACGCGAGCCGATGAAGCCTTTGATTGTCTGCAAACGGCAATCGTTAAAGGGGATCTTGTGCCGGGGGACAAAATCGGCGAACTGGATCTCTGCTCCCGCTTCGAATTGACTCGCGGCCCGCTACGGGAGGCCCTTGGCCGGCTCGAGTCCCGTGGGTTGTTAGTGCGGCGCCCCCATGCGGGGGTGCGGGTAGTCTCGTTAAGCACCACGGAGCTGGTGGAGTTGTACCGCATACGCGAAATCATGGAGGGCCTCGCAGCACGTCAGGCTGCAGAGCGCATGACCGACCAGGAAATTGCCGACCTTCAAGCCACGCTCGATGCCCACGAAACCATGATCGACGAAGCCCACGGGCAGGCCTACTATCAGGCCGAAGGGGATTACGATTTCCATCACCGCATTGCCACGGGCAGCCGGAACGCCAAGCTGGCTCAAATGCTGTTGGGCGATCTCTATTATATGGTGCGAATGTACCGCTATCGGTTAAGCACCTCTGCTGGCCGCCCCCATCGAGCCCTCGGCGAACATCGCCGTATTGTTGAAGCCATCGCCCAGCGCGATGGTGAGCTCGCAGAATTTCTAATGAAAAGACACATCAACGCCGCTCGAAAAAACATCGAGAAAAAAATTCAGGAAGGCGTTTTAACCATCTGATAAGAGAGGAATAACTATGTCCAATAAGCTCTCCCCAGGCGCGCGTTTTCGCAAAGCCTTGAACGATAACAAACCCCTCCAGATTGTAGGCACAATTAACGCCTACGCTGCCATGATGGCCGAACGCGTAGGGCACCAGGCTATCTACTTGTCTGGTGGTGGCGTGGCGAACGCCTCTTATGGTTTGCCAGATCTTGGCATGACGAGCCTGAACGATGTGGTAGAGGATGTACGCCGCATCACTTCAGCAACTGAACTGCCGTTGCTTGTCGATATCGATACAGGTTGGGGCGGGGCATTCAACATTGCGCGTACAATCCAGCAGATGGAACGCGCAGGTGCCGCCGCGGTTCATATTGAAGATCAGGTGGCCCAGAAGCGTTGCGGACACCGCCCAAACAAGGAAATCGTTTCCAAAGAAGAAATGGTCGATCGTATCAAAGCTGCCGCCGATGCCCGTGTAGACAAAGACTTCTTCATCATGGCTCGTACAGATGCCTTCCAGAAAGAAGGTCTGGAAGCCGCTATCGATCGCGCCAAGGCCTGCATTGAAGCCGGTGCTGATGGTATTTTTGCAGAAGCGGTTACCGAGCTGGAACACTACAAGGCGTTTTCGGAAGCGCTGGGCGACGTACCTTTGCTGGCCAACATTACCGAATTCGGGGCCACACCGCTTTATAATCGCAAAGAACTGGGCGAGGCCGGCGCCAGCATGGTTCTGTATCCGCTGAGCGCCTTCCGTGCCATGAACAAAGCGGCCGTAACCGTTTACCAGAACATTCTTGAGAAGGGCGATCAGAAAGACGTAGTTGATCTGATGCAGACCCGTATGGAACTCTACGATTACCTGAACTATCACGACTTTGAACAGAAGCTTGATCAGCTGTTCCAGCAGTCAAAATAATTAGAGGAGAGATATCCATGGCAGAAGCAAAGAAACTCGGTGGTGCAGGCCTCCGCGGGCAGGTAGCTGGTGAAACGGCGCTGTGCACCGTTGGTAAAACCGGAACCGGCCTCACCTATCGTGGTTATGATGTAAGCGATCTGGCAGACAACGCCCAGTTTGAAGAAGTGGCCTACCTGCTGCTGCGCGGCAAGCTGCCGAACCAGCAGGAACTGGACGCCTACAAGCACAAGCTCCAGAGCCTGCGTGGATTGCCTGCAGCACTGAAAACCGTTCTGGAGCAGATCCCGAAAGACGCTCACCCCATGGATGTCATGCGCACCGGCGCCTCCATGCTGGGCAACCTGGAAACCGAGCAGGATTTCAGCGAGCAGGACGACAAAATCGACCGCATGCTGGCGCTTTTCCCGGGCATCATCACCTATTGGTACCGTTTCGCCCATGAAGGCGTTCGCATTGAAACCGACAGTGATGTGGACTCCATCGGTGGTCACTTCCTCGAACTGCTGCATGGCAAAAAGCCCAGCGAGCTGCACGAACGTGTGATGAACGTATCCCTGATTCTCTACGCCGAGCACGAATTCAACGCCTCCACCTTCACGGCTCGCGTGTGTGCCTCTACTTTGTCTGACATCCACAGCTGTGTAACCGGCGCGATCGGTACACTGCGCGGCCCACTGCACGGTGGTGCTAACGAAGCGGCCATGGAGCTGATTCAGAGATTCCAGACACCAGAGGAAGCCGAAGAAGGCCTGATGGGCATGCTGGCCCGCAAGGAAAAGATCATGGGCTTCGGCCACGCGATCTACAGCGAATCCGATCCCCGCAACGTGATCATCAAAAAGTGGTCAGAGAAACTGGCCAAAGAAGTAGGGGATACGGTTCTGTATCCGGTATCTGTTCGCTGTGAAGAAGTAATGTGGCGCGAGAAAAAGCTGTTCTGTAACGCCGACTTCTTCCATGCATCGACCTATCACTTCATGGGCATTCCCACTGAGCTGTTCACGCCGATTTTTGTTATGTCCCGCGTATCCGGCTGGACAGCCCACGTGAAAGAGCAGCGTGAAAATAACCGGATTATTCGCCCGAGTGCGGACTATACCGGGCCGGAGCATGCTGAGTGGGTGCCGATTGAGAAGCGAGTCTAAAAAGCGACCCCCTCTCCCTAACCCTCTCCCGCAAGGGGAGAGGGAACAGTGATTTTACTCCCCTCTCCCCTTGCGGGAGAGGGGTCGGGGGAGAGGGGGAAATACAACAGATTCAGTCAGAGTAACGTCCATGAACACCAATTACCGCAAACCCCTACCAGGCACCGACCTGGACTATTTCGACACACGCCAGGCCGTTGAAGACATTCAAGCCGGCGCCTATGACAAGCTTCCGTACACCTCCAGAATTCTGGCGGAGCAACTGGTTCGCCGCTGCGACCCGGATGCGTTGACCGATTCCCTCAAGCAGTTCATCGAGCGCAAGCGTGATCTCGACTTCCCTTGGTATCCAGCCCGCGTAGTCTGCCACGATATCCTGGGCCAGACAGCTCTGGTGGATCTGGCCGGCCTGCGTGATGCCATCGCCGAGAAGGGCGGTGACCCCGCCAAAGTAAACCCGGTGGTTCCCACTCAGCTTATCGTGGATCACTCTCTGGCCGTCGAACACGCAGGTTTTGAGAAAGACGCCTTCGAGAAAAACCGCGAGATCGAAGACCGCCGCAACGATGACCGCTTCCACTTCATCAACTGGACCAAGAAAGCGTTCAAGAATGTGGATGTGATCCCGCCGGGTAACGGCATCATGCACCAGATCAACCTGGAGAAAATGTCGCCGGTTGTACAGGCCCGTGCCGATGGCGAAGGCAAGAAGGTAGCCTTTCCGGACACCTGCGTAGGTACAGACAGCCACACACCCATGGTCGATGCCCTGGGCGTTATCTCTGTAGGCGTGGGTGGACTGGAAGCCGAGAGTGTAATGCTTGGCCGTGCGTCCATGATGCGCCTGCCAGATATTGTCGGTGTTGAATTGACAGGCAAGCTGCAGCCGGGAATCACCAGTACCGATATGGTGCTGGCACTGACCGAATTCCTGCGCACAGAGCGTGTTGTAGGTGCTTATCTGGAATTCTACGGCGAAGGCGCAGACAGCCTGACCATCGGTGACCGTGCAACGATTTCCAACATGACACCGGAATACGGCGCTACAGCCGCCATGTTCTACATCGATGGCCAAACCATCGACTATCTGAAGCTGACCGGCCGTGAAGACGAGCAGGTAGCTCTGGTAGAGAGATTCGCCAAGCACACTGGCCTATGGGCAGATGCTCTGAAGACAGCCGAGTACGAGCGGGTTCTCAAATTCGATCTTTCTACCGTTGTGCGCACACTGGCTGGCCCGTCCAACCCTCACGCGCACCTTCCAACCTCCGAGCTTGCTGAACGTGGCATTGCCAGTGAGTGGGAACAGGAGGAAGGAAAAATGCCGGATGGGGCTGTAATCATCGCTGCCATCACCAGCTGCACAAACACCAGTAACCCTCGCAACATGGTTGCTGCCGGCCTGATTGCCCGTAACGCCAATAAGCTGGGTCTTACCCGCAAGCCTTGGGTGAAATCCTCTCTGGCACCGGGTTCTAAAACCGTTGAAATGTACCTCAACGATGCCGGATTGTTACCTGAGCTGGAAGATCTCGGCTTCGGCGTTGTGGGCTTCGCATGCACCACCTGTAACGGCATGAGCGGCGCGCTGGATCCGGTTATCCAGAAAGAAGTGGTTGATCGCGATTTGTACGCGACGGCAGTGCTCTCCGGTAACCGTAACTTCGATGGCCGGATTCACCCCTACGCCAAGCAGGCATTCCTTGCTTCACCACCTTTGGTGGTTGCTTACGCCATCGCCGGAACCATCCGCTTCGACATCGAGAAAGATGTGCTTGGCTACGATAAGGACGGCAATGCTGTCACCCTGAAAGACATCTGGCCGGATGATGCAGAAATCGACGCCATCGTAAAAGAATCGGTGAAACCCGAGCAGTTCCGCAGCACCTACATTCCGATGTTCGATGTAACCCAGGAAGCCCACGCTAACATTAGTCCACTTTACGATTGGCGCCCGATGAGTACCTATATTCGTCGTCCCCCGTATTGGGAAGGTGGCATGGTTGGAGAGAAGCAGCTTAAAGGCATGCGCCCGCTGGCGGTTCTGCCAGACAACATCACCACGGATCACCTGTCGCCTTCAAACGCCATCATGATGGACAGCGCCGCCGGTGAATACCTGCACAAGATGGGCGTGCCAGAGGTGGACTTCAACTCTTACGCAACCCACCGCGGCGATCACCTGACCGCCCAGCGCGCAACCTTTGCCAACCCGAAACTGTTCAACGAAATGGTGCTGGATGAAAACGGTAAAGTGAAGCAGGGCTCTTTGGCCCGTATCGAGCCGGAAGGTAAGGTCACCCGTATGTGGGAAGCCATTGAAACCTACATGGAGCGCAAACAGCCGTTGATCATCATTGCCGGTGCTGACTATGGCCAGGGCTCCTCCCGTGACTGGGCCGCAAAAGGCGTTGCACTGGCGGGTGTTGAGGCGATTGTTGCTGAAGGCTTTGAGCGCATCCACCGCACCAACCTGGTGGGTATGGGTGTTATGCCCCTGCAGTTTGAGGAAGGCACAACGCGCAAAACGCTGAAAATTGACGGTACCGAAACCTTCGATGTGGAAGGCAAGCCTGCGCCTGGCGCCAAGCTGACTCTGATCATCACTCGCAAAGATGGTAGCTCTGAGAAGGTGCCGGTAATTTGCAGGCTGGATACCGCAGAAGAGTTGCACATCTATTCTGCAGGTGGCGTGTTGCAGCGCTTTGCTGAGGACTTCCTCCAGTCTGAAGGTGCAGTTTGAACAATGAGGGCAATGAAATGAGTCACGCACCGCAAATCAAAGTCCCCGCCACGTACATACGTGGCGGCACCAGCAAAGGTGTGTTTTTCCGTTTGGGCGATCTCCCGGAGAGGGCCCGCACACCGGGCCCCGCGCGGGATAACCTGCTACTGCGTGTAATAGGCAGTCCAGACCCCTACCAGAAGCAAACCGATGGTATGGGCGGTGCCACATCCAGCACCAGTAAAACCGTGATCCTGAGTGAAAGCACTCAGCCAGACCACGATGTGGATTACCTGTTCGGTCAGGTAAGCATCGATAAGCCTTTCGTGGATTGGAGCGGCAACTGCGGTAACCTCACCGCAGCCGTCGGCGCCTTTGCGATTAACAGTGGCTTCGTCACAAAAGACCGCATTCCGGAAAACGGCACGGCGGTGGTTCGCATCTGGCAGGCCAATATCCGCAAGACCATCATTGCCAACGTGCCTATCACCAACGGTGAAGTACAGGAAACCGGTGATTTCGAGCTGGATGGAGTAACCTTTCCCGCAGCCGAAGTGCAGGTGGAATTCATGGATCCAGCCGATGGCGAAGGCTCAATGTTCCCCACCGGCAACCTGGTGGACGAACTGGAAGTGCCAGGCGTTGGTACCCTTAAAGCCACCATGATCAATGCCGGTATCCCCACGGTGTTTATCAACGCCGAGGCTATCGGCTACAACGGCACGGAACTGCAGGACGACATCAACAGCGATCCCAAAGCCCTGGCGATGTTTGAAAACATCCGCGCCCACGGCGCTGTGAAGATGGGGCTGATTCAGAATATCGAAGAAGGTGCCGCCCGACAGCACACGCCGAAAGTCGCTTTCGTAGCGCCGCCGGCGGAGTACACGTCGTCCAGTGGCAAGAAGATTGCTGCAGGTGATATCGACGTACTGGTGCGCGCGCTCTCCATGGGCAAGCTACACCACGCCATGATGGGCACAGCCGCAGTGGCCATCGCAACCGCGGCGGCCATCCCCGGAACACTGGTGAACCTGGCCGCAGGCGGCGGTGACCGCACCTCAGTCACCTTTGGTCATCCGTCAGGCACCTTGCAAGTTGGCGCAGAAGCCAAAGAAGTCGACGGCCAGTGGACAGCCACCAAGGCCATCATGAGCCGAAGTGCCCGCATCCTGATGGAAGGATGGGTGAGGGTGCCGGGAGATAGCTTCTAGCGGTAAGTGAAAAACGGGTAACCGGCTCCTTTCGGTCATTGAGTGCTAAGTTTGCTAGGCTGTAGTAAGCAGACACTCAAATCGAAGGAGCCGGTGCTATGTCAGTCACTACGTCAGCCACATTCGATCTCAACGAACGCCCTGATTACGACGAAGCCCTCCAGAAGATCGCCGATTACGTCCTCACCTATAAAATAACAAGCAAGGAAGCCTGGAATACGGCGCGCCATTGCCTTATGGACACCCTAGGCTGTGGCCTGCTGGCTTTACGCTTTCCGGATTGCACCAAACACCTTGGGCCGATTGTGGAGGGCACGGTTGTTCCCCACGGCGCCCGGGTTCCCGGTACCTCATTCAGGCTCGATCCTGTAAAAGCAGCCTGGGATATCGGCTGTATCGTGCGCTGGCTGGACTATAACGACACCTGGCTGGCAGCCGAATGGGGGCATCCTTCGGATAACTTAGGCGGCATACTGGCGGTGGCGGACCACCTGTCTCAAAAGCGTGTTGCTGAAGGAAAAGCGCCGCTCACCATGGGTGACGTTCTCGAGGCCATGATCATGGCCCACGAAATCCAGGGCGTGCTCGCTTTGGAAAACTCCTTCAATCGCGTGGGTCTGGATCACGTTATATTGGTGAAAGTGGCTTCAACGGCCGTCACCGCTAAGCTTATGGGGGCGACTCGCGAACAAATGCTGACTGCGCTCTCCCATGCCTGGGTAGATGGTCAGGCACTGCGAACATACCGCCACGCACCCAATGCCGGTTCAAGGAAATCCTGGGCAGCCGGTGACGCCACCTCCCGCGCAGTGCGCCTTGCAGATATTGCCATGCGCGGTGAAATGGGTATTCCAAGCGCACTGACGGCACCCCAGTGGGGTTTTTACGACGTCCTCTTCAGCAAAACAAACAAAGACCAGGCCCTGAAACCGGAAGACAAGCGCCAGTTTTCGTTACCTCAGGAGTTTGGTTCCTATGTGATGGAAAACATACTTTTCAAAGTATCTTTCCCCGCAGAGTTTCATGCCCAGACGGCAGCCGAAGCCGCTGTAACACTTCACCCGCAAGTGAAAGACCGGCTTGATGAGATTGACCGAATCGTAATAACCACACACGAATCTGCCATTCGCATCATTTCCAAGGTCGGTAAACTGGCGAATGCTGCAGACCGAGATCACTGTCTGCAATACATGGCAGCTGTGCCGCTCATTTTTGGTGATCTGGTGGCTGAGCATTACGAAGACAGCTTCCACGAAGCCAACCCACTCATCGATGAACTCAGAGACAAGATGGAAATCGTTGAGGATGAGCGCTATACCCGTGAGTATCTCGAGGCAGATAAGCGCTCAATAGCGAATGCCATCCAGGTGTTCTTCATGGATGGCTCCAGTACGGAGAAAGTGGCTGTGGAATACCCGATAGGTCACCGCAGGCGCAGAGAGGAGAGCATTCCACTGCTATCTGACAAGTTCCGGGCTAATCTGGCAACCCGCTTTCCGGCGCAAAGATGCGAGCAGATCTTCGGCGCCTGCAAAAACCAGAAGAACCTGGAAGAGACTACCGTTCACGAATTTGTGGATATGTTCGTTATCTAGGCCGGTACCGCAGCGATTACTTCCTGCTGGGCGACAATGGCTTAACGTTATCCGGCACGCCATGGTTTTCCCTGCGGGCAGATTGCTCGTCGGGGAAAATGTTGGCTAGCCTGCTGTCAATACGCTCCAGTGCTTCCGCCATGCGGACGAGCGCCTGGCCCACACCCGCCAAATCGCCAGCGGTCCCGGTTTGCTCTGGGGTCGCGTGCTCCCGTTTCTTCAGGCCAGTCAACTTCGGAGTGTTCACCGGCAGATCGTCGCCCAGCAAATCCTTACGAATGGATTTCAAGTCATGGGGATCAATAAACGGCCGGTCTTCCGAGTAGGCGCACATCATCATGCCGTCACACAGCTTGTTAATCAGACGTGGGATGCCCTTGCTCAGCTTGTGAATCTCGCGAACCGTGTCCCCATCAAACAGTTTATTGCCGCCGTGGCCGGAAACCAGAAGCCGGTAATCAATATATTCAGCGGTTTCTTTCGGAGAAAGGCCTTCCAGGTGGAAGAACAGCTTTACCCGCTGGGCCAGCTGCGGGATATCCAGTACGGCCTGTTTGAGTTCTGGCTGGCCCAGGAGAATAACTCGCATTGAGGGCCCGCCCATGCTTTCCATACCGGCCAGCATACGAACATCTTCAAGGTTTTCCCGGGTAAGGTTCTGGGCTTCATCAATGGTAAGCACTACAGGTGTGCCAGCCTTGGCCATTTGCTCAAGGTAGTCTGTGATCTGGAACAGCATGGCCACCTTGCTCTCGTCCTCTACCTTCATTCCGGCTTTACGCAGGATCAGGCCAAACAGGTCCTTGGATTCAAGATTGGTGTAGGAAATATTGAGCAGCTTGAGATTGCCTTCCAGGTTACGGACCGTCTTTTTCAGCAAAGTTGTCTTGCCAGACCCGATCTCACCGCTGATAACCACAAAGCCCTCAGAACTCCAGATCGCTGAAGACATGTATACAAAAGCCCGTGAATGTTGCTGGCTCATGTAAATGAAATCGTCTTCCGGCGTAATACGGAAGGGATGTCTATGGAGACCGAAAAATTCCAGATACATAGTCAATTCCTGTTCAGCTCATTGCCCTGAATCAAGCGAGGCGGATCATCTGATCGCTGCGCAGCAGGGTTTTGTCTGGTTCGTAGGCATTATAGCTTTCACTCACAGTTCCGAATCGGAAATCCCCAAGCAAGCGCTCAAGGCGACCGTAACATTGGTCCAGATTAGTATAATGTCGGAAGCGGGAAAACCAGCTTGCGTTATCGTAACGTGGCTGTTCCGGGTCTATTTCCCAAGGGTGCAGGTAAAACATTTGCGGCCGCGCGCCAAAACCGGACGCATTGCGAAAGAGATACCGGAATACCGGATAAGGGAACTGGCGAAAATAACCGCCCCCCGCCGCGGGAATGGAAAGCCCCATGATGTGCGCCGTGGTTAACGGGAACTCACGGATAATCGCCCCGCTGGCGGTTTGGATAGAGTAGGGCGCAGTTGGAGAATCAGGAATACCGTAGTTATCGTGCCGAATCGGGAAAATACTCGAATCCCAGGTAAACCCTGCTTCGCTTAATATATCCAGCGCCCAGAGAGACTCACGGGTAATGGAATAGCTGGCAGCACGGTAACCGTCGACGGATTTGCCAGTGATGTCTTCCAGAAGTGCTTTGGAGCGAACCGTTTCTTCCCGGAAAACATCCTGAGTCTGGTTATAAATGAGTTGGTGGCTGTATCCGTGGGAGGCGATTTCATGGCCATGGTCGGATAAGGTTCGAATCAGGGCAGGAAATCGTTCGGCAACCCAGCCAAGCACAAAAAAGGTCGCCTTAACATCGTGCTTTTCAAACAGCGCCAGCAGCCGTTCGGTGTTCTGCTCCACCCGAGAGGGTAGCGAGCCCCATTGCTCTGGGCGGATCACGCCAGAAAGAGCCGCAACGTGGAAGTAATCTTCTACGTCTATGCTCATGGCGTGCAAAGGTTGAGGTCTATCCTGACTTGGCATGGGTGCTCCTTACCTGTGGTACCAATAATGGAATAGTACCTAGGCCTTAATCTTCACCCACTGCCCGCGCAAATACAATTCTTGATGCAATAAAGTCGGCTAGCAATAAAAAACAATGTAAAACTATGTAACCAAAAGATACAATGTGTTGAGATTACTTGCTGGCCAGCGCAGAATGGGCCACTAAATAAAAAATGAACCAGTGGAAAGGGTGTCGTTCAAAGCTAAAGTGAGCGTGATCTGCTGGAGAATTTGATGTTGGTCTGGCGCAGGTTGTTGTGCAGACGACAAGGAAGTTCGGCGTGACGTATATAAGATTCAGAAAACACTATCTTCATATCCAATATCTGGTGCTTGCCGCGCTCGAATTTGTTGTTCTTTATGCAATTTTTTCCTCTCTTGGGTTGCTGCTGTCCATTGCGGGAGTCGGTTATCCTTCCGTCGATACAGATGCTCTGTCTGCTAGCCTGTTCGCGCTGATTCTGAGCTGCGGAACCCTTGCGATGGGTGGCTATCTCGCCATGGTCCATGAAAGCCTTTCAGCCCTGTTTTTCCGCACCTTGGTTGCCTACTGTTTTGTGGGCGGAATCGGCTTGAAACTGCTCTATCTTTTGTTGCCAACGGCGAACCCCGGCAGCACCAATCTGTTCTGGGCGGTTATTTGCGCATCGCTGGTCGTGATTGTGTTGAGGCTCATATTTTTGCGAGTTGTGGATTCGGAGAAACTCGTTCGTCGTGTAGTGATCTTTGGTGCCGGTGACTTTGCAGCCAACCTTCTTGATGAGTACGAGCGCAACATGCGTGCGTTAGGTGTTCGGATCATTGGTTGCATCTCAGACATTCCAAACGGGGCTGTCGATGCCGATAAATTGCTGCCCACGCCTTACGACCTATACCAGTTCTGTCGGCAAAATCGGATCTCCGAGATTGTCATTGCCCAGCAGGAGCGCCGCCGCAATGAAGGCGGGTGGTTACCTGTGCCCGATCTGATGGAGTGCAAACTTCGTGGTATCGCTATCACCAATGGCATAGATTTTTACGAGCGAGAGCTTAAAAAGGCCAAGCTCGATATGGTTCACCCCTCCTGGATAGTCTTTTCGGAGGGGTTTAAAGCCTCGAAGTCCCGGGTATTCGCCAAGCGATCGCTGGATCTGCTGATCAGCCTCACGCTCCTGGCCGTCATGATACCGTTCATTATCCTCACAGCTATCGCCGTGTTTCTGGAAACCGGGCGGCCAATACTCTACAGCCAGACTCGGGTGGGCATGCTCGGTAAAGAATTTCGCATCTACAAGTTTCGCAGCATGCGGCAGGACGCCGAGAAAGATGGCAAAGCCCAGTGGGCCTCAGCGAATGATAACCGGGTTACCAGGGTTGGCGCGTTCATACGCAACACCCGCCTGGATGAATTGCCACAGATCTACAATGTGATCAAAGGCGAAATGAGCATCGTCGGGCCACGCCCGGAAAGACCGGAGTTTGTCTCTGAACTGAAAGAGAAAATTCCGTTTTACGATACCCGGCATTATGTAAAACCTGGCCTGATGGGCTGGGCACAACTTAAATATCCCTATGGTGCATCCGTTGAAGACGCCCGGGGCAAGCTGGAGTACGATCTTTACTACTCCAAAAATCATAGCCTTTTGATGGATTTTCTGATCATGATCCAAACAGTGGAAGTGATCCTCCTGGGTAAAGGCGTACGGTAACGGTTCTGCCATACTGAACTTCAGAACAATAAGGGATTGGAGGGCGTTTATGACTAGTTTCACGTTTATGCGGATGGGTTTGATTGCAGTTCTGGGTCTGTTTATTGCTGCCTGTGCAGGCTTACCTTCTTCCGCCGACATGCCGCCGGCATCCGAGTTGGAGGCAGAGCCCTATGAGATAGGCGTTGGGGATACTATCTCTATCCACGTTTGGCGAAATCCGGAATTGGGGCAGTCCATTGTGGTTCGTCCCGATGGGTATATTTCGATGCCCCTTATGGGGGATGTTAAAGCAGAAGGTAAAAAGCCTGAGCAACTGGCCGCCGAAATCAGTGACACCTTGGGCGAGTTTATCCGTACGCCAGAAGTGACAGTGATGGTCACCAACCCACTCAGTAAAGAGTTCCGGAACCGGGTTCGTGTAACGGGCCAAGTGGGAGCCCCGCAGTCGGTGGCTTTTCAGCCTGGCATGACAGTGCTCGACGTTATCCTTATGGCGGGTGGCGTTACCGATTTTGCAGCAGACAGCCGCGCCGTTCTGCACCGCCAGATCAACGGCGAATATCAGAGCTTTGGGCTGGATCTTGAAGCCATACTTACCGACGGCGACATGCTTACGAACCATAGCTTGCAGCCTGGGGATGTTATCAGCGTGCCCCGCAAACAGTTGTTCCGAGGCGAGCTCTGATGGATATACAGTTCATTCTCGACACCCTCCGTGCGGTAAAGCTTGAGCTTTACCGCCACAGGTTGGCTGCTGTAGTTATTTTTATGGCCGTGACGGCAGGGGTGTTGACGCTGGGCTATGTAACCCCGAAAAGCTATACCTCCCAAGCCGTTTTGTACGCCGACCAATCCAATATCCTGCAGCCATTGCTCCGGGGCCAAGCCGAAGTGACTCAGCTTGACCGTATTAACGAAGCTCGGGAAATGATGCAGAGCCGAACATTTCTTGAGCAGATTGCTCTGGATACCGGGTTGATCCGGGGCGGTGAAACGGATGCTCTTCGGAACGGGATAATCAGTGAGTTGCGAACGCAGGTCGGTATTCGGGTGTCCAACCGGAACTTCCTCGAGCTGAGCTACACTAGCAGAAATCCAGATGAGTCTTTTCAGGTCCTAAGCGCAGTGCTTAACCGCTTTATCGAGCGCACTGTGCGTAAAAAACGCTCCGAGAGCCAGGGTGCGTTTGAGTTCATTGATTCTCAAGTTAAATCCTACCAACGCCAGCTTGAAGACGCTGAGCAGCGCTTGAAAGAATTCAAATCTGGCAATCAGGATGGCACCGAGAGTAGCGTGCTTGCCAGAATTGAAAACCTGCGCCGGGAGATTGAAAACCTCAAGCTGGAAATCCAGCAAACCGAATCTGAGGTAACGCTTACCCGTCGTCAATTGGATAGCGAGCAGCCGGTGCGCCGTATCACTGTAGACCCCGGCAAGTCCTCTGCCGAGCGGCGGTTAGTCGCTATGCGGCAAGAATTGGACTCTCTATTGTTGCGTTACCACGAGCGCCACCCGGATGTGGTTAGCGTTCAGGACCAGATCGCAGATCTCGAGAAGCGCGTATCCACCCAAACCGATGATGATCGGGATGGTAGTGTTACCGAGGTAATGGAAAATCCGGTATACGAAAACCTTAAAATTCAACTCTCCGACAGCACCACCCGGTTGGCCGTTCAGAAAAACCGCTTGGCATCCCTGGAGCGACTCCTCGAAGAATCGTTTGTTCGCTCGCAACGTGTTGCAGAGAACCAGGCGCAGCTTTCAGAGCTAACCCGGGATTACGACGTTACCCGAGGCGTTTACGAAGACATGCTCCAACGCCGGGAAAAAGCACGGTTGTCGATGACACTGGACGTTCAGGGAGAGGGCGTAAGTTATAAAATTCAGGAGCCCGCTACGTATCCCACTCGATGGGATGGCCTGCAGTTGTACCAGGTTGGTCTTGCGGGCCCGTTCCTTGGCAGCGCCATGGTACTGGGCTTGCTGGTAATGCTCGTAATGTTTGATCAACGTGTACGTTCGCCCCGTGCGCTGCAACTGGCCCTGCCGGAGTCTATTCCCGTGCTGACCAGCATTCCACATTACAGAAGCACCTGGAAAGACCGCCTGTTTCGCAAAGATGTGCTGTCGATTCTGCTGATGCTGGCCGTGTTCATGGCAGCGTATCTCGCCGTTCTTGTGTTCAGCGTGATGGGCATTACCCCGGAACAATTGATTAACAAAGCAGGCGAGCTAACTGGTTTAGGGGGGGGCGCATCTAATGGATGACAACAAACTTTACAATGCCCTTCTTAAAAGTCAGGAAGAACAGCGCCAACATAGGCATACCCGTGGTGAAGCCAACGCGGAGGATAACTTCCGCACCGAGCGCCCCTATGCAGGTTCAGATAGAGACAAACCAAACTGGACCCGGGTGGAATCCAATAAAAGTGAACACCCACCGACGGTTTACGATTCATCGGTGTCTCTGGGGCTAATTGGTAACCCTCGGCCCTGGAGCCGTGAGCAGTTGCGGGAAAGGAAAATAATCTTCTCGGGTATGGCAGATAAAGAAGTCATGGATGCCTACCGGGAGTTACGAATACAGCTGCGCAACCGGGCGGGCGAAGGTAATAGTTTCACCGTTATGTTCAGCAGTCTTGGCACCGGCCCCGGTGGCCTGCTCACGGCCTACAACTTGGCGGCTGCGTTTGCCCTGGATTCACAAACCTCAGCGTTGCTCGTGGATTGCGATCCTTACAGCAACGAACTGGAAGGCCTGGTTTCCAGCCCGATGGATACCGGTGTTACGGATTTTGTAGCCGACCGCTCCATGGACATCAAATCGATACTCTACTCCAGTGGTGTAGAGCGGCTTACAGTGATTCCGGCAGGCACTCGGGCATCCTCCGCAGTGGAGCTGTTTTCAGCCGTTCGCATGCGCGAATTGATGACTGAACTCAAAGCACGCTATCCAGACCGGTGCATAGTGTTGAATGCACCACCTTTTCGAGAGAACACCGAGGCGCGGATTCTTGAGCGTTTCGCAGACCAGATAGTATTTGGTGTTCCATTTGGAGAAGTCACCGGTGAAGTCATTGAAGATTCCGTGGATGCACTTGGGTCAGACAAATTCTCCGGCCTGATTTTTCAGGAGTAGCACAGTGGCGCGAACAGCAGGGATTGCAAACAACTACCGCCTCGCCGGTCTTTTGGCGGGCGCTTGCTGTGCTGTCTGGCCTTTCGTGGCAACGGCGCAGGGCCTCAGTGACGATATATCGGTGCTCTCTGGCTCTGCGTCCGTATTCACCGCTGTTACTCACACGCGTACAGATCAGGGCACCTACACGGATACCAATACAAAGCCGGGAGTGGGTGTATCCGGGGCTGTGGGAGGCACTCTGGAGAGAGGCGCGAATGCGCTGACGCTACAGTATGGCGGCACGGTTGATACCAGCTGGCAATCGGCGGATTCGGATCAGTCCGATAACAGCACTATTACCGGTGCGGCCCGTTACACCCACCAAGATCCCGCTAGCCGGCTCGACTTTAACCTGGGCCATACGGTCAACTCAGTACGTAACGACACAGGGTTTGTGATCAACCCGTCAAGTTATGACATGCAGAACAGCGTGAGCGCAGGCGCCGGGCTTCGTTTTTACCCTGGCGAACTGACAACGCTGCGATTTGCGGGCCAGGCTGGCCGAACGCTTGGCAGCGGCACCCTGAACGATCAGAAATCCGTGACGGCCAGCAGCCAATTATCTCGCAGGCTGACCGATCGCTCCACAGGCAGTCTCAACGCCAGCCGGAGCTGGTCTGAAGAACGGCGTACAGATATAACCATCGATACAGTCCAGCTTGTATACAGCTACGATGCGGAAGGCGGCTTCTTTAGCATCGGTGGCGGTGTTAGCAAGGCAAACTCGGAGTACCCAGACGGTACAGTCAGCGAAAATGAGGCGATAACCGGATTTTTAGAACGCTCCTGGGTCACTTCTGATTGGCGTACAGCCATCAAATACGATCGCAGCATGTCTGACAGCGCCACAGACCTTTCTACAGGCTTCCCACCGGAATTTTCATTCCTGCCAGAGACAATCCGGTTGCGAGAGCTGGTCGTTACCGACTCACTGCTCTTTACCCATAACAACCAACGGGTTTGCGATGTATGTGATCTAGGGATCTATGCTGAAGGCTCAATCCTGGAATCCCAGGTCTCCGGTGCAACCACCCATGAGTACCGTGCTGGTACCAGCCTTGGTTTTCAGCTGACGGCGCTTCAAAGGCTAACGTTCGGATACAGCTGGAACGCTGAAGCAGACGAAGATGCCAACATTATTGTCCAGCAGATTCATCGCTTTACTACGCACTGGAGTCGACAGCTGGCTGAGAACACAAGCTTTGGTGTGCAGTTCAACCAATCGTACTTGCGTACGCGTCTGGCCCGAAGTGATGAAGAGCAATTTGAGCTGCGTTTTGTGCTGACTCACGGTTTTGCACTGAGTAGGTAGCGTTGGCAGCTGGCCATTAGAGCGATTCGTAGTAGCACGGCGATACGACAGTCAGGAATGGAATCATGTTTGAACAAAAGAAGGACATACGGCTCCCACCGGAGACACCACCACAACTGATCGTGGTGATTGATACTGAAGAAGAGTTTGATTGGAGTGCCGAACCAGACGCCAGGGCGAATCGGGTGTCCGCGATGGCGCACATCGATCGTGCTCAGAGCATCTTCAACGAGTATGGCATTCGCCCGTGTTACGTCATTGACTATCCGGTCGCCAGCCAGCGCCACGGTTACGGGTTGCTCAAACAATTTGCCGAGAAAGGCCAGTGTGAAATTGGGGCCCACCTTCACCCTTGGGTTAACCCACCTCAAGAAGAAATACTGTCCCGCTCAAATATGTACCCCGGCAACTTGCCCGAAGGTCTGGAGCGGGAAAAACTCCGTGTGCTGCGGGATACCATTGCGCAGAATTTTGGTCAGGCGCCCGTTGCCTACAAGGCCGGGCGTTACGGTTTTGGGCCCAATACCACGGGCATTCTTCAGGAACTGGGGTTCACTATTGATTTATCCGTTTGCCCACCCCTGGATTCCCGGGAAGATGGCGGGCCGGACTATCGCAGGTACAACGCACACCCATTCTGGTTTGGTGGGTCCGATAAACCCATTTTGGAGATTCCCTGCACCGGTGGCTTTATCGGCTGGGCTCAACCGGTGGCGGTCCCGCTGTACGAGGCCGCGCAACGGCTGCGTAAGCTTAAGGCTCCGGGCATTCTCGCTCGGGCCGGCGCGGTGGACAGGCTAATGCTTTCTCCGGAAGGGTTCACACCGGCCGAACACATCAAGCTTACAAGGGCACTCTACAATCAGGGCGTACGCACGTTCACCTGGAGCTTCCATAGCCCCAGCGTAGTACCGGGTAACACAACGTATGTACAGAACGAAGCCCAGTTAAAGGGGTTTCTGGACAGCTTTCGACAGTTTTTCGATTTCTTTTTCAACGAATTAGGCGGCCAGGCTTCAACGCCCACCCGCGTTCGCAAGTATATGGAGAGTAAGGCATGAAGGTGCTAGGGATATCCCCGCTAGACAAAGACTCGACAGTTTCAATTGTTGAAGATGGCAACATCCTCTTCGCCGCGGGTGAGGAACGGTTTACCAGAACCAAGCAGCAATCCGGTTTCCCGCGCTTGGCACTGGAGAAAGCACTTGCCTACACCGGCCTCTCCATGAGCGACTTCGACTTGGTGTGCTATCCGTTCCTTACTTGGGAGAACGAACAGAAGCTGTTCACAAAAAACCTGGAAGATGAGAAGACCTTTATCAAAGGTTTTCAACCCAGGGATCTAAGCCCACAAATCAAAGATGCATTGGGCCGGGTGCCAGATCGCAATCAGCCGATTCACGGCCTTCAGCACCCCAATGCCATTATGGAAAAAGGGTTTCTGCATAACTCTTATTACAACATGGCAGGTGTGCAGAAACTGGCGTCTAACAACGCGGCTCTGAAATCCTCCCGGCATTGGGGTGAGGGCGCTACCGAATCGTTCCAACAGTGGGAAAACGAACTCGTTCAAGGCTTGAGCGACATGGGCTGGACCAAACCGGTAAAGCGCATGGATCACCACCTGTCTCACGCAGCCAACAGTTTTCTGTGCAGTGGGTATGAGCGTGCATTGTGCGTGACTCTGGATGGCTACGGCTCCGGCTTGGCCGGTTCGGTGAGCGAAGCTCGGGATGGCAAAATCCACCGCTTGCATGGTCTGCCGTTCCCGAATTCACTCGGCACCCTTTACGAGCACGTGACATCCAGCCTTGGTTTCAAGCCCAGCCGTCACGAAGGTAAAATTGTCGGGTTGGCCTCTTACGGTGACCCAGAAATCCTGGGCGAAATTCTTCTCTCCCGCATTGAGCAGAAGCCGGGCGACTTCCGGATTTACGAAGCAAATAACGTGTTTTTCTCCCGTTATCTGGCCTCCAAATTCCCGAAAATCGATGTGGCAGCCGCTTACCAGTATGTACTGGAGAAGGTAGCAACCAACTATATTCGCTACTGGGTAGAAAAAACCGGTATCGACACCATCGTGCTCTCTGGCGGTGTAACAGCAAACGTAAAACTCAATCAGCGCATTTTTGAAATTGAGGGTGTAAACCACATCTTTGTTTACCCCAACATGGGCGACGGGGGTTGCGGAACAGGCGCTGCGCTCTATCACAGCTGGCCGGGTGGCGTTAAACCCTCCATCGTGAATGCCTACATGGGCCCTGATTATTCCGAAGCCGAAATGGAAAAGGCGCTCAAGGCGGAAAACCTGCAGTATCGCCGGCCCGAGAATCTGGCGGCTGAAGTCGCCGCGTTGATTCACGGCGGCGAAGTAGTCGCAAGGTTCGATGGCCGCATGGAGTATGGCCCAAGATCCCTGGGTAACCGCTCCATTCTGTACCACGCCCGCGAACCGGAAGTGAATCAGTGGCTGAACAAACGCCTTGGCCGCACCGAGTTCATGCCGTTTGCCCCGGTGACCCTCTACGAAGCCCGTGAGAAGTGCTATCTCAACATCAAAGGCGCTGAGCACGCGGCTGAATTTATGACAGTGACCTTCGACTGCACCGATTTCATGAAAGAAAACTGCCCGGCGGCTGTGCACGTAGATGGCACGGCCAGGCCGCAGCTTATCCAGCGTGAAGCCAACCCCGGTTACTACGACATATTGGCCGAATACGAAAAGCTGAGTGGCATCCCAAGCCTGATAAACACCAGTTTCAATATGCACGAAGAACCCATCGTCAACTCTCCGGAGGATGGCGTAAGAGCCTTCATTCAGGGTGCCCTGGACTATCTCGCCATAGGTCCATTTCTGGTAAAACACCCGAACCCGGCGCACTGAACAGGCAACGGACGTAGCACCATGACAGCAGGACGGCTGACCGTGACAACAGAACCAGCCAGCCAATGCGCAACCTTGCGCAGCGACTGGCTGGATCTGGAACACCGTGCACAACCCACGGTGTTTCTATCCTGGCAATGGCTGGGGCATTGGCTGAACGTTTATAAGCCAGATGCCTTGGTACTTCGCGTAATGGAAGGAGAGCGCTTGGTTGGCTTGGGATTGGTAGTAGAGAGCGATGAGCGCCGACATGGCCTGTTGAAATCCCGCTGCCTACGCCTGCATCAAACCGGCCACAAGCTGCTTGATCAAATCTGGATCGAGTACAACGGTTTTCTGGCTGAACGCGGCAAAGAAGACGCCGTTGCAAAAGCCTGCTTGGAGCACCTGTGCCGTACCATGCCTGGCTGGGACGAGTTTATTCTGGGGGCTATTGACGCCGACGAAGCCGACCGCTATGCGAAAATCACCGGCTTGTACAAGTATCTGCGTTGGGAAGCACCTTGTTTTGGGGTCGATCTTGATGGCTTGCGCCAAAGCGGAGGAAACTATCTCGCTACCCTTTCGCGCAACACTCGCCACCAGATAAATCGTGCGCACCGGCTTTACAACGAGCGAGGTGAAGTCACCCTGGTTCGTCCTGAATCCGTAGACCAGGCGTTGGCCGTATTCGATGCCATTGGCCCCAGGCACCTCGAACGTTGGGGCAAAGGGCCGGACCAGAGCGGGTTTGCCAACCCGGATTTCGTGCGATTCCACCGGGAGCTTATTCGTGAACAGTGGGCAGAGGGGAGCGTTGATCTGATTTCCGTAATGGCGGGGGATGAGGGAATTGCTTTTTTCTACAACCTGCTGCACAACAAGGTGGTGTATTTTTACTTGGGTGGTATGGCCGTCGAAACCGATAACCGCCTTAAACCAGGCTTGCTGGGCCATGCTCTGTGCATTGAAGATTACCGCAATCAAGGGTTCGACTATTACGATTTTATGGGCGGCGATGAGCGTTACAAGTCCAACCTTGGCCATTTTCATCGCAACCTGGTGCAGATTGCTTTACAGCGGCCCCGCTTCAAGCTGAAGCTTGAGGATGTTGCAAGGCGAGCAAGAAACCGCTGGCTTGGGGAGGCAAGTGCCGACAATGAGCGCTGACCTACATATTCGAGCCTCCAGATTTAACGCATTCCCGGCCGATGAATACAATCGGTACGTGGCAGGGCATTCTGCAGCCACGCCCTATCACCGAAGCGCCTGGCTGCATGCGACTGAACAAGCCTATGACCACACGGGTTGGGTGATCAGCGCGCACCACAAGGAAACACTCTGTGGTGTATTGCCATTGGTGGAAGTAAAACCGCCAATCGGCACTAGCAGCCTGGTGACACTGCCATTTTGCGATCTTGGCGGTGCACTGGCAGACAACGAGGAAATTCAGGAACAACTGATTACCGAAGCCAAAGCTCTAACTAAAACAAATCGAGTCAAGATCCTCGAAATCCGTGAGGGTGGTGAAGCACTGAACGCCGGCAGCGATGCCACACGCGATCAAAACAAGCAGAGCATTGATGCCTTGCCTGGCAGCACAAAAGTGCGAATGTTGTGCGACCTACCCGAAAACAGCGAAGCCCTGTTCAAAAGCTACAAGCCCAAGCTGCGAAGCCAGATCCGCAAAGCTGAAAAAAATGGCCTGAGAGCCGAACTCCACACAGAAACGGGTGCGGTAGAGCTGTTTTACGAGGTGTTTGCCCAAAACATGCGTAGGCTGGGTTCGCCGGTGCATAGCCTGCAGTGGTTTCAGGAATTGAAAGCCGCCTATGGCGAGCACATGCTGATTGGCATTGTGTTTCAGGCCGATAAGCCCGTGGGGGCGGGCATCGTATTGCTAGGGGGTAAAGAAGCCTGCATTCCCTGGGCATCCACGCTGGAAGAGTTCAACCGGCTTGCGCCTAATATGCTGCTGTATTGGACCTTGTTAAGCCATGTGTGCGATCTGGGATACACCCGGTTCGATTTCGGCCGTTCAACACTGGATGAAGGCACCTACCGATTCAAGAAACAGTGGGGTGCCCAACCCTATAGGTTGGTCTGGACAGAATACCGCAGCGGCATGCTAAATCTGCCGGGTAACGATTCCAACAGCAGCGGGGCATCCGTTGCCTCACAGCTGCGGCCCCTGATTGAAAATATCTGGCGACGGCTGCCGCTGTCGTTCGCCAACTGGGTTGGCCCCAAATTGAGACGATACATTACCTTATGACGTTAGTACTGCTGTTAACCCTGCTTTGCCTTGCCATGCCCGTGTACGTTTATTTCGGGTACCCGGCCATATTGTGGTTGCTCACCCTAGGCCTGCCGGATATCACCCATCGCCGGGGGGAACAAAAACCTTCTGTGGCACTGATTATCTCCTGCTACAACGAAGAAGACGTTATTCGCGAGAAACTGCAAAATGCGCTGGAGCTGGACTACCCGCAAGAGCTGCTCCAGATCATCGTGATATCAGACGGCTCAGAGGATGGTACAGACGACGCGGTAAGAGAGTTTGAGAACGAAGGCATAGTATTAATTCGCCAGGAAGGCCGCTTGGGCAAAACCATGGGCATCAACCTTGCCATGGAGCAGGTGAAAGCCGACATAACCGTGTTCAGCGATGCGAACGCCATGTACGCCAGCGATGCCATCGGCAAACTGGTGCGCAACTTTGCCGATCTGGATGTGGGTTATGTGGTGGGTGCAGCCCTTTATACCGACGGCCACGAGGGCGCCAGCGCCCGCAACGAAAACCTCTACTGGCGCTATGAACTGGCCATCAAAGCGATGGAATCCCGCCTGCATTCCGTAGTGGGCGGAGACGGTGCCATCTACGCCATTCGCACCAAGCTTTGGGAACCGCTGCAACAGCAGGACATCAACGATTTCGTAAACCCCCTGCAAATCATCGCCAAAGGCTACCGCGGTGTGTTCGATGCAGATGCAAAGTGCTTCGAGGAAACCGCTGGCGATTTCGACCGGGAAGTGGCCCGCAAAGAGCGCATCGTAAACCGCAGTATTCGGGGGCTAATGCGGGTAGGGCAGGTAATGAATCCTACCAAATCAGGCGTGTTTTCCTTTGAGGTAATCTCTCACAAGTTATTGCGCTGGCTGATCCCCTTGTTCCTGCTTGTGGGGGTGGCAGGTAGCGTACTGTTGGCTTTTTCAGGATTTGGCCTTTTCAAACTTATCACGGCAGGCACAGTGCTTATATTGGCGCTAACCCTTGTGGGACACCTTTCGCAAAATCGCAACGAATTGCCAACCTGGATTGCTACGCCTTACTACTTTGTGATGGTAAATGGCTATGCGGTTCGCGGGATTGTGAAGGCGCTTCAGGGGCGCACCCAAGTAACGTGGAACAGTGCCAGAAACAACGAAACAAGGAATTCCGGAGTGTCAGACCAGTGAGTAAGCTACGAGTACTTCAGTTCATTACCCCCGCGGGATTTTACGGGGCGGAACGTTGGGTTCTCGCGCTGGCCAACAACATCAACCGTGATGACGTGATCTGTGATCTTGCGGTCACGCGGGAATCTCCGGATCAGGATCTTTCCGTTGCCGAATACTATCCACGCACCGATGGCCAGCAGGTTCACTACCTGGAAATGAACGGCCGTTTCGACTTTCGAGTAGTTAGCAGACTGTGCGAAGTGATCCGCAACAACAAAATCGACGTTATTCATACCCACGGATACAAATCCGACATATTAGGGCTGATGGCTGCCAAACGTGCCGGTATTGCTTGTGTCAGCACACCACACGGTTTCTCCGGCAACGTTGGCTTCAAACTCGCTACATTTATTCGTATCGGTACCTACATGCTTCGCTTTTTCGACCGGGTTGTCCCACTGTCGGAAGAACTGATGGACGACATGAAGCGATTCAAAGTGCCCGAAGCAAGAACATCGTTTATCCGCAACGGCGTAGATCTCAAAGAGATTGATGGGGCTTTGGCAAGCCTGCCTCAGACAAATACCGCTGATAAAGAATCCCCCGTCATAGGTTTTATCGGCCAGTTGATTCCCCGCAAAGGAATACCGGATCTGATCGAGGTTTTTGACCAGCTCCACCAAACGCAGCCAAACCTTCGTTTGCAACTGCTGGGCGGTGGCAGTCAACGATCAGACCTGGAACAACAGGCAGCACAGCTAAAGAGCGTTAATGCCATAGAGTTTTTAGGCTTTCGCACTGATCGCCTAGAACTGCTTTCCAAATTCAGCTTGTTCGTTATGACCTCCTCTCTGGAGGGCATTCCCCGGTGCATGATGGAAGCCATGGCCGTGGGCATTCCTGTGGTGGCTTATGATATTCCCGGCGTTGATCAGCTCGTAGAACATGGCAAAACAGGCTTACTGGCGCCCTTTGGTGACAAGGCTGCACTGGCTGCATGCTGCAAACAGGTTCTGGAAGATTCCGCGCTGGCGGCCACCCTTAGTCAAAATGCCAGGGAAATGGTGCATGCGCGCTACTCTGCTGCCCGTATGGCAGATGAATATGAAGCCTTGTTCCGAGAGCTGACTGGCAAAGCCAAACCCGTAGCCGCGACACAGTCCCCAGAAAAGCGAGAGGTGGGCTAATGTGCGGGTTCGCCGGTTTCCTTCGCACTGCCTCGACACCAGGTAGAGACGCCCATCAGGGCTGGCTCGACAACATGGGGCAGGCCATTTTTCATCGCGGCCCAGATGCGGGTTCAACGTGGCTTGACGACGCAGTCGGCTTGGTACATCGCAGGCTGAGCATTCTTGATCTCAGCGATGCCGGCACCCAGCCCATGGTATCCACCTCTGAGCGTTACGTTATTGCCTATAACGGCGAAATCTACAACTTTCAGGAGCTGCGCGACGATCTGATTAGCGAGGGCCATAACTTCCGTACCCGCACGGATACGGAAGTGCTACTAGCACTCTACGAAATTCATGGCCCGGAATGCCTCCAACTACTGAATGGCATGTTCGCGTTAGCCATTTGGGATCGCACAGCCCGAAAGCTATTCCTGGCTCGGGATCGCCTTGGCAAGAAGCCACTGTACTTTTACGAAGCCAATGGACAGTTTGCATTCGCATCTGAGCTAAAGGCTCTAACGCCCGCTCCCTTCGTTAAAACCGAGTTGCGGCACGATGCAATTAAAGACTTTTTCGCCTACCAGTACGTACCAGACCCAAAAACCATCTACAAAAACGTACACAAACTGGCCCCCGGCTATTGGTTGGAAACCGACGGTACCCACACACACCAAGAACAGTATTGGGATGTGTCATTCGGTTCACCCTCAAGTGCCAGTCTGGATGAACTGCAGGATGGCCTCTACAACCTGATTGACGATGCCGTTCGCCTGCGCATGGTCAGCGATGTGCCTCTTGGGGCATTCCTCAGTGGCGGAATTGATTCAAGCGCTGTGGTTGGCTTGATGGCAGGCCACGCCAGCACCCCCGTGACAACCTGCGCCATCGGCTTTGATTCAAAGCGGTTTGATGAAGTGCACTGGGCCAAAAAAGTTGCCGAGCAATTCAAAACCGATCACCACGAATTCACTGTGAAAGACAATGTCGCAGACAGCCTTGACAGCATTGCCCGGTTCTTTGACGAGCCCTTTGCAGACCCTTCGTTTGTACCCACGTATTTTGTATCGCAGCTAGCCAGACAAAAAGTAACCGTGGCACTTGCTGGGGACGGCGGCGATGAGAACTTTGCGGGCTACAGCAAATATTACACAGACCACGTAGAAAACCGGCTAAGGGGGCTGTTTCCTGCCGGAGTTCGCCACAATCTATTCCCCGGGCTCGCCCGCCTGGCTGGCTTGATCAACTCCGGCCCTACGCGAAAAGCAAAATCCCTTCTCGGAACCCTTGCGCTCGATCCGGATGAAGCATTCTTTATCACAAACAGCTTCTTCCGTAGAGATGTTTGGAATGAACTCGTTACGGGTGAACTGAAGCGGGAAACGCAAGGGTACGACCCGGCGGATATCACCCGAGCTCATTACAAGAATGCCGGCACAGACGACCACCTATCCAGCATTCTCTACACCGACATAAAAACTTACCTTCCCGGGGATATTCTGGTGAAGGTAGACCGCATGAGCATGGCGAACTCACTGGAAACTAGGGCCCCGCTTCTTGATTACCGGGTGGTAGAGTATGCCGCGCAGATACCCGCTGCACTGAAACTCCACGGGAAAGAGAAGAAGTACATTCTGAAGAAAGCTTTTGAGCGCATGCTGCCAGAGGATATTCTCTATAGAAAGAAAATGGGCTTCTCGGTGCCTTTGGCGCAGTGGTTGCGGCATGAACTTAGGCCTATCGTTGATCAGCTTTTACTGTCTCCAAATAGCGGTGTGGCCAACTTCTTTCAGCCAGCTGGCATTCGCAGACTCTGGCAAAAGCATTTGGCAGGGGATGACCAGTTCACGCAAGAGCTATGGTCGCTACTGGCATTTGAACTCTGGTGGCAGCAGTATCAGGTGAGTGCATGATGGGCGAACAGAGAAAAATAACAGTAGAGTCTCCCAAGAAGGCGCTGCGGGTGCTGCACCTTACCTTCAATATGGGGATTGGTGGTACTGAACAGGTTATACGCCAGCTTGTTCAAGGCATGGCCAGTCAAAGCGTCGAGTCTGAAATTCTTTGTATCGACGGCCACATCGGGCCGTTAGGCGAAGCGCTTCAGCAGTCTGGTGTTCCGGTTTATAAACTTGCGCGCAAGCAGGGGTTTGACTGGTCGTTGATAAAAGCAATTCGTAAGTGCTTGAGGGAAGGGCGGTTTGATGTGGTGCATTGCCACCAATACACGCCTTGGGTGTATGGGTGGCTTGGAGCTTGGCGCACTGATACAAAAGTTGTGTTTACTGAACACGGACGTTTTTATCCAGATAGGCATCGTCATAAAGCAATGTTCGCTAACCCTATAATGGCAATGTTGACTCCGGATATTGTTGCGATTTCAAGCGCAACCAAGGACGCTCTCGTCAGATTCGAATACATCCCACGAAAGAAAGTCCGGGTTATTTACAACGGTATAGATCCGTTACAGAAGAATGGCCTAGAGGCGCAAAAGATACGAGACAGGTTAGGAGTTCGAAAAGATGCGTTCGTAGTTGGAACCGTTTCCCGCCTTGATCCGGTTAAAAACCAGAGCATGATGCTCAGAGCCTTTAAAGAGTTTTCAACCAAGAACCCAGATGCAGTCCTGCTTATGGTAGGAGATGGCCCTGATAAAGAAAAACTCGTCGGGCTAGCAACTGAGTATGGGATTAATCAGAAAACAATTTTCACTGGTTTTATTAATAACCCTTTGCATTATCTGGCTGCGATGGACGTGTTTTTGCTTTCTTCACACACAGAGGGCACATCAATGACTCTGCTTGAAGCGATGAGTTTGGGCATGCCTGTGGTCGCAACCCGTGTTGGTGGAAACCCGGAAATCATTGAAGATGGAGTAACGGGGATACTAACAGAACCTGATGATTTTTTTGGTTTCTCAAATGCTATAGAAAGTTTGCGAGATGATGCAGTTTTGAGGGAAATGATTGGGATTGCTGCTAATCTACGTTTCACTGAAAAGTTCAGCGCAGCGGCAATGACCGCCAGTTATCGGGCGGTTTACACTAGTCTTTGAAATAACAATACCAATAGGGACGAGGCACCGCCGTTAAATATGTCTAAGGTCGCACTGCTTTTTCTGTTTGTTTTTCTCGGTGGTATTTTTACTGCCTTTTTCGTGACACCTGTCGCGTCTTTCATTGTGTATCAAGCGGTATATCTTGCCAATCCAGACAGCCGTTGGTGGGCAGCCACAATCCCGGGAATGCGATACTCGTTAATCGCTGCCTCATTCATGCTAGTTATTCTGGTGGTGAAGTACAGGGAATTGACAGAGCTTGCACCATGGAAACAGCAGCCGATATTCAAATGGCTGTTGGCGTTGTTGATTATGTACGAAGTGATGAATTTATTCGCGATCGTCCCCGACGAGCACTCACGTTTTACCTTTGATTTTGTCAAATTGGTCGTCATCATTTTGGTGGCCTATAAGTTAGTAAATTCAGAGAAGGCTCTGGACGCCTGCCTATGGGCATATATTTTGGGAACCACGTACATCGGTTATGTAGCTTACTCCTTAGGCCGGAATTCGCAGGGCAGGGTTGAGGGCATAGGGATGGTAGATACAGGCGGCGACGGCAACATGACCGCAGCTGCCATGGTACCTGCATTAATACTTTTAACCTACACAGCATGGATTGGTAACAAAAGAATAAAGATACTGAGCATCTTTTGTGGCGCCCTTATTGCCAACGCAATTGTTCTTATTAACAGTCGCGGAGCATTTTTGGGAGCTGTAGCTGGAGGTCTGTTCTTCCTTTTCTATATGATCTTTTCAAGATACCAACGAAAAGGGCAAAGAGGAGCAGCTATCCTGATAATTCTGGTTGCTTTTGGGGGCACCTTATATGTTGCCGACGAAGCATTTTGGGAGCGAATGGATACACTGCGTGAGGTTGATGATGGCGGCAAAAGCGGTTCCCACAGAATCGATTTCTGGCTCGCGACTTTCGATGTTCTGAATGATTACCCTTTAGGAGTTGGAATAGGTGGATACATTCAATTAAGCCCGGCGTACTTACCTGCTCATTACTTTGAAAACCGGACAACTGGTAAAGCTGTACACTCTACGTGGTTCCAAGCGCTGGCCGAAATAGGTTGGCTAGGATTTTTGATTTTTTTGGCGCTTCTTGTATCAACTTATCGGGTATCCCGCCGTACAAAGCAACACCTGATTAGGAAAGAAAATTATGATGCGTATTTCAAAATTCTGGCGCTCGAAGGGGCTTTATTGAGCTTTATAGTCGCTGCCAGCTTTATAAACCGCACAAGAGCGGAAGTTCTATACTGGCTGATACTATTTATTGCTGTGGCTTCAAATATCTATTATTTCCGAGTTACCGAGCTAGCTGAAAGAAACAAGGAAGTTCAGAGTGTCGCGAGAGCCAAGAAAAACCAGTAAATTGGTATCAGTTATTGTCCCGGTATATAACCGTGAAAGGCTAGTCTCTGAGACTATACAAAGTGTTCCTTACCAGACCTATGAGCCTATTGAAGTTATCGTGATCAATGATGGCTCGACCGATGCCACATTATCGATCCTCAGAAAATTTGAGGCGCTATTTCCAGATTAGATTCAAGTAACAATTCAGCCAAATCAGGGGCAGGTTATTGCCAGGAACAATAGCATACTTGTGGCAAGGGGTTAGTTCATTGCTTTCCTCGGTAGTGATGATCTCTGGATGGTAGAAAGACTTGAGCTCCAAATACCGCTGTGAAGTTGGTGCGGGTCTAGTGTAATCGGGGACAGAGATAATTGACCAAGAGGCTCAGACATTACGAATAGCTCGCGGACCACAACATCAAAAGGGAAATCTACTCTCAACTTCTAGTACAAAACCGAACGACTGGAGGAACTGTAGTAGTAACCTATATAGCTCTGAAGCGGGATGTACTTCACCGACTTCAAAGCATCTGAAAATTTGGATCTATGGTTACGAATAGCTAAGGTGTATAGCGTATGAGTAGTGGCATACGCTTTAGTGAAGTACGGGGTTAATGGTGGCGATATGTCAGGTGGTACTCAGCTTAGGGTTCGGGCAAATTTACAGATAATTGAAGCGCACTGTGATATACGGTCGAAAGACACCATCCTAGCTCGTTTCTCACGTTTAGCTTATGGAGGCTATCATTATCGCAAAGGATTGATCCATTTCGCTAATTATTAATATGAAAAGACAAGAAAGTAAGTGTTTGAGTTAATTTCGTGTTGCCATCGAAATAAAGGTACTTAATTTCGGGTTATAAGGTCGTATCTGGGTGTTAGCGGAAACTCCTTGTTGTGCACAGTAAGAGGACGATCTTGAACTGGCATATAATATTAAATTAAACTTTGGTTATAAATAATATGTCAAGTGTTAGGTATGCTTTGCTTTACTCCTCTTTGGGCCGCTATGCTTTAATGGCTGTTGGTCTTGTTAGCACTATTGTTATTGCTCGAATGCTAACTCCGGAGGAAATAGGCGTATATGCAATGGCTAGCTCGATTGTTGTTATAATTAGTGAGTTTAGGATCCTTGGTGCTAACTCGTATTTGATAAGAGAGAAAGAGCTTACAGAGGATAAGATCAGGTCTGCTTATGGCTTAACTGTGATTATATGTTGGGGGCTTGGGTTGGGTGTTTTTTTTGCATCTAATCCGCTGTCAAAGTTCTTTGATATTCCAGATTTATCTCTGATATTCAAAATATTGTCTGTAAGTTTTATTTTTGCTCCTTACATAAGTATTCCTAATGCGTTGTTGGCTCGGCGGTATAAGTTCAAAGAGATATCGTTTATACGATTGTTTTCTTCCTTTGCTTCTTTAATTATGGTTGTCGTTTTAATTTTTAGGGGGTTTAGTTATTATTCCTTAGCGATGTCTGGGTTATTTACGGCATTTGTACAGTTCTTGCTATATATATACTTTACTAGGGATGTGAAAGTTTACCGCCCAAGATTTAAAGAGATAAAGCCAATTGCAAAGCTTGGGGTTTATACTTCTTTGAGCCATATGCTTCAAAAAGCCCAAAATACCGTGCCGGATATGGTAATTGGTAAGATGGGAGGCCCTGCCCAGGTTGGGATGTTTTCGCGCGGGCTTGGGTTCATGTTATTTTTGCAGAACACCCTTCTCTCCGGCGTGACGCCCGTTGCTTTACCCTATTTGTCCGATGTTAAAAAGAGAAATGAGAGTCTGTCCTACGCATATACCAGAGCTTCCCAATTGATTGCGGGCATTCTCTGGCCAGTGCTGGCTGTAGCGAGTGTAGCAAGTTTACCTGCAATTCGGCTTATGTTTGGTGATCAGTGGGATGATTCGGCTCCAATAGCGACAGTTGTGGCTTTTTGGGCAATTTTCCGCACCGGGCATATATTAGCGCCAAATGCTCTCGTGGCAGTGGGAAAAGAAACTTTGGTACTAGTCAAAGAAATTCTTGTGTTCGTTGTTTTTTTGTTTTCGATTATACTAGCATATCAAAACTGGGGTTTAATGGGTGTAGGATATGCGTTTGTTTTTTCCGGTATAATCGACTTTTTGGCGTCAGGTTTTTTTGTAAAGACAGCGATTGGACTTGGTGTTTTTCGTTACATTCGGTCACTGACTTCAAGCGCTATTGTTTCTTCAATATGTTGGTTGGCAGCTACACTACTTGCTCATATCTTTCCCTATGAAACTAACAGTTCACTTTATTCGATCCTTGAGATCTCAGTAGTGCTACCTGCCGTTTGGATAGCAGCTGTATTTGCTACCAAGCACCCGTTAAAAGACGAGATTGTCGAAATTTATAGGGCGAAATTAAAGCGTTGAGTTGATTACTGGTGTTAATCCTCAGTACGAAATTTCAAAGCGCCTAAATTGGAACTTACCTATTGACGGATTTTTTTATAACTAACTCGGATTGTTTTTATGCGATTTTAAAAGTGACTCTGACAAAAAAAGATAAGTAGTTTTATATAAGAAAAGTCTGAAATATATTATTATAAATGCATTAAACGAATATATTAAATAACCGTTAAATGAACGAGTGGGTTGCTAGCATCTGTTACCGTGATTTGTCAGTGGTAGTTGTTTATCAACAAAGTTCCCTAATATATTTTTTAACCAAGCTCTATGTACTGCTCTTTTAGGGCCAGCACTCCATGGACCTAGTCGAAGCAAGATATGGTGGAGGAAATGCCATCGAATACAATCGGAATCAATACCAATTTTTTTAGCTCCACATATGATTTTTGACCCATTCAGAATGTTGACTGCCACGCTTGGATCTTCCGGGCATGAGGGTAATGATAGTGCCAGAGTGAAGTGATCATACATCGGCATTGTTGTTATTGCGAAATCTTCAAAGTCAATTACAGTTACATGTGCCGTATCGATAATCAAATTGTTCAAGCAGAAGTCACCATGTTGCGGTATCCCCATGCAGGTTGGCATCTCTAATAGATCTTTGACAGCAAATTTAACCAGTTTATCAAGCGCATCGTTCTCAGAGCATTCTACACTTTTATATTCCTCGTAGGCGTGAAGAAGCTCTTTATGGGGCTGAAGTTTTTTGGTTTCATTAGCGCTTAGACTAGTGAAACTAGTGCTTGTCGCAAGCGCGTTATGAAACTCATTCAGAGAATTCCATAGTCTGTTCTCTAAGCGTATTCGTGCTTCTTCAGTTCGAAATTTTGATTTGATCTGAAACCAAGGAAGGCCTTTCACTCCACGTTGAACGCTGTACTTTCCACCTTCATATTCATAAATCCCAACAATTTTTGGGACCTGATTCCCGACCAGTTGATACAAATGGTTGTGGACTTGATGTGTGTATAAATCCTGTTCGTCATTCAATTCTCTAATCACGTAGATTGGATAATCAGATGAATCGCCAAAAACCAGATAGATGGGACGCGTTGTGCTGATGCACGCCACGGAGTGATCGGTAAGGTGGATGTCATGTAACCTTGCGTCCGAGAGAAATCGATTAACAAATAGCATTGTTACCCCTTGTAAAAAGCCAAGCCTAATCCGCCGACCGAAGGGTTGGACCCAATAAACTTACTGATCACATACTTGAGTAGAGTTATCAGAGGGGAGGAAGCATAGGGAAATACATTGTTTATAACATAACGGTCAGCGTTAGTGTTGAGCTCGTAAACACAAGCAGGGTACTCCAGGGAAGGGTAGATGCCAATTAGGCAGGTATGCAAAGGAACGTATTCTTCACATAGTTGTCGTTGTATGTATTTTAGGCAGCTCATACTTCTGTACAGATCGATGATATTGTGAACTGGATTCGAGCTGATACTGGTAGCTACTACAATGCAGCACTGTGCTGAAGTATCGAGTATTTGCCTAGCTTTTATAAGTGTCTGTGCTCGGTTTCGAGGTTCGCATGCAGCAACAGGGCTTTTAAGTACGTCTTCGAGCTGGCGAAAATGTTCTTCGATAACAGTGGGGTTTTGCATAGGTTCATCAATTCCTTGACGCTATGAAAGATTAAGTGGGGACCGAGGTTAGATTATTATCTGATTGTATAAGATCCTCCTAGATTTGTTCGTAAATCCACTCTAATCCAGCCTTTGTTATTAGACTCATTTCTCGATTCGAATTCCATGATAAAAGCTCTTTCATATAATTTTGAGCGGCGAGATGTGTAAGGAAGTTAAAGGCTAAGTTACAACGGAAGTAGGGAGTTTCTGTAATTTCATGCGATACCCCGTAGGCGTTCAAGAAGCGTTCAGGTAAATCAGAAAGAAGCTTGAAACGACTACGGTTTGTACGGGATATAGCCCACAAACCGCTGTAAAAACGCGCTAAGTCTTCGAAGTTACCTGATATCCGAGTATCGCCAAAATCGAGAATGTGTAAGTCGTTTTGGTGATCAATGAGAATGTTATAGATTGTGAAGTCGCCATGGACACGGCATGGAAATGCGCCATTCAGGTTAAGATAGCTTGGCTGGCTAAGATTGCTGAAATCCTTTCCAAACTTTTTTTCGATTCGCGCTAGTTTGGTTTCAGGGATCAGGCGGTTTCGTCTTATGTCTTTTATCTTCTTGTGAAAGTCGGCTTCAAGTGATCTGCCACTTGCACCTTCGGTGGATTCTTCGATGGAGCTGAGGTGATACTTTTTTAGCCAGCTACCGAGTTCAATAATTCTAGCTCGCAAAGTGTCTGGCTCAGAGAGATGGTGACCTTTTAAGCGTCCCAAAAAATAGGTTGAATTCCAGACCTTGAGGAACAATTCCTGTGCATCCACTCTGCGGGTGGTGAGGCGGTTTGTTGTCTCGTTAAAGTCAACCAATTCCACTACGTTGACGTGCTTAGTGCGAATGCTCAAGTCTCGGCAACGAGTAAGCTCCAGCGCTTCGGGCATCAGGTTAATTTTTTGGGTGTGCTTTTCATAGGTATTAGCTGAAACAATGCCGGTGCTTCTAGGATTAACGTGCAATTTCGTATTCTGCTTGCTCATTGGAATTGCCTTTTTAGGAACTTAAACTGCGCACAACCAATCTTGTTCTTTTTTACAACTGGCTAGCTTTCGAAAACGGCTCGGGGAAGGTCTCAAAACCCGGTATGCAGTCCTTCTTTTACTGCGCTGCAGTTGATCAGCCGCCAAGCGCGTAATCATAACTAATTAAGTGACACCAGCCTAGAGATTGCCTAGTTTGGATAAAGGCTTAGAAGTGTTAAAGCCAATATTTTGAAATTCGCAAAGAGCAGGGTTCAGCACGATAGTTGGTCTCAACCTCAAAATAAGCTGAAGTGCTTCCAATAGTATCTTTGGCGGGTAGCTCAATTCTTACCAAATACCTAGCCACCGGTAACCGTCCGGCCAACCCATCTTGAGCCTGATGCCGCAACCTTCAAGAAAGTTTCCACTTATTCTTTAGTGGACACTATCTATGAACAACGTAAGCGTAACCCGCCCTTACCGAAAACGTCGCCGGCACGCTCCGGTATTTAAAGCTCGGTTGGTGGCTGAGTGCCAAAATCCTGGTGCGTCTGTTTTCCGTATCGCCCTGGACAATGACCTCAACGCCAACCAACCTCGGCGTTGGATCAGGGAGTCGAAGCAAGACGGTGGAAGTCTACCCCCAGCCTTTGTGCCAGTTCGTTTGCCGGGAGCAGTCGGAAATACCACAAGGCCTGTCGATAAGGATCACACCATCCGAATCGAGATTCCACGAGCCGGCGGCCCGGTTGTGGTGGAGTGGCAGTCAGCAATGTGCGGCGTTTCTACGCGAACTGTTGCCATGATCCGCATTGACGAGATCTGGCTGGCCACCGAGCCCTTGGATATGCGGGCCGGTCCAGCCAAGGCGGTGGCGCGTTGCGTTCAAGTGTACGGCTCAGCCCGACATCATGGTGCGTACTTGCTCGCAAGTAAACGGGGGCAACCGAATGAAAGTTTTGATTCACGATGGCTTCAGCAACTGACCCTGTGCCCGTCGATTGAATCGCGGTAAATTCCGCTGGGCCGTAACTTGGCGTGGCAGACAATAGCTGTTAACGGACGAACAGTTGGCCGCGCTGGCTCAAGGGCTGCCATGGCAACGTCTCGGTGCGACCGGTGTGATCTCGGTTTTGTAACCACTATCCAGTTACCCAGATCATCACCAGAATGGCTCATCGTCTTGGTGACCATAGCTTGGAATACGGCTCAGTATGGCACCCCCTACTTCTCTTCTGATAATCCTCTTGCCCTGACGCGGAGTTGATTGTGCATTTGGAAGCCAAGGAATAGGCGCTGGAACTAAAAGATCGAACGCTGGTGCACTGCGATGCGGTCATCGAAAAACTGAGCCACGCACTGGTGATTCTGAATTGCCATAAGTTCGCAAAGCGCAGGTAACAACAGTATGCGGTTCTGCGCAACCTAATGGATGAGCTGTTCGACTGCGAATTTGCCGCCATTGAAGCGGCACTGGAACACCAGCGAAGCCAAAACTGCAGCCCAAACGCACGCTGCATTTGCTCGAACTGCCGCGCACGCTGATCCACAATGAACCGGACCCCCCATGCAGTTGTGGCTCCCTACTAAAGTTCATAGGCGAAGAGGTCAGTGAAAACCTGGATTATGCGCCTGGTTAACTAACTGTTAATGTTAATCAAAAACAGTGAGTTATGATCACTCACTATCAGTTGGGTTTGTCCAGTTTATTCAGAACTAAGTGTATTATAAATCTACACTAGGTGCGCTACATCGTTAGGGGCTACATCATGGACATGTAAGGTCTTGTCCAAGTGTCTAGCAAGTTAGTCGTTAAGACTCCGTCAGGCCTTAATCTTCACTAAAATGGCAGGCCAACTAATACCGGTGATGGTCTGTATGGTAGGGTCGAGTTAACAGTGATCCCACCAAAGCGGGAATACGAAGAATTCACGTTCTATTTTGCCAGTCCCTTGGAACTGAGGAAGGAACGGTGTGATTTCTGACGCTGGTGAGAAAGTTCAGACTTACGTGTACATTGCGGTGTGCTAGTCTTGATAGGTAGGCAAGTGAACACAGGAAAAACATTCTTAATCTTGGTGGGCAAAGGGTCAAGTTATGATTTATAGAAAGACGCTATTAATTCGAACCGTTTTGACCAGCTGTTTACTTTTTTGGGCATCGGTTAGCCAAGGGGAAATCGTTTTTGAGGAAACGTTTGACGATCAGCCCGACTGGACAGGGAATACGCATCCGTCATCCACAAATTCGCGCCTACCCTCAAGAGGCGATGTTATTCCCGAGGGTTGGAGTTTTGCAAGAATTGATACGCAATGGGGACCCTCAACCGGGCATGGTGATCGACATGAAGCCGTCGAAATTCTAGCAGCTAACTCAGACAAGTCGCGCGGAGGCGTAGGCAAATCCATGGTTAGTTGGAGAGACAGTTATGATCCCGGGTGGAATAAGTGGAATTCTGATGGGGTTTTGTTGAAGCGTATAGGCGACCAATCTCAAGCATACTTCGAGTTTTATATTTCGTTTTCAAAAGAGATGTATGAAAGCTACGCCACCGATAAATTAGGAAACGCGAAAATATTTCGTGTTTATTCTTGGACTGGAGATTGGAACGATCCTTTTAAATATTTTGATAGCACTTCCCATCCCGCACTCGACTGGTCGATTAAAGGGGGGCCACGATACGGGATTCGTAATAAGCTATCACTATATGGCATTGGTGGCGAGGAGGGAGCTCCGGAGATCCCAGGAAAGCCACATTCAGGGGATTATTCCCTTTCTTATATGGGGCGCAGCCTTGCAGGGATGGCTCCAGATGGCGGTGACGCAAAGTTACCTGACCAAATAAATGGAGGGTACATCACCCCGAGTTCGACAAAAGCAGTGTCGATGGAGCAGGTGTTTGGGCCGCCAGGGACATGGAATAAGGTTGCTTTTTTCGTAAAGCTAAACTCTGGTAAGGGAAAGCTAGACGGAGTCTTGACGCAATGGATTAATGACACCCAAATATTACACACTGACAAAGTTAATTGGGTTCCTGTAGGGAAGCCTGGTGTATCTTGGAATGTCTTCGGGCTTGGTGGAAACGATTATTTTCAAGGATACCCCAATGAACGGCGTTATGAAGAATGGTATGCGATTGATGACGTGAGGGTATTAACTAAGATACCTGATAATCTTGAACAAACTACGAGTGAAGCTGCTCCACCCAATCCGCCAGGAGGCGTGGGAGTAAACTAATAAAAGGATTCTATATTTATTGTATAGAAATGGGCTTCTGGGGGTTATGAGAATGGTAATCCCCTAAAAAAGTGGACACGCCCCATTAGTTAGCTTCCTCGAACTCTAACGGAGTCCGGTAATCAAGTCTACTGTGGAGCCTTTGGGTGTTATAAAAGCACTCAATATAATGTTTTATATGGTGTCGTAGTTGGCGAAGCGTGTCTACTGAAGTGGGGGAAGTGCAGAATCAACTCGAGCTCCTAGTTATCCATTTCGAGCTTTGTTTATTTCCCGATCCAGTGGAAGATTCAACCGTCGCCACCTTCAACCATTGCGGGTATTTCTCTATTTTCTTTTTATCAAATCGACAAGTTTATTTTAATTATTTAGTGAGGTTTTGAGTTATAGGTTTTTACGGAAGCTTTGTTAGTTTATAAAAATCCGTAAAATTAAATTGCTCTTTTTTCATGGATTATTTCAGTATTAAAAGTTATTATTACTTTAATATTCAAGAAGACTTCCATGTATATTATAAAATATAATAATTGACGACTTCTTTGATTAGTATCGAATAGACCGTTTGAAATAATATTTATTATCGATTTATGATACGCAGTCCTTTTATAAGGCCAATGCTTCGGCCTATCAAGTAAAGTAAGTCTAGTATATATATTCCTAATATCTTACGCGGGTTCCATGTGAAATATCTCGCCCGATATATTCTCTTGCAGGATAGTATCGAGGGAAGTATCGCAAAAGTAAAAAGGCTTATTGTTAAATTCGTATTAAAAGATAGTGTTAAAATGCTAAAGGCAGAAGTTGTGAAGGATAGTGCAAAGGCTACGGTGATAAGAAATATTGGATCCTTGGCAGAGCTATTAAGGTTATGTAGATAGTTTTCTGAATGCCAAACCTGGCGCATTAAAAATTGAATTGAGTTTTTGGCATTTCCCAGGTGAGTGACATTCAATTCATGGGAAATATTTATAGGAACTTTTAGGTAGAGGGCTTTTTTATGAAAATCCGTGTCTTCACCTGATGAAATAAGCTCATTAAACCCGCCTAGTTGTAAAAAGAGATCCTTAGATATCATAGTGCTTGCACCGATTAGGTGTTTTGGTAAAGCTGGCATTCCTTTTTTATTTAATAACCATAACTCTTCAGTCCAGGTTGGGTGCTCAGGCAACCATGCGCCGCCACCATAGGCACAGTAAGGTTGGTCTTGGATGAGTTTCTCCGCCCTGTTTAGCCAATTTCTATCTAATAAGCAGTCCGCATCAATGAAAACAAGCACTTTCCCACGAGCTTGTTTTGCGCCATAGTTTCTTACGGCGCCAACGTTACCCGTAGTTAACTGAAATACACGTGCGTCTGAGTTTTTGGCAATATCTAGACTCTCATCGTCAGATCCATTGTCAACAACAATGACTTCATATTGCGTGCCATCATAAATGGAATTAAAAATCGATAGGAGGCACGACCCGATGTGTTTTTCCTCGTTGTATACTGGTACAACAATAGAAAAAAACGGTGGGTTGTCATCTGCAGCTTTTATCTTTTTCATTTGTTTTCAAGAAATCCGTTGAAGATTATGTGTACAGATAATATCTGTTCGACGCCTGCTACTAAATTACTTCACTTTATTTGCTTAAGGTTGGATTTTACTGCTTTGAATTTACCGTTTTTACTTTTCTCTATGTTGTCTACAAATTTTATATCGAAAGTCATCTGTTCTCCAAACTTGCTCTTAAGCTTAGCGATAATGTTATGTTTTGGTACCAAATCTGTTTCTTTTAAGCTGACAATAAGAACCTCACAATAAGACAAGTCATGTTGTATTATTTGCGCTTCTTTAATGTTCTCAAAAAATCCAAAAATCTCTCCAGTTCTTCCTATTCTTCGACCATCCGGTGTGTGTATCTGGTCATCTACACGGCCAGTAAAGCTTTTTATGGTAAATTCCGAGGAGCCCCTCACTGCTGTATCCCCGATCTCGTATCTTAGAAGCGGCATAACAGTGTTGCTCAAGGACGTTCCTATAATGCGGCCTGACGAGGAGGCTAAACCCTGGTTATCGATAATCTCGTGTACGCCAAGAATTGGGTTCATAGCGTATGAAAGGTCATCCTCTTGCCCAGCGAACAGAATATACTCCGCTGTTCCGTAATAGTCGTAGACAGTGGATCCAAATACCAGCTCTATAACTTTTCTCTGCCAGCTAAATAATGTTTCGGAATTCGTCACGATGATTTTTGGCTTAAATGATGGAACTTTTTGGCTTTCAAAATAGAGAGTTGCAAGATTGTAAATTGCTGAGGGGTAGCCAATCAACTCTTCTGGTTTTAGGTCCTTTAGCTCATTGTCGTAATGCTCTAGGGTCTTACTGCTTAAATGGTACGTTGAAAAAATCGCCTGGTTTTCAGATTTATTAAACCGGAAGAAAGGGGGGGTGTTGTCGGAATAGTTTTTTATAAGTCGCCCTGCAAAAGTTGCTCTTTTTGCTCCGAAAGAGACGCCATGTTTAGTTTCATGAGCTACAAGCAAAGCCATTGCTAATTGGTATGTATTATTGTTCATGCGAATGGTGAATGGAGTGCCAGTGGTTCCGCTTGTTTTTTGGGTGATATATTTCTTTACGTTTGGGTTTGTTATTAAATCAATATTCTCTATTACTGTCCGTTTACTGAGAACCGGTATCTTCTGTAGATCGAGTTTAGACGATATTTGTGTGTGGTTTATGCCGTAGTCTGAAAAAAGTTTTTTGTAGAAAGGTATGGTTTCCCCGCAAAAACGAACCATTTTTTCTATTTTTTCATTCTGATATTCTGTTTTCTCTCGGTCGCCAAGCGACTCTATTTCTCGAATCTCAATAAGTTTATCGTTTAGACTTTGATAGCGCTTAGCGAACTGCATTTTACCGGCGAGACTGACCAGAAAATTCTGCACTTTCGGTGAAGATCTGTAATAAATATTTTCTTTTAGATTCATAACTTCATTCTGCTAAGTTATTTGTTTGTGAATCGAATGCGTTTCTTCGGATCTTAGTCAGTTTTTCCAACGACCAAACATGCATTTGGTAAGGTGTATCGATGGCATGACCATCTAAAGGTCGTTTGAATTTTCCCATTTTTAAATAGGAGCGGTCGAAAGAGAATAGTGTCATCTTTAGATTATATTTTAATCTATCTTCCAGAAAACCTATTAATATTCTAGTAGCTGAGTACTTGTGTCTCTTTTTCATGTAAATTAGGAATTCTTTTCGTAGATCTTTGTTTCTTGGTAGGTCGTAGAAAGTTGCTATAGCGCGTTTCTTTTTTCCAAAACTGTTTCGTCCTATACCGGCCGATTCAACTATTCTTCTTGGGATAGGGCGATCGTAATCGCCGCCAACAGACCAGCCAGACATCACTTCGGAGGTGGATATATGATTGATTGACACTATACTCCGGGCATGCATCATAGGTACAGGTATGTTAATAAAGCCAGATTTTAGTCTTGCCTCTGATAGTGTTAAGCCGGAAGCCCCAGGCTTTAGAATATCATCTGTCAATGCTGCCTTGGGAGGTGACAAGCTCCAGATTGTATCACCGTGGTAGCCTGTAAGGACTATGCTTGGATTATCACTAGTTTCTAGGATCTTGTGTACTTTATAGAACTGTAGTTCTGGTCCGCCGGTGGTAGCAGCAAGAAAATACAGTTCATCTTCATCTACTTCGATTCCCCGGAAGTCAAGATAGGTTACGCTCAAACCTAGCTTCTCCGCGATTTCGGTTCCATCGTCATTTATTGATTCTTTGCTCAAATAACCTAGAATTGAAGAGTTCGAGATTTTGCTTGTAAACGCAGTTTTTATGGGTAGGTCTTCAGTCAAAATAGTGACCGCGGGAGAATCATAGCCTTTGGACACTGTTGTATATAGATCAATTTTGTTTTTTCGGAAAGGAGATGATGAGTTCAAATAAATATTATAAAGATCATTTTTTATTTTAGATTTGTAATGTTCATAGCTAAGAAACTCTACTGGTTTTGGCCGGTTTATTATAATCGTGCTTTTAGCGTTTAATTTAATAGGGTGGTAAAAATACTGCTGTAAGCTTTCTATCTTTTCGCTTATTATCGGGTATTCGTTTGTATAATTTTTAAATCCATTTTGGATAGTGTTTGTTTGTATTTTGTAATTGTGGTCCGGGTCTAATTTTGAGCTAGTTCTTGCTAAAATTTCAATAAGACTGTTAGATATGTAATAGGCTTCAGATGATTTTCCGATAAAGATTCGGTCAACGAGCCCTGTAGAAGGAACGATTATCAGGTCGTCGTTCAATATTTTTAAGGCACTGCCGAAAAAATGGTTGGACTCTTCAAACTTAAAGTCTTCATATTGGCCGTCCCAAACGCCTTCTACTATACAATTTTTCCCAACTTCTACGTTCTTTCCGTGAGTTATAAAAACTCGGTTGTGGCTTAAATGGTATTCTGCAAACCATGTAAGTCTTGGCATGCTTATACTAACATTTGTTTTTATAATCATTAGTTGTTCCTGCCGCGAAAATGAACGTCTTCAATGATTCGTCATTTTAATATAGTAGTCTACGGTTTTTATTTTGCAAAGCATGTCTAAAGTTGAGCCAGCATCAATTCCATTTTTCGGATTACAATTAATTGTCTTTTGCATGCCCGGCTTGTCCCATAGAGTTAAGGACAAACTTTCAGTAATCTCTTGTAAAATATTTGATTGATATAGATGCTCATAATTAAACCAGCCGAGCCTCGGTTGATTCATTCCAACCAGTTTTCGGGCTTGTTCAAAAAATATGCGCGCTCCTCGTGATAGTTCCTGAAGGATGACCGGATACTTTGCGGGTATAAGTGTTGCCGCCATTGAGTAATTTAGTAGCGGGGAACTTTTAGCCTTTAACAGTCTTTGGTTCAGGGTGTTGTGAACTCGGCAATTAAATGGGATTAAATTAACTATTTCGGCAAGCTCATCATCTGCGAAAGGCGTGATGTAGCCAGAGGTGCACGCTGCAGTTTGGGCTTGTTTGAGGATATACTGGCGAGCTCTGTGCTCCATATTGAACGCCTCAAGAGCTCTCTGCCAATCTCCGTATTCTTCGTACGCTGAGTCCAGTTTTCGTCGCATTATAGTCTTAGTGGAACTCGCTGCGTCTGCAAGAATAGTTCGGCCTGCCGCTGACAGAAACCAGTGATCTGGAGCCGGAGTGGTGAAACGCTCGAGCGCCTTTGAAAACTGATCGTCAGTGACGAGATTTCCGGGGAGTAGAGATGCTGATGCCAATATTTTCTGAAATCTGGTTCCTATGCTCAGCAAGCCGTAGTGGCCACCAAGAAATTCACCTAGTACGCCACTAGAGAGGGGGGCATTGTACGTATCTTGCGCTCGCTGTCCGGCGATATACCAAACGGGGAAAACGCAAAAACCAAGCTCTTCAAGCATTGCGTCGAGTAAATTCCCTGAAATATCCAGGTTTTGAACATCAGAGAACACATGATCCATTCGTAAAATGCCGGTCAGGCTGCGCGATATGGCTATTTCTCTACTTGATAGGTCGCCATGTGTATACGCGGTGCGGTAATTTTCTGCTCCGGATATTAGGAGTGTACGAGAATCCCATCCAGCCGACATCATAAGCACGGAAGGGGGATGGTCACGCAATACCGTAGAGAGCCGTGCAGAGAGGGTATCTATAAGCTCGTCAACTGTGTCTGTCTCCATCGACCTGGTTTGATCCGGCTTAAAAGTCGTCCGCTTGATGTTAAAGCCATCTTTGCAGCAAGCAGTCAACTTTTCATTTGGAAGAGTTTGTACCACGTCGTGGAAGAAGGTGTTCGAACCGATTGTGTAGCCTGTGTTTAAGTACTGTTGTATCGACGACCAGTCTGGGGCCTTTCCGGCAAGTGCCAGATTGTCCAGCCGGTTAGATATTTCTAAAATATCGTTGTTATCTCTGCTGTAATAAATCAGGCTGGTACCAAGTCGATCGGTAGTGATGACTATATTCCCTGAAGCCTTTTGATATTGAATTAAAGTACCCTGGCCGGGAGCCTTCGTAATGTTATTTGCAAGCGGGTTTCGAGTGGTTTCGCCGATAAATACTGTAAAGCCATCCTCATTACATTCATGCTGAATATGTTTGTTATTGTGGACTCGCACATAGAGTGAACACAAGCTATCTGAGTAAACAGGGCTTGTATTAGAAGGTAGAGGTTGATTGTTGCCTATTCTAACTAAAAAGGAGGTTGGTTTCATTTGGATAGGCCTTCTAATTCGCGTTGGCTGATTACAGCAGCAGGATTCCCGGCGACCACTGTTCCCTGTTGAGTTAGATCTTTGGTAACAACTGCACCGGCTGCAACAATCGAATGTTCCGCGATATCGCACATAACAACTGAGTTGTTTCCTATCCAGCAATCGGCACTAATGTTAATTTTTATGAATATTCCACCTTGTTCTTTGATTGGTAATTCTGGATCGTCGAACCGGTGTTGTTGCTTGCCGCTTAGGATATGGATGCCGCTACCTAATAAGGTGTTTTCGCCCAAAGAGCATTTTCCGATGTTGCACTGCGGGCCAATGTATACACCTTTGTGGATAGACGTATCCCGATGGGAGAGAATTGTCAGAAAACCTACGACGATGTCGTCTGATGTATCTGGGCATGCTAGCCGATAAAAGGCAGCACGAACGTACACTCCAATTTTCCCAGGTATCAGGCTAAGCGCCTGAGAGAATGACTGGAACGTACTATCAGGGTTTCCTACTAAACTGAGCAGCAAATAGAGCGCATACAAAGGGAACGCCAGTAAAAGGAATATGTTCTTAATGGTTCGTTTTAGCGTATTGCGCATGTTCAGGATCGATCCAGTCGTGTGTTTAGCCAAATCCTTTCGCGGGATGGCTTAAAAGTTTTGATGGCGCGAAGTACCCGCGTGACAATTCGCGAGCTAAGCTGTCTCCACGTCAGAACGGGTCGGGGCCAGTGGCCGGTTACAGAAGTTGTGCCGCTACATGACAAGCACTTGTCGGTGGCCAAGGTTTGGGGACCATGAATCAGCATGAGAATCACCAGTATCCTTGTGAAATGAGCCTCCTTACTGTGTTGAAGAACTTCTGTGACTTCCTGCAACCAGTTTCCCCCCCTTTCCCGATATTTAGCGGATTTTTCAGGGTCGAGCTCTGATGCTTGAAACATGAGCATTGCTTTTCTCAAATCTTGAGCCACCCAGGTGTCATTTGGAAATTCGAGCTGAGTTACATCGGTCATGAAAGGCCGTTCATTTTTTAGCATCCAGTCCGTATAGTGTAGTAGTGATGCTTTAGTGTACTCATAGTGCTCATCTTCACTGTCGAATAGGCGCTTAACGTTCAGATAGCGACTAAGACTGGCGAGAAAAATCAGATAAGACCATCGATTTTCAACGTCCAATAGGTCTCGCAGCTCAATGTCGTCAGCAGGGTGTATCGTATTCCTGATTACGAATTCTGCACGCTCGAGCCATGGCCCCTCAACGTCAAGTTCCCAGGCATCCAATAGAGAGTTCAGATAGTTTCCGGTTCCACGGGTAAAAAGGTATCGGTGGGTAGTTACCTGCTCCCCTCGGATCATTCTCTTTAACGTTCGTATTTCCCGCCTCTTAAGAGCGAGTAGTTGTTCAAATAACCCACCTCGGCCCTCATGAAGCGCTGTCATCCACTGAGCGAGATCAAGAACAGCCTGGCGTGATTTATCGTTGCCCGTAAGATAATAATGATAGAGGAGGCCGGTTGAATAGCAGTGCTCCTCGGCAGGCCCCCCGCCGGTTTGACCGGGCGTAGAGCTTGAATCGTTGAGTTTGGAAAATGTGCGGTGTGTGGCAGTTTGAGCATCAAGATAATGGTCTGTATGCCAGAACAAGCCATTATTGTATTCGGCGCGATCTTCATCAGTATGATAGATGTCTATGTCCACGACATGGCGAGCCAAATCATCCGTCAGTTGAAACCAGCGCTTATCCCCGGTTAAAGCAAACTGCCTTGCAAAGCCGTATATCGGGTCATACTGGTTATTGTAATGGGAGATAAAGGGAGGCTCTCCCTCGGCCTGATAGAGAGTTTCGTGATCTGCGAAAATATCACCAAAATTACGCCAGCCAAACTCGTCAATAATCTCTCTTTTTGCAAAAAAGTTGGAGTTTCCGTTCAGCCCTTCAGCTATGAGATCGTCCAGACCGCTGGGTTGAGAATTGGCCTTGAACCACGGAAAGGCGTCTGCACGCTCATAACACTCAGGGGAAAGCACTGGTACCAACGGTGTATAAGCTGTTGCGTGGATGCTGTTGTTGGCGTGGTGCGCCATCAAGCAGCTTAGGGTTTTTCTTTCGCCACCCTGTAGCTCATAAGCGCTCTTAGCATCTTTTGGAAACAGGCCGATTGTTAAATTGTTTCCTTCTTTGCGCAGGCTGCTTGGAAAATTCTGCCAAAAGTTGGGTACTGTGACGTTGAGCTGCCCGGAATCGTACTCAATGGTGATGAGTGGGTTAGCCCGCTTGTCTTGGTGTCGCAACTCAACTGCATCAGTGAACTTGTAACCACGGAACTGGGGAGTTATTTCACCGTCAGATCCGAGGTGGTTTCTGCTTTGCCAATTCTCGCCGCCACTGGAATCTTGGTAAAGGTTGAAATCGGTAACATCAAAGTTGACTGGGCTTTTATCCGTAGCTTGCGGATTGACCTTGCTATAACTGGGATCGGGTACCGTTGTTATAACGGCTAGTTCGCGAAAATACACTGATCCTGAATCACCTAAATCCCATAAACCACCTGGATGGCGTGCTCTCTTCGGATTATGAGTTGTCAGTTCAACTTGAACGAGGCCGGTTTCCAGGAAAATACGAAGCTCACAGTCGAAACGTGCCAACAGATCTTCGTTTTGTTTTTGCCATTGGCCTTTTAAGTGTGCGGCGAGAAATACGGGGCCATTTTGACTGATTTTCCATGTGGATTCTGCTTTTGCAGTGCAGGGTACACCCATCTCATCATGCAGAGTTACCGTCGATTGAGTACTTTCACTGCCTGAGCTATTGAAGTGCCACGACAGGGTGTCAGGTTCTATATGAACGCAGCCAGCGGATGTCTCTACCTCAAGGCCATCAATGGTCTGATTAAAAGCGGGCGCGTGCTCAGCGGGTGAGGGGCGTTCAAGCCTGACCAGTACTAACTCTTTTTCGCGGCAAGCATCCAGGCTGACCAAAAAGCTGGCGTGAACCCAGCGGATACTGCCGTCTGGCCAGTGGGCCAGAGGTACAAGCTGAACGCTGACCGGTTGCTGGCCATCCATGAGTGAAAACTGGTTGGTAGACTGTGCTGCTCCTGGGGGCAGAGGAATGCCAAGGCTGACTGGCTCCTTGTTACGAGCAATGCCGACTGTTTCATTTAAACGAATGGCTATTTTATCCATAAATCTGCCTGCTGCATGACTCCCTGTGTGGTGCATAGGATAATCCGCTGGCTTGGTAACATAAAGCTACATTTTTTAGGCTTCCAGTGTACAAGGGGTAACTTTGGAGTTTTTCGTTTCTGGCGGGCCAGGTTTACGAGGTGGCGAAGGTGGTTCCATTCCTCTGTCCCCCTAAGAAATCAGAATCCAATAACTCCGGTACATCGTGCGGCTGTTGTTACATGCAAGGTACCAAGAACAAAAACTGAACGAGGAAATGATGGTCTGATAGATCCAGTGACTGAACCATGGCAACAACCAATGAAGTTTCTGCGAGAGCAAGTGTAAGTTCGAGGTCATTGATGAACCAAGCTGCAATAAAAGATGATGTGCAGTTTATAAGCGCAGCAATCCGAGATTTTGACAGGAGATCCAGCGTCCATGCTGTGTCAGGATCTTCGTCTGCTAGTACTGACTTTTAAATGATATATGGTCGGTTGCCGGTTTCTACTAATAATTTGAAAAAATGTAATGCGATAGTAAGTAGTGCAACGATGCCAAAGTGATCGGGAGTAAGCAGTCGAGCCTAGATGAAGGTGCTGATAATCCCTAAACCACGATGTATGAGCTGTAAACCGAGTAGAAACCCGGCACTTTTAATGACTTTCTGGCTAATGGACATGAGTTGCAGCTACGAAATGCCTTATCACTTTGAAAAACTTTTGAGCCGGGCAGTGAGCTCTAAAGCTACCCTATCCGAGCTGATGTAAGTCCATGAATAATCGAGAATATTAAGAATGGCATAGGCTGTCAGAATGATAATTACTGCCTCAATCGCGCCATCCTGCGAAAAAAAGTGCATGGCTACGAGATCCACTGCCGCGCCAAACCAAAGCAGTATCGTAAAGCCGTTATAGGATGTGCTTGCGACCCGCATACTCGAAATATAAGACCTGATTTCACGTTTCGGTTTTGCTATTGCTTTGTTACTGACATCACTGGTAATGGGTTCGGCATTAGCCGGTTGCTCCCGCCCATTAGAAAGATTCATTCGCATCATCTCCCGTTCGAGCGCTGGGTACCTTGAAAGTTCTTCCGACAATATGTTTGCAGGGAGCTGGGCGAGCAAAACACGAAAACGGTTCCATATATACAGTATCCACACCGCAATCCAGGGCCACGTCTGGCCACTATCCAGATATAGACCGAACGCAAGGCAGGGAAAGGTTGCCGACTCTACCAGGAAGTGATTCCAGCGATCCAGCACGGCTCCATTTACGCTTGCACGGCCATGGTGCCTCGCAATTTGGCCATCCACATAGTCAAACAGGTGGTGTAGTACCAGAAAGGAAGCACCTAAAAAAATACCCCATGGCCCCAGGATCATCAGTGCAGCGCCGATAAGGCCGGTAATGAACATTGAGGCTGAGGCATGATTTTCGTTCAGCCCCAAGTTCAGGTACAGGTTGGTTATGCGCAGTGAAACAGGTAGGCCAAACCAGCGCGTAAAATAATCTCCTCTTTGCGAATAAAGAGACCATTCACGTTCCTTCAAAGTGTTGAAGTTATTATCTTTATTCATTTTATAGGCCTTTGTTCTTTTTACTCTTCCATAAGAGTGAAATAAAAAAAAAACAATTTTTACCCGCCAATCCGCTTGTTAGAGCTTTTTTACAGAATAGCAAAGATTCTCACCGGAACTGCCCTACTGGCGACTTTATATTTCTGGCGTCAGAATAATTTACGAGGCTTGTAGTACGTATATCCACAATTAAAATCGTTTAGTCAAAAAGCGACTATAAAAATAGGTTTTTTAATTATTTTGTTATATTCGGTCGCCTTGAACGCTTCGTTAAAAACAACATGACGTCCGATGAGACATATTTTAAGCGCTTAGGTGTCGAAGATACTTACACCTAGGTTCTATGTCAGCGAAGTTTAGATTTGACAATATTTCACGTTGCTGAAAGATAACAACTTTAACGATATGGCATGGATGATGCTGAATGTCCAAGCAGCGCCGACGTGAATTTTATATGAAATTCCATCTGAAGCGCTTTCATTACAAGGAGAGACAACAATGAAAACATCCCTGAAAAGAACGCTTTTAACCTCCCTTATCGTACCCTTTGCACTCGGCGCGCAATCTGCCAATGCTGCTTTGGTTACTGATTGGGGTTTTAACGTAGACAGTGTATTCGAGAATATTACCGACACTGGCGGAACCGGCTCTGTTTCCGGGGAAGGCACTAACCTTCTCTCGTGGGGCGTTGGGGACGGACCTCAATCTTCTGTCGGGATTTCGAGTGCGAGTGCAGCAAGCGGTTTGATCACCGGTGGAGGCTATGTTAACGGTGGGGTATTCACCCACACCAATAATGAACTACCTGCTGTAGGCACCGCGTTGAGCAGCTTTGATTTGGTATCCACACTCACGTTGACTCCATTCATGCCGGCGGCTCCTTCGCTTCCAGCGGCGGATACAACGTTTGCCAGCTTCTTCACAGAAACTCTCAACGCTGGAGGGTGTGTCGAACCAATAGGAGATCCCTGCGCCGACATTTTCACCATTGCGGACGTAAGCGGTGCTGATCTCCTCATGGATGGAAGCTATGAATTCAAATCGGAGTTTGATTATAGCGGCTACACCTACTCGCTGTTTCTGAACCTGGCAAACCTGACCGCATTGGGCGATCCAAGCTGTGCAGCAGCCGGAGCACCAAGCGGATGTGTGGGGCTTGTGACGGCAGAGAATGCTGTTACCAACTTCCAGACTAAGTTTAGAATTACAGCTGTAGAGATGGTGCCTGAGCCAGGTACTCTGGCCCTGCTGGGTATGGGCCTCGCGGGTCTTGGTCTTTCACGCAGAAGAAAAGCAGCAAAAGCATAATGTTTGGACGGCAATAACGTTTGAATAACTGTGCTGATGGTATAAAGCCCCGCTATGATGAAGCGGGGCTTTATTGTTACAAGTCGAGATTATGCAACCTGTCTGGGGTATACCATCGAGCCGGTATTGGCTTTTTCCGGTATGTATCGACCACCCTCAGTAACCAATGACCAAACATCGGGACGGCGATTCCTCATGCCTTCAATTAGTGACGCAGCCTCAGTGAAGGCAGGACGACGGCGGCCGTGGTACTCCATAACGGGCCCTACATGATCAAATTCCACGCCAAATCGCTTCAACAGGCGCAGTTGTGCAGGTTCCATGACCGCCATCCAATGGGTTATCCCGTGCTTTACGGACATCTGGAGAATTGCAGAGAATAGCCCGAGGCTGATATAAGGCATGGCGCGCTTGCCGTTCTCCGAATCGCTGTAGTATGCGGGCTCGCTGATGCCGGAGACTGATTTTTCCTCGGTAAGCCGTCGTCGGAACTCTCTACTGACAGCCATTCTGGATATTTCAGCGATCTGCTGGCGCGGCGCGTCCGCGAGAGCTTGCTGTGCCGCTTGGTCCATACGGTGCAAACAAGGGCCTTCCATGGGAAAACTGGCCTGTTCCGGATTATCCCCGGCCATAACGAGACGAACGGCCGCAACGCTGTCTCCCGTCATTCTGTGGCGAATGAGAGCGTGCGCAGATTGTGGGTCGTATGAATCGTGCTCCCGCTTGTCGGCGAAGCAGTTGGGATCCTCGAATGGCTTGTCGATGCAGTAAACCTGATATCGAAGTTCATAAACTTCGTTAATTACCTCAGGAGAGGTGGCCAGCTGGACATTAAATACTGAGTTAAAAATGGTGCTGACGTTTTCGTGAGTTTGTTGGCCGGTTTGCATTATGAGTCCTCATATATTCCCGTTCAGGGAGCTGTTATGCCGGGTGTATCTAAGTTATAGCTGGTCAGATTTCGGGGTGATTGTTGATTCTGGAGCGGTGTTAACCCTGGGTACGTATCGCCCGGGTGCCAGGATGAAATTCGGGTCGACTGCAGTTTTTAGTTTGTTGGCGATCATGGAGAAAGCAGAGCCGCCATTGAGGATGTCCATCGCATTGATGTTAAGACGGTAGGGTAGGAAGCCTTCCTTTTTTCCGGCCTCCAATAGCGCTCGATAACAATTGTTAGCCCTTGCAGTTGCCTCGGCGTCACTGCGGTCAAATAGCAATGGAACCGTGGAGTCGAAGCAGCGCTCATTTACCGTCGTTAATGTAATAAGCGGATTCACGCCGTACTGCGGGCAAATTTTTTCAATCATATTGGTATAGCGGCGAACGTCTTTTCCCCGAATGGGAACAAGCGGCGCGAACCATATGAGCCCACAGCCATCTCGTGCAGGGTTTTTGGGTTGTCCGTGAGCTGGCAGGGCACCCGAGCGCCAATATGCTAATGCCAAAGCGACGTCATTTGGGCTGCCGTGCATGATTTCTAACGCGCCCGCGAGGGTATCTGTCATGCCTCTAACTCGTGTAGCCAGATTGCCGGGCAGCATGCGGGAAACTTTTCGCACGGTTTCAACTTTGCGCTGGTTGATAAAAATAAGGCGGTCAGTTACTGGGCCGAGCAGTCGTCTTAACGTGCGCCTGGCGGCTCGGGCTACTTCCTTTGATGCGTAAATCGCCCCAACTCCGCTCCAAGCCGGAACGTTATGGCGTTTGGCAAGATCTTCGATTACTTTCGCAGGTAGAACGCCTTCAATAGCCTCGTCTTCGGGGAAGGGTGCCATCATTGAGAGCATGCGCTGGTTGTTGAGCAGATTGATCGCCACAACCGAACCGCTGAGCGCTCGCAACACCGCCCTTACGGTAGGTACTAATGCTTCCAGTTTGGCGTCGTCTTTGGTGGAAAAGAAAAACGCCGTCACAGTTTCCGGTGCTGGTGCAAGGGCAATGGTCATATTTACAACCACGCCGAAATTTCCCTGACTGAAAAGCCCATCCATATAAGGGCCAAGGCCCCACTTGAAAAGCCCGTCTACCTCCGAACCACCAAGTTCGCTGAGGGGTGTTCGGTAATGACTGCCATCAGGCAAGATCGCTTCTATTTTGGTGACAGCTGCAAAATGGTCAGTAATTGGCGTGATTCCGTAACCTCGCTCTAGAGCGTTGCCAAGAATGCTGCAGGTGGGGCCTGCGCCGGTCACCGGAACCAGAAAATCACCTTCTTGCTGATCGAGGAAGTCTCTCAGAGCAGCTTGAGTCACGCCTGGCTCAACGGTGACAACGCCCATTTCCGAGTCGAAACCGGTAATACGGTTCAGCCGGCTAAGGTCCAAGATGGCGCAGCCATCCTCAACAGGGTTCGCACTGCCATAACCCCAGTTATTGCCGGTGCTAACGGGATAGACGGGAACTTGCCACCGTTGGGCAACCTGCAAAATTGCAGCTACCTGTTCCTGGCTTTCCGGGCGAAGTACTGCCGGAATAGAGCGTTTAATTCCAATCGTGGAGGCACCAAAATCCGCTGGTTTAGCGGCGATTACTTGGGATTCCCCCAGGATGTTGATCCATTCAGTGATTGCAGACTCGGTAGAGGTGCTATCCACAGGCGCTCCCAAGGTTCATATGTAGCATCTATAAAAGCATGATTAAGGTTTGTCGCCGTGACGTTTGTCGTCAGGCAAAAAAGTATAATCTAGGAGGGAAGGGCGATATATGTCGTATGGATAAGCGCCTGAAAGCCGCATTCTAGGAATAACGAATGGGGTAACAGGTAGTTGGGATGAAGTTAGAGAAATGACTTGAAGTTGGATTTTGTTAAATAATGTTAAACTGTATGTTTTTTAATCTTTATTGCGAGGTTATGATAATTGCCTTATAAAAGTTAATTAGTTTTGGCTATCAACTGAAGATGCTGTGGTTTGCACTTTAGTAAGTGAGTCGGTGCAATCTTTAGTTCCACAGAACGTTTGAATAGTAACCAGTGCAAATCGTGTTTCACCTGCAAGTGCCGCTGGAATTTGGAGTAGCTTGGCGTTGCGGTAGCTCCAGATTTTTCGCGAGCCTACCTTATACCATTGAGCCACCAGTACTTTATCTCTGGTAAGGATGTTGCGATAAACCTTGAGGCCGGGCTCCAGCTGTTCTTCTATGTGCCAAACAGACGTATCGAACAACTGAGGCAGATAGGGGACAAGCTTTTCAGTAGTGCTTTTTTTCTGGCTTTGTGCGAGTGATATCCAAGTATTTCCGGAGCGCCATACCTGCTCATTCAGTCCGCTGGGGATGGTGATAGGTAATGGCAGCTTGCCGGCCTGAACCTGCCGGAAATCAGGGAGGTTAAGTTCCCATTCCGGTTTTACGCTAGCTGTGCTTTGGGCAAATAGGAGCGCCACCGGCCCAAGAATCGCTGCAATGGCAATTGCAGCGATACCTTTTTTATAGTTGATTCCGTTCTCAGCCGGCACGATTGGTTTTGTGATGCGTCTACGAACTGGCGAAAAGTATAGGGCCGGAAGGATAAAGGCGCCAAATACGACCCAGCCCATGGTTTCGTGATCAGAAAGCATTTCACTTTGCATATCAGTTTCGTAAGCAACCACAACCAAGACGGTTATACGTACCCAGTTGGCGATAAGACCTAAGGTTATGGCAGCCAGCAAGGTGATGAGCCAATCCCGCCAACGGTAGTCGTTGAGGATGGAAGTCATCATTGCCAGCAAAATGGCAATCGCAAAATAACGTATGCCGGAACAGCCGTCTGCGATGAGGAGGCGGCCGTAGGGCAGGGTGATGCTGTTGCCTTCAATGAGGGCGGTCATTCCGAACCAACCTACCCACGTGCCTACAACAATACTTGCAAGGTCAACCAGAGCTGGAACAAGGTCTGCCCAGATAGGCAGTGACAGTGATAGAAGGAAAACGTAGGGGAGAAATGCCAGTGTTCGCGCCAATCCGAGCATTGCCCAGGCCGTTGCAATCAGTCCGACGGGCAGCAACAGGTAGGCTAAAGTATCGATGCGAACCAGTTCCAGCAGACCCCAAATCAGCGTTGTCGCAACTAAAAGAACTGCGCCTGCAAGGTGGTAGGGCTTCGGTGTTGATGGACGTTCGACGTGGCTGGGCGGATGAATCAACAAAAGACCAAGAAAGATGACGGCAGTTGCAAGACCGTGTGCCAGAACCTGTTCGAATTCAAGCCAGGCTTCCGCGAGCCTGATCCAGGTGGGGAGAAAAATTAGCACAGCAATCGCTGTAACAGCCAAGTATGGCTTCGTGAGAGGGAGGTTTTCTAATGTCTTCCTTAACATCGCTTGTCCGCCAGACTGCTGATCAATCGACAGGATACTGTGTATGAGGTCTACATAAAACTCAAATTCAGAACAAAAAAGCCAGCGGGAGCTGGCTTATAGATTCCTCAAGCGAAATCAGGCTTTCTGACGACGGCGGGCCGCTCCAAGTCCTGCAAGGCCAAGACCGAGAAGGGCGAGGGTGCCGGGCTCAGGCACTGCTACGACGTCACTCACTGCAACGACCATATCAGTAAAATCTTTATCCCCGCCATTGGGTAGGTCTTCCCAGGCAAGAATCAGATCGAAAGCATTGGTAACGCCACCATGACCAGCAGTGGTGTATGCCGCTAGATGGTCGAAGCCGTCGTTGTTTAAGTTAACGTGGGAGTAATACGTCTGCCCTGTGTTTACAACGTCCAGGTAGAAACCGAATGTGCGTCCGATAAGCGCTTGAGTATCACCGGTTGTTAAACCTACGTTGCCATCATCGTCCAGGTAGGCAATGCCGCTCAACAAGTCAAAGTAGACCGATTGACTAGAGGCGAAGCCTGGCTCTTGGTTAGCAGCAAAGACCTGAAGCTTGTTGCCGAGTATGGCATTACCGTTGATGTCTGTATCAAACGAATAGATGCCCATGTTGCTTTCATATGAGGCTTGTTCAAGCACGATCTGCGCAAAGAAATCGTCTTGTGTGTTGTCCATATCAATAAGCTGAAAGGACTGAGCGCCATTATCGGAAAGATTCGGTGCGCCAGAGATGATCTGATCTAAAGTGGGCGTAGCTAAAGCTGCTACGGGAAAAGAAAGCATCGCTGCCATTGTGAAGGCTGTTTTGTACTGCATATGTATTCTCCGGTTGACTACTTTGAATTCCGTTTGCTTGCAGCCAGGCGGTCTCTCTTTTGTGATCTGAGATCCTTGGCTTTCCGTCCCATCCTCGCGAATGGTTTGGCGTACGACCGGTACTACCGATCCTGCGGTTACAGATAAGCACTTAGTGTGCCAGGAGTGTAACCAGATGATTTTAATAGGTATTTAAAGGGGGTTTCTGGCGTGCTGTAAACAAATTCGACACATCTTCAAAAAAAGGCCTGAGATGTTGACACCTCAGGCCACTACCAAACACACCGTTAGCACCGAAGTTTTACAGAGCCTTTTTCACTATCTCTAGGTGCTCAGCGATTTCTTTGTTATCTGGCGCAAGAGTGAGCGCCTTTTCTATGGCTGTTTTGGCTTCAGCGTGCTGGCCTGAGAGGTGGAGAATCCAGCCATATGTATCCAGTACAGCAGGACTATTTGGCGCCAGTTTGCTGGCTTGTTGTGCTAACTCCAATGCGCGGGACGGGTTATCTTTGCGCAGCACCCAGGCCAGGTTGTTCAATGAAGCAACATTGTTCGGCTGCTGTTCAATTACTCGCGTGTAGTGGTTCGCTGCCGCCGCGTCCTGCTTGTCTGTCATTAGCCATTCTGCTCTTGCCAAGTGTGCAGCGGCGTTTTCAGGGGCTTGGTCAACCCAGGTTTCTGTCAGGTTGCCCAAGGTATCTGGAGCTTCTTGCCTGGCTAGTCCGAGAAGAAAAGGCATGAGTTGTATATTTTTGGTTAATTGCCATTGTTCAGATAGATAGGTGTAACCTTCATTGGTGCCTTTCTGCTGATTGAGCAGTTTAGTGCGGGAGATGATGGTTAATGTAGTTTTGCCATGATTTTCTTCAACTGAATCTAGGGCTTCGAAGGCCTCTTCCATTTGGCCCTCTGCCTCTGCGATCGCCACCGGTAGCAATGCAAACTGCTGGTTTTTAGGGTCAAGGGTAATTGCTTCGGCTGCTATAGCGCGGGCCGTGCTCCAATCTTTGTTGTTCACTGCGACTTGCGCTTCAGCAAGCAATAGTTGGCCGTAGGCCCGGTTGATGATTGCAGAGTCTGAGCCCTTCCATTGAGAGAGCAATGTTCTAGCCCCAGCCAGGTCGGTCTGCGTTATCGCAATCAACGCGCGGAGCGCATCGGTGTTTTGCTTTAATTCAGGGTGCTTGTTAGCGATTCCTGCAAGCCATGTATCTGCCTCGTCAATAGTATGATCCAACATGTAGATCTGGCCAGCTTGCTGGAGAGGCCGTATGACTTTTGGTGTAATTGTTGCAGCAGTTACCAGTAAATCAACGGCTTGATCGCGTTGTCCAGATTGGGCGTAAAGACTGGCAAGTGCAATTTTTGGCGCTTGCAGATTCGGACTAGCTTTAACAAGCTTCTCAAGCCGTGATGCGGCTTTGTCTGGATTCCCGAGCTGGGTATCTGCAAGGCTTGCCAGCATGATGGCTTGGGGCTGATCACCATAGCCATTAAGCAGTGAGTCGCGAATCTCGCTGGCTTCCTTTTTTTCACCCTGTCGGACTAGAAGGTTTAAGTAGGTGCTGGTGGCGGTCCAGTCGGCAGGATTTGCAGTGAAAGCCATGCGCAGTTGACCGAGAGCCTGTTCTGGCTGGTTTTTTTGCAGGTAATATCGTGCGAGTGCTAGCCTTAGTCGCACGCGCTCGGGTTCATTGCTGATTGCTTTGCTTAGGCTTGCAAGGCCATCATTCTCGCGGTCTGGAAGGCTGAGAGCTAGAATGCCGTGCATGGCCAAGAGTTCGTTATCATTGGGGCGAGCTTCTATCGCTCGATCCAGGGTTTTCAGAGCGGCTTCTCGGTCGCCGGTATCAATCTGGGCCATTGTGGCGGCCCTTATAAACTGGGTAGGTGTTGTTTCCGGATCCAGGTTTTCAGTGAGCAACTGCGTACCCTCATCCAGTTCGCCGGTGCCTGCGGAAATTGCGCCCAGTAGCATGGCTGCATTTTCATTTTCAGGATCCAGCTTGAGGGTGTCCCGCAGTATGGCTTTCGCTTCTTCAAATTTGCCTTCTTTGAGGGCCGCGATAACTGCCTCGCCTTGAACCTGCGCCGAGGTATCACTATTTTCTGCCAGTATCCGGCTGTACAGCTGGGCTTCGGTTATCTTGCCTTGCTCAGTGAGAACCTGGGAGAGAGTGGACAGCACCATGCGCCGTATGGGGAGGAAAAGATCCGATGTCGGCAGAACACCCACGGCATCCGTCAGAGTGGCAGATGCGTCTTCCAGTTGATTTTGTCGATATTGAGCCACGCCTTTCCAATACAAAACTTCCGGAGCCTGCACATTCGCTGCGAGCCATGTGTTTGCCGTCTCTATTGCCTGTGAGTTTCTGTCCAGATTAAGTTGGGTTTGAAGAAGGCCGGTTATAGCCTTGGTGCTGCTCGAGTTACTTGTGACGAGGCTTTCGTAGAGTGCCAAGGCCTCCGCGCGCTCGCCGGATCTGCGCAGGGTTTCAGCGCGGATTAGTGATGCCTCCAGTTGTTCTTCCGGGGTACTTGGAGTCTGAAGGGCTAAGGTTTCTGTAGCGGAGAGGTGTTTGCCCTGTTCCACATAGGCACGGGCGAGCGTGAGGGCAATTGCTCGTGGCTGCTCTTCTTTCCAGGGCTCAAGTAGTTGCGCTGCTTCTTTTGGAGCGCCAACCTGCAGGTACAAATCTGCAAGGTGCACAATGTGCTCGACGTTATTCGGATCCTTTTGTATGGCGTTTTTCACTTCAAGCAAGGCTGAGCGGTATTGCCCTTGCGTAGAGTAAGTGTCGGCACGGGTGATGTGTGAGAGTGCCTCCGAATTGTCTGGGCCGCCGTTGCAGCCCGTGAGTAACGGGAATGCAAGCATGAGGCTGCTCGCAAGAACCAGCCCGGGAAGTGTTTTCTTTCTTATTTGCCTGGGTATCATCTAAAACTGCTCCTTGAAACTGTACGCTGCCAACGAGCGCCCGTAGGTTGCTCTAAGCTTCCGGGGTTGCCACTGACGTATCGATTCTATATTTGTCGGTCAGGTTATATAGCGTAGGGCGGGTAACGCCCAATAGCCGCGAGGCCTGAGTCATGTTGAAGTCACTGGTTTGCAACGCCTGAAGGATTGCCTGGCTTTCAGCCTGTTCTCGCACCTGGCGAAGATTAAGGTGGCTTGCTCCGGCTGCTTCACATCCTGGGAGTTCAAGGTCCGCGCTGGTAATGCGTTTGCCATCTGCCATGATGGTGGCGCGTTTCACCTTGTTGATCATTTCCCGCACGTTGCCGGGCCAGGAATAGCAGTTGATGGCATTCACGGCCTCGTCAGAGAACGTGAGGTTTGGCCTGTCCATCTGTTTGCCGAGGGTTTTCAGCAGGGATTGTGCAATAACCAGTGCGTCGCCGTCCCGCTCCCTAACAGCTGGGATATCGAGGGTGATTTCACTGATTCGGTAGTACAAATCCTCGCGGAAACTTCCATTTTCGATGAGTTGAGCGAGGTTTTGGTGGGTGGCGCACACTACCCGGACATCGACAGGGATTGGCTTTACCGAGCCTACTCTGTCGACAACCCGCTCTTGCAGGAAACGGAGCAGTTTAGATTGGAGCGCCATTGGCATGTCGCCAATTTCGTCCAGAAAGAGGGTGCCGCCATTGGCACTTTCAATCTTGCCTTTTTTGGCTTGGGTAGCGCCTGTGAAGGCGCCTTTCTCAAAGCCGAAGAGTTCACTTTCAAGAAGGTTTTCAGGGATAGCTGCGCAGTTAATGGCTGAAAACGCATTGCCCCCACGAGGGCTGAGATCGTGTATCGCCCGTGCGAGAACCTCTTTGCCTGTGCCGGTTTCACCAATAATGAGCGTGGTTACATCTGTAGGTGCGACCTTTTCCAATGTACGGCATACAGCCATCATTTGCGGGCTTGCCGCGATGATGCCTTTGATTGACGTGCCATTGCTCTGGTGTGCCAGGTCGTGGTTCTCCCGCTCTAGCTCGGCGAGGCGGAAGGCTCTGTTGACCACAAACGTGAGGATATCGGCGTCCAAAGGTTTCTGGTAAAAATCGGATGCACCCATGCCGATGGCTTTTACGGCATTTTCCTTGTCTTCCCGGCCAGTTACTACAATCACCTTGGTTAAAGGTGCGAGGCGCAGAATTTCTTCCAGGAGTGCAAAGCCTTCGGTCGCACCGCCAGGATCTGGCGGCAGCCCGAGATCCAGAGTGACAACGTCAGGCTCTTCGCGCCGCAGGGCTGTTATGGCGGCTTCTCTGTCTGCAGCGACAGTTACCTCCAAGCCGTCGCTAAAACACCAGCGCATCTGGCTTTGAAGCCCCGGATCGTCCTCTACAATCAGTAGTCGTCTAGTCACAACAGCAACAAGTCCTTTGTTTTGATGTTCCAATATATGATTCTTAACCGAACATTGACACTTTGCAATGATCTATTCACTTGTTGTGCAAATTCGCCATTTAGTTGACGAATTCCCGGGGCTCGGTAGGTCGGTAATCAGGTGCTTATTTGCCTGGCTACTCTGCTCCGATTTTTCCGCTAGCGGTATCCGCACAGAAAAACAGGACCCTACCCCGGGTTCACTGGTTGCATCTATGCTTCCACCCAGTTTCTGAATGTATTCCCGCGCCTGGTAGGCGCCAATCCCCATGCCCGTGAGCCCTTTGGTGCTTTCAAAGGCTTTGAACAGCCGGTCATTAATGAATTCGTCACTCATGCCGCAACCGGTGTCCTGGATAAATAGCACAACATTGCCCTTGGCAATTTTTAGCGAGAGGCTGACTTCCCCGTCTGGAGGGGTGGCATCTTGGGCGTTTTGAATAAGGTGGCCAAGCACACTTCTTAGTTGTTCGGCGTCGGCTTTGACAATTATTCGTGGCTCGGCGCCATCGAGTACAGGTGCCGGTTGTTGCTTGCTGTAGTGCTCAACGAGTTCGCTTACCAGCTCTGTCAGATCCAGCTTGTTGTTAATTTCCAGGTCGTCTGTTGCTGGTTTGCGAATGTGGGCCAACAGATTCGACATTTTGCGAACCGCATGGTCTGTGGTGTTGATCATGTCTTCAATAAACGCAGGGTTGTTCTTGTGTTTCTGGGCATTGTTGACCAGCAACGTCAGTTGCGCGACGACTGTTTTCAGGTCGTGCACCATGAAGGCAGACGCTTTGCTGACGGCCTCAAACTGCATGGCGCGGGATAGTCGGTTCTGCGCGTCGGCTTGGGCCAACAGGTTGCAGGTTTGTCGGGCGACCACTTTAATCAGGTCAAAGTTTTCCCAGTTGAGGTCTACCCGGGCATAAGGTTGGCCAATCATTGCTATGCCGTAGAGTTCGTTGCTGAGATATAGGGGGATGATCAGCCAGGCGTCTGGAGTTTTGGCAATGGCGTCAGGAATTTCCAGCAGGTCGTAGCTCACCGGGTCGGCTCTGTATTCGTCGAGATTGACGATCCATTCTTTCTCGTTAAACAGGCGCACCAGTTCGGCATCTTCATCGATAACGGTGTATCTGGGTGTGGCCAGGTTTGCGGATTCTCTGAGTGTGTAGGAGCCCTGGTCGCTTTTAAGCCAGATAGCGCCGGCGTTGCACTCCACCAACTCCGCCAGAATGCGAATAACGCGTTGCTCCAACGGGGGCTCATCACTCAGGTACGCCAACTCTTTGGTCAGTTTTAGCCATTCTTCACGGTAATCGTATTTGTAATCGAAGAAGTTCTGGCTGATCAAAACCATTAGTTTTGCCCGAATCCGGCGGGAGAGGACCAGCGTGGCCAGAAACACCAGAGCAACGGCAGACAGGAGCACTTGTAAGGCTTCGCCCCAGTCGCCACCGAGAATGCGCACGTAATATCCGCTCACAGAAAGCAGCAGTAGATAAGCCCCGGCCATGATTAGCGTGCCGGCATGAAATACCGCTGAGCGGGATAGTTGGAAATCGATCGGTTGTTTGCGCGTGTTGACTACGTTGATTGCAAACAGCGGAACCAGTGCAGCGTTTACGAAGCCTCGCGCGTTCCAGAACGAATCGGCAATTGAGCCAAAGAGCAATGCATCGGCGTACATCAGGAAGTCGAAGATGAAAATGGTTGCCGTTCCGATGCACAGATACTTCATGCTTGAGCGCCCGAACGCGGGGGCATTGCGCCAGATTTGTTCTACCAGGGAGAGACCGAGAAGCGACAGTGTAATCTGGCCGATGAGTTTGGTTTTACCATTCACCAAGGCGATGTCAAATATGAATTCCAAGCTGCCGAGGAGCAGTAGTGTCATGAGCAGGACCGTTGTCGCGCCCCCAAGGAATTTCTTTATTTGCCCACTGAGTCGGCCCTGCCGAAAGGTATCTCGCAACATGGCGAACAGAAGGAGAATCCAGGCCGTGTCGCGGAGTAGTTCCAACAGGTAGCGAATAAAAAAGCCGGGGTGGCCCCAGAGGCTCTGGGTAACGAGGGTTGATGCCCACAGTGCGGTAACCGTGGCAGCAAGGAACAAAGCCCGGTCTATGTCGCGACGCAGATAGCGAGTGCCCACAAGCACCGAAAGTATTGCAAATACCACAGCCGCCGCGCCGTGGCTTATCACGCTCATATCTGGAAGCATGCAATCTACCTATTCCATGGATAGGTGTAGTTTGAGGTGGGCAGCGGTTCTGTGCAACTCCTATGAGGCACCATCGGACATGCAGGCAGGCTGTGTATGTCCTTAAGCGACATGTGTGCGGGGGTTGGTGGGGTTTCTGCGGTTGGGCTGCTTCCACCCCTACAAAGGCTTTTTGTTGTCCTTGTAAAACCGGAAAATCTCCTTAAGTGAACGCTTTGGCGTAAAACCAAACTCCTTCTCAAAGGCTCTTCCATCTATCACCACCGGATACTTGAAGAAGTCCATCAGGTAGGCAGGGAAGCGTTTTAGCCCCATGGTGCGCAGAATCAATCGAGGCAATACCGGGGGAATAGACGGGATGGGGATTCGTGTGCAGCCGCACAGATCCAGTGCTCGTTGGTAGGCTACCCAATCGCTGGGTGCCACGTTGAATATTCCGCGGGTTGGCTTTTGGCTCGCCAACACTATGGCATCTGCCATATCGTCTATGTGTATAAATTGCATCATGGGGGAGAAGCCAGCCATTACTGGTGCCAGAGGGCTGGCAAGTAGCCTGCCCATTGTATTACGCACGCTGGGCCCGACAATGTTGCAAGGGCGGAGAACGCTGATGTTCAACTCCGGATAGCGCCACAAATAAATGCTTGCAAGGCTTTCGAGCTCTACCGAATCAATCAGATCGGCGCTTAAGCCTGCGCTTTTGAGGGGTGCGGACTCGTTGATCAAGGCCGGGTTATAGGCCATGGCCCCGTATACGTGGTAAGTGGAAAGCACAACAACCCTGCGTACGCCGTATTTTTGGCTGAGGTCCAGCAGTTTTTGCGTGCCCAGCACATTGGCGTTGTAGCGCCGCATGCGGGAGAGTTGGCTTGAGCGGATACGACCCAAATGGATAACGCTATCAAATTTATAACGGCGAAACAGGTCTTCGAATGTGCGCTTGTTGAAGTCGATGCAGTAGCTTGGAATGTCGTCGCCAAGTTCGACTCGTTTACGGGCGTCGACTGCCACCAGGTTGCACGTTTTGCGTAGCCGCTCAATCACTTGCTGGGTGAGCGCCCCGGCGGCGCCTGTCACCAGAACGTTGGGCTTGGGTGGCTGGCTAGTATGAGCCTTCATCAGAACAACCTTTTTCTTTCTGTCAGGCCTTTTTCAATAAGGCGGTTGATTTGTGTTTTTACCTTCTCAACGCGTTTATCTATTTCGGCATCCGAAAGGTCTCCGCCCTCAAAGTACATGGGCGGGCCGAAGTTCAGGTGAACCTTGGCGGGCAGTACGATTGGCAGTGCAACCGGAGCGTAGGGCACCCCCAAAGCTTTGGCCAAGGGCTTGATGTTGGCGATGGCTGGTATGGTTTCTTCGCAGCCCACTACGCCAACAGGCACGACCGCCGCATTGTATTTCATGGCCAGGTGCATGAACCCGACGCCAAAGCGTTGGAGTTTGTAACGATCCCGGTAAAGCTTTCCCGAGCCGCGCACACCTTCCGGAAACACTATGATGGCTTCGTTGTTGGCAAGCATTCTGGCGCAATTCACCGGGTCGCCCAGTACAGCGCCCACTTCATTCAACAGGTTGCCCAGCCATGGCACTGTCGGGAAGAAGCGTTCGATCATGGCGCGGGGGATGCGGGGGTTTTTCTTGCGGGAGGCCAGGGCATAACCAACAAGTATGCCGTCAATCGGGAGTTGCCCGCTGTGGTTGCCTATAATCAGAACAGGCCCCTCGGCGGGAATGTGATCTACGCCATGGGCTTCTGTGCGAAAGTACTTTTCGTAAATCGGCTTAACCAGCGAGAACCCGAATTTGACGGCCTCGTTATTATAGCCCCAGGGGTCGTAACCCAGTGTGCCTATGGGTTTTCGGATGCGGTTTATTTGTTCGTCCAGTTCCGATGAGATCAGTAGGGATTTCACAAAGGACAACAAGCTCATGCGCACTCCCTTTATTGTTGTCAGTTTTTGCCACGCCCGATGAGAACGCCAAGTGTGTGGCTCTGACCACTATTAAGCACTCTATAATCGCTTGCTGCATTGGCAGTTTCGACACACAGCATTGTCTGCCAGGCAGGGTCGGGGAAGTCGCTTAGCTTTAAGGCTTTGTCCGGGCCGGGGTTCCATACCACAGTAGAGTCGCTACCAATGGCGGTAAGCTTGCGGCTTGCGTTGGGTGTCACTACGGTTAGCGATTCACCACTTTCGTAAATCCGGTCGATTTCACCATCAAAATAGACGGGGCCGTCCTGAGTGCAGTATTCCCAGTTTTTCAGGGTGTCGATGTAGTGGGCACACCCTAAGCCCAGAACCCGTGAGCGTGTGATATCGCTTGTTGGTAAATAGGTGTGCAGTGCCTGACTGAAGGCGAGGGGCTCACTGCCGGGATTAGTAGTGGTAAGCGCTAGTTGGTAGCCCCGTACAGAAAAATTGAACGTGAGCAGCGCCAGGGCATGACCATGCCAAATGTCGTCAAAGTCCTGGTTTGCATCCAGCGACAGGGATATTTCTACTTCATGGGCGCTTTCGCTTACATCCTCCAGCTTCCACAAAGCAGTGCGGCCAAACCCGTGGGGTTCTTGGGTTTTTACCCGTTTTCGTACCTCCGGCGCATTGCGGGCGGGGTCGCCGAACCAGGGCCAGCAGATGGGTATGCCGCCGCGTATCGCTCGGCCAGGTTCGAATCGGGCGGTCGGACTCATCCATAGCCAGTCTTGTTCGTCCTTTGGGGCAAACCGGGTGAGATGTGCACCCTGTAGAAACAGGGTGGCTTCGAACAGTGGGTGGTGAACTTCCAGCGCTTCCAGTTGCCCGATTGTCTTCCAGCGGATAAAAGACCATTGGCCCGGGGAGAGGGATAAGGGCGGCTTATTGCTGCTTTCAGACATAAGGCTCTGTTCCGTGCTTAAGTGCATCTGCGTACTGAAAGAGTAAATCAAAACCGTGTTGTGGGCGACTCTTGCCCATACAATAGCTTTCGGCCTAATAGGAAATGTCGTTGGATAAAATACAGTGGTTTGATGAGCTTGCCTGGGGCCTCAGCGAGCGGGGTTGGATAAGCTTTGATGCTGCGCCCTGGTTCGGGGTGGATCTTTTGCGCTCGCTTCAGGATGAGATCATGCTTCTTGATCAAAATGATGCGCTTAAACGAGCAGGCGTAGGGCGGGGTATTGCGCCCATTCGGGATCGCTCCATACGCCGCGACAAAATTGCCTGGTTGCAAGGTGTGTCTGAGCCGCAGGTGGCGCTGTTCGGCCTTCTCGAGAGCCTGCGTATGGAGCTGAACCAGCGGTTGTTTTTGGGTTTGAGGCGGTTTGAGGCTCATTATGCAACCTATCATTCCGGTGATTTTTATAAGGCCCATGTGGACAGCTTTCAGGGGCGGGCGTCTCGCATTGTAAGCTTGGTGCTTTACTTGAATGACGACTGGAAACCATTGGATGGCGGGGAGCTTCAGGTGTTTAATCGGGAAAACCCGAACGAGGTGTGCGGGCTGGTATTGCCCGAAAAGGGAAGAGTGGCGCTGTTCATGAGTGAGGAGATCCGTCATGAGGTTCTGGAAGCTCATCGTACCCGCTACAGCCTTGCGTGCTGGTTTCGCCAGGATGTAATTCCGTTGCCTTTGTCGGCACTTCTCTAATAGATATCGGCAATATCTGGCGCCAATTCGACGGTGTTGGGGATTTGCCGTTGTAGTCCTTAAACCCTTTTGTTAAGATTCGCGCCGCTTTCGGGAAGTTTGTCCTGAAACGCCGATATGGTGGCTCCATTGGTGCCTCCGCAACATGAAACCGCGAACCCGGTCAGGCCCGGAAGGGAGCAGCCGCAGCGGTGGAATTGTGTGCCGGAGTGTCGCTGGTGGGGCCACCCCCAGTTTTGCCTTTAGGCTTCCTTTAGAAATCCTTCCTTTCGCTTTCATTCCTGCGCCTTATAACTTCTTATAAATCCGTGTCCATGCTAAAGTTGCAGGCGTTTTTCTCAGCATTTGGCGGATCATGAGCTATCAGGTACTTGCCCGTAAATGGCGCCCTCGCACCTTTGAAGACATGGTGGGCCAGGAACACGTTCTCCAGGCGTTAATTCACGCATTGGAAAACCAGCGCCTGCACCATGCTTATCTGTTTACCGGCACCCGTGGCGTTGGTAAAACCACCATTGGGCGCCTGCTCGCCCGGTGTCTTAATTGCGAAACCGGCATCACACCACGCCCATGCGGAACCTGTTCCAGCTGTGTGGAAATTCAGGAAGGCCGGTTTGTTGATCTGATTGAAATTGACGCTGCATCCCGCACCGGTGTGGATGATATGCGGGAGCTCACGGATAACGTTCAGTACGCACCCAGTCGCGGTCGCTATAAGGTGTACCTCATCGATGAGGTGCACATGCTCACCAATCAGTCGTTTAACGCCTTCCTTAAAACTCTGGAGGAACCCCCGGAGCATGTGAAGTTCCTGCTGGCGACCACCGATCCCCAGAAACTGCCCGTAACCGTGCTCTCACGCTGCTTACAATTTAACCTCAAGCGCATGACGCCTGAGCATATTGCCGGTCACCTTACGCACGTTCTTACGGCTGAAAAAATTCCCTTTGAGGAGCCTGCTCTGTGGCTGCTGGCTCGCGCCGCCGACGGCAGTATGCGAGATGCACTGAGCCTCACGGATCAGGCGATTGCATTCGGTAACCAGAAGCTTTCTGCCAGCGATGTCAGCAGCATGCTGGGAACCATTGATCAACGGGATATTGAGCGGATTGTCAATGCTCTGGTAGAGCGGGACGGCCCGGCATTGCTGGCCGAAATCAGCCGTATCTCGGACTTTGCCCCGGACTACAGCATTATACTCGCGGACCTGTTGTCGCTGTTCCATCGGGTAACCATGGAACAAGTAGTTCCAGGAAGTGCCGATAACGCGCTCGGTGATGCCGCTCAAGTGCAATCCCTGGCTCGCAAACTCAGTGCGGAAGACGCCCAGTTGTTTTATCAGGCTGCTCTAATCGGCCGAAAGGATCTGGCCATTACGCCCGATGCCCGCATGGGTTTTGAGATGACACTGCTGCGCATGCTGGCCTTCCGCCCCGGTTCTGATCGACGTGCACCTCCCGCGGTGAGTAATGCGGGCTCTGCTGCTGAGGGAGAGTCAAGAGACGAACCTGAGCCTGCGCCTGCAGCAGCACCTCAGCCGAAGGCAATCGAGCAGTCCCAGGCTCCAGAGCCTGAATCTGCCCCAGAGCCGGCGCCTACTCAGGAAAACGAGCCAGAGGGATACGCCGATGCGCCTTCCGATGATGCATGGTTAGCCAGCCTTGATGCTCAAGCGGAATCTCAGCCAGAATATCCTGAGCCTGAGCCTGAGCCTGAGCCTGAGCCAGAGCCAGAGCCAGAGCCAGAGCCAGAAATAGCGCCAATCGAAACACCCATAGCCTCAGTTCAGGATGCACCAGTTGTAGATGGCGAGTTTGTGTGGGAGCGAGATTTTCGCAGCCTCGGTATTGTAGGAATGCCCGGCAACCTCGCTGGCAATGGTGCTATGTCACGCAGCGGCGATACCATCACACTGTTGATAGATACTGGCCATGCCCGGCTGTTGAATGCCAGGCATGAAGAAAAAATACTGGCCGCCTTGAGAAATCACTTTGGCGACGCCATTCAATTAAAGATAGAGCAGGGCGACCCTGGCCCGAACACGCCAGCGGCTTTTGAAGAACGCCAGCGGGTGTTGCGCCAAAACGCGGCGGTAGAGTCCATTCGTAACGACCCACTGGTGCAATCCATTGTGGAACGGTTTGAGGCGCGGGTAGTTGAAGATAGTATTCGGCCAGTACAGGACAAACCGACAGAAGCAGTCAGGAGATAACACATGATGAAAGATATGGGCGGCCTGATGAAAAAGGCCCAGCAGATGCAAGAACAAATGCAGAAGGCTCAGGAAGAGGCTTCGAAAGCTGAAATTACCGGTGAATCCGGCGCGGGCCTGGTGAAAGTGACCATGAACGGCCGTCACGATGTCCGTAAGGTGGAGATAGACCCCTCCCTGATGTCGGAAGAGAAGGATATTCTGGAAGACTTGCTGGCGGCGGCGGTTAACGATGCAGTGCGCAGAGTTGAGGCCAACCAGAAGGATGCGATGTCGGGCATGATGTCTGGAATGGGTATGCCCCCCGGCTTCAAGATGCCATTTTAAAGACTCTATTCAGCTCTGCAGTTTGAGGAAGTTTCATGGCGTTCAGCCCACTGGTTGATGAACTTGTCGAATCTCTTCGGTGTTTGCCTGGCGTTGGTCAGAAAACTGCCCAGCGCATGGCGTTCCACTTGCTTGAGCGCGCCCGCTCCGGTGGTACGCGGTTGTCCGATGCGTTGAGCAACGCCATGGAGAGGGTCCGCCGCTGCGAAAGCTGCCAAAACTTCTCCGATACCGAAGTGTGTGGTATTTGTGAAAATCCGGCGCGTAGCAACGGCACACTCTGCGTAGTGGAAAGCCCCTCGGATCTATTGGCCATCGAGCAAGCGGGAGATTACAAGGGCAGTTATTTTGTTCTTATGGGGCACTTGTCTCCAATAGACGGTGTCGGCCCGGATGAGATTGGCATTGAACGGCTTTTACGCCGGGTTCGCTCAGAAGGCGTAACAGAGCTCATTCTGGCTACCAACCCGACGGTGGAAGGCGAAGCTACTGCACACTACATTTCTGATCGACTCGATGGATCCAACATATTGATTACGCGCCTTGCCCATGGCATACCGGTAGGCGGTGAGCTTGGTTACGTTGACGGATTTACTCTCACACATGCGTTTCGCGGCAGAAAACCTCTGCTGGACTGACTCCGCACTGGCGCCTGTACGGCGTTATTGACTGGCCTTTTTTATGACTCTTCCTGCAACCGCTATTGACGTTCCTCCAGCTCCTGAAATCATCACATGGATTTCACAACCGGAGGCATTAAACGAATGGCTGGACAGTGCTCCCGGTGTACCGCTTGTTCTTGATACGGAATTTGAGCGGATAAACACTTTTTACCCCATACCAGGGCTGGTTCAGCTTGGGCTTGGCGATAGCTTTTGCCTGGTAGACCCGGGCGTGGCAGAAAAGTCTACCCGTTTCCGGGAGGTTCTGGCGGACCCTTCGGTAACCAAGTTGCTTTATGCCATGAGTGAAGATCTTGAGCTCTTTCGTGACTGGCTGGGGATCAACCCAAAGGGGGTCGTGGACCTACAGATCGGCGCTGCAATGGCTGGCGCTGGCTTTTCACTGGGTTACGCGCGGCTTGTTGAAACGCTGTTTGGTGAGGCGCTGGATAAATCCGTTACCCGGTCTGATTGGATTTCTCGCCCCTTGAGCGAAGCACAGCAACGTTATGCCATTGAAGACATACGTTTTCTGGCGCCCATGCACGAGTGGGTAGTCGGCCACCTTAGGGAAAGGGATCTTGAGGCGGCCCTGATTGAGGAGTCAACCCGCTTCGCCGATGAGCTAGCGGGGCAGGACAACCCCCATCATCATTACCTGCGATTGCGCGGCGGCTGGGCCTTAACGGCTGAACAACAGCTTGTGCTAAAGGAGTTGGTTGTCTGGCGAGAACTGGAGAGCAGAGAGCGTGATCGTCCACGGGGCAGGGTGCTGGCAGATCCATTGCTTATTGCTATTGCAGAGCGAATGCCCACAACCCTCAGCGAGCTTTCTGATATCCAGGGCGTACCCGGTGGCGTTGTTCGGCGTTATGGTGAGGCTTTGCTCAAGCTTGTTGAAGATGGGCTAGATGCCGATACGTCCGGGCTCGAACGTATCGCGCCACCGCTAACCAGAGATCAGCAGGATTACTTTAAGGGTCTTAAACGGTTTTTCAGAAAGGCGGCGGAAGCTGCTGATATTCCAATTGAATTGCTTGCACCTAGGAAGCGGCTTGAGAAGGTTGTTCAGGAAGGAAGCCTGACTGGAAGCCCGTTTTTTGCTGGCTGGCGCACGAAAATTCTAGCGTCGGTAATGAACGATATTGAGGATTACCTGCAATCATGAAAGATCGGGAATTTGTGTCTGTTTTTCGAAGCAGCAAAAAAAGCGACACCTATATTTTTGTTCGTCGTGGGCAGAAGTGGGAAGAATTGCCTGAAAGCCTGAGATCCATTTTTGGCACCCCTGTGCACTCAATGGATCTGGTCATGACGCCGGAGCGCAAGCTGGCAAGAAGCAGTGGTGAGCAGGTACTTAAGGCGATTGAAGAAAAAGACTTCTTTTTGCAAATGCCTGAAGAGCAGGATTCGTACGTTGTGGACTTTCGCACGAAGCCGGGAATGAATCATTCATGATCGCCCAAATCCCGTTCTGGCAGCGTAAACGCCTGAACGAGATGACACAGCAGGAATGGGAGTCGCTGTGCGATGGCTGCGGTAAGTGCTGCCTCAATAAGCTGGAAGATGAGGACACGGGCGAGGTTTACCATACAGATCTGGTTTGCCGATTTATGGATGAAGACACATGCCAGTGTACGGTTTACACCGACCGGCTTGAAAAAGTGCCAGGTTGTACGGTGCTGACACCGGATAGGGTGAGCGATTACCATTGGCTTCCCCATACCTGTGCTTATCGCACTCTGGCAGAGGGAAGGCCGCTAGCCGATTGGCACCCGCTTCGTAGCGGGAGCCCGGATACGGTACACGAAGCCGGTGTTTCCATACGCCACAAGGTAATCCGAGAGGATAAAGTGGCAGAAGAAAACTGGGAAGAACATATTATTCACTGGGTTCTGTAATGATCGATACTGACGCACAAACTGCTTACGCCGTCTTTTGGGGCGCTTATGCCATAGCCTTCGTCGTGTTTTTTTACATGATGAAAAAACTGTTCCGCTTTTTACCTTTATACGGTTTGCGCACACTGCTGCTCGCTGCGTTGGTGGCTGTGTTGCTGACACCCGTAGAGTCCCCCGAGTTGGCGGGTTGGTGGATACCCGCATGGCTGTTCGGAGGGTATGAGATGATTCTTGGTGATGCAGATAACGCAGGCCGCGCGTGGCTCAACCTGGGCATTGGGGGGCTTGTGATGCTACTTGTCTGGGTTCTGGATTTGGTTCGCTATCGACTATCCCGACGCTGAACCCCCCCCCCCCATTTAATCTCCCGGGAAAAACAATGCCAAGATTTTTGACGCTGATTTTTTTCACTGTTTTATGGCTGCCCGCAACGTTGTGGGCACAAGAGGCCGTAAAACTGGCGCTGCCAGAGCGCCCGGATGTCCGCATTATTGTGGACATCTCAGGCTCCATGAAGGAAACCGACCCCAATAATCTGCGTCAACCTGCCGTACGGTTGTTGGCCCGGGTTATCCCCGAAGGCAGTACCGCCGGTGTGTGGACCTTTGGCCAATACGTCAACATGCTGGTTTCCCATGAGCAGGTAGACGGCGCCTGGCGCCAACTGGCGGTTGATCGTTCGCGGCAAATAAACTCCGTGGCATTGCGTACTAATCTTGGCAAAGCCATTGAAGTTGCCAGCGACGGTTATGTAACCGGTGGGACCCTCGACAACACCCACTTCATCCTGCTCACAGACGGCAAAGTGGACATCTCGGACAGCGCCGACGTAAATCAGGCTGAGGAGACGCGCATTCTTGGCAAGCTGCTGGGTGGCCTTGTGGCTAAAGGTGCGACCTTCCACCCAGTTGGCCTGTCAGACCAGGCCGATGCCGTTTTTTTGAAAACCCTTGCGGAGAAATCAAACGGCAGTTTCCGTATTGCGGATTCCGCAGAATCTCTCAATTTGGCGTTTCTTGATGCCCTGAATACCGCTGCACCCCAGGAACAGATACCGATTGAAGGCAACGCGTTCATTGTTGATGCGGGAGTAAAAGAGTTCACCGCGTTAATTTTTCGCGGTGCAGCGGAAGCGGATCCAGAGCAGGGCGAGAACACAGCTGCGGTGTTTGAACTGATCAAGCCTGATGGTGAAACGCTTCTCTATTCTGCACAGCCCGACAACGTGCGTTGGGCCCGGGAAGCGGCATACGAACTGGTGACCATTACCGACCCTGCCGCTGGCGAGTGGCGCGTAACCGGCGAGTTGGGTGAGGGTAGCCGTGTTACGGTGGTCAGTGACCTAAGGATGGTAGTTAGCCCCATACCGGCAACGTTCACCGCTGAATCGCCTGTGGATATCGGGGTGGCATTTTTTGAGAAAGCGGAAAAGGTAACCAATCCTGATTTTCTCGACGTATTGAGTGTGACACTCAGCCTGACTTCTGAAGACGGCCGCAGGGGCAGAAAATCGCTTTCTGGCGACGAGCCGCCTGCGGATGGCGAATACACGGATACCATCAGCAAGCTGCCGGCCGAAGGCTTGTACCGGATAGACATTGTTGCAGACGGTAAAACCTTCGCCCGAAAATTTACTGCCACAACCGAATTTATAGTGCCTACGGGAATGGTTGAATCCACCATTGGGGCCCCGATAGATATAAGCATGGCTGAAGAGGCCGAAAGCGCACCACCCGCCCCAGCGGCAGAAGAACAGGTCGCCGAGCCCGAGCCAGCTCTGGAGCCTGAGGTTGATGTTGAGCCGTCCGCCCAAATAGAGCCAGAACCTTTGGCTGAAGCTGAGTTGGAAGACGAGCCAGGTAAGCTGTCAGTGCCGTTATGGGTGATTGGTGCAGGCGCCGGAGCCTTGTTGGCTCTCGCATTGTTGATTTTCCTGCTGATGCGCAAGCGCCGCAATGGATCCTCAGCCGATGTCACAACCGATGAAGAAGCTGAAGGCCTGAATGAATTGCAGGAGGAAATGGCAAATATCGAAGCGGAAACTCCGATAATAATGCCGGAGCCAGAGCCAGAAGAAGATATACCCGTTGCGGTAACTTTGGTTGAGCCTGAGGAGGTGATTCCCGAGTTGACGGAGCCAGCGGAAGACGACGATGACGAAGAGCTCGGCCTTGATGACTTTGACCTGTCTGAATTCGACGATCTACCCGACTACGATTTACCTGATGATCCGGATGAACAACCGGATGATGAACAGAAAAAGTAACCAACAGGAATTCTACCCATGAAGTTTACCGGTACCGAAAATTATGTAGCCACCGATGACCTGCAAATGGCCGTGAATGCCGCCATTACGCTGCAACGTCCCCTGTTGATCAAAGGCGAGCCCGGCACCGGCAAAACCCTGCTGGCGGAAGAAATGGCCAGCTCGCTGGGTCTGAAGTTGATTCCCTGGCACATCAAATCTACCACCAAGGCTCAGCAGGGTCTTTATGAGTACGATGCGGTGTCCCGTTTGCGGGATTCTCAGTTGGGTGATGAGAAAGTTAAAGACATCAGCAACTACATCGTGAAGGGTAAGCTTTGGGAGGCTTTCGAGGCTGACGAGCAGGTTGTTCTGCTAATTGATGAGATCGACAAAGCAGATATCGAGTTCCCTAACGATCTGTTGCTGGAACTGGACCGCATGGAATTCTACGTTTACGAGACCCAGCAGTTCGTGAAGGCGAAGAAGCGCCCGATCATCGTAATCACCAGTAACAACGAAAAAGAACTGCCAGATGCCTTTCTGCGCCGTTGCTTCTTCCACTACATCAGCTTCCCGGATCACGACACCATGAAGAGCATCGTGGATGTACATTTCCCGGGTATTCAGGAGCAGGTGGTGAGGGATGCGCTGGAGGTCTTCTTTGATGTTCGTAAAGTGCCGGGACTGAAGAAAAAGCCCTCTACCTCTGAGCTGATTGACTGGCTGAAGCTGCTGATGGCAGACGAACTGACCGCCAAGATGCTTCAGGATAAGGACAGCAGCTCGGCGCTGCCACCTCTGTACGGTGCGCTGGTAAAAAACGAGCAAGACGTACACCTGCTGCAAAAACTGGCGTTTATGGCCCGCCGTCGCGGCTGAAATTCGGCAAGAGTGCGGTTTTATGTTGATTGATTTTTTTCTCGAAGTGCGGCGGGCCAAGGTGCCTGCCAGCCTGCGCGAATTCCTCGATCTGCTTGAGGCGCTACAGCAGCGCCTGGCGTTTGCGGATATGGAAGAGTTCTATTATCTGGCGCGACTGTGCTTGGTGAAAGACGAGCGACACTTCGATAAGTTTGATCTGGCCTTCAAATCCTATTTCGAAGGCATCGAACATCTCGATCAGATGCTGGAAGCGTTGATTCCCGATGACTGGTTGCGTGCCGAGTTCGAGAAAAACCTGACAGACGAAGAAAAGGCCAAGATTGATTCGCTGGGAGGCCTTGAGGAACTGATTGAAACCTTCAAGAAACGCATGGAAGAGCAGAAAGAGCGCCATGCGGGTGGCAATAAATGGATTGGCACTGGCGGAACATCGCCTTTTGGTGCCGACGGCTACAATCCTGAAGGTTTCCGGATTGGGCAAAAGAAGGGCCGCCACGGTCGTGCTGTCAAGGTTTGGGAAAAACGTGAGTTCAAGGATCTGGATGACAGCGTCACCCTGGGTATCCGTAACATCAAGGTAGCGCTGCGGCGTTTGCGGAAGTTCGCGCGCCAAGGTGCGGCAGACAAGCTGGATCTGGATGATACCATCCGTTCAACGGCACGAAACGCAGGTTATCTGGATCTGAAAATGGTTCCGGAGCGCCATAATGCGGTCAAGGTACTGATCTTTTTCGACGTGGGTGGTTCCATGGATCCCCATGTGCGGGTATGCGAAGAGCTGTTCTCCGCTGCACGTATGGAATTCAAGCACATGGAGTATTTCTACTTTCACAACTTCGTGTATGAAAGCCTGTGGAAGAGCAATATCCGGCGCATGAATGAGACAACCAGCACTTGGGATATCCTTCACAAGTACTCGCCAGACTATAAGGTGATTTTTGTGGGCGATGCCACCATGGCACCCTATGAAATTTCCCATGCAGGCGGATCTATCGAGCATTGGAACCAGGAGGCCGGTGCTACCTGGTTTCAGCGCATCAGCGATCATTTCCGAAAGGTGGTCTGGATCAACCCGTTACCTGAAGGATATTGGGGTACCGGTGGCTCCTTGGCGATGACGCGGCAACTTGTGAATAATCACATGTATCCACTCACGGTTGAGGGGTTGGAATCGGCCATGAAGCATTTGAGCAAATAAAAAAAGCCGATGCGGTTGAGACATCGGCAAAGCTCGGCATATCAAGCGGGGGCGTTAACAACGTATCCCCGCTTTTTATTATGAGCAAATATAAGGCCAGAAAGATAAAGTCTTCATTAATCATCTGCTTATAAGAATCAAGAGCGCTTTCTCATTTCGATCACACTCGCAACTCAGCGGCGGTGTGTTAAATAACTCGACGCCTACCAAGCATGGAGTTTGCCCACGATCGCCAGATTTCTGCATTCCGATTTGGTGATCTGCATACCGTTCTTCCCGGTTACCAAGTGTTACTCTTCCCATCAGCTTGTTACAGAGACGGTGGGGGCAATTGGCTTATGTTTGGCCAACATAAAACACAAGGATGCCGGCGCGGCCAGGGAAGTGGATTCATTGCGGCATTCTGTGTCAGCGTGATCGTGGTGCTGCTAAACGCTCTGGTTCCGGTTGCAGCTGCACCCCTCGATGATGAAATCGGCACACTCGCTACAGAAACCTCTGCTACTGAAAAAGACATCGCTCAGCTTGAACAAAAAGTGCGTCAACTGATTGATACCCGAATTTCGCTATTCCTGACGTTAGGCAGCCAGAACGGACTGGATCTGGATTCGGTGGATTTGTTTGTTAACGGAAAACCTGCGGTTTCTCAACTCTATACTCCCAATGAAAACGGTGCCTTAAAGCAGGGCGGAATACAGAAGCTGTTCATGGGGAATCTGGTCAATGGCACTCACGAACTGAAGGCCGTGATTACGGCCCGGGCAGCCAATGACCGTTTTGTGCGCCGAGAATCTTTACACAGTTTCAAGAAACGACCGGGCGAACTTCGGTTGGAGATGGCCGTTGAAGCCCGGGCGCCTGATTACGAACCCCATGTTTCATTTGTTGAGTTTGAGCAATCTCCCAACGCCGCCATTGGCTGGAATTCAGGTACTCAAAGCGGTACTGCCTCAAAATCACACCAACAAAAACTTTACGAAAAAGCCGAAGTGGCCCGGGCCAGTGGCGATGCCGAAAGCGCAGGCAAAATCCTTGCAACTATGGATGAAGGCTACTGGTCTGCGGTTGGCTACCTGAATCTTTCGGCAGATTATGCGCGCAACGATTTAAAACCTTCACGGGCTCTGGTCGCGTTGCGGGTGGCCCTTGCCATGGCCGACAAGGACGCTGACGCCCAGCGGAGGGCGGCACTGCGCAGCCGCATTTTGCTGCGGGCTGGTTACCTTGCCTATACAAGCTCAGATTATGAGAAGGCCATTGGTTTCCTTGAAAAAATACCACTCGATAGCCACAAAACACCCCAGGCGCTTTATTTGCACGGCTTGGCATTGGCGGAGCAGGGCAATCACCGTGCCGCAATGCAGAGCTGGCATCGCGCTAAAAAATACCCATTGGCATACCCCGGTGTTGCTTACGCCTGGATAGGAATGGGGCGTGGCTATGATCTTGCCGGGTATCTTGGCCAAGCGGGCGAAGCATATTTGGCAGCGAATGCAGCGTATGAAGGTGAGCGGGTTACGCTGCGGGCTCTGTCGAGCCAGATTGAAGAACAGGGCGCCTTCAAAGCATTAGTGCTGGATGCAAGAAGCCAGAGCGCAGGAACTGCAGGAAGCACAGTGGCAGGGGGTGGTAAAACCACACTTGGTAGCCCGAAAGTGGAATGGTTTCTTGCAGACAGCCGCACTCTCGCCCAGCCCCGCATGGCCTACCTTCTCACTTTGATGGAACAACCAGCTGCGCAGTTAGCCGTTGATCGGGTTGCAGATCTCGCGCAAATGGCAGTAGACCTTCAGCGCAATATCCATGATCTTGGAGTGTTTATTACCGCTATCAAAGAAGAGTTGGCCCAGCCCGGCAGCAATGCAGAATATCGCTCTGACAATCCTCGGCAACTGCTTGCTGACAGCGAAAGGCTGCGAGAAACATCACTTGCGCACCTTGATAGCGTTGTAGCCTTGCGTGTTCCGACCGAGGCCGTTCTGGACCAGATTGCGCTGGATTTTGTTGCAGCTCAGGATCAAAAAATGGTCTTTGCCCTGGATAAAACCGAGCAGCAAATCGCGCATCTCTATGAATACCTGGCATTGCAGGAACTGGATATCGGGGGGGCGGCGCGATGAAAGGGTTCAAGGCTATACTGCTGCCGCTTTGTTTGTTCTGTGGCGTGGTGAGTGGCCAGGAAGCGTTTCGGGTAGAACTGGGGAAAGATGGCGAAACCATTGCCGATATGCGCCCGGTATTCCTGAAATTTGAAACCAGGCCGCTTCCGGCGATTTCCCCGGCAGAAGTTGCCAGGCGCTATCAAAAACTGTTCAGCACAACGGATGAACCCTCTGTACGAGTGGATGCGTTGAACCGCCTGACCAATATTCGTGACCGTTCCGGCCAAGACATAGGGTTCACCCCTGCAGAAGAAGCGGCAGTGTATCAGCAGGCCATCGAAAGCTATGAGTCTATTCTTGAGCGGGGGGCGTTCGGCGGCCGCCTGGACGAGCTCTTGTACCAGATGGCCAAAGCCCATGCTCTTACCGGTCAGAACGATGCCTCTGTGAAGCGCCTTCATCAATTGGTGGGGCTCTATCCGGACTCCCCTCTGGTTCCAGAGGCGCGGTTCCGTGTTGCAGAATCCGCGTTTTCTTCGGGTAACTATGTCGAAGCAGAGGCAGGTTACCGCAATCTTGTTGATGGAAAGGCCGATATTGGCGATCTGAGAAACAAAGCGCGCTATATGCTTGGGTGGTCGCTCTACAAACAAGGGCCACAATCCTGGGAACGCGCTGGAAAACGATTCGTGTCGGTGCTGGACGAATCACTGCCCGATGCAGAGAGCCTTTATCACGTATCAGAATCCAGTGTGGATAGCATTGATGACACTCTTCGCATTCTTGCGTTGATGGCCAGCCAACGCAAGGGTGCTGAAACCTTGATGGCATGGCTACAGCCGACCCCTTTGCGTTCCTGGACACCGCTGGCGTTTGATCGCCTTGCGGATCTATACGCGGTACAAGGTGATGCAGAGGCGAGTGTGGCCACCAATCGTGCTTTTGCGGCGTATTTCCCTTCACACCCACAGCGTGCTGGCTTTATGGTGCAGGTGGTTGATGTATGGCGCCAGTCCAGCCAACCGGAAAAAGCCAGAGCTGCCATGGCTGACTACGTTGCTCTGTTTAATGTCCCAAGCGATTACGCCGTTCTTGACGAGAACTATCGTACAAAATGGCGAGAGTTCAGTCGGGTTCTTGCTGATTTCTACTACACAGAAGGCGCGGCCGGCAGTGGCAGTGTGGCTGTTCGCAACTATGGATCAGCAGCCAGCTACTATGAGGGTTTGGCAAGCCGCAGCGCCGCTGCTGGAGAGTTCTACCGTCTTGCTGGCGATGCGTGGCTGCAGGCAGAGGCGTACCCGGCTGCACTTAAAAATTATCGGTTAGCAGCCTACGAAGTACCGGGCTACGAATACACAGCTGATGCCGGTTGGGCAGCGGTTGCGTTAATCAGGGCGGGTGTGAGTGGCGAGCTGGTGGCTTCAGATTATACACCCGGCCTGAACGAACTCTCCGCCGAAACGGATCGTTTTACGGCCCGGCATGGTGCCGACGCACGTGCGCCAGAGTTGCTGGCTTACGTGGCCGCCCGTTGGCTTGAGGAGGGCAACAACGAACAGGCTTTGAACTATGCTGTGCGAGCCGTTACCCACGAACAAGCTGGGCCCGAGGTGCGCTATGCCGGCTGGTTGGTTACGGCTCAGGTGCGTCAAAATATATCGGAGTACGGCCTTGCCGAAAGAGCCTGGCGTGAGGCCTTGGCTCTCGCTGTAAGTGCATCCGCAACCGCCGCCATGAAACAGGAAAAGCCAGAACTGCAACGGCAACTTGCTACGGCGATTTATCGTCAGGGTGAGCAGGCCGCCGAGGCGGGTAAGCCTGTGATTGCAGTCGCTCATTTTCAGCGGATCGAGACAGTGTTGCCTGGCTCGGAAACAGCTATAAAAGGGCGTTTTGATGCAGCTAATACTTTGCTCAAAGCATCAGAATGGCAGGCGGCAATCAACGAGCTGAATCGTTTCAGGGCAGATTATCCAAGCCACGCTCTGGCGTCGGATGTCGGCGAAAAACTGGTCTTGGCCTACACCGCTTCCAGCCAGCCTGTTCGCGCAGCAGGGGAGCTGATGGATATGGCGGATGGGTATAGTGATCAGGCGGTTGTCACAGCTGAAGATGCTTTGGCTTACCAGCTTCGGGCAGCGGAATTGTTCCACGCGGCAGAAGCAAATGATCACCGCGATGCCATATACATGGATTACCTTGCGGCCAACCCTGTCGCAGTGGATGCCGACGAGCACGTTCGCCTGCAGACGATGCGGCAGCGTTTGATAGAGAACGATAGTCGTTCCGCACAGTGGCGTGTCGAACTGGTTTCTGCCGAACTGGAAAGCCGCTGGCATTCAGAACAAACCTTGCAGTGGGCAGCACAGGGCGCTCTGGTTCTTGGTGCGGAAGCCGCGGCGGAGTTTGCCGAAATTGAACTTGATGTGCCGCTTGAGAAATCATTGGTTCAAAAGCAAATGGCTATGGAAAGAGCGCAAACCTATTTCCGCAATGCCGAATCCCTTGGCGGCTCTGAGGTGTTACCGGAATCCCTGTATCGTAGGGCTGAGCTTCATCGCGTTATGGCTAACGATTTAATGGCCTCCACGGCGCCGGCTGAGTTGAACGAGCTCGAGCAGATGCAATACGCCATGTTGCTTGAAGAGGAAGCCTACCCGTTTGAAGAGCGTGCAATCGTACTGCACTCAGAAAACCATCAGGGGATCGCTACCAATGGCTTTAATGTCTGGGTAGAAAAGAGCCTGAATGTTCTGGCTGAGTTGCATCCGGGTCGTTATCAGAGGTCTTTGCGGTGGATGAGTGTGTCTGTTGAGGGAGGTAATGACGGTGCGTGAGGCTTTCCTTCGGCTTGTGGTCATGGTTTTCCTGGTGGTTTCAACGGCTCTGCTATTCGGCTGTGCGGCTAAGCCGTTGGAACCTGAGAGCAAACCGCCTGTGCTTTATCCCCAGCAGGCTCAAATACATGTGCAGCAAGGTTCCGTCGCCTACGAGAACGGGGATGTTCCTGCGGCGATTGAGTCGTGGAATCTGGCGGTTGAACTTAATCCCGCTGACGCGGTAACGGTCAATAACCTGGCGTTGTTATTGAAACAGGATAACCGCTTTAATGAAGCCGCAGAGTTGCTCGAAAAGGGGTTGGATTTGTCACCGGAGGTTGCAGAGCTGCACTACAACCTCGCAATTATTTCCGAGCTCTATTTACTCGATCTCGACAGAGCACTTGTTCATTACCAGCGTTACCAGCGGCTTTCTGAGAGCGAAGATAAAAAGGTAACCGGATGGATCGCAGATCTTGAAAGGAGGCTGGATTAAATGTTGATCAGTGTTTCTGCCCTGATACGCCAGGGCGCCCCTTTTTGCTTGATTGGGGGGCTTGCATTCATTGCACCTTCTTTGTGTGCAGCCGCTGGCTCAGAAAGTGCGGTGCAGGCAGATAGTATTGGTAGTCGCTCACCTGCGCGATTGAGCATAGAAGGCATTTCTGCAAATGTTGGGGAAGATGAACCCCGTGTGTTGACTATCCTACCCTGGCGGGCACCCACTTTGCCGCGCCGACCAAGGGCAGAGCTGGAAAGCACCGTGCCGGAGCTGCTTGAGCCGCTCGATGCCCTTGTGCTTGAACGCCACCGGGCATTTCGCCAAAGCCTGGGCGTTGTGAATTCTGGTGGGCAACCGGGAGCGCGGCGATGACAGCTATGAATGCAATGCCAGCCAACAGTAGTTTTGGTTTGACCCATACGTTGGGAAATGTGGTTTTGTCTTCGCTGTCCTGGAGTAAGGAAGAGGGCGAACGCCTGCGCCTGACCGTGATCACGTTGGTGGCACTTCTGCTTTTTATACCCTTGGCAGTTGTGATTACGGCGATGGACGTCCCTGAACCCGCCCGGGAAAAGGCTGAGAGCCTGCCGCCCCAACTCGCCAAATTGCTTGTAAAACCGGAGCCAATCAAAAAATCAATTCCCAAACCAATAGAAGAGGTTGTGCCTCCGGTGCCGGAACCAGTACCTGAACCAGCACCGGCGAACCCCGAACCCCAGGTGATAAAACCGGTCGTCAAACCCTTGCCGGTAAAGCCTTCGCCAAAAACGGTAACCCAGAGCGTGGAGCAGGCGCGGGAAAAAGCTTCTCGATCTGGCTTGCTGAACATGAAAGATCGACTGGCTTCCATGCGACAGCCAGCGGTTGAAGCTGCGCCTGTGATTACGGCCAACACCGGAAGCGTGTCCAGCGGAGGAAGTGGCGCTCAGGCTGGCGTGATACCGGGGGACAATGCTCTTAAAGGCAGTGGTGGGGTAACCGATTCACAGGCACCACTAGCTGAAGTGGCAGTTGCCGGGCACGACGTAAGAAAGGTTGAGGCTGCTCCTCAACCCGAACCGGCTGTGGCAAGCGCCCCTGTAGGCAAACAGAAGCCTGCGGCGGGGGAGCGGGCAATGAGCAACATCCGCCAAGTGTTTGACTCAGGCAAAACAGCTCTGTATTCCCTTTATCAACGAGAATTGCGACAGGACCCGACCCTGGCCGGTAAGGTTTTGCTTGAGCTGGTCATACAGCCAGACGGCTCAGTGTCTGCTTGTAAGGTTGTTAGCTCAGAATTGGAAAATCCTGCTTTGGAACAAAAGCTTGCAATGCGCGTGCGGCTTTTTAACTTTGGGGCAGCCAATGTGGAAGCCCGAAAGGTGAGGTTTCCGATCGACTTTCTTCCAGGTTGATGCCGCTTATAGAACGGTCAGTCGTAGCCATCAATGGAAATTTTCGGGAGCGTTGGTTTGTATAGTTTCACCTTTTCTGACGGCGCAATGACTTTGGCTTCTCCAGTAACGACCTTTTGATTATTCTGGTTGATTACATCGCACTGGAAGATCACCCGGTTTTTGGGCTCTTTGCTTAACACCGTAAGATTAACCGTAAGCGTGTCGTCGAGTTTTACAGGGCGCTTGAATGCAAGGCTCTGTTCCAGATAGACCGTACCCGGGCCTGGCATAACGGTGGCAAGTGCTGCGGAAATCAATGAACCACTCCACATTCCATGGGCGATACGCTCGCCGAACATAGAGCTGGCGGCATAATCCTGGTCCAGGTGCACCGGGTTATAATCCCCCGACACAGCCGCGAACAACACCAGCTCTTTTTCTGTAAGTGATCGCGTAAACGTTGCGGTATCGCCCTGATTTAGCTCGTCGTAAGTGATATTTTCAAGAGTATCCAAGGTGTCGCTCATCATCTGCTCCCTGATCAAGGCGTGTGAGTGCTGGTGTTTGGGTTAGCGTTTGAAACTACCTCATCGATAGCAAAACTGCTATTCTCTCCCCACTTTTTTGAGGCTGATACTTATGTCGAGTTGACCAGGCTGTCGCTCGATGTACGTGAATCACTATAAATAGAAGCGCTAGACAGGAGATGGTGATGGATTTCGAGAAGTTCTATCAAGACAAATACCCTGCCAGTATTCCCCGTGACGTGGATTTAAATAAATACAGCAGCATGGTGGATGTATTTGAACAGGCGGTTAAAAAATACGCTGACCGCCCAGCCTTCAGTGCTGTCGGGGCAACTCTCACCTATCGCGATCTGGATACTCAAACTCGGAATTTTGCGGCCTGGCTGCAAAACAATACCGATCTGAAGCCTGGCGATCGTATTGCAGTACAAATGCCCAACCTGGGTCAGTATCCGGTTGTGGTATTTGGTGCCATGCGCGCTGGCTTGATTGTGGTTAACACCAACCCGCTGTACACCACTCGCGAAATGGAACACCAGTTTAATGATTCTGGTGCCAAAGCATTGGTAGTACTTGCGAACATGGCTGAAAACGCAGAAAAAGTGCTGCCCCATACCAGCATCGAGCATGTAATCGTTACTGAAATTGCCGACATGCATTCGCCCATCAAGCGCACACTGATGAATGCGGTTGTGAAGCATGTGAAAAAGATGGTACCGCCGTTTAACCTACCACAAGCTCACAAGCTGCCGGCTGTCCTCAGCGCGGGCGCCCGTGAGACGTTTACTCCGGTTCAGGTCAAATCCGACGATATTGCCGTGCTTCAGTACACCGGTGGTACAACCGGCGTGGCCAAGGGCGCGATGCTCACCCACGCGAACCTTGTAGCAAACCTGCTGCAGGTTCGTCCGATGATGGAAGACACTGTAATAGAGGGGCAAGAAGTCGTTATTGCACCATTGCCCCTGTACCACATTTATTCGTTCACCCTGAACTGCGGCATTATGCTTGAGGCCGGTGGCCACAACATTCTGATCCCGAATCCCCGTGATATCCCGGGCTTTGTGAAAGAGTTGAAGAACCACAAATTTACAGCGTTTCTCGGGCTTAACACTCTGTTCGTTGCGTTGTGCAACAACGAGGAGTTCCAGGGTCTCGATTTCAGTCACCTAAAACTCACATCCTCTGGCGGCATGGCGCTGACCAGCGACACCGCAAAAATGTGGGAGCGAGTAACAGGCTGTCCGATCTCTGAAGGCTACGGCATGACCGAAACCTCGCCGGTGGTTACCTTCAACCCCCGCAGTGCCATTCAGTTGGGTACCATTGGATTGCCGGTACCATCGACGTCGGTCAAGACTATTGATGATGATGGCAACGAAACAAAACTGGGTGAGCCCGGTGAGCTTTGTGTGAAAGGCCCTCAGGTTATGCGCGGTTACTGGCAGCGTCCGGAAGATACCCGTAAATCCTTCACTGAAGATGGCTATATTCAGACCGGCGACGTTGCTGTGATACAGGAAGATGGCTACATCCGCATTGTCGATCGCAAGAAAGACATGATCATCGTTTCCGGGTTTAACGTGTACCCGAATGAGATCGAGGATGTGGTAAGCAGCCACCCGAAGGTAGTTGAGTGCGCGGCAGTGGGTGTTCCCGATGCCAAGAGTGGCGAAGCGGTTAAGGTGTACCTGGTTGCTTCAGCTGAGGGTGTCACCGAAAACGAACTTAAAGAATTCTGCCGTGAGCGACTGACTGCCTACAAGGTGCCTCGCTTCTTTGAATTCCGCGATGAGCTTCCGAAAACCAACGTAGGTAAGATCCTGCGCCGTGAGCTGCGCGACGAGCCGGGTAACAAGTAATAACGGTGACTTCAAAAGCTGATATCCGGGCGGCCCTGCACAAACCGATCAGTTTTCCGGCAGGGTTGCCGGTTTCTGATCGTGTGGATGACATCCGTAAAGCGATCGAAAACCATCAGGTTGTCATCGTTGCAGGGGAAACCGGTTCCGGTAAAACCACCCAGATTCCCAAAATCTGCATGAACATGGGCCGCGGCATTCGCGGCCTTATCGGTCATACCCAACCAAGACGTATTGCTGCCCGCAGTGTCGCAGCCCGTATTGCCGATGAACTGGGCGAGCAGGTGGGCCAGCAGATTGGCTATCAGGTGCGTTTTACCGATAACACCTCCGATCAGACCCGCGTCAAAGTCATGACTGATGGGATTCTGCTGGCCGAGGTTCAGCACGACCGTTACCTCAAACGTTACGACACACTGATTATCGATGAGGCCCACGAACGCAGCCTGAACATCGATTTCCTGTTGGGCTATCTCAAGCAGCTTCTGCCCAAACGCCCTGATCTGAAAGTTATTATCACGTCTGCGACCATTGAAGTGGAGCGCTTCAGCGAATTCTTCAACAAGGCGCCGGTGCTGGAAGTCAGCGGCCGAACCTTCCCTGTAGATATCCAATATCGTCCATTAACAGGCGACGAAGACGATCGCGACCAGGGCTGGAACGACGGCGTGCTCGCGGTGATGGATGAAATTGAGCAGCATGAGCGTAGCGCTAAGTTACCCCCGGGCGATGTGCTTATATTCCTGCCAGGCGAACGGGAGATTCGTAACCTGAGTAAGATGCTGCGACATGCGGAGTTGAGGCACACTGAAGTGCTTCCTCTGTATTCACGGCTGAGCAATCAAGAACAAAATCGGGTATTCCAGAATCATCGTGGTCGTCGGATTGTGCTCTCAACTAACGTGGCGGAAACCTCACTGACAGTCCCGGGTATTCGCTACGTTATAGATACCGGTGTCGCACGGCTTAGCCGGTACAGTGTTCGATCAAAGATACAGCGCCTGCCCATTGAGCCTGTATCCCAGGCCAGTGCTAACCAGCGGGCAGGGCGCTGTGGCCGGGTTGCGCCTGGCATCTGTTTTCGCCTGTATGACGAGGCCGACTTTCTCAATAGGTCTGAATACACAGATCCCGAAATACTTCGCACCAATCTGGCTGCCGTCATTCTGCAAATGGCCACTTCCGGCCTTGGTGAAATTCGCCACTTCCCGTTTATAGAAGCGCCCGATAAACGCCTGATTAATGATGGCTATAAGTTGCTGGAAGAACTCAGTGCGGTGGACGACAAGCGCCGGGTAACAAAGCTTGGTCGCACCATGTCCAAGCTGCCGCTGGATCCGCGGCTCGCACGGATGCTGGTAACCGCCGCAGATCACGGTAGCCTCGCAGAAACACTGGTCATTATTGCGGGGCTGACGGTGCAGGACCCGAGAGAGCGGCCCCAGGACAAACAGCAAGCAGCTGATCAGGCCCATGCGCCTTTCAATGACAAAGAGTCTGACTTTGCCACCCTGCTCAATATCTGGAATTTCTACGAAGAACAGCGCCAGACACTGACTCAGAACCAGTTAAGGAAGCTCTGTCAGAAAAGTTTTCTTAGCTGGATGCGCATGCGGGAGTGGCGAGACATACACCGACAACTCACACTGATTTGCCGTGAGCAAAGGTTGTCGCTCAACAAGGAAGCTGCGTCCTACGAGGCCATGCACAAGGCGATTTTGGCGGGACTGCTGGGGCAGGTAGCCACCAAGGTAGAGAAAAAGGAATATCTGGCTACCCGTAATCGCAAAGTGATGATCTTCCCGGGGTCGAAAGTATCCAAAATCGGACCCAAGTGGATTGTTGCCGCAGAAATTGTGGAAACCAGTCGGGTGTTTGCCCGTATGGTTGCGGCAATTCAGCCTGAATGGATAGAGCCGTTGGCTGGGCATGTGGTGAAGCATCACTATTTTGAGCCGCACTGGGAACAGAAACGAGCTCAAGTGATGGGGTACGAGAAGATCACCCTGTACGGCCTGGATATTGTGCCCAAACGCAGCATCGCGTTCAGCAAAATAGACCCGGTTGAATGTCGCAACCTGTTTATCCGCCATGCGCTCGTAGAAGGTGATTACCGGTCGAAAGCACCGTTTATTGCGCGCAACCGGGAGATGCTCACCAGCGTCGAAAACCTTGAAAGCAAAACCCGTCGGCGGGATCTTCTGGTAGACGATGAAGTGCTGGTCAGCTTTTACGATGAGCGCGTGCCTGCAGAGATTGTCAGCGGTCGCCACTTCGAAAGCTGGTGGAAAGGCCTGACTGCGGAAGAGCTGCGCAATCTTGAACTGACAGAAGAAGATGTTCTGCAGCGCCCGGTGGATGCTCAGGCGGCCGATCTTTACCCGGATTTTCTGGAGTGGGAAGGGGTGCGCTACCCGCTCAGTTATGAGTTTGAACCCACCAGCGAGCGAGATGGCGTTACCCTTCATGTGCCACTAATGGCGCTTCGGCAGATTCCTTCACGGCGCCTGGAATGGCTTGTGCCAGGGCTACTTAGAGAAAAGTGCATAGCGCTGGTGAAAGGGCTTCCGAAGGCGCTGCGGCGAAATTTTGTTCCCGTGCCAGACTTTGTCGATGCAGCCATCGCAAACTTGCAGCCTTCTAACGAGCCTTTGGCTCTCCAATTGGGAGAGCAGCTGCGCAGAATGACGGGTGTGCGCATTGATCCGGAAATCTGGCCGAGAGATGAGCTGCCACGACATCTGCGGATGAATCTGAGAGTGCTCGGAGACGGCGGTAAGGTTATCGCCGAAAGCCGTGAGGCAGGGGTACTTCAGGATCAACTGGAAGGGCGGGCCGAGGCGGCATTGGCATCAGCAACGAGCGAAAGCACTGAACAAAAGCCTGTTAGTGAATACACCGAATGGGAGTTTGGCGAGTTGCCCGCCAAGGTTCAAACGGAAAAAGGCGGCATGCAAATTACGGTGTACCCGGCACTTGAGGATATGGGTAAATCGGTCAAAGAAATTCGCTGCCTCGACCGGCTCACTGCTGAGGATACAACCCGTAAAGGTGTCGCACGCCTTATCCTCAATCGGTTCGGGAATACGCTGGACGATCTGGAGCGTAAACTCCCGCGCTTCAAACAGTCGGCTTTGATGTTTGCCCCTATCGGCAAGGCAAAATTACTTCTCGACGATTTGCTTTTGTCCACGGCAATGGCGCATTTTTTACAGGATCAGATGCCGGATTCCCGGGAAGCCTTTGATGCGTTGGTCAATCGTCATAGGGGTGATTTTATCCCGGCCCTTGAACAAGCCGACGAGCGCCTGTTTCAGGCCATGACTGGCTACCAGCAAATCGCAAAAAAGTTGAAAGGCAAGATTAACCTTGCCTTGGCTAACAGTATGGCGGATTTGAAGTTTCAACTGCAGGACCTTGTTTATCCGGGCTTTTTGGTCGCAACGCCTCCTGAATGGTTGGCGGAATTCGGCCGTTATTTTGATGCTGCGCTGGTCAGGCTGGAAAAGATGCCCAGAGAAATGGGCCGTGAAAGGGAGTTCCTGCATGTTATGGAACCGCTTTGGGCCCGTTACGCGAGCAAGCGGGATGAACAGCAAAAACAAGGTGTACGGGATCCGGAGCTGGTTATTTACCGATGGATGCTGGAAGAATTCCGGGTGTCGTTTTTTGCCCAACAATTGGGCACCGCCATGACAGTATCCGCCAAGCGTCTTGATAAGCAGTGGCAGTTAACCCGCGTATAACAAGCGAGTGTCCGCCTTTGGTCGGAGGCAGTGGGGCGGGCAAATTCTGCGGACTGTGTTAGTATTTCTGAAAGTGCGATTTTCCTTTCTTCTTATTTTCATATTCATGACGTGGGGTTAGCGTGATTAAAGCCGTCATTTCCGGAACCGGCCTGTACACACCGCCGGCAACCATCGATAACGATGAACTGGTCGAAGCCTTTAACCAGTATGTCGAACTGTATAACGCGGAGCACGCTGACGCGATTGAGCGCGGTGACATCGAGCCGTTGCAGCCGTCCTCTTCAGCGTTCATAGAAAAAGCTTCAGGTATCAAACGCCGGCACGTTATCGACAAAACTGGCATTCTTGATCCCAAACGCATGGCTCCGTATATTCCCGAGCGTGGGGACGATGAGCAATCTGTGCAGTGTGATATGGCTGTTGTGGCCTGCAAAGAAGCACTCGCCCAAGCGGGCAAGACTGTCGACGATGTAGACGCAGTTATCGTTGCCTGCTCAAACATGCAGCGTGCCTATCCCGCCGTTTCCATAGAAGTTCAGTCTGCATTGGGTATTCAAGGCTTTGCCTACGACATGAACGTGGCGTGTAGCTCTGCAACCTTTGGCCTGCAAGCCGCAGTGAACTCTGTAGAGAACGGCGCTGCCCGAGCTGTGCTGGTCGTAAGCCCTGAAATTTGTTCTGGCCACTTGAACTTCCGCGAGCGCGACAGCCACTTTATTTTTGGTGATGCATGCACGGCTATTCTGGTAGAGCGGGAAGAAAATACTGAACCAGGGCAGGGCTTTGAGATTCTTGGTACCCGTCTGACAACCACCTTTTCTAACAATATCCGGAACAATTTCGGCTTTTTGAATCGTGCGGATGAATCGGGAATTGGTCAGCCGGATAAACTATTTATCCAGCAGGGTCGTAAGGTATTTAAGGAAGTTTCGCCGCTGGTTGCTGAAACGATCCAGAATCATCTTCAGAGCTTGTCGCTTGCGCCAGACGATCTGCGCAGAATGTGGCTGCATCAGGCAAACCTGAATATGAATCAGCTGATCGCCCGCAGGGTGCTTGGCCGCGATGCTGCCGAAGATGAAGCGCCGGTGATTCTTGATGAGTACGCTAATACCAGCTCCGCAGGTTCCATCATTGCGTTCCATAAGCACAAAGACGACCTGAAAACCGGCGATACGGGTGTTATATGCTCCTTCGGTGCAGGTTATTCCATTGGCAGTGTTGTAGTACGCCGGCGCTAAAAGTCGACAATCCAAGAGTTGAGCATGACAAAACTTTTACCCCGGAGCTGGCATGCTGCCATGCAACTTATGGCAGTGCTGGCACTGGTGTTGGTCGCTGGCACCGCCAAAGCTCAGAACGCAGCGGAGCCTGCCCCTGAAGGTGCGCGTACCGTTAACCCGCAGGACCCTTACGAGAACTGGAACCGCAAGGTTTATACATTCAATGACACAATTGATCGCTGGGCGTTGCGGCCGGTAGCTCAAACCTACCGAACGTTCATGCCGGATATTGTCGACCGAGCCATCACGAACTTTTTCAATAATTTGTCGGAAGTGCGAAATTTCACTAACAGCATATTCCAGTTGAAGGGCGAATCGGCTGTTGTCGCTGCCGGGCGTTTCACCTACAACACTGTGTTTGGCCTGGGTGGGTTGATTGATGTTGCTACAGCGTTTGATCTCCCTGAGCGGCCCGAAGATTTCGGCCAGACTTTAGGATATTGGGGTGCGGGCTCTGGCCCCTATCTGATGCTTCCATTCCTTGGGCCATCAAGCCCAAGGCACCTTACTGGATTGGGTGCCGATGGGTTTGCGTTACCATCGCTGTGGGACAACGTTGACAGCCCTTATAACTATTATGCCCGAGGCGTCCAGATTGTTGATAAACGGGCAGACCTGATTCCCGCAGAGGGCTTTATTTCTGGCGACGTATATATTTTTGTACGCAACGCCTTCTTGCAGCGCAGAGAGTTTCTTATTAATGATGGCAGGGTGACCCGAGATCCATTTGCCAGCGAAGACGATGATGACTTGATGCTGGACGACTTCTGATTCGGATTTCTGGGTGAAGGAGACACGCGGTGCTTAAAGATCCAAGGATTAGTAAATTCCGCAAGATGCTGGCTGAGGCACCAAATTATGAGGTGTGGAAGGCTGCGGCTCTGGAGCTGGATTTTCTGGAAGGTAATGCTGAGTGGAAAGAGGATTTTGTCTCAGAGCATTATCACTACGAATTGCTGTATGACCGTCTGAGTAGTATTAAACAGTATCGCCAACAAAACGATTTTGAACGCCTCAAGCGCGCACTGCGTGAGGGCCTCCACCACGACCTTGGCAATATGGGTAACCCGGCGCTTTACACACGTTCCCGGGTTGGGACCAAACACCTGATTGAAGAGTACATAGCGCAGGCCTGTGAAGCCCTGGATTTCCTGTGCGATCACCCGGTGCCCGGCTTTCCGGTTGCTGACAAACTTCAGTTTTTTCGCGACACCCTTACCAGTTATGGCAGACCAACACTTTTGTTAAGTGGGGGCGCCAGCCTTGGCATGTTTCACTTCGGGGTTATCAAAGCACTATGGGAAAGAGGCTTGCTGCCTCAGGTGGTTACGGGCTCTAGCGCCGGCGCTATTGTTGCGGGCATGCTGGGCGTGCATACAGACGCTGAAATCCCTGAGATGCTGGTTCCGGAGAACCACAACCTGAAAGCCTGGAAGTGGCGGGGCATCATCAGCGCCATGCGCGGTGAAGGTTTAATGGATCAAGAGCAGCTGCGCTCGTGCCTGAGAACTAACATTGGTGAATACACCTTTGAAGAGGCCTACCAGCGTACGGGCCGCTCGATTAATATGAGCGTGTCGCCGGTGCAGGCCCATCAGAAGGCGCGACTGTTATCTGGTTACACGTCGCCCTATCTGATGGTGTGGAGCGCTGCGTTAGCCAGTGCGGCGGTACCGGGTATCTTCCCGCCGGTTACACTGATGAAAAAGGATCTTCAGGGTCAGGCCTTGCCTTACATGCCAAGGCTGAAATTTGTGGATGGTTCTGTTGTGAGCGATCTGCCCATTGAGCGGCTGATGCATCTCTACGATGTGAATTTCACCATCGTGAGCCAGACCAACCCCCACGTTGTTCCTTTTTTAAGCGACCGTGGCACTGATGACAAATTGTCTTTGGCCAGGCTGCCACTGCACTTGCTCAAATCTGAAGTCCAGTTTCACGGGCAAGGAGTGTTCGATTACCTCCGTAAACGCGCCCGCCCCGAGCTGTTGCGGCAGATTTACGGCCACATGTACACGATCATGGCCCAGCGGTACTCTGGAGACATAACCATTGCGCCCACCTATGGCCTCATGGATTACACCCGAATGCTCGCCGACCCTAAGCCAGAGTTTGTGCGAGAAATGACTCTGGCAGGTGAGCGCGCAACCTGGCCAAAAATTTCAATGATCCGTTCCCATGCGCGCATATCCAAAACCCTGGAGCGTTGCGTGCGCCGCCTTAAACAGAAAAACCGCCAGAGTGCCGCGGATCTCAGGCTGATAAACAGTGCTGATTCCGGAACATCCTGAGATGACAGCCTGGCGAGGCGGGCGGTATGATACGCAGCTAAAGAGCCTGGCTCGGTAATTTACCGATCAGCCCGGCGCCTGAGCATTAGACTGGACGCCCATGTATTACGACTTCTTCGGCTTCAGAGAGCCTCCGTTCTCTATTGCGCCTGATCCCCGATACCTCTATTTGAGCGAACGCCATAAAGAAGCGCTCGCGCACCTGATGTATGGTGTTCAGGGGCAGGGCGGATTTATTGTGATCACCGGGGAGGTGGGTACGGGTAAAACCACTGTTAGCCGATGCTTTATTGAGAATGCGCCGGCTCATGCAGACATAGCCCTGATTCTGAATCCACGGCTTTCAGCCCGAGAGTTACTTTCGTCGATTTGCGACGAGCTGGAAATAGCTCACCCGGCCGGCGCCACCATCAAGCAGATGGTCGATTTGATCAACCGTGATCTGCTCAAGGCCCATGCAGCCGGCAGGCATAAGGTTCTGATGATTGATGAAGCTCAGAATTTGTCAGCCGATGTACTGGAACAACTGCGCCTTCTGACCAATCTCGAAACCGCAGAAAAGAAACTGCTGCAAATTGTATTGTTGGGCCAGCCGGAGTTGCAGCAAATACTCTCGCTTCCAAAACTCCGCCAATTGAACCAGCGGGTAACTGCACGCTACCACCTGGATGCCATCAACCGTGATGAACTGCCGGCCTATCTCAGCTACCGACTTGGCGTTGCAGGCATGCGCGGCGACATCTTCGCACCGGCGGCTGTCCGTAAGCTCTATCGTTTAAGTAACGGTATACCTCGGCTTATCAACCTGATTAGCGATCGTGCGCTGCTGGGAGCCTATGCCGAAGGTGAGCACGAAGTGTCGGTTGCACATATACGGCAGGCGGCGAAAGAAGTTGGAGGCGGTAAAAACATAGGGCCAAAGTCAACCAAGGGAGCAGGCAAACCGGACCTGCCCGGCATCCTGTTGGTCGCGGCATCATTACTGCTCGCTATTGTGAGCAGCTATTGGGTGTATAAGCAGTGGTCAGGCCCGGATGCGATATCCGAGGTAGACGCAGTCCCCGAGCAGCTCGCCGGTACTGTACAGCGTGAAGACTCGCCGGACGTCCAACTGGCACCACAAGATGAAACAGAACCGCAACCGGTGCCCTCGTTCAGGTTCTCAGATCAGGCGATGAATCTGTCCGAAGCATTTCGCGGACTGCTCAGTATTTGGGGTTTATCGTACAACTCGCAGGAATCGCCGATTGCCTGTGAGTTTGCTCGCAGCTCGGGTCTTGATTGCCTGGAACGGCAGGGGAGCCGTCGTAGCCTGGGGTATCTGGACAGGCCGGCCATGCTGATGCTTCAGGACGACAACGGCAACCGGGGTTATGTTGTGCTGCGTCATCTTCAAGGCGATTTGACGGAAATTGTGACGCCTGAGGGCTCGGCGGAAGTGTCATTTTCCAGTATTGAGCCCTTCTGGTTTGGAGAGTACCGCGTGTTGTGGCAACTTCCGAACTACGTGACCTTTCGGGCCGATGCCAGAGATGTAGCCGGTGAGGAAATGTGGATAGGGGTTCGCATGATGGAACTTGCGGAAGCCTACGGCGAATCACCCGCCGACACGGCAAGAATCAAACGCATGACTGCACAACAGCAGGTGCGTTGGTATCAGTCGTTGAAGGGGCTCACGGTGGATGGTATTGCCGGTGCCATGACCGTTATTCAGATCAACAGCGACCTCAATGCAGATGTTCCGAGGCTTATGATCAAAGGGCCTGAGGGGAAGGGATAACGCATGTCCTACATTCTTGATGCGCTCAGAAAATCTGAAACCGAGCGCCGCCAGGGTAAAGTCCCTGATCTGGGGCAACAGGTGCAATTGATACATCGCCCTAAGAAAAAGCGTACATCCTCAATGGTGTGGGTGGTGCTGGCGTTGCTGGTGAATGCTGGAGTGCTGGCCGTTGTATTCTGGCCGAAGCCAGCAGTGGAGACAGCGCAAGAGCCAGCACCAAAGCAGGAGCAAGAATTGGCGGCGAAAACCGCGCCAGCAGCCGAAAAAGTAGAGCCTGAGCCAGCAGTCCAGGCTGAATCTACCCAAGCTGTCGTTTCCCCGCCGCCTGTGTCGGAAAACAATCCGGTAGCTGAAGCCGAACGCCAGTGGCCTGCCATTATCACGCCGTCTGTGCGCCAGCAACGCGAGCAGCCGGAGGTGGCCGAGACTGGGCCTAAAATGCGTGTGCCGCACCTTGTTGAGTTACCCCTTTCATTTCAAAAGAGTATTCCGGACCTGATGTTCAACAGTCATCTTTATTCAACAGACCCCTACGCCAGCCGAGTGATGATTAATGGCCACTATCTTGGTCAGGGGGATGCATTTTCGGGGATCCTGGTAGAAGAAGTGACAGAAAATGGCGTTATTCTCAGCAAGCAAGGCAGAAGTTTCCGCGTGGGTATTGTCCGCGACTGGGTGAGCCCGCGCTAATGGCATTAACCGGGGACGTAAAACAGCAGATTCAGCAGGCGTATCGCGATGTGTTGGCCGGTAAAGAGGTGCGCGCCCGCTATGGCCAGCGCCTGATGATAGCTGAGATTGCCCGGTACATGGGTGAGATTACCGACAACGACGGCCAACGCACATCACCACCAGCGGCCTGCGTGGTTGAAGCCGGAACGGGTACCGGTAAAACACTGGCCTATCTGATTACTGCCATTCCCGTAGCTCGGGCCTTGGGCAAAACCCTGGTGATCTCCACCGCCACCGTGGCACTGCAAGATCAGATTGTTCTTAAAGATCTGCCAGACCTCAAAAAACACAGCAAAATGAATTTCAGCTGGACCCTCGCCAAAGGCCGTGGACGGTATCTGTGCATGTCCCGTCTGGAAACGCGACTGCACGATGAAGGCAACGGCGACAGCGATACCATGCCTCTCTTTTTGCTGGATAGCCCTGGCACCGAAGAGCCAGGAACCCGCGCTTTCTTTGAAGAAATGCTGGCAAGCTATGGCTCCCGCAAGTGGGACGGAGACAGAGATCACTGGCCTGAACAGATACCTGACGAAGTTTGGCGGCAGGTAACGACTGATCACCGCCAGTGCACGAACCGGCATTGTAGTTATTTCGATAGCTGTGCGTTTTTCGACGCTCGCAAGGATCTGGATGAAGTAGATATCGTGGTGGCGAATCACGACCTTGTGCTGGCTGATCTTGCGTTGGGTGGGGGCGCCATTCTTCCAGAGCCTGAAAACGCATTGTTCATCTTTGATGAGGCTCACCACCTCCCAGATAAAGCGTTGAATCACTTTGCGGCCTCTGTGCCTCTGAACTCCACCCGCCAATGGCTTAAACAGCTATCCCAGGCATTGGTGAAAATGCAGCCCTATCTTGCGCCGGCTACGCAAGCCGCTAAATCGGTTGAGCGCATCAGTACTGCCTCGCGGGATGTGGATCTCATTCTCGCCCGAGTTTATGAAGAGGCCGAACACAATACTGGCTGGGAGTTCAATGAAGAGCGCCGATCTGCGCAATGGCGGTATCCCGAAGGTGAGCTGCCAGACGCCTTGGCAGAATTAGCCGCTGAAAGCAGAATTGTGACTGCCAACCTGGTCCGTCACCTGGGCGCATTGGCAGATGAACTGCAAGGCGCTTTCGATGAGCGTAAGCAACACGAGATAGACCGAGACACCGCCGAAGCCTGGTATCCAGTAATTGGCGCCTTCCACAGCCGGGCCGAAGACCAGTTGCGACTATGGGCGGCCTGGACTGAGCAAGTCGGCAGTGCAACAAAGGCGACGGAAAGTCAGCAGGGGGTCACTGAGGGCCCATCAGAAAATACTCAGGATGACGCCACTGACGCCGCACCCGAAGCACGAAGCCGGATACATAGGAGCCCCCCTCCAGCACGCTGGAGTGTGCGGCAGAAGTGGGATCACGCCGAAGATATCACCCTGTTCAGTTCGCCAGTGCTGGCAGACAACTTGCTATATTCCCGGCTGTGGTCGCGAGCTTATGGGTCTGTGCTAACAAGTGCCACACTCACAGCCCTCGGCCGTTTTGATCGGCTGCAGGCAAGGGCCGGGTTGCCGGAAGCAAGCCGCTTGCTGGTGGTTCCCAGTTCATTCCGGTATGCAGAAATGGCAACCGTTGAAGTTCCGGCCATGGCTTGTATGCCCACTGATGATGGCTTTGCTGATGAGCTGATCAAGCGCTTACCGGAATGCTGGGCCGGGGAAACCGCCACACTTGTGCTGTTCACCTCCCGCCGCCAGATGCATCAGGTTCGGGATGCTTTGGCACCAGACTTCCCGGATTTGATCATTACCCAGGATGATATGTCTCGGGGTGAAGTGTTGCGCCAGCACCGTAGTCGCATTGATGAAGGCAGGGCCAGCGTGTTATTTGGTGTGGCAAGTTTTGCCGAGGGTATCGATTTGCCCGGTAAGTACCTGCACCACGTGGTGATTACCCGGTTGCCTTTTTCGGTTCCTGACGATCCTATCGAAGCTGGCCTGGCGGAATGGATAACCCAGCGGGGTGGCAATCCTTTTATGGAAATAACGGTGCCGGATGCCTCCATAAAGCTGGTACAGGCGGTTGGCCGGTTGCTTCGCACAGAAGAAGACACCGGCAGGGTTACTATCCTTGATCGCCGTATTGTCGCAAGACGTTATGGACAACTGCTGCTGGATTCACTGCCACCGTTTCGGCGCATTATTGAAAGGTAGTCAGCTAGAAGAAGATGAGATGGAAGGTGGTTTTTCGGCAAAAAAAGAGCCAGCCCGAGGGCTGGCTTTTAAGAATAAGAACACTGAAGGCCTGAAGTTTCAGAATTCGTAGCGAGGGGTTGCCTCACCTTGGAAACAATAATAAGGGAGTAGGGGGCGTAGCCGAATCGTCCAAAGGGCGTAGCACGGGTAGAAACTTCCTGCGCTATGTGATGTGTGTCACAAAATCACCCGGTTAGGATGCCCAATTCACGGGCTCGGGCCAGAGCTTCTGTTCGCCGGCCTACGTCCAGCTTGCCGTAGAGGTTACGTATGTGGGCTTTTACCGTGGCCGGTGCCACACCCATGCGTACCGCAATGTCCTTGTTGGAATAGCCTGCATTAATGAGATCCAGTACTTCGAGTTCACGTTGGCTCAGAGGCTCCGCAAGTGCCTGAGCTGAACCCTTGGTGCTCGTTTCAATAGAGGTTTGCGGAACGTTATCGGCGGGCTTACTGTTCGGACTTAAAAGCATCTCGGTCAGGTTGCGCTGCCAGCTGCCCCCATTATTGAGGGTGGGGGATTCCGCCAGTAGCGCCTGCAAACGAGGACTTTCTTCAGCAAACAGTCTCAAAAATCCGGCTTCGGCAGCAACAGCCACTGCCCGTGCAAGGCGATCCTCGCTCTCTTCAGGACGGTTTAGCTGGTCCAGCGCTTCAGCTGATACAAGCAAGGCTTCAACAACGTGCCGGGTATGCTCGTTATGCATGGCGGCTGCCATCAGTGCATCGAGGATATCCAGTGCCTGTTCCGGCTTGCCTTCATCAACCAACAGCCGCGCATAGCTGATGCTGTTCTGCTCCCTGTTCAGCGGATTAGTCAGCGTATGGCTCTCGACGGATTCAAGAATGCTGCGAGCTTGGGCGGTTTGCCCACCCGCGAGGTAGCAGCGCGCAAACAGGGCAGAGCTGGCGGGTGGTTCAAACACGATGTGCTCCCGGCGTTTACGACCGACTTGCTCCGCGTCTTCAAGATACTCTATGGCTTCCTGATAACGGCCATCGCTGAAGGCCAAGTGCCCGCGCACATGCTGGATAATTATATGCTGGCCTGGCTCAGCGCCCTTGTTTACGTGTTCAAGCAAAGGCTCCAGGTGAGCTGCTGCATCCCGAAGCTGGTTTCGCTCCCGGAAAATTTCCGTCAGTGAAGCGCTAAGCCAGCAGGAAATAAGCCTTGGCTGGCTTGGGTCTGCGTAGTGTTGATCTACCCACTTGCGTACCTTTGTGCAGGTCTCGAGGGCCAGATCCATGTCGCCACGGTTGTACTGTATCCACGCGAGCAAACCACCGCTTGAGAGAACGGTGCTTGGCTTGCGTTCAACCTGCCCGTAATGAACCGCAGATTTCAGGGCTTCTTCGGCCCCTGGCAAGTCACCTTTGCCGTAATCGTCCAGGCCAAGGCCATAGTAGGTTACGGATTTGAGGGGAATTTTCGTGTGATCTATTTCTGCAAGCACCTGGCGAGTGAGGTCACTGGCGTTCTTGTCATCGCTGCGTGAGCGGGCAAGGTAGGAGCGTATCAAGGTTATCTCACTTTGCACGCCAAGTGCGCCCTCGGCATCCGGGGCGGAATCAGCGACGCGCTGATCAAGCAAATCTTCCACATTGGCCAGCAGGTGTTCCAGGTTATCGAGTCGATTCGCGAAAAAATGGCCCCACACCCGAAGCATCTGCAACTGAGGGCTTTCTTTAACGTCATCCACGGGCAACTCATCGAGCCAGTTCAGGACCGGCAAGTGATACCCACCATGAATAAGGTTGTTGCCGTGTGTCGCTAATACCTGCGCCAGCCACGGCCAGTCTCTATTCTGCACAATCTGGGCTATGGCACCCTGAACTTGCCCGTGGTCAATCAACCATTCTACCGTTCGTTGCCAGAGGCGGTGCGCCCGGGCGGGGTCGGCCTGCCCAATCCGCTGGAGTAAGGCATCTCGAAACAGGTCGTGGTAACGGAACCATTCGCTGTGATTGTCCAGAGGAATCAGGAACAGGTGCTGCGAGAGCAAGGTTTCCAGCATCTCCTGACTATTGGCAGTGTCACGAATAGAGTCGCACATGGAAGCGCACAGTCGTGGGCAGCAAGCGGTGTCGAGCAAGAAGGCCACAGTTTCAGCAGGCTGTTTGTCGAGCACCTCGCTGAGCACGTAATCACTGATGTGTCGCTCGTCGATGCTCAGCGCGGTGGAAGGAACACCTTGGTCTGCGCCCGATTTGATCTGCTCCAGACCACTGTCACTGCCTGATAGAGCAGAAAGCTGCAGGGCCGCTACCCAGCCTTCGGTACGGTGGCAGATGGCCTGCACATCCTTCTCTGAAATGGCCATGCCCATGGTGGTGTGAAAAAATTCCCGGCATTCATCTTCGGAAAACGCCAGAAGTGCCGGGTGGACCTCCTGCACCCAACGTCGCACGCGCCAGCGAGCCAGAGGCAGGGGAGGCTCGGAGCGGGAGATCAAGGTAACGGTCACATCCGCAGGGAGGTAGTCCACAAAGTACCCAAACTGCCGGTGAATACGGTCGTTGGCAGCAAACTGAAAATCATCCAGCACCAGAACCCAGGGGCCACCATCCGCAGCCAAGGCATTAACCAGTGCCGTGATCGCGCTGTTAATGCTGTCATCTGTGCTACCCGAAAGGCTTTTATGGCAGGGTTCAAGCCCCGTGAGGCCTGCGTGTTCAAATGCGCTGGCAATGTATTGCCAAAAACGCTGGGGGTCATCGTCGTGCTCATCGAGGGAGAGCCAGGCAATAGGTCCGCTGGTGCGTGCGCACCACTGGCTTACCAGGGTTGTTTTTCCAAACCCTGCCGGGGCCAATACAAGGTTGAGCCGCTTCGGATGGCCAGGCGCTAACAGTGAGCTAAGTCGCTCGCGCTGCACGGCTTTGGGATCGCTCGCTGGCCTTAGGAATTTGGTGGTTAACAGCATTGACGACCTGTATGCCAGATAGAAAGTTGAACTGGGATTGTGTGCTTTGTGTATCTCAAGTCAATGGCTGGAGAAACAAACACCTGCGTTACAGGCTGCGCAGGCGCAATTTTGGTCTAAACTGAATCAAAGGGCTCATCTATACTAAAAAAGAATGAAAAACGGATCTCTTATGCGTATTCTTAGTTACTGTTTTTCCGTGTACACCCACTTGCAGTCCGCCTCAGGCTAATAACTCAGGGAGCGACAAGGCCAATGAAGTTACAACAGCTGCGCTATATTTGGGAAGTTGCGCACCATGATCTCAACGTGTCGGCAACCGCCCAGAGTCTTTTTACGTCTCAGCCGGGTATTTCCAAGCAAATTCGCCTTCTTGAAGATGAACTGGGGCTGGAGATTTTTGCCCGCAGTGGTAAACATCTCACCCGCATTACCCCGGGGGGCGAAATTATCGTTCGTGAGGCAGGTGAGATTTTACGCCGAGCGGAGGGAATTAAAAAGATCGCTCAGGAGTTCAGTAACCAGCGCAAAGGTGAGCTGAGCATCGCCACCACTCACACCCAGGCGCGATATGCACTGCCGCCAGTGATCAGTGGCTTTATAGAGACCTACCCGGATGTTTCCCTGCATATGCACCAGGGCACACCCATGCAAATTTCTGAAATGGCCGCAACGGGCGCGGTCGATTTCGCCATAGCGACTGAAGCTATGGAGCTGTTCAACGATCTTATAATGATGCCTTGTTACCGCTGGAACCGCACGGTGATTGTGCCTAAAGACCACCCGCTGGCCAAATTACCTGAACTGACGTTGGAAGCACTGGCAGAGCACCCCTTGGTAACCTACGTGTTTGGTTTTACAGGGCGCTCGAAGCTTGATGAGGCGTTCAAGTCCAAGGGCTTGACACCCAAGGTGGTGTTCACTGCAGCAGACGCCGACGTTATCAAAACCTATGTGCGCCTGGGGCTTGGGGTTGGAATCATCGCGAGCATGGCGTTCGATCCAAAAATGGACCCGGATCTGGTCGCGCTGGATGCCAAAAAGCTATTTAGTGCGAGTGTTACGCGAATCGGTTTCCGCAAGGGCACCTTCTTGCGAGGTTATATGTACGAGTTTATTCAGCGCTTCGCACCACACCTGACAAAAGATGTGGTTGATGCAGCGGTGGCTCGCCAGAGTAGCCGCAGTGAAATAGAAGCCTTGTTCAAAGACATAAAGCTGCCGGTTCTATAAGCGCTTAGTTGACGGGTCATTCGCCAGTGTTCACTGGCGGGCAATCAGGTTCCCTGCGTGCAGGCCACACTCTTTCTGTGTGGCTTCTTCCCACCACCAGCGGCCTTCGCGCTCGTGCTGTCCTGGTAGTACTGGGCGAGTGCAGGGCTGACAACCAATACTGACATACCCCTGTTCGTGCAGCGCGTTGTAGGGTACTTCTGACATGCGGATGTAGTCCCACACTTCTTTGGATGTCCAGTTCGCCAGGGGGTTAAATTTCACCAGAGCCTTGTCAGGGGCAGAGAAGGTTGCGTCTTCTTGAACAACAGGCACTTCATTCCGGGTTCCCGGGCTCTGATCTTTACGTTGGCCCGTAATCCAGGCGTCAACGCCTGCGAGTTTGCGCTTGAGCGGGTTTACTTTTCGCATCCCGCAGCACTCGCTGTGACCGTCCTCAAAAAAGCTGAATAAACCCTTTTGGTTGACCAGATCCTGTACTTCATAGGTATCTGGAAACAGCACTTCAATGGCTATGCCGTAATGCTTGCGGACCCGTTCAATAAATTCGTAGGTTTCCGGGTGGAGACGGCCGGTATCCAGTGTGAACACTTTCAGGTTGTCCGTCAGCTTGTGGGCCATTTCGATAAGCACCACGTCCTCGGCGCCACTAAAAGAAATAGCGATGTTGTCATAGCGCTTGAAGGCAGCCTTCAGAATTCCCCTTGGGCTTTCACCGGCCAGTTCGTTCTGTAGCTCGTGGATATTGCTCATAAAATAGTAATACCTTGATGGGGTTTCGTGCAGGTTACATTAAATGGCTAATTCCATGAAGGAATGACAATCTATATGGTTATAGCGAAGTGGGCGAGCGAACCCTGAATATCCTGGTGTTTTATCGGGATGCACGATGCTTTTTGCCGGGATATTTCTTATCATACCGCGTCAATATCAGGGGGCAGGCCATGCTCTCATTCAGAACTAACACTTGAATCATTGAATCAGGAGATCACTGTGGAACTGGCATGTCTTGACCTTGAAGGCGTATTGATCCCGGAAATCTGGATCGCATTTGCAGAAAAAACCGGTATTGAAGAGCTCAAGGCCACCACCCGTGACATTCCGGATTACGATGTTCTGATGAAGCAGCGTCTGCGGATTCTGGATGAGCACGGATACGGCCTGCCGGCCATTCAGGAAGTGATCGGTACATTGGACCCGCTGCCGGGCGCCCGTGAGTTTCTGGATTGGCTGCGTGAGCGGTTCCAGGTGGTGATTCTGTCAGACACCTTTTACGAATTCGCCATGCCGTTGATGAAAAAGCTGGGCTACCCCGCGCTTTTGTGCCACAAGCTGGAAGTGGCGGAGAACGGTCAGATTACCAATTACCTGCTGCGCCAGAGAGACCCCAAACGCCAGTCGGTGCGTGCCTTCCAGCTATTGAACTATCGCGTTATTGCAGCGGGTGATTCCTACAACGACACCACCATGCTGGGGCAGGCGGAAGCAGGCATTCTGTTCCACGCACCTAAAAACGTGATTGATGAGTTCCCGCAGTATCCGGCGGTACATGAATTTGAAGATTTGAAGAAAGAATTCCTGAAGGCGAGCGCTGTTCACAGCGTTTGATCGTAAGGTGTTTTTGAGGAGCCTTTTGTAAAGGGCCTTCAGCCCAGAGCGGTGCTACTCGCTCTGGGTAAGATTCTCCAGGAAATCCATCAGTGGTTTTACTTTGGTGAGGGTTTCCTGGTATTCGCTTTCCGGGTCTGAATCCGCAACGATCCCGCCACCGCCCCAACAACGAATACTTCCTTGCTCCTGTGCTTGCCCCTTAGCCTTTTCTTTCTCACATAGCATAGTGCGAATAGCAATATTACTATCCAGTGTGCCGTCCAGGCCCCGATAAAACACCGATCCGCAATAGGGCCCGCGCCAATGGGGCTCAAGCTCCCTGATAATCTCCATGGCTCGAATTTTAGGTGCGCCGGTTATAGAGCCGCCTGGGAAGGCATCGAACAGCACCTGCATGGGTGAAACGCCCTCCGCCAACTCGGCGCGAATGTGGCTGACCAGGTGATGCACGTTCCGGTAGGACTCAAGGGCAAATAAGCTGTCCACGGATACGGACCCGGCCGCAGCGTGCACACTTAAGTCGTTCCTTAGTAAGTCGACAATCATCAGGTTCTCGGCACGGTCCTTCTCGGATGCTTCCAGCTCTGCCGCATAAGCCATATCGTCGGATGGTGTTGTACCTCTTGGCCGAGTGCCTTTGATCGGGCTGGTCTTAACGGTGCGGCCGCGAATTTCCAGGAAGCGTTCCGGTGAGATCGACAGAACCGAGCCAGAATCGGTTTTCAGGAAAGCGCTGTAAGGTGTTGGATTGGCTTCGGCCAGCGCCTGAAATGCCGCCCAGGGCGTTCCTTGATAGCAACCCTGAAACTCCTGGGAAAGATTCACCTGATAACAGTCGCCAGCATTTATGTAGTCCTTGATCACGCCGACACCGTTAATGAATTCTTCGGCTGGTTGGCGTGGCTTGAACGGCGAAATCATTTTCCAGTCTGCCGTCTCCCCAGTCACGGTTTCGCTGGGCACAGGTGTAGTGTGCTGCCACCGGTGAAGCTTGCTGCGCACCCACTCTGGGCATTCGGGGTGAACCCAAAGGTGATACGTATCGGTGGTTCGGTTGTGGCTTGCAGCCCAAAGATAAAAGCCTGCAAAGAGCAGGGGAGTTAAAGTCGCAGGGCACAGTGGAGCAAGGCGGGATTCTTTCATGTAGCCGAATTCGTAACTCAGAAAACCCACCCAGCCACCTGTCAGGTAGGTTTGCGGCTCTTGCGCCGAGCTTTGGTAGCGATGAACCAGGCTTTCCATTTCTGTGGCGAGGGTGTTTGTGTCGAGTAGCAAGTCAGTATCCGGCTCAATGATCTTTGTGGCAATCGCGCAGGCCGTAAACCCACTAAACGAACCGCGGCCGTTACCAGCTCCAATACTTCCCAGGTAGGCAAAGTCTGATTGGGTGGCGGCTTGCTCGAGTAGTTGTTCGTAGTCTTCGCGACTTAACATTGGGGAAACAGGAAGTAGCAAATTAACTCCGGTTAATTGGAATAATGATACTCAGGCCACAAAATTTGCATTGTCGGACCTAGAAGGCGGCTGGTCTAATGAAAATACAAAAAAACGAAGACTGCCTGCTCGGAACTGGAACGTCGCATTCTAGCCGAGTTGCAAGTCTTAGCGTAGAAGCTACCGCTAATAAAACAGGATCAATAATGACGTCTTATCTTGGAAAGTCGCTGCAAACCGCTCTTCTACTTACTGTGTTTTTTGCTGTTCCTGCCGCAAGCGCCGAGGAAGCGCCCCCCGCTGAACTAACCCCAGAGCAGGAAATGGCCATAAAGCTGGAGCTGTCAAAATACGCAGTTCTTGGCCAACAGCAAATACTTCATTTGACTGAGCAGGCGACCGATGAGTATACGGAGACTTTGGCCGACTCAGAGCCCAACATGCCTTCAGCGTGGATGCTTCTTGAAGACGGCGTCACCGTTAAGCGAATTAATATAGATGAGCAGGCAAAGGAGGCGCCGGCTCAGATTCGTATTCTTATGTATCGTGCGGCCCTTAAATCTGTGGCGCGTCACGGGAAGATCCATGGGTCGGTTATTCTCTACACAGGGAAAATTCGTGAGGGTAGCGATGATGAAGCCTTGGTGATTGAGTTTGAGCATCGCTTGGGCATTTCCGGTAACAAGGTTGTTCCATATCAGGTGGAAAATGGCCAGGTGACCTATGGGGAGCCGGTTACTACTGAGAAGCCTTTTCAGATCTTCCATGACAGCAAGCCCGAAGCGAACACCACGAATTGATGTGAGAGCCAATCGACATTCGTTACGGCATGTAAATGCAGTGTTAACGAAGTGTGAATGCGGTCACGGACTAGGACTGTAAAACAATCTTAAATGGAATCGTGGATTAACGATCTCCACATCCAAAACGAAAAGCTCAGCAAGAAAAACAAAATGAGTTTATAAGGAGAACAATATGAAAGGCCTGAAAAGAATTGCTTTGATCACTGCTATGGCGGCTGCCCCATTCGCAGCTAACGCAGAACTGCAAGCCATGAACGACACCGCAATGGGCGACGTAACCGGTCAGGCCGGTGTCACCATTGAGCTGGAAACCAAAGTGTCTATTGGCCAGTTCAAGTACACCGACGAAGGTTCCTTCGCAGTGAACGATATCGTTCTTGGTGGTGCTGGTGTGACTACAATCGGCGCTGGTGCTGGCTTTAATGACCTGCTGGACCAGATCAAGGTTGATATCGACATTGCTGACGACGGCGACGCGATCATTCACGTTAGTACACTTGACAGCAATCCGATCGATTGGGGTCTGAACATTGGTTCCATGGAGTTGCTGGCTGGTAATACTGGAACAGACAGCACGACTCTGATTTCGAATCTGAGTGGCTTCGGTATGTTGGCACAGCTTGACATTCGTGTTGACACTGCAACTGATCACCTGAACCTGGTAGCAGCATTTAGCGTTGAAAATATGGACTTTGATGTTGATTTCTTGGGTGTGGGTGTTCGTGGTCTGAAGATCACCGGTGCTGGTGGAAACTTCGACTATGATGGCGATGGCTCTGTAATGGCGGCGGATGCCGACGGTGAGTTTGGTCTCGCGCCAACTTCACAAGAAGCCCTAGTATTGGCAGGGTTCGCCAATGCTAACTTGGATGTCTACAAAGGCTCCGGCCTTGGCGCTTCTACAGCAACTGACGTACTCCGCATCGATGTTAACAACATCTATATGGATGTTTCGGTTGCCAGCATCGAAATTGGTGGCGCTTCCATCGGTTCCGTTGCGCTCGACAACGTAGCTATAACCAACACCAAGCTGGCGGTATACGGTCACTAATCTGACCTGACCACCAGTAGTGTTGAAGCGCCCCGCTCTGCGGGGCGTTTTTCGTTTATAGAAAAGAAATATAAAGAACTATGCAGTTTCAAAGGCACAAAAAAAACGGCAGCTTGCGAATACAAACTGCCGTTTTGTTTACGTCTGTGTCTGGAAGGGGGCTGCTACTTACTGATCAGGCACTCGAATAGAAAGATCAAACCCACCACCTGGCCGTGGCGTTAGCTGAATCGGCCCTTCATTTATTCCCTGAGGAAGATGAATCTGATCTATACCCGGCGGATTGCCGATGGAGAAGTTCAGGTTCTGCCCATCAAAACCTATGCCCAACTGATCGTTAAGAAACGATTGGGTGAAGGGTTCATCCGGAATCTGCATCTGCTGGCCGAAGATTAAAGGTGGAAGGTTTGGCGTGAAGTCTGCCGGCGGCTGAGCTCTTGCCAGTTCCTCCTGGGGAAGCAGCAGCGCCCGGCGCAGGAATTCTTCTTCGGCGCTAACCAGTGCATCGGATTGGTTTTCGTCGGTAAGACGTTGCAGGCCTTCGCGGTAGGCTTCTTCTTCTGCTTCGGTAACAACCGGCTCACCAGGGGAAATGGTAAGAGCGCGGATGATACGCTGACGGTCGGCTTCCGATTTGCGGCCTTCTCTGGGTACAACAATAACCGCAGAATCTTTAACGTAGGTATCGACCATCTCATCAGAGGTCATGGTCTGGACGCCCGCAAACGCCGGCACTGAAGCGGCTGCAAGCGTGGCCGCAATGGCCGCTGCGATAGGGGTTGCACTTTTATTAAGGCTGGCCACGCGGAGCTTGTGCCTGCCTGGCAGGTGTTGGTGGTTCATAGTCTGGCCTCTTGCTGCGATAAACTCAGGTACGAGGCGTGTCTGAGGTTACAGCAATCAGTACGCATCTCTCTATTTAGCAGTATTCGGGTTGTCCCGCTTCATTTCAAGAGTGTGGGTGTTAGTTTGTGATCAGAATCCTTGATTGGTCGTAGAGTTATAAAACCGCTGCGTTGCGGGGTAACATGGCAATGAATGTTCGATGTGCTGAACTTCTATTCAATCTTCTCGCTTCAGGGACATAATGAGCAGACTCATCCGTAGCCGTTGGCAGCGCTGGATCAACCGTCGAATTCCGCGCTCCGACGTGCAGCGATTCACCCAGAAAAATCTTTTCATCTTACCTACGGCGGCTGGCGTGGTATTCGGCGTGCTTTTACTGATTATGCTGCTTACCGCCATTAATTATCAGAACAGTCTGATTTATCTGGTTACTTTTCTCCTTGGGACCGTGTTTGTGGGTGCCATGCACCAAACCCACCGAAACCTGTCTGGTCTGGAGCTTACCTTGGTTCAAGCGGGGGAGGGATTTGCTGGGGATGACATTATCTTTCGATTACGGGCCGCCGCCGGTAAAGACGACGCCATAGCCATTGCGCTTTCGGATGGCGACACACAGGTAAGCTTGGGCCATGTGCCTTCCGGGCAGTCTGCAGACGTGGCTTTGCCGGTGGGTTCGGCCTTTCGGGGTTACCTGCGGCCGGACAGTATTCGAATTGAAACCCGTTTCCCCTTTGGTTTACTCAAGGCCTGGTCCTGGATGAGGCCGGTTTCAGCGGGTGTTGTGTTTCCCAGGCCGGTTGCCGCTTCCGATGTTGCCAGCGCCGTAGATGATGGCGATCAAACGTCAAGCACCCGTTCGCCCGAGGGTAATGATCATGCGGAATTAAGGCCTTGGCGTGATGGGGATATGAGCCAACGCGTTATGTGGAAACGATTTGCACGCAGCGGCCAGATGGTGGTGGCTGATTGGGAAGCCGATAAGGGCAGCCCCCATTGGTTGGATTTTAATGCGTTTTCCGGCACTGACCACGAACTACGGCTCAGTTACTTGTCCTGGCTCGTGATTGAGCGCGGCAAGAGTGGGGCACGCTTTGGTTTGAACCTGCCGGGGCAAGTTATAGAGCCAGATTCTGGCCAAGCCCATGCAACCCGTTGCCTTCGGGCGCTGGCGGTTTGGGGTGAAGAAAAACCAAGGGATATGCTCAGAGCGGCCCACGGAACACGCAGCAATACAGATTCGGGTGGGAAAGCGATGGCAGGGGCCAGAACATGAGTTTTTGGAGCCGGTCGACGCCGGAGCCTGAAAAACAGAGCGACAGCCTGCCATCCCAGGCGCTGCTCTGGTTGATGGCGAGTTTTGCGTTATTGCTAACGCCTCAGATTGATCGCCTGCCCCTGTGGCTGATCCTTGTGTGCGTTGCGCTTGCGGGCTGGCGATGGCTCGCCCAACAAGGCCGTGTGCGCTTACCAGGGCGCTGGCTTCGAACCGGGATTATGCTGGCGCTGATTGCGGTATACCTGGTGCGAGTCCAAGGAAGCTTCACCGTGGATACAGCGGCATCGTTCTTTGTACTGACCGTTGGCTTGAAGTGGCTGGAAACCCGCAGCGCCCGTGACTTCTACGTGCTGTTTTATATTCTGGTGTACCTGGCCACAGTAAACTTCCTGTTTCATCAGGAAATTCATTGGGCGTTGGTGAACATCGGTTCCATCGCCTTATTGTTGATTGGGTTGCAGGTGCTTAATGCGCCGGATTTACCTGGAGGAATAAAAGCGGGGTGGCGCAGGCTGGCAAGCATGTTACTGAAAGTGCTGCCGGTTGTTGTGTTGTTGTTTGTGTTCTTCCCGCGCATGGAACCGCTTTGGAGTGTGCCATTGGTGTCTGGCCAGGCCCGCAGTGGAATCAGCGACACCATGCGGCCGGGAGATATTTCAAACCTTGCGCAAAGCAGTGCGCGGGCGTTTCGGGTGACCTTTGGTGGTCCCATTCCCGCACACCGAGACAGATATTGGCGTGGGCTGATTCTCGATACCCTCGATAATGGCACCTGGCGCCAGAGTGGTTACGAACCTTTCCGTCGACCGGGGCGGGTTGATGTTGACGGCGGAATTGGAGCGCTGGAGCCCGGGCAATACGATGTGTTGATGGAGCCAACCGATAAGCGCTGGGCGTTTGCCCTGGAAAATTCCGTAGCGGTTTCAGACAACGTAGTGAAAGAGGCTGAAGATTTGTTTCGCTTCCGGCGGCCTGCAGATAGCGCCGTTCGTTACAGATTGGCGTTTAACGATTCCGCAGTGCAAGTCAGCGAAACTCTAAAACCCGGCGACGCGCGTCGCTATTTGCAGTTGCCCGCATCGGGAAACCCGAGAGCCCGCGAATTGGCAGCACAGCTGAGGCAGTCCACGGATGATATGGGTGTTATCCGGACGCTGTTGAACCGGTTTCGGGAGCAGCCCTACTTCTATACCTTGCGCCCACCCAGAATGCCGAGCGACGGAATAGACAGCCTGCTTTTTGATGAAATGCGCGGGTTCTGCGCCCATTACGCGGGAGCCACCACATTTGTGCTGCGCTCGGCCGGAATTCCGGCAAGGGTTGTGGTCGGGTATCAAGGGGGCGAAAGCGGGGCGGGTAATGAGTACCTGGTTGTGCGCCAATACGATGCCCACGCATGGGTTGAAGCCTGGGTTGAAGGTGAGGGTTGGATTCGCCTTGATCCCACCGCTGCTATCTCACCAAGAAGAATTGAATCTGGCTTGCGGGAAGCAGTGGCCGACGAAGGGTCCTTCCTTGAAAACAACTGGGCATCTGCACAGCGGTATGGGAATGTGGCTGTAATAAGATGGATGAGCCAACAGCTTGATCGAGTGAATTATCAATGGCAGCGCTGGGTGGTGGGTTATCAGGGTCAAAGCCAATTGAACTTCATGTCCCGTTTGCCCGGTGGGTTCGGTATGAAAGAGTTAGGCTACTTCACCGCCGGTATTGTCGGCGTTGGCCTCTTGATAGCGGGCCTGATATCGGCCTTGCAAATACGCAGAGGGCGCAGCAAGGACCGCTATATTCGGTTGCTGGATGGCTGGTATCAGCTATGCGGGCGTGCAGGGGTGCCGGTAAGAAGTGGCGAAACCCCGGCCACTCTGGCTTCAAGGCTGGCGGCGGCTGAACCTGCTGTAGCCGAATCGGCACGTCTTTTTGCCCGGATGGTTAACAGCCATTACTATAGTGCTGTATCGGCTCCTGGTTCTGCCAAAGGCGATAACGGCCAGCACCACGATGATGAGCTGAGGCGTTTGCGCCGATTGTTGAGTACTATGAAGCGGCAGCTTCGCAGGGCCGGCAAAGCTCAGCCGAAAATACCAAGCTCCAATGCCCCTTCAGGAAAACACAGTGACTGATATTGCTCTAGAAATGCCGTGGCTGGAGAAACCCTGGCAGATGATTCAACGTCTTCTGTCTGAGGGCCGGCTTCCCCATGCGTTGTTGGTTAATGGTGAGTGTGGTGTAGGCAAGCGAGCTTGGGCCGATGCGGTTTCCGGCTTGTTATTATGTTCCGCGCCTTTGCACAAGGAAGGCGGTGCGCCGGTTGCCTGTGGTGAGTGCCGTCAGTGCCAACTTCTCTCGGCATCCAGCCACCCGGATGTTCGGGTGTTTTCGCCGGAAAAGTCCCGGATGATACGAATTGAGCAGATAAGGTCGCTATCGGCGTTCGCCGTGTCGTCACCGCAAGTGGCTGGTCGCAAGATTGCGGTGATTGATCGTGCCGATCAGCTCAACATCAATTCTGCCAATGCGTTACTGAAAACCCTTGAAGAGCCCGTGCCAGACTTCGTGCTTATACTTTTGCAAGAGAGTGGCAGGCCTGTATTACCTACTATTCGCTCCCGGTGTCAGGTGCTGTCTATTCCACTGCCGTCAACGGAGCAAGCTGATCAGTGGCTTGCCACCAAAGTTACACATATGGAAGGCGACAAAAAACCATCTGCGGAGCTTCTGACCAAATCGCTGATGCTGGCGGGTAACGCACCGCGCTTGGCGCTGGAATATGCAACAGGTGAGTTTCCCGGGCTACGGGATGATGCATTCGACAAGTTCCGTCAGTTCATGAGAGGCCAGGTGGCGGTGGCGGAAGCCGCCAAAGCGTTCAAGGCGCTTGGGCTGGAAGATATGCTGTGGTTATTTGAAGGCTGGGCCGCCGATTTGGCCCGACTGTGTGCCGGGGGTAAAGCCAGCGACCACGAGGCCGGAGAAATGATCGGGTTCCTGGCGAGCAATAACCCGGCATGGCGCGCCCATGAGCTGCTGGACATGGTTCGAGAGGCCCGCACGGCGGGGGTCTACAATGTAAACCCCGAGCTTGAGGCCAGCCGGCTGCTGATCGCCTGGCGGGAACTTATGCCCACAAGGCGCCGAGCGTCCTGATTACGCTTTTCGTTAGAACTCCTGCTATCATCGGGCAATATAAAGAGTTTTTATTTAATCTTAAAATAATCAATTTCAGAAGGTGTCAGATATGGGGCCCGGATTCGGCGCACGCAGCGGCATTCTTACCCTGACGATCAAGGATAAAGCGGTTTTATACGCCGCCTATATGCCATACATTCGCCAGGGCGGTCTGTTTATACCTACGCAAAAGCAATATCAGCTTGGCGACGAAGTGTTCTTGTTGTTGAACCTGATGGATGAACCAGAGAAGTTGCCGGTTGCCGGTAAGGTTATCTGGATTACGCCAAAAGGCGCGCAGGGTAATCGGGCGGCCGGTATTGGCGTTCAGTTTAACGGTGATGATGAAAGTGCCAAAACCAAGATTGAATCCTATCTTGCCGGTTCTCTGAGCTCTGATCGCCCAACACATACAATGTGAGGGGCTTTACACAGATGAATGACCTTGCCTTAACGCCGAACGCTCAAGGCAGCGAGCCTGTTGTGCGCGAGATGGTGTGGCCACTGCAGCACATCACGCTTGCGGGCCTGAACTGGTGCAAATCTCCACAGTCTGCTGAGCCCGCTAACCCACCGATTATATTGCTCCATGGATGGCTGGATAACAGCCTGACTTTTTCCCGGCTAGCACCAGAGTTGGCGCAGCAGTCGGTGTTGTACGCAGTGGATATGGCGGGCCACGGTCATTCCGGGCACCGCCCCCCAGGGCAAAGCTACCAATTGATGGATTACGTGGCAGACCTTGCCGAGTTGATAGAAACGCATTTCAGTGGCTTGGATCAGCTCGACATTGTTGGCCACTCATTAGGCGGTATTGTGGGTGCGCTCTATGCAGCTGCGTTTCCTGACAGGGTGCGCAAGCTGGTCATGATCGACAGCCTTGGCGCACTGAGCCATCCGGCAGCCGAAACCATTCCACAGCTACGCAAATCCATTAAAAAGCGGATCGCCGGATCTGGCCGCCCAGCGATCTATGCTGATATTGCCGCTGCAGCTAAAGTTCGTGAAGGTGGGTTTAGCCCCTTGAGCCATGAAGCAGCACTGGCTTTGATTTCCCGTAACGTGAAGCCTGAGGCAGAAGGATACGGTTGGCGAACCGATGCTCGTTTGCGGCACCCTTCGCCATTGATGATGACCGAGGAGCAGGTAGTGGCTTCTTTGAAGGCCGTTAAAGCGCCTACTCTGTTTGTGAGGGCCAAGGAAGGACTGCTGACCACGCGAAAAGGGCTTGATAGTCGTGCGGAAGCGATATCGGATCTGAAAATGGTTGATGTGCCTGGAGGACATCATTGTCACCTTGATGGAGATACCCGTCCGGTTGCCGATGCTGTCAGACATTTTCTTGAGAACGAGTGATACCTTGTCAAAGAATCTTGTACTTAGCTTTTTGGTTTCAGCGGTGCTATCAGCAGGTTCCGGTTTTACCGCTGCGGCCTTGCCTGGCGAAGCACCGCAGCCATTTACCCAATCAGTGCTGGAGGTGACCACCCGGATCGACTCAACTGGCCACCTTGTGTTGTTTAGTCCTGTGCGCGAGGTTAACAACGAGATTCGCTCTGAAACCATGGCCCGGTTGCCAGTTTCCGGGGAGGGACGTCTTTATCAGATTTCCCGGGATGCCAATCGTCGAGAGGCTCTGGAACATTATCTTGGGCAGCTTAACGAGCGTGGTGCGCAAATTTTATTCGAGTGTTCCGGCATTCGCTGCGGCCGAAGTAATGTGTGGGCAAACCAGATATTCAATCAGTCTGTACTTTATGGCCGTGACGGCACCCAGGACTACCTGGTTGCAGGGGTGGTCGCCGAGGATGGCTCCCGGTGGCTGACCGCTGTTTACGCTGTTACCCGGGGCAACCTCAGGGAGTACGTTTGGGTGGAACACCTGAAGGTTGCCGCTGGCGCCGTTGTTCCTGGCCTTGGTTCGGTTACAAGCCGGGTTGAGGGGCCTGTGATTGTGCCTTGGCAGGGTGGTGTTACATATCGCTTTAACTGGCAGGCTACGGATCGTCGTAAGGTCAGTGAGCTTGCCCGAACTGAAGGTGCAAAAGTGGTACTCGTGGGATACTCCGAGCTTGGTGAGAGTGAATCGTTCAGTGCTTCCATGGAGCGTGCCCGCAGGGCTGTCGAATCGCTTTCTGAAGTGCTCGCTAAAACAGGCGTTTCGAGGCAACAGCAGGAGTTGGTTATTGTTGGGCCATCTGTAGTGGTAACTGATCCGGCTCGCCAGGGTGATCGGGTTGAAGTAATGGTTATAGCTCGCTAATTGGAATGAGGTAGTAACGTGCCGGATAACCCTGTAACCAAGGTTCCCGATAGCTCAGACATATCGACCACTGACTCAAACGCGAGTGACGAAAACAAAGCTCCGGAGCGTAAACGCCAAACGGTTGCCCTAACGCTGGGCAGTGGTGGCGCCCGTGGTTATGCCCATATTGGTGCCATCGAAATTCTGGCGGAGCGCGGCTACAACATTGTGGCTATTTCTGGTTGTTCCATGGGTGCCCTGGTTGGCGGAATGTACGCTGCCGGCAAGATGCAGGACTATAAAGACTGGGTAACCGGGCTGGGCCAGTTTGATGTGCTCAAGTTGCTCGACTTGACCTTCAATGCCGTTGGCGCGATTCGGGGTGAAAAGATTTTTTCAATCGTTCGGGAAATGCTGGGCGATACCCGTATCGAAAACCTGCCGCTGCACTACACCGCTGTCGCCACTGACTTGCTGGCACACAAGGAAATCTGGTTTCAGGAGGGCCCGCTGGATAGGGCAATCCGGGCTTCCGTTGCTATTCCAAGCGTTGTCACGCCCCTTGTTCTTGACGGCCGTGTGCTGGTCGATGGCGCTTTGCTGAACCCACTACCCATTATGCCGACTATTTCCGCTCACGCGGATCTGGTTGTGGCAGTGAATCTCAGTGGTGAAAATGACCGCCACCACCGTATTCCCGACGCTGCCTTTAGCGGATATCAGGGTGGCATTGGAGGTGATGGTCCGGATGCAATGGTGGATACATTCCGCGACAAAGCCTCCCGTTGGCTTGACTGGGACTCCCTAAGATCCCTAGGTGGTGGGAAAGCCAGTGCGAACGAGCATGAGAGCCCGGAAGAAAAAATCCACAAACAAGTGGAAAAAGAGCGTAGCAAGAAGAACGAGAGGAAGCAGCAGGAAGAGCACGAAACGATCAACTGGGACAAGTTGGGTATCGGCAAGTTTGATGTAATGAACCTGACTATCGAAACCATGCAAAGCGCGTTGGTACAGTACAAGCTTGCGGGTTATCCGCCTGATTTGTTGGTGAATGTTCCCAAAAATGCCTGCCGGACCTACGACTTCCATAAAGCCCCTGAGCTGATTCAGTTAGGGCGTGAGTGCATGGCTGCAGCTTTGGATCGTTTTGAGGAGAACCGGAGCAGCTCTGGGCCATTGTCAGTTTGAGCCAATGGCATGGTGGCAATACCATGGCTGCAGTAGAGCATTGAAACAGCGTATAATCCGCGCTGAATCCGACCTGACAGGAAACAGTGTTTGTGACCAGCCCGATTGAAGACCTTCACACCGTTCGCGATTACCTTCGCTACGCCTCTTCGCAGTTTGCAGCTGCGCCGGTTTTTTTCGGCCATGGCACAGACAACGTATGGGATGAGGCCGTGCATCTGGTAATGCGCAGCCTTTACTTGCCGCTGGAAAACAATACCCTGTTTATGGATGCGCGGTTAACCCGAGATGAGCGGCAGCTCGTGCTTGAACGTATTCGGCGCCGCATTGATGAGCGGGTTCCCCTTGCTTACCTTTTGGGCGAAGCCTGGTTTATGGGGATGCCATTTCATGTGGATGAACGTGTGTTGGTGCCGCGTTCCCCCATAGGGGAGTTGATCGAGAATGGGTTTCAGCCATGGCTGGGAGACAAACCTGTTGAGCGTATTCTTGATCTTTGTACTGGCAGCGGTTGCATTGGTATTGGTGCGGCAATGGTATTCGAAGACGCTGCTGTAGATTTGTCTGATATATCGTCAGACGCTTTAGCAGTTGCCGAATCCAATATAGAGTTTCATGAACTGCAGGGCCGGGTTCGCACTGTGCAGTCGGATGTATTCGCAAATATCAGCGGGCAGTACGATATTATTGTGAGCAATCCGCCCTACGTTGATGCGGAAGATATGGGCGACATGCCAGACGAGTTTCACCATGAGCCCGTACTGGGGCTGGCAGCCGGTGATGATGGGCTGGATATTGCGCACCGGATTATTGCCGGAGCAGCAGAGCATCTTACGCCCGGCGGATTGCTGATCGTCGAGGTAGGGAATAGCTGGGTGGCGCTGGATGAGGCCTACCCCGAGCTCCCGTTCACTTGGCTGGAATTCAGTAATGGCGGCGATGGCGTGTTTGCCATTACAGAGCAGGATCTCCGCCAATGGCAAAACAAGCGTTAAACCAAATTATTCAAATGCCCTAACAAGATATTGAATTATGTCAGGAAACTCTTTCGGAAAACTCTTTACCGTGACCACCTTCGGTGAAAGCCACGGGGCTGCATTGGGCTGCATTATTGATGGCTGCCCTCCCGGGCTGGCGCTGTCGGAAGCGGATATGCAGGCGGATCTGGATCGGCGCAAGCCGGGCACGTCCCGACATACAACCCAGCGCCGTGAGGCAGATGAGGTTCGTATTCTGTCTGGAGTGTTTGAGGGTAAAACCACGGGTACGCCCATTGGTCTGATTATTGAGAACACAGATCAGCGCTCCAAGGACTATTCAAAAATTTCTGAACAGTTCCGCCCGGCACACGCTGATTACACCTATGCCCATAAATACGGCATTCGGGACTATCGTGGTGGTGGCCGATCTTCAGCCCGCGAAACGGCGATGCGTGTTGCCGCGGGTGCTGTGGCCCGGAAGTTTTTGCAGGAGCGCCTGGGTATCCGTATTCGCGGATACTTGTCAGAGCTTGGGCCAGTGCGTGCGGAGAAGCTTGATTGGGATCAGGTGCATCTAAACCCGTTTTTCTGTCCTGATGTCGATAAGGTTCCGGAGATGGAGGCCTATATGGATGCGCTTCGTAAGGAAGGGGATTCTATTGGCGCGCGTATTAATGTTGTAGCCGAGGGTGTGCCTCCCGGGTTGGGCGAGCCGGTTTTTGATCGTTTGGATGCGGATTTGGCCCACGCGCTGATGAGCATTAATGCGGTGAAGGGAGTTGAGATAGGTGCGGGCTTTGGGTGTATCGCTCAAAAGGGTACTGAGCACCGTGATGAAATGACGCCTGAAGGCTTTTTGTCGAACCATGCTGGCGGTGTACTGGGTGGCATTTCTTCCGGGCAGCCGATTCTTGCCAGTATTGCGCTCAAGCCGACGTCGAGTTTGCGTTTGCCGGGCCGCAGTATTGATGTGCATGGCAATCCGGTGGAGGTTATTACCACTGGGCGGCACGATCCTTGTGTGGGTATTCGTGCGACGCCGATTGCGGAGGCGATGATGGCCATTGTGTTGATGGATCATTATTTGCGTCATCGTGGTCAGAATGGGGATGTTTCTGTTGCTACGCCGGTTATTGGGCAGCTTTAGGCTTGGTAATTTTGGCGAAGCGATCCGGTCAGGTGAAGCTGTTCAAAAAACGCCCGTGAATACGTCCGTGTAGGGCTTCGTCGCGCCGTCCTTGGCGCTCCAGATTTTTGAACAGCTTCACCTGACTGGATCACCATAGCTTGTGGTTTATCCTACCAAGGCTGCAGTTATTCAAAGCTTCAGCGAATCCACTTGGTGCTTTCCCGCTACCTCTTCTTCTTGAACAATCTTCAACAGCGCCTTCGCGGCGTTCCCGGGCTGCCGGTCAGTCAGGCCGATACCGCCGAGAACTCGGGTAACCGAATTGCCTGTGTCCTTTCCTTTTTCCAAAACTCCTCCAAGCACTTTCAGGCTTTCATCTGCCATGCGCAGTGGTAATACGCTCCACCCGAGGCCAACGCTGGTCATCATTTTCAGGGTTTCCAGGTAGTTGGTGGGCATTTGTGGGTTCAGGGGCAGATTTGCTTCAAGGAATAACCGGCTCACAACGCGATACGTTGAGGTAGAGGTGTCTGGCAGCAAGGCCGGGTGTTGTGCCAGGTCGGCAAGCTTGGGGGCTTCCAGTTCCGCCAAAGGGTGGTCGGTGCCTACTACAAAGGCCATGGGGTCGGGCCACTGGGCGAATACATGAAAGCTTGGCAGCATGCTGTCGCTCAGGGTAACAAATGCCAGTTCGGCATTACGCTTGCGCATTTGCTCGTAGGCCGCATCGGATTCCATAAACTGCAGGTTTATGGTTATCTGCGGGTATTCACGTTTGAAGCGGCGTAACCATTTAGGCAGATGGTGAAGGCCTATATGGTGGCTGGCAATAATCTGTAGTTCGCCCTCGAGCAACTCTGAATCAGGCGATAAGGCAACGCGCGCATTGTGAATTTCGTCGAGGATTTTTCGCGCGTGGGGCAGGAGTCTGTTTCCGGTGTCGGTAAGGCGAATTAGCCGGTGGCTGCGGTCGATCAATGTTGTATCGAGTTGGTTCTCCAAGGCAGCCAGGCGTTTGCTGATGGCTGGCTGGGTGATATGGAGCTGTTCAGCCGCTTCTGAAAATGAGCCTTGATCGACGATGGTCAGGAATGCTTTGAGTGCGTTTGAATCCACGATTTATGCTCCGGCGTAGCTTTTTAAGAAAAGGCTACAGCATAACCAAATGGAATGCGATGAATGACAAACATGAATTGCGGTTATTCTAACCCAGGCGGTATGATGGCTTAAGTATTGGATACGAATACCCAGCGATAGCTTTAGAAACTGTACCTCCAGAGAGTGAGAGAGAATCATGGCGGGCAAGACGTTATACGATAAATTGTGGGACGACCATCTGGTGAAGCAGCGGGACGACGGCTCCGCATTGATTTACATTGATCGTCAGTTGTTGCACGAGGTGACTTCACCTCAGGCATTCGAGGGGCTGCGTTTGGCCAATCGTGCGCCTTGGCGTATCGATGCGAACCTGGCAACACCCGACCACAACGTTCCGACCACGGACCGTGCAAAGGGTATTGAGGGTATTGTCGATCCGGTTTCGCGCATTCAGGTGGAAACCCTGGGCAAGAACTGTGATGAGTTCGGCATTCTTGAATTCAAGATCATGGATAAACGCCAGGGTATCGTTCATGTGATTGGGCCCGAACAAGGCGCCACTTTGCCCGGCATGACCATTGTGTGCGGGGACTCCCATACTTCTACTCACGGCGCGTTTGGTTGTCTTGCCCACGGTATAGGGACATCCGAAGTTGAGCACGTGCTGGCTACCCAGTGCCTGGTTCAGCAGAAGATGAAGAATATGCTGGTGAAGGTAGACGGCAAGTTAGGGATAGGCGTTACCGCCAAAGATGTGGTGCTGGCGATTATTGGTAAAATTGGCACCGCCGGCGGCACTGGCCACGCCATCGAGTTTGGTGGTGAGGTACTTCAGAACATGAGCATGGAAGGTCGGATGACCGTGTGCAACATGGCGATTGAAGCCGGCGCAAGAGTTGGCATGGTTGCCGTAGACGGCACCACGATCGACTATGTGAAAGGTCGCCCTTTTTCACCGACCGGTGAAAACTGGGACGCCGCCGTTAAACACTGGCGCACGCTGCACAGCGATTTGAATGCCGAATTCGACAAGGTGGTTGAGCTGGACGGCTCGGCGATCATGCCGCAGGTAAGCTGGGGTACGTCTCCGGAAATGGTGGCTGATGTTACGGGTAATGTGCCAGACCCAGCCAAAGAAGAAGATCCTATCAAGCGCGAGGGCATTGAGCGGGCACTGAAATATATGGGCCTGGAGGCAAATCAGGCAATTACCGACATAAAGCTCGACAGGGTATTTATTGGCTCTTGCACCAACAGCCGTATTGAAGACTTGCGCGAAGCGGCTGCGGTGGTAAAAGGCCGCAAAGTAGCGGATAGCCTCATGCAGGCGATGGTTGTGCCGGGCTCCGGTTTGGTAAAAGCCCAGGCGGAAGAGGAAGGGCTGGATCGTATCTTCCTGGATGCTGGCCTTGAGTGGCGCGACCCGGGCTGTTCCATGTGTCTGGCGATGAACGCCGACAAACTTGGGCAGGGTGAGCACTGTGCATCCACTTCCAACCGTAACTTTGAGGGCCGGCAAGGCTTTGGCGGGCGTACCCATTTGGTGAGCCCCGCGATGGCAGCCGCTGCCGCAATCGCTGGTCATTTTGTTGATGTTCGCGAATTGCTGAACTGAGCCACAGGAGAGAACTGAACCATGCGCGCATTTACGCAACACCAGGGCCTTGTGGCCCCCATGGACCGTTCCAACGTGGATACGGACATGATTATTCCCAAGCAGTTTTTGAAATCCATCAAGCGCACGGGCTTTGGCCCGAATCTGTTTGATGAGCTGCGCTATCTTGACGAAGGCAAGCCGGATCAAGACAGCTCCCAACGCCCGCTGAATCCGGATTTTGTGCTTAATCAGTCCCGTTACAAGGGTGCAAGTGTTTTGTTGGCTCGCAGCAATTTCGGTTGCGGGTCGAGTCGTGAGCACGCTCCCTGGGCACTTGATGACTATGGGTTTCGAGTTATTATCGCTCCAAGCTTTGCAGATATTTTCTACAATAACTGCTTTAAGAATGGCTTGTTACCAATTGTTCTTGAAGAGAAAGCTGTAGACCAGTTGTTTGAAGAGGCTGAGGTTTCGGAAGGCTATCAATTGACTGTGGATCTGGAGGCAAAAACAGTGATCACGCCATCTGGCGAATCCTTCGGCTTTGATGTGGATGATTTCCGTCGTCATTGTTTGTTGAATGGGTTGGATGATATTGGGGTGACGCTGGAAGATGCAGAACTGATCAAGTCATATGAAAATCAGCGCCGCAAAACGGCACCTTGGTTGTTCGGTGCTGGCCAGTAAAGGCTTTCAGGTTTACTGCGTAAAAGCTGAAGCTCGTAACAGTCCGGGTGCGTAGTACCACACCCGGCAATTTTTAATTCGCCGACCTGGTCAGGGACGGCTTATCAAGATTTGGAAGCGCATCATGTCCAGAACAGTACTTCTTTTGCCGGGTGACGGCATAGGCCCGGAAATTGTTACAGAGGCAGAAAAGATCCTGCGTGCTATCAATGAAAAGTTTGACCTTAAGCTAACGTTTGAGACAGGCCTCGTTGGAGGGGCAGCTCTGGACGAAGAAGATAATCCGTTACCGGATGAGACTCTTGAGAAGGCGCGTAGGGCTGATGCCATCTTGTTGGGCGCAGTTGGCGGCCCCAAGTGGGATGCGCTTCCAATGGCCAAGCGGCCCGAGAAAGGATTGCTGGGTTTGCGTTCCAACTTGAAGCTGTTTGCCAATCTGCGGCCAGCTATTCTTTACCCACAGCTGGCGTCCGCATCCTCTCTCAAGCCTGAGGTGGTTTCGGGTCTGGATATCATGATTGTGCGTGAGCTTACCGGTGGTATTTACTTCGGCCAGCCACGGGGTGTGCGCCAGCTAGAGAGTGGCGAGCGCCAGGGCTACAACACCTACGCCTATACCGAGACCGAGATCCGTCGTATTGGCCGGGTTGCGTTTGAAGCAGCCCAGCAACGGGGCAAAAAGCTATGCTCCGTAGACAAAGCTAATGTGCTTGAAGTGACCGTGCTGTGGCGCGAGATTATGAACGAGCTGAAGAGCGAGTATCCGGATGTCGAGCTGTCCCATATGTACGTGGATAACGCAGCCATGCAGTTGGTTCGTGCACCCAAACAGTTCGACGTGATTGTGACTGGTAACATGTTTGGTGATATTCTTTCAGATGAAGCGGCCATGCTGACAGGCTCCATTGGTATGTTGCCATCGGCATCGCTGAACTCCGAAAAGCAAGGTATGTATGAGCCTTGCCATGGTTCTGCGCCGGACATAGCCGGTAAAGGCATTGCCAATCCGTTGGCAACGATTATCAGTGCCGCAATGATGTTGCGGTACAGTCTGGATGAAGAACCGGCAGGAGCGGCAATTGAAGCGGCTGTACATAAGGTGTTGGACCAGGGGCTGCGTACAGCCGATATTATGTCGGAAGGCGGAACCCGGGTTTCAACCCGTGAAATGGGTGATGCGGTACTGGCTGCCCTGTAAATTTCGATCATCCCCGACAGCAACACGATGCGGTTGCTGCGGGAACATTCATCCTGTCCCCGCCAGCGATATAGGCTGAGGGCGGGCATAAAGCGAGGTTCAAAGGTCGCACATGAAGCGAGTTGGACTTGTAGGTTGGCGCGGTATGGTGGGCTCTGTCCTCATGCAGCGCATGCGCGAAGAAAATGATTTTGCTGATATCGATCCGGTATTTTTCACCACCTCTCAAGCTGGTCAGCCAGCGCCGGATGTGGGCAAGGAGGGTGTGCCTCCCTTGCAGGATGCGTTTGATATCGAAACCCTCAAAACTCTGGATGTGATCCTCACTTGTCAGGGTGGCGACTACACCGGTGCGGTCTATCAGAAGCTGCGTGATGCAGGCTGGGAAGGCTACTGGATCGATGCTGCTTCCACGCTGCGTATGGCAGATCATTCTGTCATTGTGTTGGATCCGGTAAACCGCAACGTTATTGACGATGCGTTAAAGCTCGGTGTTAAGGATTATATCGGGGGCAACTGCACAGTGAGCCTGATGATGCTTGCGCTTGGCGGTCTGCTCGAACAGGATCTGATTGAATGGGTTTCCCCCATGACCTATCAGGCTGCTTCTGGCTCCGGTGCTCAGAATATGCGTGAATTGCTTAACCAGATGGGTGAGCTCAACCGCAGTGTGGGTGATGAGCTTGCAAGCCCGTCTTCCGCGATTCTGGATATTGACCGCAAGATCACTGATGCCATGCGCTCAGATACGTTTCCTACTGAGCATTTTCAGGTGCCCTTGGCGGGCAGCTTGATACCGTTTATCGATAAGCAGCTTGATAACGGCATGAGCAAGGAAGAGTGGAAAGCAGGGGTGGAGACCAATAAAATTCTTGGTCGGACAGATAACCCGATTCCTATTGATGGCATTTGCGTGCGGATTGGAGCCATGCGCTCTCACAGCCAGGCGCTAACCATCAAGCTCAAGAAAGATCTGTCGGTTTCGCAAATTGAATCAATTCTGGCGAAGGCTAACGACTGGGTTAAAGTAATTCCCAACGAGCGTGATGCAAGCGTTACGGAACTGACGCCTGCAAAGGTGACCGGTACTCTGAGCATCCCCATTGGTCGAATCCGTAAATTGGCCATGGGACCGGAGTATATTTCTGCGTTTACAGTAGGCGATCAACTGTTGTGGGGTGCTGCTGAGCCCTTGCGCCGCATGTTGCGAATCCTTCAGGAACGTTAAGAATTGTTACACAGAGGCAATAAATGCCAACTGTGTCCGGTTTCAGGAAGCCGGTTAGGGGGCGGAGGCTGATTTCAGGCTCCGCCCCTGTTATTTTCAGGGCTAATAGAGAGTTCCGTGCAACTGATAAATATTTGGTGCAAGGATTGCGGCTGATTGATTGATAAAAGAGGCTTTATCAACAATACTTGCCGGGCTAAGAACTGAAAACGCGACATATTAATCGGGAATTATCCAGACGGAAGTCACCCTACCTCGTCCGGTTCTGTTTAAAAAACAGTCGCGGATAACGGAGACTTGAAAGGAAAAAGCATGAAGGTACGCAAGCTTGCGGTTGCATTGGCGTTGGCCGGAGGACTCGGATCTGGCGTCGCTCAAGCCCTGGGACTGGGTGAGATTGAACTTCAGTCCTATCTGAATGAGCCAATGGATGCGGAAATTGTTCTGCCACAAAGCCGGGGTGTTGATCCCGGAGATGTGTTTGTGAACATCGCTCCAGAAAGGGCATATCAGAGACTGGGTCTGCAACGGGGCCAATTTGTTGGCAAGCTCCGTTTTAATGTAGCTACGAGCCCTGATGGCAGCCTGGTTGTGAATGTATCCTCCCGGGAGCCGTTGAGAGAGCCGTACCTCAATTTTCTGTTGGAACTGACCTGGCCTAACGGTCGGATCATGCGTGAGTACGCAGTTCTTGTGGATCCCCCAGTTTTTGCTGAAGATTCTGGCGTTGCAGAACAAGTACGAACACCTTCTGCACAATCTCGTCCCGCTACTGCGGGGCGCAGTGCTGAGTCAGTTCGGCGTCAAGCCAGGGTAGAGCAGCCCCGAAGCAGTGGGTATGGCTCAGGCACCTTTGGGCCCACAGGCCCTGCCGATACGCTCTGGACGATCGCAGCTACCGTTCGCCCTGATAATAGCCTGTCCATGCAGCAGGTAATGTTGGCGTTACAGGATCTGAACCCCGACGCGTTTATTGGTAACAATATCAACCGGCTGAAGCGGGGCCAGGTTCTTCGTGTTCCAACAGCGGATCAAATCCGCAATCGCAGTCGTGCTGAGGCAACCCGTGCGGTGGCTCAGCAGAATCAGGAGTTCCAGCAGCCTAAGCGCACCGTTGACGCAACAGTCGCCCAGCAGTCTGCTGCGGGCGTTGCTGGTGCAAGTCAGGCTGGTGGAGACGAGCTCAAACTGCTGGTTGCCGACGATGAAGGTAACCGCAGCCAGGTTGATGGCGGTTCTGCTGGTGGTGATGGCCAACTTGCCGGAGGTGTCGATGCAGGTTCTGCCGTAGTCATGGAGCAGCTCGAAAGCACGCGCCGTGAGAACGACGAGCTTAATACCCGTGTTGACGACCTTCAAGACCAGGTACAAACCCTTCAGCGTCTGCTTGAACTAAAAAATACTCAGCTAGCAGAAATGCAGCAAGGTGCAGCTGCTGGCGACGCCATGGTTGAAGCTGAAACAGCACCAGTGGCAGACACAGCTGGAGTTGATTCGACCGCTGTTGAGAGTGACACCGCACCCGAGCAAGGTGAAACGGCAGCAGAACCTGAGCAAGGTGAAACTGCAGAAGACGCCGCTGAAACTGAGCTGGCTGGTGAAGCTGGACAAGAACAATCAGCAGCTGAAACTGACCCTGCCGGCATGGAAGGGGCGGCTGACCAGGCTGAGACCTCAGGTGAGGCCACAAGTGAGACAGAAGCGACGGATATCACTTCTGATTCCGAGCCGACTGGGGATGTGACCGAGGTTGGCCAGGAAACAGATGTCGCCGGCGGTGAGGCAATGCCTGTCACTGGCGAGCCGTCAGAGCAGCCAGCTCAGCCTGCAGAGACAGACGCTGCTGAAGCCAAGCCCCAGCCAAAACCTGCACCCGTTGTTGAAAAGGGCTTTCCCGGAAATATCATCGATGCCATCACTGGCAATACGGTGTATCAGATTGCCCTTGGTGGCGGCCTGATTCTTTTGCTCCTGCTTCTTCTGCTTCTTGCGCGACGCAGTGCGAACAGAGAGAAGGCATTTTACGAGCAGCTGAACAATGACCCTGAGGGGCCCGAAGATACCTTTGATCTGACCCTGGACGACGAAGAGCCTGTTCAGAGCGAAGTTGCCAGCGATGCTCTAGAAGAGGCTGACACCTACGTAGCTTACGGTCGCTACGATCAGGCAGCACAGGTTCTGGAAGCTGCGATTTCCAAAGAGCCAAGCCGCACAGATCTGCGTTTGAAGCTTCTTGGAGTGTATGCCGACAACCGGGATCGCGAATCCTTCGAAAAGCAGTTTGGTGAAATTCAAACGCTGAACGATGACGAGGCTTTGGCCCAGGCGAACGAGCTTAGCGCTCGCCTTGAAGAGGCTGAGTCAATGCCTAGCATTGATGATCTTGAATCCCAGCTTCGTTCCGACTCCTTCGGCGAAGAACTTGAGACGCCAGCACCTCTTTCCGATGAGCTTTTGTCCGATCAGGCTGAGTCAGCCCGCGAGGAACAGGTTGAAAACGAATTCGGTGATTTCGACGCCGATCTTGCTGACTTCGATCTCGATGCGCTGGACACCGAAGAAAAGAATAAATCCGACGACCCGATCGAATACGATTTGTCAGGCCTTGAGTTACCCAAAGCCGATGACGAAGAGTCAGGCGTTGCGGAGGAGAGTGACTTTTCATCTCTTGAGATAGATCTGGACGATTCCGATGAATCTCCAGAGAGTGCTCTGGAGCTTGATGATGCTCTCGATTCCGATTTCAAGATAGAGCCTGAGACTGCAGACGAGTCGGAAGTGGAAGCGGATGTCGAAAGCCTGGATCTTGATTCCCTCGATGAAAGCTTCCTGGACGAACTGGATGCCGAGCTGGACAAAGTCGCCGGTGAAGACGACGAGCTGGCTGGCGAAGAGATGGAAGAATCGACGCTTGATGATCTTGAGCTGGATGTATCGGATGAAGACCTTGCCTTGATGGAAGAGTTCTCCGATGCGGCTGAGAGCGACAGCGATAGTCTGGAAGGGGATGAACTCTCTCTGGATGATGAGTTGTCTCTGGAAGATGAACTCGGGCTTGAGGACGCGCTGGAGTCAGAAGCTGACGAAAGCCTTCTCGATGAGGATCTGCCTATCGCTTCCGAAGAAGTTCGGGATACCGTCGTAAAACCACCGCTTTCCGAGATTCACGAAGACGATCTTGGCGACGATGATGACTTCGACTTCCTCGCTGGAACGGATGAAGCCGCCACCAAGCTTGACTTGGCAAGAGCTTACATCGAGATGGGCGACAATGATGGAGCCCGTGATATTCTCGAAGAGGTTGCTCTTGAAGGGAATGGCGAGCAGAAAGCTGAAGCCCAGGACTTGCTTAAAAATCTGTCCTGATCCGTTATAATCGGATTATTGAGGCAGCAAGCGCCGGCCGCCGGGGATTTACCCGGCACTCAGCCGGCGCTTTGTTTTTACAGCAACATACTTTCCGGATTCACACTTGTTTCTCTACCCTCAGGAACTCACAGCGGACAATGCGATTGGAGGCGGGCGTGTGGCCTTGGCTTTCGAGTACGATGGCCGAAGTTTTCATGGCTGGCAGTTGCAAAAATCCGGAGTGCGCTCGGTTGAAGCCGAACTTACCAAAGCCGTGGCCAAGGTGGCCAACCACCCCGTAAACCTTGTCTGTGCTGGCCGTACTGATACCGGGGTGCACGCAAGCTATCAGATCGCGCATTTTGAGACGCCTTCTGTTCGTAACCTCCGTTCCTGGGTTATGGGCATTAATACTGCACTACCGTTTGATATTGCTGTGCACTGGGCTGGAAACGCCTGCGAGGACTTTCATGCGCGCTTTTCCGCCGTGTACAGGCGTTATCGCTACGTTATATATAACAGCCCGGTACGCCCCGGTATTCAGCGTGGGCAGGTGAGCTGGACCTTTCGGGAGCTGGACGCGGAGCGAATGCACGAAGCGGCTCAGGCGCTGGTGGGGGAACATGATTTCTCCTCATTTCGTGCTGCAGGTTGCCAATCACGAACCCCCATTCGCTTTCTTGAACAGATAAAAGTAACCCGCAAAGCAAACTTCGTCGTAATAGATGTGCAGGCTAATGCGTTTCTTCACCACATGGTTCGGAATATCGCCGGGGCACTTATGGCGGTAGGTACCGGAAAGCAGTCGTTGTCCTGGATTCATGACATACTGCTTGCGAAGGATCGCACCTTGGCCGGAGTAACCGCACCGCCTCACGGCTTGTATCTGGTTGATGTTGGCTACCCTGACAGTTTTGAGATACCACAGGCGGAATGCGGCCCGGGGTTTGTCCGGCCTTGGTTTAGCAAAGCGGATAACTATCCGGTGCAACCAACGCACATTCACCCAAAGCAGAAGCCGGTGCAATCACCATGAATACCCGAGTAAAAATTTGCGGCCTGACCCGTGCTGAGGATGTTTTGGCAGCGGTCTCCGAAGGTGCGGACGCCATTGGCTTCGTGTTTTACGAGCCGAGCCCTCGTGCTGTTACGATTGAGCAGGCTGAGGTGCTTGCCCGTTATGTTCCCGCCTTTGTGTCCGTCGTTGGGCTGTTCGTGAACCCACAAAAAGAGCAGGTCAGAGAGGTACTGAGCCGTGTACCTTTGGATTTGTTGCAATTTCATGGGGATGAAACCTCGGAGTTTTGCGAGCAGTTTGATCGACGCTGGGTCAAGGCAATTAGGGTTCAGCGGGCCGGGCAAATCGAGCAAGCTTTTAACGATTACAAGCGTGCCTCCGGGCTTCTGGTCGACGCCTGGGACCCTGATCGCTATGGCGGCACCGGCCACTCATTTAATTGGGATCTGATTCCGCCCGAGCGTGCTTTACCTCTCATATTGGCCGGTGGCTTGTCATCTGATAACGTGTCTGGCGCTGTAGAGAAGGTGAGGCCTTGGGCTGTTGATGTCAGCGGTGGTGTTGAAAAGAGCAAAGGCATCAAGGACATCGAAAAAATCACTGAGTTTATTAGAGAGGTTCACCGTGTCTGTAAAACTGACTGAAGAAATGCTGACGGCACTACCGGATGCGCGAGGACACTTCGGCGCCTTTGGCGGACGATTTGTTTCCGAGACGCTGATGGATTCTTTGATGACGCTTGAGCGGGAATACTTGCGGCTCAAGAATGATCCTGAGTTCCAGGCCACGTTTGATAAAGATCTCGCAGACTATGTTGGTCGTCCCAGCCCTTTATACTTTGCTGAGCGACTGACCCGGGAAACCGGTGGTGCGCAAATCTGGCTAAAGCGGGAAGACCTGAATCACACCGGCGCCCACAAGGTAAATAATACGATTGGTCAGGCCTTGCTCGCCAGTTTCCTCGGTAAAAAGCGGATCATCGCAGAAACCGGAGCAGGGCAACACGGGGTTGCTACAGCTACTGTTTGCGCACGTTTGGGGCTGGAGTGTCATGTTTTTATGGGTGCTGACGACGTTCAGCGTCAGTCACTTAACGTGTACCGCATGAAACTTCTTGGTGCACAGGTCCACGCGGTTCAGAGCGGTAGTCGTACACTTAAAGACGCCATGAACGACGCCATGCGTGACTGGGTTACCAATGTTGAAGATACCTTCTACATTATCGGTACCGTAGCCGGGCCTCATCCTTACCCTTTGTTGGTGCGTGATTTCCAGTCGGTCATCGGGCGCGAAACCCGCCGCCAATCTCTTGAAAAAACAGGCAAGTTGCCGGATGCGCTGGTGGCCTGTGTGGGTGGGGGTTCCAATGCGATTGGTATGTTCTACCCGTTCCTGACCGATGAATCTGTACAGCTTTATGGCGTTGAAGCCGGCGGCCATGGCATTGAAACCGGTGAGCACGCGGCTCCCTTGTGTGCTGGTCGTCCTGGAGTACTCCACGGCAACCGCACCTACTTGATGGAAGATGATGACGGGCAAATAGCCAGCACCCATTCCGTCAGTGCCGGGCTGGATTACCCCGGAGTAGGGCCAGAGCACAGCTGGTTGAAGGATATCGGGCGGGCCAATTATGTGTCGGTAACCGATGAAGAGGCGCTCGAAGCGTTTCGCATGTTGACTCTCGTTGAAGGTATTATGCCGGCACTGGAATCAGCTCACGCCGTGGCTTATGCAGTCAAGCTTGCAGCCACAATGGACAAAGACCAGATGGTGGTAATTAACATCTCCGGCCGCGGCGACAAAGACATCCATACCGTTGCACAGCTAGATGGTATTGAACTGTAAATATTGGTCTGATTAATCGACAGGAGCAGGCATGAGCCGAATTGAAGGGGTTCTCCAAACCCTCAAAGGACAAGGCCGTAAGGCACTGATTCCCTTTATTACCGCCGGTGATCCGCACCCCGACGAAACGGTGGGGCTGATGCACACTATGGTGGACGCCGGTGTCGATATCATCGAGCTGGGTGTGCCGTTTTCAGACCCGATGGCCGATGGGCCGGTGATTCAGCTGGCCTGCGAGCGCGCACTCAAATACGGCACATCATTGCGTCGTGTGTTGGCGATGGTGAGTGAGTTCAGAAAAACCAATGACACCACTCCGGTGGTGTTGATGGGCTACCTCAACCCCGTCGAAGCCATGGGCTATGAAGCTTTCGCTGATGCGGCGGTAAAGGCAGGCGTAGACGGCGTTCTGACCGTGGACTTGCCCCCGGAAGAAGCGGATGACGTTGCACCTATGTTTGCAAAACGCGGGTTGGACCCGATTTTCCTGCTGGCGCCGACAACGACCGATGAAAGAATTCGTGCAATTGCCGACCACTCTTCGGGCTATGTGTACTATGTTTCATTTAATGGTGTGACCGGAGCTGCCAAAATAAACGTGGATGAAGTTGCCGCTAAAGTGGCCCATATCCATGAACTGACTGCGCTACCGGTTGGTGTTGGCTTTGGTATTCGTGACGCAGAGACAGCTGCCGCCGTGGGAAGGGTATCCGATGGTGTAATTGTTGGCAGTGTATTGGTGGATACAATAGCCAGAAATCAAACAGATATCGACGCGCTTAAACGAGCACTGACAGATCTGCTCAACCCTATGCGTGAAGCACTGGACAGCCTGGCCTCCTGACCTGAAAGTTGGAAGGTGACGGCAGACAGGAATCAAAGGACAGGATGAAACCATGAGTAACTGGCTGGACAAGATAATGCCGGGCAAGATTCGCTCGGAATCCAATCGCAGAACGGGTGTTCCTGAAGGGCTTTGGAAAAAATGTCCCAAATGTGGAGCCTTTCTCTACAAGCCGGAGCTGGAGAAGAATCTGGATGTTTGCCCTAAGTGCAATCATCACCTGAGGGTTGCTGCCCGTCGCCGTCTTGATATTTTTCTGGACCCGGAAGACCGCGAAGAAATCGGAGCAAACCTTGAGCCGTGGGATCGTTTGAAGTTCAAGGACACCAAGCGCTACAAAGATCGCCTCGTGCAGGCTCAAAAGGCCACAGGTGAGAAGGACGCTCTTGTTGCCATGAAAGGCAGAACACTGGGCGTTCCACTGGTGGCCTGCTCCTTTGAATTTGGCTTCATGGGCGGTTCCATGGGGCAGGTGGTTGGCGAGAAGTTCGTTCAGGCTGCCAATATAGCGCTTGCCGAGCGTATTCCACTGGTCTGTTTTTCTGCCAGCGGTGGCGCACGGATGCAAGAGGCCATTCTTTCGCTGATGCAGATGTCCAAAACAGCAGCCGTGCTGGAGCGCATGAAGCAGGAAGGCATTCCGTATATCTCCGTGATGACCGACCCGGTTTTCGGTGGTGTGTCTGCGAGCTTGGCAATGCTGGGCGATCTCAATATCGCGGAACCCAACGCGTTGATTGGTTTTGCAGGGCCGCGGGTTATTGAGCAGACGGTTCGTGAAAAGCTTCCTGAAGGCTTCCAGCGCAGCGAGTTCTTGCTTGAACACGGAGCCATAGACATGATTCTGCACCGTCACCAGATGCGTGAGCGCATTGCCCACGTGTTGGCGAAGTTCACCGGCCAGGAACGCCCGGGAACCGACGAGCCCATTGAATTTGAGATAACGGAAAAGCCAGACGCTGATGTTCCAGCCGAGTAAATCGCAATCCCAGCCCCCGAAAGCACCGGGGGCTGGTGCTTCCCTTAATGACTGGCTGTTCTGGCTGGAATCGATCCACCCCACCGAAATTGATCTTGGGCTCGACCGGGTACTTGTGGTTCTGCGGCGGATTTTCCGTAACAAGCCCAAGGCGCGGGTGATTACTGTTGCCGGGACCAACGGCAAGGGCAGCACAGTGGCAACCCTTGAGGCGCTGTTGAGGGCCCGGGGCCGTCGCACCGGTGCCTATACATCACCGCATCTACAAAATTACAACGAGCGTATTCGCGTTGATGGTCAGGATGTTGATGATGCGACTCTGATATCTGCGTTCGAAAAGGTGGAAGCAGCTCGCGGTTCTGTAACTCTGACGTATTTTGAGTTTGGTACCCTGGCCGCATTTGTCGTTCTGAATGATGCGGGTGTCGAGGACTGGATTCTTGAGGTAGGCCTTGGTGGTCGTCTTGATGCCGTCAATGTGATCGACCCGGATCTGGCGATTATTACCTCAGTGGATATTGACCACGTGGCATTTCTCGGGGACAACCGTGAGGTTATCGGGTTCGAGAAGGCCGGTGTTCTGCGGCCCGGCATACCCGTGGTGCTTGCCGATATGGATCCGCCGCGCTCAGTAATTCAGCAGGCAGTTGCGCAGAAGGTCATGCTGGCAAGAGTAGGAAAGACGTACACAATTGAGGAGTTTGCCGGCAGTACAGGTGAGCTTGGTTTCACTTTGCATGTTCAGAATCAAGCCATAAGATTGCCGGCCGGACCTTTGCCTGTTCCGAGTGTGGCTGCTGCTGCGGTGGCAATGCTGACGCTTGAGCCGGATATGCCGATAGTCTCAATCGAGGCTGCCTTGGCTAAGGTGTCTGTGCCAGGACGGTTCGAGTGCCTTGGGCGCAAGCCTGATATATACGTTGATGTGGGCCACAATCCCCACGCCGCCCGTTGGCTTTCCGCAAGGCTAAAGGCTCTGAAAGGTGTAAGCCGCAAGGTGCACGCGGTGTATGCGGCACTCGCCGACAAAGATGTCGAGGGCGTCGCGCATGCCATGGCCCCGGCTGTTGATCACTGGTACCTTGCCGGGCTGAACGTGCCCAGAGGCCTGAGTTCTGAAGACCTTCAAACCAAGCTTGGCCCCTGCGAATTACCCACTGTGTGTGCACAGGATTCCGTAGCCAGAGCCATTGAAAAAGCCCGGGGCGATGCTGGCCCGAATGACATTATTATTGTTTTTGGTTCGTTTTTTACGGTCGCAGAGGCGCGGTTGATGCTTTTGTGAGCAGTAGGCGGTGAGCCTTAAACTTTGTCCATAGCTTGCCGCAGGGCTTGGAGTTATGGATGGAGGGCAGTTAGTATGACTGTGGGAAAAATGAGCGAGGAGCCAAGAAACGTGGATGGACTGAAGCAAAGAATCATTGGGGCGCTGGTTCTTATTTCGCTGGCTGTTATTTTTGTCCCTATGGTTTTCGATGAGCCTCACTCGGAACGCACCTCCACCTCAATTAATATCCCTGAGGAACCGCCTTTCCCGGAAGTTGAAACGCCGGTGTCAGATTTGGCAGCGCCACCTGCGTACCAGCAAGATTCTGCGGGTAGTCCAGACTCCGGCAATAAAGGCTTCCGAATCCTTGAAGATGATGGATCTGCAGCCCAGCCTGTACCAGATGCTCCTGCAAACCCCGCCGCCGATGTGGCAAAGCCTGTACAGGCTGAACCTTCAGAGCCGAAGCCGGTCGCGTCTTCTTCTCAACCTGCCGCATCAGAGCCAAAGACTCCAGAGGCTGATACTGGCCAGACAAATGCAGAGTTCACTCGCTCGTTAGAAGGTGCCTGGGTTGTTCAGTTAGGCAGCTTTGGTGATGGTGACAATGCTCGCCGTCTCCGTGATAACGTTCGCAAGGCGGGATACAGTTCCCATCTTCAGGAAGTCGTTCGTGGTGATAGCACGCTCACACGGGTTTTTAGCGGTCCTTTCGCTGAAAAATCCAAAGCAGAAGCTGCCAAGCGCGCCCTTGATGAAGCCTTCAAGTTGAACAGTCTGGTCACTTCGGGCAACAAATAACGCTTTTGGTCTGCTTTATGTCAATCAGGCGTTTTGGCACACAGCCGTTTCCTGATAGAATTCGCGCTTCCTTTTCTCCACCGGGACTTCCATGGAAGCGCTGATCTGGATCGACTGGGTCATCATTGCCCTCATTACAGTTTCCACTCTCATCAGTCTGAAGCGGGGCTTCGTCAAAGAAGCTTTGTCGCTCGTGACGTGGGTCGGTGCGTTCATACTTGCCCGAACCTTCCATCCCCAAATGCAGGCGTTGCTCGAGAACACGGTAGAAACGCCGCTGGTACGCCTGATTGCCGCGTTTGCCATTCTCTTTTTTGGCACTCTAATTGTTGGCGCTATTATCAATAACATGATCGGTCATCTGGTCCGTGCTACGGGGCTATCAGCAACTGATCGTGTTCTTGGTATGGGGTTTGGACTGCTGCGCGGCATTGTTGTTGTGATTGTTGCGATAGCATTCATTCGTTACACCCCTCTGGCTCAGGATACCTGGTGGAGGACATCCGTCATGATTGATCGATTGGGGGTGGTTGAAGACTGGTCCCGGCGAACATTCGGTGACGAGTTTGCGCGTTTTCTGGCACCAGAATCTCAAAAGGCCGTGGAACCCACGTCCGCATCCCGATAACATTCAGAATTAACACCCGGAGATCATCTTATCCATGTGTGGCATTGTCGGCATTGTCAGTAGTTCCCATGTCAATCAGTCGCTTTATGATGCGCTGACTGTACTTCAGCACCGAGGCCAGGATGCGGCGGGTATTGTAACGTTCCAGGATGATCGCTTTTTTCTGCGTAAAGACAATGGTTTGGTGCGGGACGTGTTCCATACCCGTCATATGCACCGTCTTGTGGGCAACGTTGGCATAGGCCACGTACGGTACCCCACAGCAGGCAGCTCCAGTTCGGCTGAATCCCAGCCTTTCTATGTAAACAGCCCTTACGGCATTACTCTGGCTCATAACGGCAATCTGACGAATGCCGACGAACTGAGCCAGGACCTGTTCCGCACAGACCTGCGTCATATCAACACCAACTCGGATTCAGAAGTGCTGCTAAACGTTTTTGCACATGAACTGCAAAAGCTGGGCAAGTTTGATCCGACCAAAGATGAAATCTTCTCGGCGGTTCGGGCGGTACACGAACGTTGCCGCGGAGCCTATGCCGTTATTGCCATGATCACCGGCTACGGCATTGTTGGATTTCGCGACCCGAATGGCATACGCCCGGTGTGTTATGGTGAGCGCACAGATGAAAACGGCCGTAAGGAATATATGATTGCGTCCGAGAGTGTTGCTCTCAGTGCTGCGGGTTACACCCTTGTGAGAGACATCGCTCCTGGCGAAGCGGTTTACATCGAAACTGATGGCACACTTTATACGCAGCAATGCGCCGCCGCACCCAAGTTGTTCCCCTGCATTTTCGAGCACGTTTATTTTGCGCGCCCGGACTCCATTATGGATGGTGTATCGGTCTATAAAGCGCGACTGCGTATGGGTGAAACCCTCGCAGACAAAGTGCAGCGTGAGCGCCCGGACCACGATATCGATGTGGTTATGCCAATTCCTGATACCAGCCGCACATCTGCGATGCAAATGGCCCACAGGTTGGGGTTGAAGTTTCGTGAAGGCTTCATAAAAAATCGCTATATCGGTCGCACATTCATCATGCCTGGCCAGACCATGCGCAAGAAGTCTGTGCGCCAGAAACTGAACCCCATTGAGCTTGAGTTCAAGGGTAAAAACGTGATGTTGGTGGATGACTCCATTGTTCGGGGTACCACGTGTGAGGAAATTGTTCAGATGGCCAGGGATGCCGGTGCCAGAAAGGTGTACTTTGCCTCTGCCGCGCCCCCGGTTCGCTATCCTAACGTGTACGGTATCGACATGCCGTCAGCCAGCGAACTGATTGCTCATGATCGAACAGTGGACGAAATTCGCGACCAGATTGGTGCCGACTGGCTGCTGTATCAAGACCTGGAAGACCTTGTGACCTGCGTCAGTGATGTAAATGACAACATTGATGGCTGGGAGTGTTCCGTGTTTACCGGAGATTATGTAACCGGAGATATAGACACGGCTTATCTCAATCGCCTTGATGAAGCGCGTAATGACATCCAGCGTTCAGGTGGCGGAGATGCTATGTCTGGTGACAATGGCGTTATTGACCTTCACAACGACGAAGACTGATTACCGAGCCTGACCAGGAGACGCTCATGACTTTTCACCGCGAAGAAACTGCCCAGATTCCCGAATCGGATCTTGAGGGTATGTCTCTCGATACTCTGGCGGTGAGGGCAGGGCAGTTGCGCACGGCTCAGCTTGAGCACAGCGACGCCATTTTCCCTACGTCGAGTTTCGTCTACGCCAGTGCCGCTCAGGCTGCGGCACGTTTTGGTGGTGAAGAGCCGGGTAATATCTACTCCCGCTTTACGAACCCGACGGTTCAGGCCTTTGAGGGACGCATCGCTGCGATGGAGGGCGGAGAGCGGGCGGTCGCAACCTCATCTGGCATGGCTGCCATTCTCAGCACTTGCATGGCGCTGTTGAAGGCGGGCGATCACGTCATTTGCTCCCGAGGTGTGTTCGGAACCACCAATGTGCTGTTCCAGAAATACATGGCGAAATTTGGTGTTGAAACGTCGTTTGTGAGCCTTACAGATGCTCAGGAATGGGCCGGAGCAATGCGCCCGAACACACGCATGCTGTTTGTTGAAACCCCGTCCAACCCCCTTTGCGAAGTGGCGGATATGGCGGCATTGGCAAAGCTTGCCCATGAAAATAGCGCGCTGTTCGTGGTGGACAACTGCTTCTGCACTCCGGTACTGCAGCGGCCTCTGGAACACGGAGCAGATATCGTCATCCACTCCGCGACCAAGTATCTCGATGGCCAGGGCCGCTGTGTAGGTGGTGTTGTGGTTGGTCCAACAAAGCTCATGGATGAAGTCTATGGCTTCCTGAGATCCGCAGGCCCGACAATGAGCCCATTCAATGCTTGGGTCTTTCACAAAGGGCTGGAAACCTTACCAATCCGTATGCGAGCCCATTGCGACAATGCGCTAGAGTTGGCGGTGTGGCTGGAACAGCAGCCAGCCGTGGAACGGGTATACTACGCCGGGCTTCAGAGCCATCCACAGCATGAGCTTGCAAAAAAGCAGCAGAAAGGATTTGGTGGGGTGCTGTCATTTTGTCTGAAGGGCGGTCGGGAAGAGGCCTGGAAGTTTATCGATGCCACCCGGATGATTTCCATTACCGCTAATCTGGGCGATGTTAAAACCACGATTACCCATCCGGCCACAACGACTCACGGGCGCTTATCGCCGGAAGACAAGTCCAGGGCCGGCATCACCGAGAATCTTTTGCGTGTCTCGGTGGGTATAGAAGCAGTCGAAGATCTGAAAACAGACTTGTACAGAGGCTTTCAGGAACTTCAGAACGCAAGCAACACTTAACGTTTGAGTATTCATGGCCGAATCTGCAAAAGCGAAGCAATCACCACAGAACCTGACAGAGAAACAGCTGCGCTTCCGTCGCCTTGCTGCACAGGGTGCCCGTGAAGGTGCGGTGATCGGGCTTATTGCCCTTTGCATCTATTTGGCCATGGCACTTGTCACCTTTAATCCTGCAGACCCTGGTTGGGCGAGCATCGGGCACGACACTAGCGTGTTGAACGCGGCGGGCCGTTCTGGTGCTTGGCTGGCAAGCCTTCTGATGGATTTTTTCGGTCACGTCGCCTATCTGTTCCCGATGATGGTGGCAGGCTACGCCATCATGCTGATCCGTAGGCGTAATGATTCTCTGGATCTGCACTGGCCGCTGTTTCTGATGCGATTCGGTGGCTTTCTGTTGATCTTGCTGTCCGCGACCAGTCTTCTCTCACTCTACTCTGTATTTGGTCTTGGTGCCTCGTCAGGGGGAGTGCTCGGCACCGCTGTTTCAGACGCAATGATTCGCTTTTTTAACCTGCCTGCAACCACGCTTTTGCTTATAGCGATCTTTCTCTTTGCCCTGACAGTGACGGTTGGTTTGTCATGGTTCTGGCTTATGGATCAGCTTGGTGGCCTTACCCTTCGCTTCGGGCAGTACCTTAAAAAGCTTGTGCAGTCAGATAAAACGAAGACGGCCGCGGAGAAACCTGCCCAGCCTGAGTTAAGTGCTGTCGAGACAAAGCCAAAATCAACCGCCCGGATTAGCCAACCTGACAATGATGCTATGCAGGACAAACCAGCTAAACGATGGTGGCATAGTATTCCCGGGTTTGGGCCAGCCAAGGCTCCCAAGCTAAAAGCCCGAGCCAGCGAGCGGCAGGAACCTGCGATTGACGGTTTTTCTGCCAATGAAGATTCCGAACCTGCACGCCTGGAAAGTTTCAGCTCCCGGGACGATGCGCCAGCGAAAGCTCGCAGCCAGCCATCGGAATCAAACAAGGAAAAAACACCGCCAGCCGCCGGTGGGCGTGCTCTGAAGATATCCCCGTTCAAAAAGAATGAACAACCACCGACAAACAATGCAAAAAACTCTCAGCCTTCGTTGCTGGAGGATATAGAGAGCCCGATTCCGCCTATATCTCTGCTTGACCCACCCGAGGAGCACAAGGAAAGCGGTTACTCCGAAGAAGCTCTGGAGCACATGTCCCGATTGCTTGAGGAAAAGCTGGGGGATTTTGGTGTGTCTGTAGAAGTGGTTGAAGTTAACCCTGGCCCAGTGATCACTCGCTTTGAGATCAAACCGGCAGCGGGCGTAAAAGTCAGTAGAATTTCCAATCTTGCCAAAGACCTGGCGCGCTCACTTGCGGTACTAAGTGTGCGGGTTGTGGAGGTTATTCCCGGTAAATCAGTGGTCGGCATCGAGATTCCCAATGAAAAGCGGGAAATCGTTCGGCTTAGCGAAGTCCTCGGTTCTCGTGTATTCAAAGAATCCAGTTCGGCGCTCACCATGGCTCTGGGTAACGATATTGGCGGCAATCCCATGGTTGCCAACCTCGCCAAAATGCCTCACCTGCTGGTTGCCGGTACCACTGGTTCCGGTAAATCTGTCGGCGTAAACGCCATGCTGCTCAGTATGCTTTTGAAGGCAGGGCCTGAGGATGTTCGCTTCATCATGGTGGACCCCAAGATGCTGGAACTCAGCATCTACGATGGTATTCCCCACCTGCTGGCGCCCGTTGTTACCGACATGAAAGAGGCTGCAAATGCACTGCGTTGGTGCGTGGCAGAGATGGAGCGTCGATACCGGCTAATGTCCACGCAAGGCGTACGAAACCTTGCTGGCTACAATCTTAAAGTTAAAGAGGCAGCTGCCGCCGGTGAACCATTGCTGGACCCGCTGTGGAAGCCTGACGAGTACCTTGCGGACGATGAGCAACAACGCCCGGAGCTTGAACATTTGCCGTTGATCGTTGTTGTTATCGATGAGTTTGCCGACATGATGATGATTGTTGGCAAGAAGGTAGAAGAGCTGATCGCGCGTATCGCCCAGAAGGCGAGAGCGGCCGGTATCCACTTGATCCTGGCAACGCAGAGGCCGTCGGTGGATGTAATTACCGGCCTTATCAAAGCAAACATTCCAACCCGTATTTCGTTCCAGGTATCGTCCAAGATTGACTCCCGCACGGTGCTCGATCAGGGCGGTGCCGAGCAGCTTCTCGGACATGGTGACATGCTTTATCTGCCACCCGGTTCTGGTCTGCCTGTGCGTGTGCATGGCGCCTTTGTAGATGATGACGAAGTGCACCGGGTCGTGAGTGCCTGGAAGGCCAGAGGCGAGCCTGTGTACGTAGACGATGTGCTTAACGGCGCTGAAGGCGAGCACCTGCCGGGTGTGCCCACTCTCTCTGAGGGTGGCGACAATGAAGGTGATGCGCTTTTTGATGAAGCCGTAGCGTTTGTAACGGAAGGGCGCAGGGTGTCTATTTCCTCCGTGCAACGGAAATTCAAGATAGGTTATAACCGGGCGGCCAACCTGGTAGAAGCTATGGAAGCATCCGGAGTGGTCAGTTCAGCCGGCCATAACGGAGCCCGTGAAGTTCTGGCACCGCCCCCACCCAGAGATTAGGAGTTCTATTGTATGCAACAGATTTTCCTGAAGCGCCTGTCGGCATTGGTTGCGACATTGGTGGTAGCACTTACGTTCAGCAATTCACTGATGGCGGATAGTAAAGAGAGCTCAGCAACGGAGCTGGCCTCCCTGCTGAAAAGCTACGAAACTTATCAGGCAGACTTTATCCAGATCGTGGTCAGTGAGAACGGGGACAACGTTCAGGAAACCCGTGGCTCCCTGAAAGCCAAACGGCCTGGGCTGTTTTACTGGGAAACCCGTGCACCTTTGTCCCAGTTTATTGTGAGTGATGGAAGCAGTGTAGAGGTGTACGATCCGGACCTTGAACAGGTAACCGTGCACAATCTGGATGACCGGGTGCAAAGCACACCCGCGCTGCTGCTGAGTGGCGAGGTTGATAACCTGGAAGAGACCTACAGGGTTTCCGGCCGCCAGGTGAGCGAGGATACCCGGGAGTTCACACTTGAGCCTAAAAACGAGGATTCGTTGTTTGTGTCTCTGCGCCTGACTTTTTTCAAGAATGAGTTGCAGGAGATGCGTATGCAGGATTCCCTGGCGCAGCTCAGCGTGCTGAGTTTTGATCACATTCGGCTGAATGAATCCGTGGAAAAAAGCGTGTTCAAGCTTGAGTACCCGGAGGGCGTAGACGTAATCCGGGACGAAGGCTGATATGCAGAATAGCCTGTTCACCGAGCAGGTCGGCTTCCGGCCTCTCGCGGCCCGCATGCGCCCTGAAAGCCTCGACGACTATGTTGGGCAGGCGCATCTTGTGGGTCCCGGGAAACCGCTGCGTAGAGCGGTAGAGCAGGCGCAGCTCCACTCCATGATTTTATGGGGGCCGCCTGGGGTTGGCAAAACTACCTTTGCACAACTGTTGGCAAGCGTTGGCGATCTCAGTTTTGAGACGGTTTCAGCCGTACTCAGTGGTGTTAAGGACATTCGCGCCATTGTTGAACGCGCCCGCAACCGCAAGCAATCCCAAGGTCAGGATACACTGCTGTTTGTGGACGAAGTCCACCGCTTCAACAAAAGCCAGCAAGACGCCTTTCTGCCGCACATCGAAGACGGCACGTTTATTTTTGTCGGTGCTACCACCGAGAATCCTTCATTTGAACTGAATAGTGCATTGCTGTCCCGCACCCGTGTATACGTCCTCAAAAACCTGGAAGAAGCCGACATTCTGCAACTATTGAGCAGGGCCCTCGCGGCAGAAGAGGGGTTTGGTGGCCAGCTTGCAGTGTCGGACGAAGTGTTGCAGGTAATGGCCTCTGCATCCGGCGGGGATGCGCGCAGAGCGCTGAACATTCTGGAGATTTCGGCGGATCTGGCGGAGCCAGGCAACGACGGGAAAAACCGGGTTAGTGCAGAACACCTCGAACAGGTGATGCAAACCAGTTTGCGACGCTTCGATAAGGGCGGAGACGTATTCTTCGACCAGATATCAGCTCTGCACAAGTCTGTAAGGGGCTCAGACCCCGATGGCTCGCTTTATTGGCTGTGTCGGATGCTTGATGGGGGTTGTGATCCACTGTACGTTGCTCGCCGTCTGGTGCGCATCGCGAGTGAAGATATAGGTAATGCTGACCCTCGCGCGCTGCAGTTGAGTATGGATGCCTGGGATGTTCAGGAGCGCTTGGGCAGTCCTGAAGGAGAGCTTGCCCTGGCACAGGCGGTAACTTATCTCGCGCTGTCGCCGAAAAGCGATGCAGTTTATAAAGCGTACAATCAGTGCATGGCTGACATACGGAGCGATCCGGATTATGAGGTTCCGGTGCATCTGCGCAACGCCCCCACCAAACTCATGAAAAGCCTGGGCCATGGCGACACCTATCGTTACGCGCACCATGAGCCGGATGCCTTTGCGGCAGGTGAGTCTTATCTGCCGGAGGCCATTCACCAACGCAGGTACTATGAGCCCGTAAACCGGGGTCTGGAAATCAAACTCTCCGAAAAGCGCCAGCGGCTGGATGCTCTCAATCAACAAAGCCCAAGAAAACGTCATACCTGAACCTCGAACAAGGATTCTGCAGCGGTAGCCACCGGCGCCGGCACGGGTATAATGGTGAGTTATTCTACATACATCGTAAACCGGAAAATCCAGGATACCCATGCTCGATCCCAAACTCGTCCGTAACCAGACTGAAGAGATCGCCCGCCGGCTGGCCATCAAGAACTTCGTATTTGACATCGCCGCTTTCGAAACTCTGGAAGAGCGTCGCCGCGCCCTTCAGGTAAGTACAGAAAACTTGCAGAGCGAGCAGAATAAAAAGTCGAAGTCCATCGGTAAGGCGAAAGCAGCAGGCGAAGATATTCAGCCGTTGCTGGACGAAGTAGAGAGCCTGAAGTCTCGCAAATCGGAGGCGGAAAAGGAGCTGAATGTTCTGCAGCAGGAGATCAATGAATTCCTGGCCGGCATTCCGAATCTTCCGGATGCAGAAGTAACCCCCGGTGACAGCGAAGAAGACAACGTTGAAGTTCGTACCTGGGGTACGCCCAAAGCGTTTGATTTCGAGCCTAAGGATCACGTTGCACTGGGGGGTGAACTCGGTGGCCTGGACTTTGAAACCGCCACCCGGCTTGCACACTCCCGGTTTGCGGTCATGCGGGGGCAAGTCGCTCGACTGCACCGCGCTCTTGCACAGTTCATGCTCAACCTGCACACAGATGAGCATGGTTATTCCGAAACCTATGTGCCTTATCTGGTCAACGCCGATGCGCTATATGGCACGGGCCAGTTACCAAAGTTTGAAGATGATCTGTTCAAGATGCAGGGCGAGCCATCGCTCTATCTGATACCGACCGCGGAAGTACCGGTAACAAACCTGGTATCAGACACGATTCTTGACGCCGCCGAGTTGCCTCTGAAAATGGTTTGTCATACACCTTGCTTCCGTAGCGAAGCAGGCTCATACGGCCGTGATACCCGTGGCATGATTCGCCAGCACCAATTCGATAAGGTTGAGTTGGTTCAGGTGGTTCGTCCCGAAGAATCCGATGCGGCACTGGAAGCACTTACCGGTCATGCCGAAAAAGTACTTCAGTTACTTGAATTGCCGTATAGGCTGGTCGCTTTGTGCGGCGGCGATATGGGTTTTTCAGCTGCAAAAACCTACGACATTGAAGTCTGGCTGCCGGGGCAAGGCAAGTACCGTGAAATTTCCTCATGCTCCAACACCCGCGACTTCCAGGCCCGCCGAATGGGTGCCCGCTGGCGCAACCCGGAAACCGGAAAGCCGGAGCCAGTGCATACACTGAACGGTTCCGGCCTGGCAGTTGGCCGAGCCCTTATTGCTGTTATGGAGAATTACCAGCAAGCGGACGGAAGTATTCTTATTCCCACGGCCCTCAAGCCATACATGGGTGGCGCCGAGCGTATTCAATGAGCGACAAACACGGGCAACAGGTTGGATCAGGTGTGGGTGCAACGCCTGCACCGGTCCGCTACAGAACGAATCCGGTTACCTCTAACCCCAACAGTTCGGCGGGTGAGGTTGCTCTGGTGGGCGCGGGCCCCGGGGATCCGGAGTTGCTCACGCTGAAAGCATGGCGTCTTATTACTGCTGCAGAGGTGGTGCTATACGACCGATTGGTGTCGCCGGAGATTCTTGCGTTGATTCCTGATTCGGCAGAAAAGATCCATGTTGGCAAGCAGCGTGCTAACCACACGCTACCCCAGGATCAGATCAACCAAAGATTAGTGGATTTAGCCAAACAGGGCTTTCGGGTCGTCAGGCTTAAAGGTGGAGACCCGTTTATCTTTGGCCGTGGTGGTGAGGAAATCGAGACCCTCGCCGGGGCTGGAATTCGGTTTCAAGTTGTGCCGGGAATTACGGCAGCGTCCGGGTGCGCGGCCTATGCCGGCATTCCGCTGACCCATCGTGATTACGCACAATCCGTGCGCTTTGTGACGGGCCATCTTAAAAATAATACCTGCGATTTACCCTGGAAAGATTTTGTACAAAACAACCAGACGCTGGTGTTTTACATGGGCCTGGTTGGCCTCCCGATTATCTGTGAACAGTTGATAAAGCATGGAATGGCACCGGACATGCCGGTTGCTCTGATTTCCAAAGGTACGACCCGTGATCAACTGGTCGTTACCGGCAATCTGGAAACCATTGTGCAGCGGGTAAACGATGAAGGCGTGCAGGCACCCACTCTCGTTATCGTCGGCCATGTCGTTGCTTTAAGGAATCGGCTGGATTGGGTAGGCGGCTTGCCAAGCCTGACAGCCTGACTTTCAGAACCGGGCAAACAAAAACGGGGAGCCGCTGGCTCCCCGTTTTTTTATACCCTGATTAAAAACTCAGGTTGTTTTTCTCTTCGGCAACACGTCTTTCAGTTTATTGCGCATGTCGCGAATGGCTTTCTCGGTGGTTTCCCAGTCGATACAGGCATCGGTAACCGATACACCGTATTTAAGGTCTGCGAGATTCTCAGGAATAGACTGGTTACCCCAGTTGATATTGCTTTCAATCATCAGGCTTTGAATAGAAGTGTTGCCTTCAAGGATCTGGTGGCTGACGTCCTGCATAACCAGTGGCTGAATGGCGGGATCTTTGCTGGAGTTAGCGTGGCTGCAATCAACCATGATGGATTTGCGCAGGCCGGCCTTGTCGAGTGCTTGCTCGCACAGGGTCACACTGACTGAATCGTAATTAGGCTTTCCGCCTCCGCCACGCAAAACCACATGCCCATACCGGTTACCTTTGGTGCGAATGATCGCCACCTGGCCTTGCTGATCGATGCCCAGGAAGTTATGGGAGTAGGAAACAGATTTCATGGCGTTTACGGCAACATCAAGGCTGCCATCTGTGCCATTTTTAAAGCCGATGGCCATGGAAAGACCGCTGCTCATCTCACGGTGAGTTTGGGATTCCGTGGTGCGGGCGCCAATGGCGGACCAGGCAATAGAGTCCTGGAGGTATTGGGGCGAAATCGGATCAAGCGCTTCGGTGGCAACAGGTAACCCCAGCTCGTTAATGTCGAGTAAGAGGCGACGACCAAGTTGCAGGCCCCGTTCGATATCAAAGGTGTCGTTCAGGTGCGGGTCGTTGATCAAACCTTTCCAGCCTACGGTTGTGCGTGGTTTTTCAAAATACACACGCATAACGATCAGCAGGGTGTCGCTGACTTCATCTGCAAGTTTTTTGAGCCGGATGGCGTAATCACGGGCCGCGTCCACGTCGTGAATAGAGCAGGGGCCCACCACCAGGAACAAACGATGGTCTTTACCGTCAATAATGTCATAAATCGCCTGGCGGCCATTCGTAACGGTTTGCGCAGCCTTACCAGTGAGCGGCATATCCTGTTTGAGCTTTTCAGGGGTAATCAGTGTTTCCTGGCTCGCCACGTTCAAATTTTCAAGTTTATTGCCGGACATTGTTTGCGGTTTCCCCGATTCTTTTCATTGTAGCCTGGCTGTACTGTGAAATAAGCCAGCAGGACTGCAGATTAACGCGAATAACGCCGGGCGCAGTTGTGGTGAACCCCGGCGAGTTCGTTATACTGCTTTATTTACTGGGCCTTTTCAACGCTTCTTGAGCATGGGGAATGGATGTCACAAAATAGGCCGAAGTCCCACCAGGTGGCTTCGCGGAAGGCGGTTGCCGAAAAAATTGATGATGTGCTTGCCGGTATCCGTGTTCCCAACCTTCCTTACCCCGCGGGTAAGTTGTCACCAGAAACCGCCAGCGATTGGAAGTCGCTGCTGTTTTCATGCTGGACAGAGCAACGGGATGAGCGAGTAACCCACGTTATTCGTTCAGTGCACCTTGATTGGTCGGTGCGTCAAATCAATGCCGCCTACGTGGCCGATCGCATCATGGATGTATTCCTCAAAACAAGTGGGTTGCATACCGAGATTGCCCGGCGTATTGCCCGGTTGCGCTTCTATCTTGCATGGCGGATGAATATCGATGGTCACCAGGCTTTTAGTAACATATTGCTGGAGTGGCTTGACAGTCTGCAGGAATGGCGTGGATGGAGTGATTCCGGTGGACGCTCATCAAAAGCACTTCTCGATCAGTTGGACACGTTGGTTGTTGCCGTTTCTGCGGGTTTCAATTCTGGCTCAACCAGCGCTGTGGACACATTTTGTGCTCAGTGGCAGGAGGATACAGCCAAGCGTGATGCCCACACCGGAAAGCTACGCCAACGTTTGCAGGAAACCGAGCAGGGCGCAGCGCGCCAGCGACGTGCGGAGCACACTTCCAGAGCGCTGATCGGACGTGCTTTGCAGGGGCGGAAGTTACCTCAGCCAGTACTCGATTTTATTTTTGATCATTGGCAGGGCCTTCTTAAGCAAACTGTGTGGGATTCAGGTGTCAACGGTGAAGCGTGTCGCCACGGCAGCAAGTTGCTGGAGTGGCTGGTATGGGTAGGTGACCCCTCCCTGTCAGATAAAGACAGAGATCGTCTATACCATGTTGGTGAGCAGATTGGAGACCGACTGGTGGATGTATGGAGTCGCGTGTTTGATCGCCCTCTTACACCTAACGCGCTTGCCGGCATCGGGACGGTAATGATGTCGAGATTGCGTGGCGAAACCCCCGAATTGACCAACGCACTACCCGAAAGCCGCAATTTCACATGGAACCCATCCTGGCTCAGCTTTGAAAGTATAGAGAACAACCAGTTTCAGCCGTTTGAGGGAATGTGGTTCGTTGAAGGTGAGGGTGCATCTGAACAGCGTCGTTTTTTCTGTGTTTTGCTGGAAGATACAGCTGAAATACTCTGGACCAACGGTACAGGTGTAAAGCTTGGCTTGCAGCCCTGGGATGCCTTCTGTGAAGCCAAGGAGCGCGGAAGCATTCGTCCTCTCCCTGCAGCTACGCCATTTGGTGATGTGCTTGAAGAAACCGTTCTCCTACTCGCGGCGGCATATGATAAGCAACGGGTTCAGCGTGAGGCTGCTGCGGCGGCGGCGAAAGCCCGTGCTGAAGCGCTGCGCAAAGAAAAGGAGGCGGCTGAACTTGCGCGCAAGGAACAGGAAGCTAAGCGCCTGCAAACGCAGGAGCGTCAGCGACAGGAAGCTGAAGACCAACGGCTGGCAGATGAGCAGGCGGAGCAGGAAAGGCTCCACAGGGAAAAGACCCTGATTGCGCAAAAACAGGTCGATGAGATAAGCCTTGGTGGCTGGATTGTGGTGAAAGCAGAGGAGCCTGAAACGGAAGACGCCAGGCTCAAACTTGCTGTCCGCACCAATGCCTCGAGAAAGCTGATCTTCGTCGACCGGCTTGGGCTTAATCGCCGTGAGTTTTTAGAAGATGAACTCGTGCTGGGAATTGTCGAGGAACGGATTCGTATTCTTGGTGGTGCTGCAGAGTTTGATGACACGCTAAGCAGGGTGGTTGGCCGTATTCGTGTCGGGCGTAACTGATTGGTCCAAAAACAAAAAGCCAGGAAAAATAATGAAAGACACTGACTACACCTTTGGAACACTGGAAGATCCTGCTGGCGGGCAGGATAACCGTATGCAGTACCGCCTAACGGCCCGTGCACAAATTACTCTTGAGTTGGAAGCAGAGTACCCTGCATCGGAAGGCATACCGGGTTCCTCTGGGCGAGAAATGGCATGCGACATACGTGATATTTCCGCCAGCGGGCTTTGTCTGCTTTCCGAGGAGTGCCTGTCGACTGGCGCCTTGTACCCAGTGTCAGTGTCACTGGGGAACCATGAAGAGCCGTTTGTTCTGACTGTGGAGGTTGTCTGGTGTCGCCCGGAAAGGGCTGGCTATCTGGTAGGGATGCAAATTGTTGAATCAGCTCAGACTGCGTATGTGGAATGGACAGAGGCTGTGGCTAGCGCAATGGAAACGCCCTAGCTAAGACCATTTTGCTTAAGCTGAAGGAAAGCCAGCTCAAGGCTGACTTTCCCCATGACATGCAACGAATTACTCCTCCAACTCACCCATGCCGGTGATATTGAATCCACCGTCTACATACATGATCTCACCGGTAATACCGCTGGCCATATCTGACGTCAGGAATGCGGCTGCATTACCCACTTCATCAATGGTTACGTTGCGACGAAGCGGGGCGCGACGGGCGTTTTCCGCCAGCATCTTACGGAAACTCTTGATGCCAGAGGCAGCCAGGGTTCTGATCGGCCCGGCAGAAATACCGTTCACTCGAATACCATCGCGACCGAGGCTGGCCGCCATGTAGCGAACGTTCGCTTCCAGAGAGGCTTTGGCAAGCCCCATCACGTTATAGTTCTGAAGAACCTTCTCGGCGCCCAGATAGGTGAGGGTTAGTAAGGAGCTGCCTTCGTGCATCATTGAGCGTGCACCCTTCGCTAGAGCGACAAAGCTATAGGAGCTGATGTCGTGGGCGATCTTGAAGCCTTCACGTGTGGTCACATCAACATAGTTGCCATCAAGCTCGTGCCCAGGCGCGAAGCCAACGGCATGAACAATAATGTCGATGTTGTCCCAGTGCTTGTTCAGTTCCTTGAACACATTTTCAATTTCTTCATCACTGGCTACGTCGCAAGGGAATATAAGCTTGCTGCCCCAGCCTTCGGCAAATTTCTCTACTCGCGGCTGCAACTTGTCGTTCTGGTAGGTGAAAGCCAGTTCCGCACCTTCGCGGGCAAAGGCGTCTGCAATACCGTAAGCAATGGACAGTTTGCTGGCTACGCCAACAATCAGCGCTCTTTTACCACTGAGTATACCCATGGATCTTTCTCCCTGTGTTCCTGATTTTAGAGCATTATCCCCGAAGTAAGCCGGCAGGAGTAACGCTCAAATAGTCGTAGTGATATTGGCATTTTTCGTCTGGTAGAAAAAAGCCGCGTGCAGCAACTCTTGCGTGTATTCTTCTGCGGGAGCCCGGAAAACGTCGTCGGCCTCTCCAAATTCTACAATCGCACCCTGCCGAAGCACCAACAACTGGTGGCTAAGCGCCCGGACAACCGCAAGATCGTGACTGATAAAAATATAGCTTAGACCATAGCGTGCCTGAATATCCCGAAGCAGTTCGATGACCTGTTTTTGTACGGTGCGATCCAGGGCCGATGTGGGTTCATCCAGAATAATAAGGTCCGGCTGCAAAACCAGCGCACGGGCAATGGCAATGCGCTGGCGCTGGCCACCAGAGAACTCGTGGGGGTAGCGGTGCCTTGCTTCAGGGTCGAGCCCCACATCCTTAAGCGCCGTAATCACTTTGTCGTCGTGAGTATCTCGGTTGTCAGCATCGTGTATCTCAAGTCCTTCACGAACGATTTCGGCAATGGACATTCGCGGGCTCAGGCTGCCAAAAGGATCCTGAAAGACGATCTGAACACGCCGGCGCCAAGGCCGGAAGGCGCTTTGGTTCAGTTCTGACAGTTCCTGGCCGTCTAACTTTATGCTGCCAGTGCTTCCCGTAAGCTTCAGAATGGCATGGCCAATGGTGGTTTTACCACTTCCGCTTTCCCCCACAATCCCTAGAGTCTGGCCACGGTCGAGGCTGAAGCTGACTTGTTTGACTGCATGGAAATGCTCTTTAACCTTGCCGAACAGCCCCTTGCGGGTGGGGAAGCGGACATCCAGGCTACTGACACTCAATAGTGGCCGGTCACTCTTTGGGGTAGCTTGAGGAGCTTCTGGGGGCTCAGCACTAAGAAGTTTGCGGGTATAAGGGTGGCTGGGAGAAGCAAACAATGTAGCCGTTTCAGCTTGCTCGACCAGTTTGCCATGTTCCATGACCGCAACGCGACTGGCATAACGGCGCACAATGGTGAGGTCGTGAGTAATCAGCAAAATGGCCATTCCGAGCTTCTTCTGCAGATCTTGCAACAGCTCCAGCACTTGTTTTTGAACGGTTACGTCCAGTGCAGTAGTCGGTTCATCCGCGATCAGCAAGTCCGGTTCGTTTGCCAGTGCCATGGCAATCATCACACGCTGCTTCTGGCCACCGGAAAGCTGGTGCGGATAGGCGCCAAGGCGGCTCTCGGGGCTTTCGATACCAACCAGCGTTAACAGTTCCAGGCAGCGCTGTCTCGCTTGAGGCCCGCGCATGCCCTTGTGCAGTTCCAGGGTTTCGCTGATTTGCTTCTCGATGTTGTGGAGCGGGTTCAGAGAGGTCATGGGCTCCTGAAAAATCATGCTGATTTCACGCCCGCGAACCTGGCGTAAGCGCTTCTCAGAGGCCTGCAGAAGGTTTTCACCCCGATAACGAATGTCGCCTGTGGGGTAGCTCGCGTAACGTTCATCCAGAAGTCGCAAAACCGACAGTGCAGTAACGGATTTACCTGAACCGCTTTCACCAACCAGTGCCAGAGTTTCTCCTTTGTTCAGGCTGAGGGATATAGAATCGACGGCCTTTGGCCCCTTGTTGAAGGAAACCGAGAGATTGGTGATTTCTAACAGTTCACTCATATCAGCGCCCTCTTAACCGTTCTTTCGGGGATCAAAGGCATCCCGCACGGCTTCCCCTGCGAAAACCAGCAGAGTCAGCATCAGTGATAAGGAAGCGAAGGCTGAAATACCCAGCCAGGGCGCATGCAGGTTGGCCTTGCCTTGGGCAATCAGCTCCCCGAGAGACGGCGAACCGGACGGCAAACCAAAGCCCAGGAAGTCCAGCGAGGTCAGGCCAGTAATGGCGCCAGTTAGGATAAATGGCAGGAAGGTCAGGGTTGCCACCATGGCATTGGGTAGAATGTGGCGGAACATGATTTTCCGATTATCCAGCCCCAGCGCCCTCGCAGCTTTGACGTATTCAAAGTTACGTGCCCGAAGGAATTCGGCGCGAACCACATCAACCAAACCCATCCAACTGAACATCAACATAATACCGAGCAGCCACCAAAAGTTTGGTTGCACAATGCCCGAGAGAATAATCAACAGGTACAGTACCGGCAGCCCCGACCAAATTTCGATAAAACGCTGGCCTATCAAGTCGATCTTGCCGCCGTAAAAGCCCTGGATGGCACCAACCATCACGCCAACAATGCAGCTGGCAAAGGTGAGCGTAAGGCCGAACAAAACCGAAAGGCGGAAGCCGTAAATGACTCGTGCGGCAACATCCCGCCCCTGGTCGTCAGTCCCCAACCAGTTTACGGAGCTTGGCGGTGCAGGTGAGGGCACCTTAAGGTCATAATTTATCGTATCGTAGCTGAACCGGATCGGCGGCCAGAGCATCCAGCCATTAGCCAAAATCTCCTCAGCTATAAAAGGATCCCGGTAATCGGCATCTGTTGGCAAGAATCCACCAAAGGTTTCCTCGGGTACGTTTTCTATCACCGGAAAGTAAAGTGTGTCCTGATACGAAATGACCAGAGGTTTGTCGTTTGCAATTAGTTCGGCCACCAGAGTCAGCCCAAAAATTGCCAGAAACGCCCACAACGACCAGTAACCTCGGCGGTTATTGCGAAAGTTACGCAAACGACGTTGTTGAATGGGAGTCAGCGCCTTCACGTTACGCACCCTCCCGGCTTTCAAAGTCGATGCGAGGATCTACGAGCACATAGGTGATGTCGCTGATCAACTTCAGAGCGAGGCCCATCAGCGTAAATATAAAGAGGGTGCCGAAAATAACTGGATAGTCCCGGTTAAGCGCCGCTTCAAATCCAAGCAAACCAAGGCCATCGAGGGAGAAGATTACCTCAATCAAAAGAGAGCCAGTAAAGAACAGTGAAACGAGAACACCGGGCAGGCTGGCAATTACAATCAGCATGGCGTTGCGGAACACATGGCCGTACAGAACCTGCTTTTCATCCAGACCCTTGGCTCTGGCTGTGACGACGTAGTGCTTACCGATTTCATCAAGAAATGAGTTCTTGGTTAGCAGGGTGAGTGTGGCGAAGCCGCCGATCACATTGGCGGTCACCGGGAGTGCGAGATGCCAGAAATAATCGCCAACTTGCTGATACCAATTCATCTGATCGAAGTTGGAGGACGTTAATCCCCGTAGAGGGAACCAATCGAAGTAACTGCCACCGGCAAAAATGACGATGAGCAGGATCGCGAACAGAAAGCCCGGAATGGCGTAACCGATGACAATGGCTGAACTGCTCCATACATCGAACCGGGAACCGTCTGACACCGCTTTGCGAATACCAAGGGGTATGGAAATGAAGTAGATGATCAGGGTAGACCAGAGCCCAAGCGATATGGACACGGGCATCTTGTCGACAATAAGTTCGGTTACGCTCCGCTCGCGGAAAAAAGAATCACCGAAGTTGAATGTGGCGTAGTCTTTGAGCATTTTAAAGAAACGCTCGTGGGCGGGTTTATCAAAGCCATACATTACTTCGATTTCTTTCAGCATTTCATCAGGAATGCCTCGGGACCCCCTGCTGTCACCGGAAGCGCTGGAAACCTCACCACCTGTGTCGCCACCACCTGCACGGGCCAGGGCACTGCCGCCATGACCCTCCATTTCGGCAATCAATTGCTCAACTGGTCCGCCAGGCGCAGCCTGAATGATCACGAAGTTGAGCAGCAGAATGCCGATCAGAGTAGGGATGATCAGCGCGAGGCGCCGAAGTATGTAAATGCCCATTTAGCGGCTACTTCCTCAGGGCTCTGCCCACCAATCGTCGAGGTCGGTACCGTTTTTGGGCGTCTTATCCGGATGCTTCAGGTGGCTCCAGTAGGCAACGCGATCTTTAGCAAGGTGCCAGTGTGGCACCACGTAATGCCCTTGAAGTAACACTCTATCGAGGGCGCGTGTGCGCTGTACCAGCTCGTCCCGGTCTGGGGCCTGAATCACCAGGCTTACCAGTTCGTCCACCACTGGATCATTTACGCCGGCATAGTTACGGGAGCCGTTTGTGTCTACAGTGGATGAGTGCCAATACTCGCGCTGCTCGTTGCCAGGAGAATCTGACTGGCCGATGGCCTGGGTAATCATGTCGTAGTCAAATTCACGCACGCGTTGAACGTATTGATTGCTGTCTACCAAGCGTACAGACATGTCAATACCAAGGCGGGCGAGGTTATTTTTGAAAGGCAGTACAACGCGCTCAAAGGTTTTCTGGAACAGCAGAATCTCGAAGGCCAATTGTTTGCCTGTTTCTGTATGAACCATTTTCCCGTCGCGAACTTCGTAGCCTGCCGAACGCAGAAGTTCCATCGCTGTTCTGAGGTTGCCTCTCAGGCCTTGCTTACCTTCGGTGGAAGGGGCTTCAAACGCCTTGGTGAAAATGTCCTCATCCAATCTGTCCTTGTAAGCCTCGAGTATTTCGAGTTCCCGGCCAGTTGGCAGGCCGGTTGCAGCAAGTTCGCTGTTTTCGAAGTAACTGTTGGTGCGGTCATATTGACCATAGAACAGATTCTTGTTGGTCCACTCAAAATCGAAAGCGTAAGTGAGTGCTTCCCGTACCAGGGGATCGCTGAACACCTTTTTGCGGGTGTTGAACACAAAGCCCTGCATGCCGGTGGGGCGATGGTGTTCAATGGCTTCGGTAATGATAGTGCCGTTCTCAAACCTTTCACCGGTGTAGGCGGTTGCCCAGTTTTTGGCAGAGGTTTCAACTCTGAAATCAAAGCTACCCGCTTTGAAAGCCTCCAGAGCCACGGTGTCGTCGGTATAGTAGTCATAGCGAACACGGTCAAAATTCAACCGGCCTTTGCGTACCGCAAGATCTTTCGCCCAATAATCGTCCTGCCGCTCATACTCAATTGTGCGGCCTGCTTCAAAACTACCGATACGATAGGCGCCGCTGCCGACAGGTGTAGTCAGGCCGTTCTTTCCAAACTCGCGACCTTCCCAATAGTGGGCAGGCAGAATGGGCATCTGGCCGAGAATCAGCGGTAATTCACGGTTGCTGGTTTCCTGGAAATCGAAACGGATACGGTGAGGGCTTTCGATAGTGACGTTGCTCACATCCGCATAGTAGTTCCGGTAAAACGGGTGCCCCTTGGTCGTCAGGGTTTCAAAGGAAAATTTCACGTCCTCCGCATTAATGGGCTCGCCATCCTGGAAGCGCGCTGATTGCCTAAGGTTGAAAACCACATAGCTTCGGTCTTCCGGCGTTTCCAGGGATTCCGCTATCAGCCCATACATGGAGAAAGGTTCGTCTGCCGAGTACTCAAGTAGGGTGTCGTAGAGATAGCTACTAATACCGGCGGCGGAAACCCCGCGAATAACAAAGGGGTTGAAGGTATCAAAACCGTTGGCCACTACAGCCATTTTTAGCGATCCGCCTTTTGGGGCCTTGGGGTTAACGTAGTCGAAATGACCAAACCCTTCCGGATATTTTGGCGCGCCGTGCATGGCCATACCGTGGACGGGTTGTACCTTGAGCCCTTCTGGGTCTGTTGATGATTCGCTGGCATACAAAGAAATTGGAGAAGCCAAAAAAGCCAGAACTGAAAGAAATGTTGTAAGGCGTGAGGCAGAAAAGATTCTTGTCATGGGTCTCGCACATTCAGGTGTTTCAAGCCGACGCGGGGGCATCCTGCCCCGCGCTCCTGTCTGCTAAATTTTTATGATTCTTATACTTACTGAAAGTTCCGGCCCTGAAAAGTTAACAATCAGGGGCTGTTCCGGATGTCGACGTAGAGTACCAGACTTTGCCCTGGTTGCAGATAACGGGAGGTATTCAGATCGTTCCAGCTTGCGATGTCGCGCACGTTTACCGAGAAACGATTCGCAATGAGGGCAAGGGAGTCGCCTTTACGAACGCGGTATCCCACCTTTCGAACCATGGCTTTGCCACGGGTGCTGCCAGCTGAGGCAATAGTGGGTTGTGCGGTATTTGACCAGATCACCAGTTCTTTTCCGGGGATCAGCGGGTCTCCGGGTGCCATACCGTTCCAGGCCGCCACCTGGCGCACTGAAACCCGATGTTCTCGCGCAATATCCCAGAAGGTGTCGCCGCGGCGCACAGTGTAACGCAGCTTGCTTCCCGACCGCTTTTTGTCCTGCTTGCGCTCAAGCCGCTGGGACGCGCTGAGAGCGTAGGCGTCGGAATTCTTTGAAGCTGAAGGGATCATCAGCCGTTGGCCAATGCGGATAAGGTCGCCGTTGAGGTTGTTGACCTGCTGCAGCACCGCAGGGGTGGTGGAAAACTTTCTGGAGATAGTGTTCAGACTATCTCCGGATTTGACGACATAGTTGCGCCAGGACACTCGTTTTTCTGGTGGAATGTTCGCTAAAGCCGTACGGAAGCTTTCGGCATTCTGGTGGGGCACGAGCAAACGGTGCGGGCCTTCTGGAGAGGTCGCCCAACGGTTATACGAAGGATTAAGCAGATAGATTTCGTCAATGTCGACGCTCGCAAGTTCTGCAGCCTGGGCGAGATCCAGTTGCCCGCCGGTTTCGACGATGTCGAAATAGGGTTCGTCTTTGAGCGTTGGAAGCTCTATGCCGTAGGCTTTCGGGTCATCGAATATCTTTGCCAGCGCAATCAGCTTGGGCACGTAGTGGCGTGTTTCCTGTGGTAATTGCAGCGACCAGAAATCCTCGGGCTTGTTGCTGTTCCGGTTCCGGCGCATGGCAATTGAAACGGTGCCCCCGCCACTGTTGTAGGCGGCCAGTGCGAGTGTGTAGTCACCACCAAAGCGGTTGGTCAGGCGGTCGAGATAGGTGAGGGCAGCATCTGTGGCGGCTATTACATCGCGGCGGTCATCGTGCCACCAGCTTTGGGTCAGGCCGAAATACTTACCTGTTGAAGGAATAAATTGCCAGAGCCCGGCTGCCCGGCCGTGGGAATATGCAAACGGATCGAACGCACTCTCAACGACGGGTAGCAGGGCGAATTCAGCTGGTAGACCACGTTTCTCTGTTTCATTAACAATGTGGTACAGATACCGGCTTCCGCGCTCAACGACGCGGTTAATGTAGTTCGGATGCCGTGCGTACCAGTTCAACTGGTCTTCTACGCGCTTGTCATCAACATCGTGGTCGAGCATGAATCCGGCCCTGAGCCGGTCCCACATATCCGCCTCTCCGGCGGCGTCTGCGGTGATGTTCTGTTCAGGATTGTCCAATTTTTCCCGTGCATCCCGTGCGGCTGCTTTAAGCTCTGGCGCGATTGCGTCGTCCAGCGGCTCATTGCGCACTGCATCACTGTCTTTGCCGGTTTCAACAGACTCCTTAAGCTCTTCATCACCGGCAGCGAGGGTTACTTCTTCAGACTCCAGCGGACTTTGAGATGCTGAATCTTTAGACAAATAGAGAGAGCTGCAGCCACCCGCCAAAGCACCGAGGATAAAAAGCAGGGGCAAACGTTTGACCAACATAGGCGGATTCCGAATCTGATATTCCGCTGGGCTTATGTCTAAAAACCCGGCATATTTAATGAGTTACGAGCAAAAGTTTAAAGGATTCTATGGGAGCTCGTTTAATAGGGTCAAGAAACCTCTCGTTACGACAATGAGAGGTTTTGTTAACCGATCAAAAGTTATCTTTACCGTGGCGTATGGCTGCAAAGATCGCACTGTCTGAATCCGCCGGCAGACCTTGCCCGGCAGCGTAGCGTTTGGCCGCACTTACAACCTGGGGATCGTCCCAGCGCAAAAACGGGTTAAGCTGTTTTTCTTCATCAAGTATCGACGGCACAGTTGGCTCACCTGCATCCCGCTTGTCTTTGCACGCACGTTCAAAGGCTTCAAGCTTGCTGTCATCCGGTAGCAAGCTGCGGGCGAAGCGTAGGTTTGAAAGAGTGTACTCATGGGCGCAATAAATAGCCGTTTCACCTGGGAGTTCGCGAATAGACTTGAGAGACTCCAGCATCTGGGACGGGGTGCCTTCAAATAATCGGCCGCAGCCAATTACGAAAAGCGTATCGCCACAGAATAGAGCGGGGCGTCCATTAATTTTAGTGTCTGTGAAGTAGGCAATGTGATCGAGCGTGTGTCCCGGAACACTCATCACCTGAAAAGTAATGTCTCTCCAAACCACTTCATCGCCCGGATGAACAACGTTGGTGCTACCTTTAAAGGGTGATTCTGCAGGCCCGGTTACGCGGCAGTCGGGATTGTCCTGAACGAGGTCCTTGATTCCCCCTACGTGATCAGGGTGGTGATGGGTAACGAGAATGGTGTCCAGTGTCAGCCCCTGTTTTGCAAGGTGTTCCTGAACCGGCTTCGCCTGGCCTGGGTCCACAATCAGGGCTTTGCCGGTATCTGTATCGGCAATACACCAGATATAGTTATCGCTGAACGCCGGTATGGCAGAGATGGTGAGCATCAGATGTCCCCGTAAATGCTTGGCAAGTGTGGCTAATATGATAGAGCATTAAGGTCGTAGCCCCAACAGCCGGTGAAACCCTGGTATTCCATCCGGTTATTCAACGCGGGAGTATAGGTAGTGTGAAGAATGCCCAGATGGTTGATTATTCATCAAGGAGCGAGAGCTTTGAGAATTGGTTTCAGACACCGCTCGGGCGCAGGCTTCTGGCAGATCAACGGGCCTTTCTTGAGCAGCGGCTGAAGAGGTTGACTGGAGCTCGGCAACTTCAAGTCGGTGTCAGTCACCGGCTTCCCTTGGCTAATGGGACTGACTTTTCTCAAAAGATCATGACTACCCCCAGTTGTTTTGCCAACATACCTGAGGGCGTGGTTGTGTGCGATGCGGACGAGTTGCCTTTCCCCGGGGACTCCATGGATCTGGTGGTACTCCATCATACTGCGGACTTTTCGCCCGATCCCCATCAGGTTTTGCGAGAGGCTGCCCGCGTGTTGCGAGGTGATGGCATGATTGCGCTGATTGGCTTTAATCCTGTCAGCTTTTGGGGGGTGCGAAGGCTGATATCGCGTCATAATGGAGGGCCGTGGGGTGGGCGGTTCCTGTCCCGGGGGCGAATGGAGGATTGGCTTCACTTGCTGGACTTTCAGATTGAAACATCCCTGACCCGATTCTATCGATTACCTTTGCAGCGCAGTGGTCGCAAAGGGACGGGCGCGCTGGGCGAGCGTATGTCAGCTTACGGGTTTCTGCCGGTTGGTGCCTATTACTGTATCCTTGCAAAAAAAAGGGTGTGTGCCCGGATTCCACGGCGACATGTTTGGCGACAAAGCAGCGTTCTGGGTCTGTCGGGAAAACGCACAGTTGGTGCGGCGAGAGCGTGTCCGCCACAGAGCTGCGAGCACCCTGAAGACTGACCGGCCTTAAAAGGCCGCTAAACTGAAATACATGCGGGAGTTTGAATGTCCGGAAAGGTAATTGTATATACCGATGGCGCTTGTAAGGGGAACCCGGGGCGAGGTGGTTGGGGTGTTGTATTGCGTTATGGTGACGCAGTAAAAACCATGCACGGTGGAGAACGGCACACTACGAATAACCGCATGGAGTTGATGGCTGCAATCCAGGGGTTAAAAGCTCTCAAGCGCGATTGTGAAGTGGAGTTGTACACGGACTCCCAGTATGTCCGGAAAGGAATTACAGAATGGCTTTCCGGGTGGAAGCGTAACGGCTGGAAAACTTCTGCAAAAAAGCCGGTTAAAAATGATGACCTATGGCGTGAACTGGATTCGGAAACGAAGAAGCATAAGGTTAACTGGCATTGGGTAAAAGGCCACGCAGGTGTGCCGGATAACGAACTCGCAGACGAGCTTGCGAACAAGGGCGTTGCTGAACTGGATTAATGTGGGATTTATGAGACAGATAATACTGGATACAGAAACAACCGGTATTGACCCGGCGCAAGGTCACCGGATCATCGAGATCGGGTGTGTCGAGATGATGGAGCGCAAGCTCACAGGGCGTAACTACCATGTGTACGTGAACCCTGAGCGGGAGATCGAAGCCGAAGCTATCACTATTCACGGGATCACCAACGAATTTCTCGTTGATAAGCCCAAATTTGCAGACATTGCTGACGAGTTTTTCGAGTTCATCAAGGGTGCAGAGCTTGTTATTCACAATGCCGCCTTTGACGTGGGTTTCATGGATTCGGAGTTTGGCCGAATCAGGCCTGTGCGCAAAACTGCGGACCATTGTGGTGTTGTGGACTCGCTTGCGATAGCTCGAGCGAAGCACCCAGGGCAGAAGAATAACCTCGATGCCCTGTGCAAACGCTACGGCGTTGACAACAGCAACCGTGAGCTTCACGGAGCTCTGCTGGATGCCGAGATCCTGGCGGAGGTGTTCCTGCTTCTCACCGGTGGCCAGACAGCGTTGTCACTGGATGCCGGGTCGGAGAATGGAGGCTTGGGCGGAGGTGTTCGCCGGTTGAGCTCAAGCCGTCCTGCGCTGCCTGTTGTTGGCGCTACAGATGCTGAATTGGAGGCGCATCAAGCGTTCATGTCTGCTATGGAAAAGAAAGCAGGTGAAACTGTCTGGAGTAAACTTGAAGGCCTAGAATGAGAACTGTGTCGGCCTGTACTAATTGTTACACGCCAGCCTTGTTGAGGTACTCGAGTTTTATGTTATAAGTAGTGATAAGTACGTCAGTTTTTTCGTGCAGAGTGCACGGGCTCAGGTCAGGAGAGTTTGAGCCGGCTCCATAACAAAAAGGTCTGGCACCCACCCTTGCCGGCCTACAGTTCACTAGGAAGGTGCGGTAGTTTCCGCAGATTAACAGGAAGCGTTTATGGTTTAATCGTCTCTTGCGACGAAATCGCAGTCGTTTGATCTGGTCAAAAGTGAAATAGAGCAGACCATCAAGCAGGCAGAATCCAGTCTTGAGCGCTTTCAGGAAAACCGTGAAAGCGGAGAGGATTTGCAGAACTGCCTGGATTTCCTCAACCAGCTTCGTGGCATCTTTATCCTGGTGGAGCTTCGCGGCGGCACGCTTTTGTGCCAGGAAGCCGTGGCCATGGCCAACGATGTTCCTGTCGGCGCCAACGATGACAAGAACATATTACTCACCACCTTAAGCAATGCGCTGTTTATCCTTCGCCGCTATGTGGAGTACTACCATCAGCAGCGCGCAGACCATCCCGAGTTGTTACTGCCTGTTATAAACGACCTTCGTGAAGCTCGCCGGGAAAAGCCTTATCCCGAGTCCTGCTTTTTCGATGTCGACATAAAAGATCAACGGAATTTTTGCGCTGGTTTAAAAGTTCCTGATTTTGAGGGTAATGAGGCCGAATACGAAATTGTTGCTCGGCGGATGCGCCTTACATTTCAGGTAGCTTTGTTGGGTATTCTCAGGGATCGAAACCCTGTGGTGAGCCAAAAGCTCATAAGCCGGGCCGCTCGGGGCTTTGTTCGTTTGTGTCAGGGTGCCCCAATGGGGCAAATGTGGTGCCTCGTTGCTATCGTGGCTGACACCATGCTTGACCGTGCCATGCCGTTTACCAAAGCTCGAAAGCGCACGTTTATGCGTATTGAAAAATACTCTCGGGAACTGGTGTATGTTGGCAAGGTAGCGACTGCAAAAGATGCTCCGGACTCGCTTATTCGCGACCTGGTATATCTGCTCTACCGCAGCGGCTCCGGCAATCCCGAAGTGACGCGTGTGCTTTCAGAATTCCAGCTCGCACCAGCCGAATTTCCGGATTCCATCCTCGAAGCCCATGCAAGACGATTGTATGGGCCTGGTACTGACGTACTGACGTCGTTATCCGAGGCACTGCAAGATGAGCTCAACCAGCTAAAAGATAAACTGGACATTATCGAGCGTGGCATAGAGCCGGATCTGGCAGAGCTTTCCTCCATTGCCGATGCGCTGGAGCGCCTTTCTAACACCTTGGTTATGCTGGACCTTAATCGGCTTGCCACCATTGCCCGCGAAGAAGCAGGCAAGCTCCGCAACTGGGAAGCAGAATCACGGCTACCTGGAGAAGAAGAGCTATTCCGCCTTGCGGATTCGGTACTGGGTATTGAAGACGCTGTTATGCAGATCGTCAGCCGGGGTATTACCGCTGAAACTGACGCACTGGCGGGCACTGAGCGCAGCCATGAAGAGTCTATGTACTTCAAGGAGGCCGTGTATGTGGTTGCGGATGAAGCCCGCGGAGCATTAACGCTGGCGAAGCGCGCGATTACCGCCTTCGTGGAGTCGGATTATGACAAGCTTCATTTGGCGAATCTGCCCGCAACCCTGCACAGTATTTGGGGTGGGTTGCAGATGATAAATGATCCGGGCGCTGCCCACGTGCTTGAGCGTGTGGCAGCCTCTATTCAGGAGCGCATGCTGGATTCTCGTGAAGCGCCGGGGAACCAGGTTCTGGAAGCGCTGGCGGATGCTCTGACATCGCTTGAGTACTACATTGAGGGGATTGGCAAGCGTGAGGAGAGTAACGTAGATCTGCTTCGTTTGGCGGAAACATCTCTGGATGATGTGGATCTTTAGTGGAAGTCTGAAAACTCTTCTCCAGAGAACAAAAAACCCGCGCCAAGCGCGGGTTTTTTTATGAGCTTTAATCTGCTCAACAGGGCGCAATCAGCCCATGTTGAAAAGCTCGCCCAGCTTGGTAGCCAGCATCATGTCGCCTTCAGCGCGCAGCTGGCCAGCCATAAAGGCTTGCATGCCATCGGTTTCGCCGGAAACGATACCCTGAAGGGTTTCTGAGTTCATGATCAGTGTTACAGAAGGATCGTCATGCGGGCCTTCGTGCAGCTTGCATGTGCCGTCTTTGATGACCAGGTGGTGGGTCTTGTCGTCTTCGATATCAAACTGGAATACCAGATCCAGGCCCTGCGCGGCATCTGCATTGAAGTTCTGCTCGAGCTTTTCAAAGATTTGATCTACAGACATTTGTTTACCCTTTGTTTAGTGGTTGTCTTGTCTTTAAAACTGCTATGTATGCTTGGCTACACAAGCCATCGTTGGCAGCTGCCGGATAGAGCCGACTTCGCTTTCCGACTTTATGGTGAGACTTAACCCCTGTCAAGCCCGATCGAACGCTTGTTTTAATAATTTTGCTCTGCTTATCACCAGAGTTTCGGTAAGTTACACTCTCGTGCTTGCTTAACTCGCTGGAGAAGTGATTTGGAGTTCCTGACAGAATACGGTTTGTTTTTGGCCAAAGTGGTCACCTTTGTTATTGCGGCAGTGGTTGTTGTCTCTATCATTATTGCAGCCACCCATAAGGATAAAGATGGAGAAGATGACGACGGAGAGTTGCAGATCCGTAAGCTCAACGATAAGTACCGTAAATTGCGTGAGTCGATTCAGGCACGCCTGATGACGGAGCAAGAGCTGAAAGCCTGGGGCAAGGCTAAAAAGAAAAAAGAGAAAGCCGAAAAGAAGGCTGAGAAAGCAAAAAAACCGGACGCAGGTGAGCCAGAAGCAACGCCGGCACGGCTTTTTGTGCTGGATTTTGACGGTGATATCAAAGCCAGTGATACCGATCCACTGCGCAGGGCGATCTCTGCCGTGTTGAGCGTGGCCGAACCCGGTAAAGATGAAGTCGTCATCCGGCTGGAAAGCGGAGGCGGGCTGGTGCATTCCTATGGGCTGGCTGCTGCACAGCTTGATCGTATCCGAGGCAAAGGCATTCACTTGACAGCTTGCGTCGACAAAGTCGCGGCAAGCGGTGGGTACATGATGGCCTGCGTGGCAGACCGCATCATTGCATCGCCGTTTGCGATTCTTGGTTCGATTGGTGTTGTCGCCCAGTTGCCGAACTTCCATCGCCTGCTCAAGAAAAACGATGTCGACTTCGAGATCCTGACGGCGGGCGAGCATAAGCGCACCATGACCATATTTGGTGAGAACACCGATAAGGGCAGGCAGAAATTTCTGTCGGATCTGGAAGACACCCACGACCTGTTCAAAGACTACGTTAGCGAACGCCGGCCAGAGTTGGATATAGCAGCGGTAGCTACCGGGGATATATGGTTTGGGAAGCGTGCACTGGACGTAAAATTGATTGACGAGATTAAAACCTCCGACGAATATCTCATTGAAGCTTGTGAGAGGGCAGACGTAGTATCGGTGTCATTCGAGCGCAAAAAAACCTTGCCTGAAAAGCTTGGGCTCGCGACCAGCGCCGCCCTCGAGCACACCGTATGGAAAGTGTTGAGCGCATTTCGCAACCAGAACATTCAGTAGCTAATAGAACGTGGAGAAGGCTATGACCAGCAATGTCGAATTCAACGCCTGGCGAGTTGACGAGCATGAGGGCAACTATAAAGGCACAGAACAGACCCTGAGCACGGCCGATCTCCCGGCGGGCGAAGTACTGATAAAAGTCAGCTACTCCTCACTGAACTACAAAGACGCCCTCTCGGCCTCTGGTAACAAAGGCGTTAGCCGGTCGTTTCCACACACACCCGGTATCGACGCCGCTGGAGAGGTTGTTGAATCTGCCACCGGCACTCCGGCTGTTGGCAGTCAGGTTATCGTAACCGGTTACGACCTGGGCATGAACACCGCTGGCGGTTTTGGCGAATACATCCGCGTACCCGCTGCATGGTGTGTTCCCATGCCTTCTGGATGGGATGCTAAAACTGCCATGATCTACGGCACCGCAGGCCTCACTGCCGGTCTGTGCGTACAAAAACTCTTGACCATGGGTGCCAGGCCAGAACAAGGCAAAGTGGCCGTCTCCGGCGCCTCAGGCGCAGTTGGCAGTGTTGCAGTAGAGCTGCTGGCGCAACTGGGCTTCGACGTAGTGGCAATCAGCGGCAAAGCAGATCATACAGATAGCCTCACAGCCTTGGGCGCCACTGAAGTAGTTGGCCGCGACGCACTGACCGAAGACAAGAAGCCCTTGCTGAAGCCGACCTTCGCCAACGCTGTGGACACAGTAGGCGGCTCACCTTTGGCTGAACTTCTAAAGCAAATCAAACCCGGTGGTTCTGTATCTTGCTGCGGCCTGGTCGCCGGTGTGCAGCTACAAACCACAGTGCTTCCATTCATCCTGCGGGGCGTAAACCTGCTGGGCGTGGATTCAGTGGAAATTCCGCTGGCGGAAAAGGAAGTGGTGTGGAAAAAGTTTGCGGGTGACTGGAAGTGCGAGAAGACGGAAGCGTCTGCCAGTAAAATTGGACGCGCAGATCTCGATACTGCTTTAAAAGCGTTCCTGAAAGGCGAGTCGGCAGGGAAAATTGTTCTGGATCACTCGGCGTAAACTGCCAAAGTTTGAGGCATCAGAGCCGGGCCTTTAGTCAAAACTGTGCGTAGCCATGGATGGCGGAGCCAAGCGTACAAGGACGTATCCACAGCGTGTTTTGACTAAAGGCCCGGCTCTGATGCCGGACTCCGGATCAGACCATCAAGAAGCCCGACGCCGAAACAAAGGCAAATCAGTATCCGTAGCCGCTTGATACCCCTGACTAAAGAAATTCAAGCACCGTGCAGCCTTGCGAATATCCTTATCAGGGCGCAGCTCATAAGTATCGAAACCACAGCGCTTCATAAACTGAAGCTGATCCAACAGCACATCACCAATCGCCCGCAGCTCATTTTTATAGCCAAACCGCTCCCTCAAAAGGCGAGCAGTGCTGTAACCCCGGCCATCGCTGAACTTGGGGAAGTTAACCGCAATCATGGACAGATCGTTCACATATTCCGCGAGAATCTCGGGCTCATCATGACTGTCGAGCCAAACACCAACATCCTCGTTGCCCGCGTACTGATCACGATTGGCCACCCAAAGATCAGCTGGAATCAACACACGCCGCTGGGCTGGAATATCCAGAGCTTCGCCACTCTCGGGGCGGGAAATAACGTTCCACTGATTCTGACGGATGCTGCCATCCCGGAAAATAACGTCAGGCATAAACCCGCTCCTTGAAAGCATCAATTCCAACACGACGGTAGGTATCCAGAAACGATTCCTCCTCCGTGCGCTTGTTAACGTAAACATCAATGATCTTGGCGATTACATCCGGCATATCATCCTGAGCGAAAGATGGCCCCAGGATCTTGCCAATTGTTGCATCGTGCTGTGACGTGCCTCCCAGGCTAACCTGATAGAACTCCTGACCCTTTTTATCGACACCCAGAACACCGATGTTTCCAACGTGGTGATGACCACAGGCGTTCATGCAACCTGATATATTCAAATCAATCTCACCAAGATCGTACAAGAAATCCAGGTTATCGAAACGACGCTGAATGGCTTCTGCTACAGGAATGGACTTGGCATTAGCCAGCGCACAGAAATCGCCGCCGGGGCAGCAGATAATATCCGTAAGCATGTTCAGGTTTGCTGTGGCGAAACCCATGGGGCCTAACTGCTCCCACAGCTCCAGCAACTGATCCTGGCGGACATCCGCAAGAACCACGTTCTGCTCATGGGTTACCCGTACTTCGCCGAAGCTGTATTCATCGGCCAAATCGGCGATTTGCTCCAGTTGGCGATCGGTTACATCTCCCGGGGGAGTCCCGGTTTCTTTCATGGTCAGCGAAACAATCGCGTACCCGGGCTTTTTGTGAACATCCACGTTGTACTTAAGCCACTGGTCAAAGCCACGGTTTTCGAACCTTTGCTGAGCGAGAAGTTCCGTTGCGTTGTCCAGGCTGACATAGGCTGGCTCGGTAAAGTAGGTCTTGATGCGATCGATGGCCTCAGGAGTAAGCCGGCTAGGGGAGTCCTTGGTGTGAGCCCACTCAGCCTCAACCTTTTCCGCAAAGCCCTCAGGCGTTAACGCTTTTACCAGAATCTTGATACGGGCTTTAAACTTGTTATCACGACGGCCATAGCGGTTATAAACGCGGAGTACCGATTCCAGGTAGGTCAGCAGGTCGAGTTCTGGGAGGAACTCACGAATAACCGGAGCCACCATGGGTGTGCGCCCAAGGCCACCACCTACGTGCACGCGGAAGCCCAGTTCGCCGGCATCATTGCGTACAATCTGAAGGCCTATGTCGTGAACCTGAATGGCCGCTCTGTCGGTTTTCTCGGAGGCATTGACTGCAACTTTGAACTTCCGGGGCAGGTATGCGAACTCCGGATGAAAAGTAGACCACTGGCGAATGATTTCGCAGTAAGGCCGAGGATCTGTAAGTTCATCAGACTGAACACCTGAAAACTGGTCAGTTGTGGTGTTTCTGATGCAGTTACCGCTGGTCTGGTTGGAATGCATTTCGACTTCCGCCAACTCGGCGAGAATGTCTGGCACATCTTCCAGATTGGGCCAGTTTAACTGAATGTTCTGGCGCGTAGTGAAGTGCGCATAGCCCTTGTCATAATCCCGGGTTATCCGGGCCAGACGACGCAGTTGAGCAGAACGCAGCATGCCGTAAGGCACACAAATACGCAGCATGGGTGCAAGCCGCTGAACGTAGAGCCCGTTCTGCAAGCGAAGGGGCAGGAACTCGTCTTCTGCCAATTCTCCGGCCAGTGCCCGTGCGGTCTGGTCCCGGAATTGTGCAACCCGCTCGGCGGCCATTTGCCGATCGTGCTCGTCGTATACGTACATAATAGGAAAACCCTGGATAGTAGCGTCGTAATGGCTAACGCCCGGAAGCCCGGGCTTATATCTGAAACGCAGGATAACAGTCGCCCCTTATACTAGAAACGATTATTTCAAGATATGTTTATCGATTAAGGTGATAAGGCAGCGTATTGCGGGCTGGACGAATATCAATTTGCTGCTTTACTGATAGGGAGAAACCAAGGTGAGCGCTCGATGCGCTCAACGTCAACCTGACAGATTCTGAACACAGGAGCAGGGAATGAAAGATTCGATGCAATCAGACAGCAATATCGACGCTGTAGCGGCAGTGGTGATTATTGCGCTTGTTGTCGCATTCGCGGTGTTGTGGGTGTCTGGCCAGTAAGGACTACCGGCCAGACAGAACCACCTGCACAACCACAATGAGGGTACCGATAAAGAGGCCCGTGAACAGAAGGGCGCCAATCACATAGGGCCAAGGGCTGTGGCTGCCGAAATCTTCTTCCCGGCGCTTACTGGACTGAACGCCCAGAGCGCCGGCGGCCACGGTTTGTATTATCTTCAAAACACCAGGCCCTTGAGGCTTTTCACTTTTGTTTTTTTTCGTGCCTGCCGTGTCTGCCATAAAAACTCATCCTGATTGGGTGCGAGTCTGGCCTTTACTCCGCTGGGTCGTAAGCAAGGCTTGGCGCTAACCAGCGCTCTGCTTCCGCTTTGGAAAGACCTTTACGCTCAGCATAGTCTTCAACCTGATCTACGCCAATTTTACCCACCGAGAAAAACTTCGATTCAGGGTGCGAGAAGTACCAACCCGAAACCGCAGCCGTTGGGAACATGGCAAAGCTTTCTGTAATCTCGATACCGGTTTGGGCCGTGGCATCGAGTAGCTTGAACAGAGTCGCTTTCTCTGTGTGGTCAGGGCAGGCCGGGTAACCAGGCGCCGGGCGAATACCGTGGTACCGCTCTTTGATCAGGTCTTCGTTGGCGAGTTGCTCATCGCTGTTGTATGCCCAGAACTCTTTCCGCACCCGCTCATGCATGCGTTCTGCAAAGGCCTCGGCTAAACGGTCGGCGAGAGCCTTCACCATGATCGCGTTGTAATCGTCGTTGGCATTTTTGTACTCAAGTGACATTTCTTCTGCACCAATGCCGGTGGTTACCGCAAAGCCGCCAACATAATCACAATGCTCAGAATCTTCTTCTGCCACAAAGTCTGAGAGCGCCATCATCGACTTGTTCGGGGCCTTGTCATCCTGCTGGCGCAAGTGGTGCAAAGTGGTTAGTTCTTGAGTACGGCTTTCGTCTGTGTATACCACAATGTCATCGCCACGGCGGTGTGCTGGCCAAAAACCTATTACGCCAGAAGCACTTACGCGCTTCTCATCAACCATTTTGCGAAGAATGACCCGGGCGTCATCAAACAGGTTTCGAGCTGCTTCGCCGCGTTTGGGGTCGTCGAATACCTGTGGGTATTTGCCCGCGATATCCCAAGAGATGAAGAAGGGCGTCCAGTCGATGTAGGGCTCAAGCTCCTTCAGGTCGTACTCTTCAAACCGCCGTATTCCTGTAAAGGTCGGCTTGGGTGGAACGTAGTTGTCAAAGTTGATTTCCGGTGCCCGTGCCCGAGCTTCTTTCAGGCTAACGAGCTTGGTACGGTCACCGCGCTTCTTGCGGCGTTCCCGGATCATGTCGTATTCCTCTCGGGCATCGCTAACCAATTTGGCCTTGGCTGTTTTGCTGAGCAACTGTGATGCTACGTTCACGCAACGAGAGGCGTCAGACACGTAAAGGGCAATGTCGTTTTTATAGTGGGGCTCAATTTTTACAGCGGTATGCGCTTTGGATGTAGTGGCACCACCAATCATTAATGGAAGGTGGAAATCCAGGCGCTGCATCTCGCGGGCAACATGCACCATTTCGTCCAGTGACGGCGTGATGAGGCCACTCAAGCCGATGATATCCACATTGTGTTCTTTCGCGGCGGCCAGAATTTTATCGCTGGGCACCATTACCCCGAGGTCGATCACTTCGTAGTTATTGCACTGCAGCACTACGCCGACGATATTCTTACCTATGTCGTGAACGTCCCCTTTAACCGTGGCCATCAGGATTTTACCCTTAGCCTGCTGGTCGTCAGATTTTTCAGCTTCAATAAAGGGAATAAGGTGGGCAACTGCCTGTTTCATAACGCGGGCACTTTTAACCACCTGGGGCAGAAACATTTTACCATCGCCGAACAGGTCGCCAACAACGTTCATGCCGTCCATTAGCGGGCCTTCGATTACGTGAATCGGGCGCTCGGCCTGCAGACGGCATTCTTCTGTATCTTCGATAATGAAGTTGGTAATACCTTTCACCAGCGAGTGCTCTAGCCGCTTGATTACCGGCCATTCGCGCCAGGCAAGATCTTCTTCCTGGGTTTTGCCGCCTTTACCCTTGAAGCGCTCGGCAATTTCCAGCAAGCGATCCGTGGCGTCCTCGCGACGATTGAGCACAACATCTTCTACCAGTTCTTTTAGTTCTGGTTCAATCTCGTCGTAAATAACCAGCTGACCAGGGTTTACGATACCCATGTTCATGCCGGCTTTGATGGCATGGTAAAGAAACACGGAGTGGATCGCTTCACGCACCACGTCGTTCCCGCGGAAGGAGAAGGACACGTTACTCACGCCACCTGAAATAGATGCGTGGGGCAGGTTCTTGCGAATCCAGCGGCAGGCATTGATGTAATCCACCGCGTAGTTGTTGTGTTCTTCGATCCCGGTAGCAATGGCAAATACGTTCGGGTCGAAAATAATGTCGCCCGGATTGAAGCCAATGCTGACCAGAACGTCATAAGACCGCTTACAAATTTCGGTTTTACGTTCGAAGGTATCTGCTTGCCCCTGTTCGTCGAAGGCCATAACCACAACAGCCGCGCCGTATCGCATACAGATCTTTGCATGCTTGACGAAGGCCTCTTCGCCTTCTTTGAGACTGATTGAGTTAACGACCGCCTTACCCTGAATACAGCGTAGACCGGCTTCGATCACTTCCCATTTGGAGGAATCAAGCATGATGGGAACGCGTGAGATATCCGGCTCGGAGGCAATGAGGTTCAAAAAGGTGACCATCACCTCTTTGGAATCCAGCATGCCTTCATCCATGTTGATATCGATAATCTGCGCGCCGGTTTCAACCTGATCCCGTGCAACGCTCAGTGCTTCCTCATACTGCTCTTCTTTGATCAGGCGCAGAAAGCGCTTAGATCCAGTAACGTTGGTGCGCTCACCCACGTTGATGAAAAGGGTGTTTTCGTCACCGGTAAAAGGTTCCAAGCCTGAAAGACGAAGTACTTCCGGGCGCTCCGGGATCTTGCGGGGAGGGTACTTGGCAACGGCTTTAGCCACGGCTTCGATATGCTCCGGGCGGGAACCACAGCAGCCACCAACAATGTTAAGGAAGCCATCGCGAGCGAAGCCCTCAATGATTTCGGCCATTTCTTCCGGTGTCTCGTCATACTCACCGAATTCGTTGGGCAGGCCGGCATTCGGGTGTGCGCTAACATAGGTCGTGGCTTTGCCCGACAGTTCTTCTACGTACGGGCGTAGGGCCTCTGCGCCCAGTGCGCAGTTCAATCCCACCGAGATCGGCCGTGCATGGGCCACAGAATTCCAGAATGCTTCGGTCGTCTGGCCGGACAGGGTGCGGCCAGAAGCGTCGGTAATGGTGCCGGAAATCATGATCGGCAGTTCTATGCCACTGTCTTCAAAATATTGCTGGGTAGCGTAAATAGCGGCTTTGGCGTTAAGCGTATCGAAAATGGTTTCAATCAGGATGATGTCACAACCGCCTTCAACCAAGCCTTCAACCGATTCGTAGTAGTTGTCTACCAGGCTCTGGAAATTTGTGTTGCGAAACCCCGGGTTGTTCACGTCAGGCGACAAAGAAGCTGTTCGCGAAGTGGGGCCGACGGCGCCTGCCACAAATCTCGGCTTGGAGGGGTTTTTGGCGGTATACTCATCCGCGACCTGCCGTGCGAGCTTTGCGGCCTCTACGTTCAGTTCCCTGGAGAACTCTTCAAGGCCATAGTCTGATTGAGACACGCGTGTCGAGTTGAAGGTATTGGTTTCAATAATATCCGCGCCGGCATCCAGATAGTCAGCGTGTATATTCCGCAACAGGGCAGGCTGGGTGATGTTGAGCAGGTCGTTGTTACCCTTTACTTCACGATCGTAATCGGCAAACCGATCGCCCCGGAACGCTTTTTCGTCCAGTTGCAGGTTCTGGATCATAGTTCCCATGCCGCCGTCGAGAATCACAATGCGCTCTTGCAGGGCTTTGTGAAGTTGTTCCAGGCGAGTATTGCGATCGGTCATAGTCAGTATTCCGGATGTCGTCATTAACGGCGTGTTTGGTCCAATGGCGCGGGATCATAGCAAAAATGCTGGCGACAGTCGTAGCTCCGCACCCAGTTATTCTTTACTTGCATCAAGTTTGTGTGCAAAGCCTATGGTAAGTGAAAGTCACTACCCTGGGAAAGACCAACTAATTTGGTTGGTCTTTCATGTTGCCACGAACTCCCTTAAAATGAATCTAAACTTACCAACGGGTTGATAACATGGCATTGGTTACTGTGACAGATCCCGCACGGGATTATCTTGCACAACTTATCGAAAAGCAGGATGTGGAAGGCATGGGCGTACGAATTTTCGTAACCCAGCCGGGCACAAAAAATGCTGAAACCTGCTTGGCTTATTGTCCACCTAACGAGATTGTACCGACGGATGAGCAGGTAGATCTTGAAAAGTTCACACTGTATCTTGATCACAACTCTGTACCCTTCCTTGAAGAAGCCTTTGTAGACTATTCCAAGGACCAGATGGGCGGCCAGCTAACGATCAAAGCGCCAAATGCCAAGGTTCCCAGCGTTGATGAAAACGCCCCTTTGCCAGATAGAGTGAACTACGTTCTGGCTTCGGAAATTAATCCGAACCTGGCAGCCCATGGCGGTGATGTGTCGTTGGTAGAGATTGTGGATGGCTCTGTCGCAGTATTGCGATTTGGTGGAGGCTGCCAAGGTTGTTCCGCAGTTAGCCTTACCCTCAAGCAGGGTGTAGAAACCACGCTCAAGGATAGAGTGCCAGAAATTACAGCGGTTCGTGACGTAACTGATCACACGAAGACCGAGAACGCATACTACCAATAAATAGTGCCCGCAGGCCTGAAGTCTGGCTGCCACTGTTAGTGTGAACTCGCTTCAAATACCGGGATATCTGCTGAACATTTCGCAGGTATCCCGCGTGCATTTTGCATTTCCGTCCAGTTGCACTTTTATTTCGTCTACTTTTTAACTCTTCATATCTTTATCATTTCGCTGCCACAGTTGCTGTATAACAATGGCTTCTCGGCCAATGTCACCAATTGCTGGCTATCGCATCATTCGTTCTACAATCAGAGGCGACAGCGAAGCGCCCGTCCGTTCACTAATGACAACACCTGCAGGTTAATTGCCTGTATTTGAAAACCGGGGTTCCGCTTGTTTGATGCTGCGTTTGTTTCCGTGCCCATCGTGGCTGCCTTGGTAGGCTGGTTTACCAACTGGCTTGCTATACAGATGTCTTTTTACCCGGTTCAGTTCTTAGGCGTTGGTGTGATCGGTTGGCAAGGCGTTATTCCCCGCAAAGCCGAGAAAATGGCCCATATCTGTATTGATCGAACACTTCGGCAATTCGGTGATCTGAATGCGGTCTATCAAAAGTTGGAGCCTCAAAAGATTGTTGAGCAGGTTCTTTCACAGGTAACGCCAAGGCTTGATGAGTACATTGATGAAATGATGTACGAAATTCAGCCGGTGCTTTGGGACAACTTGCCGATGTTTTTGCGCCGGCGGATTTATCGGTGGGCGCGGGAGCAACTGCCGGCACGCATAGAAGGCCTGGTTGAGGATTTTGGTGATGATCTTGATGAGTTGGTTGATCTCAAAGCGCTGCTAAGCAGAGAGTTGAAGCAGCACCCCGATCTGATGAATCGTATATTCAAACAGGCTGGCGCAGTTGAACTCCGATCTGTCATTAATCGTGGCGCCATTATCGGCGCTATCCTCGGCTGCGTGCTTGCTCCGGTCTGGTCAATCTATCCTGAACCCTGGTTGCTGCCCGTTGGCGGGTTTGTAATCGGCTTCGTGACCAACTGGCTTGCGATTAATCTGATTTTTGCGCCCCTGAAACCTCGCCGTTTTCTATTCTGGAAAGTTCAAGGGCTGTTTCTGCGGCGCCAACCTGAAATCAGCGACATATGGGCAAATCTGGTAGCAGAAGAGCTGATAACGGTAGAGAAGGTTGCAGATGCGATGATAAACGGCTGTCGGGGCGATCGCACCCGTGCAATCATACAAAAGCACCTACGGCCCTTGATGGACAACTCCTTGTTGATGAAGCTTTCAGCCCAAGTAACGGTTGGGATGAGCGGCTATACCGATTTGAAAAAGGCGATGAACCAGCAAGCCCTTCATGCAACCCAGGATGTCTTCAGCAACCCTGCTTTTAACAAGGAGCGGGCACCCGTTGTGGCAAGAGTCCTGGCTGGGCAAATGAAGGCACTTCAGCCTGCAGAATTTCAGGACATACTCCGCCCGGCATTCCGCGAGGAGGAGCTACAACTGATGTTTGTTGGCGGCATATTTGGTGCCGTCGCCGGAACCATACAATTTTTCGCGCTGATTCATTACGCGCTTTAGTCACTTCATATTGATTCAAAGGAGAGCATCATGCCTGCCTGGGCAATGCTGGTCGCGCAGTTTGTTGTTACCGCCGTTGCGGTTCTTTCGGTACTTTTGGGCTTTTGGCTACTTGTGATTCGACCTTATCTTGATCGAAAGGTGGCTGAGATTGTCGCTATGACTGACGAAATTGAGCCGCGTGTGGCCCAAGGCGTAAAGGTGGGTGTTGCTGAAACGCTGAGGGAGTTGCCCGAAAGCGCCTGGGATGGCACCGTTAAAGAGTCTACACGGCAGTTCCTGAAGTTTGGTTCGGGTATCTTCGAGAACGGACTCAGCAGTTTGCTTGGCAGTGCAGCAGACCTGGAACGGCACAAGCCCTAGAGGCAGTTTGTCGGCCGGGGCAGGCCTGCTATCCGGCAAGCTGTTTTGGCAGGGGTGCCAGGAAAAAGCTGCATAAGATATATGCTGTTACCTTTGTCTTCACCCAAAGCCTCTTTTACCGATCTCACGAACAGTCGGTTTGAGGGTGGCGACATTTCATGTTCTTTATAGAATTCCCGCAGAAACCCGATGATTTCCCAGTGTTTTTCACTGAGGCCTATTTGATCTTCTGCCGCAATGATAGCAGCGATCTCAGGCGACCAGTCGCTTGAGTTTTCGAGAAACCCTTCATTGTTTCTCTCAGGTGTATTTGCTTTTGTCATGGGTTACCAGCTTATTACTTTCTGTGCCTGTGCGGTCAGTTCAACCATGGCGGGGAAATCAACAAGGGAAGCTTTCACAGCGTTTTGGGCAATACCGCGCGCTAGCGCGTCTGGTGCCAGTGCATAAAGGGTGATGCCCGCTCGCAGTTCGCTACAGGTTGCAAGTGTCAGCACCGCGCTCTCAATCAGAAGCAGGGCATCCCCGGGCTCTATAGCACGGAGGCACTCAGCCGAGCGCGGGTGCTCAGGCGCCTTGTTCAGGATATGAAGAGTGTCAATCTCGGTCATAACGGGTTCCGGGCTTGTCTGTGCATCAGCCTGCAAAGGCGGTGTGTGAATGTTGGCGCATTACCTCAGCACTGCTTTCAGCCATGGCGACGCCTGTCACCATGTTGTCCGGCACAAGTCCATAACGGGCGCAGGCTGTTGCATCTGCATATAGAGCTTCAACACCAAAAATCAAAGCGGCAGACAGATTTTTCTCTACGGACTTTTGCCCAATTCCCGTAGTTTCCTGAGATTTTCGTAGCCAGTTAACACCGGCACCTGTAAACAGCAGTGCAACTGGTTGGTCGAATGCTGCAAGGGAAAATGCCATATCGAGAGCTTCGCGGCCCGCCCAGGTTCCGTAAGGAGGCTGGTCGATCACTATCAGTGTGCCCATGTCAGTCTCCGCCATGGAAATAGAGTACCCGTGAAGACGCCATAGTGCCCTCTACCCACTCACCAAGCCCGGCAATGATGAATGGCTCCCGTATGTTGTTGGCAGGTAACTCGTAACGCTTTTGCTCAGAGTCATTTGTCAGCCCGCGTCGTAGGGCAGAGGCAATACAGGCGACACCAGATATGGCGTTTTCACTCAGAAATCTTGACCATTGGTCTGCCCAGTGGGGTTCGTCTGAGGGGGGCGCAGAGAGTGAGGAGGCAAGGTGAACGCCTTCACCATAAAGAAACACCCTGTCTACCGTGTGACCCGCTGCTATCGCAGCCCTGGCAAACGACAGAGCTGTTTGCGGCGCTTGAGAAGAGTAGGGGGCTCCGGTGATGACCAGTGTGTAGTTTTGAAGAGATATGGTAGCCATGGGTGCGGTTCTCGCCTGATATGGGGCCAGTGTACCAATAGCAAAAACCCCGGCAAAGGCCGGGGTTTCCGTTAACTGCAAATTGCGTGGAGTGCTTCCCCGAGGTTAGTCGTTGGAGAAAGCTCCAATAAGGTGCAGCAGGCTCACGAACAGGTTGTAAATGTTCAGATACAGTCCTGTAGTAGCCATGATGTAGTTGGTTTCACCACCGTTAACGATACGGCTGGTGTCGTACAGGATGAAACCAGACATCAGGAACACGATCGCTGCGCTCAGGGCCAAGCTGAATGCTGATACTTCAACTCCGAACATGGACGCAACCATGGCTCCCAATGCTGCAACCAGCACCACTACCAGACCAGCAACCAGCATGCCGCGCATGAAGCTGAAGTCTTTCTTGGTGGTTAGCACGTAGCCGGACAGGGCGAAAAACACCAGACCGGTGCCGCCGAGGGCTTGCATGATGATCTGACCACCATTTGGGAACTGCAGGTAGTAGAACAGGATTGGCCCAAGGGATAGTCCCAGCAGACCCGTGAAAGCAAATACTACGGCAATGCCAGCAGAACTGTTCGCGGTACGCGGGAGTACAAACCAGATCAGAGCGAGTGCGCCCAGGCTGCATACAAGGCTTGCGCCCTGGCTCAAGCCAATAGACATGGATACGCTTGCCATGACAGCACTGAATACCAGCGTCATTGCCAGCAGGGTGTAGGTGTTACGCAAAACCTTGGTAGCTGACGCACTCATTGGTGCGGTAGCGGACCCACGGGCAATCATGCCATTGCGGTTCTGCTGAGCGTTGAACTGTCTGTTTTGCATTCTGATCTCCGGTTAAATGCAACTTGGTTGGTTACGGGCGTCAGGCCCAAAGCCTGATAGACGCCAATCACCTAGAATTACACACTATCATAATGTCGAATTCTCAACTTTCAATCATTTACGACACGAAAGTCGTCCTGAGATTCCATTAAACACAGTTAATGTTCAAATTTGCATGGAGTTTTGTGCAGGGCGTTGACAGCACAGACAATTCCGGTATCATGCACACCGCTGTCGCTAGGCAGCAATGGAAAAACGGTGGGCTGGCAGAGTGGCCGAATGCAGCGGTCTTGAAAACCGCCGAAGGTTTGTAGCCTTCCCGGGGTTCGAATCCCTGGCCCACCGCCATTTTTCCTACGAATACAGGCAGTAAAAAGACCTGTCTAAGTTGATCACATCTCTCTAGAATCCTCGTAAATCCCCTGTAGTTCACAGTTGTCCAGACTCTTCACCCCTGTGTTCCGTCAATCCCACATGTCCGTAATCACAACTGTATTTGCTCTCCAGTAACTTCCCATCAGAATATCTTAACCCTTCGTTAACCGACCTTCCGATAGCCTGCATCCAGTCGTTTACCTCAGACCAGATCGCATTATTGGACTCTGTTTATGTGTCGTTACCCCTGCACGAAAGTGTTATTGCTCGCCTTATGCGGCCTCGTCGCTTCAGGCTGCAGCTCGTTGTCCACCAACCCGAATTATCTCACTCGCGCCGATACAGACCGTCAGAATATCGCACCCTGGTCAGAAATGGAGGATGGTTCCGAGACAGCCTATCTGGATGATTTGGTCAGCAGCGATGATCTGAGCGCGCTGATTGCCGAAGCGCGTGCGGCCAACCCGGATCTTGGACAAACACTGCTTTCTCTCGAAATTCTCCGTGCCCAATACCGGGCGACTCGGGCTGACCAGCTGCCCGAGGTCGAGGCTGGCTTCGGCGCCAATAAAACGGAAGACCTCGACACTTCCTACACCGGCAGCATCAGCGTCAGCTGGGAACTGGATTTGTGGGCGAAGATCTCTGATGAGGCGTCGGCAGCTGAGAGCGATGTCGCCGAACAGCTGGCTCTTTACCAGGCTGCCCGGGATACGCTCGCAGCCGAGGTTATGCAGGGCTGGCTGAAGCTGGTTAATCTGAATCGATCTGTTGCTATCGCAGAACAACGCGTGGAACTGCTTGAAAAAAACGAACAGTGGATTCTTCAGCGCTACCGATCCGGATTGGGTGACATTGAGGACCTCGACAGTGCCCAAAGCTCGGCAGCCAGTGCCAGAGCGACGCTGTTTGCCACTCAGGAATCCCTGCAGCAGCAACAAAGAGCTTTGAACCTGTTGCTCGGCCGGAGTTATGGCAGCACGGCCATTGCCGCCGACTACCCGCAAGTTCTTTTGCCCCTTGCCGGCCTGGCCGACCAGACGTTACAGCGCCGACCAGACCTTAAAGCGGCCTATCTGGCCATAGAAGCAAGCGACTTTCGTACGTCTGTTGCCTACAAAGAAATGCTGCCATCGATCAGCCTGGGAGCGGCTTTGAGCGACACAGGCACATCACCAGGCGAGGCTCTGTTAAAAAACCCGGTTTGGTCATTGCTCGGTCAATTAACGGCGCCTTTGTTTCGTGGCGGTGAGCTTAAAGCTAATGCTGAAGCTGCAGAACTGACCACCGCCAGGAGCTATCAGGCCTATCGGGAAACCTTACTGAACGCAGTGCAGGAAGTTGAAAATGCAATCGGCCAGGAATCAAGCCTGGCCAAACAGCAACAGCAGATAGACAGCGCATTGCTGAGTGCCCGCCGCAACTATGAGCAGTACCAGCAGAAATACCGGAATGGTCTGGTTTCTGTACTCGACCTACTCGAAGTGCAACGGCAGACCTTTAATCTGGAATCACAACTTAACGACTTAATCTACGAGCGTCTGAGCAACCGAATCACACTCGGGCTTGCACTGGGGCTGGGCATCAAGGAGACCGATCAGTCATGATCCGACCATACGCAAAATGGCTTGTTTTGTTGGCCGCCGTTGGCGTGCTGATCACCGTATTCCTTTATAACGGTCAGAAGCTTCAGGAACAGGAAAGTCGATCACTGCCCGCGAAAGAGGATGGTGGTATTGCACCGGATGTCGGTGTTATTCCGGTAATAACAGGATCTCATGCTGTCAACGTTGAAGCTTTTGGTGCGGCCAGATCGCGATATGAGATAACGCTCACTGCCCAGGTTTCCGGCCAGGTCTCTGAACTGGCAAGCGCGTTTGAATCCGGACGTATCGTCAGCAAAGGCGACCTTCTTTTGACATTGGAAGACAGCGATTATCGTGCGGCGCTTGCCAGCGCAGAAAACGATCTGGCCAGTGCGCAGGTAGATCTTCTCGAGGCCGAAAGAGAAGCAGAGCAGGCCGTTCTGGAGTGGAAGGCTTCCGGAATGACCGGCGAGCCGGACTCTCCATTGGTGCTGCGTGAACCTCAGGTAAAACAAGCACGGGCGGCAGTCGCTAACGCCGAAGCTGCGGTAATCAGTGCCAAAAAAGATCTGGCACAAACCCGTGTTAAAGCGCCTTTTGACGCGCTGGTTGTCAGCCGCTCGGTCTCACCGGGCAGCTATTTGCAGGCCGGTAACGACATAGCTGAACTCTACAGTGCGGACCGAATCGAGATCTCTTTGCCTTTATCTCAACTCGACTGGCAGAAGCTGCCGGATATCGAAGTGCTGGATAACGGTGAATGGCCGGTAAATCTGGTTTCTGTTGAAACCGGGCAGCAATGGCAAGGTTATATCCAACGCACGCAACTGCACCTGGATGAGACAAGCCGACAGCAGTCAGTGATCGCAGCTTTAGATCGGCCGCTGGAGCAGGCCAGCATGCTGGCGCCCGGCACATTCCTCAGGGCGGAAATCGAGGGCCGTGCACTGAGCGATCTCTGGCGCCTGCCTTCGTCCTCACTCAGCCAGCGAGGGGAAGTCTGGTACGTAAACGATGGCGTTCTGGCCAGGTTTTCCGCGGACCCGGTTGCCAGTGATAAGCAGGCCATCTATATCCGTCCACCGGCCTCGCTTTCCGGCCAAGCTGTGAACGTGCTGACGCATCCATTGAGCACCTATCTGCCAGGCATGGCTGTTCATCCGGTGGAGGCGTCCGATGACTGATCAAAGCTGGAACAAAGGCATCATACCCTGGTTTGCCAATAACCCGGTTGCGGCCAACCTTCTGCTGATCCTGGTGATCGGCCTTGGCGTTCTCCAGGTTGGAGACCTTCGCAAAGAAGCATTTCCGAGCACAGAACCAGACAGCATTTCTGTCTCGGTCACCTATAACAGTGGCTCAGCACAGCAGTCGGAAGAAGGGCTGGCTATCAAGATCGAAGAACAGCTGGAAGATGTTAACGGCATAGCTGACATCACCAGTACGTCTACCTCCAGCGGCTCAAAAGTTACTATCGAAAAGAAAAGTGATTACGACCTGGATGTGTTGCTGCGGGACGTAAAAAACAAAGTGGATGCGATTTCCACCTTCCCGGCCGATGCCAAGAGCCCGGTTATTGAAAAAGCGGAGCGTGAGGAGCACTCGCTCTGGTTGCAACTCCATGGCGAAACCGACCGCCACACCCTGCAGCAACTGGCCGAAGAACTGAAATCTGACCTGCTGGCAAAGGCTGACATCAGCCGGGTCAGCAAATCCGGTTGGCTTGACCCCATGATGTCGATAGAGATCGATGAGGGGCGTTTACAGGCCTACGGTTTGTCCCTGTCGGATGTCGAGGATGCGATCAATCAGGGCTCCTCCAGCACAATGACAGCGGTCCTGAAAAATGAACAGGTCTATCTGCAACTGAAAGCCTCGCAACAGGCTTATCTGAAAGAAGAATTTGCAGCCATTCCTCTGATCACCAGCAGCGATGGTGTGATTGTCGCCCTGGGTGATCTCGCTTTCATTAACGACACCTACGATGATGATACCGCGGTGCTGTCCCGCTTTGCCGGCGAAAACAGCATTGCTCTGCAAGTGATCACCACTGGCCTGGACGACATCACCGAGACGGTTGAAGCGGCCAAGCAGGTAGTCGAGGAATGGCACGGCAATGGAGCTCTGCCACAGGGCGTAGAGCTTACCAGCTGGTACGACCGGAGCACCTCGATCAGTGAGCGGCTGGATCTGCTCGTTAGCAACGCACTGACCGGCATTTTGATGGTGTTCGTTCTTCTGGCAGTCTTCCTGAACCTGACCGTGGCGTTCTGGGTATCCATGGGTTTGCCATTTATCTTCTTCGGAACCCTGTATTTCATGGGCGACCGGTTTGCCGGTCTTTCACTGAACGAGTTCACCACCTTTGGTTTCATCATGGCGTTGGGAATTGTGGTGGATGATGCCGTGGTTGTGGGCGAAAGCGTTTACACCGTGCGCAAACAGGAAGGCGACACCCTTCGCAACACCATCCGAGGCACCCTGCGCGTGGCGGTGCCCACGCTCTTTGGCGTGTTCACCACCGTTGTGGCCTTTTATTCTCTGTCGAATCTCAGCGGCAGGCTTGGGCAGGTATACGCCCAGTTCGCTGCCGTTGTCACTATTTGTCTGCTGTTGTCCATCGTCGAGTCGAAACTCATTCTGCCGGCCCACCTGGCACACCTGAATACCCACCGCAGAGCCAGCAAGAACCCGCTCCTTGAAATCTGGCGACGTATCCAGCAGGGAGCCGATTCCGGTCTTCAATGGTTCAACGACCGGATCTATAAAATGGTTATCGACTGGGCACTCGCATACCGGTATGCCGTTCTGGTTTTATTCCTTGCTCTATTTACGCTGGTTATGGCGATGCCTTTTAACGGTACCGTCAAGACCAGTTTTTTTCCGAACATACCTGGCGACACGGTCCGGGCAAACGTCAGCATGGAAACCGACGCCAGTTTTGGCCTGACTCATTCCGCACTGCTTGCTCTTGAGCAAAAAGCTTATCAAGTGGATGAGCAACTCATTAAGCGCGCCAACGTGGAAGTAGAAACCGGCATTGCCAACTTGCAGGTACTTTCCGGAAGTGACCAGTCCGGCACTGTCACGGTAGAACTGGCATCGGACTCCCCATACGATATCAATACTTTTTCCAACCAATGGAGACGTAGCGCTGGTCAGCCGGAAGGAGTAAGAACCCTTAGCGTGGCCAGCCGGCGCGGAACGGTAGACGCACTTCGTATTGAACTGAGGGCTTCTGATGATGAATTGCTGACAGCAGCCGGACGGGATATAAAGGAACAGCTCGCAACCATCCCGGCGATCAGTGGCATTGAAGATAACATCGAAGCCAGCCAGCCGCGCCTGTTCCTGGAACTTAACGCTCAGGGCAAAGCTTTGGGGTTGAGCACCGATACGCTGGCCCAGCAGGTGCTTCAGGCCTTCAGTGGTCAGGTGGTACAACGCTTTCAGCGCAATAACGACGAAGTAGAGGTTAAAGTCCGCTACCCGGAAGGTGCCCGGGAAAACCCGACGGACGTACTGAGTGCCAACATCCGGACAGACGACGGCACAGTGCTACCCCTGTCCAGTGTTGCTACGGTCACCTACGGCTACTCCAGGGATACCATTACCCGGATTGACGGCAAGCGGGCGCTTTACCTCTCCGCTGAAGTGGACAAGGACATTCTGTCGGCTTCCGAACTGGTCGCCAACCTGCAGAAGGATCTGGTTCCGACACTGGAGCGGCAATACCCGGGGTTGGATATCAATTTTGCCGGTGAAGCAGAGGAACAGGCAGAAACACAGACCTCTATGGTGCATGTGTTTATGATCGCCATGCTGCTCATCTACATGCTGCTGGCAATTCCCCTGAAATCCTACATTCAGCCCGTTCTGATCATGACCGCCATTCCGTTCGGAATTGTCGGAGCCATCTTGGGGCACTGGATGAACGATCTTTCCATCAGCATTCTGTCGCTCAATGGTATTATTGCGCTCAGTGGTGTTGTAGTGAATGACAGCCTTTTATTGGTATCCCGTTACAATGAACTGAAACCCGATGCAGACCATCAGATCGAAGCGATCAGCAAAGCTTGCAGGAGCCGTCTGCGCGCGGTTCTTTTGACGTCAGTCACAACCTTCGCCGGCCTGGCGCCTCTGCTGTTCGAAACATCAGCACAGGCACAGTTTCTGATACCGGCCGCCGTGGCATTGGGATACGGGATTATGTTCGCAACCGTCATCACCCTCATTTTGATACCTGTACTGGTCGCTATTCAGCACGACGTGACCGAAAGGTTCACAGATATTCGCCGCTGGTTTACTGTGAGGCCAGGTAAACAAGAGTCCGATCCATGCTGAAATTGTTATTGGCCGAAGACGATCTCGACCTGGCCCAGACGTTGGTGCAATACCTGGAGCTGGAGGGGTTCATCTGTGACCATGTCAGCAACGGTATTGCAGGGCTCAATCTGATCGGACAAAACAGCTACGACGTGCTGTTGCTGGATATTAATATGCCTCGCCTGGACGGCCTTGGGCTTTGTCAGCATTTGCGGGAGCAGGGCAACGACACCCCGGTACTGATGCTGACAGCGCGTGACCAACTTGACGATAAGCTGCAGGGATTTAACGCCGGCACCGATGATTATCTGGTCAAACCCTTTGAAATGGAGGAGCTGTTGGCCAGAGTGCGGGCGCTTTCACACAGGCGCAGCGGTCAGATTCAGAAGCTCACCTGCGGTGATCTGCAAATGAACCTCAGTGAGAAGAGCGTGCAGCGAAACGGTCAGGCCCTGAAACTGTCGCCCACGAGCTGGCGCCTGCTCGAACGCCTGATGCGGGCCTCACCGTCCCCGGTATCTCGTGAAGAATTAATGGATTCGGCCTGGGGGGATGACCACCCCGATAGCAACAGTCTCAAGGTTCATATTTACAACCTGCGCAAGGCCATTGATGGCCCCTTTTCTGAGCCGTTGCTGCATACCATCAGCGGAGCCGGCTTTGCTCTCAAAGCTCCCGGAACAGACAATGCAAATGTTTAGATTCAGGATTAGCCTCAGAACCGTTTTGATCGCCTCTTTTCTGGCTTTGGGGCTCATTCTGGTCGCGGCCTATACACTGGTCGCCAAGGAACATTTCATCCGGGGGCTGGATGCGGCGATGGCAGGCAATATGGAAAAAGCCGCTCGAACATTCAGTGAGGTGATTGGCGCAGGGGAAAGCGTGCAGGTCAGAGAGTTCAGCGGTTTTGACGTTGCAACACAATGGAACGACATGCCGGATTATGCTCTTCAGGCTTTTCCGAATGGACCAGGCAAGTCTGGCCAATTGCTTAAGCAAGAAGATAGCGCCTGGTTCAGCCGACCAAAATCAATCGTCTTTGCAATGCGCGACGATACCGATTACGGCCCACTTTACCTGAGTCAGAAAGTGACACCTCGACAAGCCTCGGAGGTGCTTCCGCAAGCCTCCCGGCAAAACCGAGTGTTCACGCTGACCGTCAGTATACTGGTGATTGGTTTTGTTTCTATTGTTGCCTGGCTGCTCCTGTGGCACGTGTCTCGCCCCATGGCAGCGTTGCGCGCCTGGACTCATTCTCTCGACAACGACAAACTCTCGGATCCGGTGCCGGATTTTTCTTATCCTGAGCTGAATGAAATGGCAGAGCTTATCCGCAACAGTCTCTCCTCGGTGCAGCAAGCGGTAGACCGTGAGCGGCGGTTTCTCAGGCACGCCAGCCACGAACTCCGGACACCAATCAGCACAATCCGCTCCAACATCGAGCTACACCGAAAACTGACTCAGAAACGAGAAAAGTTCGAGGACGAACAAAACATCGTCGATCGTATCGACCGCGCCAGTCTGACTATGAAACATCTTACCGAAACGCTGCTCTGGCTGAATCATGAACCGGACACCCCGCTTCAGTCCGAGGTTGTCGACTTATCAGAGCTGATAGGGGAGTTGGCTGCCGAGATGACGTATTTGTTGGCGGGAAAGCCTGTAACCACCGAAATTAGTGCCTCCCCTTATAGCTGCACTGTGCCTTTGGTGCCCGCACGCATCATTCTGGGCAACCTGATACGGAATGCTTTTCAGCACTGTTGGGAGGGCACAGTTGTTATTGAGCAACAGGAAAACCGAATTACGATCAGCAATCCCGCACCACCGGATGGAGAAGATACGGCCACACAATCCTCACACAATACTGGCTACGGACTTGGGTTGGAGCTCACCACGACTCTCAGTCAGCGAGTTGGATGGCATTACACGTCCAGTCGCCACGGAAACTGTCATCGCGTGGTTGTTGAAGTTGGAACCCGCCTGGAGAGCTAGCAAGCAACTTCAATATCGGCGCTATGAAGTATCAAGCAGTCCAAAGAATGCTTACCTGGAATACTGTATGCTTCAGGCTTTAAACTTAACAAAACACCCCCATCTTAGCTTCTATAGCCCAACTAGCATTATATTTGGCGCCATCCGGGAGTGAGTTATGTCTGATGATAAAATGGATACCGTGAAAGACACCGGCGTTGATGATCGTCGCGATCGTAAATTTTCTGTGTCTACTAACCGCGGCCAGGCCAGCCATAGGGTTCGCTATGTTGAGGCGGGCGGTGCCGGCGTGGATATTGATGAGTGCACTTTTTGCGAAGCGATGCCCGATCTTTCAGGGACTGGGCAGCGCCAAAAGGATGAAGAGGGAGAGTAGGGCGTTCAATGCTTAATGAGCATTTTTTGAAACAGGCTCAGAAACGGTAAATGCTGCTGAGCCTTTGATTCAAAGCTCCCGACCAGGATAGATTGCATTTTTCTGCTCATCTGCGCGCTGATTGCGGGCGATGAGCGATTCAGGCTGGTTATCTGGTAGTTGCCAGCCTTTGAGGTTGTCTTCAATCAATTGCACCAGGGCCTCAATGTGCCCGGGTGTCGCATTCAGCGCAGTGATGTAGCTGAAGCCTTCACCGCCTGCCTCCATAAAGTACCCGCGATTTTCTTCATCAATTTCTTCAATGGTCTCAAGGCAATCAGACGAAAAGCCCGGGCAAAACACATCTATGGACTTTATTCCTTGGCCGGGAAGGGCTTTCAGCGTTTCGTCGGTATAGGGCTTGAGCCACTCTTCTCTACCGAAGCGAGACTGGAAGGTGGTCATATAGTCGTCTTTCGCCAGGCCAAGCCGCTCAGCAAGAAGTCGTGAAGTTTTGTGGCACTCGCAGTGGTATGGGTCGCCCTTGGTGAGGTATTTAAGGGGCACTCCGTGATAGGAGAGGATCAGCTTCTGGTTGCGCCCTTTCTCTGCCCAGTGGCTCTCAATATGGCGGGCCATCGCCTCAATGTAGGGCGGGTAATCCGGATAGTGTGAGATAAAGCGTAGATCCGGTAACCAGCGGCGCTTAGAGAAATCTTTGGCAATGGCATCGAACGTCGAGGCCGATGTAGAAGCGGAATACTGCGGGTAAAGGGGCAGCACTATCAGTTTCCTGACACCCTGCTGTTGCATTTCATCAAGCACCCTTGGAATAGAAGGGTTGCCGTAGCGCATGGCAAAGCCTACAACCACGTCATTGCCGTATTTCTTCCTCAGAACCCCCTGAATACCTTCAGCTTGCTTGGCCGTATGAATCAGCAGTGGGGAGCCCTCAGGTTGCCACACACTGGCATAAGCCGCAGCGCTGCGCTTGGGGCGTATGCGAAGGATAACTCCGTGCAATATCAGCCACCAAAGGGGGCGAGGTAGTTCAACTACTCTGGGGTCAGAAAGAAACTCACCGAGATATCGTCTTAAGGCTGAGGGCGTTGGGGCATCGGGTGTGCCCAGGTTGGTTACCAGCACACCAATCCGTTCCGGTTGGTTGTGCCGGAAGTTCTCTGAACCTATGTATTGCATGGGGAGGTGAATCCTGAGCGTTGATCGTAAAGAACGAGGTGATATTTACTGGCCGCGAGCTTGCTGCGCCATGCGAGGAGCCAGACCACTGATGTCGTAACCGGCACCCCGCGCCTTGGTGAAAACTTCCTCGGCGTTAGTGCTGCGGGCCGCATTGAGCGCCCAAAGCACCGTGCAGCGGGTACCGCTTCTGCAGAAAGCCAATACGGGTTTGTCGGAATTCTGGATCATGGCGCCAAAACGATCAACATCGGCATCTGTTACATTACCCGATGCGACAGGCATGTAAACCCAGCTCATGCCGTTTTCCAATGCTGCTGCCTCAATATCCGCCATAGCAGGCTGGCCAAATTCTTCCTGGTCGGGACGGTTTGCAACCAGGGTTTTGAAGCCAAGTCTGGCGGCTTCTGCCACATCTCCATATGTGATTTGGGGAGAGACAGAAATCGTGTCATCAATCTTTCGGATATCCATGGGGGGTAGTCTCCGGATTCAATAAAAGAGCGAGGTTATCATCTCATAGGTAGTGGCGCCTGTCAGAATGAAGGGCCGGATCTCATACGCTCGGCCATCTCGAATATCCCCATCCCAACAACCATGGATGCTACAAATACAACAGCTTTGATTTCACCCGCGCCCAAACCCACAAGTCCTGGCCCCGGGCAGAAACCGGCAATACCCCAACCAGCACCGAACATCAGGCCACCGATGATCAGGCGCTTATCTATGTGAGTATGTGTCGGTACTTTCATGTTGAAGCCAAGGAATGACAAAGCTCTTTTGCGAGCAATGGCAAATGCAAAAAGCCCAACCAGAACCGCTCCACCCATAACGAACGCAAGAGATGGATCCCAGAGACCTGTAATATCAAGAAAGCCCAATACTTTTTCCGGGTTTGCCATACCAGATACGATTAGACCAAAGCCAAACAGCAAGCCTGCAAATAAAGATGCCAAAGCAGATTTCATGAAATTACACTCCCAGTACGTGTCGGATAATATAAACAGTTACAAACCCGGCGAACATGAAGCTCAAGGTTGCCACGAATGATCTGGGTGACAGCCGCGATAGTCCGCAAACGCCGTGACCGCTTGTGCAGCCGGAGCCATATCGCGTACCTATGCCCACAAGGAGACCTGCAATTATCAGGGCAGGGTATCCAGCCTCTATCTCAATGGGTGGCAGCTCCGCGGCGAGCATCCAGATAGCCGGTGCACCGATGATTCCGGCGAGAAATGCAATTCGCCAGCTGATGTCGCCGGAAGATGGAGAGAGCAGCCCTCCGAGAATTCCACTGATTCCGGCAATCCGTCCATTTAGCAGTAGAAAGCTTGCAGCGGCGAGACCTACCAGTACGCCACCAATCAGTGCCGACCAGGGAGTGAAACTACTCCAGGCAATGTCAATCATTCAGTAACTCCTGTAACGCGTCATTTCAGAAAAGGAATACCAATTGCTTGTGATGCTAAGCGGCTTTTATGGTTCATAAAGGAATAAGCTTATAACCAGTATTAATCATACCAAAAAAAAGCCCGGCGGGAATGCCGGGCAGAGGCGTGCGAGTAGTATCCATGAAAGGCTTCCAGACAAACCGGCGTCAGCGAGGACTCCGGTATAAGCAAGTATTGCCTATATTTTGAACACTTCAAGCTGACAGCCTCTTTGCGTGGGAACATTTTTGCATATAAACCCCGCTGTTATACTGAGCCCTTCTGCAATGGGGCTTTCAGCCCGACTGAAATTGCCTGCTAGCTGTAATATAATGGGCTTTAAGCGAACTATCCCTTCCCAGAGGTTGTTACATGTCTGATGAGAACGACAAAAACCCGGAAAATGATCCGCAACTGGCTGCAAAAATAAAGGACTCAGCACGGCAGATCTGGCTGGCTGGCCTTGGAGCCTATACAAAAGCTGAGGAGGACACAGGCCGCTTTTTTGAGCGCCTTGTTCAGGAAGGCGAGCAGTTGGAGAATAAAACCCGGGGAGCGGTGGAGAAACAAATTCGCTCCGTGGAGGATCGGGTTGAGGGTGTTCGTGAGCGGGCAACAGGCACTTGGGATAGGCTTGAACATCTTTTTGATGAGCGCGTGTCGGGCGCATTGCGTAGGCTGGGCATTCATCGCAGGGAAGATATAGCAGCCCTGGAGCACAGAATTGAAGCACTGGAAGCGGAACTCTCGATGCTACGTGGCGGGAATCGCTCAGACGAAGAAGAGTAAAAGTGCCTTACATCAGGTAATCCAGGCTGATCAGTTTCGCATGCTCCTGAGCATCGGGTGCGAAATAGGGCAGCATCAGGTGCATCATCTGATATACGCCACGACCGGGGTCTACCAATTCCCGGTCATGAAGATGGGATAGTGTGTCATACGCACTCCAGTAGCAGGCAGTCAGGGTGAGTTGCTCACACAGCGAGCCCAGATCATCGTCTGCAATTCTCATCATGTTCTGGTTTCGCAGGCTTTCGCAGATGCTACGGAAGGCTCCGGTCTTCTTTTTAAGTATCCGTTTAAACCGCAACTGCAAGCGTTCGTAGCGGGATAATACATTCACCAGATCCTGGTACAGGAACCGATACCTTGCTACAGCTTCAAATAGCATGTGCAAGAAGAAACTCTGTTGATCAAGGCTGATATCCACATCTTCAGGAACACTCAGCAAATCCAGCACTTCGGACTCAAACGCAGAGAACAGCTCCTCTACAATGTCGCCCTTACTCTTGAAGTGGTAATACAAGTTGCCAGGGCTGATATCCAGCTCATCCGAGATCAGTAACGTCGTGACGTTGGGCTCACCCAAACTGTTGAATAACGACAGGCTGGTGTTGAGTATTCTGTCCCGGGTTTTAATTTTTGTCATATCGGCCCTGGCCAGGTATCAGAGTTCGAATGTAGCCCACACCGGGCAGTGATCGGATGGCCGCTCCATGCCGCGGAACTCGTAAGATACGCCAGCTTCCTTTGCTTTCGTTAACAGGCCGTCGCTGGCCATGATCAGGTCGATGCGCAGGCCCCGTTTGGGCTCCCGGTCAAACCCTTTGCTGCGGTAATCAAACCAACTGAATGTTTGTGCCTCATCGGGGTAGAGGTGGCGAAATACGTCGGTATACCCCCGGGCTTCAATCTGTCCCAGCCATTCACGCTCTTCCGGGAGGAATGAGCATTTGCCCGTGCGAAGCCATCTTTTTGCGTTGTCCGGGCCTATGCCGATGTCTTTATCGGTAGGGGAGATGTTCATGTCGCCCATAATCACCACGTGGCCATCCCGATCGTTAAGTTCGTCAAGATAGGCCATGAGATCCGCATAGAACTTTTCTTTGGCTGGAAACTTGGTTGGGTGAGCACGGCTCTCCCCTTGGGGAAAGTAACCGTTAAGAACAGTAAGTTTTTTCCCGTTAATGGTGAACTGGCCGGTAATCATCCGGCGCTGGGCGTCTTCATCGTCCCCGGGGTAGCCTTTATGAACCTGATCCGGCTCCATGCGAGACAGCAGCGCTACACCGTAGTGGGTTTTCTGGCCATGAAAATGCACGTGGTAGCCCAGCTCGCGAATGGCCTCAACCGGGAATTCTTCATCTCTTACCTTGGTTTCCTGAAGGCCGATAAAGTCCGGGTTATGGCTTTCGATCAGTGCTTCAAGCTGGTGCAGGCGGGTACGTATACTGTTGACGTTAAAAGACACAAACATCATGGCTAAAAACTCTCCGGCGTTGGTTGCTGCAGGAGTTTACCACATTGAAACCACTGATCTGCGTCCATAGCGACAGCAGTTTCAGGGAGTGAGGTCACATTCCGGGTAGCTGCTCACGTCATAATGAATGGTTGCGGTGTAGTTTTGGTCGGCGTTCTTGCGCACGTTGGTGAGGCCCACATCCACTACCAGATCGTCCGAAACCTTCACGCTGTGACGCTCGGGTTGGCCCTTGGGCGGGTTCCATACGACCGCTGCAGAGTCCGAATCTGGGTAGTTGATATCAAGCGACTCCTGAAACTCTGGTTGTGTGTAGTTCACTGTTGGGCGCAACGCAGATGCGCGGTAATCGAGGCGCTTTTCCCGCGCTGGATGCAGCTACGCCAGTAAACTCAAACACATCGGCGTACACCTGTCCCGCCGAGGCGGCCAGAACAAATGCAGCAGGTATACATCCAAAGCCCCGGCTCATCTACGTCAACCCCGGGTAGAGTAACTTTCGGGCAAACAACAACAGCGGAAACACCAAAAGCCAACCTAATGCCAAGGCGGCCAGGGAGAGCGGCAGATCAGGCAGGGAAACATCTCCCACTCAGTATGTTCTGCCGCTTGTTGCCGGGTTTGGCGAAAACCAACTGTGATACCCCGATAGCCCGCTCGCTGAATCCTGCTTCGCAGTAAGCGAAATAGAAGTGCCAGAGCTTGCGAAAGGCTTGGTCGTAGCCCATGGATTCAAGGGCTTCACGGTTGGCCATAAAGCGGTCGCACCAGTCCCGGAGCGTGCGAGCATAATGAAAACCGGCGTCTTCCGAGTGGGTCAGAACCAGGTTTGACTGATTACGCATCGATTCCAGAATGGCACCGAAGGAAGGAATAAAACTCCCGGGGAAGATAAAACGCTGGATAAAGTCCACATTTTTCAGAGCGCGTTGGTATCGCTGTTCCGGCATATTGATCGCCTGAATCAGGGCCAAGCCATCTGGTTTCAGCAAGGCGTTAATCTGGCTGAAGTAGCTGTCCAAAAACTGCGGACCTACGGCCTCAATCATTTCAATAGAAACCAGCTTGTCGAACTGACCTTCCAGATCGCGATAATCATCGAATAGCAGAGTGATTTTGTCGTCCAGGCTCTCGCTGCGTACTCGCTCTTGTGCCAGTGCCAGCTGTTCTTCGGAAATCGTGGTGGTGGTTACGTGGCATCCGTAGTGTTTGGCAGCATGGATGGCAAAGCCTCCCCAGCCGGTGCCTATCTCGATCACCCGGTCGCCGGGTTGTAAGTCCAGATTTCTACAGATGGTGTCCAGCTTATGAACGGCTGCTTCTTCCAGTGTCGAATCATCGCTGGGGTAAATCGCAGAGGAATACATCATGGTGGGATCCAGGAAAGTTTCGAATAGGTCGTTGCCCAGATCATAGTGCGCGCTTATGTTCTTTCGAGAGCCGTCTTTTGTATTGCGGTTCAGCCAGTGCAAGCCTTTCAGAGCCGGCTTGGTGACCCAACTGAACTTATCTTCAAACTCGTTCATCCGGTTTATATTGCGTGTGAAGAACCGGAGCAGGGCAACAAGATCAGGTGACGACCAATCCCCAGCCACAAAGGCTTCGGCCGCACCAACGCTGCCGCCGGTCAGCAGGTCTAGCCAGGTGCTTTGGTCGTGAATTACTAGCGCGGCAGGAGGATAGTCAATGCTGCCATCGCCAAACATCAACTCCTCCATGCCGGATTCCCGAATTGTGAGGGTTCCGGCGCCCAATTGCCGTAGCTGTTGAATAATCAGGTTGCGCGCAACTCTGCGTGTATCTCACGCCCGCCTCGAATGCGTTTGTGGCGTAAATGCATTACCCAGGGAATAGTGGCAGAGCTGTCCTGAACCACGGCATCTTCAAAAACAAATTGGCAGGAAATAACGTTGGAATAAGCCCCGGCGAAGTAATGGGTTAACGCATCAAGGCCTTCGACAGCACCAAGCGGGTCCTGAAACCGGATATTTTCGCTGTACACAGCAGGCAGTTTATTCAGATTACCCTTGTCCAGCTGGTTGAACAGCGTTTTGAACGCTTCCAATGTGGCGGGGACAGCCGAATTGGGACAGCCAACTTCGATTTTCATTTCTGCACCTTCCTGAGTTCGTCACGCTGGCGGGTTTCTTCCTGAATATGCCTGGAGATCGGGTTCAAATCCCAGATGATGCCTAATTTCGATAGAGCCCAAAGCCCATACCAGGTGATGTCTATTTCGTACCAGCGGAAGCCCTGGCGTACTGACTGCGGCCACCGGTGGTGGTTGTTATGCCAGCCTTCACCCAGAGTAAGCAGAGCTAACCAAAAGTTATTTCGGCTATCGTCTGCAGTTTCAAACCGACGCTTGCCCCACACATGGGAGAGCGAGTTAATTGAGACGGTTGCGTGAAACAGCACCACCGTTGATATGAAAAATCCGCAGACCAGCATCTGCAGGCCGTTCGTGCCAAGCCCCGGCGCCCAGGCTGCCAGCGCCTCACCCAAGCCGAATATCAATACGGCAGAAGCTGCTGGTACCAGAGCATCAAAACGGTTTAAAAGCTTGAGTTCGGGGAACTTCAGCCAATCTCGTATGCGTTTTTCATCAGTTATGAATCCTGCATCGCAGGCGAACCACCCCATATGAGACCACCAGAAACCTCCATGATGAGGGGAGTGCAGATCTTGTTCACGGTCTGAATGCTGGTGGTGGTGCCGGTGATGCGCTGCCCACCAAAGTGGCCCCCGCTGAGCGGCGCTGGCGCCAAGCACGCCAAAGGCAAATTGTGCCGTGCGGCTGGTTTTAAAGGTCTTGTGGGCAAAGTAGCGATGGTAGAATCCGGTAATGGCAAACATTCTCAGCCAGAAAAACACCAGGGCGAAACCAGCCGCGAATGCGCTTACGCCCGTGTAGAAGGCCAGCAAACAAGCCAGATGCAGAGCCAGAAACGGTATGACCCGCACGATGTTAAAGGCGCGGGAGGTTGCATCTATGTGATCCGAACCTGCGTCGGAATCGAACCATCTTTGAATATTGATGAAAAAGTTTTGCACTCGGGTCATACCCTGATTGCCCTTTTGTTCTGAATGGAACCTGTACAGCGAGGAGTTCGGAAAGCCCGGGCCCTGCCGCTTGCTCGTTTGTACGCTCTGACCACTGTTATTGGATGCACCCAGAACCATGTTTAATGAGACGATTTGTGAAAATGATATACGCCGTATCGCGATAATTGGTTCAGGCCTTGCCGGTTTAACTGCCGCCATCAAACTGAAACAGCAGGGCCACGATGTAACAGTGTTTGAAAAAAGCCGAGGCCCAGGCGGCAGGCTCGCAGCAAAACGGGTTGCGGATGGCTCTGCCGATGTGGGTGCTCAGTACTTCACGGCCCGCAATCCGGAGTTTCTGCCCTTTTTGACGGAGTTTGCCGGTAACAATAGTTTTAGTACGTGGGATGGCCACTTTGGGTTTCAGGATAAGCAAGGTGAGTGGCAGAGTTTTCCTGATGAACCCCGCTATGTTGGTACGCCGAGAATGACTGCTATTTCCCGTGCACTTGCGGCCCATGTAAATGTGGTAACGGAAACCCGCATTGAACAACTTACCCGTAAAGAGGGTAGGTGGTTACTTTCGGATACTGATGGAGCGCAGGTGGGCCAATTCGATCGGGTTGTTATCACCGCGCCGCCGGCCCAGGCCAGAGATTTGCTGGTGCAGAGTGACTTGCCGGAACTGGCTGCGCAGCTTGATGATGCAGTAAGTCGGGTTTTACCTTGCTGGGCTGTGGCCGCCAGGTTTGAGGAAGATCCATGGCCGCGCCACGTTGGCATGCGGTGTGACCACCCCGCGCTTTACTGGGTGGCCAATAACTCCAGCAAACCTGGGCGTGAAAATGCAGATTCTCAGGACAAAAGTGTGTGGTGGGTGTTGCATGCAAACGCTGACTGGACAGAACAGAATGTCGATGCAACGCCGGAGCAGGTAACGGCAGGCCTGGTCACAGCCTTCCGGGAACTGACAAGAACGGATGCCACAGTAACCGATTCAGTCGCCCATCGCTGGTTGTATGCGCGCTCAGAAGGTGGTGCCAACCCCGGCCACCTTTGGTTTGAAGAGCAGGGTATCGGCCTTGCCGGCGACTGGCTCTGTGGCGGCAGGGTTGAAGGCGCGTTCGACAGCGCCTGCAGCCTGGTATCTGTGTGTTCGGAAGCGCAGGTTAGCCGGTGATCTTTTTTGCGGCATCTACGGTGGAATCCGGTCGGGTATAAAAGTGGGTGATGGTTCCGTCGCTGAATTTGCTGAAAAAAGCACTGACATCGGTGATCTTTTTCAGCGAGCGGGTACGGTTCACCGGGTCCCGAACCAGCACCTTGATGCCGTTGAAGTTATCCTGAATATTGGAAAAACGAGCCCGCATGGAGCAAGTCACCACCTGGGCCGGATTCAATTTCATGGCCTCAGCCAACCAGGCACTATGGCTGGCAATGCTGCTGGCGGAAAGATCCTCACGGGTATCCAGATGGTTCAGTTTTACCCGATTGACGATACAGAAGGAGAAGCTCTCGGGACGCTGGCGGGCAACCTTCCGGAAAGCTTCCCAAAAGAAGTTATCAGTAAGTTCTGCAAAGTACTGCATGTTACTCAGGCAGGTATCAACCCACTCAAAACTTTCTGCATCTTCAAGAACTTCGTTGATGGCCTCACGCAGTAGCCAGTCGAATCCCAGCGCTGTTTTGTGGGCGTATACTTTGCGGTACATCTGGTAGCGGCTATAGACAAAGTCCTCAAGCGCTCCCAGTCCTTTCTGGGTAATTGCCAGGCCCAACCAGGGTTCTGATTCGTCCCATCCGATGCGCAGGTTGCTTAGTAGGTGATCGAGGTTGAACCCACCGATGGTCACCGAAGAGTGGAACCCGTCGCGGAGCATGTAATCCGCGCGATCGGCGTCAATTTCTCCGGACACGATGGATGAAAGCAGGCCAAGCACCAACTGCGGAATATTCTCGCTGATCAAGGACCCAGCTTCTGCATCTTTTCCTGCAATAAAACCCCAAAAGGTTCGGGCATGACGGCAGAAGGTCTCGCTGGGTGTTACCTCGGTGGTTTCCATAATGCCGATAATATCTTCGGCATGGAGGCCAGCACCTTCCATATCCACGGCTGCAAGCACATCGTGCGCCACTCGCACGGAATAGTGCTCATGCTCCAGTTCCTCTGGTTCGGCACGGTGGTAGGCAGAGTAATCGACACCTTCCCACAGGTCGGCGAAGCGACCGGGGCGGCTCATCAAATCACGAATCCGCTGTGCCTTGGTGAACTGGTGGGAAAAGCTTGAGTGCCCACTGTCATGAAGCAGACACCCCATGCGTATGGTTTTTGCCAGATAATCAATGGCATCCAGTTGGCTAAAACTGAGGTCTGTCTGGTCACTAAGTTGACGCTCACGCAGGTAGGCGTCGATCATTGAGCGGAACATGCGCGTACCAACGTGCATCACGCCAATGCTGTGCAGAAACCGGGAGTGTGTTGCGCCGGGAAATACCAGGCTGAGAATATCGTTTTGGCAGATGTTTCGCAGGCGCTGGAACAGAGGGTGGTCGATGACCTGCACCTCATGGCGATATAACGGAATTGCACCGTGAACCGGGTCCATAATCAGCTTGTCATAAGCGCCCAACAGGTCATTTACCGCACTTCTCATTCGCAGGAATCTCCGGGTTTCGTGAAACTGGCCTTGTTATATCACAGGGGCGTGCCAAAATAGGTTTTGAAACGCCGATTTTCCTTTATCGCTGGTAGTTTAGGGCAGCAGCCATGACCTCGCGCACCGGGCGCCTACTCATTCGAATCCTGATCATTGATGCCGACGAGAAAACTCGCGCCGAACTTGCGCGTTACCTTGAAACCAGGGGCTTTTACGTGTCTGGCTATCATGATTTGGCCACGGCAAGTGCAGTCATTGAAGATAACATGCCCGATGTTATCTTTGCAGACCTTATGCCCCCTCAGATCGAGAGCCTGGCGGATCAGCTGGAAGAAGCCGAATCACCCACGCCCATTGTTGCATTCTCCGCCACTGAATCGAGCAAGCAGGTCGTCGATGCGCTTCGTTCAGGGGCCTCGGATTTCGTACTCAAGCCATTTGGTAAAGACAAAAAATCCCTGAGCGATGTAATTCGCAAATTACTCGACCGTGTAAGGTTAAGTCGCCTTAATCAGCTGTATCGCCAGGAATTGGAAGACGCCAACCGCGACCTTCGAAATGGTATTGCCGAGCTGCGGGCTGATCAAAGGGCAGGGCGCAAAGTCCAAATGCGCATGTTGCCCGAGAAAGAGCAGTTTACCGGTGGCCTGTATGTCGATCACCTGATTAAACCTTCGCTCTTTCTGAGTGGTGATTTTCTCGATTACTTTCCCCTTAGTGAAGACAAAACGCTGGTTTATATTGCCGATGTGTCGGGCCACGGTGCCAGCTCTGCATTTGTCACCGTGCTGCTGAAAAACCTGAGCAACCGTTTGCAGCGCAATCTTCGCCGTGGCTCCACCGATGACATTCTTTATCCTGATCGGTTTTTGCAGCGCATTAACTCCGAGCTGCTCGACACGGGTCTCGGAAAACACGTAACGATGTTTGTTGGTATCATTTCTATTAGCGAGCGTAAGTTACGGTATTCGGTGGGCGGACATTTTCCGATGCCGGTGCTCTCTTTTGATGGTGGAGAAACGGCATTTCTCGAAGGCAGCGGCCTTCCGATTGGACTGTTTGAAACCCCGGAGTGGGAAGTATACGACGTTGCTTTGGACAAACCGTTTCATCTGATTCTGTTTTCAGATGGGATTCTGGAAGTCATCCGGCAAAAGAGTCTGGATGAAAAGGAGCAGAGACTACTTGAACTCGTATCTGGAGGTCGTCACACTGTCGCATCTCTAAGCGAGGCTCTCAATCTCGATGAGATCACGGAGTTGCCGGATGATATCGGTATAGTGACGGTTACTGATACAGTTAAGGTGTCAGACAACACATCGTTGAAATAATGGCAGTGTGAGAGACATGGCTGGTTACAAGATCCTACAGGCTGAAAAACAGGGCATTTATGTCCTTAAGTTTATTGGAGAAATCCGGCTGAACCTTTGTTGCACGCTGGATAATCTGGTTGACTCCATTACCCTGGATCCGCACTTCAAAACCGTGGTGATCGATCTCACGGAAACTGAAATTATTGACAGCACCACCCTCGGCCTTCTTGCTAAAATTGCGATGGCAGCCCAAAAGCAAAGCCAATTCTTACCTACGCTTATTACAACCAATCCGGATATTACCCGTATTATCACCTCCATGGGCTTTGATAAGATCTTTATTATTGTCCGTGAACCTGCTTCTCGCATCGAAGAACTCGAAGAAATACCTGTGCTAAGAGCGAGCGAGCAAGACGTGCGAGACAGGGTACTGGCCGCCCATAAAGTTCTTATGGGGCTGAACAGCCAAAACCGGGAAGAGTTCAAGAATCTTGTTCGCGCCCTGGAGTGCGAAGAACCCAGCTGAAATGCTGTGGTTGTCTCATCAAGGCCCCAACAGATTCGAACCTGATTCAAAACAGACGGAACAACTATGCCTGAAAAAAACGAGCCTCTAAAAAACGGGGCCGAAGCGCCGGTGCACGATGTAGCGGTGCTCGGAGGCGGCAGCTTTGGCTCTGCCCTGGCAAAGGTACTCGGTGAGAATGGCCACCGGGTTCACTTCTGGATGCGTGATGAGGCCCAAGCTGAAGAAATACGCAAAACCGGCATTAATAGCCGTTATATGCCTGGTGTCTTAATCAAAGGCGATATACAGCCGACCACAGACCTGGCCAGCGCTGTAAGCAAGGCGGAAATCGTATTTGTCGCTATCCCCAGCAAGGCATTCCGTGCCGTAATCAAAGAAAACAGTGGCAACTTTCCTCAAGGGCAGATTGTTGTAAGCCTGACCAAGGGCATAGAAGCGAATGGCTTCAAGCTCATGAGCGAAATTCTTCAGGAAGAGATTCCTCACTGTCGTATTGGGGTTCTAAGCGGCCCGAACCTGGCGAACGAAATCGCAAACCGGGAGCTTACCGCCACGGTGATTGCAGCCAAAGATCCCCAGGTAAGAAGCCGGGTTCAGGATCTTCTGGGATGTGAGTACTTCCGTGTGTACGCCAACGTGGATATCTATGGCGTAGAACTAGCGGGCGCACTCAAGAATATCTACGCCATTGTTTCTGGTTTAGCCTCCGCCCTGAATATGGGTGAAAACGCCAAGGCCATGCTGATTACCCGCGGGCTTGCGGAAATGAGCCGCTTTGCTGTCAGCCTTGGAGCCAACCCAATGACCTTTTTGGGGCTTGCGGGCGTAGGCGATCTGATTGCTACCTGCACTTCTTCAAAAAGCAGAAATTTCCGGGTTGGCCATGCTGTAGGCCAGGGTAAGAAGCTGGATGATGCAGTGGCTGAGCTAGGACAGGTAGCGGAAGGTATTTACACCCTGGAGCTGGTGAAAGAAAAGGCTGAAGAGCTAGGGATCTACATGCCCTTGGTTCGCGGGCTTTTTGAGATTTTGTACGGAGACGCGCCCATCGGTGTCGTAATCAACAAGCTGATGATGTCCGTGCAGAACTCCGATGTGGAGTTCATACTGCCTAGGACAGTCGCAGAATAAAGAGTAATACGGGAGCCACTAGTGGAGGTTAACTGTGCATCTGCTCATTATGCGTCATGGCGAGGCTGGTTGGCACTCGCTTGATCAGGAACGAACGCTCACCGAAATTGGCCGCAAGCAGGTTGCGCAGTGCGCGACGCAGATCGCCTCGTCGCCTTGGCGCCCAGAAGTAATCTGGAGCAGTCCCTACATACGCGCACGACAAACCGCGGCCATTGTCTCTGAAATCCTGAACTGCCCTGTGGAAGAGAAAGATTTCATCACACCGGATGACGACCCTGGGGTTTGTCTGAATGCTCTGCTTGAAAACAAGCACTCACCGTTGATGCTGGTATCGCATATGCCATTGGTGGGAGCCTTGTCTACATTGCTCATTGATGGGCATCGCCGCGGTATACCCTTTATGACTTCGCAAGCAGTGGTTCTTGATATGCCCGTAGTAGGGCCTGGTTGCGCAGACTTGAAAACTCAGTTTCTGCCCTGATTGAATGTTGGTCAGGGTCACTTCTATTGTTTGAGTACATACTATGTACAGTTTTCCTATTGACTATGTTGAGCCGGTTTTTCGGCCACCGAGCGAAGCAAAATCGCTAATTCTGCCGGTTACTAACGGCTGCTCCTGGAATAAATGCACCTTCTGCGAAATGTATACTCAGCCACAGAAGAAATTCCGCGCCCGCAAGCCGGAGGATGTCCGCAAGGATATTGAAAATGCAGCCAAAAGCCTGGGCGGAGTAAAGCGGGTGTTTCTGGCGGATGGAGACGCCATGGTGCTGCCCACCCGGCGATTGCTGGAGATACTGGGGGAGTTGAATGCGGCGTTCCCGGAATTGCAGCGAGTGTCCAGCTACTGCCTTCCCAGAAACCTTGCCAAGAAGACTGTGGAAGAACTCAAACAGCTGCGGGAAGCCGGGCTAAAGATTCTCTACGTTGGAATGGAATCGGGGGACGACGAGGTCTTGCGGCGCATCAATAAAGGGGAAACCTGGGAATCAACGCGTTCTGCCTTGGTGAAAATTCGTGAAGCGGGGCTAACCAGTTCTGTAATGGTGCTGAATGGTTTAGGTGGCGAAACCCTTTCCCGCCAACATGCCATCAATACGGCAACCTTGTGCAACGAAACCCAGCCCGATTACCTCTCTACTCTGGTGGTCAGCTTTCCCCAGGGCGAAGAACGTTTCCGTGAAGGGTTTGGTGCTGATTTTGTACCGCTTTCCCAGCAAGGCCTGTTTGAGGAGATTCGAACCTTTCTCGAGCACCTTGAACTTGATAGAACCATATTCAGAAGCGACCACGCCTCAAATTATCTGGTCCTTAAAGGAACCCTGGGGCGGGACAAGCAGAAATTGTTGGATCAGGTTAACCTTGCCATCACAAGCCCGGGCGCAGTGCCGCTCAGGGCTGAGTGGCAGCGTGGGTTGTAAATTACCGGTTAACGGAGCAGAGATATGAGCCAAAGCCCGGACAATATTGTTGAACAGGTGCAGAAAGCTGGAAAAAATCTCAGCCATCCACCGTTGGACAAATGGCACCCGGAACTTTCCGGAGACATGGATCTGCGGATTAGCCGTGATGGCCTATGGATTCACAAGGGCGACCCAATCGGCCGGGAAGCTATCGTGAAATTGTTTTCAACCATACTCCGCCGTGAAGAAGACGAGCACTATTACCTGGTAACGCCTGTAGAGAAGTGGCGGATTCAGGTAGAGGATACGCCTTTGCTTGCTCACTCTCTTACCGTTGAGGGAAGCGGCGAGTATCAGGTTATCAAGTTAACCACCAACGTGGGCGAAACGATTGAAGTTGGCAAGGACCACCCGCTGGAAGTCGGAAGCTATGGGGATTCGGATCAACCCCGGCCCATAGTGCGGGTTCGCCACGGTGTCGACGCCCGCCTGGTAACCGCGGCTTACTACGATTTGGCAGAGTACGTTGTGGAACAAACCATCGACGGAAAGCCGATATTGGGCGTGTTCAGTCACGGAAATTTCTACAAAATCGGGCAGGGCGGTTGAAAAGCCTGGGGGCGCCCCCAGAAATGACGGTGGAAAACGCACTCTGTCACTTGTTAAACTGTGTTTTCACTCTTGTTACGAGCCTGGCTCTCAAACGAGGCCCGGTGGTCGTTAGTCCCTCTGTTCAGTCTGGCTGTTCATGATTACTTTCGATTGCCCTTAATCAATCAAACAGTCATTGCGACACTCAAGGAGATCACATGGCCCAACCTCGCGTTGTTACCATCCACTACACGCTCACCAACAACCAGGGAGAAGAGCTGGACTCCTCCCGTGGCGAAGGTCGCGAGCCTCTGTCTTATCTGGAAGGTGCACAAAACATCATCGGTGGGCTGGAAAGCGCACTGAACGAGAAGAGCGCAGGCGACCAGGTTAAAGTTTCTGTTGAGCCTGCTGAAGGCTACGGCGAAATCAACGAAGAGCTGGTTCAGCCAGTTCCACGTACCGCGTTTGAAGGTGTCGACACCATCGAGCCAGGTATGCAGTTCCAGGCACAGACCCCGGGCGGCCCCCAGGTTGTACGTGTTGTGGAAGTAAGCGAAGAAACCGTCACCATCGACGCGAACCACCCGCTTGCTGGCGAGACCCTGCACTTTGATGTTGAAGTCATCGAAGCGCGTGACGCCACTGAAGAAGAGCAGGAACACGGTCACGCTCACTAAGAGTGTAAGTGCCGGTTCTGAAAAGGGCTCCCAAGGGAGCCCTTTTTTTGTGCGCCTATAAAGCGTGCATAAAAAAACGGAGCTGCGGATTCAACCGCAACTCCGTTCTTTCAAAGCATCGGGTAAATCGATACTTTAGGCTACCACGCCAACTTACATGTTGGGGTAGTTGGGACCACCGCCGCCTTCGGGCGTTACCCAGGTAATGTTCTGGGCAGGGTCCTTGATGTCACAGGTCTTACAGTGAACACAGTTCTGAGCGTTGATCTGGAAGCGCATTCCGCTGCCGTCGTCCTTTTCAACCACTTCGTAAACCCCTGCAGGGCAGTAGCGCTGAGCAGGCTCATCGTACTTCGGCAGGTTGTGGTTAATGGGGATGTCAGGGTCGGTCAGCTTCAGGTGAACCGGCTGGTTTTCCGCGTGGTTGGTGTTGGAAATAAACACCGACGTCAGGCGATCAAAGGTCAGCTTGTTATCCGGTTTGGGATAGTTGATCTTTTTGCACTCAGCCGCAGGTTTCATTGTGGCGTAGTCGGGCGTCAAGTCACGCAGCGTGAACGGCAGGCTTCTACGCAGAATGTTCTGCTCGAAGAATGCAACTGCTCCACCAATGAAGTTGCCGAACTTATGCATCGCTGGACCAAAGTTGCGCTCATCGTACAACTCTTTATACAGCCAGCTCTTTTCAAAACGGTCTGCAAAGCTGGTAATTTCCTCACCAGTCTGGCCACTCTTAAGTGCTTCAAATACTGCTTCAGCGCCCAAAAGGCCTGATTTCATAGCAGTGTGAGACCCTTTAATCTTGGAGCTGTTCAGGGTGCCCGCATCGCAACCCAGTATCAGGCCGCCGGGGAAGCTCATCTTGGGCAGAGCATTGTATCCACCCTTGCTCAGGGCCCGGGCGCCATAGGATACCCGCTTGCCGCCGTCCAGGTACTTTCGAAATTCAGGGTGGAGCTTGAGGCGTTGGAATTCTTCAAACGGGCTCATGTGTGGGTTGCTGTAGGAAAGATCAGCAATCAACCCAACGTAGACCTGGCCGTTCTCAAGGTGATAAAGGAAGGAGCCGCCAGTAGAGCCGGTCTCTGTCAGAGGCCAACCGGTTGTGTGAACAACAAGGCCTGGCTCATGTTTGGCAGGGTCAATGTCCCACAGCTCTTTAATACCGATGCCGTAATGCTGGGGGTCTTTGCCTTCGTCGAGATTGAAATCTTTAATCAGACGCTTGCCTAGGTGCCCACGACAGCCTTCGGTAAACAGTGTGTACTTGGCGCGCAGTTCCATGCCCGGCATGTAGCCGTCTTTTTCCGAGCCATCGGCTGCAACGCCCATGTCACCGGTAATGATGCCTTTAACCTGGCCGTCTTCTACAATCGTCTCAGCTGCAGCAAACCCCGGGTAAACTTCTACGCCCAAGGCTTCCGCCTGTTCACCAAGCCAGCGGCACAGGTTACCAAGGCTGATAATATAGTTGCCGTGGTTGTGCATGTTCTTCGGTACGAAAGCGTTTGGTATCTTGGTTCCCTTGTCCTGGTTCTTCAGCAGGAAAATATCGTCACGGGTAACCGGAGTGTTCAGTGGGGCGCCTTTCTCTTTCCAATCGGGAAAGAGTTCATTGAGGGCGGTGGGTTCAAATACGGTGCCGGCCAGAATGTGCGCGCCGATCTCAGAACCTTTCTCTACTACGCACACCGTCAGTTCTTCGCCAGACTCTTGTGCCAGCTGCATCACTCGGCAAGCTGCCGACAAGCCAGCAGGGCCGCCGCCGACGATAAGAACATCAAATTCCATCGATTCGCGTTCCACGTTGGTCTCCTCAAACATCTTTTAATGGATTTTGTATGCCCGTAGGCTTTTTTAAAATTCTGGGGCGCCATCATACCGGTAAATGTTTGCCCAGACGACTACCCACAGGCGAATACTCAGCCTTTATGAGCTTAAAGGATAACGTATTTGAGGATTCAAACAAACGTTTGTTTGAATTTTAGCCAAAGGTTTGGCATTGTAGATTCGTACTGTAAAACAGTGCGCTGAGCCGCCCGGTGCGTGTGTTTCTGCCCTTATCAGCAGGTGCTGTATCGGTTAATTGGCTCAGAAAACATCTGTGGCGCGTCTAACTGGACTATTGACCCGTTTAATCTTTGCCTTCAGTATTAGTCCGCCGTGACGGATGGCCCCAGTGCGAGGCCGCTGTTTGTAACGTTCGGTCTGTATACCAGTTTACCGGTATCTTGCCGAGACGCAGCAATCGAGAATGCTCTGTCACCCGCCCATTCAGGGCCTGTCTAAGAGTATTTTTTGGTTGAGAGTCATTAACCCATCGTAGAAGAACGAGGAATCTATGAAGGTTCTGGTCGCTGTAAAACGAGTAATCGACTACAACGTAAAGGTACGCGTCAAGCCGGATAACACTGGTGTTGATCTCGCCAACGTCAAAATGGCAATGAACCCATTCTGCGAAATCGCTGTTGAAGAAGCGGTTCGTCTGAAGGAAAAGGGCATTGCAAACGAAATTGTCGTGGTTTCCATTGGCCCCAAGGCATGTCAGGAGCAGATTCGTACTGCTTTGGCGCTGGGCGCTGACCGTGGTATCCACATTGAAGCCGATGAGGACGTTCAGTCCCTCGACGCAGCCAAACTACTAAAGGCTGTGGTTGAGAAAGAAGAGCCAAAACTGGTTATTCTCGGCAAACAGTCCATCGATTCTGATAACAACCAGACCGGCCAGATGCTGGCTGCGCTGACTGGCATGGGCCAGGGCACCTTCGCGTCTGAAGTGGTTGTTGATGGCGAAAAAGTCAATGTTACCCGTGAGGTAGACGGTGGTCTGATGACCCTTTCCCTGAGCCTCCCGGCAGTTGTAACCACCGACCTGCGTTTGAACGAGCCGCGTTACGCGTCCCTGCCAAACATCATGAAAGCCAAGAAGAAGCCGCTCGATGTGATGAGCCCGGCGGATCTGGGTGTTGAGATTGCAGCGCGCCTGACCACTCTGAAAGTGGAAGCACCGGCTGCCCGTTCAGCAGGTATTAAAGTGGCAGACGTAGCCGAGCTGGTCGATAAACTGAAGAACGAAGCGAAGGTGATCTAAATGAGCATCCTTGTAATTGCTGAACACGACAACAGCAGCCTGAAGCAGGCGACTCTGAGCGTTGTAGCGGCTGCCAAGGCCATCGGTGGCGACATTGATGTACTGGTTGCCGGCGAAAACTGTGGCGCGGTTGCAGAAGCTGCCGCCAAGGCGGAAGGCGTTGCAAAGGTACTGGTTGCCGACAACGCAGCCTACGGCCACTTCCTGGGTGAGAATCTGGGCGAGCTGGTTGCAGAAGTGGGTAAGGGCTACAGCCACATCCTGACCTCTGCCGGTACCACGGGCAAAGACTTCATGCCGCGCGTTGCAGCGCTGCTGGACGTTGCTCAGGTATCTGACATCATCCGCGTTGAATCTGCAGACACCTTCGTTCGTCCGATCTACGCCGGCAATGCCATCGCAACGGTTAAGACCAGCGACAGCATCAAGGTTGTCACCGTACGCCCGACAGGCTTTGATCCAGTAGCCGCTGAAGGTGGCTCTGCTGCTGTTGAGCAGCTGGACGTTGTAAAAGACGCAGGCCTGTCTTCGTTTGTGGGTGAAGAGAAAGCCAAATCTGATCGTCCTGATCTTGCCAGCGCCGGTATTGTTATCTCCGGTGGTCGTGGCATGCAGAACGGCGACAACTTCAAGATGCTGGAGCAGGTTGCTGATCTGCTGGGCGCTGGTATGGGTGCTTCCCGTGCAGCAGTCGACGCAGGCTTCGTGCCGAACGACATGCAGGTAGGCCAGACCGGTAAGATTGTTGCGCCACAGCTGTATATTGCTGTTGGTATCTCCGGTGCTATCCAGCACTTGGCCGGTATGTCTGATTCCAAGGTGATCGTTGCGATCAACAAGGATGAAGAAGCGCCTATCTTCCAGGTTGCCGATTACGGCCTGGTAGCGGACCTGTTTGAAGCAGTACCGCAACTTGAGGAAGAGCTGAAGAAGGTTCTATAACCCTCTGTCAGTAAACAAAAAAGACACCCACGGGTGTCTTTTTTGTTGGATAATCCTAAACTGTAACCCTGTACTCGTTATCTTTTCCGATGCGGATATCTGTGAATGACCATCACCCCATTTGAAGCTCTTGCTTGCCCAATCGACGGATCTGCCCTGCAGTTAAACGGGAGCAGTTGGCAGTGTGGTGCTGGCCATAGTTTTGATATTGCGCGCCAGGGATACGTCCACTTGCTGCCAGTTCAGAATAAACGCTCCAAAGATCCCGGAGATAACAAGGAGATGGTTGCGGCGCGCCAGAGGTTTCTGGCCGCGGGATTTTATGAGCCCATTGCTGAAGCAGTTTATCGGGCAGTGTTCCATGAAAACCACAGTGATGCGGCTATCGCTTGCATGGATGCAGGCTGTGGGGAAGGGTACTACATGCGCTATCTGGCAGGGAAAATGCCAAATACCGCGCGCCTCGCGCTGCTGGGGCTGGATATCTCCAAGTGGGCCATATTATCTGCGGCCAAACAGGACAAAGCGCCCGCATGGGTCGTTGGCAGTAACGCTAATCTGCCTGTGCTGCCTGAAACGCTGGATTGCATACTGTGCTTGTTCGGCTTTCCGGTTTACAAGGAGTTTGCCCGAGTGCTCAGGCCAGGCGGGGAGATAGTGCAGGTAGACTCTGGGCCAGACCACCTCATAGAGCTGCGGGAAATCATATATTCCGAATTGAAAGAGTCCCGGCAGTCGCCGAGTGATGCCCCTGAGGGTTTCACAACTGTGGATACGTCTGCCGTTCGTTTCAGCCTCACTCTTCCAGATAAACAGTCTGTTTCTGACTTGCTGGCGATGACGCCACATTTGTATCGATCCGGAGCAGAGGGTCTCGCGCGTGCGGCAGAGCTTGAGTCACTTACGGTTACTGTAGAGGCCACCGTAAAGCGCTTCAAAAAGAGCTGATCTGCCTTGCGCCCTATTGGTCGCTCTTTTTCTGCTCAGGAGTATTCCTTTTTAACATCACCCGCTTCTCAGCTTTAGTGATAAAAAGGGAGTCGGCAAGTAAATGAATGGCCTTGTTCGTAGTGCGGACCGCATGATAAACCTGCTTGCTGGTCTGATCGTGGGTTTTTCGGGCTTTCAGAGCATTTTCGCGGGTTTCGTTGTCTTTTGAGAGGCGCTCAACCAGGCCAAAAGTAGTGTTGGCGATCGCTTTGTGCACCTTTTCCACGGCACTCGTACCACCAGATACTGTGTTTTCCAATAGTTTTGCCCGGTTACGTACCTCATAGAGATCGAGGCGGCGTTTTTGAACGGCACTGTTGACGGCAATGCTGTATGAATTCAACTTGCGCATGAGAACTCTGGAACGCCTGGCTTGCACGAATCCATAGCCAAGAGCACCTGAGGCAATGATCAATAGAAGCAATGCCAGGGCTAGCTTGGCAGTCACTATGCGATACTCCTAGCGGTATTCAATATTCAGCTCCACCTCGATTTCACGCTCCATCATCTCTTGCTCCAGTTCCTTCATAACACCCTGGTAAACCATTTTGCGTACCATAACAGGGAGTTTATCGGCGAGTACCCGCGCAGAACGTGACTCACGTTTTGCCACCGCAATCGGATTGAGTACTTTAAGCGTCAGGATCAAATCCGGCTCTTCCTCAAGATTAGCCGATGCGTTGCTTCCCGAAGTCTCGGCTATCAGACGGGCCAGAATTTTTCGCTGTTCCATAAATTGCCAGCAAAGAACACCACTGAATATAGTGAGAATCAAACAAAGTATCAGGAGGAAGTTAGCCAATTCGAGACTCCAAGGGTGTATCTATTATGTTCAGCAGTGTGCCCTATAGACCGAGCCGTGCGATTGGCCGTGACGACGTCGCCAAAGCGCTTCCTGCGAAGTTAGAACAGTAGCCCAAAGCTGTTAAGATCCAACTATTGAAACTCGCTGTAAATAGCCTTGAAAATACATAAAACTTCAGCAAAAAACTTCAGAAAAAGGACAGGCAATGACCAAATCAGCAGAAACCACATACGACCTGGTTGTGTTCGGTGCGACCAGCTTTGTTGGCCAGATACTCACGCAATATCTGTATGACTCCTATGGCGTTGCTGGCGAGGTTAAATGGGCCATTGCCGGTCGCTCAGAATCCAAGCTTGATACCCTCAAATCAGGTTTGGGTGCTGGTGCCGCTGAACTTCCGGTGATACTTGCAGACTCCACCGACGACGCAGCCTTGAAGGCCATGTGTGAGCAAACCCGGGTGATTATCTCTACCGTTGGCCCATACGCCTTATTTGGTGAGCCCTTGATAAAAGCCTGCGTAGAGACCGGCACCGATTACTGCGATCTGACGGGTGAAGTTCAGTGGATTCGCCGGATGGTTGACCGATATGAAGATCAGGCAAGGGCATCTGGCGCGCGCATTGTGCATTGCTGCGGGTTTGATTCCATCCCATCCGATATGGGCGTTTGGTTCCTGCAACAACAGGCGGAGAAAACCTTTGGTGAAGCATGTCAGGATGTACGCATGCGCGTGAAGGTAGCTAAGGGTGGTATCTCAGGCGGTACCGTCGCTTCCATGATCAACATCGCCAAAGAAGTGGCTGTTGACCCGAAACTGCGTAAAGAGCTGGCAAACCCCTTTTCGATCAGCCCAGAAGGGCATCGCTCAAAAGCACGCCAGCCGAGCCTGAAAGGTGCAGAGTTCGATAAAACCTTCAATACCTGGTTGGCACCGTTCGTGATGGGTGCAATAAATACCCGCATAGTACACCGCTCTAACGCACTGCAAGATGCTCGTTACGGCAAGGAATTCACCTACGATGAAGCCATAATGACGGGTGCGGGTACTAAGGGGCGTCTCACAGCTTACGGTGTTACCGCAGCACTGGTGAGCTTCCTGACCGCCTCTGCAATCAAGCCAACCCGATGGGTGGTCGAAAAGTTTGTACCCCAGCCTGGCGAAGGCCCCAGCCCCGAAGCACAAAAGGCCGGGTTTTATGATATTCGTTTCGTGGGGCGTACTCAGGATGGCAAAACCATGATCACGAAGGTGACCGGTGATGCCGACCCAGGCTACGGCTCTACCGGTAAAATGCTGGGTGAAGCCGGCATGTGCCTGGCATTCGATATTCCTGCAGATAAGCCGGGCGGTTTCTGGACCCCTGCATCGATACTCAGCGATAAGCTGCTGGGCCGTTTGACCAGTAAAGCGGGGCTGACGTTCGAGGTATTGGAAACGCGGTAAAAACGAGGGCTTAAACTCCCAGTTGAACCACACGGTCGGTGCCCGGAAGGGCATCCGGCCCGTGTGCCAAGCTGATTACAGTTCGTCCTTCCAGCCAGACATCCATTTGCTTGGTGATCTTTTCTCGCGTGGGTGCATCAACCCCGGTAAACGGCTCGTCCAATATCAGCAAGGGGGCAGGGCTCAACAACACTCGGGCGAGCGCAACGCGACGTGCCTCACCTCCTGAAAGCCGGCTTCCGGAACTCCCCAACCATGTATCAAGTTGATCCGGTTCCGAACCGAACCTCTCGGCAAGGTCCACCATCTCAAGAACACGCCAAAGCTGCGTATCGCTTGTCTCCGGAGCACCTAGCAACAGGTTTGCCCGCAACGTATCTTCAAACAACACGGTTTTTTGAGTGAGATACGCACATGGAAGGCCTGAACTGGCGCCATGTGAAGGAGCCAGAAGCCCGGAGAACGTATCCGCAAGAGAGGACTTGCCGCTTCCGGAGTGACCAAGGATGCCCACTCGCTCGCCGGTTTTGACCTGAAGATCAAAATGCGTGAAAAGCGGCGCATGCTCCGGATGCTTTACGGTTAGATCTTTCGCCAGCAGGGCAGTGCCTTCAGGTAGCGCAATGGCCTCTTCTGGCAACTGCTGTAAATCATTACTCCTGCAATCGCGGTTCAGGCGAGCAGCAGATGCCTGCGTGGCACCCAGCTTGCCGAAGGCTTCCGGCAGCATGCTGTAGACCTCAGCCAGGCCGAGCAGGGCAATAGGCAACAGAACCAGAACGGGCCCGGAAATCATGCCGGCGCGGAACAACTCAAAGCCTGCCCAAAGCGCAAATGCTGCAGAAAGATTAATCAGCAAGTTAGAGCCTGCCAGATGCCAGCCGGTGCGGGAGTCCGCTTTTACCTGCTCCGTTGCCGTTTGGTGCGCCTGGCGCATAAGCCATGCACCGTGTTTGCCTACGCGGCCAGCTGCAGTAAGCTCTGCAAAACCTTCCAGATGCTCTACAACCGCCATACGAAGAGATTCCTGCTGATCACTCTGCCGGGCTGCAATCCTGGCTGTTCTAGCGTAAACACCGATTGTGGCCACTGCAAATGCGATGCCGAGTATCAGGGCGACGCTAGCGGCAATCCTGACATCAAACAGTATCCAAGTCAGCCCAAAGAGCAGGAGCGTTACGAATGCGGCCAGAGCCGTTGGCGCAATCAGGCGCAGGTACAGAGTGTCGAGAGCATCTACATCGCTGGTAAGCCGCGATAACCACTGGGCGCCAGTCAGTTCGCGTCTCTGGCCTCGTCCGGCGGCGGCAAGCTTTCGAAACAAGGCGACGCGAATATCTGTGAGCAGTAGCAGCACGGTATCGTGGTTATACAGCCGTTCCACATAGCGGGACACCGTGCGGGATACTGCAAAAAAGCGGATGCCACCACCTGGCACATACAGATTAATCGTGGCCGGTAAACTGGCCGCAAGAAGAACGCCCACCAGCGCAGTTTCAGTGATAAACCAGCCGGAAAGCGCAAGCAGCCCCAGCCCGGAAAGCAGGGCGGCCAACATCAGAAGGGCACCGATAAAGAGCCTGCCCGGGCGCTGGTATATTAGTGTTAGCCATGGCTTGAGGTCAGACATCGTTAACCTCCCCGCCAGAAACCAACAACACACGATTGGCGAGAGCCAGCAGCGCCTGATGATGGGTGGAAAAGATCAGTGTCTTGCCGGCCAGAGCAAGCTTGTGAAGCGCTTCAAGAACATACATCTCACTGTCGCTGTCGAGGCCGGCAGTTGGCTCATCCAGGAGAATGACATCGTAATCCGCTACAAATATTCGGGCCAGGCTCAGGCGTCGGGCCTGGCCGCCGGATAACCCCTGGCCGTCTTCTGTTACTTGACTGAAAATACCGTCTTTCCGGCTGTCCAGCAAAGGACCAAGGCCAACGTTTCGAAGGGCAGTTTCGATCGCTACGTCAGACGCATCCGGGCTGGTCAGCCGAAGGTTATCCGCCCAGGTGCCGTGCACAAGAAATCCGCTCTGGCCCAGCCAGCCAAAGGCAAAGCTGCCTGCGGGCATGCCAAACAGGTGAATATCGCCGCTGTCTGGTACCAAAAAACCCGCAAGAAGATTCAGAAGCGTGGATTTGCCGCCTCCAGAAGGGCCGGTAAGGGCAATCACGTCGCCTTCACCGATCATCAGAGAGACATCGTTAAGAACCTTCTGGTCAGCGCGAAAAGCCAGTGACACGGCGTTCAACCCGATTGCTTTGCCGTTGGTGCCTGGCTCATCGGTTGTCGGCTGAGCATCCATACGCTCTGCTTCCGCATTGGAGAAAGAAGCAGCCGGTTCGCCATCGTTCAGCCGGGCAAGAATCTCCGCACCGGCCCCAAGCGCAGCAGCCCGGTCGTGGTAGTGCTGAGAGAGAATGCGCAACGGCTGAAAGAACTCCGGCGCCAGTAACAGAATCAACAGCCCGGAGAAGAGCGTTAAATCCGAAGATGGCCCATAGGTTATGTAACCCAGAAGGCCAAAGCCGATGTAGATGGCGATGACGGCGATTGCGACGGAGGCGAAGAATTCCAGAACCGCTGAGGATAAAAACGCTACGCGCAGGGTTTTCAGAGTGATTCTGCGGTACTGATCCGAACGCTGCTGAATCACTTCTGCAGCGCTCTCGGTTTGCCCGAACAGCTGCAGAGTGGTGATGCCTCGAACCTTATCCAGAAACTGGCCAGACAAACGGCTCACAGTCGCAAAATGCTGCTGGTTGAGCTTCTCCGCGCCCATACCCACCAGTGCCATAAAGAAAGGAATCAAAGGAGCTGACAGAAGCAGAAAGATACCGGCGAGCCAGTCGAGATAAAACACCAGCACCAGAATCAACAGCGGAACGATCAGGGAAAGCGTCATCTGGGGAAGAAAACGCGCGAAATACCCGTGCAAGGCATCAACGTGATCAATCCACTCTCTTGCCAGGCTACCTGCAGAGGTTTGCCCCAATTCGAGTGGCCCGACGTTGCACCAGTGCTGGTGAATCTGGCGCCTTGCAGTACGCCGCACCTGTTCGCTGCATCGAGCCGCAAGATGAGTTTGCAAACCCTGCGCCACAGATCGAAACACGATGGCCAAAACAAGGCCGAAGAAATAGGGCGTCAGCTCAGAGGCCGGCGCATGTTCAATAACACCAAGGTGAACAATGCGCGCCAGAAAAACCATCTGCAGAATGGTTGCGACGCCGGCCAGGGTACCTGCGGCAACCGTGCCCTGAATCCAGCGCCGGTTGCCGCGTGTAAGCCCTGAAAGCCAGCGCCGAACGACACGCTGGTCGAGAGCTGTTTCGCTCACTTAGTGGTAACCCTCTCCAGCACGTACCTTGCCGCGGAATACCCAATAGGTCCACGCCGTGTAGGTCAGCACAAACGGAATGACTATCAGCAAGCCGATCAACAGGAAAAGCTGCGAATCGTAAGCCGAGGCTGCATCCCACAGGGTGTAGTTGGGTGGAACCAGGTAGGGCCAGCGGCTGACAATCAGTCCCAGATAAGCCGTTATGAACAGCCCCATAGTGGCAACAAACGGCATGCCTTCAAACCGGTTGCGAACCGACCGGAAAATCTGGAACGCGCACAGCAAGGTGAGTGCAGGCAGAACCCAGATAATGGTCAAGTTACTGAACCAGCGGTCGCGAACCATATCGTCAATAAACGGTGTCCACACACTGATAATGCCAAACACCACAAGTACAGCAGCTAAAAGAGGTAAGGTGATTTTATACGCCCACTCCTGTAAACGGCCCTCGGTTTTCATAATCAACCATGTGGAGCCCAATAGCGCATAGCCTGCGAGTAGGCCAAGGCCAGTCAGTACGGTGAATGGGGTCAGCCAGTCAAACGCATCGCCAATGAACACGCCATTGGCGGTTTCGTAGCCCTGAATGTAGGTGCCGACAACAACGCCTTGAGCGAATGCAGCCACAGTTGAGCCACCGGCAAAGGCCCAGTTCCACAGATAACGGGAGGTGCGCGCTTTGAAGCGGAACTCAAAGGCAATGCCCCTGAAAATCAGGCCGGCCAGCATCAGGAACACACCAATGTATAATGCCGGCAGCAATATGCTGTAAACCAACGGGAATGCGCCCAGCAAGCCGGCACCGCCGAGCACTAGCCAGGTTTCGTTGCCATCCCATACTGGAGCAACCGAGTTCATCATCACGTCGCGATCCTGCTCTGTCGGGGCGAAGGGAAAGAGTATTCCCACGCCCAGATCGAAGCCGTCCATCAACACGTACATGATCACACCAAAACCGATGATGAATGCCCATACGAGTGCCAAATCAAGCAGTTCCATAATCAGTGTCCTCCCTGTTTGGTCGGCTGTTCTTTGGAGTCATGGAGCTCAAACGACGTGTGCGCAGCAGACATAGGCCGTTTGGGGCGCTCAGATTGAATGTCTGGCTCGTGCTGACTGCTCTCCATGCCCTCGTACAGAACCCGCATGAGGTAATACACGCCGGCCGTGAACACCAGGGCATACACAACCACGTAACCAATCAACGTAAACAGTGCCATACCACCGGTGAGGGAAGGAGTGACGGACTCAGCCTGAGTCATCATTCCATAGACCAGCCATGGAGCCCGCCCAAACTCGGTTACAAACCAGCCCGTGAGAACAGCAATAAACGGCGTAACACTCATAAACCGCATACCCTGAAGGAACCAGGATGAGCGCCAATAGCGGCCGCCGGAGCGCAGAACAAGCCCGGTAAGGGCGAAAAGAATCATCAGCATTCCCAGCCCAACCATAATCCGGAACGACCAGAATACGATGGCAACCGGCGGCTGCTCCGCTACCGGAACGTCTTTAAGGCCAGGAATTTCACCGTCCCAATCGTGGGTAAGAATCAGGCTGGCAAGCCCGGGCACGCCAATTTCGAAATGGTTGGTCTGGTTTTCCTGGTCAGGAATTGCGAACAACAACAGCGGAACGTTGCGGGAGGTTTCCCAGTTGCCTTCCATTGCCGCCACTTTTGTTGGCTGGTGCTCAAGGGTATTCAACCCGTGGAAATCGCCAACTACCAACTGTGCTGGTGCAAGAATCAACAGTAACCAAAGGCACATGGAAAGCGCTTTGCGGTTTGCTTCCACCTCACGGCCTTTCAGCAGATACCATGCACTGACACCAGCAACAACGAAGCCGCCCGTCAGGAACGAAGCGATAACCTTATGGGCAAAGCGGAACTGGAAGGAGGGGTTAAAAATCGCCTCACTCCAGGAAGTAACGTAGAAAATGCCATCTCGCAGTTCGGTTCCGGCAGGTGTTTGCATCCAGCTGTTAGCCGACAGAATCCAGAACGACGATATGAACGTGCCCGTGGCGACCATGATTGCGGCAAATAGATGCGCACCAGGTGGCACACGATCGCGCCCGAAGAGCAACACCCCAAGAAACGCCGCTTCAAGGAAGAAGGCCGTAATAACTTCATAACTGAGCATGGGCCCAAGGAAGTTGGCAGACGCCTGGGAGAAATTGCTCCAGTTGGTACCAAACTGGAACGACATAACAATCCCGGACACCACACCCATTCCGAAGACCACCGCAAACACCGTGGTCCAGAACGAAGACAGCTTCAGCCATACCGGGTTCTTGGTTTTGTAACCAAGCCCTTCAAGAACCGCAATGTAGGAAGCAAGACCGATGGTGAACACCGGAAAAATGGCGTGAAATGACACGACAAAAGCGAACTGGATTCGCGATAGGATGAGAGGATCTAGTTCCATAGGAACCCCCGGTAAAGGTTAACGTCACAATAAGCGAGCACAGCGCACTCACTCCACAGCTGCCACAGCCTGAATTGTAATATTGTTTTTACCGGCAGTTAGAGAGCATGCTACTGGATATGGCTGCTAAACCGATAGGGCAGATTGTCGCACCCGTTGATTAAAAACAAGTATGGTGAAAAGCATGAGCTTTTACGAAGAACGCATCCTGCCGCATATTATCGACAAAGCCTGCTCTTTAGGCCAGGTGATGAAACTGCGTAGCCAGATTGTGCCGCGAGCAAAAGGGCGGGTGCTGGAAGTAGGCATGGGATCGGGTATTAACCTGCAATTTTACAACCCGGATACCGTGGAGATGGTTTACGGCCTGGAGCCTTCGGAAGGCATGCGCCGCAAAGCACAGCCAAATCTGGAGCGCGCGCCCATTCATGTGGAATGGTTGGGCCTGCCGGGGGAGCAAATACCGCTACAAGATAACAGCGTGGATACCGTTTTGCTTACCTTCACCCTGTGCACCATTCCCGACTGGAACGCGGCGCTGCTGCAAATGAAACGCGTGTTAAAGCCCGGTGGGGAACTCCTGTTTCTGGAGCATGGGGAGTCTCCCGATGACAGCACCCGTAAATGGCAAAATCGTATCAACCCAAGCTGGAAAAAACTGGCGGGTGGCTGCCACCTGAATCGCCATATCGCAGACCTGATTCGCCATGCCGGGTTTGAGCTTGAGGAACTGGAAAATCTCTACATTCCGAAATCACCGAAGATAGCCGGGTATATCTACAAAGGGATGGCCCGAAAGCCAGTAGCCTGAGGGAAAAGCTGACTGAGGGCGTTTTGAATTGCGTTATCGCCCATGGCCTTATACAATTCCGGCCCTCAAAACTTCCCCCCGAATGCTCCGGTGGTGAAATTGGTAGACACAAGAGACTTAAAATCTCTCGACCTCACGGTCGTGCCGGTTCGATTCCGGCCCGGAGCACCATTAAAGTCAGTTTTCCACGACGTTTAATACTCAATACATTTGAAATCCGCACAAACTGGATAGCCTTCTAGGCTTGACCGCCGAAGGCGAGGCTAAGGCTTTGTGCCGCCTGCGCTGTACAGCTATGTGCGCGCCTAACACTGTTTTTTATACAGCATTGTTGAATTCACGAAATCAGGAAGCTTCGCATTTCCGTGGAGCTCGCGGTAATACTGAACTAACCTGTTTTTAAATTTGAGACTGAAAACGTGAAACGAGCTTGGAAACAACCAAAAAATGAGAAGTGATCTGAGAGCCAAAATAGTCGAAGTGTGTGACAAAAAAATAGCGGCTAAAGGCAGCACTGTCGGCCTTTCTTTCTATGCATTCTTCGCCAACAAAAATGATGACCCAGAGCGGTTAATGGAAGCAGCTACATGGTGGATACAGACGCACCAGCTTGACCATTTTGAAAAAGCACAGAAAATCAAAGGAATGATAAAAGATGGGCTCTGATCTCAGGTGAAAAACAGATAGTCAGGCCAGTCACGGCGACAGCTTGTCTGTCGCGGCTTCGCTTCCATTCAGCAGCCGCACGTGCTGTAGTCGTTGGCAAGGGCCATCGATCAGCCATGGAGACTCACATGAAAGGTAAATGTTTGTGCGGTTCTATTGAAGTTGTTTCGGAAAGCCAGGCTGAAGTGGGGCTTTGCCACTGCTCTATGTGCAGACGTTGGTCTGGTGGACCAATGTTTGCAGTCCATTGTGGCTCGAACGTAAAGTTTGAGGGAGACGAGCCTTCAACTTACCAGTCTTCCGACTGGGCGCAGCGTGGCTTTTGTTCCAAATGCGGTACGCATCTCTTCTATCATCTGCTTCCAAACAATGAGTACATCATCCCGGCAGGACTATTCCAGAGCGAGCAATTCGCGCTGAATAGTGAGATCTTCATTGATGAAAAGCCCGCATTCTACGAGTTCAAGAACAAAACAAAGAAAATGACAGGGCAAGAGGTCTTCGACCAATTTGCTCCGAAGGAGTGAATGTGCCGGGCAGGGGTGTATCAGCCTCTAATGAGGAGTAAAAGCAATGACTGACCAAAAAATCGTACTGATCACAGGTGCCTCTAGCGGTATTGGCGCAGCCACAGCTGAGAAACTCATCGAGGCGGGGCACAAAGTCGTTATTACGGCGAGAAGTACCGACAAGCTAAATGACATAGTCAAAAGGTGTGCCAACGACAGGGTGTTAGCGGTAACGGCAGACGTGTCCAAGCTAAACGAAATTACAAACGTGGTGGACAAAGCCATAGAAACATTCGGCAGACTCGATGTGGTGTTCGCTAATGCAGGCACAGGCGTTAACGCTCCGGGCATCGAAAACGGTGATCCTGACGAATGGAAAACGATGCTGGACGTGAATATCAATGCGCTGTTGTTTACCGCCAAAGCCAGCCTTCCCGCATTAAAAGAAACCCAAGGGCATTTTATTATTACCAGCTCCATTGCAGGCAAGATCACATTGAAAGGTTCTGTGTATGGTGCCTCGAAGTGGTTTGCTTACGGATTTGGCCAAAATCTAGCCGCCGAAATGGCTGAATGGAATGGCCGTTGTACCACCATCTGCCCCGGCATGGTCAACACGCCCTTTTTTGATGAAGCCAAGCCAGACAAGCTAGACCCCAGCGATATAGCCGATGCGGTTGTGTATGCTATTTCTGCCGCCCCTAGATGCGATGTGCGTGAAATTACGCTGATGCCAACTAAGTAGTTAGTCATGTAGCGCGCGCCCTGGCTACTTACGAAAACTTACCTCATAAACCAAGTAAGAAGGGCACGCTTAACTTCACCTCAAGGTGGAATAAAGCATGAAAGACAAACTCAGGTTTATACTCAATCGTATAGGTGAGAGGCTGTGGGTCAAGCCGCTATTCGTTTGTCTTGTGTCCATCGCTATCGCTTTCATCGCTCAATGGGCTGACCAGTTCCAGATATTTCAGAAGGCCCCCGAGGTAAATACCGAATCAATTGAGATGCTGCTCGAGGTCATTTCGGCAAGCATGCTGGTCATGGCGGTATTTGCCGTGGGCTCGATGCTGGCTGCTTATCAGTCTGCGAGCAATTCGGCGACTCCACGGGCCTTCACGCTGGTTGTCTCCGACGATGTCTCCCAAAATGCATTGTCCACGTTTATTGGTGCATTTATTTTCAGTATCGTCGCTCAGGTTGCGTTGTTGAATGGCTATTACGAAAAAGCAGGCAGGTTCATCCTTTTTATTATTACCATAGTGGTTTTTGTATTAGTCATTATCAACTTTATCAAATGGGTTGATGGAATCGCTCGGCTGGGACGGCTCGGCACAACAATCGCCAAGGTTGAGAAAGCCACTGCCGAAGCGTTGCGCCGGCGAAGAGAGAAGCCTTTCCTTGGAGGGACTCAGTCAGACCATCAAACAGATGGTTTGCCAGTATTTCCAACCACTGTTGGCTATATTCAGCGGATCGATATGGATGCTTTGCAGACTGCCGCAAAGAATGGAGAAATGCAGATTATAGTAGCGACGCTTCCAGGTGCATTTGTGGCACCTAATCGGCCGCTGGCTTATCTAAGAGGCGGCAGGGATGCAGAGGCAGTGATCGAAACGGCATCGATAGTTAACGCATTTTTTATCGGCAACCAGCGAACATTCGATGATGATCCCCGGTTTGGTCTTATTACGCTGTCCGAAATTGCTAGTCGTGCGCTGTCTCCTGCTGTCAACGACCCTGGAACCGCGATCCAAGTTACTGGTATTTTTGTTCGATTGTTCGCGGAGTTGGCCCAGGAGATTTCAGAGCAGGAACTACCCCGCATCGAGTATGATCGTGTTGCTGTACCGGAGATTCCTTTAAGTGATTTGTTTGAGGATGCATTCAATGCTATTGCCCGTGACGGTGCGGGAACCATTGAGGTTGTCCTCCGAACGCTAAAAGCACTGGCTACACTCACATCCGTCGGCAACGAAAAAATGGAAGCAGCGGCGTTGGAATCTGCCCGCCTTGTTATTGCGCATGCCCAAGAATCGCTTTCAATACCATCCGATATCGAAAAACTGCAAGCCGTATCAGAATTTGCGCGCTCGTTGGATTCCGGAGAATAATTGGCAGTTAAAGTTGAGTTTGGTGAAGTACGTGTTGTTGTTTTAGGTTGAATCGAAGAAACATGGATGAGTACTATCAGCTTGGACACGTTGTGTGCACAAAGATCTATCAAGGAAGGTGGAATGTTCATAGCAGAAACGCCGAGACTAGTACTTCGAGAATTCACCTCAATTGACGTTGGTGCGCTTGGGGAAATTCTTGGCGATCCAGAAGTAATGGAGTTTTCGACCAATGGGCCGTGCACTGATGACGACACCCGAAAATTTATTGACGGGTGTCTGGTGTCATACAAAGAGCATGGCTTTGGTCAGTGGGGGGTTGTGGACAGTTCTTCGGGAGCCATCATTGGTTTTTGCGGCTTGAGTCCGGTTGACCTGAACGGAGTGCAGGAGGTGGAGATTGGTTATCGCCTCGCTCGTAATGTATGGGGCCGAGGTTTGGCGTCAGAGGCTGCCGCGGCAGCGCTCGCGTACGGCTTTTCGCAATGTGGCTTGGATTCTGTCATCGCGATTATCGCTCATCGCCATATAGCGTCAGTTCGGGTAGCCGCGAAGGTGGGGCTGAACATTGATTTCTCAACAACCTACCGGGGTTGGGACGTCGGGATCTATCGTAAGGGCTAGCACACGCCGAATGCCGGCTATTCCCTGACCACCTTTTTCACCGAGTCCGCTTTTGATGATTTGGAACCAACTTTTCTCCAGGCTTCGTATTCTTCGCCATTAATCCACGTAACGCCTATGTGTTCTTCCCAGTTTTCAAAGTCTGCACTTCTGTAGCTATCACCTCCACAACCACCTGCACCGTAGGCGATCTCGCAAACTCTTAAAACAATATACTCACCGTCGTAATCGAGGACCTTCTCACCACGCCCGCTATTGGAGCACTGGGTGAACAGGCGGGATGGGACTTTGAATATGACTTCTGCGGTTTTCTCATCACTACTGCCTGTTACTCGGGTGATGGAACAGGTGCCGGCGTAAAACTCATCGCCGTTGATGGTCAAATCTGGCTCCAGTGGCTCCCACCAGGCAATTGGCTCCACTTTCTTTTCTGACTCAACACTCCCGTTTTTGTATAACTCACAGCCAGTAAGCAGTGCTGCAGCCACTGGTAGAGCAAGAAATGTACGGAGTGCTTTTGTCACGCGGTTTGCCTCAAACAATTTACCTGGAACCTAGTATACAGATTATGATCATCGGCTTGCTTTTGGCGTCAGGGGCTTACGTGTGAATATGCAAAGTATCGGCGTTCCCTGTTGCCGAATGATAGGCTCAATATCCCGGTGAAGTGCGTGGTAGTGATAAAAGGGAACTCTGGGGAATAGGTGATGGATGGAATGCAGATTCTGTCCCAGCCAGAACCACTCTAACGGCTTCATCCAGGTGGGCATGATCAGGCTGTTGGTGTTGCGGTATCGCTCCGCAGACTTGTAAGGGATGTGTGGCCGATAGGCGAACCAGTAGGCTGTGAAAAAGCCCCCCATCACGTATCCAAGAAAAACCACCCTGGCAGCACCGGGCACATCAACCAAGGCGAGAAAGGCCAGTCGCCACCCCAGAGAAGCCGCGATCTCTGCACAATACACGGTTCGCTCCTTAATCGTGGCTTTGCCCCAGTGGGCGTTTACAAAAAACGTATTTTGTAGCCATAAAAATCGGAACACCGTGCGAATTGCTCCAATCGGCCCTCGGCCGATTCCGCTGATCAGATAATCCGGGTCTTTGTCTGGCTGGTTGGTGTATCGGTGATGGGTAAAATGCTCAAGCCGGTGTGAGGCGTAGGGGATAGCGATCAGGGGAGCCATTAAATAGCCGCACAGATCGTTCACCCAGCGCAGCTTGTCATGCTTGCCATGGATATTACCGTGAACGGCTTCATGCACCGGGGTGTAGGCCATATAGGTGAGGGCGGCAAGAATAAGCATTGCGGCCCAGGCTGGCACCACGCCAAACGCAAAAAGAGCCAGGTTGCCGACAAAGCCAGCCAGCACCAATGCGACTAAAACAACCGTTGGCCATCCGAATTGCCCCATGTAGTTCTTTGCGAAAACAACGGCTTCGCGGTTGGCTGTACTTACATCCTGGAGCATGCTCACCTCTCGTTTTAATATTTGTTGGGAATATGCTTTCAATGTAATGTCTTCGGTAACCTGCACACAGGGCAGCTCTGGCCAATCGAGAAGCCCTTGTGGCCAGTTATGCTGATCAAACCCAAACTATAAAAGTACCTTGATGATTAACGCAGACCCCATTCTTCATCCCATTGTCATCAGCCAGGTGATGCTTAACTTCGCCGCCAGCCTGGGTGTCGATAAAGACACCTGTCTGCAGGGCACGGGTATCACCGATGAGGCGTTAGGGGATGGCGAGGCACTGATTGCCCTCGATCAGGAAATGCGTTTGATCGAGAACCTGATTCTTGCGTTGCCAGACACGCCTGCGCTGGGCTTGAAGCTCGGGATGCAATACAACGTGGCGACGTTTGGTATTTGGGGCTTTGCGTTGAGTACCAGCCGCACGCTAAGGGATGCAGCTAAAACGGCCATCCGTTACCTGCCGTTAAGCACGGCCTATTGTCGGCTGTATTGTTTCGATGAAGATGGCTTCTTTGGAATTGGTTTAGATCCGGAATCTATTCCTCCGCATGTGCGCCAGTTTCTGCTGGAGCGTGATCTGGCAACGGGCGTGAATCTGGTGCGGGAGCTTAGTTTATCTGGCCTGGCGATCAGTAAAGCAGAGTTTGAAGGGCCTGAGCCTGTGTATGCTGGTTTTATTGAAGAGGTTCTTGGGGTTCGCCCAACCTATAACAGTCACCGTAACGCAATTATGGTGGCGGGCCTTGCCGCCGATAAGCCGCTGCCGACGTTCAATGCAAGGTTGGTGAGGATGCTGAACGATCAATGCCGTTTGCAGCTGGAACAACGGCAAACCAGTGGGTTGTCCGGGTTGGTGCGGCAGCAAATTCTTGGCCCGCTTGGGTTGGTGGCAACACTTGATGAGGTGGCCAGCGCACTCGCTATGTCATCCCGAAGCCTTCGGCGGAAGTTGGAGCAGGAAGGTACCAGTTTTCGGGCTCTGGTTGATGAAGAGCGTCGACAAACGGCTACGCAGATACTCAGCGGCAGTGACATGAAACTCGACGAGTTAGCCATTCATTTGGGCTACACCGATACGGCCAGCTTTACCCGGGCTTTTCGGCGTTGGATGGGCGTTGCTCCCGGCGAATATCGAAAAAACAACGTGTTGTGACATGCGCTAAAGGTCGCTTCGACAGCGAACGCATCCTGCCTGATACTGACTGTTCTCTGATTTACGGTGAACCGAGGTAGCCAGCCATGACCGAACTTCTGAAACAACATACCGATGAAATGGGCATTACAACCCTTACCCTGAGCCAGCCTGAGCGGCGCAATAGTCTTTCCATGGGCATGCTGGATGCTCTGGCGGAGGCTCTCGAAAATATCGCCGCACACAACACTACCCGCGTTGTAGTGATTGCGGCCGAGGGTAAGGTGTTTTGTGCTGGTCATGACCTGAAAGAAATTCGAGATCAACTCGACAGCCACGAGTTTCAGTTGGCGTTGTTTAAGCGCTGTAGTGAGGTAATGCAGCAGGTGGTCAACCTGCCAAAGCCCGTGATTGCCCGGGTAGCGGGTGTTGCAACGGCAGCTGGGTGCCAGCTGGTGGCGAGTTGTGATCTGGCGGTAGCGGAAACCTCTGCTCGCTTTGCGACGCCGGGTGTGAATATCGGGTTGTTCTGCTCAACGCCTATGGTCGCACTATCTCGCAACGTATCCCGAAAGCACGCTATGGAAATGCTTCTTACCGGTGAAATGATCAGCGCTGCCCGTGCAGAGCAGCTAGGGCTGGTAAACCGCGTTGTCGACGAATCCTTGCTGGATGAAACGGTGTACGCGATGGCCCGCACCATTGCAGAAAAATCCGGGCACACGCTGAAAATAGGTAAGGGCGCTTTCTATAAACAGCTGGAAATGCCGCTGGCCGATGCATACGACTACACGGCCAGGGTGATGGCGGAAAACCTGCTTGCGGATGATGCCCGGGAAGGCATCTGTGCGTTTCTGGATAAGCGCAAACCGGAGTGGAAAGACAGCTAGCGATTACTGCAGTTCTGTTCGCCAAGCTTGAGACGGTCTCCGACCGCAATTTCATTAGCGTCAAAGAACCCTGCGTTCATTTCCACGGCTGAGATGAACGCAACCTCCGCAGGGTAACTGGGGCAGCGCGCGCCACTTGATGAGTCGCAAGGGGCCATCTGTTTAATGTTGCCAATCACGCCTTGGTCATTCAGATAAGCGATGTCCAGGGGGATAAGGGTTTGGAACATCCAGAAACCATGGTCCCGGCTCTGCTGCTCCTGATACTCGAACAGCATGCCCGAGTTGGCGGCCATAGACTCTCTGCCCATCAAACCTTTCTGACGATCCCTGGGCGCCCGCGCCAGTTCCAGGCTGACACTAACGGTGTTGGCGGCCGTTACAAAACATCCTTCTATAACCGGTAGGCTGGCTGACGGCTCAACAGCAGCCGAGCCAGAGCAGCCGGCCAATGTGGCCACAATGCAGAGCAGGGTGTAGCGGTATCGCATCAGGTGCGCAGCCGATAGCCGGTTTTGAAAATCCACCAGATACCTGCCATGCAAGTTGCCAGGAATAACAGGGTCATCCCTACGCTGATCCCTATGTGTACATCAGACACACCATAAAAAGCCCACCGGAACCCGCTAATCAGGTACACCACTGGATTGAACAGGCTGATGGTTTGCCAGACTTCCGGAAGCATGTCGATGGAATAGAAGGTGCCCCCAAGAAAGGTGAGTGGGGTTACGATCATCATGGGAACGATCTGCAGCTTTTCGAAACCGTCGGCCCATATTCCGATGATAAACCCGAATAAGCTGAAGGTTACGGCGGTCAGTATCAGAAACGACAGCATCCAGAATGGGTGCAGTATGCTGTAGTCCACAAACAGCCTGGCGGTGGCGAGTATGATAAGGCCCAGTATCACCGACTTGGTTGCCGCAGCACCCACGTAGCCTAGTACCACCTCCACGTAAGATACCGGTGCAGAAAGCACTTCGTAAATTGTGCCGGAGAACTTCGGCATATAAATGCCGAACGAGGCATTGGAGATACTTTGCATCAGTAACGAGAGCATCACCAGGCCGGGGATGATATAGGCGCCGTATGCAATGTTGTCGATATCGCCCATGCGGGAACCAATCGCAGAGCCAAACACCACAAAATACAGGCAGGTGGAGATGACAGGTGAAAGCACGCTTTGCATCAGAGTGCGCCGCATGCGGGACATTTCAAAGTTGTAAATGGCTTTAACACCGTAAAAATTCATGCTTTCTCCTGTTAGCCTTTGGTGGCTTGTTCATGCACCAGGCCGACAAATATGTCTTCCAGGGAGCTCTCACGGGTGCGCAGATCGCGGTAATCAACCCCTATATCGCCAAGGGTTCGCAGTAGTCTCGCGACGCCAGCCTGCTCCTGCTGTGAGTCGAAGGTATATATCAGTTCGTAGCCATCTTCCGACAACTCAACTGGCTCGGTTCGCAATTCACTCGGCACCTCGTCCAGTTTGTTTTGCAGTTGTAGGCGGAGTTCTTTCTTACCGAGCTTGCTCATCAACTGGCTCTTCTCTTCCACCAGAATGATTTCACCTTGGCGTATCACTCCGATGCGATCCGCCATTTCTTCCGCTTCTTCTATGTAGTGAGTCGTGAGAATGATGGTTACACCGTCTTCCCGGAGTTTTCGAACCATCTCCCACATATCTCGGCGAAGTTCCACGTCCACGCCTGCCGTAGGCTCATCAAGAAACAGTATTCGGGGCTCATGAGACAGCGCTTTAGCAATCATCAAACGGCGCTTCATGCCGCCGGACAGGGTCATGATACGGTTGTCTCGTTTATCCCACAGGGATAAATCTCTCAATACTTTTTCGATGTGGGCCGGTTTGGGCGCTTTACCGAACAAGCCCCGGCTGAACGATACTGCGTTCCAAACCGTTTCAAATGAATCGGTATTTAGCTCTTGCGGCACCAGGCCAATGGTTGAGCGAGCCTTGCGGTAATCCTTAACTATGTCAAAACCACCCGCACGGACTTCACCGGATGTCATGTTAGCGATCCCACAAATGATGCTGATCATGGTGGTTTTGCCGGCGCCGTTTGGGCCAAGCAAAGCAAAAATTTCACCCCGATTGATTTCAAGATTGATGTTTTTCAGGGCCTGGAAACCGCCCTCATAAATCTTGTTGAGGTTTTTAACGGAAATATCCGGCTGCACGGGCGTATTCCTGTTTTTGAAAGTGGGTCAGATATGCGAGCGCGGCATTTTCTCATGTATGGCGCTGGTTTAGAAATCTTTGCCTTGACGCAGATAGTGTCCATAATGCTTTGTGGTTTTCAACAGGGGTTTAAGCCCGGTATCGGTATGTTACGAGCGATTTTGATTTTGGGTTTCGTTTTGGGCCTGGCGATAATAGCTGTATTTAGTGTTCGCTGGTTACAACCCCCGGACAATGGGGCCGTAGCCATAGTGCTACCTGCATGCGACTTGATGGGGCCTCCCTGTGAATGGGAAACGGAAGCGGGCCTGTGGAGTGTGAGCCTGCAGAGTATTGGCGACGAAGGGCAGGGCGCAGAATACCGGTTAACAGTTTCTGCGCCAGACACACCAGAACGTTTTATTGCAGTTCTGCGGGGGGAGTCCATGTACATGGGCGAGTACCCGATACCATTACGCCGAGGAGATGATGGGCAATATTTGGCGCACTTCGTTGCGCCTTTATGCACCACCGCCGCTGAGATGGTATGGCGCGTTGATCTACAGAGTGGCCAGCAGCCTCTTTCAGAATCCGTGCCCTTGAAGCTCGTCTTTCAGAGCGAGGGTCATTGAGCAGGCTAAACTGGCCCTTATTCACACGATGCCTTGGCTGACAAAACCCGAGAACAGTGTAAAATCACGCACAAAGTCGCGCCAACTTCAGAGAAAATATGATGGATTATGGGGAAAGTGTACAAAAAGTACTGCTGAGGAAGATCCGCAAGGCAGAACAGGATCTAATGCAACTGAAGTTGGATTATTGCCGTTTTGTTTTTGGTCTTACCCATCGGGCCAGAGTATTGTCTGGTGGAACAACCTACCTGATTCTCTCAGTAGATGTGGAGTCTATGGAATCTACGGAAGATGGTGTATTTACTCGCCCATCTGTAGCAGGCGTGCCAGCGGATAAGCCCAACCAGGCAGATTCAGTACCGCTGGGCACAGACTGGGTGCTGGAGCAGCCCAAAGGTTAAAATATCAGATCAGTGCGTTCGCGGTAATAGCGGAGTAAAGGCTGTTTTCAGGCTGAACGTACTGGTGGGTCTGCCAAAATTCTGCGCCTTCAAGCCCGGCGCGGAAACAGGCAAGCAGCACACCGCAGGATGTCAGTGTTGCAATCGCCTGCACGGCCTCAGACTGTCGAATACCGGTTTTACGCGCGGCGATCTGAGCCACCAAGCCCGCCAATGAATCACTGTGCCGTTCTGATTGGTCGCACAGAGCGCAACCGGCTCCGTATAACCAGGCTGCCGCATAAGCACGAACCGTTTCCGGCGCGTCATTCAGCTGTAGGCCACTTATTCGACAATCCCGTTCTTGAAGCCCTGCAAGAATGTGCAGCTGGGTAAACAACTCTGTACGATCTGCAGAGGCTAGACGTTTCTGCTTTTGAACAACCGGCTTTTCTTTGCGTGTTACCGGTAGGAGTTGGCTGTCAGCAGCAGTCGCTAGTAGAGGTTCGGAGCGAGTCAGTATTAGCATTCGCCACACCAGGGTCACAACCAAAACCAGCAGGCCGACCTGAGTCAGTACAACAAGTCCTTCGATCATGAGCGGTGCTACCTTGAATGAACTATTACAGAACGTTTCAACAGTGTAACGGATTGTATCCTTAAGTCGCCGCGAACTCTTGGTCATTACCGGCCTTTAAGCCGATCGACCTGAAGAAATTGTGACAAGGTTCCCAGCGGCTAGTGAATAAGTGAAGGGTCCAACACCACCAAAGGCAGCCTGATGACGGTTATTCTGGTACTCCACACTCTTTTGGTTCTTACGTTTACCATTCGGATTTTGCTCCGGGATGATCTCTCGCCTCCCGGTCGGCTTGCCTGGTTTGTGGTTCTCAATTTGTTGCCTTATTTCGGCAGCGCAATTTATTTCCTGTTCGGCGAAACAGATATTGGCAATCGCGCGAGCAAGCGACACAAAGAAGTTTTCCACGAAATAAGGGCGAAAGCGTCCTGGTTTATGGGTGATGCTGCCAATACCGAGGCGCTGATTGAGCCGGTGTATCGGCCTGCATTTCGTTATGCAGGTTCCATCAACGGCTTCCATCCTTCATCGGGTAATACTGCCGAGCTTATGAGAGACGGCAATGAAACTCTTGAAAGAATGGTGGCCGATATAGATGCAGCTACCGATCATGTTCACGTGCTCTATTACATCTGGCTTGACGACAATACCGGTCACGCCATTGCTGAAGCCCTGATTCGAGCGGCCCATAGAGGCGTGGTATGCCGGGCCATGGCGGATGGGCTGGGTTCACGTGCGATTATCAACTCCCCGCTCTGGCAGCGTATGGCAGAGGCGGGCGTTCATATGGCGGTTGCGCTATCCCTGAAGCATCCTGTTCGCACCATTCTGACCAGCCGGCTGGATCTCCGAAACCACCGCAAGATTACGGTGATTGATGCTCGTATCACTTATTGCGGCAGCCGGAACTCTGCAGACCCGGAGTTCCTGGTTAAGGCAAGATACGCGCCCTGGGTAGATATCATGCTCCGGTTTACCGGGCCGGTAGTGGTTCAAAATCAATTGTTGTTTGCCAGTGACTGGATGCAGGCCACCAACGAGTCACTGGATGACATACCTTTATCGTCAGGGCGTGGGGAGGGCGGTTTTCCCGCACAGGTTATGGGCGTTGGCCCAACTGAGCGCCACGGTGCCACGCCGCATCTCTTTGCTAACCTGTTTGCCTGCGCCCAAAGCGAACTGACCCTTTCTACGCCTTATTTCGTTCCCGACGCTACGGTACTGGAAGCCCTTTGCGCAGCGGCCTATAGGGGCGTGAAAGTTGCGCTGATCTTCCCCAAAATTAATGACAGTTGGATTGTGGCTGCTGCCAGCCGTAGCTATTATCACCGGTTGCTCGATGCCGGCTGCGTGATTCACGAGTTCAAAGGAGGGTTGCTTCATGCAAAAACCCTCACCATTGACGGTAAAATCAGCCTGATCGGGTCCTCGAATCTCGACTTGAGAAGCTTCGATCTCAACTACGAAAACAATATTCTTCTGCAAGATGAGGCCACGACACAGGCCATTAAAGAACGCCAGCAGAGCTATATCAGCCGATCTGAGGTGGTCAGTTTGCCAGAGGTTCTTGCCTGGCATTATCACGAAAGGATTTGGCACAACGTTATCGCAACCATTGGCCCTGTTCTATAACCAGGGGTATCTGCGACAAACCGGAAACTCAAAATGAAATCAGGATGTATCAGGTTCAGCGTCTGCCTAAGCCTTTGTTTAACTGCGGGTGATGGATACGCCAGCCTGCCGGACACCCGAACGTCTGTTAACGAAGTGCCCGCAGGCACAGTTGGCCTTGGGGCAGCCTTGCGTAGAGGAACGAGCCCCTACGCTGGGGTGGATAATATATCGGGCGTGCTCAACGACAGCAAAGCAGACCTTATTCCGCTGTATCTCTATGAAGGAAAGTGGCTATTCGCCCATGGCACTTCAGCGGGAGCACATCTTGTGAAATCGGATTGGTTAAAAGTTGATCTGCTTGCCAAATATCGCTTCAACCGGCTTGAATCGGATGCCTCTCCCTATTTCAGTGGCATTGACGATCGAGATCAGACCGTCGACATGGGCTTCTCTGCCACATTTTTCGGGGATTGGGGCTCGCTTTCCGCAACCTGGGCAAATGACGTTCTTGGCGTTCACAACGGTTACGAGTGGGATTTCACCTACTCTTACCCATGGGAAAGTGGCCGCTGGTCGTTCACGCCGTTTGTCAGTTACGTGTATCAGGACAGCGACCTTACAGATTACTACTATGGTGTTGACGCAAATGAGGCGAGGGCCGACAGACCTGCCTATGAACCGGATTCCGCCGCTTTCTGGCGCGCAGGCGTAAATACCTCCTATCAGGCAACACCCCGTTTGCTGCTGTTTACAAACGTTGCATCCGAGCATGTAGATAGCGAGATCTACAACAGCCCACTGGTGGACGAATCGCAGCTTGTTTCGGCCACATTTGGTTTTGCTTACTTGTTCGGGAATGCTCTGGACGACTCAACCAAACAGCCAGGGTCAGAACGTTCCGGAGAATGGTCTTGGCGACTGAATTCTGGCTACCAGGCTGAAGGACCATTTACTCGAACACTCACAGGTACTCTGAAGCGCAGTGAGGATGTTCACGCCTACATGGCCGGCTTAACGCTGGGAAAACTGATTTCCGACGGCAAGTACGTCGATTATTGGGGCAGGCTTTCGCTAAATCGCCGTTTCGAAAATGGATACCAGGATAATTTTGGCGAATACAACGCCTATGTCATGGCCATGACGCCGGCTAAGCCGCCCTGGTCATCGAAGGAGTGGTTTCGCTTTGGTATTGGTTTTGGTTTTTCCTATGCCGCGGAAGTGCCTTATGTAGAGCAGGTTAAACAGGCAAAGCGGGAGCGAAATACCTCACGCTTTCTCAATTACCTCGAGGGGCAGCTTGATGTGCCACTTCGCTTGTTTACTGATAACAAGGCGGTAAGCAACTGTTATGTGGGCATTTCATTGCTGCACCGCTCGGGTATCTTTGCCAAATCAGATATTCTGGGCAGTGTATCAGGCGGTTCCGACATGGTGACTGGGCACATAGAATGTAAGCGCTAAGTCTCTATTCTCTGTGGCGCCGCGCCTTAGCAGGTTGGCATGGTCTGGAGTGCAAGCTTGCGACGTATATAGCGCCCTAGTGTATCCACACCGATGTTGAGCAGGGCGGTTACCAGTATCAGTACCATGGCTCGATCAAACCGGATGTTCTGTATGGCACTGTCTACATAGAACCCAAGGGTGTAGATGCCGAGAATCCCCAGAATGGCTGTTTCCCGCATGATTATTTCCCAGCGATAGAACAAAAACGCCAAAAACGAACGGTAAACACGGGGCACCAGTTCCCAGCCATATCGATTCAAGCCGCTTGGCGCGTCGGGACGGAGCTTGATTGAGCTGGTTTGCCGGCCTATCAGGTGCCCAATGATGCCGCCATTATGCAAAGCCAAAGCTACAACCGCTGGCAACATGGATGGCCCCCATAGCTGCAAGAGAATATAAGCCAGAATGTACTCAGGTGTAGAGCGCGCAATCACCAATGCAACATGGCCGGCATTGCGCCTTAAGGGACCGCCAAAGTGATTTGAGATCAACGGGAATGCCAGCAACGATATAATCCCGGTAGCCACCAAGGCAATCTGAGTGAGCACAATGGTGTTCCAGATGCCCGGCATGGCCTCGTTAATCATCAAGTCATTCAACCAGGGGGTAAGGCCCGCGAGACCTTCGCCGTTTCGCAGTGGGGCCGGCACTATGTCTTCCGTAAAGAAGCGCTGCACGTTGCCCCACACAATGGGCAAACCTTCACCAAGAAAGAAGGGGGCGCCAAGAATGTATACGGGCAGAAGCTTTGGCCGCACCCAAAGGGGCATGGTAGCAATCAGGATGTAAAACAGAATCAGCATGGCGCCGGCGTCTGAATACAGCCCTTGGGAGAACGAGGCCTCCAGATAAAACCCGAGTGTTGGCAAGCCAACAAAGCCAAGAATCGCGCTGGAGCGCAAGCCGCACTCAAGGCGGTAAGCGGTATAGGTGCGCATCTTTACCCAGCAGTCTGGAATCCGGGTGTAGAGAAACGCCGAGACAATTCCGGTGCCTGGAGGCAAGGCCCGACCGGGTTCCGGATCTGCCTCTTCGAGAATTTCCGAGTACACCTTGGCGAAAATCCCCGCGTAGGGGATAGCAATAGCCAGCACCCCGGTTAACGGGTGGAAACCAAAAAACTGCAGGAAGATAAGTGCCCAGAACAGTTCGTGAATCGCACGAATAAACGCGCAGAACATGCGCACGGGCAGGGAGCGGTAAACCAGAGCAAGAAGAAACCCTGCAACGCCGCCAAGCGCCACCCCAACGAAGGCGAAAGCGACCGTTCTTAACAGGGCGGTCATCAAGCCTTCGCTGCTGAAAAAATTGGGCGTTACAATTCCGAGAAAAAAGTTACCTAGATCTCGCCAGGGATTGGATGCCGTTATGGCAATGTCGGCAAACAGAAGCCCGACCAAGGCGATGGCAAGGAAAATAAGACTGGTACGAACCGTTGGGGAAGAAAGCATGAAACGGCTGTGTTACCTAGTAAAGAGACATTATGTCTGAAGCCACAAGCTTCGCGCTTGATTCATCCAGAGCGATTTGCCCATCCTGGATGCCAACTATTCTGGTGCAGTAACTCAACGCCAGTTCCACATCATGCAGCGCAATAATACTCGTTGAAAAACGATCTCGAAGGAGTGTCATTACTGAATTTGCCATGGGCCCATCGAGTGCTGAAACAGGCTCATCAGCCAGGAGTATGGATGCGTTACGGTATAAGGCCCGGCCAATAGCCACACGCTGCCGTTGCCCACCCGAAAGGGAAGCGGTGGGCGTCCAGAGTTTTTCTGTCATTCCAAGTAACTGCAACAGGGTGTTCACATCGGCACGGTCCTTAGCAAAGGGCCGGGCGAGAGTTACCGTGTTATACCAGGTGGAATGTTTGTCCAGCTGCCCCATAAATACGTTATGGAACACGGACAAGGCACTCACCAAACCCAGCTCCTGCGGGATAAGCGACGAATCCCGATTGACTCGTTCATGAATCAAGCGGATAAGCGTGGATTTACCCGCTCCGCTTTTGCCCACAAGTGCAATTTTTTCGCCCGGTTTAACATCCAGCGACAGCGGGCCTATTACCCGCTTGCCGCTGAATGATGCCGTAAGGCCAGAGAAATCGAATCCTGACATCAATCTAGGATTCCAATCTCTTCGGCAGTTTTGCGAATCGGCTCATAGTCGTCATTGGAGGCAGGAATAAAACCAGAGCGCGGAAAGCTTTCCAGAAGCTCCGGATTATCGAGGTTCAACAACGCTTCAGTAACGCGCTGTTTGAAACCTTCGCCAAAACGCTTATCTACATCACCACGGATAGTCCACTGGTAATCCGGATAGGCGGGCGTTTTCCAGATCACCTGAACGGCATCCGTATCAATATTCCCGTCACTCAGCTCTTTCTCCCAAACCTGGAAGTTGAGCGCACCTACGCCGTAGGTTCCGGCTTCAACCAAACGGAGAGTGCGTGTGTGGTTGCCACTGAAGCCAACCCGCGAGAAGAAATCTTCTGGCTTGGCACCAAAGGTATCACGCACATAAAACTCTGGCATAAGGCGGCCAGAGGTTGAGCCCTTTGATCCAAAGGTGAAAGTTTTTCCCTTCAGCGGAGTTTCAAGATCGCTAAACTTAGCGGCCGGCTCAATAGCAGTGTTGGTGTTCGCAATAAAATAGGTCTCGAATGCTTCGTCTTCAACACCTTGAGCGATAGCTTCGGAACCCGGAACCAGCCTGCGGGCCTGCACGCCAGAAAGGCCGCCAAACCACGCTAATTGCACCTGGTTGTTGCGGAATGCTGAAACCGCTGCGGCGTAGGATTTCACTGGGATGTAACGTACATCAACATCCAGTTGCTCGGAGAGGTAATCAGCTACACCGCGGAAACGTTCTACCAGTTTGGTTTCGTCTTCATCAGGGATTGCTGTAAATACAAATGTTTCTGCCGATGCGGTTACAGCGGTGACGCAGAACAAGCTGGATACCACTAACTTCCGTATAAGATTCAAAGCCATTTGAAATCCTTGATCGGTTATGTGATTGATATTGTAAGGAGCAGGATACTCTGATTGCCGTCTAGCCTGAACAGCTATACGGTTTTCGGGTTAAAATGGGTCATGTATCCGGGCACTATTCTTCAGATGCCCTATGTTAGTCTACCAAAGCTTCACCCGGGCCCGGTAAGGGCTTACTTATACCAAAGATACCTATGGATATTATCATCATGACACCGGCTGCCCCTGGGTCGAAAGCTGGTAACAGGGCAACTGCAGAGCGTTGGCAAGCGTTGCTGGAACGTTCAGGGCATCAGGTGTCCGTTGTCACGGAATACCGTGGTGAGCCCTGTGAGCTATTCCTCGCCCTTCATGCCTGGCGCAGCTACGATGCCGTGCAGTTGTTTCGTGAGACTTGGCCGAGCAAACCTTTGGTGGTGGCCCTTACGGGAACAGACATATATCGGCATCAGTACCAATATCCGGAGCAAACCCTTTACTCCATGCAGGCGGCCGATGCGCTTATTGGATTGCACGCACAAGTGGGCGCCGATATTCCTGAGAGTTTTCGGGACAAGCTGGTCACGCTGTTTCAGTCAGCCGATAAGCCAACAGAGATGCCCGGAACCAGTGACCCTGCCGCGCCTGATTTTAATGTATGTGTTATCGGTCACCTCAGGTCTGAAAAGGACTCACTGGCGGCGGCCAAGGCGGCAAGGGCGCTGCCAAAGACTTCCCGAATCCGTGTCTTGTGCGCGGGCAAGGCCCACGATGCGCATTGGGAACGCCTTGCGCTCCAGGAAGTAGATGAGAACCCAAGGTTTCGCTGGCTTGGTGAACTTGAGAAATCCGATGTTGTGGGGCTGATGGCAAAGAGCCAACTATTAGTGATGAGCTCAGTGATGGAGGGCGGAGCAAACGTAATATCGGAAGCCTGTCGCGCGGGCCTGCCGATAATTGCTTCAAACATATCCGGAAATATCGGGTTGCTTGGTAGGGATTATGCTGGTTATTACCCGGTTGGCAACACATCGGCTTTGGCAGCGGTACTCGAACGGGCAGAAACCAATTCGAAGTTTTTAGAGCAGTTAAGACGACAGGTGGGCCAGCTGGCTGGGCTGTTCACTCCGGAAAAAGAACAGGCGTCCCTGGAGCAGGCGCTTGCACTTGCGGTGCAGCGCTGCTCCGGGAATCAATGCTGAATTCAATCTTTCAACGTAATCGGCTCGATTGGCCCGCTTTCATCCTGCGGGGTTACCCGACCGATTATGGCGGTATGCGGGTAGCCGAGGGCTTTTAGCTCTCGAACACACTCTTCTGCTTTATCGGCCGAAATACTCGCCAACAAGCCACCCGCGGTTTGTGGGTCAAAAATCAGTGGATAGCGTGGGTGATTCACCCATTTTTCCTGATCCCGAATACCACGACGCAAGCGTATGTTGGCTGGCTGAAGGGAACTGAGAATGCCTGCCGCAGCGGTTTCTTCCGCACCCGGAAGGATGGGAATAGCAGAGAGATCCAATTCCGCATCCACACCGGATGGCCGAGTCATTTCAACCAGGTGTCCCAGTAATCCGAAACCGGTCACATCGGTACAGGCTTTTGAGCCCGAACGGCGCAGACAGTCCGCTGCCGCTTTGTTCGACTGCACCATGGAGGCGAGGGCAGAATCGATCCAACGACCTTTGGCCGCCAAGCGGGCGTGGGCTGCAAAGAGCGTTCCGGTGCCGATCGGCTTGGTGATAATGAGCACATCGCCAGCGCGCAAGCCGCCTTTGCTCATCACTTCATCCGGATCGATCAGGCCATTAACGGCAAAGCCCAGTGCAAGTTCCTGGCCCTCACCTGTATGACCGCCCACCAGCGCACAGCCGGCTTCATTCAGTACATCCACGGCACCAGACATCATCTGGAAAACAACGTCTTCCACCTTGGATTCGATACCATAAGGCACCGTTGCCACTGCCGTTGCACTCTGGGCTTCAGCTCCCATGGCAAAAACGTCGCCCAAGGCGTGGTTGGCGGCAACGCGACCAAACGTGTAAGGGTCGTCAATAAAAGCCCGGAAAAAGTCGACGGTATGCACCACCGCTTTCCCTGGCGGCACTCTCAGCACAGCGGCGTCATCCGGCGCATGCAGGCCGATAATAATATCGTCCCGATCAATGGGGCGTAGCTCGCCTAGCGCTCGCGAAAGCACCGTACTGCCTACCTTGGCACCGCACCCACCGCAGCGCATGGCAACTGCAGAAATGGCCTGGGATGCCTCCTCAGGATTCTGGGCGGCTGCGGTATCGGGCAGGGCGCCAGATTCTTCCATGGGAGGAAGGTCGGTGAATTTTTCCATGAACCGACGGTCGATCCAGTCTTTCCATCGCCACACCAAGGGGCCATCAAACTGCATATCGCCACGGGAGGCTACCGCATACTTGTCACCGGTGCTGATCAGCGCCAACCATTTTTTCTGGGGACTGAAATCTTTTGGTGCTTTGCCCAATGCCATGCGTTTGAGATTGTCAGCCAGCGGTGGACCTTGGCGCACTGCAAACACGCCAGCTTTCTCTCGGGGGTGGTTAACCACGTTGGCTATATCACCGGTGGCGAAAATGCTGTCGTCGTTTTCAACCTGCAAGGTATCACGTACCCGCAGGAACAGGCCGTCGTCCAGCGCCAGGCCGGTTTCTTGCAGCCAGGCTGGCCCGCCAGCTCGGGTAACCCAAAGCACTTCATCTACCTGCTGGGTCTCACCTGAGGCCATGCGCAATAGCCCGTCGCTGACTTTTTCTACCGGAGAGCCAAGGTGGAGTTTTACACCACGATCAGCGAGTGTCTTTCGGAATATCTCACGCACTTTGGTGTTGTGGGTCGGAAGAATTTCTTTGGCTGCATCAAATAAATGGAAGTGCAGCTGATCGGAATCCCGCCCACGTTTTTCCAACTCGCTCTTGAGGCGAAACTGCATGGCAAGTGTAAGTTCTACGCCTCCTGCACCTGCACCTACAACACCAATAGTCAGGGGGCCTTGGTGATTCTCGATACGGGAGAGCAGAGCAAGCCATCGATTATTGAAACCTGTGATTGGTTTGACAGGCACCGCGAATTCAGAAGCGCCCTCAACCTCATTCACTCTGGGAGAGGAGCCAATGTTGATCGAGAGTATGTCGTAAGGCACATCCGGCCGGCCTTTGCAGATCACGCGCTTGCTGTTGCGATCTATGCCGATGGCTTCGGAGCGATAAAATCGTGCGCCGGCAAATTCCGCGAGGCGACTGAGGTCGATGTGAACATCGTCGTAGCTGTAATGCCCAGCCACATAACCTGGCAGCATTCCGGAATAGGGTGTGTGGGTGTCACGGCAGATGAGGGTTAAGCGCACGCCGGGAACGGGTTTCATTGCAAACCGTTTCAGTACCCCGACGTGGCTGTGCCCGCCGCCAATCAGGACAATGTCCCGTAATACAGGCTGCTCAGGCGCTCGCATCAGTTAATTTTCTTAGCTTCGGCCGTGAGTTGGTCGAACCCCTTGATGCTGGAGAAAGCCTTCAGCTTTTCCGTGTCTGCTGCCGATGGATTGGCAATCTGGTCAATGGAGGTAATGCCGGCGTCTTTCATCTTTTTGGCTGTGGCAGGCCCAATGCCTTTAACCAAGGTAAGATCGCTTCTATCCGCGGCTTTCTTAGCCTTGGCTGCCGGTGCTTTCTTTGCTGCGGGCTTTTTGGCTGCTGCCTTTTTAGGTGCGGCTTTTTTGACCGCAGGTGCTTTGGCCTTGGTTTCTTTGGCAGTAGTACTTTTAGCAGGCGCTTTCTTGAGCTGCTTCTTGCTCTCTTTCTCGGCTTTGCGAATATCTTCTTTGGACGCAACACCCAAACGCTCGAGAATGTTGGATTGCAGTTCGTGGAACTCTTCCAGCCGGCGCTCAAACTCATCACTAAAGCGCTTCATTTCGCGCTCACGAAGCTCATCCACTTCTTTCAGTAATCTGCGCACCGGGTCTTGAACCTGATGCTGCAGAGAGTCGAAGTGCTTCATTGCATCGTTGATCAAAGTTTCTATCTGGGCGGAGGTTTTTTCAAATTCTTTGTTGACCTTCTTTACAATTTTATCAACGCTCGATTTGGCATTTTTCGCCATGGTATTGACTCCTTGCAGGCGGGTAGAACGGATAGGAATCAGGCTATATGCCGCATGTTGGACACAGAACCCGAGGAACGTCGTGACTTCAACGACTGCTTTTTGGAAAGCACCTCTCTGATACGGCGTAATTTTTCTTCAAGAGTGGTGTCACCGTCTGACTTTAAATCGGAAAAGTCGATCGAATAAAAAAAGTTGCTGCAGTGCTTTCTGCGTTCAGTAATCAACCCAGACACATTCTCCGCCCGGATTTTATCAAACGGCATGTCCATAATCAGATCGAGCGTGACTGTATCGCCTGGATTGAACATCTTGTCCGTCTTCATAACGCACCCGTAAGAGTCCAGTTCAAAAAGCGCAGCATCAACCCGTTCCTTACGGAACAGACCGTGCCGAATTGTGAATCGGGCAATAAGATCGGGCAACGCTTCGTTCATGAATACCAAGTCTCTACAGATCCGGTTTGGATATTGATTAAACAATAGACACTGAAATCGGGATTTGCAACGCCATCAGTGCCGTACGATAAACCTTTAACCCTGTTCTTCAACAGCTATCGGGTGATAATTTCATACATATCAATTCTACGGTCTTTAAGGTTGGTAACTGACCCTTCATTGCGTACCAGTGTGAGCTTTTCCAGATCCATATCGGAGAACATGATCATCTCGGTATTGGGTGTTGTTTCAGCCATCACTGCATCGTGTGGGAAGGCGAAATCAGACGGCGAAAATACCGATGACTGAGCGTACTGCACATCCAGGTTTTCCACTTTCGGCAAGTTCCCGACGCTGCCCGTGATGACCACATAGCACTCGTTTTCAATAGCCCTGGCCTGGGCGCAATGGCGAACCCTCAAATACCCGTTTTTGGTATCTGTCCAGAAGGGTACGCAGATGATGTCGACTTCCTTCATGGCGGCAATTCGCCCAAGCTCGGGGAATTCAATGTCATAACAGATAAGGATCGCAACCCGCCCTGAATCTGTATCGAATACTTCGAACTTGTTTCCGCCTTCAACAACCCAGTCGCGGCGTTCGTGAGGGGTAATGTGGATTTTGCGCTGTTCGTCTACCCGGCCATCACGATGGCAAAGATAGGACACGTTATAGACCCGGTCGTTCTCCAGCAGAGGCATGGAGCCGGTGATAATGTTGATGTTATAGCTCACCGCCATCTCTGACATACGATCCCGGAACTGCTGCGTAAAGCCGGCGAGGAACCGTATGGCTCGGGTTTGATCAACCTGATCGGTCAAGCCCATTAGGGGCGCGTTGAAAAACTCCGGGAAGAGCGCGAAGTCACTCTTGTAATCAGAGAGGGCGTCCACAAAGTACTCAACTTGCTCCAGCACTTCCTCGACTGAGCCGAACTCACGCATTTGCCACTGAACGGCGCCCATACGTACCTGGGTTTTCTTTTCGTTCAATACTGAGGAGGGTGGGGTATAAAGAATGTTCCGCCATTCCAGTAAAGTCGCATACCCCAGAGATTTCTCATCCTCAGGCAGATACTTGTGCATCAAACGCGTAACCTGGAAATCATTGGAAAGCTGAAAGCTCAGAATCGGGTCGTAGATATCCTTGCGGTCAACGCGATCTATGTATTCGGCAGGGGAGTACTGCTCTGAATACTTGTGATAGCCCGGTATACGCCCACCAGCCAAAATGGCGCGCAGGTTGATCGAGCGGCAAAGTTCCTTGCGCGCTTCGTACAGCCGGCGACCAAGCCGGTAGCCGCGATATTCAGGATGAATAAACACATCCAGCCCATAAAGCGAGTCGCCCTTCGGGTTATGACGGATTTGCTCATTGCTCAGAATCAAGTCGTCATAGGTGTGAGGGTTACTGAAACGCTCATACTTGACCGAAACTGTCAGAGCCACGGCCACCAGCTGGCCGTTATCTTCAATGCAAATCTGACCGTCGGGGAACTGTTCGACCAGTGCCTTTATGGTGTCTTTGGGCCAAGCCCCGCCAATGTCGTCGTAAACCCGATCCATGAGTACCTGGAGCTGTTCATAATCATCAAGCTTCAGGTTGCGGAGATTTAGGTGCAGCTCTTCATGGGCCATTCAGTGGGGCTCCTGTACGGCGGTGAAATGAATGTTCGAAACAAGTTTATCAGAAGGCATTAAAGAGTTCGCACAGACCGCCGTTAATCAATGAAACATATTCAGGAGTACGCCGTGCATCTTACATTTGGTCAAAAACTACAGGTCACCTTCAGCATTCTCCTGATATTGGTGATGGCGGCCTTTACCATTTCCGGAAACCTCCGTCTGCAGAATACATCGCATACCTATGTGGATTCCTTAATCGAAAACACAGCGGAACAGAATACGTCGAGTATTGCTGAATGGCTCAACACCCGCCTTGTAATGACTGAATCAACAGCTAAAGCCCTCGAAACAGTGTCAGACGATTCACAGGCACATACGTTGTTACAGGCGATTTCAACCGGCGGCAATTTCAAGGATGTGTACGTTGGCCGTGCCGATGGCTTCATGCTGAGGAAAACCCAGGCTGACACCGATGCATTGCCTGAAGGCTATGATCCTCGCACTCGCCCCTGGTACAAGAGGGCCATGGACCTCGGGCGTGCATCCTTTACGACGCCTTATCTCGACGCTGGAACCGGCGAGATTGTTATCTCAACCTTCGCGCCTGTGAAGCGTGGGCCGTATCAAGGCGTTGCCGGCGCGGATATTACACTCAATGCCATTGAGCAAATGTTGTCAGTGATTAACCTGGCAGGCACCGGCTATGCAGCTCTGATCAGTAAAGACGGCACAGTTCTGTACCATCCGAACAAAAGCCTGATTGGCAAAAAAATCAGCTTACTGCTTGGTGAGGCTCCAAAGCTGAACAAAGACGTGCACAGCTATGAGCAGGAAGGCTCTGCCTGGAGCGCCAGCTTTCACTCAATCAGCAGTGCCCGTGGTGTTGACTGGTATCTGGGTACCTTCGTTAACCAGGATAAAATAAACGCCCCTGTGCGAAGCGCCATGGTAACCGGCGCGATTATCGCAATCGTTGGGCTTTTGGTGTCGCTCGTTGTGCTTCATCTGGGAATTCGCACCTTGATGGCACCCGTACGCAGGTTGAATGCTGCCATGGCAGACATTGGATCAAACGATGCTGATCTTACCCAGCGCCTGGATGACAGCGCCCGTGATGAATTTGGGCAGTTGGCTGCAAGCTTTAATCAGTTTGTCGGTAAAATCCATCAGGTTGTTCGTGAAGTCCAACAGGGAAGCGGTGAACTGGCCACCAACGTAACGGCCCTGAGAAATACAGCCAAGACTAGCCGCAGCAGCGTTGAAAATCAGCAGGCCGAAATCGATATGGTAGCGGCGGCGATAAACGAGATGTCCGCAGCGGCGCATGAAATTGCACAAAATGCTCAGCAAACCGCAGATGCATCCAACACTGCTGATGACGACAGTCGTGCATCGCTGGAAACCATGTCTGCCTCGCGGGATGCGGTGCAGAAGCTATCCCACGAAGTAAGCGCGGCTGCCGAGGTCATCGACTCATTGGGGCGCGATGTTGCCTCCATTACAACCGTACTGGAAGTTATTCAAGGCATTGCTGAGCAGACCAACCTGTTGGCACTGAACGCTGCCATTGAAGCGGCGCGGGCAGGGGATGCTGGCCGCGGTTTTGCAGTGGTGGCCGATGAAGTAAGAAACCTTGCAAGGCGCACTCAAACAAGCACTGAAGAAATCAACAATATGATTGAGCGTCTGCAGACGGGTGCCAATGACGCGGTAGAGGTAATGAAAGCATCAACCGCGGTGTCTAACGTGAGCATGGAAAAAGCTCAGGATGCCATGGACTCCCTGAACCGTATTACTGGCGCCATTACCGCCATTAGCGAGATGACCTCTCAGATTGCCACTGCCTCTGAGGAGCAAACATCGGTAACGGAAGAGCTGAATTCGTCGATTACCCGTATTGCGGATCAAGGCCAGGAAGCCGCTGCAGCCGCAAGTGAAAACGATGTTTATAGCGGGCATATCGAAAAGATTGGCCACACCCTCGACGGCAACGTATCTCGCTTTCGGGTTTGATTGAGGCTCAGTTGCGAAGCAACTCAATGCGCCAGCGCAGGTTATTCAGTGTATCGCGGCCAATGTTGCCTGATTCCTCGCTCAGGAAAGGGTTATCCAGAACGATGATCGTGCGCTTGTCCAGATTGAGGGTGGCGACTGCCTCACCATAATACTGATCAAGAAACACACCAAAGCTGCCATCACGGATAGCGCGCTCCATTCCCAGTTGCAAACGGTGCGCTGTTACCTGGTCTTCCGGACCCACAAACAGGTACGAGGGCATGGGGTAGGCCAGCACAAGGTTGGGTTCTACCGTCATTTCTGGGTCGTTTTCCATTTGCAGGTCGTTAATCACCTCACTGACACCTCTGGCAAAGCAGTCGAAACGGTGTTTTCTCAACATTCCAAATAGAATTTCATAACGAGAGTGGGTGATCACAGGTATTTCGTTGTTTCTGAGAATTGGTGTGTCTGGCCAGTGATCACCTTGACCAATTCGTACACCACTTTCGCGAAGATCGTCGAGGGAGTGGATATCCTCAAACAGTGACAGGCTTTCTGGCATCACCACGCACACGCGAAAACCAAGCAACCCTCCATCTACAGGCACGGGCACAGGCGTCAAAAACTGCTCCCGCTCTGCCGATGTCGCCACATTGGCGATATCCACCATACGGTTAACGCCTCGGGCCAGTTCGCGCAATGCGCGTCCCTGGCTAAGCTCCTGGCTCCGGATGATGCGGAACTCTCCATACTCGGGTGTTTTTTCCAATGCCAGAGTAACCAGCGCATGGATAGCGGGGCTATCGTAATTCCGATACCAGAGAACATACTCCTGATCAGGGGGCTGCGCCGGGTTTGCCTGAACAAAGCCACTCAACATAAGCGCACAAAAGAGCCTCAGAGAAAACCTGGTGGCAACAAGCACTCTTGGGCCTGCGTGGCCACAGGTCAGAATGACGTGGGCATATGGCACTATCCGAATCCTTGTGAAATGTTCCGAATCCATTCCAGCAAGCGAAAGCCGGCTGCTGTGACGTTATAGCAATGGTTCCGAGTAATGACACTTTAGATCAGAATTCTCCGGAGAGCCGCCAAATCTCTCCACAAAAATGTAAAAGAGTGTTGCGATGTGTGTTCGGCATTGTAATGATCCGCTTCAATAAAACTTTCGGAGCAGAATAATGGCGTTTATAGACAGTATTATCGGGGCCACTGGTCAATGGATTTCCACCACTGATCCTAAGGCAACCTTGGCGCAACCCGTCGAGTGGTTGAAGAAAACCGGGGGCTACGCCGCCGTTAACCGCCTCATAGGGATGTCGATTCCGTTCGCACCCCGAAATCGATTCAGTGTTGAAGAGGTTCGTCCGGGCTACGTGCGAGCGCGCATTCAGCTTAAAGGTAACAAGAACCACTTTGGCAGCCTGTACGCCGGGGCTTACTTTCTTGTGGCGGAGATTCCGGGTGGTGTGCTCACTTTGTTTGATCTTGGCCCTGCCTATACGCCAATCCTGAAAGAAATGACCCTGCAGTTTCTGCTGCCCGCCAATTCCGATGTGACCGTTGAGTTTGAGCTATCGCCGGAAGAAGTGGCGGGGATTCTTGCGGATGCAGACGCGACTGGTCGGGCGAAGTTCAGCCTAACCGGGGAGCTGCGCGATATGGAAGGCAATCACGTTGCTACATCCGTCGCTCAGTATCGGGTTCGTAAGAAGGGTTTCAAGCCCACCGCTTAGAAGAAAGCCTGAGGTGTTCCCTCAGGCTGGATCCAGACTGGCAATGGCGGCGAGGAATATCTCGCCGTATTTCTCCAGTTTGGCAGCTCCCACACCGCTTACACCGGCAAGCTCATCCAGCGTTTGGGGTTTGCGTTCGAGCATGTCGAACAGCGTGGTGTCGTGGAAAATAACGTAGGGCGGTACGCCCTGTTTGTCCGCAAGCTCCTTGCGGCACGCCCTTAACGCATCCCAGCCTACGTGATCGGTAACCTGGTCTTTCACCGGGCCGCCGGTTCTTCCACCGGAAGAGCGGCTTGACGACTTTTTAACGACCGGGTCTTTGCGCAATTCAACCTTGTGCTCGCCTTTCAGCAAAGGTCGGCATTCTTCAGTGAGCTGCAGCGCGCCATAGCCATCGGGATCTGTTCTCAAGTGGCCGTTCGCCACCAATTGACGGAACACCGACTTCCATTCGCTAACCGAAAACTCCGCGCCAATGCCGTAGGTTGAAACCTGATGATGCCCCAATTGGAGAACGCGTTCATTTTCGGAACCCCGTAACACATCAATCAGGTGAGTAACGCCAAAACGTTGCCCGGTGCGGAACACGCAAGACAGCGCTTTTTGAACAGCAACTGTGCCGTCCCAGGTTGCAGGCGGATTGAGGCAGGTATCACAATTACCACACGGAGTATCCAACTCATCGCCAAAATAGTTCAACAGGACTTGCCGGCGGCATTTGGTAACTTCACACAGCCCCAGCATGGCATCGAGTTTCTGCCGCTCAATGCGCTTGAAATGATCATTACCTTGGGAGGCTTCGAGCATTTGCCTAAGCTTTATTACATCTTGAAGGCCATACACCATCCAGGCTGTAGAAGGCTTACCATCACGACCAGCACGGCCAGTTTCCTGATAATAGGCCTCCAGGCTTTTAGGTAGATCCAGATGCGCAACAAAGCGCACATCCGGCTTATCAATACCCATGCCGAAGGCGATGGTGGCAACGATAATCACACCATCTTCCCGGAGAAAGCGCTCCTGATTACGTGCCCGATCGTTTGCCGGAAGCCCGGCATGATAGGGCAATGCGGTGTAACCTTTCTGGGCAAGCAACTTCGCGGTGGCATCTACTTTGTTGCGAGACAAGCAATAAACTATGCCACAGTCAGCCTCATGCTCTGCTTTAATAAAGTCCAGCAACTGTTTGTTTGCGTTAACCTTCGGCGCTATACGATATTGAATATTTGGGCGATCAAAACCGCTAATGAAGTGTCGCCCCTCGGTGAGGGACAGGCGTTCCGCGATCTCCTTGCGAGTGCGCTCGTCGGCCGTTGCCGTTAACGCAATTCTGGGAATAGCCGGGAACTCATTTGCGAGCACCGCCAGTTGCAGATAGTCAGAACGGAAGTCATGCCCCCACTGGGATACGCAGTGGGCCTCGTCAATGGCGAATAGCGAAATAGACGCATCGTGCAATAGTTGAAGCGTGCGTGGCTGTATAAGTCTCTCTGGCGCGCAATAAAGAAGATCAAGTTCACCGGTGCTCAGTGCGTACTCGGTGGCGCGGGCCTGCTCGAAATCCATCGTTGAATTTAGAAAGGCCGCTTTCACACCCAGTTCACGCAACGCGGCAACCTGATCTTGCATCAAGGCGATCAGTGGCGAGATCACAATGGCCGTGCCGGAGCGAACAAGCGCAGGAACCTGATAGCAGAGAGATTTACCCCCGCCAGTGGGCATGAGCACCAAGGCATCGCCACCGGATACAACCTCGTGGATGATATCCCCCTGCAGGGGGCGGAACGATTCGTACCCGAACACTTCGTGCAAAACCTGTTCGGGGCTTCTTCCAGATGTTGTGGGCCTCTCGGCAGAAAGCTGTTCAAAGTCCTGGTCGGGATACATAGAATAACCGGTTATTCGCGAGGCTGGGGTTTAATCAGGTGGAGGATGATACCAGATTCACCGCAAGGAATGGCCGGGCAAGACGTGTTTTTGGGAAGCAAACCCATGGGAAAACCGATACAATACCGCCGCTTTAAGCCTAGGTTTAACAGCTCAAGATCATCGACACACACAATAACAGGGCAGCCATGCAAGAATTTGACGCCATCCGTCCCTATTCGGACGACGAAACCGGCCCGGCAATTCAACGGTTGGTTAACGACCAGGAATTTCTGGATATGGTCGCGCGCTTCAAGTCGCCATTACTTGCTCGCTGGGCCCCGGCACCCTTGCGGTTTTTTACCCGGCGCTGGCTGTCTAGCCGATTTGGCCACTTTACAAAGGTAGATGATTTGCAGGCCGGGCTTTCCGGCTATATCGGTGAGCTGATTGAGAGCACAACAGCCCGTGTCACCAGCAGCGGCCTGGAGAACTTGAGCAAGCAGGGCGCCTACCTGTTCATCTCCAACCACAGGGATATTGTTTTTGATCCCATGGTAGTCAACTACTTGTTGTTTCATAACGATCTGCGCACCACACGCATCGCTATTGGCGACAATCTGCTTGCAAACCGAGTGTTTGCAGAGATGATGCGGCTTAACAAAAGCTTCATCGTCCGCCGTGATATGACCAGCCCTCGAGAAATGCGTGACGCCTATATTACGCTCTCGGGCTTTATCAATCACAGCGTTGCGAACAACGAGAACATCTGGATTGCCCAGCGGGAAGGGCGCGCCAAAGACGGTCGTGATTTTACCGATCCGGCTATCATAAAAATGTTTTATATGAGCTGCAAAAAAAGCGGGCTGAGCTTTGCAGAAGCCATGAACAAGCTCCGCATTGTTCCTGTGTCCATATCCTACGAATACGATCCCTGTGACGCTGATAAGGCTCGGGAGCTGGAAACGAAGGCCCGCAGTGGCAACTATAAAAAAGCAGAAGGCGAAGATACTGAGCAGATCATGAAGGGTCTAACCCAGTTCAAGGGCCATGTTCACGTACATTTTGGCGCCCCGATCACCAGTGCCCCGGAGAATGCAAAAGAGCTAGCCGGCGTGATCGACACGGAGGTTCACGCGAATTATCACTTGCACGCATCCAACCTGATCGCCTACGAAATGCGCGGGCAGGGCTCCCAGGGAGCTAGCAGCCTGGATGTGATTCGGGAGTCAGTCGTAACCGCAGGAAACTGGTCGGAGGCCGATATTCAGGCAGCCCGCGGAGAAATGGAAAACAGGCTTGAAGCTTGTGATCCCGCAATTCGGCCCTATCTACTGGATATGTATGCCAATCCGGTTCAGAGCGCACTGGATGCGAGCGCCAAGTTAAACGCACCGGATTAATCCGGACAACAATCCCCTTTCAGATAAAAGAGGTACTGCGTGCAGGATCTTCAACATATTGAGCTGGAAACCCGCCCCAACCCTACAGCCGCAGTCATCTGGCTGCATGGCCTTGGCGCAAGCGGACATGATTTTGAGCCTGTTGTGCCAGAGTTGGGCTTGCCAGACGATGCAGCGGTACGATTTATCTTCCCCCACGCACCCAATTTGCCGGTTACCATCAATGGCGGAATGTCTATGCCAGCCTGGTACGACATTAAGGCGATGGATATTGACCGGGTTGTGGATACCGATCAGTTGATGGACTCGGCCCGTGCGGTAGGCAAGTTAGTTGACCGGGAAATTGAACGTGGAATTCCCGCGGAAAACATCGTTATTGCCGGATTTTCACAGGGTGGGGCGGTTGCGTACGAGCTTGGCCTGACATACCCGAAACGCCTGGCGGGCATTCTGGCACTATCTACCTACTTCGCCACGGCGAAAACGGTAAAGCCTTCCGAAGCGAACGCAGGGATCCCAATCAATATTTATCACGGAACCTTTGATCCCATGGTTCAGGAATCGCTTGGTGTACGCAGCGTAGAAGCGCTCAAGGAGATGGGCTACGAGCCGGCGTATATGACTTTCCCTATGGAACACAGCGTGTGCCTTGAGGAAATTCAGGAAATCGGGCGCTTCATTCGCAAGCACGCCCTCTAGGCAATAGAAAACTCAGCGGCATTCTGGCGGAGGTATTCAGCTGCGCCAGAATGCCGGTGAAAGCACAATTACCACGCTCAAAATTTCCAATCGCCCCATCAGCATCCCGACTGCTAAAACCCACTTGGCAGCATCCGGTAAGGGGCCAAAATTCCCCGCAGGGCCGATGATGTCGCCCAACCCCGGGCCTACGTTGGTTAGCGCAGTCAGTGCGCCTGACAACGAGGTTATGAAATCGAGTTGCATAGCGGCCAGCGAAACCGTAATCAACAACAGGCAAAGCAGAAAGATAAATGTATAAGCGATCATCGACGCGATGATGTCATCACTGACCGCCCGCCCATTGTAGTTACGAGAGAGCACAGCCCGCGGGTGCAGCAAGCGGATTAGCTGCTCGCGAAGGACAATGAGCGAGAGTTGAAAACGGAAAATTTTCATGCCGCCGGATGTTGAGCCGGAACAACCACCAATAAACATCAGGAAGAAGAACAACACGAACGCCAGAGGTCCCCACGCTGAATAGTCCTCAGACGCATACCCGGTTGTAGTTACTACCGAAGTCACGTTAAACAAGGTGGCTATGTAGTTATGAACCGGGTCAAAAGGCACTGGGGATACCGCCCACCTGTAAAGCGTGAGAAGGGCAGGCACAACCAGCAGTATGGTTAGAAACAGCCGTACCTGCTGATCTCTGAACAACACGCCACGTTGCCCATGCATCTCTCTGACAAAAAGGAAGAATGGCAGGCTGCCAATCATCATGAAAAACGAGGCTTCCACCAAAATCAAATCGTTAAATTTGCCCATGCTCATATCCGACGTGGAGAATCCCCCAGTCGCAATGCTGGTTAAGCCATGGTTAAAGGCATCGAACAACGTCATACCGGATAGCCAGTAAGTGACGACCGCGATGGTTGAGAAGACAAGATAAACAATGAGAAGCCCACGGCTCAGGGTTTTCATTCTTGGGAGGGCTTTATCTGTCCACTCTGAAGATTCAGTGGCAAACAATCGCATGCCGCCAACACGCAGGAACGGAAGCACCGCTACAAACATGCCGATTATCCCTATGCCGCCGATCCACTGCAGAATCGATCGCCAAAGAAGCAAATCTTTATCCATGGTATCCAGGCCACTGAATACGGTAGCGCCCGTGGTTGTGATGCCTGAAGCCCCTTCAAAAAAAGCATCTGCAGCGGAAATGCCGTCATCACTAAGGTAGAAAGGAAGAGCGGAGAGCAGGGCGATAATGAACCAGGATGATACGGTAAGCACGAACATATACCGCGGTTTCAAGTCTCTGGGCTTGCGGTAAGTAGAGGCAATGCCGAATAACCCGATTCCGAAAACGATGGCTGCAGATTCCACAAACGACGCCGCATTCGGCGCATCCGAGCCCAACATCAGAAACACAGGCAGCGTCATGAATATGCTGAGCAGCACAAACATAAGACTTACAATAAAAATAACAGGGTAGAGGTTTCTCAATGGATGCCCGAGCTAGCTGAACCGAGAGAGGGCGTCAGAATACCTGTGGGAACGTTCAACCGCAAGGAAACTCACGGTTTGCAGCATGATTGCCGCGGTATTAAAACGCCGTCAGCAAAGGGTTTTTTACCGTCCCTGGTGTGGAAAAGCCGTGTAGATTGTTGCAGTCTGATCAACAGACAGCTTCGGAATTGGGGAAACGACATTGAATCACCTGGCGCACCTATTTCTTGCCCCTGACTCGCCTGAAGCGCGGGTGGGCAGCATGCTTGGTGATTTCACCCGTGGTTTGGACATTGCTGCGCTCCCGGATTCAGTAAGGCTGGGAGTTCGGCACCATCTGGCCGTAGACAGCTTTACCGATAGACACTCAGATGTACTCGCCAGCAAGCGGCTTTTTTCTGCGCGGCGTCGTAGGTTTTCCGGTATCGCTCTGGACGTCCTATACGACCACTTTCTTTTACGGCACTGGAGCGAGTTTACTGATACCGATCAAAACGCCTTTATCAGCGCCGTTTATGAAGAACTGAAAAATAACGAAAGCCTGATGACACCCGATATGGCCACAACAACCCGACACCTTGTTTCCCATGACTGGTTTGGGTCCTATCGCGATCTCGATAACATTGGCTACGCCCTTGACCGAGTGGCCACTCGCATTCGCTTTCAGAATTCATTTGCAGGAATTATTGAGGAAATACGACCGCTGCACTCAGAGCTAGAAGAACGGTTCTTATCATTTTTCCCTGATTTACAATCATTTGCAGGAGGAATTGAATGAAATTTCTGATCCCTTTGACCCTTGCTACCGCGCTCATAGTTCCGGCCACAACCCTTGCCGAGAAAGCTGACAATAGCGACGTACCGGCTGCCGAAACGCTCGGTTTCGTAGAGTGGGTTGTGATGAACGATACGGGGCTCAGGCTTAAAGCCCGACTGGATACCGGTGCCAAAACCTCATCGCTGCACGCGGTGAACGTAGAAGAGTTCAAGCAAGACGATCAGAAATGGGTGAAATTCCAAATTCCGCTGGCCGACCATAAAGACCATCCTACGTCGGATGACAGCACTATTGAGCACGAAGAAGTGATTCTTGAGCTGGAGCGGCCCGTAGAGCGCACGGTGCTAATCAAACGAAAAGGTGCTCCATCTCAGAGACGCTACGTTGTGATGATGGATTTCTGCATTGCCGGTACCAGCCACAAAACCCAGTTTTCTTTGACTGATCGCGGAAACTTCTCCTATCCGGTGCTGCTCGGTCGCCGCTTCATGAAAGACGACAACATACTGATCGATTCTGCAGACAGCTTTATAGCCAGCAAGGAATGCGAGTACATGTCCATGGAAGAGCTTGTGGACAAGCAGCAGGCGAAACTCGTTAAGCCAGGCACGGCCAGCTGACAACTGGCCGGCCAAACACCTAAACGTAAAAATCCAGATCTTCCTGGGCTTTCAACAAGTCCCGCATTTTTATGGGGTCGTCGCCATAAAAGAAGACCAAGCCCCAGTGAGTTCCGAAAGCTGCCCTGTCCGGTACCATTTCTTCAGTTGGTTCCAACAACTCATGGGACTCGAAGTAGGGGTGTTCCGTAGTTTCTTTCGGCATTTCCAGTTTGCTGACCACCCGCCGCCTTGGGTACACACCGAAGCAGCCCGCGTAACCCTTCGCATCAACGACTTCGCGAGGGAAGAAGGCATCAACCTCTTCCTTGGTGCTTTTAGGATCGAACACCAACATTGAGGCTTGATACGCACTGAACCCGTAGGCTCTCTCAATAAGTTCGAATGCCTTAAACCCGGGCGGGCGATAGGCGACTTCACCAAAATACATTTCGCCGTCTGCGGTCACAAAGTATTCGGGGTGAATCAATCCAAACTTTATCTCAAAGGTCTTGATCAGTAGCTCGATTTGCTTGGTGATTGCGTTGCGCCAGCTCTCGAGCTCTTCGGTAGCAGGCACGAACACGGAGTATCCCAGCGTTACGTATTCAGAAATATTCAGGAACTTGATTTTCCCATCGTGGATCCAAGCTTCAACGGCGAATTCCCAGCCATCCAGGTGGCTTTCCATCAGCAGGGGATATTCTTCAGCGGGTATGGAGTCTATTTCCTCAACCTTGCGAATCATTCGGTGCCCAAGGCAGCCTGCCTTGTCGAACGCCTTAACGTGAATCGGGTCGTCAGGATCTCCATCTAACTTGAGCAGTGTCTGGTTGACTCTTTTCATAAAGCGGACAACGTCGTCTTTCTCGTGGGCTTCTTCGAAGATACCGACACGAATTCCGCCAAGCTGCGCCCGACGTTTCATCAATGATTTGTCCCGGAATAGAATAGACTGCCCAAACATGCGTGGGCTGTCGAGGAGCACTGAGTTGATAGCACCGGACCACTCAACGGTTTCTTCAAAAAGAGGTATGGCAACATCCACGCCTTCGGCCTTCAGCCTTTGTGCTATTTCATAAGACCGGTCATTTAAGCGGAGAAAATCCCAGGGAATGAAAGGTATCTTGTTTGCGGTACAAAAATCTGCAGCCCACTCCGGAGCGACCACGATATAGCGGCGATTAAACTTTTGCGCTGCCTTGATGGCATTGACACTCCAGCCGAGTAGGGCGATGTAGCCCTTGCTGGGATCCTTGGGTGTCTCTGTTCCTTTGACCGAATCCATTTCTGGATCGAGCCAAGCCTGTACCTCTGTGGGTAACTGCTTTTCTGATGCTATCGACATTACTGTTCTCCTTGCTGATAAACCCAGACAAGGCGCACGCGCTGAAACGCACCGAGAAGCTGAGCGATTTATAAGTGTGCTCTGAGTATCAATATAGACCTGATAGTTGCATTTAGAAACGAAACTCCGGAATAGTTTGGCTATGAAGCCTCTTCCGGGCATTGCTGCTGAACCTTAGCTGTTTGCAGAATTTGCATCACGCTGGTGTGTCTTTCACTATGATTCAAGGGAAGAGGGAGATTTGACGGTTATTACTGACGCAGGCTCAACCGACTAATCTCAGAAACATTGGAATTGGCGGGTGGACATTATGAACATAATTATCATCGGCGCAGGCATTATGGGCACCACCTTTGCGACCTTGGCAAAGGAGCTGGCTCCCGATCTGGACATAACCATTCTGGAACGACTGAATCGCGCAGGCGGGGGCAACTCGTGGGCTTTTAACAACGCGGGTACCGGGCACGAAGCAAACTGCGAACTTAACTATACACCGGTCGACGGCGAAGTCCTTTCTGTTGAAAAAGCCCTTAAAATCCACGCCCAATTCAATGTGGCCAAACAGTTCTGGGCTTATCTGGTGGGAAAAGGTGCAATCAAACAGCCGTCAACCTTTATCAATCAGACCAAGCATTGCACCCTTGTTTCCGAATCCGCCATTGACGAGCTTAAACTGCGATTCGAAGAGATGTCCGCGCACCACTTTTTTGATCACATGCGCTACTCAGACGACTTCGACGAGATTAAAAGCTGGATTCCCCTGACGATGGATGGACGCCCTCGCCATGAAAAAATGGCTGCCACCGTTATTGATACAGGTACCGACGTAAACTTTGGGTCTCTAACAGAACAAATGGCCGCTTATGCAGTGGAGAGTTTAGGCGTTAAGATCGAATACGGAACTCACGTTACACGTGCACATCGTAGTCCCACTGGGCGCTGGGTGATAAACGCCAACAGTAACGGGCAAACCCTTCAATATCGCGCCGACGCCCTCTTCGTCGGCGCGGGTGGTGGTGCCTTCCCCCTGCTCAAAAGAAGCCACCTGCCATCCCGGAGTCGATACGCAGGCTTCCCTGTAGGCGGGAGGTTTTTGCAGGCCCAAATCACGGAAGAGCAGGCTCAGAACTACAAAGCCAAGACCTACGGTCGAGCTAAGGTTGGCGCCCCGCCCATGTCTGTTCCGCACCTGGATTTGCGGGCAGTAGATGGCAAGTACTATTTGCTATTTGGGCCGTTCGCTTCGTTCAAACCCGTGCTGGAAAAGGGCCGTGGATTTTTCGATTACCTTACATCAATCAGGCTGCACGATATCCCCAGCTTGCTTAACGTCGCCTTGCGCCATTCTCACTTGATGAGATACCTGATTTCTGAAACCTTCAAAGGTGAGAAAAGCTTATTTGAAGAGCTTGAAAACTTTGCCCCCGGATTGAGCAAAAGGTTTGACTGGAAACCCATTGAAGCTGGCCAACGAGTGCAAATCATCAAAGACCGCGACTTACAGATGGGCACTGAGATTCTGGTATCCAAGGATAAGACCTACGGCACCTTATTAGGAGCATCTCCTGGCGCCTCTGTTTCACCAGAGGTGATTTTGCGCTGCCTGGAAAGGATGTTGCCGTCTGTTTTTTCAAACGAAGACGTGAAGGCCAAGAAAAAGCAGATATTTCCAGAGGACAATCTGGATGCGTTAATCGATCATCCTGAGCGTTACCGAGAGATTCGCGATGCAGTGAACAAGCGATTAGGGATCGTGTGACGCCCATACAGATTCAACCTGCGCAAGTGCTTGTGCTTTCTCGTCATCGTTTAGCCAGCTACCGGTGAAGCTGTTTTTCACCAATTGCACCACCTGCGCGGGCGATAGGCCGAGGCTCTTGATGATTGCATGGAAATTGGCGTTCATGTAGCCACCAAAGTAGGCAGGATCATCGGAGTTTAAGGTTACTTTCAAACCTTTGGCCATCATCTCCGGTAACGGATGCTTTTTCATATCATCCACAACCCGCAATCGCTTATTGGAAAGAGGGCATACGGTTAGCGTCAGCTCTTTTTCCACAAGTAGTGTGGTCAGATCCGCATCTTCCAAAGCGCGATTACCATGATCAATACGGTGAACGTTTAGCTGATTAATCGCCTGCCAAACATACTCTGGTGGGCCTTCTTCTCCCGCATGGGCGGTTACCAAAAGGCCGAGTTCGTGGCACTTTTTGAACACACGTACAAACTTCTCAGGCGGGTGTCCCAACTCGGAGGAGTCCAGCCCGACCCCATCAATGCGATCAAGGTGGGGAAGGGCAAGCTCCAGTGTTTCGAAGGCGCTTTCTTCGGACAAATGGCGCAAAAACGACATGATCAAGCGAAAACTCATGCCCAGTTTTTCCTGGGCGTCAGTAAGTGCCCGATAAATTCCATTAATTTGTGATTCAAACGCGACGCCCCGTGCCAGATGAGCTTGGGGGTCGAAAAATACTTCTGTATGAATCACGTTGTCATGATGGCTGCGCTCAAGATAAGCCCAGGTAAGATCATAAAAATCCTGCTCGGTTAGAAGCACGGACATGCCGCTGTAATATATATCGAGAAATTCCTGAAGGTTATTGAACTGGTAGGCTTGGCGCAGAGCCTCTTCGTTTTCGTAAGGAAGAGATACGTTATTGCGGCGTGCCAGCAAGAACATGAGTTCTGGCTCAAGACTGCCTTCAAGATGCATATGAAGCTCGGCCTTTGGCAACTTCTCGGCAAGTGCGAGTGTAAACGAATCCATGTAGGCTCCTCAGCTGGATATAGCGGAAAATGAAGGTAAGCTTAGATAGAGTGATTCTATGTGATATACCAATCAAAACCCTACTTAGCTGGGTGTGCAATGAACCCACACCCTGAACTCGTTTTCTGTCTTACAGGAGCGTACAGATGAGCACAGATGCGAAGCACCCGGATGAGGCGTATGAGCAGGACTGCTCTGAACCTGCGGGATGTAAAGAAGTTGATTTGCTAATCGAGCCTCGCGACAGGGATCTGGGCGGCTTTTCGGTTAGACGCGTGTTGCCAACCATGCAACGCCGAATGGTTGGCCCGTGGATTTTCTTTGATCACATGGGACCGGCGGAATTTCCCGCAGGAGAGGGCATCAATGTGCGCCCGCACCCGCACATCAATCTCGCCACGGTCACATATCTTTTTGAAGGTGAAATACTGCACCGGGATTCTCTGGGAAGTCTCCAGCCCATTCGCCCAGGGGATGTAAACCTCATGGTTGCAGGCAAGGGCATTACACATTCCGAGCGTGAACGGCCAGAAGTGACTGAAACCGCACATCGCTTACACGGGCTCCAGCTTTGGTTGGCGTTGCCGGAAGAAGATGAAGAGATTGACCCGGCCTTTTATCATTATCCGGACGCCGACATTCCCCGCGTTGAAGTGAACAGCGTTCCGATTCGCGTGATTATGGGCAGTGCTTATGGTGAAACGTCACCGGTGAAGGTGTTTGCCGACACGCTTTACGTTGAAGCCCACCTGAAGGCCGGGCAAAGCATCAGCGTGCCAGAAGCAGACGAGCGTGCAGTTTACGTGGCAGCCGGCGAACTGCGTGCGGGAGATACAACAATACCCGAGTTCGCAATGGCCGTGTTATCCGACAAGCCTGGGCTTGAACTAACGGCAACACACGACGCCCGAATTGCAATCGTTGGTGGTGAACACTTGGGTAAGCGTTACATGGAGTGGAACTTTGTCTCTAGCCGCCGCGACCGCATCGAACAAGCCAAGGCTGAGTGGAAAGCCCAAGCTTTCCCAAAAGTGGTCGGTGATGACGAAGAGTTTATTCCATTGCCGGAATAGTCTTATCTAACGAGCTTTCGCAAGGAAAGACAGGGCTCAGGCCAGAGTTACCGGAAAATTAAAACGCCGTAAATTTAGGTTTCATCTATGGCTATCGCGCATTTGATGAGCCAAATTATAAGAAGAGGTAAACCAACTCTGTTTATTTTGAGGAGAAGTGCTGATGACTATTAGAAAAAACTTGCTGATCGCGTCTATTGCTACCGCGGGTATTGCTATGGCAGGCACTGCATCGGCCGCAGACATGTACAAGTCTGGCGTTGGCGCGCTGTACGCAGGACTGAACTACACCTTTGTAAACATTGACGGGCAAGGTGCAGACGCAGACGTTGGAACACTGTCGGGCAAAGTTGGCGTAATGGCGAATGAATACATCGGCCTGGAAGCTCGTGCCGGTTTTGGTGTGGACGACGATAGCATTGCCGGAATGGATGTAGCGCTCGACAACTTCTTTGGCGGCTACGCGACCTTCAACATGGTTAATCAAAGCCCGTTTACGCCGTATGCAGTTCTCGGCTTCACTCGGGTTGAACTTGAGGTTGGTAACGCTTCGGACGATGAGTCAGATTTCTCCTACGGTGCGGGCGTAAACTTCGAGATGGCCCAGAATCTGTCGGGTAATCTTGAATACATGCGCTACTATGATGACAACGACGTTACCGTTGACGGTATAGGTTTGGGCGTTCAGTTCAATTTCTGAGTCAGTTGCCCTGAAAATGCCCGTGTGCTTGAAAAAGGCCCACGGGCATTTTTCGTTATGCCGTGTTAAATCGTTCAACTATAAACATGATTTAACATAATATACATTATGCGCAGTAAGGGATGCAGATTTACACAATAAACAGGCTCTCAGGCCAACAAGGAACCCCCCGCACGCGGGTGCCCCCCTTGTTAAGCCGCAGGCTGATTGCGAACTTTCAGCAATGCGAACTGGCCTGTACACCTTGGGGTGCATGGCTTTCAGGGATTTTCAGCGGCTCCAGTGGTGCCATATTTCACTGGGGAGCTGGGTCGGAGTTTGGGAGCGAACCCCCCTATTAGAGCAAGGGGGGTTGGCCAGCTTGTCAGGCCACCTAGAAATCGGTGTAAACTGCCAATGCAGCCATTCTGAAAACCTCGATCCCGATAGGCGCGCCAACGCCGATGATTCGGGATTTCTTTTTTTTAAAGCCTGCTTGGTATGCCCAGGCGAATGCTTCACCTGGGGGAATGTCAAACCCGGCACGCCGGGTTGATTCCACTGTAGGCCTTCTCTGGACGGCGATTAAACGCCGTTGCGGGAACCGACCGACATTGAACCTATGCCCGCCAACTTTTCCATGACCAAAGATGAACAACTCACATTCCTGCGTTTGCCGGTCAAATTGCGCGGAACTTATGTGACTTGGCTCATGGGATACAACCCCTACTTCCTGATGTCCCGAGAAACCTACTACCGCCATAAAAGAGAGCTACTGTCGACTTTTGGGATCGATATTGCGCACAGGGTGTGACCTGAAAACCCCTTAAGAAACAGACTGTTGAATATACATTATGCGCAGTATTGGTGAATATTCGTTTAAGACTTACCCGCGTAATTTCTCACTGCCGCGCTACTTTTTAGGAAACAGCAGCGTAAACGTGAAGCGCAATCCCCATACGGGGCCATTATCTGGCGCATCCAGATAATAACGTGCACCACCCTGAAAGCTTACGAGCTGTTCGCCTAGTTGCGTTACTTTGCTGTACGCAACATTCAGCGGAACTGTCCACTGCTCAGCCTCCCAGTTATAGGTCGACTCCAGGGCAACGTTCACAGTTCGCCCGCCACCAAGGCCTTTCGCAAGGAACGGCTGCAAATATGTGGCGTTGACGTCCCCACGGGCGCTTTCTCCCGCAAAGGACCAAATGTGATTAGCCAGCGCGCCGTATGTCCAACCACCAGTCGTTTGCTTCAATGCAACGATAGTGGGACCGGCACCCCATTTTTCTGCACCAAGTAAATCATCGCTTGCTGTAGGAATAAGGAGAACCGGTCCAGCTCCCCATGTCCATCCACTTGCTGTCAGCGCCTTTGGTGAGAAAAACAGGCTCTGCGTTACATCGCCAAGCCCAGATTGGTCGCCCGCACCGGGAAAAACCTCATCTTGATACACGAGTGGAACGATCGTGCGCGAGATCATATTCCAGTCTTCACTGATCGAAACAGGTACTACTGGCTGCACATTAAGGGTGTACTTGTAGCCGTCATCCTTAGCGCCAATACTGTCATCATAGTTCAGCTGCATCGGCACGCTGGTAAGGCTGGCAATGGGGTTTGCAAGTTGCTTGGCAAGCTCATCAGCAGACCCCTGTGCATAGGCAGCCGAGCAACCAATGCTCAGTGGTATCGCCAAAACACTCAACGAGCAGGATTTCCGCAACAGCACACGCTTTTTGAATGGTGAACGCATGATTTATTCTCCGGTCGCCGGGAAGGCTATTGCCGACATAGTGAGATTATAATCGTCGTTCTTGGCGGTGGTTTGGACCGCCAAGGGTTTGGTCAATCGCGGGCAGACGACAACGTATGCTCTACGCTAATAGCAAGCGATTCTTGGTACAGGGCATCCACTTGGTCACCAACATGGATCTTCGCCAGATCAACTTCCTCGCCAACAGCCAATGTGACCGTGTGCTCAGCACCCTCAAAGGTAACTGTTCGTAGCTCTGAATCGATAGCGCGAACCACACCCCGGGCATGGATCGTTGAACGCAGCGTTCCGCCCGGCTTTTCGCCAAGTTCGGCACGGTCCAGCGTCACCGCATCAACGCGCGCGCGCATGTCTGAGTCGGCATCAGCAGGGCTGAGTGCCAACGCAACGCCAATGCTGTAGGTCACTGTAACCCTGTCTCCGGCACGAATCTGTTCCAGATTGCGGGCCTCCTCGCCCACATTCAGGCGAACGAGTTCGTCGTCCTCAGTGCGCAGCACCAACACACGGTTGCCCCAATCAACTGCCACAACAATGGCTGTCGCCCTAACGCCCTCTCCCATCGCCACGGCTGGCATTTCGCGCTCGGAAACAGCATTGTCATTGTCTGCGGAGACGGCTGCCATTACCGGCGCCGTAACCATCAAACACAACAAACCGGCACCCAAAGCTCTTACTGTGAACTTCATATCTCTTCCTTTGTAAATTGTTGATATCCATGGCAACGCTGCGTGGCCGGCAGTCAGGTATTAGTCTATTGCCAAGATCACTTAGCCGTCAGCTCTATTTCGCCAGGCTGCCAGGTTTTGTCGAACCACGGAGCCAAGGGTCCATAGAGCCTCAGAATTGGATACCAGCCCTTGTTTGGCATAGTCTGAATCCAGTTACTCTTGTTCTTTTCGGGTGCATCTGGTCCGAAATAGAGCGTTACCGATCCATCCGGGTTCTCAGCCAGTTCATCGCGTTTGTTGTTCTTGCTAGGGAACGGTTGACTGGTTTGCAATTCGGACCGAGTCTGCGGGTCATAAACCACGACAGACCAGAAATCAGCGGCAGGAACATTGGCAGGAATGTTCAGCTGATAGTTATTGTTGCCATTAAGGTAATCGCCATTCTTGTCCACCGATGTAACCGCGTACTGCGATCCTTTACCCACCATTTCCATGACCATTGCGGGCGTATTAACGGTGGCTTGATAGAAAAATAGTGCCCGGGCATCTAGATTGCGCCCGCCCATGCCGTCATTTTTCAACCATTTGTAAGAGCCACCAACAAAACCTGTTCCCCAGCCACTGTCGGGATAATAGGCAAACCCTTCGAGCCGAGGACGAAACACGATTGCACGAGCAGTCGCATTACCTATTGCAGCTGCTTGTGTCAGTATTTTCGTCATTCGGGCGTCGGGATTGAATGGTTTCCCTTTTTCAATACCTATGGAAGCAAACAGGCCGCGCAATTGGGGCTCGAGCATTGATACGGGCTCGCGCTCGATCACCGTGTGGAGTTCTTCATAGAAATCGAAGTCGTTCGCGTGAATGGTATTGAAGCTTTTTCCCGAACCACTGATGAACTCCATCTTTGGAGGATTGTCAGCGTCTTTCAGTGAATAAATCTTAAGATCGTTCTCAAACATCGCGGTTGCTACATCGGGCTTTCCGTCTACCAGAAATCCACGCAAGAACAGCAGATTGATATAGCTGGTAGATTTGGAGACGAAGTACGTTTCTCCATCAATCTCAGCCTTCATGCCACCCTCCGGAGGGTTGAGGTCGCCGTCATAGTCAGGCGGCAAGATCAGGTACTTGCCGCCTTTACCCGCATCAGGCCCGGGGATCCCCATGTCTGTCACAAAGCGGAAGTAGGCGTCGTCCACAGTGCCAGGCGCCGAATTAGCAGGAATTTCCACAACGGTAGCCCCGTCCTTCTTGAGATCGAGGAAAGCGATGCAATAAACCGTGTCGGTGTTACCGGTAAGGAACAGCGGACTGGAATCAAGCAGGTTATCCATAATGATGGCTTTATTCGACGCGTCGACGCCCATGCTAACAAAACCTAAACGCATGCCTTCCATCGATGTAGCGGGAATGCCGTTCAAAAACGTTTCAGTTCCGCGAATGAGATCAAGGTTGTCGTATACCTTCTCAACGGTTGCCTCATCAGGCATGCCATCGAAAAAATTCAGTGTTCCGATGGGTGTTTCCACCTCGTCGGGAGTCATTATTTTCGCAGGAATTTTGTGATTGTAACCCGGCGTGAGCTCTTCCGCATAAGCAACTGGGAGCACCCCCGTAGAGAGTGCGGCAGTGAGAAGAACAATCGTGCTGTGTTTCATTACGGCTCCATAAGGAATATATCCAACCCAAGGGCTTGGTAACTATCTGCTACTTAATGAATTGCCGTTCAATCGGCAACCTCAATACCGGGTGGCTGCCAAGTGCCCTTTCCAGGCGGAAGTACAGTTGAAGCCTCGCTCGCTGGTGTTGGCCAATACATGCGTAGCGCCATATAAATCGGACCATCCGGCGCAGGCAGCCAGTTCGACTCTTTGTCCTTACCGGGCGAGTTGTGCTGTATGTAGAGGGTCAGAGTACCGTCGGCATTCTTCTTCATGTCCGGCACCATTGCCGAATTGACCAGATAACGATTGATCGGGTTTTCGACCAATAGTTGGCTGTCTCCGTAGTACATAGTCACCGACCAGAACGCGTTTACAGGTGGTAGTTGGTCGGCGGCGAAAGTGAGTGTGTAGTCATGCTTGCTACCATCCAGAAGCTGGCCTTTGCTGTCGCTGCGGGCCAGCAGATACATAGCCTCGGCGGCATCGTTGCCGTAGATGCCAGCCTTAGCGCCGCCGGCACGCTTGAGCCAGTCACCGTTGTAGAAAGCGCTATCGCCCCACATGGAACCGACTTGCCAGCCATTGACGTCCGTTGCACCACTAGCCACAAACTGGTTGACCTTGGCGTCTCCTGCTTTCATCCCCTCAGCCATCGCCTGCCGTTGTTCCAGCGAGAGGCTGGTCATGTCGAAAGTCTTCCCCGGCTCGACACCGATACTGGCGAGCTTGGCACGAATGTCCTTGTCTCGGTCTGACTCAGGAATGTATTCCAGTGCTGCGCTGAGGTAACTCCAAAAATGGGCTTTGACCCCGGCCGAATTTGCAGGGATGAAATCTATTTCCGGTGGCGCGGCTGGCGCGGGCGAGCCCTGGAACGCCGACAGCAGATCGACTTTGTATCCGGCCTGGACTTTCTCTACCTTGGGCATGTCCTGGGCATCGAAGAGTTGTGTGCGGTAAATGACGAACATGAACGGCGTCGTTGATTGGAAAACCTTACGGACGCCTTCCGGCGTATCGCCTTGCCAGTCAGGACCGGCAACCGCATAGGAACCGGCTTCATTTCCGGTTGCACGGCTGCCAATATAGCCTGCATTGTAAAGGTTCCCATCGACCAGTTGCGCTGAGTAGTAACGGCCCTTGTCGACCTCTGGAACCGTAATTACGACAGGCTCGGCGCGCAGATCCAGCCAAGCAATAGAATAAGGCGTATCGCTGTTCGGGCTGAGGATTGTGGTGTCTTTATAAGTATAGAGACGAGGCTCGTTCTTGATTTGGTTGAACGGTGCTTTGTACTGGCCTGAGTTCTTATCGACGACATACTCATTCATGACGGCGTAGTTCATGACGAGCGGCAGGCCATAAATATAGCCCTCTTCGGCGATGGCTTTAAATTGCTCGGTACTGAGTTTATCTGCAGATGTTGTCGCGCTGACGAGCGCCACAAAGGCGGTCATCATCAATTTCATTCGAATTTTCATAGCAGCTCCATGGGGCAAAAATTACATCCGCAAGTTCGGTACTGATCAGGTACTTCTTGATTATTGTGCGGTCGCTGCTGTATGGGTATTGGTCTCACGGGAGAGCCAAGCTGCCCCTGAGGGCAGCCGCATGACTATTTCAGCAGCACAAACTCACCCGGCGTCCATGTTTTGTCGAACCAGCTTTTCTCCGGCCCATACAAGCGCAGCAGCACGCTCCAACCTCTCCCTGGAACAGTCTGAACCCAGTTGTTTTCATGCCCTTTGGGAGCCATTGGGCCGAACCAGACATCCACCGAGCCATCGGCATTGATGACCAAGTTTTTGTCTTTACTGCCTATGCTTGGGAACTGCTGGTCAGTCTGTAACATTGAGCGGGTCTGGTTGTCATATGCGACAAAGGACCAAAAGTCCTTGGCCGGGATATTCGGTGGCAGTTGTATCTTGTAGGTTTTGGCACCGTCCAGCGGGTTACCCTTGGAATCGGTGGTCGCCATGACGTATTGCGAGCCTATACCCACCATTTCGAATGCCATCGCCGGGGTGACACCGGTGTAGTTGTAATGGAACAGAACGCGTGCTGACAGGTTGCGCACGCCCGGCTGCGAGAGGAACTGGTAGCTGCCGCCGACAAATGTGAAGAACCATGCGCTGCCCGGACTGAGGTATGCTTCTTCAGTTCGGGGCTTGAAGGCGATGGTGCGCGCGGTGGCATTGCCCACTGCTACGGCTTCGGTGAGAGTTTTCTTGAGCTTTTCGTCGGGAGCAAAAGGCTTGCCTTTCTCGATGCCAATGGCGGCGAGCATACCGAGAAGTTCCGGGCTAAAGGCCTCATTAGGTTCTGTCTGGACGATCTCGTTGATGTCCTCGAAGAAGCTGAAATCATTGCCGCCAATGGTATTGAACGCCTTGCCGGAAACATCGAGGTACTTCATCGCCGGTGGGTTATTGACGTCGGCCAGCGGGTAAACTTTGGCAAATTTTTTGGTGTTTGCGACTGCGGTCGCAGTGCTGCCATCCTTAATGAATCCGCGCCAGAAATACAGGTTTTGGTAGGTTTGGCTTCGCAACACGAAGTACCCCTCCGGCACTTCACCTTTATAACCGGGTGGCAGTAGCAGGTATTTACCGCCCTTGCCTTTGTCGGGCCCTGCGTTGCCGATATCACCGACGTAGTGAAACCAATGATCGTTCACGATACCGAGGATATCGGGTGGCGATTCGATCACCAGCGGGCCGTCCTTCAAGTCCAGCCACATCATGTTGTAGATGCTTTCAGTGTTGGCGGTAAGGAACAGCGATTTGGAGTCCATTAGCTGCTCCATAATCAAAACCGTCTGGTTGTCTCCGCCTTGGCTCTTGATGCCCCTGCCAGCCGCGTGGGCCGACGCACCCGGCAAGGCGTATAGAAAAGCTTCAACGCCATGCATGAACTGCAGATGTTCATATAGCTTATCGGCAGTCTCCTCGGTCGGAAAGCCCTGCGGAAACTCGAGGGTACCGAGTCGACTTTCGATTTTGGCCGGAGTGGTGATCTTCTCCGGGATCGGGGTCGTCATTTTCATCTTTGGGCTTGTCTCGGCCCAGGCGCATGTAGTGAACAATAGGCTCGCAATGGCCAGACTGAAGGTAGTACGGCGGAACGTTTTCATGAAGGTAGCTCCCGGTTCGTGGATTTAATTAATTTACTTTGAGCAGCGTTGGCTGAGTCCACGAACCATCCAGCGCGGCTTCAGCCGGCCAGTACAAGCGCATGTAGGTGGCAAACGGCCCCTTAGGCGCAGGCAGCCAGTTCGATTCCTTGTCCTTGCCGGGCGATTCGTTCTGGATGTAAATCGTCAATCCGCCCTCCTCATCCTTCTTCATGTTCGTCAGCATCGGCGAGTTGATGAGGTAGCGGTTGATCGGGTTGGCCACCATCAAGCTTTCCGGCAATTTGTACATCGTCAGTGACCAGAAGGCGTGAACCGGCGGGTGCTGGTCGGCGGGAAAATGCAGCGTGTAACGGTTGGCGCCGCTGAGTGGCTGGCCTTCGCTGTCCACGCGGTAGATCGGATACATCGCCTCCTCTTTGGCGTTACCGTAGATACCAATAGTGCTGAGCCAGCGGTACAAGTAATTATCATCAAGGAATTCGCGGCTGCCAAAAACATCACCGGAGGTAATCTTGCCTTCGTTCATCTGCTTCACACCACCGGCGAAATCCTGCCATGCGTCGGCGCGGCCCTGCTCGATGGCAGCCTTCATTTCAGGCGACAACTTCGCGGGGTCGAAGGTCTTGCCACCCTCGATACCGATCTTGGCGAAGCGTTCCCTGAGAGCTACCTCACTCGGCACTGGCGGGCTATAAGTCATCACGAAGTTCATGATGTTGAAAAACTCAAGTGACGTCTTCTGCTCCTCCTGAGTCAACGGTTTGATGAAATCCACCATCGGCGCATCAGGGGGTGGTGCTGTGCCCAGGAAGGCGGACAGAGGTTGCATCTTGTACTGCTCCTGGATCATTTTGACATTGTCGATGTCGGCCGGATCAAACAACTGCGTGCGTATCACGACCACGCCAAAATCCGTATCGGAAGCGTATACCTTCTTGATGCCCTTGGGGGTTTCACCCTTCCAGCCCGGCCCGACAACCATGACGTTGCCCGCATCGTTGCCCGTCGTCCTCGAACCCGCGTAGCCCGTGATATATGTATAGGCATCCCAGATTTCGACAGAGTAATACCGATCCTTATCGATCTTTGGCACAGAAATCACAATTGGCTCGGCACGCAAATCCAGCCCCGCCCAAGAATAAGGTGTGTCCGAATTGGCCGTCTGCACTGCAGTATCGTCCGGTGTGAAGACTCTGTGGATGTTCTTTAGATGATTCCAGGGTGCCTTGAAATTGGGGTTTTTCGTGTCCACGTAATAAGCGTATTGGGCGCGGTAATTGTCCACCATCGGGTAGCCGTAGATGTAGGCTTCCTTGGCGATAGCACGGGCCTCGGCCGGGGTGACAGCGGACGCAACAGCAGCACTGGTAACCGAGACTGGCAGTATGGCCAGCGCAAACACACTAGCCATGGCCAGTTTAGATGTAGTCTGAAGGAGGATTTTCATATTGATGATTCCTGATCCATGGTTTGTTTGTGTCTATTTGGTCAGCTCAATCTCATTCGGACGCCAGCCCGCTACAACAGACAGGAACAGTTGGCTGGTCTGCAGCATCGAGCAAGTTGCGGTGGCTGCGGGCTGCTAGCTTGCTATATAAAAGTCGATTGAATGCGCTCAAGAGTCCAAAACGCGGCGACGGTTCCTATGCAATAAGCTGAAGCTAAAATGGCCTTCGGCGGTATTTGAAGGAACCTTCGCAAAAGCGCCGTTACCGCAAGTATCACCGCAACAAACATCAGTTGGCCGATCTCAACACCCACGTTGAAACACAGCAGCGCCAGGGGGATGTCATTCTGCGGCAGACCCAGCTCGCTCAACGCACCTGCAAATCCGAAGCCATGCAGCAATCCAAACGCAAAAGCTACAACCCACGGGTATGTGATGGTCAGGCTGGTTTGGCCCCGCTTCATCGCAACAATTTCAGCGGCAATCAGAACGATGCTGAAAGCGATCATGATTTCAACCGGCCCCGATGGCAGCGATACCCACCCAAGAGTGGCAAACGTGAGCGTAATCGAATGAGCCGCTGTGAAAGCGGTAATGGTAAGAAGCAAAGTACGCAGGGTTCTTACGATCAGCATCAAAGCCAAAACGAACAGAAGGTGGTCAAAACCGAACAGGATGTGCTCGATTCCCTCAACCACAAACAACTTCACGACCTGAAATACGCTGTCTTGAGCCTTAACTTCAATCCAGGGCTGGGAGGGGCGAACGAGCGTTGTGGTGACCGTGCCATCATCCAGCTTTACGCGAACCATGACATCGGTGATGGTTGCCTGAAGCCCGAAGAAAGTTATTCGTTGCCCAAGTAGGCCATCGGGTGCTTCGATAACGCTTCGCTCAACCATGGAGTCGGACAACAGTCGCTCGGCAGGCCCTGTCACAACCTGAATGCCGTCAGAATAACGCAGCATAACCGGCAGTCGCGTTCCCGACAGAACAGGTGTGCGCCAGAGTACGTTGAAGCGATGCTCGCCAACCTGGTCGATCTGCAGGTACGCAGGCCTTACCTCATGCGCGGAAGCGCTGCTAAACATGGCAAAATTAGACATCACCAAGGCGAGCAACAACCCTGCACCTGCAAGCCAGGATCGGATAACAGGGTTCATAGCGTGGCTGCTCCCGGCCGGTTGGTGCCTGTTTGATCAGTGCCAAACAAGTTGCTCATGTCGATCGTATCGAGGGCCGGCACAACTACCGTGTAGCGGGAGCGCATTTCTTCAAGGGCGGTGCGCTTGATTTCCTTATAGCGCGTTTCACGCCACGCAGATCTGACGTCTGTTTCAACCTCTTCAAAGCTCGGTGCGCGAGCCGGTTCTATCGAGTCTAACCAGACCAAATGCCAGCCGTATCCTGATTGGATCGGCCCACGCCAGCCGCCTGGCTCAAGCTTGAATATTTCAGCCGCAAATGTGGGGCCGAATTCCTTTAGCACCAGGTCGGGGGTAACGTTGCTGTAATTGCTGCGCAAAAAGAAAGGGTCTGCGATTGCAGCCACTTTGAGGGAGTCGATCGCCTTACCGGCGATAGTATCGAGCGCCACTTCTGCATCGCCGCGTGCGTTGCCACTGCGTCTGTCGGGGGAAAAATACAGGTGGCGGAAGCTGGATCGGGGCGGCGGTGAAAAACGTTCAATATTGTCAGAGAACCATTCCACCAGTTCAGCTTTGTCCGGTTCCTGCAACGCAGCTACATCCGCGGCGAGGAAGTCCATCTTTTGTGCCACCCTGCGCTTGATGATCTCATCATTGCGGTCGAATCCCAGAGCTGATCCTTCGCGGAACAGGACTTCTTCATTTATTTTCTGATCAATCAGGCTTTGCAGCTGATCCCGGGTAAGCGGCGATCGGCCTTGAGCAAGCCACGCAACGACAATCTGACGAACATCGTTTTCACTGATTTCGATTTGTTGTTCGTCAACCAATGCCTCCCCCTCATCCTGAGCCCAATACACACCAAACACGAGCGCACCAGCCGCGAAAAAATGAACGAGTGGCTCTCGCAAAAGTCTGCGCCACCCACTTCCGGAATTGCCCTGCGAAGTTTGGCCCATTCAATCCACCGTTTTCGTTAGTTCATAGTTGGCATAGCCAAACTCATCTCCACTGGCTGCGAGATATTTGTTGTCAGTGAGGTAGACCGTTAACGCGGAGGTCGTACCGTCGATGGTGGTCATGATCTTACCGTCCTTGATCTCATAATCCGCAGACGAGCTTGAAACGCTATTCGAGGTGGCATCCAGCGAGGTGGTGATACGCTTGCCGTTCGTCCCGAACAGCAGTTGCGATGTTTGGCCTGTCACGTTGTTTCTGATCATGACGTTCTTGCCAAAAATCAGTTTCTTGAGATCATCGTCCCCGAGTGCGCTCGCTTTGCTCTTAGCCAGGTCAGCGACCATCAAGCCAGGCTTGGCCTTGGCAATTTCGGCCTCTGTGGGTATGTACCAGATTGGTGTGCCCCAGGCGCGCTCCTGGATAGTGGCCGGTGCGTTTCCGGGGGGTAGTATGCCGAGCTCGGCTGCGTCAAACGTACTCCAGCGAGGGGTCGGAATCTGGATGGCCCTGGCATAGTAGAACGCGTGCTGGGTGGCATCGAAGTCAGGATCGGTCCAGACCGCCTTCAGTTCTACGGAACCGATGTCGTTGGTGTAGGTAGCGTTGCTGATATCAACCGTGTTGCCGATTGGCGGAAGTTTGCCTGTGGCGGAATCCGGTTTGCGATCGCCGGACCAGACAACGTCATATATTTTCTCGAATATCTGGCCATCTTTGGTCCAGCCCTTAATGATCTGAACACGGTCAAGATTTCCGTCGGCGGGGTCTTTCATGGCCCAAACGATGAATGAAGGCGCCTTGCCCTCCGCCTGTGTAAGGTCGCCACCCATGGGCACGCCGCCTGCATATGCGGTCTTCACCCAATCCGATTGCGACAACATGTCTTTATCGTATCCCCACCCGCCAAACATGCGCAGCTTAAGCCTTACCCCACTGGTTCCAAATACTTCCCGACGCTGCATTGCCGCAAACAGGGACTCGCGCGTATTCTCCTCCGCCCAAACTCCACCCAAGCCGGACGTTCCCGTTTTCAGGATATCCATGCCAGATGCGACAGTTCCGGAAAGTCGGACTGCGGGGGTGGCATCAACAACACTATGGTCTCCAAAATAGTTATCCTGCGAATAGGCGCTCACCGTGTTGTGTGAATCGCCCGCACCTAATACGCCCATTTTGTAAGGGTTGTAGCCTCGCGCAGATTGCATCGCCAAGCCGTTCTGGTAGGCCTCACGAATGTAACTTCCACGGAACTTTGAGAAACTGTCATCGAGGCCGATCAGGTAGCTCATGATCTCGAACCCGGCGAACTCGTCGTTTGGCGAAAGCGCCGGATTGGTTTCCGACGCACCTTTAACTTGTTTGATCTCGGTTAATGGCTCGTTGGTCAGGCGCTGCTGCGCCCACGCGGCATCGATTGGTTTACCCTTGCTGTCGAGTTCGATGGGGAACATGAGGCCGTTAGAGAGGTTGGCATTGTGCGAGATTGCAAAAAGTTCGGCGCCGTTTTTCCTCTGGCCGTCCATCCAGTGCCACAAGTCCTCTGGGTGGTCTGAGTCAAGCGCAGAAAACGGCGCATCGGGAAGGTTCGAGCAGTCCTTGAAAAACACATTTCGATGCATATTCTGGTTCTGTGGCATCGCCGTCCATTCATAGGCACAGAATGTTGTGAACTCACCAGGCTTGTTGTACTTCTCAGCGATGGCGATATTTTGTGCCCAGACCGAATTGGTTATTTTTGGGTCAAGCAATTCGGGGATTGGCTTGCTTTCCGCAATGCTGCCTGCCATCCACTGGAATATGTCTATCACGGTGTTGTCTTTGCTCACCCTGAGCTTCTGGGCAATTGGCAGCTTGCTGATCGGAGAATTCGGATCATTCGCCATGCCGATGACGCCTACGTATTCCGCGTGATCCGTGACACCCTGGAAGTCGAGTGGCGTCTTGATCTTGACGTCGTATCCGGCGGGATGCTTGATCGTCTTACCCATCGAATATTGGTAAGCCTCTTCTGGCCCTGCCACCGTATTTCCAATTATGTAAGCATCCAAAGACCAGCTTGTGTGCTGGTGGGTCTGCCCGAAGTAGGCGTTACGGTCGGGGCTGGACTCCTCGGCGAGCACTGTGCCGTGCGAAAACAGCAGCACCAGTGCGATGCCAGCGGGGACTGAAGTGCGGCCATACAGTGCTTTTTCGACCTTTTGATGCTTGACTGGGCTTAAAGAAAACATATCGTGACCCCTTTGTGGTAGTTGGCACGACGGCTACGAATCTCAGAAGACGGGATCAAGCGCATCTTGCGTCTATGTTAATTCGACCACAGGTGGCGCCAGCTGAGTATTGTCCCTAGGGGCAAAATCAGATGACCGAAAGGGTGAAAACAAAACGAATTTACACCGCTACCGTTCGCATTATGGCGTCAAGCAAACTGGTCCCGGTGAATGGCTTTAGAAGATAGTCAGAAGCGCCAGCACGGATAGCGATATCACGCTGCCCTGGAGAGTCATGGCCGGTGATAAGAATACAAGGCGGAAGGGTGCCGCTTTTTTGCAGAGTGCGGCAGAGATCAATACCAGAGATCCCGGGCAGACATATATCGAGTACCAGGCAGTCGCACTGCTTGGCCTCGTCAATGCCAACATCCATCAGATCTTCCGCCGAGCTATAAGTTGTAACGGTGCATCCAGCAGCCTGCAGCATGCGCTGCATTGCAAGGCGCAAGCTTGCATCGTTCTCGACCAGGACAATTTCCATACTGCGGTCCGGCATGCCGTCTGACTCCCTAGGGTTGCAGCACGGAAGATCCGCACGCAATCAAGCCTTAGCATCCCTGAATCAGTCTGAATAGAACATTGGCTACTGGGGGCGAGCGGCCTGCCCTTTGGGGCAAAACCGGGTGGTGCTGTTTATTCGATGTCGAGCCTGGTCGCGATTTTGATGAGGTCAACAAACTGATGGATATGGAATTTTTCCATCACTTTCGCGCGGTGTGCTTTGATCGTGCGTTCACACGTGCCCAGGTCATAGGCGATCTGCTTATTGAGGCGTCCAGCGGCAACCTGAACAAACACTTCTTTCTCCCGTGGAGATAAAGACTCATAGCTTGCCTGCAGTTCACGTTCTTTGGCCTGCGCTTCACGGCGTGCGCAATCCTGTGCGATAGCGGTATGAACCGCGGCTAGCAAACAATCGCGTTCGACGGGTTTTGTCAAAAAATCCACAGCGCCAGACTTGATCGCATCCACTCCCATGCCGATATCGCCATGGCCCGTGAGGAACACCACGGGAAGCGCATCAGCTCGTTGAGCCAAAGCCTGCTGTAATTCGGTGCCACTCGGGCCGCCCGGCATGTCCACGTCCAACAGGATGCAACCAGCGCCGCCTTCGTGCCAGTTCAGTAGAAAGTCTCCTGCTCCGGAATACGTGCGCACTTCAAGACCGGCTGCTCCAAGTAGCCGCGCGAGGGCCGTGCGAAGCGATTCATCGTCATCAATAACATGTACGGTAGCCTGCATTTCCTTGGTCATACCGGCTTCCCCGAAAAATGATTGGCTTCGCCTGTTACGTCTGCCGTCGGAATAGTGAAGTGGAACAGAGCGCCGCCATCACTATGATTCTCCGCGTGAATGCGACCATCATGGAATTCGACGATGGTTCGTACAATGGGAAGCCCAAGACCCAAGCCATGCTCCTTAGTAGTAAAGAAGGCGTTGAACAAGTTGTCCAGTTGCGATTCCGGTAGGCCGTTGCCGTAATCGCGCACCATAATGTCAACGCTTCCGGGTTGCGACAGGGCCGTGGTAAATTTGATCTTGGCCTGCGATTCGGGCACATCCATCAGCGCATCTATCGCATTTAACAGAAGGTTGAGCATCGCCTGTCGAAGCAAAACCGGATCGCCCCGCACCCGCAGTGTCTCCGAATTGAAATCTGTCAGGATCGTCACGCCGCGGCTCTCCGCGATCGGAGCGACCAACTGCAAGATGTCTCTGGTAACATCCTGCAAATCGAATTCGATGAATCTGGGTTGGCGTTTTTGCGCAAGGGCTCGAACCTGGCGAACAACCTCGCTCGCCCGCAAGCCATCCGTGCGAATATCGGCGAGAATCAGGCGCACTTCGTCAAAATCCGGATCGGCTTTAGCCAACATGAGTTCAGCGGCATCCGCATTACTCAGAATGGCCCCAAGTGGTTGGTTGATCTCATGCGCGATCGAGGCAGAAAGCTGGCCGACAACAGTCAGACGTGAAGCGTGCAACAGCTTGACTCGGCCTTCGGCCATGGTGTTCTTCGTCTTGGAACGCGTGCGAAGCTCCAGCAAGAGTGCAGCAATCAACATCCCCTGAACGACCAGCATGGCGATTAAAACGATAGTTTGCCAGTTTCCGCCGAGCCAAAATCTGCCTTCCCCCGGTGCCAGCCCATCGGCAGTAGCCATCGACGATCCCAGCACAAAAAAACACAAGACAACGCTAGCCGCAGGGGTAATCGCGTTAACCCTTGCCTTTAACAAAATCCCTACCCTCCGTGGCACTCGTTATTAGTGAGCAATATTGTGATGGTGTTTCATTTTGCGTTCTTCAGCCTATAGAAACCGAATTCAAGATAGGCCCGCGCGCTCCTGATGGCTATCGTGAATGCGCACGGGTGCCGATTTTTGAAGGGCAAGCGCGCACATATTAAGCGCCCGCCCTAGCAAGCGTGAGGCTCGGGCATTCGTCAAATACACTCTTGTACTGTGTAGTAAATAGGCTCAAATGGTTGAAGCCCAAACTCAGAGCCTCGTTCGTAACCGTTGTTTGACCACCGGACGCCTTTAATTTGTTGCGTACCTCGTGCAGCCGCAACAACCGTAAATAGCGGGACGGGCTTGTTCCGAACGCTTCAGAAAAGGCGTATTCCAGATATCGGCGGCTGGTATTCATAGCCACACACAGATCGTCAACGCTGAGCGGTTCTGTAATTCTCTCGCGCATGTAGAATTCTGCTCTCTTCGCAGTCATGAAGTGCCCCCGGGCCTGAGTCATAACTTTCGCCGGAGGGACATCCGTATCGCTCAGCACGGCACCCAGCGCGTTGCGCAGGTCGGTCATTAACCATTCTTCAGCCAGACTTCCCAGCGGGATCTCGGCTGGCCGAACAAGGTTTTCGATCGCTTGCCACAGATCTGTTAACTTTGTGGGATTGGGTCTGAAAGATGAGCCGGAGGAAGCATGAGTCACGTTGGTGAGCAACATGACCTGTTCGAAGGATTCGATCCACTCGGGGAGAAAAACCAGGGAGGTCCACCCATAAACTGGCGATAAGTAGCCGTTAAGTTCCACGCCCGGCGGGCACACTAACAGGTGCGAGTCATCAATGGGATTACCGTTCCACATAGCCTGAGCGCCATTTGCAAAGACCGCTATGCTGAATCGCTCAGGGTCCAACTCGCCCATCGCACGAATAGGCAAGTTCGCAGTACCAATGTCGACAGAAAGGCCATCAAATGACATCTGGTCAAGCGAGATGTCGAGTTTGCCGGACTTCAGTTGAAGAAATTCCAGATTGGAACCACTAACGGCATGGTTAACCTCGTCCAGATCATGAAACCGAGCCGGAGGCTGATAACCATCCCTTAGACTGCTGGATGCTTGGCCCATGGAGCGCTCCTTGCGATGGTAAAATAATCCTGTTTAAGCTTAAGCCAATCGCCACTTCACCGCTATAAACTTCTCAACAGTTAACATCGTGGCATAGCTATGCGCTCATTGGTTTTCCTTGCAAACCTATGGCGCTATACTAAATTGAAAACAAGTATATTAACTTTGTAATCAGGCCGTGCTGTTAAACCACGGAAAGGTCGGAGGCCTGAATTCATGATGCTAAAAAAACGAGTTCAGCGACTGTGCTTACCCGCGGTTTTCGTCACTGCCCTTACCTCGACACAAGCATACTCTGCCAATCTGGATGACAAGCCCATAGTTCCTGACAAGGGGATGATTCAACTCGGGACTTTGTTCGTTTTCGATTCGGACACAACCTTTTCTGCCAGCAGTACAAAGTCGGGGCTCGGCACCACAATCGACTTCAGTAAGGATCTCGATGGTGACTCGGCTATAACAACCCCTACCTTCGAATTCTATTACCGATTTACAGACCATCACAGAATAGAGATGGGGGCGTTCCAGTTGGATCGCGAAGGCAGCCAAGTGTTGAACAGAAGCTTCACATTCCAGGACCGCACGTTTTCGGCGAGTAGCCAGGTCGACAGCCGTATTGAAAACAACATATACAAGCTGGCGTATGGCTACAGCTTCTATCATCTGGATAAAGTTGAGCTGGCAGTATCTGCAGGATTCACCGTACTGGATTACGAGATTGAGTTAATATCGTCTGCCGGAGGCTTTACCGAAGCAGCATCGACGACTGCCCCCATGCCTGTTTTCGGGTTTAGAATGGATTATTCGATTACGCCACGCTTAACCGCCAGGTTCCGCACTGACAGCTTCTATTTCGATTTTGAAGATAAGGTTCGTGGCTCACTACTCGATATCCAGGTTGGCTTGGAATATCGTGCACTCGATCACTTTGCGTTTGGTGCCTCGCTATCGCGACTCGCAATTGCTGTGGATATGAATGGTACTGAGTTTAAAGGCCGGGTAGATGATCTTTATCGTGGCGCCCGGTTATACGGCGCATTTTTCTTCTAAAAGCTGAGAGAACAACAATGCACAAGCGTCTTCCACTCTTCAAGGCACTGCTCGTATGCGGCGCCGGGACACTTGCACTCACAGGTTGTGCGGTGGGTAGCTCGCCCAAATTGGGCGTTGATGATCCCTGCGCGAGCCTGAAAGCTATAACGGCCGACTATGAGAATGGATTCGAAAAGACCAAAGGGTCCGGATCTAATTACCCATCGTTCAAACTATACAGTGCCAAAGTAGAGCTTGTTAAAGGACATTGCGAAATTTGGGAATGGGCGGGAGGTGAATTAGCCTACTCCTGCTCAGCAACCACGCCGCAGAGCGAAGTGGCCGAACAGCGTTACTCTAAAACAAAAGATTTCGTTCAGGCATGCGTGGGCAGCAGCTGGGAGCAAAAAGAAGTAGAGCGAGAGCAAGACGGTAAGCCTCTGGGGCCGGCAACCATCTTTACCTCACCTTCTGTACCGGGGCTTATTATATCCGTCCAGAACAACGTGCCGCCCAAAGCTCACCGACAACTTCAGAGCAACGTTCTTTACATCGGAAGCAAGGGAAAGCACCCAATATAGGGTGCTAGCGGAAGGTATTGACCGGCCTCAGCCTGCCATGGGTTTTGGTGTGATTTCCACATAAACCGTCATAATTTTATTCTCAACCAGATCGTCAATACGGCTCATCAGTGTCGAGAGCTCCACCTCAACGGCCGCCTCTTCCGATTGGCCAAATTTGCAATCAAAACCCCAGTACTTCACGCCATCCGGCAAGGGCTTTTTGCGTTCATTTTTCAGAAACTTTTTGATGTCGTGCTTCATCGAGTCAACAAGGCGCGGCACTTTGATTTTAGGGTGGCTTAACTTATAGGTCTTTTTCATTGGAATCCTGCTGGAATGGGTAGCCACTGCGGATGCGGGCTGAGTTCAATGGCGCGCAGTGTAAAGGCTACGGAGAATTTCTACCAACAATAGCAGATCTGGATTTTAAGATGAGCAGCTGTAATGGGATGCACCGCCAACCCCAAAGAGTGCCAAGGGCTTCAGACGGTAGTATTTATCTTCAACCTGCGGCGACTGTTCGGTGTATGGCAGCGTCATCACACTTTGTAATTCTCGCAACAATTCATAGTCTCCCGCTTCCGCCTGTTCGTAGGCTGGCACAACTTGCCAATCCCGCAGGCTGTATTTGGGGTTTACCTGCTTCATCCGGCTTAAAGACCCATCGTCAGAGTCCTCGGAGGCTCCACTGGCACTTTTGTCGACGCCTGCCAGTGCTTTCCATTGCTCAAGCCACGCAGACCAACGCTTGTCGAAGCCGCCCGGATCTGCCGCATACGCCTGGCTGCTATAAAAGCTCTTTTTCAGTGGTTTTATATCGTCAGGCAGCGCCGAAAGCTCTCGGAAAAACAACGTGTAATCTACCGGTGCCTGCATCATCAACTCAGCCATAGTACTAAACAAATCCGGATCAAATGTATCCAGTCCCAGCTTTGCAGCCCACATAGTTTCCATCTCGGCCTGCATAACGCTGGCAAACCCGCCTCTGATCTCTTTGAGTTGTTGCAGGGAGTGCGGGTGTTTGGTTAGCAACGGCTGCAAAGCCACGCAAAACATGTGGAAGTTTGCCTCGGCCGCCACGGGCTGGTTCAAAAATGCGTAGTGCTCTCCCCCACCCGTCCAGGGCTGAAAGCGCGGATTGAATGCATCGCAGAATCCGAAGGGGCCGTAATCCAGTGTATAACCGCCGGCGGCGCAGTTATCGCTGTTAAAGTTGCCTTGGCAAAACCCGACTCGAATCCAGTTCGCCACCAGCGATGTCAACCGACCTCGAAATGCCCGCGCCAGAGCTACAACTTTATCCTGCAGCGACAGTTTTGGGTTAATTTGGGCGTTGTATTCACGTTCAATCAAGTGCAGCACAATCTGTTCAAGCTCTGCCAACGCTTGCGGATGTTCATTCTTGCGTGCACGACGCCCGAACAATTCAAGCTGGCCAACCCTGATGAACGATGGCGCCACCCGTGTAGAGATAGCTACGGGTTCCAGAACCAGTGTGTCCGGGTCTCTGGAGCGGGAGCCCTCAGAATACCAGGGCCGCCTGACCTTCTCAGTTTTGGACACGTATAGGCTTAAAGACCGTGATGTAGGCACACCCAGTGCGTGCATGTGCTCCTGCGCCAAAAATTCCCGAACACTGGACCGCAACACCGCCCGGCCATCGCCTCCCCGGCAGTATGGCGTGGGGCCGCCGCCCTTTAATTGCATTTCCCAACGCTGCCCGTTGGTGACTGCTTCCAATACCGATATGGCGCGGCCATCGCCGTATCCGTTACCCGTTTGAAACGGGCATTGCTGAACGTACTCTGTACCCATAATGGACAAAGCGTATCCGCTGGCCCAACCAAGCTTACTCATGGGCGCAGGAACAGATGATAAATCGCCGGAGAACATTGCCATGAAATCATCTGTTTTCGCCAATTCATCGGCAAAACCCAGCTCGCGGAACAAATTGAAGCTGTGGGCCACATACTCGGGGTTTTCTATGGGCGTGGGGACAACGGGCACGTAGTGGCCGCTGAAGACCTGCCTCGGCGCGTGGTCGCGTCCATTTTCTGTTGCATCCGGATCGCGGCTGAGAAATTTCATCAGCGAATAGTCCGCCAATAGGGTCAGCTCGTTGAGGGTTTTAATAGGAGCGCGCACTTGGGCCGTTTTGGCACCAATATTGGACGGTTGTTTAATCATGGCAATTCTCGCAAGGCCGGATTTAATCATATCTTTAGTAGTGCATTACGGATCAGCAAAACAATCACTTTATGGGTAACAACATCGCACTCCCGGCCAGATGGATCAACCCATTCGCCCCAAGCTCAAGCCCTAGCACCATAAACAGCTCCACCCCCTTGTACTTGTTGCAAGACATCTGCATAGAAGGCAGAAGATGGCTCTCCTCGTAGTTTTGGACTATATAAGGCGTGATGCAACGCCAACTGTGCGTGAGATCGAATTTTAGTGTGCTCGTTTAAACGCACTCAAAGGAGGCTAACGATGAAAACGACCACTTTTTAATTGGGGTTCTTTACCAGACAAAGGGGGTCAATCATGACAAACACATTCTATACAGTGGGGCATTCAACTCGCACACTCGATGAGTTTTTCACGCTACTGCAGGCAGGAAATATCGATCACATCGTCGATGTCCGGGCTATGCCACGCTCGCGCAGTAATCCGCAGTTCAATCAGGATACACTGCCTGACGAGCTTGAATCGGTTGGTATTGGCTATAACCATTCTGCTGAGCTGGCGGGGCTGCGCAAGCGCTCCAAGAGCGTAAATGATGGCGTGAATGGAAATTGGCGGAACCAAAGTTTTCATAACTATGCGGATTACGCTTTGTCCGCATCGTTTCACGACGGACTTAACTCGCTGATCAGGCTCGGTGATCAACATACCTGCGCTATTATGTGTGCTGAGGCAGTGTGGTGGCGCTGTCATCGGCGAATCATTGCCGACCATTTACTTCATCTAGGCCACGAAGTCTGTCATTTGATGAATAGCGACCGGCTCGTGCCCGCAACGATGACTGAAGGAGCCGCCACTCGCGACGACGGTGCACTGATCTACCCAAGCGACGGTTCTCAGACGTGAATTGATGAGAACAAAGCATGCAGAAAGCACCATGCGGGGCTTCCTGTCGAGATGCCTGCCTAATACACTCTTTGACCTTGACTTAGTCTAAACCAGGACCTGCCGCGTGGTGGCAATATAGTGATGAACCTGGCGTTCGGTTTTGGAGTCGACCATGGTTTCGGGGCGACGCCCCCTGGGGCATGGCATGCTGGGTGTCGTGCCAAACAACCTGCAAATCAGCGGTCGTTCCTCGTACACGGTGCATCCGCTGGGGCCAAGATGCACACAATTGAAATCGCTCAACGCCGCTTCATGCTCGGCATCGGTTTTAACTGGCAGGCGCGACATTTCCTCAGAGGAGGTTGTCACCGGCCCACAACAATCATGGCAGCCGGGTACACACTCAAATGTTGGAATGTCCTCGCGCAGTCGCGCGATTATGTCCCGGTTACGATACATGGATATCACCCTTTGGTTCTAGGTAGCTTGTCGTATGTAAACTCGCCCTAAGATACAATGCCCGGCTGCCATTTTACCAATCCGGGAACCCTGTCATTCATGCCTGCACCCTCACCTGCCACTGAGAATTACTCTCGCCAGAAAGTTATTCTGATTATATTTTCCCTTGCCATGGGTGGTTTCGGCATCGGCACCGGTGAGTTTGCCATTATGGGGTTGATGCCAAATGTAGCTCAGGATTTCGGTGTTACCGAGCCACAGGTTGGTCATCTGATCAGTGCCTACGCGTTAGGGGTTGTTGTTGGTGCACCTGTACTCGCCATTTTTGGTGCGCAGTTTTTTCGCAAACACCTGCTGATTGGTCTGATGGTTTTTTATGCTTTGGGTAACCTGGCCAGTGCAATGGCTGGCAGTTACGAAGTGCTGATGGTTTCCCGGTTTATCGCAGGCCTGCCTCACGGAGCTTATTTCGGCGTTGCGGCTTTAGTCGCTGCATCGTTGGTGCCGCTTAACCAAAGGGCCAAAGCGGTGAGCTTCATAATGATGGGGCTGGCACTGGCATTGTTGTTTGGCAATCCTCTGGCAACGCTGCTGGGGCAGCGCCTTGAATGGCGATACGCCTTCGGTTTTGTCGCAGTTGTTGCCACATTAACGACGCTACTTGTATCCGCCTTTCTCCCTTTGAACCGTGAGGAAGTTCGCCGTAGCTCCCTGGAGGAAGTGCGTTCCTTCAATCGTCCGCAAATCTGGTACCCCCTGGCCATCGGCTCAATCGGGTTTGCAGGAATGTTTTGCGTGTTCAGCTATCTGGCACCTACATTGCTGCACGTGACCCAGGTGGAGCCCATCTGGATTCCTGTCGCTTTGTTTGTGTTTGGGTTAGGCGGCTTTGTCGGCAACATGCTGGGTGGCTGGCTTTTCGATCGATTTCAATTCAGAAGCGTGGGGTTGATTCTGCTATGGGCTGCCATCGTGCTGGCTCTGTTTCCACATACAACAGGTTCTCTCTGGTCCATTTTGATTGCGTGCTTTCTGGTTGCGTTGATGGTGGCTATGGGCCCCGCCCTCCAAACCCATTTAATGGACGTTGCCCACGGAGCGCAAACCCTTGCAGCGGCTTCCCACCATGCCGCATTCAATCTGGCTAACGCGCTTGGGCCCTGGCTGGGCGGCATGGCGATCAGTGCGGGAATGGGGTGGCAGGTTACCGGATATGTGGGTTCCGCTACTGCGGTTGCGGGGCTGGTCATTTTTTTCGCTGCACATAAACAGCTTAGCGCGAAAGTATAAGCACGTTATGTCTTCAGGGAATGCGCCTCCCCGATCTCAGCCCAGTGGGTAATGCATTGCTTATCGCCATCCCAGAAGTATTTCAAGTGGGGTCCCTGCACTGGAATCGAAACGGCTTTTGGCTTGAACGCTGCAATACACTCACCACCCGGGTGCCGTACACTGTTGTACAACAGCCCATTTGATCCTTTTTTCCGCCATCGAGCCGCAAATGTCTGGCTTAAACCGTAATCATCGGCATCCGGGTTATGCAGGTCCTTGAACCCTAGCCCGCGGATGTCGTGCATGTTCATAACTACGGCACCAATGTAGGCTCTCATGGTAAGAGCTATTGAATCCTCGTTGGCAGCTGCCAGCTCACGCTCTTTATGAAACACAGTTTCACGAATAGCGCCTTCCAGTGAGTTGGCGGCGTAGTAAACCCCGAAATAACGATCCGCAAAGCGACTTCCAAAACCAATATGCGTGAAGGATGCCATCACAGGCGAGCTTCCGGGACCGCTAATTCTGTCGCAGGGCTGCACCAGATGGATATCCCCTACTTCATCCCGCAATCGAGGGTTGGTCATGCTTTCAATTTCGAATGCCAGTTCAAACTCGTCTGGTTCGTAAATTCGCTCGAACAAGTCTATAGGTGGGTAATGGCTGGGGATGATCCTGTAGGTTTCCCATTCTGGAAGGTGCAGCGGAGGGGTCGAGAACATCACCAGCCCCGCTTGGCATCGAAATACTGGCGGGTCATCATCAGGTTCATCATAGAGCCTTGGATCATGAACTCCATGGCAGACTTGCCACAGAAGGGTATTTCCGTCGTTCTCAAGCGAATTCTGCGGTTTGCTCGCTCATGGGTGGGATACAGAACTTGCAAGGCTTTATAGATGCCCAGGATATAGCTGATGCGCTCCATTGTGTCGTTAGAGAGCTTGGTTGGATTCAGCTTGGCATAGTTGTAGAGCGTTGTTCTGGAGGGTCCGCCAAGCAGCTTGCTCCGCTCTTCAGCATTACAACCCCACTCTTCCGTTATACGGAAAAAGCCTTTTAGTGCTACACGCCCTTTTTCAGCTTCGCGATCACTTTCAGTGCTTCTACGTTCAACTACAGCTGTCATGGCTTGCCTCCCGAAACTTACGTTGTTCACATATAAACAATATAGCTCAATCAGACCAATTATGTCACCCTAACTTTGCCTGGTGTTCCTTGACAGAGAGGCCTGAGCAGGGGGAATAATACCGAGATGACCGTTTCTGCCTGCAATCAAGCCATATGCGCCGATCATCGTTTCTTGGATAGTAAAAGCTTCGCTTGATCCGCATAGTCTGAACGCAGCTTGGGAGCCCAGCTAAATGGTGTCAGTCAAAACATTACACGGCTCAGCACAACTGCTCCTGGATGCTACCAGTGGCGTTACCGATATTACGGAAAAGATGCACCGCACTATCGCGCGAGATGCCAACCCACTATACCGGCTGCTCGATGCTGCAGGCTTGCCTAAGGTCGAACAACGAAGGCTCATCACTTACCGGGCTATTCAATCAATCACCTATGCGGCGAAGCAGGGTCTGCACTACTCCCTCTCCAAATTCTCAGGGAGTGAGGGGCACTCACATTCTTTACAAAGTGTGAGAGTTGCGGCTGCATTGAATGGCGTGTGCGGCGATCACCTGGAAGCCAGTAATAACCCCCTTGCGATCAAGATGAATTTTCGAAACAGTCTCGGCCAGAAGGTACAGCCCGGCTCGCACAATCTCAGCGCATTGGTTCCGGATGCCAGCCCACGTATCGTGGTTTTGGTTCACGGTTTGTGCCTCTCACATGAGTACTGGAGAGGGCACAACGAAGGTAACCTTGGCACCGAACTGCAGCGCGTCCGCGGCTTCACGCCACTGTATCTGAATTACAATACGGGCCGGCACATTTCCATCAATGGCAAGGAGTTAAGCGAACAACTTCAGGCGTTGGTTGAAGCATGGCCGGTTGAGATTGAAGAGCTAACGCTTGTTGGCCATAGCATGGGCGGGCTCGTAATACGCAGTGCGTGCTGGTACGGCGACGAACTGAACTTGCCTTGGACGGAGCTGTTGCGAAATGCCCTTTACCTTGGCTCACCACACCACGGCTCACCCGTCGCCAAAGCCGGGCATATGCTGACCTTTGTCATGAAGCAGTTTCGCTATGTCAGCCCCTTGGCGCTTGGCCGTCACACCAGTGCCGGAATCAAGGACCTACGCCACGGTAACTTGCTGGACGATGACTGGAATGGCACTGATCAAGACGACTTCCACCCGGATGATCGCAAACCGGTCCCCCTGCGAGAAGGGACCCGCCACTACTTTATAGCCGCGGCCGTAGGTAAGCATGTGTCGGATATTCCTAGCACCATGATGGGTGATCTTTTGGTGCGACTGGATAGTGCCAAAGGGCATCACCCTGAGGACTCGCGAAGGCTGGCAATCCGCCCGGAAGATTGTCGAGTATTTGAAAAGCTCAACCACCTTGATTTGCTCGACAACAAGGTGGTGCACGATCAGATACTGGAATGGCTCGCTTAGCAGGCCTTAGTCACAGTCTTTGCCTCAGACCTCTTCCATTAGCAATTCACTCAGAATCAGTGCCATCAAGTCCGCTGCAGTCAATTCCCGCGCCATGGGTGCGCCCTGACCTGCCCACTGCGCGCCAAACTCATGATTACCGAGTTTCGAGGCCGCCGCATTCAGGCGTTTTGCTGCATCGTAAGCCATCGGGTAACCCGCAGTGTTCGGGCTTTGATTGGCTTCACCGAAGGAGATCAGACGGTTAACAATGCCTCTTGCCGGGCGGCCGGAAAGTACCTTCGTTAAACGTGTTTCTGCCGCCCTCTCACTCTTGAGTGCTTCTCGGTATGCCTCGTTCGCAGACGACTCTGGGCACAGGACAAACGCTGTTCCTAGTTGAACCGCGGCCGCACCAGATTGAATTGCAGCTTTCACCCCGAAACCGTCCATAATTCCACCGGCTGCAATAATGGGTAGCGTGGTTTTCTGCGCTAGCAACCGCACCAGCACAAAAGTACTCAGGCATTGATCCGTGGCCTCCGGATTGAACATACCCCGGTGGCCACCGGCCTCGATACCTTGCGCCACTATGGCGTCAATGCCCGCTGCCTCGATTGTTGCGGCTTCCCCAAGGCAGGTTGCCGTTGCCATAGTGAAGATGCCCGCATCTTTCAATGCGGCAATACGGTCTGGCGATGGAATTCCAAAGTGAAAGCTCACAACCGCCGGCTTCAATTCAAGCAACATGGCCAGTGCTTCATCGTCTTCAATAAACGATGTATAGATTTCGCTAAGCGTATCTGGAGGCGCGATGCCTGCTTCCTCGAATAACGGCGCCAAATATTCGACCCAAGCGGCCTCTGCAACGCCATCCCGACGTGCAGGCTTGTGACAGAACACGTTCACATTGAAAGGCCCACTGGTGAGGGCCTGAGCCCGTTCAATCATCTTTCGGGCATCAGCCGTTGTGCTGGCACCGATCCCGAGCGAACCCAAGCCGCCTGCATTGGTGACCGCAGCAGCCAGTTCCGGTGTCGACACTCCGGCCATTGGAGCTTGCACGATTGGATAGCGAATACCTAAACGGGTCGTTAGTCGGCTGGAAGTATTCATAGAGGAAACCTGAGTGTGTAGAGAATCAGTTCAGGCATTCGGAGCATGCCCTTTAAAGAACAGAAGTGTAACGCAGATTAGTGCATCCTGCGGCAGCCGTGTAAGGCGAAGTTGGCCTGTTTATGCAGTGTTTTCACGGGCGTCTTTGACAAACAGCTAATAACAGACAAAGGTTCAGGGGTATAGCATGGTCGAAAGCCAAGGAGCGTTTAATACACAAAGCTCCCTAATCGAATATATCGTGGGACTTAGCGAATGACCTTTGCACGCATTGCCGGCACTGGCTCTTACCTGCCAGAGAACATTGTTACGAATAAAGATCTCGAAAAGACGGTTGATACCACGGACAAATGGATCCGTGAGCGCACCGGGATTGAGCAGCGACACATTGCCGTGAAAGGCCAGACTACCGTTGATCTTGCTGAACAAGCTGCGCTGAACGCTATTGACGCAGCCGGCATAGATGCCAGCGAGATTGACCTGATTGTATTTGCTACATCTACTCCGGATAAGATTTTCCCAAGCTCAGCCTGCATTTTGCAAGCCCGGTTGGGGATTCGTGGATGCCCGGCTTTCGATATTCAGGCCGTGTGCAGCGGCTTCGTTTACGCCCTCTCGGTTGCCGACAAATTTATAAAAACCGGGTCCAGCAAAAAAGCGTTGGTTATTGGCGCTGAAGTCTTCTCCCGGATCATTGACTGGTCCGACCGAGGCACCTGCGTGCTCTTCGGTGATGGGGCGGGTGCCGTGATACTGGAGGCGCACGAAGAAACGGGTATTCTTTCAACCCATATTCATGCTGATGGCCAATACGAAGAACTGCTTCACGTGCCCTGCGGAATTGCGAGCAATTACGACCAGGTTAAAGCGGGTAAAGCGTTTGTAGAAATGAAAGGCAACGAAGTGTTCAAGGTTGCGGTAAACACCTTGGGCAAGATCGTTGATGAAACCCTTGAGGCCAACCAGATGCAAAAGTCCGACATTGATTGGCTGGTCCCGCATCAGGCCAATTTACGCATCATTTCGGCTACAGCAAAGAAACTGAGCATGCCAATGGATCAGGTTGTGGTGACCGTGAACAAACACGGCAACACTTCAGCAGCCTCAATTCCTCTCGCCCTTGATGTCGCTGTGAGAGACGGGCGCATTCAACGCAACGAAGTAGTCTTGCTTGAAGCCTTTGGCGGAGGTTTTACCTGGGGATCCGCTCTTTTACGCTACTGAACTTCTTAAAGGCTTCTATAATTCGAAAGCACTCCGCTCTCTTTTTTGTAAAGGACAGCAATGATGGTCGAATTCACGACAGCCGTAGTTGAGCAATTAAAGAAAAACCTGGGAGATACGCTCGACGCTTTTGGCGGCCATGAGGTCGCTTGGCGTGAAGTTGGCGCCTATGTGCTCAGCCAAGTTGTGATTTCGATTCTGTATTTGGTTTTGTTTTTGGGTGCTTACCTGGTGGTGATTGGGCTTTGCCGATTGGTAGCCGGAAAGCGCAATGTTGATAGCCCGATGTTCAGGCATGGCAGAAGTGGTTTGCGTTATCTTACCGGGCTAGGCGCGCTCCTGATAATACTGGCGCAATTTGGAGCTGGCATAGAGTTTCTGAAGGCGGTTGCCAGAGCAGGCTTGTTAGCGCTGGGTTTCTACGTAGCATGGTTAGTTGTCCGTCGCCTGACCGCCGAAACCTTGCGTCGCAATCAGCTGGATGCATCCATCCAGCAGTTAGCGGGCAATGTGTTATCTGTTGTAATGGCAACCTTTGCGGTGGTTACCATACTTGCACAATTCGGATTTGATCTGCTTTCGATTGTGGCCGGCTTGGGTATTGTGGGCATCGCCGTGGGGTTTGCGGCTCAGTCGACACTCTCAAACTTCATCGCTGGTATCACCTTGCTGATTGAGCGGCCGTTTCGAATTGGGGACTGGGTTACGATTAATGGTCAGGATGGCAAGGTGGTGAAGATTGCTCTGCGCACCACGTGGCTGCGGACTCGCGATAACATTTTCACCATGATTCCCAATGATAGCGTGGCGTCGTCAGAGATTGTGAATTACAGCGCAGAAGGTGCTACAAGACTGAACATCCCTGTTGGTATTGCTTACAAAGAGTCTGCCAAAGCCGCAAGAGATATCATTATGCCGGTACTTTTGGGGCACCCGGAAGTACTGCAATCGCCGGGCATGGAACCACGGGTAGTGCTTAAAAATCTAAGTGATTCATCCGTCGACCTCGAAGTAAAAATATGGATTACACCAGATAATCTGGACGTTCAGCCGGGCATCATGGCCGAAGTGCTGGAGCAGATTAAAGAGACCCTTGATGAAGCTGGCATCGAAATACCCTTCCCACACCTCCAGCTTTTTGTTGATGAAGCGAAAGGCTTGAAGCCATTGTTTGAGCCACTTTATCCAAAAGCCTGTGCCGATCACCCCGAAGAGCGTGAATAAACGAGCTGCTTAGCTCCCGATTGAGTGTATTTCCCAGGGCAAGTCGGATACACTGTATACCTATACAGTAAATCAGACATTCACTGCGAGGAATGACCATGGCGGTACAAGCAGTCTATTTTTCCGATAGGGACGGCCTGGATATGGCATTAAAAAATCCTGAGACCATGCTTTTCACATCGAAAGCGGACGCCGATGCCAGAGATAAGGTGTTGGAACTGGCTGAAGAGATTCAGGTATACCTGGCCCGTAAGGTAGAAGGACTTGGCGACGATCTGGCGGAAAAATGCGCCATGGCAATTGCTGAGGATAAAGATCTATTCCAGAAAGCTCTGAAAAAGCCGGATTTGCTGAACGCAACCCACGAGTAGCTCATCCTGGGGACAATGGCGCCACCCCAGCAGACGATCGTCTCTTCAAAGTAGCCAGGTAATGCCTGGCTTTATACATTCCCACTCGCACTCACGTACTTTATCGCCTGTTTGGATGCTCGATTTTTTACCAATGAATTTGCATTGCCAAATAATTCATAGGATGATTCGATGATCAGCTGAACGGATGATCTACAATGCTTAAGAAGATTCAAAAAGGTTCCTTGGTAGAAACCGCCATAGAAAGCTTGAGGCACGCGATAGAAACCAAGCAATGGTTGGTTGGAGACAGGCTTCCGGTAGAAGCTGAACTGTCGGAGGCCCTTGGTGTTAGTCGCAACACCGTGCGCGAAGCGGTGCGCGTACTTGCCCACGTAGGGATGCTTGAAACCCGGCAGGGAAACGGCACCTATGTGAGGGCCACCCGGGATGCCGGGGAAACCCTTAAGCGGATTGCCCGTACCCAGCTCACAGATCAACTTGAAGTTAGGATTATGCTGGAAACCGAAGCTGCAAAGCTGGCGGCGCAACGGCGCACCGACCAGGATATTCGCGCCATGACCACGGCTCTCGATGCCAGGGGTAAGGCTGATTCGGACATGCAAGCGCGTATTCGTCACGATGAAGCATTCCACCACGCTCTCGTAGCCGCGTCCCATAATTCGGCGCTCTCGGAGCTTTACGACTACTTTTCCCACGCCATAACCCAGACCATCGAGCGCACTGAGCTTGACGCCGACCTGCCGGAGCCAACCCAGGAAGATCATGAACTGCTTCTTGCGGCCGTTCGTCGTCAGGACTCAGAAAAAGCGGAAAAGCTCGCTCGATCACTCCTCTCCCCCAGCCTTCAAGCCTTAAGAAAGAGAGACGCCTGACCATGAAGTTCCGGCCAGACACCTTTACTATTATGTTACTGGGCGCCGTTGCCCTTGCCTCATTTTTGCCGGCCACAGGCAATATTGGGGAACTACTGGCAACTGCGGGAACCGTCGCGGTCGCCCTGCTCTTCTTTTTCCATGGTGCAGCACTTTCCCGGGAGCAAATCGTTGCCGGAGCTTCTCACTGGCGGCTGCACATACTTATTACGGCGCTTACTTTCGGTTTCTTCCCGCTTGTCGTGCTCCCCATAAATGGCATGAGCAGCATCGCACCCTCGTGGATGCCTGCCGATTTGGGGCTTGGATTTCTGTATCTGGGCGTATTGCCGTCTGCTGTCTCTTCATCCATTGCGTACACAGCTTTGGCCCGCGGTAACGTACCTGCGGCTATCTGCAGCGCTGCGGCATCGAACGTATTCGGAATGATGCTGACGCCCTTTCTTCTACTCTTGTTGGTGAGCTCTGCGGGCAGCGGGGATTTTGCAGTGGGTGAAGCTCTTAAAGATATCGTATTACAGCTACTGCTGCCTTTTGCTGTCGGCCACGCAATGCGCCCTGTATTGGGAGGATTTCTGGGTCGGAACGAACACTTGATGGCACGGTACGATAAATGCGTGATCTGGTTGATCGTGTATTCCGCCTTCTCCCATTCCGTGGAGAGCGGTCTTTGGCAAAACCTGCCGGTCCAAGCCATAGTTCTCACCATACTGCTGTGTATCGCGCTACTCGCCCTTTTTATGTTCTTTGCGCGTTTCCTGGTGCGGCGATTCGGATTCAGTCTGGAGGATGAAGCTGCAGTGGTTTTCTGCGGTTCGAAAAAGAGCCTTGCGTCGGGGCTACCCATGGCGAAAGTGCTGTTTTCCGGGCACCCGGGTTTTGGAATGATCGTGTTGCCGATTATGTGCTACAACCAGGTTCAAGTTATTCTTGGCGCAATATTGGCTGAGAGATATCGGGAAAAAATCGCAGAGTCGCAGTCAGCCCCCGGTGATCAGGAGGCATGAAAGGCGGCAATCAGCCGCCACCCATGCCACCGAAAATCGTAGCGAGGATCACAAGCCCGATAATCCAGCCTATGACGGCCGGCCAAAAGTTGACCATTTGCGGTGAATCGTCATCTAAAGGCTCCCGCGACGTGTCGGGATCAGGGTCCGGATATCGGCGCTCCTCTTCCAGAGCCGCGACTTCCTGAAGGCTTTGCCATTCAAACCACTCCGCCAGAAAGATAACGACCGGGGGTGGAAAACTGCCATTCTCAGCCATAGGCCGAAGCTGCGGCTCCAGTTGCCTGCCAAGCTCCTGGCGCAACAGCATCTGATCAGCAGGGGGCTCACGAAGGATGGCCTTCCATATGCCCACATCCCTGCTTCGGCCGGGATCATTCAAAAGCGCCTTGATCTGGATCACAACCTCACGGACAACCTGCCCTTCCGAGGCGTCAAGATCGCGATCAACTTCGCTCAAACTCTTATCAGGCATATTGAAAACCTATCAACTCTTAACATTTTTAGGAGAGACAAATAGTGTGTAGTCAAATACGATAGCAAAAAACATAAAAGCAAACCTTACACCTATTCACTCGGCAGATTATAGAACGACACCTATGTTCGTTACGAATTTCGATACAATCGCTTTTCGTCGTCCAGCATTGCACTGCACAAACATTGCAGTAACGGCTTTGGCGGCATCCATCTTATTTGGCTCAATGCCCGCGGCAGCACAGTCGCCCGCTGACGACGCTCAACCTATCGGGTTCTATGGGTTCAATGACGAGCTACCAGAAGTTCTAACCACTACCCGGCTCAGGCAGCCCAAAACACGGGTTCCAGGAACCACGACCGTCATTGAAGGCGAAATGATCCGTGATCTTGGCATTATGAGCCTTGTTGAGGTGTTTCGGCTGGTTCCTGGCATGGTTGTGGCAGAAGTCGGAAGCAACTCACCGGTTACTACATATCACGGTACCGTGCATTATGAGCAGCGACGGATGCAAGTGTTGGTCGATGGCCGCACTGCTCACCGGGCAACCTTGTCAGATATGGACTGGCAAACCATGCCGGTGCCATTGGAACTCATCGAGCGTATAGAAGTAAGCCGAGGGCCAAACTCGGCTGCCTACGGCATCAATGCCTTTCTGGGCACCATCAACATTATTACGCGAAACCCCGCCGACACCTCTGGCGCAGAGATACGGGTTGTTCGTGGTTCAAGAAACTATATCCGAACGTTTGCCTCCGTTGGTGATGCCAATGACAGTTACGACTGGCGATTAGCCTTTGAGAAGCGCAAATTTGGTGGATTTGATTACCAGAGCGGAGGGGCTGACCCTGAGTCCTTCCATGACAGCCATAATATCAACTCATTCGACTATTCCTCCCGCCTGAAGGTTAATTCCGGGTTCAACGCCGATATTCGGTTGGGTGTCGTGGACGGTATAAACCAACAAGACAAAGATAGAAGCGGAGAGCTGGAAGCCGTTGGTCACCCAGACATCGACCTCAGGGATTATTACCTGCAAACCCAGCTAAACTTCACCCCATCAGAACAACATTTCTTCCACATTCAAGTGAGTTTTGAGAACTTTGATCGCAGGCAACGATGGCCTATTGAGCTACCAGAAGCAGCAGCGAATTGCCTGGCAAATGGAACACTGCTTCATTTGAACAAAAGCGTGTGTTTTGCCGGTGGAGGAACTCCGCTGACGGCAGATGTTAACGCAGATTCGGAAGACTCCAGGCTTGAGTTAGAGCTTCAGGATACGATTTTGTTCAACGACGACCTGAAGCTGGTCACAGGCGTTGGCTTCCGTGAAGACACCTATCGCTCAGAAACCTATTTCAACGGTAGAGGCAACAATCACCAATCCCGTGTGTTCGGGAACCTTGAGTACACGCCTGTTACCTGGCTCACTTTGAACGGTGGCGGTAACTGGGAGCGCACAACAACAACCCATGAGGACTATTTTTCACCCCGTGTTGCGGCGAACTTCACTCTGGCAAACAACCATGCGCTCAGGTTTGTGTACTCGAAAGCCGTCCGCACCCCTGATGGATTTGAGCAAAATCCGGATTATGGATATACACTGAATAACGTTGAGCCTGCACAGTATGCCGGCTATGAAGGGTATCGGATTGAGAGCCCTGCGGTTTGGAGGCACTTATCTTATGTGACTCTTGGGGAAACGCTCAAAGAAGAAACCATTACTTCGAGAGAAATCAGTTACTTCGGTCTGTTTCCTATGAATACAGGTCAACTGTCTCTGGAGGTTCGATTATTCAAGGATGAGCTTCGGGACATGATCAGCGGCGTTATTCAGTTCAAGGACTGGACCATAGATAACAACGTTGCGCTCGACCAGGAGGGCCTTGAGATTGAGGCTTCCGTTGAGTTCCCGGGAACCACGTTCAGAGCAAGCTATGGCTATCTGGAACAGCATGGTCGGTACACTGGGTCCCCCATACTTGATGAAAATGGTAACCCTGACCCCGGCCGGGAAGAGTACACGGTTGACTTGCTTGGTCGCATGTCGACACGACATTCAGGCAGCCTGGCCCTCATCCAGGACCTGCCATTCGGGATCAGGGGTTCTACGGCATACTACTGGGCAGACAAATTTCGAAACTCGCGGTTTGAGCGCATCGACTTCCGTCTTGCAAAACGAATCTTTCAGCCACGCTATTCAGCTGAACTTGCGCTCACTATGCAGCACTACATAAACGATGAGCCGGATATGAGCCGGGCAAATATTATTGCAGATCAAAATCAACTCTTCGTAGAAGCGGGCATCCGTTTCTGATCGTAAATCAGGGATTGTTTCAGGCCTGGGATGGTATGAAAAACAAGGGACTCTTGATAAGGCGAGAAGCGATGCAGGCAGTAAAATCCCTGACTGCAGCCGCATTGCTTCGAACTTTGATGGCGCTCGCTTATCTGACTGTATCCCCCGCCGCCCCGGCACAGGACACTAGCTATCCACCTGTGTATCTGGCCGGTTCCGGAAATCTCGCTCTTGATCACCATATCCAAAGTCTCCTTGAGCGCGCACTCGAGGGACAGAATAATCTCGTTCTTATCTCCGACGAACAAGCAGCCCAGGCGAATGACGGCCCCATCGTTACGCTGGGCCCGGGTGCGTTTTCACGGATAAGGCAGATTAATCGCGAAGCGCCCGTACTGGCGCTATTGGTAGAGCCGGATTTCCTTGAGGGTTTCGCTCGCCGTTCATCAGGGCATATTTCGGGTATCTACCACGGCGCCACGCTGCTCAGGCAAGCTCTGATTGGAAAGGCCATCCTTCCGCAAGCAACACGAATCGCCTTGATGGCCACCTCAGGCACTGCAGAAGTCTACGATGAGCTTATTGACCAACTTCAAGCCTACCAGCTCGAAGCCCGGCTTTTCGTAGTGGACGGTGACAAACAGCTCATCCCGACACTCAACAGAGCACTGAGCTACGGCGACTTTTTGCTGGCTGCACCAGATAACACCATTTACAACCCCAGAACTATTAAACACGTTCTTCTCACGGCTTATCGCAGAAACAGAATTGTCATAGGCCCAAGCCAGGCTTATGTAAAAGCAGGCTCTCTTGCTTCGGGCTACGCCCCCTTTCCCGCCATGGTTGAGATGGCAGAGGACTACCTGAAGTCGTTCTTTGAAAGCGGCGAGTTTCCGCGCCCGGGTTATCCGCCCCAGTTTCGAGTTGAAATCAACGAACAGGTTGCTCGTTCATTAAACATTCCATTGGCGACTCCGGAGCAGATCATCCGAAACGTCGAGCTGCGCTTAAAAGAACATGGAGGACAAGTCGATGAATGAGCAGTCCACCAACACGCCTTTGGCTCGCAAGCTATTACTGCTCGGTGCGCTCCCGTCAGTCGTGATGTTCATTACGCTCATGGGGTTCTTTACCTCTGCGCGCCTGGATGATGCCATGCGCGACCTCGCCGACAGCAACCAGCTACTGGCTGATACCTTGGCCCCTTCTTTGGAGTACGCCGTTGTATCCGGTAACACTCTGGCGCTGCAGGAAATACTTTCCCAGTCCATTCGGCACAGCAGAGCGGACTGGATTCGTGTAGAGGACGTTACCGGCGAAGAGATTGGTGCGGCCTACGCTAGCGATAGCCCCGCCACAGAAGCGGGGGGTGAATTTACGATTTTTCAGGCAGAGATTCTGCAGAAGCCCCTGGAGTTTGAAACAGATCGCCAAAGCCTGTGGTTCGAGCCTGAGTTTGGTATCAGTTCCGGAGCGCTGAGGGTCGGTACCGTTATGGTCGGTGTGAGTGACAAGGCCCTCACCGAACGCAGAAACGATATTCTCTGGTCGTCTTTAACCGTAGGGCTATCATTGCTGCTATTCACCATTTTGATTATCAAGCATACGTTGAATACGATTCTCTCCCCCATTAACGATCTTTCCGGGCGCATCAATCGTCTTATTGAGAGCGATTATCGGGTTAGCAAAGTAAACAGGCGTAAGAACTCCCGGGAATTGGTTGCAATTGAGCAGCAATTGAACCAACTGGCTGAGCACCTTGAGTCGCTTAAAGCTTCGAGAGATCAGACACTGGCTATTTCCGAGCATGCCCGGGAAAAGGCCGAGACAGCAAGCAACGCCAAATCAGAGTTTTTGGCAACCATGAGCCACGAACTTCGCACTCCGCTAAATGGAGTGCTCGGTATGATTGACCTGGTTCAGGAAGAGTCTTTGAGCCCGAGACAGCGCGATTATTTAAAGACAGCCCGCCAGTCAACGGACGACCTCTTAACGGTTATCAGCGATATTCTTGATTACTCCCACATGGATAGCGGTAGTATTATGCTGGACCATCAGCCTTTTAATCTGCACACGCTTATTACGAACTGCGTTGCGTCGTATCGCCATATGGCAGAAGAACAGGGGCTAGCTCTAACCCTTAACTTTTACGGTGATTGGCCCACAACGCCTCTGGTAAAAGGAGATGCGCCCCGGATCCGCCAGATTCTCGCGTGCCTGCTTGATAATGCAATCAAATTCACTAATGACGGATTTGTTAACGTACAGTTTGGTTGCTTCGGGGTTGAGGACGGCTGCATCATTATTAACTGCTCCGTCAGCGATTCTGGCAGCGGCATTCCCCACCACCGGGTGACCGATATATTCAGCACCTTCCAACAAATCGAGGGTGGAGATGCCCGAAGCTTCGGCGGTGCCGGTATTGGGCTGTCTCTGGTTCAAAGGCTGGTGGAGCTTCTGGGAGGCCATATTCAGGTGGAGTCACTGCATGGAGAAGGTTCTTCGTTCCGCTTTGAGTTACCCCTGGAGCTCGCCTCCACAGCAGTCTTGCCAGATGAACCTGAATCCTCTCTCCTTGTTGAGGTGCCTCTATCCAAACGTGCATTGGTCGTTGAGGATAACGCGGTAAATCAGCGGGTTGCGGTAGCACTGCTAAACCGCCTTGGTTTTCATACGGAAGCTGTCACCAATGGGCGGGAAGCATTGGAAAAAGTCCGTGCCAGTCACCAAGGCTTTGATGTCATCCTCATGGATTGCCAGATGCCAGTTATGGATGGCTACGAAACAACACGTTATATCCGGGAGTGGGAAACTGCCAACGGCGTGGGCAGAACCCCCGTGATTGCGCTGACCGCAGATGTATTGCCTAGTACGGAGCAAAACTGCCATGAAAGCGGCATGGACGACTACCTGTCCAAACCTGTGCGAAAGGAAATTCTTCGGGAAATCCTGGAGCGTTGGGTAACACTCACGTGAGTAGAGCGAAAAGATGGTCGGTATTTGAGCCCTTCCCTGGGCTCAGAGTGTTTATCAGGCTACAGGCTCCCGCATGGTGACGAATTCTTCTGCTGAGGTTGGGTGTATGCCAATCGTTGCATCAAACTGCGCTTTGGTTGCGCCGGCTTTGATGGCTACGGCAAGCCCCTGAGTAATTTCACCAGCATCTGCCCCCACCATGTGGGCACCCAGAACCCGATCTGTGGCGTCATCAACTACGAGCTTCATCAGGCAGCGTTCATCGCGACCACTGAGTGTGTATTTCATCGGTCTGAATTCAGAGCGGTAGATTCGCAGGGTATGCCCTGCTTCGCGCGCCTCTTCCTCTGTTAAGCCCACCGTGCCGATATTTGGCTGACAGAAAACCGCTGTAGGAATCGCGGTGTAGTCCATTTCACCTTCGCCGTCCCCGAACATCCTTCGCGACAGTACCATAGCCTGTGCAAGCGCTACCGGCGTCAACTGTGGCGTACCGATCACATCCCCCAGGGCGGTTATTGATGGCACTGAGGTTTGGAAATAATCGTCTACCACCACATGCCCTGAGGCATTGAGTTCGATGCCGAGCTCGGTCAAGCCCAAACCATCAACCAGCGCCCTTCTGCCCGTTGCGGCCATCACAAGCCCTGTCTCCATGATCTCGCCATTACTGAGTTTAACCCGGTAATGGGAGTTTTCGGGTTCGACGGACTCAATGGTTACGCCGAACTCGAGCCGAATGCCCTTTTTGCGCATCTCCTGCTCAGTAAATTTACGCACATCGCTGTCGAAGCCGCGAAGGAACAAATCGCCCCGATACAGCAGCGTTGTCTCCACACCAAGACCTGCAAGAATACCGGCGAATTCAACGGCAATGTAACCGCCGCCCCAAACAACAGCCTGTTTGGGTAATTGCGGTAAATAGAACATTTCATTCGATGTAAGAATACTTTCCTTGCCAGGAATATCGGGCACAATTGGCCAGCTGCCCGTCGCAACTGTTATGTGCCTGGTTGTATATTCCTTATCACCTACCACAATGGTATTCGGATCCTTGAGGGATGCCGTGCCTTCAATAATGGTAACGCCAGCGTTCTCAAGCAGACGGCCATAAATACCGTTAAGCCTTTCTATTTCAGTATTCTTGTTGGCAACCAGTGTGGGCCAGTCAAAACTGACACCGTCCAAGGATATGTCCCAGCCATAACCTGCTGCATCTTCCAGCTCGTCGTGAACGTGAGCCCCGTAAACAAACAGCTTTTTAGGTACACAACCAACGTTAACGCAGGTGCCCCCAAGATAGCGGGATTCAACTACGGCTACCCGCGCGCCACGCCCGGCAGACATACGCGCAAGACGCACACCGCCGGAACCGGCACCAATCACAATCAGATCATAATCCAAGCTGTCAGACACGGTGTCTCCTGTTGCTTGTTACAGCGTTAATTTTGGTTCGCGGCCGCCTTGGCTTCCGGGTGAATCTCGCGGAACAGTATGTGATCCTCAAAACCACCAACACGAATTTTCCCAAGGCTGCGAAAGCCTTCAGATTCATAAAATGGCAGGTAACGGCTATTTCCTGTGTCGAGGACCAGGCCTGTCACACGAGGGTTCTCTGCGCAAAGCCGTTGTACAGCTTGTAGCAAAAGCCGCCCGTAACCACGATTCTGGTACTTGGGATTTACACCCATTAATGGCAACTGATGCGCCAGTGGCTGTGGCAAAATCGCGCGTATCCTTTCGTGATAGTGCAGGTATCGACGAGTGGAGGCAAAACCTGCTGTCAATACCATACGAATTCTCCAGCTAAACTGATTCGCAAGGTTCAACCGCAAGTCCGGGTCGCCAATAAACGCCACGGCCACCAGCGTATCATCAACCATCACGCCTACGGATTCCTGATTGAGATCAAAATACAAATCAACCAGCTCTCGAACAGTTGCGCGAACCCGTTGTTTATAACCCGGTTTGCGATGGTTAAACAGGTACTGAAATGTAGGCTCGTCCCGGTAGGCATCATACAGAATCGATCTGGCTTCATTCAAAGCACTCACATCCAACCGAACAATAACCGGATCCGACTCGTTTTTATTATCGTTACTCATGTTTTCGCTCCTGTCTCTGTCCGGCGAGACCGCCCCGGAACCCTGTTGGTCAGAATCAGATTGCCAATGTCAGGCGAACAGACACCCTGCCTGGTTCGTTACCACGATCCAACGCAGCCTGGTCAATCACAATTCCATGCTTACCATTCAGCATCTCAAGCCATGCTGCAACGTCTGAATAACGAGCGGATTCCAGCCAAACCCGGATGGCGCTGTCACCGCTAGGTTCGAAGCGCTGCAACGTGAGGCCGGAGTCCCTTGCGGAACGGGTAACCAAACCCATCAGAGCCCGCCCATCGGCTGGGCGATCTGCAGATGTAGCTGCTGGCCCACTGCCACTGCTGCCCATGCGACGGATGACTGGCTCATTTGCCTGTATCCAGGCTACCAACTCTGACGCATTTTCTTTACTGGCTTCCGCCTTATCATGAAAACTCGTGATCGGGCTCCAAACTGCAAAATAGAGAATACCGAAAAACACGGCTATCGCCAGAACCACAAGCGCCTGCTGATCGCGCTTGGGAAGCTGGTCATATTGCGCAATTAACTTCCCGACCGCAGGCTGTTCTTTCAGCTTCGTCAACATAGCCTTAACCTCCAGATACCGTCAGGCGGCCACGGGCACCGCTGGATTCGTTAACCACTGAGCCAATTTTGGCATCAAGTCCCTGACCAGCAAGGCCGTTTCGCAGAGCGCTGAGACGGTCGTAGCTATCTGCCCGAACATCCACCACCAATTCCCCGCGAGACTGGCTGTAATTAATGGAATTAAACGTTACTGTGCCGGTGCCTGCAACATTCGAATATTGCTGTCCCGTGTATTTCATCAGGGTTACAAAATCTGCATCAGGGCCATCTGAACCCGCCATACGAAGCTGCCCTTCAATGACCCGCTTAACATTACCTGCATGGGTTCTTCGATCCTGAGGAAATGCACTCCGATAGACCGACATAGCCTGCTGTCGCATATCCTCCGCCTGTTTCTGGTAATAGAAGCCCATTCCGGCTTCCAAAGCCAACTGCACAACAAACCATACCGACGCGACCGCGATGAGCGGCTTCCAGGGCTTCAACGGGCTTGCCTTACTACCTTTTACTGAGAAGTCCCGTTGGCATAGATTAATGGGGCGGCACAAGTGGTGGTGGTGAGCGTGGGCCAACAACTCCAGTGGCATCAGTTCCAGTGATTCCCGGCGCACAGTCAATCGTCCAGGGGCCATTAGCTCGCCAAGCACAGCCTGCTGTTCGTCAAACTCGGTTTCCGTGCCGTAGATGACCACTGGGACTTCAGCAACCACATCTTCGGAGGGCGGCAGCGCCAGGGTGTGTGCAAACATCCCAAGGTTAGCGGACTGCATGCTCAACCACTCGCCACGAAAGCTGGCCATCATCGCAGACTCACGATCAAGGCAAATAGACCATCCTTCTTCAGTAACCGGGAGTAATGCGGCATCCGGGTAGATGGCGTCAAGCCTGGTATGCAGCCAGCCGCGGTACAGTTCCAGCCATTGGGCCATTCTGTCCCGATCAATCGCTGCAACCCTGTACCCTTCGTGCGTGTGCAAGCCAAGAGCCAGATGGACACTGTCAATATCCTGGGCTATCTGTTCTTCAACCGCATAAGGCAACGCCTGGTTGATGAACCGGCTTTGCTTGGCAGGAATGTCAGCCACGCAGAACAGGGCTTCATCACCTGGAATAAGGCCGATAAGCAAGACATCATCAAGTCCGTTCTGACTCAGTGTTTGTTCGATGGTATTACGAACATCGCCGCTACCTTGTGCCTGGGCATCGCCACCGGCATCGTAAAGCACCCAGTTGAAGAGCCGCTCCTCCGGGTTTTGGCTGGAATCTTCAAAGGGCGTCAGTGGTCGCACGTAAAGGCGGTAAGACATGGTTATCCTTCCGAGATGGTAAAGGGTTCTTTGGTAATTCGATTTTTTTGTCCGGTATCCCTGTGAACCGTCCGAACGTCACCTTCCTGATCACGGAAAACGGTACTTACCATATTTACAACACGATTATCGTAGGTAATCCGTGAAACAACTTCAAAAAAGCGGGTTTGCAACCCCAGGCCTACGGGCTTCAGGCCAGATGCGGCGAGCTCAGGAAGTGCCAGAAAATCCTGAAGATTTTCGAACCGCTTTTCTTCTCGCTTTTCAACAATAGACGCAGCTTGCGCCGACGACAATTCATCATACAGCGACATCAATACTTCAGCCGTTGCTGTGTTCACATTGATACCCAACCCGTTTACCGGCAAGGCGGTAACGTGAGGGCGCAATGCGACATAGATTTCTTCAGTCATACCCTCTATCAGCCGGAGTTCAGACACGCTTACAAAAGGCTGATTTGCGGCCCTATAACCAGGTTCTGCCATAAGGTACTGGCCGTCTTCTGCGCCGTAGGCGCTGATTGTCTGATCGTCTGAGTCTACCCAATCAACCAAGGCATCAACCGACATTCCTGTAATGCCGAGAGCAACCAACAAACGGGTAAGGCGATCTTTTGTTATCGGATCCACCTGCCCTTTGCCAATGACCAGATCATTGAGGTTGATCCGCCCGCCCAGATCGTCTATCTGAACTTCTGCAACACCGTTGTTGTCCAAAGGAAGAATAGCGGCATTTTTAGCCCAGAACTCATCCAGGCTGTCGACCATCAGATTGTCTTCTTTATCCTGCTCAAAATCCCTTACCAGAATCTGGCCGGCAAAGGCTTCTGTGCCCAAAGCAATACTCTGGCCTTGTTGCTGAGCTAAATAATGACCCGCTTTGAATACCCGTACATTTTGTTGTTGGCTCATACCGGAAGCGAGCATGACCACCAGGGCCATGGCGAGCAAAACCATAATCAGCGCAACACCCTGCTGTTTATTCGGGCCAGGATCATAGGAGTGGGCAGTCATGACATCTTACCCCCCCTGCCCCGACGCACCAGAACCTTCCTCTTCAGCCGCTTTGTTGCTTGCTTGCTTCAGCTGGTCTAACAGGCCTTGAGCACCTTTGAGATCAAAGTCGGGTAGTACAAAGGTTCGTACGATTTCACCAAAGCGATCATGCTCGAGCGTAATTTCTATGGCCAGAGGAAAGGCTATTTCCGGGCGTGTGCCGGGGCTCAGCGCAGCCATGGCTTGTTCCGGCGGCCATTCCGGCTCCCAACTGTTCTGATCGTTCATAAACCGCAAATCAAAGGCGGTAACACCATCCAGAAGCATGAGGTCCTGACTGTTGTCCTCCTGACCCTGGTCCACGTTTGGCCAATAACGACGCCGGAGTTCGCTGCCGGTATATTCCCACCCCACGCGCTGCAAACTGCTGCGCCTTATCCCGAGGGGATTGCGCCAGCCCTGCCGGGTTAACATCAAAGAAAAATCATCTTCACGGCTCGTTAATGCCGGCTTGAAATCACCATAGATGTCCCGGGCGGATCGATTAACAATCTGCATGATATCCCGCTCCATAAGAAGCATTGCCCGCTGCAGCCCATCGAAGCTTTCGGCAAGCTCATCAACCCGGTCTCTGGAGGCGATCACATTATTTAAAACTTGCCAAACGCCTATACCGATAACCGCAGTGATACTTATGGCGACCATTACCTCAAGAAGCGTAAATCCCCACTGGCCCTTACTCTCCCTCATTTTTGACCTACGAAGGCAGAGAGCGTGTGTACTGGGTAAGATTTGGAGCTGCCGTCCCGGTAGCGAGCCACTTCAACTTCTACACGGCGCATTTTAGGTTCGGCGGTCGCAATGACTTTCGTCGTCACTTGCCAACGGTGAGGGCCATAATCTTTGTCTTTAGAGTTCTCGGATATGCCCGGCAGGTTCTTATCCAACCGAATTTCATTCATTCGATTGTCAGCAAGCCATCCAGCAAAGGTTTTGTCCCGGATACGTTCATAACTGGAGATATACTGACTGGCCACCTCTGCTGAGGCGGTTGCGATAAGGCCAAACACCAACAACGCTATCATCACTTCAATGAGTGTGAAGCCGTTTCCGGATTTAGCGAATCTTGCCGGATTCTTCGGCCTCATCAGTCGCCTGCCTCATCGCCGGGGTTGCGCCATTCAATGGGCGAGATGCCATCAGATGCCAAAATATGGGTGTAATCTGTCTGGCTGCCAATCGTGAACTCAAGCTCAAAAGGTGTGGTTTCGCCACTGGAGAAAAACACCAGATCAGGCCTTAATTTATCTTCAACGGACGCAAGCCTCGGCGTGTCACTCTCAATAAACTGGGTCGCAACCAACCAGTCCGGGAAATCCCTGGCCCTGAATATACGTTCTCCGGTGGCTTTCCAGTCCCCGGAATCATCCTGAAAAGCAACAAACTGATACCCGTTCTCTTCAAAGAGCAGGCCCAGTTCCATATTGTTCAGCACTGCCTGCTCTGATGCAGTCTGCATTAGCAGATACAGTTCCCGCACTTCATTCTTAAGCTCGCGCTGCTGGGAGTTACCACCCATGGTAAAGACAGCCAGAGCCGCAAGCAGGCCCACCAGAACCAGGACAACAAGTATCTCAATCAGCGTAAACCCGCTGCTGTTGTTTACTGGCTCTGTGCGCCTCATCAATTAATTGCCGATATTCGATACACTGATGTCTGCTGCATCGCCGTCACCGCCATCCTGCCCATCCGAGCCCTTGGAATAGAGGTCGTAGGCGCCATCCCGGCCAGGGCTTACGTACTGAAATTCATTGCCCCAAGGGTCGCTGGGAACACTTTTCATATAGCCATCAGGGTTCCAGTTTTTGGGCTCGGGGCTGCCGCTCGGGCGAGATACCAATGCATCCAGGCCCTGCTGTGTAGAGGGGTAATGGCTGTTGTCCAACCGGTACATGTCCAACGCCCCGGCAAGGTTCTTCAGCTGGGTTTCCGCAATGGTTACTTTTGCCTGATCACTCCGGCCCATAATGTTCGGCGCCACAACGGCCACCAACAGGCCAAGAATAACCATAACGACCATGATCTCAATAAGGGTGAAGCCCCGGCTGGATTTCAGTTTATTCAGTTGTTTCATTGTATTTACATCACTCTTTGTTAGCTTGAAAAGTTGGCTTGTATGGCGTTAACCCACCAGATTGCTCATGTTCAGTATGGGCAGCATGATAGCCATCACAATAATCAGAACAACCACCCCCATAATCAACAACATCATCGGCTCGAAAAGCCCAACGATGGCGGCAATTTTAGATTGCAGTGCGTTTTCCTGCATATTGGCGGTGCGCTCCAACATGCTGTCTAGCTCACCGCTTGCTTCCCCGCTGGCAATCATATGCAGCATCATCGGCGGGAAATAGCCTGACTGATCCAGAGCGCGGTGCAAGGAGCCGCCCTCACTTACTTTGCGCGCAGCTTCTTTAAGTTGTTGGCGCAAGTAATCATTCGAAAGTACCTCGCCCGCAATTCTCATAGCATCTACCAGAGGCACGCCGCTGGTTGTTAATATACTCAGCGTGCTTGCATACCGGGCCGTATTTACGCCCCTCACCATTCCGGAGAACAAGGGTAAGTGCAGCAGGCGCTTATGAAAGCGCATCCGGAACGCCGGTTTTGTCAGTGCAAAGCGGAATGCCATAAAGGCGATCACCAACAGAATAAAGACATAGACACCGTAACTGGTTAGAAATTCCGACATGGCCAACATCGCCTGAGTAAGTGCAGGCAGTTCCTGGCCCTGTTTGAGGAACACGTCGATGATATCCGGCACTACATACGTCAACAGGAACACCACAATGGCAATTGCAACGAAACTCAGAATAATTGGGTAGATGGCTGCCAACTGGATTTTCTGGCGTGCTTCCTGTCGGTTCTCGGTGTAATCCGCTAACCGGTTAAGTACCAGATCCAGGTGCCCTGCATGCTCTCCAGCGGCTACGGTAGAGCGATAGAGGCGCGGAAAGGCTTTCGGGAATTCTCCAAGGCTATCTGCCAGCGTATAGCCCTCCATAACCTTGGCACGAATGGCGATGAGCATGCTGCGGATTCGTGGCTTTGCTGTTTGCTGAGCCGTTGCCGACAGCGCCTGCTCAATAGGAATGCCGGACTGGATTAACGTTGCCAATTGACGTGTGATCAATGCAAGATCGGCAGCCGCTAACGAGCCTCCACCACTTAATGGGTTGCTGGGGGTGCGTTTCTGAACCGCTGGTTCAACGGCGAGTGGGGTTAGGCCTTTTTCTCTGAGTTTTTGACGCACGGCGCGAGGTGCATCGGCTTCGATAACACCTTGCTTCTGTTTTCCCCGAGTATCGAGGGCTTTGTATTCGTAGGCGGGCATGGCTTACTGGCCCCGGTGCGTTACACGGAGCACCTCTTCCACCGTGGTCACTCCCTCAAGTATCTTCCGGACCCCATCTGAGTGGATACTCGGCCCTTTGATGCGGGCTACACGCTCCAGATCCAACTCACCTGCACGCTTGTGAATCAAAGCGCTGATCTCCTCGGTTACTTCTACCACTTCATATATACCAATCCGCCCGCGGTAACCCAAGTGGTTACACTCGTCACATCCCTTCGCCCGGTATATGGTTGGCGGCTTCAAAAAATCCTGCTGCAGAAAGACACAATGTTCTTCGGTTGGTATGTAAGCTTCGCGACACTCTTTACACAAGACTCTTACCAGGCGCTGAGCGACAATTCCAACCAGGCTCGATGAAATCAGGAACGGCTCAATACCCATATCCATCAGTCGGGTAATGGCGCCCACCGCAGTATTCGTGTGCAGAGTAGATAACACAAGGTGGCCTGTGAGACTGGCCTGAACGGCAATTTCAGCGGTTTCAAGATCCCGTATTTCACCAATCATCACCACATCAGGATCCTGACGCAGGATTGCACGCAAGCCCCGCGCAAAGGTCATCTCAACCTTCGGGTTGACCTGGGTTTGGCCTATGCCTGGAAGGTTGTACTCAATGGGGTCTTCGACCGTCAGGATATTGCGGCTACGGTCGTTTATTTCCTGCAATGAGGCATACAGGGTTGTCGATTTACCCGAGCCCGTCGGCCCTGTAACAAGCAATATGCCGTATGGCCGGTGAATCAGCTTACGCAGGATTTTCAAATCGTCCGGGGCCATGCCCAGGGACTCAAGGTGTATGGCGCCTGCCTGCTTATCCAGCAGTCGCAACACAACCCGCTCACCACTGGATGAGGGCATTGTGGATACCCGAATATCCACTTCACGGCCCGCTACCCTTAGAGCAATTCGACCGTCTTGAGGTACACGCTTTTCCGCGATATCCAGCTTTGCCATAACCTTGATCCGGGAAACCAGCAAGGGTGCCAACGCCCGTTTTGGCTGAACAACCTCCCGCAATACACCATCTACACGAAACCGCACCACCAGGCGTTTTTCATAGGTTTCAATGTGCACATCCGAGGCGCTGGTTTTTACGGCTTCCGTCAAAATGGCGTTAATCAGACGAATGATCGGTGCGTCGTCTTCTTGCTCCAGAAGGTCTTCCGTTTCTGGAACCGAATCAGCAAGTGACGCCAAATCCATATCATCGCCAATCCCCTCTACCATTTGCATGGCTTCAGCAGAGTCGTTCTGATAGGCGGCGTTCAATGCATGATCAAAATGATTCGGATCGATAGTAGTGAACCGGGCCCGCCCGCCGCTGATGCGGTTCGCTTCTGCCAATGCTGAGTGAGGAGCACCAGGCCTGACCAGAATAACCGGGTTACCCTCTTCTGAACGAGTCAGAATAACGCCGTTGCGCTTGGCAAAGGTGAAAGGCAGACGACCCAGCGGAGCATCCTGCGGCTGAAGTTCGGTTTCTGTGGTCAAGGTTGTCCTCGTTGCTATCAGGCATTCAGGGTTTTGTGAGCATGCGCACACTCTGAAACCCTTTCTGTTTTATAGGATTAGAGAAGGCTACCACAGGATATAGGCCTGCTGAATAACCCTGTACACTATACTCCCAATAAAAGACGGTATTCTGATAACCTGTGGTACTTTCAGTATTTTTACAGCAGCGTTTCTTAACCCGTCTTTCATGATCAACGGTTTTGGCAGCTTGCGAACGCGCCTTCAGGACAATCAATGCTCTCTATAAACCCAAAGGTTCCACTTGCTCTGGCTATCGTCGCAGGATTGGCCATGGTGGGTGCTACTGCATGGCAAGGGTATGGTTTCTGGCAAACGCAAAGCCACCAACCCTCTCAGGACACGTCTGCTGCATCACAACCACTGCCAGAGAAGCGCGAGACGCCCAAGCTGCCGCTTGCCTCTTTGGAAATTTTTGGCACAGCCCAGGTCGGCGAGACCTCAATTGAGGAAAACACCGAGGATTTGCCAGAAACCAACCTCCGGATTTTTCTCCGCGGCGTACTGGCAGCCGACGGCGAGTTCCCTGGTAGCGCACTGATAGAAGACGACAAAAGCAAAACAGAGGTCTTTCTGGTAGGCGATGAATTGCCCGGCAATGCCAAGCTTCGCTCTGTACATCCGAACCGTGTGATTCTTGATCGCGGTGGAAAGCTGGAAAACCTGTATTTTCCGGAGCCGGATGATCGTTCCGGCATGACCTTCTCCGCCGGCGTAGACAACCTCGAGCAATCTGAGCCACCAAGCCGAACACCGAACATCACCAGTCAGCCTACTTCTGCAACACCCCCGGCAAATGACCAGCCTCGCCGTGAAGAAATCCGCAAACGCCTTGAGCAGCTCCGGGAGCGCCTCCGCACTAACGGCTAGTGTTTGCGCCCATGTCGGCAAATGACACAACCAATGTCGCCATGGGACAGTGTACGCACTCGATAAATCGATAGAATGAACGTCATTCAATTGATAACGGGAGTGTATGTTGATGCGACGTTGGAACGGTTGGGGCGATGAGCAATTCAATCTGGAGCTTCCCGCACAGGGTCAGGGCTTTCTTTCGGAGCGCATAGGGGCGAGCAAACCTCTTAGCGAAGCCACCCTGGAATCTGTCTGCGCCAAGGTTCCGGGCTCACGCCTGCCGGCTGACACCACCGTTGATTCTCTGATCGACACTACCCCTGAAACCCGAGTGCGCTATTCCCGCGGCCAAAGCCTTGATGACTGGCTAGCCATGCGCAGTGGCGATTTCAAGGTTTTCCCCGATGGCGTTGCCCGCCCTGAAAGCAGTCTCGACGTACAGAAGCTGCTCGAGTATGCACAAGCCAACAAAATCGACGTTATCCCCTACGGTGGTGGTACCAGCGTTGCCGGACACATCAACCCGCTGGCTGGCGACAAGCCTGTGCTCACGGTAGACATGGGCGGCATGAACCGCCTCATGGATCTTGATCGCGAAAGCCAGATTGCAACATTTGGCGCCGGCACTCCGGGCCCCCTGGTTGAATCCCAACTGCGTGCTCACGGCTACACTCTTGGTCACTTTCCTCAGTCGTTTGAACTTTCAACTGTAGGCGGTTGGGTGGCCACCCGCTCAAGCGGCCAGCAATCTCTCCGTTACGGCCGAATCGAACAACTATTTGCAGGTGCCAGAGTTGAAACGCTAAAAGGCACACTGGACATCCCCACTATACCGGCCTCGAGCGCTGGACCTGACATTCGCGAGATGATTCTTGGCTCTGAGGGCCGGATTGGACTGATCACCGAAGTGAAGGTTCGTGTGAGCCGTCTGGCGGAGAAGGAAAGCTTTCACGTTGTGTTCTTTCCAGATTGGGATAAAGCGCGCACCGCGTGCCGAAAACTGGTTCAAAATCGCATTCAGCTGTCCATGCTGCGCCTTAGCAACGCCATAGAAACAGAAACCCAACTGGCATTGGCCGGACACCCACACCTTATTGGCATGTTAGAAAAGGTACTTTCCCTAAAGGGCTCCGCTGAAGGCAAATGCATGATGACCTTCGGCCTGACCGGCAGCAAACATCAATGCGCCAGCGCGAAGCAGGAAGCAAAGCGCATCTGTTCCGAGTACAAAGGTGTTTACACCGGCACCCGGCTCGGTAAGAAATGGGCCGAAAAGCGTTTTACCATGCCCTACCTCCGCGAGGCGCTATGGCAGCTTGGCTATGCCGTGGACACCCTTGAAACCGCCACCGATTGGGATAACGTAGACAACCTGCTCGGCCTGATGGAAAACAGCCTTCGCACCAGCCTGCAGTCCCGCGAAGAAAGCAAAAACGAGCGGGCTCATGTATTCACACACCTATCGCACTTTTACGGGCAAGGTTGCAGCATTTACACAACCTATGTGTTCCGGGTTGCAGACAGCTACGCGGAAACTCTGGCCCGCTGGAAACATCTGAAGAACACCACGTCTGATTTGATCGTGCGTAATCGCGGCACAATCAGCCATCAGCACGGAGTGGGCAAAGATCACGCGCCCTTCCTGCCGACTGAAAAAGGTGAACTTGGAATGCTGGCTATTCGGTCGCTGTGCAACACCTTCGACCCCGAAGGTATGCTCAACCCGAAAACCTTGATCGAATGAGCGGAGCGCCCCCGATGAACCGTCGAGACGCCTTGCTAAGCGAACTTAAGAGTAGCCCTCAAGCCTTTGATGTTGTTGTGATTGGGGGCGGTATAACAGGCGCAGGCATAGCACGGGAAGCTGCTGGCAGTGGACTGAAAACCCTGTTGGTTGAGCAAAAAGATTTTGCCTGGGGCACCTCCAGCCGATCCTCGAAAATGGTTCACGGTGGCCTGCGGTATCTTGGCAGCGGCCAATACAGCCTGACTCGCGATGCGGTAACCGAGCGCCAGCGGTTGATGACAGAAGCGCCGGGGCTGATTGATCCCCTGCGCTTTATCATGCCCCACTTTCAGCGCCAGTTTCCCGGGCCCCGACTGTTTCAGATTCTGCTCCGTGTTTACGACTGGATAGCCCGCTCCAAATCCCGCCATTTGCTGACTCCGGGTGAAACCATGCAATGGGTGCCCGGCCTGAATATGCAAAAGCTAACCGGTGCCAGCGGCTTTACCGACGCAGTCACAGACGACGCCAGGCTTGTACAGCGAGTGATTTCAGAAGCCCGCCAGGACGGCGCCTGGTGCCTCAACTACGTTAAGGCCGTGCGCGTATTCCGCACCGATGGAAAAGTCAGTGGGCTTGAACTCCAAGCTGAAGACGATGTAAACACCTTTACGGTCGATACGCCTTTGGTCATCAACGCCACAGGTGTTTGGGCAGACCGCCTACAGCAATCCGATAACGGCGAACAGCCGATGACGATCCGGCCCCTTCGCGGCAGCCATTTGGTGCTTCCCTGGAGTACCCTACCCGTATCCTGCACTGTTTCCCTGCTCCACCCGGATGACAAACGTCCTGTTTTTGCCTTCCCGTGGGCGGGCACTACAGTGCTCGGGACCACAGATCTCGACCACAAGCAAAGCTTGGATATCGAGCCACGCATTGCGGCTGACGAAGTCGACTATCTGCTACGCATTTCAAACAGGCTTTTTCCGGGTGCGGCTGTCTCTAAAAATGACGTGCTCTCCACTTGGGCAGGCGTCAGGCCAGTGGTTACAGCCACGCCTAAGGTAGCAGGCTCAAATGGGCCATCCAAAGCCCCTTCCAAAGAAAGTCGAGAGCACGAGTTCCGCGTAGATAAAGGCTTGATCAGTATTGCCGGCGGCAAGCTCACTACCTTTCGCCTCATAGCGAGAGAAGCTCTTACCCGGGGCTTGGGCAGCGACGAACCATTGCGCGCAGAGAAAGACCCGGTATTCAGGCCAACACTTGCACCGCCAAAGCCAGACAGCATTAGCCATCAGAATTGGCAGCGTCTTACCGGCTTTTACGGCGCGGATCTGGCCACTGTGCTTCAGAGCGGCCCGGATACGCCTGTAAGCGACAATAGTGGTTCTGCCTCGGTTCCGGGCGAACTCCTTTGGGCCGAGCTTACATGGGCGTGTTCGCAGGAAGACGTAAAACATCTGGATGATCTTATGCTTCGCCGCACCCGGCTTGGGCTGATCGTTCCCGAAGGTGGCAAAGCACTGCTACCCGCCTTGAAGCTGCATTGCCAAAGCACTCTTAACTGGGATGACGACCAGTGGCGTGCCGAAGAAGCGAGATATCTTGCGATTTGGGGTGAAGCCTACTCCCTTCCGGGACGTTCGGAGCCAAAGCATGCAGTCTGACCCGTTGATTCTGGCCATTGATAACGGCACTCAAAGCGTTCGCGCACTGCTCTTCGACACCAAGGGCAATCTGATTGCAAAGGGCCGGCAAGAGATCGAGCCGTACTTCTCCGAACAGCCTGGCTGGGCAGAGCAGCACCCTGAGTATTTCTGGGAAAGCCTCGGCAAAGCCTGCGTTGAGCTTTGGTCTTCCACAGACGTATCCCCAGACAGAATTGTTGGGATTTCCGTCACCACACAGCGTGGCACGGTGATTAACCTTGATGAGCATGGCAAACCGCTACGCCCGGCGATTATATGGTTGGATCAGCGCCATGCCAGGGTTGATGGCCCGATTAAAGGCCTCTGGGGATGGGTCTTTAAACTGGCGCGACTTGAAGACACAGTCAAACGCTTCCGCGAAAACACGCAGGCTAACTGGATATCCCAGAATCAACCGGAAGTCTGGAAAAAAACCCGGCATTTTCTTCTGTTGTCCGGGTACTTGAACTACCGCTTAACCGGCGAGTTTCGGGATTCTACTGGCAGCCAAGTGGGCTACCTGCCATTTGATTATAAAAAACACCAATGGGCTTCCAAGCGGGACTTTAAGTGGGGCACCATGCCCGTTAAAAGATCCATGCTGCCAGACCTCGTAAGTCCCGGCGCTACCCTGGGCCATCTCACGTCAGAGGCAGCTGTCCATCTGGGTCTCCGGCAAGGCTTACCGGTGATTGCTGCGGCTTCGGATAAAGCGTGTGAGATTCTCGGCTCCGGTGGCCTGACTCCCGACGTTGGCTGCATGAGCTACGGCACAACGGCCACCATCAATGCGACAAATAAGAAGTATGTGGAGCCGGTTAAACTGATGCCGCCCTACCCTTCTGCACGGCCTGGCCACTACTCCACAGAAGTCATGATATACCGTGGCTTCTGGATGGTGAGCTGGTTCAAGCGGGAATTCGGTTTGCGGGAAAGGGAAATTGCTGAAAAACGCGGCATAGAGCCTGAAGAACTGTTTGATGAGCTGGTTCAATCCGTACCTGCGGGTTCCATGGGGTTGATGTTACAGCCCTATTGGTCGCCTGGCGTCCGCCAGCCTGGGCCAGAAGCCAAAGGCTCTATTATCGGTTTTGGTGACGTCCACACCCGCTCGCATATCTACAGGGCAATTCTGGAAGGCTTGGCATACGCGCTTAGGGAAGGCAAAGAGAAAATCGAAAAGCGCAGTGGCATCAAGATAACCAAGCTTCGAGTAGCGGGCGGCGGCTCCCAGAGCGACGCCGCCATGCAGCTAACGGCAGACGTATTCGGCCTACCCGCCGAGCGCCCTCACACCTATGAAACCTCAGGGTTGGGAGCGGCCATAGATGCTGCCGTTGGGCTTGGTTTACACCCGGATTTTGAAACTGCAGTTGCTGCCATGACCCGAGTTGGGGACGTGTTTCACCCCAACCCTGAAGCACGCGATCTCTACGAAAGGCTATATTCGGAGGTGTACCTGCGCATGTATCCGCAATTGCAACCGTTGTATCAGAAAATTCGGGATATTACCGGTTACCCGAAGTAGATTTGATCCAGTATTCCAAGGGCACGTTTGCACGCACCCTTGGAACTCAGAGTTTAGATTCGTGGCAGTTCGGTTCCTTCAGGTACACGAATCTCAAATCCGGATTTTACATTAACCGTCCCACCCGCTGGCACCTCACGATCCCATGCCAAAACGCCTTTTTTATCCTCAACATCCCGTTGCACCGGTTCGCTTATTTCAAGGGGCTTAACAGTCAGAATGTCTTTCTGTGATACAGGCATCCGATCAAAAACACGGACTTTTACTGCCTTCGAATGATGATTGGTGATCTCAAACCGATTTTGTCGACGCTGAACATTTTCGCTCTTCCACACACCCTCTTCCCCTGTGCGCTCAAGCTCATTCACCACCGCCACACGAATACCTTCATCCACCCCGAACCCCAGGGTTAGTTCCTCGCCGTCAGTCAGTTCCGGCAGATGGCTTTCTCCTACACTTTGGCCATCCCGGTATAGAGTGACTCGCCCTGCGGGTATCGGAGCCTCGGAAGTGAATATGCCGGTGGCGTGCAGGTAGCCGGTTGGGTTCATAACCGGTGCAGTCCAGGTAGCAACGTCTGCAGGAATACGGTGTTCGGCGACCGTCAAGCGCTGACCAGAATTACCACTGGGAACATCTACCGGCTGGGGCAGGCGATAACTCTGGGTGAAGGTACTTTGGCGTTCCACAATAGCCGGGCTACCCATTACCATCTCAGCCTGCATATCAGCTGAGCGCGCTAAGGATTTCGTACTATAGACCTCCGGTGGCTCTGGGCTGACAACCCAGGAATACAGTGGCGGCATCGCAGTTCCCCTGCGGGCATTGGCCGTGGCAAGGTTCAGCTCTACTCCTTCCCAATCGATGCCTGTTGATTGCTGCACTACTGCAAGATGTTCAAGGGCTACTTCGCCCCCCGCCTTCCCTTCCAGCTCGGATGTCAGGCGTGCACTGTATTCGCTGCGCCAGCTGGCCTCCGACGTTTGAAACGTCAGCTTTACCTGGAGCTCGCCAACCACGGGTGCCTGATAGTGCACACGCACCTTCTTGGTGGCCTTGGCGCCTTGTTTAATTTGTGCAAGATCCCGCATCAAACGATCTCTCAAAGCAATATCGCCGGTCATTTCCGACCGGATAGTCCGGATCGCTGACAGTGCTTTCTGGGTTGTATCCTTCAGCGCAGCGGCCATGTCGTTCAATTCTGAAGCCTTCAACTCATGGGGCAGTTCTGCGGCTTTGCTGGCAAGGGTTACCTGTTGGTTCCAGGCTTTAATCAAATCCTCCTGGGCTTGAATTCGCGCGCTCACAACAGCCAACTCATCCTGAAGCCTGCGGGTTTCTCCGGCTACAAACTCTGCCTGCTCCACCCTGCTGATCTGCACCTGCTGGATCTGCGCTCCAGTGCTCCCTTCAAGCAGTACCTGAAGGCTCTGATCCTGCAAACTGACCGGTAAGCCACCGACTTCAACAATGCCCACGCCAGCATTTACCTGATCGCTCTCCAGCCAGGTAAGTTCGGCGTGGGATGGATACAAAGTGGCCGCCGTGATGTCTGCCTGTGCACTTAGCGGCGTAAACGCAATGGCGACTGCAAGTAAGCTATGTTTTTTCATTAGAAGCCCCTTCGAGGTAGCGTCTGGTCTATGTGGAAACCTTAACTGTGCTCACTAACGCACAGGATAAACACTCTTTTATCAGCGACATGTCTATCAAACAACGATGTTTTTTGTAATGTTTCTCATCTGGCGAGACACAATAGTCCGAACTAGGCTTATGGCTGGCATCGAAGGAAGCAGTGGTGCCCAGGAGCCTGTTTTTTCACAACTCAGGCGCCCTGTCCTGATAGCCCGGTACCACCGGGCCAAACAAAAAACCTCCCGGGATTGGAGAACTCAAATGAACATCTACACTGTTAGCCGCACCCTGGCGATAGGATCTGTTTTATTTGCGACAACTGCTTTAGCCGGCCCAAGCAACAAATCCAACGCCGACCTTTATAATTCATTTTGGAGCCCTGGCCACCTGAGTCCCTTCGAGTGCCGATTTGGCATTCTCAACAGTACGCCACTCGGCCTGCCTCGTTGTATGCAAGCCAGCAACATTCAGTATCATCTGGATATGCTCTATGGCATCGCTCAAGCCAACGATGGTAACCGCGCCGCCGGGCTGCCCGGATACCAGGCGTCGGTTGATTACATCAAAACCACACTGGAGAGCGCCGGGTACGAAGTCGCAATCCAACCCTTCCCATTCAACGCATACTACTCCGCCGGGGATGGGGTTTTACAAGCCACTGCACCCACTCCGGTGAATTATGTATGGGACGAAGATTTCACCTACCTATCGCAAACTGAACCCGGTGATGTATCAGGTACTGCGGTGCCTGTCGATGTTCAGCTCGGCCCCGACAACACATCGACAAGCGGCTGCGAAGCGGAGGATTTTACCAGCTTTCTGGCAGGCTCAATTGCTGTTATCCAGCGTGGCGCCTGTAGTTTTGGACAGAAAGCGACTAATGCTGCTAATGCCGGTGCCCATGGCGTGGTTATTTTTAACCAGGGCAATACCGACGACCGCAAAGGCTTGCTGAATGCCACTCTCGGCGACGATTACGCTGGTGGCATACCCGTTGTATTTACAACCTACGATATAGGCGCAAGCTGGGCCGACCAACCAGATCTGGCGTTACGAGTCGTCGCTAACGTGGTCAGAGAGCAAACAGAAACCTTCAACGTAATAACCCAAACTCGCCGCGGCAGTGCAGACAACGTAATAATGACCGGCGCGCACCTTGACTCCGTGTTTGAAGGCGCCGGTATAAACGACAACGGATCTGGCAGTGCGGCTTTACTTGAGCTAGCCCTGCAAATGAAGCGGGCACATCCCCGCAACCAGGTTCGCTTCGCCTGGTGGGGTGCTGAAGAGGCGGGCCTCGTGGGCTCAACGTTTTACGTGAACAACCTGTCTCAGGAAGAGCAGGATAAAATCAAGGTGTACCTGAACTACGACATGATTGGTTCGCCCAACTTCGGGAATTTTATCTACGATGGCGATGGCTCTGATTTTGAGCTTGCTGGCCCCCCGGGCTCGGCTGCCACTGAGGCGCTTTTTGAGAAGTACTTCAATCTGCGGGGCATTGCATCTGAAGGTACTGAGATCAGCTTTCGCTCCGACTACGCTCAGTTCTTTGAGGCCGGCATAGCCTTTGGAGGACTGTTTACGGGTGCTGAAGGAATAAAAACCGAAGAACAGGCGGCCAAGTTTGGCGGCGAAGCAGGCATCTCATACGATCCCTGCTATCACGCAGCCTGTGACGACATCACCAACGTTGATGAATTGGCACTGGAGATCCATGGTGACGCAGCAGCGTTCGTTACCAGCTGGCTGTCACTTTCAACAAGGGTGATCGACAGGGAAATTGCGCAAGCCGAAGACGCGCAACCTGCAGCAAACGCACGCTCACTGCAGGTGGAACAAAAGCACGACATTACCCATTGGGGTGATAAGTGGATCAAGTAGTGATTCCGGTATAAGAACCAAAAGGAAGGGCCGCTTTCAAGATTGGCCCTTCCTTAAACCCGATACCGTGCACTCAAGAATGTTTGAATAAAAGAGGCGAACCCACTAGCCCTCAACCCCTGGCATTCTCATGGGAAGGATAGTCTGCATAACTTTGCCCACCGGTCCCTGGCGATCGAACAACGTCGTTTCAACCAAGCCAACTGCTGTATCTTGCATACGGCTGCGAGCATCCAGACCCAACCACTCACCCACTGGCATACGATGAAGATAAAGGGTTGCGTCGGCATTGATGCATCCCACACCACCACCCAAGCTCAGTTGGCCTACACCGTTACCAAAATCGCAAAGCGTTGCGGCCATAACACCAGGGCTGGTTTCAACACCCTCCACAACGGGTACCGGCAGTTTCATCCATGCAATGCCCTGTCCCTTAGCGTGAACACCATCAATGAGCACGGCTTTTGCTGTGCTGTGCAGCCCCACCGGGCTGTATTGATTTGTCCAACCTGCTGCATCCGAAATGTTTACGTCAACAGGCCCTGTGGGAGGTTCGTACTCTGCAGGCGAAAAGCGACCGTATTCCGGAACGACGGCCTCACTGTGCGCCAGAAAAAGCGCACTTGCGCGCGCGACCTTGGTATCGCCAGCCAGTAACGATGCCTCAAGTATTTGAAGTCGCGAGCCGCCGCGCACCAACCGAGTGGTCACCGTTAAGGGCGCATCCGGCGCAGGCCTTAACAGATCCACTGTAAGCCTCGCCAGGTTCAAACTGGCATTATCCGACGCATGTTCCATGGCATGCGCCATCAAACCCACCACAGGCCCACCATGCAGGTGCTGCGGGCTCCAGGGGCCTCGGCTCGAAGGCGTTGGGATATAAAAATCTCCTTCACGCCGAAATAGCGCTTCAATCATGATTGGTCCTTGTTGTTGTCAAAATAAGATGAGCGATAATACCTTTCAGCGCGCCTCCACGCCCAACTCAGGTAGAGAGAAGCGAGAGGCTCTTTGCGACAACACTGCTTGAATAACGCCCGACACGATAATTAACGTACAGCCAGACATCTGCAGCGTGTTCAGGCTCTGATTAAATAGGACCCACCCGAGTGCAACAACAGTAATTGGCTCCAGATAAGCCAAGGTGCCATAAGTCGCCGTTGGAAGTGCTCTCAAGGCAACAACCGCTAACATAATGGCCAGGAACCCCGGAACAACACCTGCTGTAACCAACCATCCCCACTGCGCGCCAACAATGCTGTCACCTTGCTGCAGCATAAAAGGCAGTATGCACAGAGCGCCGACCAGCATTTGGTAGCCGCTGCGTGTCAGTACATGCACCCGTTCGGGAATCAGCCGGTTTGTGACGATAAACGCGGCATAGCAAAGCATGGCACACAGTGCGTAGAACAGGCCCACTGCCTCTTCCTTTCGCCCCGAGAGACTGAAGTTAAACTCCATCATCATCGCGAAGCCAAACAACGCCACTCCAATCAATGCAGTGCTGGAGCCTGTTAGCCGCTCGCCCATAAAGAAGTGCGCAGTAACAGACGCGGTTACAGGCGCCAGGTAGAGCAACATCACAGCGTTGGCCATGCTCGTATAGCTCAGCGCTACAATATAGAAAACCACAAACCCTGCCAGGAACCCACCCGTCACCAGAACCTTAATGCCGGGCCAAGTAAGCATTTTATCTTTCTGGCCAGTAACCAGAAGAAAGCCAGCCATCAAGACTGCACCGATAAACAGACGATAAAACGTAACCGTTTCGGCACTGACATCGGCGTAGATAGAAATCGCCCCGATGGTGCCCATAAAAACGGCAGCCAAAATGGCTGCCAATATGTGTGGGTTCATTTGCTCAGGATTCCGTATTTTAAAGTGCCCCCAGCTCTTAGAACCGGAATTCAGGCCCTATGCTGAAGACATTGATGTCGGTCTGCCCCAGTTCATCTTCATCACCAACATTTACCAGATAGTCCCAGTCAGCCCGCAAACGAAGAGTGTCAGAGACGTCGTAGCTAACGCCCAACCCGGTTCTAAAAGCGACACCGCTATCGCTGTCGCTCTCTGATACGGTCATAAAGCCATTGCTGGCAGCTGCCTCATAGTTGAGCCGTCAAAACAATAAACCGGCCTTTGTGAACAGTTTGAAGGGACCTTTTTCAGGCATACCAAGCTGCAATGTGGTATCAACGAAATGGCCGCTAACAGCCACAGCAACGCCCACTCCATTAAACACACCCGACGCCTCAACATCATCAGCATAACGGTACCCGAACTCCAGGTTCACAAAGCTATTAAGCTCTGTTCCACCATAGACACGAAGTGTTGGAGCACTGTCATCACACCTTGTTTCAGACCCATCACAAAAATCCTCTACTGTGGCTTGCCCCAGTGAGATGCCCATGTAGGCAGGACGAGACTCGACAGCATGTGCTGATGCATGTGCCGTAATAGCCAACGCCAGCACCCATGGTGATTTCACTAATTTCATTGAGTTATTCCTTTAAGTATTAAAATTCCATAGCCGACTTGGCGACCAATCAGGCAAGTGTAATTGTTGCAGGCTAACAGATCCCTGCCTCACATTATCACTTGCGAACAATGGATTCCTTTGCCTGCCATGATTTTGGTAACTGAATGCGAAGGACTACTCCACGAGACTTGATCGGGGATGCACAAATGATCAACCCTATGCGCAGGAAAAAACCTCTCACAGAAAACCCTCAGCTGGTGAACTTGATAACCAAGCCGCGCCCCTAACCCCACTGGAATCTCCATGGGCAGCGCGAACAATCGGTGTTCCGCACTCCCCACCGAACACATGCTCTGGCAATCGCCGGGGCAGTTCCTGGTAGATCTGTTCTACGTTACTCATGCCACCACCCAGTACGATAACGTCTGGGTCGAGTAGATTGATAACGGCCCCCAAGCCACGGGCCAGGTGTTCCAGATAGTGGTTGAGGGAATCGGCTGCCGCCCTATCCCCTTGGTTGGCATTTCCCACAATATCCTTTGCAGGCAGAGCTTTGCTGGTCAACAGCTTGTGGGTTAAAGACAATCCGGTACCAGAGAGGAATGTTTCATTGCATCCATTGCGACCGCAGAAACAAGGGCGCTCCTCAAGCTCTTCCTGAGCAGTCCAGGCTAGTGGGTTATGGCCCCATTCACCTGCAACACCGTTCGGACCGCTGAGAACCCGGCCGTTTACACTTATGCCTGAACCACAGCCTGTGCCGAGTATGGCGGCGAACACTATGTCATAGTCTTTACCCGCACCATCTGTGGCCTCAGACAACGCCAAGCAGTTGGCATCGTTGGTGAGGATTACAGGCCTTTGCAGCAGGGCCCGCAAGTCATCCTGCATAGGTTGCCCGTTAAGCCAGGTGGAGTTGCCATTTTTGATTCTACCGGTGATACCGGAAACGCTGCCGGGGATGCCAATCCCCACAGGCAAACCGCTGACCCCGGCCTGTGATTCAGCTTCCAACACCAGTGACCGTATAGTCTGAAGCGTTGCGTAATAATCCCCCTGAGGCGTCGGTACACGCTTTCTGAAATGCTCCCAACTCTCTGAACTTTGGGCACCCTGTTGGCTCATCAGGACAACTTCCGTTTTGGTACCACCCAGATCTATGCCAACACGCCAATCACGGATCAAGGCTGCTGCCCGCTGGGCAGAAAGGCTCCGTATCCCTTGTCCTTCCCGAACCCTGGTAAAAACGTCTCTTCATCAATGGCTAACTTTCCATTGATCATCACGGTTTTCACAATGCCCGGATTACGGTTAACCAGCCGTTGCAGGTCAAAGTTTTCCATCTCGCCCCAGGAAACCTCTTCAAGATTCTGGTCAAAGCCGGATGGATCCAGAACCACCACATCGGCCCTATCCCCTTCCCGAATCTTGCCTGCTTCAATACCAAACCAATCGGCTTGATCGCCCGTCAAACGATGAACCGCCTGCTCCATGGTCATCACCGCCTCACCCTCGTCAATGGATTCCTTAACGAGCCTCAACATGCGTAGCGGCAAATTATAAAAAGCCATATTGCGAATATGAGCTCCGGCATCGCTAAAGGAAATGAGGGTGCTGGGGTCTTTTACCAGGCGTTTCAGCACGTGCTTTCGGTGGTTCCCAACCGTGGTGTACCAACGGATCTTTTTACCAAACTCCACAACCAGATCGAGGAACAGATCCACCACATGGATGCCCCGGGCCTGAGCTACTTCTTCAAAGTTCTTGCCGATCAGTGATTCATCGGGGCAGTCGATGATCATGGCGTCACCGAAGTCCCGCTGCCAAACCCGCGGGCTTAGTTTTTCACCATAGAATTTTCGGAATTTGCGACGGTAATCCTCATTCTGCAGGAGGTCATTTCGCTCTACGGCATCCTTCAAATCCAGAGCCATTTCCCCTGCCCCAAATTCTTCAAAGAACACCACATCAATGCCGTCTGCATAGACCGTGAACGGTGTAGGCAATACCTGCCAGCGGAAATCTCCCCGCATAGCGTTGGTAAACATGGATGTTATCCTGGTGAGGCTGGTCAGCGCCGCGCTGCCTTTCAGATCCATCTGGCTGATTAACGTGGTTTTTAGCGGCCGCCGCAGCAGCCCCACGCACTCACGAACGTATTGAAGTATCTGCAAGGGCGTCGCCGCATTCGGCGCACCTTGATGCACCCGACCGTACTGGCGCACCAACTTGTTCAAACGAGCGATCTCACTCCACTTTGCGTAAGTGCTTGGCAAACTCTTGGACCACTCCCTATCTCCATCCACTTTGTCCCACTTCAGGCACATGGTCGACAGCCCCAGAAATCCTTCATCAAGAGCTTCTTTCAGTAACCGCTCCATGGTCTGCATTTCTTCTTCGCTGGGCTGGATGGACAAATCTGTTGCACGGCTTAACCCCATCACACCAACCCGCATGTCGCTGTGGCCCAGGAAGCTGACGACGTTAGGGCCCAGGGGCATCTGCTTTATATGGTCCACCCATTGTTTTGGCGTCGACCAGGTTTTGTGTTCTTTGAGAATCGGCAGCACCCGCTCCCTTGGTACGGTTTCAACCCGCGTAAAAATATCTGAGGCATCCTCATAGTCGCTGCAGATCATACTCAAGGAGCAACTACCTACCAACACGGTGGTAACGCCGTGGCGTACAGATTCGGAAAGGCTCGGGCTTACCAGCAGCTCGGCATCGTAATGAGTGTGTGTATCCAGGAATCCGGGTGTGACCCACTTGCCTTCGGCATCGATCACGCGGCCTGCCTGATTGTGGGGTATTGGGTCTGCGGTTACTTTCGCAATGCGCCCATCTTTAATAGCCAGATTGCGAATAGAGGAAGGTTCGCCTGTACCGTCAAAGTAACGGCCGCCTTCGATAATGAAGTCGTACGGGGTCATTGCATTGTCTCTTATTGGATCTTTTTATTGTATGTATCCGACCCAATTAGAATAACCGAAGCTGATTAAATAACCAGCTCCGGCTGGTGCACTTCAGTGCTGGTTCATCCAAGCGCTTTTAGGGCAAGCTCAGCTCTTGGATTGAATCCGGAAAAATACGGAGTACAACAGCGGAATCACCACCAGAGTGAGCGCCGTAGCGAACAGCAGACCAAACATAATGGTCACCGCCATACTTTTGAAGAATGGGTCCATCAGCAAGGGCGCTACCCCCATAATGGTGGTCAAGGCTCCCAGAACAACGGGCCGCGCCCGGCTGATGGAGGCGTGTACTACAGCGTCGAAAGGTTCAATGCCTGCCTGGATGTCGTTATCCGCCTGATCCACCAATACAATGGCGTTTTTCACCATCATTCCAATCAGGCTCAGGAAGCCCAAAATCGCCATAAACTCAAATGCCGCCTGGAACGACGCCAGACCAATCACCACTCCCACCACAGCAAAAGGCACGGTGCACCAGATCACCAGGGGCTGTCGAATTGCATTGAACATGAATACAACCACCAGAATCATGGCGGCGAACCCGTAAGGCGCCGATATGGCAAGCCCTTCGTTGGCATCCCGCGAGGCTTTGTACTCACCGTACCAGGTCAGTTCGTATCCGGGCGGACGCTCTATGGCTTCAATCTGTTCGCGGATGGATGTGAAGGCCTGGTCGGTGGCAATACCCGGTGCGGGATCAGACTGCACCATGATGGTGGGCTGGCGATCAACGCGGCGGATCATTGCATCCTGCCACACCACTCGCACAGAGTCGGTCAGTTGGCTTACCGGCACCGACTCGCCCAGTTTTTCACTGTAGACATTGATGCTCTCGATGGCGCGCTGACGACTGCGCTCGTCAAAGGGCGCACGCACAACCAGAGGGATAAGGTCATCCGCCTCACGATACTGGCCTACAGAGCGGCCATTGAGAGTCTGCGCCACCGCCTGGTTAAGCTCAACGCTAGTTAACCCCAATTTCTGCAGCAGCGAATGGTTGTAAGTTGGCACCACAACCGGCACCTGCTGCCTCCAGTCATCCTGCACCGCAATCAGGTTCGGGTTCTGCTCCATTAACGCTTTGGCTTGTTCAGCCAACTGACGCAAGACTGCCGAATCCGGGCCGCTGAACCCGGCCTCGATTTTCTTGTCGCCGCCGCGGCCCAGCATGAACTTCCAGGCTTTGATTGCAGCCTCTGGATGGGCTTCAGTCAGTTCGCTCTGCAACTTGCTTATTAAAGGCGAAATGAGGCTTTCATCTTCCACGTCCACAAGCAATTGCCCGTAGGATGCGTTACGGGGTTCTGGCGAATAGGTCAGCATGAATCTAAGCCCGCCGCCGCCAATAAAGGAAGTTACATCAGTAACACCATCATGAGTTGTTACATCATCTGCAATACTGCCCAACACATCAGCGGTATGGGATATGTCCGTGCCCTGCGGCAAGTACACATCCACCACAAATTGCGGCCTCTGGGATTCCGGCATGAAGCCCGGTGGCACCAGCCCCGTACCGGCAATCCCCCCAGCAAACAAAGCCAGCAACACAACGCCGGTGGTTTTCCTGTACTTCAAAACCCACTGTAACAGTTGGCGGTAAGCCCTTAATATCCGGCCTTCTTTTACAGGTTCATCGGTTTGCTTCACCGTCAAAAACTGGTAGCACAGTATCGGAATTACGGTCACCGAAAACAGCCAGCTCAGCGCCATGGAATACAAAATCACCCAGAACAGTGAGCCCGCGTATTCACCCATATCACTGGGAGACAAACCAATGGCGCTAAACGCGAGAATACCCACCAGCGTACCGCCCAACAGCGGCCAACGGGTTGACTGCACCACATCCACAACCGATTGATAGCGGTCTTCACCGTTTCGTAGCTTCACCAGCACCGCGTCGGTGACCACAATGGCGTTATCTACCAACATGCCCAGTGCAATAATCAGCGCCCCAAGAGACACCCGCTGCATGGCAATGTCGTCTATCAGCATGATAATCAACGTGCCAGCCACAGTGAGCAACAGCACAAAGCCAATGATGACGCCGGATCTCAAACCGATAAAGGCCAGCAACACCACAAAAACAATCACCACTGCAGCGGCCAGGTTGCCGACAAAATCCGAGATTGAGGCCTGTACGGAATCCGACTGTATGGATACCGGATTCAACTCCATGCCCACGGGCCGCTGAGCGTCCAGTTCTGCGAGGCGAGCTTTTACCGCGTTACCCATTTCGACCACATTGCCCCCGGACACATTGGAAATGCCCAGGCCAATGGCACGTTCGCCATTGTATTCCATCAGAAACTGCGCAGGTTCCTGGTACCCTCTTTTCACATCGGCGACGTTCTTCAGCTTCACCGTTTGGCCATCAGAGCCAATGCCCAGCGGCAGATTTTTCAATTGTTCAAAACTTCCAACGGCGCTTTCCGGAATCACTGGCAATCGCATGGAACCGGCTTTGACGTCACCTGCCACTGTAATCGTGTTCTGCTTTTGCAGAACCTGGTATACCTGCTGCGCGGTAACCCCCAGATTCTCCAGCCGTTCGCTGGAGATTTCGATGTAGATCCGGTCTTCCCGCTGACCTATCAAGGCAGTTTTTGCCACACCGCCGACCAGTGCCAGCTCCTTACTCAAAAATTCGGCGTACTCGTGTAGCTGTTTATTGCTGTAGCCAGGCGCGGTTATACCGTAGAAAAGCGCGTACACATCGGCAAAATCATCGTTCACAAAAGATGGCCCGGCACCGGAAGGCAGAGACCGTTGGGCGTCATTCACCTTGCGCCGCAGCTTGTCCCACACCTGCTCCAACTCTGCTTTGGTTTTGGAGAACGCCAGCTTGATCTCAACGTCGACTTCCGAACGCCCCTGCTTGGATACCGACGTCACCTCTTTTACCTCCTGCATGGATTGCACGGCGGCTTCAATGGCATCGGTCACTTCATCGGCTACATCCTGAGCACTGGCGCCCTCATAGGACGTGTTAATGACGGCTTTGCGAATGGTAAACTCAGGATCCTCAAAGCGGCCAAGATTGTTGTAGCTCAGATACCCGCCCAGCAGAATCAGAACAATAATGACCCATAAACTGGTGCGCTTTTGAATGGCGTAGGCTGCAAGATTCATTACGGCTGCCCCTTCTCTTTGAGGGGTCGCACCTTCATGCCTTCCGTAAGTGCGTTAACACCCGCAACCACTATGCGGTCGCCAGGTTTCAAACCCTGTTTTACCACCACAGTGTCTTCCAACAGGCCGCCAATCTTGACAGGGTTCTTTGTAACTTCCCCCTCATCATTTACCAGCCACACGTACTCCCCGCCGGTATTGGTGGGCACCACGGCCTGAACCGGTACCTGTATAACCGTATGGTCAGCAATTCCATTTTCCTCCGTGTAAATTCGGGCATTCATCCCCGGCAAAACATTCTGCCCTTTAAGCTCAGTAAACCGGAGAACTACGCGAAACGTCTGCGACAACGAATCGGATTCCGATGAGTGGCTTTTATAAACCACAGGCAAGCGTTCGCCGCTATCGTTCTCAACCGTTGCAAAAGCCTTTCGTTGATCGGTAGGCGACAAAAACATCCGGCTTGGCACATCCACTGCCACCTCAAGATCATTGAGATCGTGAAGCACATAGATAGCCTGGCCAGAATTCACGTTACGAAAATTGCTAACAGACTTGCTTGCGATAACACCTTCAAACGGGGCACGAAGCGCTGTATTTGCATGATCTTGCCGGGCATTAGAGAGTCTGTTTTTGGCAAGGTCCCGACTGGCCTTCAACTTTTCGAGATCGCTTTTGGCAATGGCCTGGGTTGACTCGAATATTTGCACACCCCGCTCGTAATCGGCCTGGGCTTTATCGAACTCTACCCTGGCGGAGCTTACCGCTCGCAGAAATTCCTCCTGGTCCAACTTGGCAAGGACCTCATCCTTGCCAACGCGATCTCCCTCCTGAACCATCATTTCAATCAGCCGGCCAGGAACCTGAAATGCAAGCTCGGCGCGATCAGCAGCACGAACCACGCCATTGAACACTACGCTTCCTGGATTTGAACCCGAAATGGTTTGAATGGCCGCAGGCCGCGCTGTGGTGCTGGCATGGGTTGCAGGTTCCGGCTCGTCCACGGAACACCCAGAAGTGCCAACAAGAAGCGCCAGTGCCCCAAAGATAGAAAGATACCGAAAAAACAAACGGTTCATGAATCGAAGCCCTTTAACTGAAATCTCAGAATTGATAATTAATCGCCATGCTGCCATGCCATTGATTGGCATCGCCCACGTCTTCAACAATTGGGCTGTCGGCGGCATTCCCGATTAGCCGGCTATAGCGCGCCACCGTTGACACACTCAGCTGCCGGGTTATCAGATAGGTTAAGCGGCCATTCATACTGGCCCGTACATAGTCCTTATCAGCTGTATAGGCTTTTAATCCCGAGCGCGCTGAGTCCTCGGCGGAGACACCAAACAACGATTGGTTCCAGCGCTCATTGCCCCAAGACATTCCAGGGCCAGCTGCAAACCGCAGCCGCTGGGCAATCTGGCCGCGATACCGCAGATAGCCCCGCGCTCGAATGCCCTCAACATCCCCGCTAACCGGCGCCGCAATATCGCCGTTTAGTTGCCAGTTGTTACTCGTCCAATTAACCACGACACCGGCCATCAGGCTGCCGTGCACATTATCGAATGAAGAAAGAGCGCCGGTATTTTCCCGGCCCCGGGCGTATGAAATTGTGGGCGCCAGCATCCAGCGTTCATTGGCCACCAAATCGTAGCTAACACCCGTAACCGGATTTATCGATACCCGGCCTTTTTTCGCCTGCACCCAGGGCAGCCCCTCTGCAGAATAACGATCAGCACCGCGGTATTCCGGTGACCACCCACCGCCCAATCCAAGACCCACAGACCATTCCGGAGCACCACCGACATTGGCTGCAAACGCCGATGTGGCCAACATTGCGGAGACAATCGGCACGCCTGCGCGGCTCACTTTCGAATACCTGGCTTTGCTTCGTTTCACTGCATGCTCCAAACCATTAAATTAAGGTGGAGCACTATACATACACGACTGTATGTATAAAAGTGTTAGCATAAAGGAAAAATACCTATAGGGAGATTTTCCATGGCACGCCGTACAAAAGAGGACGCCCAAAGGACCCGGGAGCAATTGATAGATGCGGCAGAAATGGTGTTCCATCGGAAAGGAGTGGCGCAGACATCGCTGAATGACATTGCCCAAGAAGCGCAGTTAACCCGAGGCGCTTTCTATTGGCATTTCAAGAACAAGCAAGATATTTTTAAAGCGATGCTTGATCGTCAGACACTGTCATTCAAGCAAACAATTCAGGAAATGGATCGCACGACAGGCGCCGACCAGCAGGATCCCCTGGCCCGCCTACGGGAATCCATTCTGTTCGTCATTAACGAAATCGAATGCAACCCGAATCGCCGCAGGGTGTATGAAATCATATTCCAGAAATGCGAAATTACAGCCCAGAGTGAGCCCATTGGCACCTTGCTAAAAGAAAATGCCCTGATCGGATCTGCAAGAATGCGAAAAACCTTTGGTACCGCTATGCAGGAGAAAATCCTGCCTGAGAATCTGGATATAGAGAGCGCCATAGTCCACCTTCAGGCTCAGGTAACGGGTGCGCTCTATCTATGGTTATTAATGCCGGAAAGCTTTGAACTGAAGAGGCAGACCGCGCACCTGATCGATCTGTTTTTTGCACAGCTGCCCGATCATTTTTTGCTTCGCTAAAAAACGTGGCGAACAACGCATTGCCGGGCATTCAACCTTCTTTGGCATCTGCCCGATAACACGCCGCAGCAGTGAACAATACGTCGGTAGAGGAATTCAGCGCTGTCTCGGCTGAATCCTGAACCACGCTGATAACAAAGCCAATTGCAACTGCCTGCATGGCCACTTCCGCTGGAATTCCAAACAGGCTGGTGGCCAAGGGAATTAACAAAAGTGATCCGCCGGCAACACCGGATACGCCGCAAGCCGCCAATGCCGACACAACGCAGAGCAGGAGCGCCGTTCCAAAATCCACCGGAATTCCAAGCGTGTGTGCAGTCGCGAGGGAAATCACAGAAATGGTAATAGCAGCGCCCGCCATGTTCACCGTAGCGCCAAGAGGGATAGAAATTGTATAGGTGTCGGGGTCGAGCTTCAGGCGCTCAGCCAGCTCAAGGTTAACAGGAATATTAGCTGCGGAACTGCGCGTAAAAAATGCAGTAATCGCACTACCACGCAAGCACTCAAACACCAAAGGATAGGGGTTGCTTCGAATCTGCCAGAACACGATAAGTGGATTCGTAACCAGTGCCACAAACAACATACAGCCAACAATAACAGCGAGTAGTTGACCGTAACCCAGCAAAGCACTGATGCCAGACTCTGCAAGTGTGTTGGCAACCAACCCGAAAATACCCAAAGGCGCAAGGCTAATCACGCCACGCACAATCCCCGAGATTGCCTCAGACAAGTCCTCGAGCCCCCGGCGAGTGGTATCGCTCGCAGTGCGCAGCATAAAGCCTAGCCCAACCGCCCAAACAAGTATGGCAATGAAATTGGATTCCATCAGCGCCCTGACAGGGTTGTTGACTGCGCTTAGCACAAGGTTTTTCAGGATTTGGCCGATGTTTGAAGGCGGGTTACCGCTGACCCCACTCAAGTCCAGCGACAGCTGAGTTGGAATCAAAAAGCTGGCGACCACAGCAACCACTGCTGCAACAAGCGTCCCTATTATATAAAGCAACAACACACCACGTATGTGGGTCGGTTGCCCCTGCGTGTGGCCGGCAATGGCCGCAGCCACCAAAACAAATACCAACACCGGGGCTACGGCTTTCAAAGCCTTCACGAACAGTTGGCCAAGTATAGCCACTGAACTGGCAGCGTCAGGCGATATGATCACCAGTAACACGCCTGCGACAATACCAAGCGCAATTTGAGCAACCAGCCCCAAACGCATTAAAGGTCGAAATAAGTTGCTCAGTGCAGAAAACATGGAAACCTCACGCTGCTCTTTCAAAGGAATGGATGCTTAGTGGGTGCACATAGTACCGCATAGAGAGCCCGCTCGTTAATGCGGGGAGGCGTTAGATCCGCCCTGCACTTTCTTTTTCAGCCCAAACCCATAGAATCAACGGCGAACCCTCCCGGAGCCTGTGTATGCATTTGGACCCCACCTCATTGCGGCTGTTTGTGCGCGTTTTGGAAACCGGCACAATTGCTGCGGTGGCTGAGCAAGAATTCATTGCCGCCTCAGCCATCAGTAAGCGCATCAGTGAGCTCGAAACCAGCCTCAACACGCAGTTGCTGGTTCGCACCAACAGAGGCGTTGGGGGCACTCAGGCGGGAAAGGCTCTCGCACAGCTATCAAGAGGGGTACTGCATCAGCTAGAAGAGGTTCATGCACGTATGCATGAATACTCCCAAGGTATTCGGGGAGAAGTTCGAATCGTCGCCAATATTTCAGCGATCACGCAATTCTTACCCGGCCAGTTAAAGGCGTTTCTGGACCAGCATCCTTTTATCCAGATTCAATTGGAAGAACGCATCAGTTCTGAAATCATTGAAACGGTAGCGCAAAACCAGGCAGACATTGGCATTTTTACCGAGGTATTTGGCAACACAGAAAACCTGAACATTTACCCTTACCAGTCCGACCGGCTAGCCTTGATTACCGCCAACCAGCACCCCCTCAGCCAAGCCGACAGCCTGAGCTTTATCGAAACCCTGCAATACGATTATGTAGGCTTGCACACTGGCAGTGCGATCAACAATAAGTTGTTGCAAGCCGCAGCTGCCGCTGAGAAGGCCTTTCGCATGCGCATTCAGGTCACAAGTTACGAAGCGTTGCTACGCATGGTTGAACAGGATCCCGGGATTGGCATCATGCCTCAGGACATCGCGCAACCTTATGCGACCACCCATCGTGTTAAGGTCATCCCACTGAATGACAGCTGGGCAAGCCGAAAACTTAAACTGTGCACCAGCAACCAACACCCCTTATCCCATGCAACATTGCGTTTGCTCGAACACCTGACGCCCTGCTAATACTCCGGCCATCGTATTTCGAGATGGCAGGCTCACATTTAACCATTTTGTTATTTCTCCCTCCCGGCTCATTATTTTGTAAAACAACACGATAACAATGCCATTCAATGTGAGATGAACATGACCAAGGAATCTTCCTGCCAAGGGGATCAGGAGAAAACACCGCAACCCCTTGAAGGCGTTCGCGTGCTTGAGCTGGGATCACTGATTGCAGGCCCTTATGCCGCCAGCATCCTTGCCCAGTTCGGTGCAGATGTTATAAAGGTAGAGCCACCGGGTACCGGCGACCCTCTACGGCGTTGGCGCAAAATGCACAACGACACCTCGCTATGGTGGTACTCCCAGAGCCGAAACAAAAAATCTCTTACGCTCAACCTGAAAGATCCCGAAGCTCAGGCTGTGATTCACAAGCTGGTCGAAGAGTGCGATATCGTTATCGAAAACTTTCGCCCCGGCACACTGGAAAAGTGGAATCTCGGATGGGAGCAGCTGTCGGCTATTAATCCTGCACTGATCATGATTCGCGTATCAGGCTACGGCCAGGATGGCCCCTACGCAGCACGCCCAGGCTTTGCAGCGATTGCAGAATCAATTGGTGGCATGCGCCATCTTGCAGGCTATCCCGACCGCCCACCGGTTCGCGCCGGCATCAGCATTGGCGACACCCTGGCCTCTTTATATGGCGTGATCGGCGCAATGATGGCAATGCATCACCTAAAGGTTAACGGTGGTAAGGGGCAGTTCGTTGACGTAGCTTTGTACGAAGCGGTTTTCGGCGTTATGGAAAGCCTGATTCCGGAATACGGCATGTTTGGCTTTGTTCGGGAACGTACCGGTGCCAGCATGCCCGGCATTGCTCCTTCCAGCACCTATCGCAGCCGGGACGACCGATACATCGTCATTGCCGCCAACAGCGACAGCATTTTCAAACGACTGATGAACGCTATTGACCGCCCCGATCTGGCGGACGATCCCGAGCTGACCCATAACGATGGCCGGGCGAAGCGCAGTGATGAACTGGATGAAGCCATAGAGGCCTGGACCTCCCAGCATAACCTTGCAGACGCCCTGGCCGTTCTGGAAAACGCAGCGGTTCCCTCCAGCGGAATTAACACCGCAGCCGAAATTTTTGAAGATCCCCATTTCCGCGCCAGAGAAATGATCGTCGAACGGCCTCTACCTGGTGGTGGCGAGATTTCGTTGCCGGGCATAGTGCCAAAACTGAGCGGCACCCCCGGAGCAACCCGCTGGGTGGGCCCAAGCCTTGGCGAACATAACAGCGAAATACTGGCCAGCCTGGGCTATTCCGATGACGATATTCAGGCCCTCAAAATTAAGGAGGTGATCTGATGTCTGCCGACCTGCCGAAACGAATATTCGTTAACGAAGTGGTCACTCGGGATGGATTCCAGAGCGAACCGGCGTTCGTACCAACAGACACAAAAATTGAACTCATCAACGCCCTGGCCGATCTGGGGCTGAACAAGATTGAGGTCAGCTCGTTTGTATCGCCCCGCGCGGTACCCAATCTTAGCGATGCCGCAGAGGTTTTTCAGGGCATCCGGAAGGATACTCCAACCCACTACGTCGCCTTGGTGCCCAATCAAAAAGGCTGCGCCCGAGCACTGGAGCTTGGCGTGGACGAAATTAACCTGGTCATGTCGGTCAGCGAAAGCCATAACCTGGCGAATATGCGCATGACCTGTGATCAGTCGTTGCAGCAGTTCAAAGACATTGCGGAGATGACATCGGGCACCCCCATGCGGCTGAACGGCTCTCTGGCAACTACCTTTGGCTGCCCGTTTGAAGGCCAGCAGTCACAGGAACGCATACTGCGTTTTGTTGATGCCTACCTGACGCGCGGACTCCATAGCCTGACCCTCGCCGACACCACCGGCATGGCCGTACCCAATCAGGTGCAATCACTGTGCGAGGAAGTTCGCAAACGCTGGCCAGATCTGGAACTGACACTGCACTTTCATAACACCCGCGGCCTTGGGCTTGCGAACGTGTACGCAGCTCTGGCTGCCGGGGTTGACCAGTTCGATGCGTCGCTCGGCGGGCTCGGCGGTTGCCCATTCGCCCCTGGAGCTACTGGCAACATTTGTACCGAAGACCTGGTGCACATGCTGAATGAAATGGGGCTGGATAGCGGCGTAGATCTTGATGGTTTGTTGCTACAATCCCAACGCATGGAAGAAATCGTTAACCATGACCTTCCCGGACAGGTTCGCAAAGCTGGAAAGCGCAACGACACTCGCCCGCTCCCACAGTCCGTAAAAGAATTGATGCAAGACGGCCGCAGCTGATCAGGCCACCCTAAAAAAACCAAAAACAGCCAACAATAAGGATCTAACCAACATGAAACTAAAGCACCTCCTCTACTCAGGCGTATTGGCCTGCACCCTCGGCGCAGCCATGCCTGCACTTGCAGCAACCACCCTGAAAGTAACGCTGCAACTGCCCTTGAAGCACCACCTGGGTCAAAACCTGGTCGACTTCAAAAACGAAGTTGAAAGCACCAGTAATGGCGATATAAAGATTCAGATTTTCCCAGCCGCACAGCTCTATAAAGACAAAGAAGTTCACAACGCCGTGAGTTCTGGCGCCATTGAAATGGGCGTAATCAGCGTTACCCAGATGGCGGGCACCATCCCTGCAGTCGATGTGTTCTACGTACCCTTCATGTTCCCTACAAACGAGAAAGTCGTTAAAGCTACGGAACCCGGCAGCCCCGTGCGCACCTTGTTAGACGACGAAATCATCAAAACCGGCGCTCGCCCTCTGTGGTGGCAGGCTTATGGTGGCGTTGCACTGCTCTCCAAGAAAAAGCCTATTCAGCAGCCAGACGACATGAAGGGCATGAAAGTACGCGTGTTCGGTAAAACTCTTGGTGAATTCGCCAAATCTGTTGGTGCCGCACCTACCGTAATGGCCGGTTCCGAGCAGTTCCTGGCGTACCAGCGCGGAACCGTTGATGCAGGCATGACCGGTGTTACCGCTGTTGGCCCTCGCAAGCTGTATCAGGTTATGGACCACCTCACCCTGACCAACCACGCCAACATTGAGTTCATGACGCTTATTAACGAGGAAACCTGGCAGGGTTTGAAGGAGAAAGAACAGACCATTCTGCAAAACGCGGCGGCAAAGGTGGAGAAGCAACTGCGCGACAAGATTCAGTCACTTGAAGCCGATGCCATTGCAGATGCCCGCAAAGAAATGAACGTGATTGATCTCACCCCGGAAGATATCGCCAAATGGCAGGAGGCAACCCGCCCTGTGCTGAAGAGCTTCCTCGAAAACGCAGGCCCATTGGGTGAGCAAGTGATCGAAGCCGCAAACGCGCTCTGATCTAAACACTACCTCCCGTATACGGGCGCTTGCTGTGCAGGCGTCCGTTATTGTTTGTTTTTTCTGTTGTCGGGATTATCCATGTCAACTAACAACGCCACATCAAAAGACCCACAGGCCTGGCGCGCAAGCCATCCCTCGGCCTGGGTGCGTATTAATCATGCAGTGGTTACCCTTTGCGGACGACTCGCTGCAGCTTTATTTGCCGTGATCGCGGCCATGATCACCTATGAGGTCATAGCCCGTTACGTATTCTTGTCCCCAACTATCTGGGTAGAAGATCTCTCGCTACTTTGCCAAATCTGGGCTTCCTGTCTGGGCGCAAGCTGGCTGCTCCAGCACCAGGCGTTGATCCGTATCGACATGTTAATCAGCCGCTTTGGCCCTCACATGCGAGCGGCCGCAGAACTGTGGTCGTTGCTTGTTGTTGCGTTGTTTTCAGGCTGGGTCACCTGGTACGGCGTGTATATCGTCAAAGATGCTGTTGCAATAAATGCCGCATCCGCATCCATGCTGGGCATGCCAATGTGGATCACTAAAAGCGCTATTCCAGTGGGCTTTGGCCTTCTTTTTGTTCAATGCCTCACAGAGGCAGCGCTTGTAATAACAGGGCACATTCAGCCTTCTGAAGAGGTTCATGTCTGATGACTGTTGCTCTGATTATATTCGCCCTATTGATGTTGTTGCTGTCTGGCGTACCCGTGGGATTTGTACTGGGCGGGCTGGGGCTTGGCATGCTGCTACTGGCCGACATGTCACCTTTGATGGTGCCCATGGCCATGTACTCCTCATTCGACAGCTTTATTCTGCTGTCTGTTCCGCTCTTCCTGTTGATGTCTAACATTCTACTGCAAGGCGGCGTCGGCAAAGATTTGTTCAACGCGGTTCAAACCTGGGTTGGGCATTGGCCCGGCGGCTTGGGAATCGCAACCATCGCCTCGTGTACTATCTTTTCTGCAATCTCCGGATCGTCTGTTGCCACCGCCGCCACCATTGGCAGTGTCGCCATCAAGGAAATGACCGATCGCGGATACCACCGCCCCTTTGTGTTGGGCTTGATCGCCGCCGGCGGTACCCTCGGCATTCTTATCCCACCATCGATCCCGATGATCGTATACGGCGTTATTACCGAGGAATCCATTGTCGACCTGTTTTTGGCTGGCATAGTGCCCGGGCTGATAATGGCCGGCAGTTTTATTATCTTCAGTTTTCTCTACGCAACGCTTGGCAAGGCCTGCACACCAGTGCCCAAGGCCACTAAAAGTGAACGTCTTGCAGCCACCTGGCGGGCTCTGCCCATCATCATTCTGGCTGTCATTATTATTGGCGGTATCTATGCAGGCGTGTTCACGCCGACAGAATCTGCAGCCATCGGTGTGGCTCTCTCGTTGATCATTGTTCTCGCATTGAAAACAATGAACTGGGAGCGCTTCAAGAAGGCCTGCATCGACACCATGAAAACCACGATCACCATCTTCATCATCATGGCCGGTGCCAAAGTGTTCGGTAAGGCCATCACCCTGTATCAGATCCCGCAAGACATCTCGATGTTCGTCACCATGCACATTGGCAGTGCTGGCCTGTTCATCCTAGCGGTGTGTCTGGTATTGCTGGTGATGGGATTCTTCCTGGAATCCATATCCATGCTGCTGATTATGATGCCGGTGCTCTACCCTTCACTGGCACCGCTGGGCATAGACCCCATCTGGTTCGGCATCATTTTCGTGATTATGATCGAGTGCGCTTTGATAACCCCACCCGTAGGGCTAAACCTGTTCGTGATACAGGCCGTCGCCGGGGGGAAAGTGATGGACGTGGTGCGAGGCGTATGGCCATTCATCATTATGATGTTTGGCTGCTTGCTGATCGTTTACTTCTTCCCGATTGTGGCGCTTTACTTGCCCTTCTACCTATAACGAAGGCAAGCCAGGTGATAGGCTGAATTAAAAACCACGTACGACACAAAGTCGTACTACAGGCACAAACATCGTCATCGAGGTGGATCATGAAGACAATCAAGTACGCTGTCGCACTCTTGCTGGTTATGGCTTTCGCCCAAGCCCAAGCCGCTGATGGCCTGATTTCGGTTAAGAGCCCCTACAGCGCTGAAGAAACCATGAACAAGTTCGAAGACGTTGTGAAAGGCAAAGGCTTGAACGTTTTCGCGCGCATAGATCATGCAGCAGGGGCTGAAAAAGCAGGTATGGCGCTCAGGCCTACTGAGTTGCTGATTTTCGGCAATGCACAGGGGGGAACCCCATTCATGAAGTGCGCACAAACTGTCGGCATAGACCTGCCACTCAAGGCCCTGGTTTGGGAAGACGAATCAGGACAAGTATGGCTGGGTTACAACGACCCGACGTATTTGGCCAAGCGCCATGAGGTGCCCGAATGCGCGGTAGCTGAGAAGCTTGGCGGTGCACTGGCAAGTTTTGTAAAGGCGGCATTGGCGCCACAGTAAGGGCTAGCCCGTATGTGGCTGGGAGTTAGCTTTAGCCTCCAGCCACTGGAATATCTCAACCCGAACCTCCGGGAAATATGCCCCACCCACCGTCCAGTGGCAGCAATTTTCTATTTCGATCAAGGAAGCTTGCTTCCCGAAGCGTTTAGCCATGCTGCGCTGAATAGTTATGGGTGTAATTCTATCGGCGGATCCACCCACTATCAGAACCGGGCACTCGATGCTCTGAGTGTTCACGTATGTGGCAGACCTGCGCCCCAGCAAAGAGCCAATGCTAATCTGGAAAGTGGCCATACCAGATTCATAAGTGCAGCTTTCGTATATGTCCCTCTGTACAGCCGCACTTTGGGCATTCGCAATGCCGTACTCCACATTGCTCAGCCCGACTTCAGTCACCTTCTTCCACAAGGGGAATCGCAACAGGTTGCGCCCCAAGGTTCGAATTGCCGACCTGCTCAGGCCGTTTATGCCTGCCGGTGGCGCGGAGGATAAGAGAACCAACCGATCACAGGGTACCTGGGCGGCCACCAACTGGGCCAAGAGCGCGCCCATTGAATGCCCTACCAGAATGGGCGGGGCATCCAGGCGTTCCACCTGCTCGACAATATATGCCACATAATCCTGTACGCGGGTTTTGGCCAGTTTCGCACGGCTGGCCTCCGTATGCTCGGCTTTGGGGACATGGTATGGGAGGCACAGAGAATCCGCAGTATACCCTTGAGCAACAAAAGCCTCTTTAACATCGCTCAGAGTGTTCTGATCGCTCCACATCCCGTGAATCAGTAAGACCGTCGGCTTATCGCTGTGCACCTTATCCATACCCTTCCCTCTTTTTATCGTAGGTTGGCCTCAGGCCGTAGCGGCTTGCTGAAGATCTGACTCCCGGGAGGATGCGGAAGCTGCAGCTTCAAACTGCACGTTCCCATCATCCACAGGGTCGTTAACCAGCATTTTTTTATCCTTACCGTAATGCATGGTTATCCTCCAGGGGTCGGCCTTACCCTGCCGGGGCATTTGGTCGATTGCCCGCATGATATAGCCAGGTGCAAACCCTTCCAGCACGCTGGCATCGGTCGCGTTATTCCCTGTGTCTATTGCTGTGGCGACTCGCATTCCCGCTTTGTCCATGTGGGCGAGCAGACGACACAAATAGCGCCCACCAATATCGCACTTGAGGGTCCAGGGCGCGTTGGTATAGCCAAAAATCCACCCGTAATTGGGTACGTCCTGAATCAAAATGCCCTTGTAGGCCATTTTCCCAGGCAGATTCACTTCTTCGTTGTCGATACTGAGTGTTGATCCACCCATCAGCTGAACATTCAGCCCAGTGGCCGCAACCACAATATCTGCTTCGATATGCTGGCCGGATTTCAACACAATGCCCGTTTCATCAAATCGGTCGATGTGGTCGGTTACCATCTCCGCCTTACCGGAGTTCAAACTTTCGAAAAAGTCGCCATCGGGCGCCGCACACAAGCGCTGGTCCCAAGGCATGTACTCAGGTGTAAGGTGGCGTTTATCTACGTTTGGCGCATGTTTGTACATGTGCGACAAAAACATCTTGCGCATCGCATTGGGCCAACGCTGGCAAGCCAGGTAAATAGCACGCTGGAATAGGATGTTGCGCCGACGGGCCAGTTTGAAGACCCAGGCTTTTGGCAAAATTTTGTTCAACACCATGGAAATTTTATCGGTGTTCGGCAAAGACATAATGTAGCTGGGTGAGCGTTGCAGCATGGTGACTTTTGCCGCTTTATCCGCCATGGCCGGTACCAGTGTTATTGCCGTAGCCCCACTGCCGATGACCACCACTTTTTTACCACTGTAATCGAAATCTTCAGGCAAGCTCTGGGGATGAACGATGTCCCCGCTAAAGAGCTCTTCCTTGGGGAAGCTTGGGCGGTAGCCCTGATCGAAGTTGTAATACCCGGCACAGTTAACGAGGAAGTTGCAGCTCAATACCTTCTCTTCGCCGGTGGCTTCCTGCACAGAGGTGAGGACCCACTTTTGATCTTTGGTGGACCAATCAGAGTTTTTGAGTTTGAGGCCAAAGTGGATTTTCTCGTACAACCCAAACTCTTGTGCTGTTTCACGCACATACTCACGAATACCATCACCCTGGGCCAGCACTTTGTCGGAATACCAAGGTTTGAAGTTAAACCCGAAACTCGCCATGTCGGAATCGGAACGTATGCCGGGATAACGGAACAGATCCCAAGTGCCACCCACATTTTCTCGACGTTCCAATATCGCCATAGATTTTCCGGGGTGTTCCCGGGCAATGTGGCTTGCCGTTCCAATGCCGGAGAGCCCAGCACCGATAATAATGATGTCGTAGTGTTTGGTAGTCATCTGAGTGTCCTTCTTGTTATTAGTCAACCAACGTTAATTTTGATTCTCGCAAACGCCGCCTTTACAATATTGACAAAACGAGACAAGTTTTTAATAAATCACGACACCTGATCCGCTGGAGCGCTACCAGAATGGCCAACTTGATCAGAGCAACAAACCTGAGGGGCTTCGAAAAGCTTATAGAGCAAAGAGGTGAAAACCCACTGCCCCTGCTGGAAAAATACAACATCCTTCCAGATAAACATCGAGATGACAGTAGCTTTTTGCCTTTCAGGAACCTCGCAGACCTTCTTGAAGACACAGCTAAAACGCTGGACTACCCAGAGCTTGGCTTAAAGCTTGCGGAGTCCCAAGGGCTGGACATTCTCGGGCCAATCAGCGTTATTGCCCGCAATTCGGGCACCGTAGGTGAGGCAATCAACAATATTAGCCGCTACCTTCACCTTCACAGCCCCGCCTTGAGTATAAGAGCAACACACAGCAACTCATCAGGCTCTGAGAACATAAAGTTTGAATTCAAAATTGATGATGAGAATGCCGGGGGGTATCACCGTCAAAGCTATGAGCTGAGCCTCTCCAACTCAATGCAAGTGATGAAATTGTTGTGTGGCAACCGCTTCAAACCCTCTAGCGTCCACTTTCTCCACGCCCAAGCTGCTGAAACTCACATCTATCGGGAAGTATTTGGCTGCGAGGTGCACTTTAATCAGAGCTGGTGTGGCATGCGCTGGCCAACGCAAACGTTTCAGCATCCTCTATCAAGTGCAGACCACCAGACTTTTGGACTCGCCGAACAGTACCTCTCGTCCCAGCGGCCTCCGAATGCCCAAAGCCTCTTTGAGGACGTAACCCGCCTCATCGTTACTCTGCTCCCCACAGGGCAATGCAAAAGTGACGTGGTTGCGGCTCACTTTCACATAGACAAACGCACACTGCAGCGACGTTTGGCCAAGGAAGGGACCTCTTTTGCGCAGCTCCTCAATGCAGAAAAATTAAAACTCGCAAAACTTTATTTGATGGAGCCAAACCTGAAGCTAACCCAGATTTCCGGATTACTCGGCTATTCTGAGCAATCTGCTTTTAACCGAGCTTGCCGCGACTGGTTTGGCGTGTCGCCGCTGCAGTATCGCAAACAGCTAATTGGTCGCAATTGATCTCAGCACTCTCCTGAACCACCCCTAATTGCCATAGTTCAAAGGCCGGCTCGGTAATCCCCCCTTAGAAATGGGGGGGGATTACCCCAGCGCCAAGACATGGGGCTTCCCGTGTCAGGGTGCAATTTTATTCTTCAGGGTACGGGTGACTGACACAGGCAAACTCGGTAACGAGCGCAATACCCAAGGCAGGATTTTCCGTTTCAAACCGCTGAGGGACTCCGGCACCATGGCCTCGATCAAGTGAGGGCCTGGCTGTGACAACGCATATTGAAGGGCATGATTGAAGGCCTCGGCAGTGTCTACCCGCACGCCATGAACCCCCATGCCCTGGGCCAGCTGGGCGAAGTTCAGCACAGGGCCATTCAGATCCAACTGGGATTTCGCTTTCTCTCCCACCTCTTCCGCGCCTACACGTTCCAGCTCAATATTGAGCACCGAGTAAGACGCGTTATTGAAAATGATGGTAGTCACATTCAATTGCTCACGTGCCATGGTCCAGAGGGCTTGGATAGTGTACATAGCCGTGCCGTCGCCAATGAGAGCAATCACCGGCCGTCCGGGGCAAGCAATCGCGGCGCCCACAGCGTTGGGCAAGCCCTGGCCAATGGCTCCTCCGGTGAGCGCAATCATGTCGTGGCGAGGTGAGCCAGCGGTCAGGGCATTCAGCATGAGGCCTGAGGTGATGGCCTCGTCGATAATAATGGCGTTCTCTGGCAGGTAGTGGCCAACGGCTTTACAGACTTTGGGTGCGGAGAGGCGACCACGGGGTGCCGATGGGCGCTGCAGCTGCTGAATCTCGGGCTTGGCATTGTTCGCTCCCAATGCCTCAGCCAGTTTTTCAAGACTGGCCCGGGCATCCTGCTCCGGGCTGGACAAGGTGTGAACAGCGCAACTGTCTGGCACCAGATAACTCTTTTTTCCGGGGTAGGCAAAGAAGGAGACGGGTGCCTTGCTGTCCACCAGAATAAGGTGCTCGATGTCCGCCAATTGCACCCCTGCCAACTCTGCTAAATAGGCCACGCGCTCAACGGGGGGCAGGCCTTCGCCACGCTCAATACGTGTCGGGAAGGTTTCTGCCAGCAATTTCACACCGTTGGCGGCGGCAATTTTGGCGGCGGCCATCAGTGCCGGTTCCCGCAGAGCTCTGCCACCCAGCAACAGTGCTGTTTTCTTCCCGGAGCGAATGGCGTCGACCGCAGCTTGAACGGCCCCGGCATCGGCCGCCGGAGACTCTACCTGGTTCGTCAAGGCACAGGGGCTACCACCCTCTCCCCACGAGACATCAGCGGGCAGGATCAGGGTAGCTACCTGGCCAGGCAGGCCGCGTGCGGTGGTGATGGCATCTACCGCATCCTTGCACAGTTCAGCCGTGGTTTGAGATGTGCGAACAAAACCCGGTGACACATTACGGGCGACGGTTTCGATATCTGACTGAAGCTGGGCATCGTATTTCACGTGGTCAATGGCGTGATCACCAACGATATTTACAACCGGCACTTTACCCTTACGGGCATTGTGCAAATTGGCGAGGCCATTGCCGAGGCCGCAGCCCAAGTGCAACAGCGTTGCAGCGGGTTTGTCGGCCATCCGGGCGTAGCCGTCGGCCGCACCCGTTGCCACGCCTTCAAACAGTGCCAGCACAGCGCGCATCTCAGGTTCATTATCCAGCGCCGCTACAAAGTGCATTTCACTGGTACCCGGGTTGCTGAAACAGACTTCAATACCAGCGTCCACCAGGGTTTTCATCAGGGCTTGCGCACCGTTCATCGCTACTCTCCTTGTTATTCTTTGTCAGCATTCAGCTAGCTGCTTTGGCTGAACTATGAGCCCGACAAAATCGACCGTGCTGCTGCACGTGCAGTCAAAATACAACCGGGCAAAAAGGTGCCTTCCAGTGACCGTTTGCCGTTACACCCGCCACCACCGAAACCGGCGGCTTCACCCACACAGTAGAGCCCCGGTATCGGCTGGTTATCGGCCCCAAGCGCGCGGGACATAAGATCAGTGCGCAAACCACCAAGGCTTTTACGGGTAATCAACTGCATACGCACGGCAATGAACGGCCCGGCGCCTTTCTGTTGAAGTGGCGCAGGCTTGCAGGTGCGTAGTTTATCCGGCCCCCACTCTCGGGCCTGCAAAATACGGCGAATCTGCTCATCATTTTCAATCTTGCTGCCTGCGGCGAAGTTCGCATCGAACGCATCAGCGGTAGCCTGTAGAGTGGCCGGATCAACATCGTGGGACTGGGTTAGCGCATTCATTTTATCGGCCAGTTCAGCGAGTGTGTCTGCCACGAGAAATTCATCGCTTTCACGGGCCATTTGTTTAACCAGGTTGTGGTTGCCGGTGAGCGTCTCGAATACAAAACGAACCAACTGTTTGTCGCGTATGCGCTGGTTGTGCTCTGCTCCGGATATGGCGAATTCTTTTGCTGCGATACGCCAGTTCAGCAAATGCCAGGTCCAGGGCTGTTCCTGTTCGGCAACACGCTGGCAAAGCCAATGGGTGTCGAAACCGGTGACCAGTGGCTCCGGGCCAATCCGCTTGCCGGTGTGATCAAGCCACAGGGCAGATTTGCAGGGGATGGTCGACAAACCGTGGCCTTTAAAATGAGGATAAGGATGGTGAAAGCCGGCGGCGTAGTTCCACATTTCGCCTGGGTTGACGATTGTACCGCCCAGCTTGTTAGCCACTTCGTGATGCAGTTTTCCATCGGCGTGAGGGTGCGCCCCATTCAGCATGGTTTTCGGCATGGGGCGATCTTGCGGCCAGTTGGCGCGGGTCTCTTGATGACTGCCGTTGATTCCACCGGTGGCCACCACCACCCGGTTTGCAGTAAAGCTGACGCGTTCACCGGTTTCATCATTCGTGCCGCTGGCACCTGCAACACGGCCACTACTGTAGTCCAGGGCGTCAATGCTGTGCCGATGGAGAATGGCGAGTCGATTCTCCTCACCAGCATCGCGCATGGCGGAAATCAACGTGCGGGTGAGCTCACGGGAGGTGCCGTACACTATGTGATAGCGCGGCACACTGTTTCCCTCACCTGACCGGCCTCGTTCAACCCAGTTTACCGCAGGCAAAAACTTGATGCCCTCGGCTTTCAGCCAATCGTGCACTTCACTGCAGGATTTCTGCGCATAATACCGGGCCCAAGCCAGGGAATGCTCGTCACCGGTATCCAGCTCACCGAAACTGATCCAGTCTTTCAGAGCCCGCTCGGGATTATCTGAAATACCCCGTTTGCGTTGCAGTGGTGTGCCAACCAGGGCCATGCCGCCAAACGCCCAAAGTGCCAGCCCACCCAAACGCTCCGGCGTATCTTTGTCTACCAGCGTAACGGTTTTACCCGCCCGAAGGAGTTCCAACGCGGTGACGATACCGGCAATTCCGCCGCCAATAACAAGAGTGTCTGAGGCAATTTGGTTGCCCATTAAGGAACCCCTTCAGGCTAAATGTGTGAACCCCGAATTCAACGGGCGGGAATAAACGAACCGTAGCCCGGGTTGCGGTTGACCAGGTTTTGTGCTCTTTCAAGATGGGCAGCGCTCGGGCTCACCAGAAATCCCTGCGTAACCCATTTGCCAGCGGCGTCGAAGTACCGGCCGCCTTCGATGATGAAATCGTACGGGGTCATCGCCTTATCTCTTTTTGGACCTTGTTATTGTAGGTATTCGATCTTATCAGGATAACTGGGAGTTTTACTCGGTAACTCCTTCAAACATTCTCCGTCGAGCATTCTCCAAGTGATGGCGCATGCTCTCCCCTGCCTTATGCTCATCCTTTTCGGCAATGGCATTTACTATAGCCAGATGTTCGTCCTGGACTATTCTCAAACGCTTCTCTGGCGCAAGCAACGACAGGCCTCGCGTTATATTCATGCCTTCCTTGATACTTTCGTGGAGGGACTTGAGAACAGTAGCGTAATAGTGATTGCTCGATGCCTCAGTAATCGCCAGATGAAGCTCGAAGTCTTCGTTCGTTGCCAGATCATGCTTACTATTTGCCTGGTTGATCGCTTCGTACTTTTCCCATATGCGTTTGAGCTGTTCATCCGTTCTTCTAATTGCTGCCAGAGAGGCAGCGCTGGACTCTACATTGGTACGAAATTCAAAACACCGCTGTATATCTGCAATGCTGGCTACGCGAGCAAACTCCAATACTGCACTATCAGGGCGATTAATTACAAAGCTGCCTGACCCGCGACGGGAGATAACCAGGTTATCCTCACGCAAGCGTGCAAGCGCCTCCCTCAGTATGGGGCGGGAAACGTTATAGGCTTCACACAAGTCGGCTTCTGTCGGTAACTTCTGATTAACCGGATACTCACCGTCGATAATGGAAGACAAGATCTTCTCATACACAACCGATGATAAAGAATGCTTTTCAGTTTTTACTCTCATTCGCTATGAGCCTTAATTGCGCACTCTCTAATCCATGAGTGCACTTATGAAAATACGCTAAAAACGACGGTGCTCTATATGACGGTACTCTATATGACGGTACTCTAATGGCTATGACTATTGGCCTCAAACCTAGGAGTCTGCCATGCACGTTTCTCCACACTTAACGGTTTTAGATTCACGAAGAGGCCGTGACAACTGCCTGTCAGGTATTTTGGTATAGGCGAGCATAACGATTCCGCTAACCACAATAAAGCTGCCGACAACCTGAATCCCACCTAAAACCTGATCAAGAATCAGCCACCCAAATATCAGCCCGGCCACAGGCTCGACGTTCATTACCGGTGCGTTGCGAGCAATGTCCAGCCGCGTAACGAGAGTGAATAATACTGAGAAAGCCGCCCCATACAAAATGGCCAAGCTGCCTAATGCAACCCAGCCCATTGGAGCGCTAGGCAGGCTCATCCCATCTGGAACCAGCCCGGCAGCGCCTGCGATAGCGGTCGACGCAAACACCACCATAATAGTAAGCATACTGCGCACCAACCCCGGCATATTCCCCAGCCGATGATCTGTAATCCATAGAGCACAAGCAAAAACTGCCGCGGCCGTGATGCCGAACAGCACACCTTCCACAAACCTGAAATCTATTTCGCCGGAATCCGAAAAACGAGAGGGCAAATCCAGCGCCAGTGCCAACCCAAACAAAATGAAAAGCATCAGCAGGCTAGCCGTGCGCGATGGGCGTGCACCACCCAATGCCCAAGTGAGCAATGCAAGCATGATAGGCGCAAGATTAACCACCAGGAGCGCCAACGCAATCGGGATTCGTGCCACCGCGGAATAGATGCTGAAGCTTTGGATGGCGATAAGCAGCCCCATCACGAATTGCCAACCCCAGGCTTGTGGCTTGAATCGCAGCGATTCACGGCGCCAAACTACCAATAATATAAGGCCCACCATGGCCACCCCTGAGCGGAAGAGTATGGCTACCAACAACCCGGCGTCGTGATCGAATGCAATACGGGCGGCAACATGGTTGCCAGCGAATGAACAAGCCAGTATTACAAGAATCAAAACCGCAAATTGGCGGGGTAATTGAGCAGACGACGTCATGGCAGCAGCTTCCACTTCAGTTAGGTTTACTCGTCAACAACAGAATGGCCTATGTCCGGATTTACTGTGCGGCAGGCCACCCGATGCAGGTGACCTACCGTTCAGATCAGCACATACTCAGGCCTTGTTAACGACTTTCCATGTGGCGCTTGTATTCGGCCTGAGCGTCTTCGCTGGGTGGGTATAGCCCGATGACGGGGGTTCCAGTACGGACTTTCTCAAGTACGTAGTCTTCAAACGCCTCCATTTTTACGGCTTCTTCAGCCACCTCATCTGCCAGCTCCAACGGAATGACGATAATTCCGTCGTCATCACCTACCAATACGTCGCCCGGGAAAACAGCCACCCCGCCGCAACCAATGGGTACCTGAATATCAACCCCGTGATGCTTGGTCAGGTTCGTTGGTGCGCTGGCCTTGGCGCAAAAGATCGGCATATTCATGGCTGCCGCATCCTTGGAATCACGAATACCTGCATCCGATACAAATCCCGCGCAGTTACGGTATTCAAGTCGATTCAGCAAAATGCTTCCTGCGCTTGCGGCGGAGGCATCCTGACGACAGTCAGAAACCAGCACCATACCTTCCGGAACGGATTCTACGGCAACCCGCTGCGGGTGCTTTGGATCCCTGAATGCGGCAACTGTATCGATATCTTCCCGTGCGGGAATGTAGCGCAGAGTGAAGGCTTGGCCCACCATTTTCACCGAACCGCTATTTATTTTTCCGACGCCTTGAATGTACGTATTACGTAGGCCTCGCTTAAACAGAATCGTGTGTAGCGATGCGGTAGAGGCCCGCATCAGGCCTGCTTTAGCCGTGCTGGATAGGGTTTGCTTTGGAGCGCCTTCAGAAATGCCCATGTCATATTCTCTTTTTGGTATGTAGTGGATAAAGCGCCCGCTGGTTTTGAATCGCGGTGCGCCTTGCTTACAAATTGACGGCCTTACTCCCGCGCGCCATCGACCAAACGTGAAACCGCCAAGGGGTTTCCGTCTTTAAGCGCATCAGGTAGTAGTGCTTGCGGTATCCCTTGATAACAAACCGGGCGCAGGAAGCGCTGAATGGCCGCGGTGCCAACAGACGTACTCCGGCTATCAGAAGTGGCCGGCCATGGGCCACCGTGAACCATTGCCTCACACACTTCGACACCGGTGGGCCACGCATTTGCAAGAATTCTTCCGGCTTTACGCTCCAGGGTCGGCAGCAGCGCCTCAACCATGGAGTAATCGGCGTCGGCCATGTGAACCGTGGCTGTCAACTGGCCTTCCAAATGCTCCAGTACCTCTTGAAGTTGAGCCATATCGGAGCACTCGATAATCAACGAGCAGGAGCCAAACACTTCGGCGTGCAAACGCTCATCCTTGATGAAGTCAGCCGCACTCGCTGCGAACAAAGTGCTGTGGCATGGACTGTGTGAATCACTATCAAGCTTGCTTGTGGCGACCTCTTTAGCCTTGCCAGTCTCCCGCAACTGCATCAGCCCGGCGCTATAGGCTGAATGTATACCCGGTGTCAGCATGGTCTGCGGCGCACTTTTTATCACTTCCTCTGCCGCAGCGTTCTTGAAGCGATCCAGCCCCGCACTCTTCACAGCGAGGATCAATCCAGGGTTAGTGCAAAACTGCCCTGCCCCCATGTTGAGTGACGCTACAAAAGCTTGCCCCAGGGTTTCGGGCGCTTCTTCCAGAGCGGCTGGCATGAGCAGCACAGGGTTAATACTGCTCATTTCAGCATATACAGGTATCGGCTGCGGGCGGTTGTTTGCGGCTTTCATCAGAGCCGTTCCGCCACTCCGTGAGCCGGTGAAACCAACTGCCTGAATACGGGGGTCGGTAACCAGTGCCTGGCCCAACTCTTTGCCAGCACCATAAAGCAATGAAAACACACCGGATGGAAGCTCACAGATAGCCACTGCTTTTTGCACGGCACGCCCGACCAGCTCAGATGTCCCTGGGTGAGCAGAATGCGCTTTGACGATAACCGGGCAGCCCGCCGCCAATGCAGATGCGGTATCACCCCCGGCAACCGAAAAAGCCAAAGGAAAGTTACTTGCCCCGAATACCGCTACCGGGCCTATGGCGATACGCCGCTGCCGTAAATCGGTGCGCGGCAGAGGGCTGCGATCAGGCAATGCAGGATCGACGCGCACATCGAGCCACTCGCCTGCACGAATGACTTTCGAAAAAAGCCGCAACTGGCCGCACGTTCGACCGCGCTCACCTTCCAGCCTGCCACGAGGTAAGCCGGTTTCCTGCATGGCACGCTCAATCAGCACATCCCCAACTGCTTCAATTTGATCAGCAATTGTTTCGAGAAATTCCGCTCTGCGTGCCAACGATGTCTCGCGATACTGGTCAAATACTGACCATGCCAACTGGGTTGCTTGCTCGACCTCTTCCTGGCCGCAACTGCCGTAGCCGGGTTCAATAGGTTGGCCGCTAGCCGGATTGATTGCGTAGATCGGCTTGCCCGTCGCTGCAATGGATTCTTGCCCGATGAGCTGGTGTCCTTTGAGGTGCATAAAAGAATACCCTGAGATAGATATGAAGTGGGCGCCCCGCTGAGTTAACAGGGCGCTATAACATGCGAAGCTGCTACCGGATGAGCGCCGTTAAGGGCACATCTGGCCTCCGTTAACGTCAATTACCTGCCCGGTGATGTATCCACTTGCCTGGTGTGAGGCCAGGAACAGGTAGGCGGGAGCGCACTCCTCCGATGTACCGAAGCGGCCCATGGGGATTGAATTGCGGATTTTTTCTTTCAGTTCAGGGCTTTTGTCATCGTGAAAAGCGGTATCGATTGTGCCCGGCGCCACAACGTTGAACCTAATATTGCTGGCAGTCAGTTCCTTTACCCAGGTTCGGTGTAAGTTGTGAATAACTGCTTTGGAACCGCCATAGAGGCTCGCGCCAGGACCGCCACCCTCACGCCCAGCTATGGAGCCTGTGCTGATAACAGCCGCTGTGGTGCCAGTTTTGGCCGCAGACTCTTTAAGGTGGGGCACTGCGTATTTTGTAGTCATGACAACAGAACGAATGTTCAGATCAAAAACCAGGTCGTAAGCCGCGTCATCCAGGTTTTCAAGGCGCTCTCTTACACCCAGGCCGCCCGCATTGTTAACCAATACATCCAACCCACCGAATTTTTCGACAAACTCATTAATAAGTGCCGCGCACTCTTCGCTACGGCTCAGGTCGTGCTGAAAATAGGCGAAGTTGGCACCGATAGCTTCAAATTGTGCAATTGCCTCCTCTGCTGCAGCGTCCACAACGTGGCTGTTAATTCCCACAGCTGCGCCTTGCTTGGCAAATTCCAATGCCGCCGCAAGCCCAATTCCTTTGGTTGAACCAGTAACCAGAATTTTTTTATTTTTCAGATCATTAAACATGTCAGTTCCTTGAGTCTCTTGAATAAGCTTTAGGTGGTGCGAACGGGGTTAGCGATACCCCATTGCAACTGCCAGACGCTCTCAATATAGCCGAGACTCCAACGCCAATCAAACAAATTTTTACAACTTGTTCGTTGTTACATTATCCAGTCAGCGGATAGCATTGGGGCGCTCCTCTAGATCAATACATGGCAACATCTCATTCAAGAAAAATAAAATATTACTCATAAAAACAATCAGTTATATATGCCTAACGGATATCACATAGGCCACAAACCTCCCCGAAGAGGTGCCCGCTCGCCCACAGATGTGGGCTAAAGCACCCGAAAAACCGTAAAAAATGTCTGCTTAGAAATAATTGTTGTAAATACTTGCAAATTTTTTACCTCACAATGATACTCTCTCAAGCAAACGGACTCCTGGGAGCTCCTGTCTGCCATTGGCTTCAAATGGGCACAGCAGCACACATACTCTTTTTGTCGTGCACGCACCCCGCCAATCATTAAACCATCTAAAAATAATGAGGTTTGTAATGAGCACGCTATCCAAAATTCTATACGCCACCGCACTCACTCTCGCAGCAAGCACCGCGTTCGCTGCCACCCCGTATCCCGTAAAGCCGATTACGCTGATTGTTCCCTGGTCTGCTGGAGGCGGATCAGACGCTGTTGGTCGACAATTAGCAATGGGGCTACAAGAAGAGCTTGGACAACCTGTAAACGTTGTAAACAAAACAGGTGGAGCGGGCGTGATTGGGCACATGACCATGAAAATGGCAAGGCCAGACGGTTACACCCTGGGGCTCGGCACCGCTGAAATTGCAACGTACAAGCACATTGGCACGGCAGACATTTCGTACACAGACTTCACACCAATCTCACTACTCAACGTTGATTACGCAACATTTACCGTTAATGCCGATTCGCCCTGGAAAAACCTGGGCGACGCATTGAGCGACCTAAAAAACAACCCGAACACATTCACTGTTTCAGGCTCAGCTCCAGGTGCCGCTTACCACTTGTCATTTGCGGGCTTTATCGACCAGCAGGGCATCGATCCCCAGACGATCAACCTGGTTCCAAGCGAAGGCGCTGCTCCGGGGTTACAGGAACTGGCAGCTAACGGCGTGCATATTGTTTTCAACTCTCTCCCGGAAACCGAGCCGATGAACAAGTCTGGCCGCACTCGCACACTGGCCGTGCTGTCGAACGACCGCCTGGAGAGATTTCCCGATGTGCCCTCTGCCAAAGAGGTGACTGGCGACGAGTGGACTCAAGGTTCATGGCGCGGCTTGGTTGGCCCGGCAAACCTGCCTGAAGATGTCACGAAGCGCTTGGCTGTAGCAGCAAAGAAGGTGTTCAACTCTGAGTCATTTCAGACATTTATGGCGGGGCGTGGATTTGGCGCGGTATGGGCTGACGCTGCAGGGTTCAAAGCCTACATGAAGGAACAAGACGAAAAGAATGCCGTAACAATTGAAAAGCTTGGCCTGGCCAACTAAGCCGACACCACCCAGAGGACAGCCATATGCGCAGTAATGACAAGATCACAGGGCTGGTGACAGTAACATTCGGGGTTTTGGTAATAACCAACTCCAGAGGGCTGGCAAACCTACCGCAGCAGGATTATGGGGCGGGAACCTTCCCCATCGTTATTGGAGGGCTTTTGATCGCGTTTGGAGGACTTTTGACCCTGAGGGGATTGAGCAGCAGCGCCCCCCTGATGGTCTGGGTTAACGACGTCCCGATCAAACGCTTCTACCTGACCTTGCTGGCAATTATCGCAGCAATCGTCGCGTACATATTGCTGGTTCCGGTTGTTGGATTTCCTATTGTCTCTACTGTTCTGTTGAGCCTTCTACTGTATGGCTTTTATCGTCAAAACTGGACGCTAGCGGCCTGCACAGCAGTAGCTTCAACGGCTGTCATCTGGGTTGTTTTCGGCCGCCTTCTCCAGGTGCCGCTCGAACTAGGTATTCTGGAAAAGGTGGTCTACTAATGGATAGCTTTCTGGCAGCGACTACGCTCGTGTTCACCTGGGATGTGATGCTTATCGTTATTTCAGCATCCGTTTTCGGATTATTTATGGGTGCGATTCCTGGGCTTACGGCGACAATGGCAACAGCGCTATTAGTGCCGGTCACTTTTTTTATGGAACCGCTACCTGCAATTGCAGCAATTGTTTCAGCGACAGCCATGGCTATCGTCGCTGGCGATCTGCCCGGCGCCCTGCTGCGCATGCCCGGCACACCGGCATCTGCGGTATACACCGATGAAGCCTACCTCATGGGCAAGCAAGGCAAGATTGGTGTCGCGCTTGGCCTCAACATTGTTTGCTCAATGCTTGGCGGCATCATTGGCGTAGTATGCCTGGCGATGCTTGCACCACTTATTGCTGATTTTGCAATCAAGTTTACAAGCGATGAGTACTTCTGGCTCGCACTGCTGGGGTTATCCTGCGCTATTTTGGTTTCAGGCGGGGACCGGCTCAAAGGCGTGATTTCGATGCTTGCCGGCTTAGCTATCTCAATGGTTGGCATGGACAGCGTCTCTGGCCAAGCTCGCTTCACCATGGGTAGTTATGACCTGCTTGCTGGCATCTCCATTTTGCCAGTGCTGATCGGCTTGTTCGCGATCTCAGAGCTCATTCGCCGCATGCCCGAAAGTCATAACCCGCAACAAGAGGTGCAAACACGGGTCAAAAAGCCCTTCGCCGGTGTCGGCCCCCTACTTTGGAAATATAAGTTCGGCGTAGCACGGGGCGGCGTGCTAGGAACCTTGATAGGTGCACTTCCTGGCGCAGGTGCAGATATCGCCTCGTGGATTAGCTATGCCATCGCCCGCAAGTTTTCGCGTTCGCCAGAGAAATTCGGCACGGGCCACCCGGAAGGGCTGATCTCTGCAAGCTCAGCCAACAACGCATCACTATCCGGGGCGTATATCCCTGCATTGGTATTCGGCATCCCCGGTGACGCTATCACCGCGATCATCATCGGCGTTTTAATGACGAAAGGCATTACACCAGGGCCAGATGTTTTTGTTAGTGAAGCCCCGCTGGTTAACGCGATTCTGCTGGTTTTTATTATCGCCAATTTGCTCTTGCTTCCCCTTGGATTCCTGGCTATCAAAGGGGCGCGACACATACTCTCAATACCCTCCGGAGTGCTCTTCCCCCTGATTCTCATATTCTGCATGGTGGGCGCTTTCGCTGCGAACAACACGATGTTCGACGTTTGGATTATGCTGGCCTTCGGACTACTTGGTTATGTAATGGCAGAAAATGATTTCCCGGTCGGGCCCTTAATACTGGCCGTGATCCTTGGCCCAATCATTGAGAGTAACTTCATGCGCTCAATCATTAAGGCCAACGGGGACCTAACAGCTTTCGTTGATCGGCCGATTGCAATAACGCTAGCGGTTGCTGCTGCCTTGATCTGGGGAATGATTGTGGCTAACGGTATTGCCTCAAGCCGAACGAAAAGCAGGTTGTCCTTCAATTAATAAGCAGGCCCACTCTGAACCACGTGGGGTTTGTGTAGGTGTACCCCCCCACTTTTAGTGGGGGGGTTACCGGGCAACCTAAAGAGCTGGTCGCCTCAAAAGTATTTATCAAGATTAGAGCGCACACGCTCCCCCCGATCGGTGATTGCCCCTTCGGGGAACACAGAAAACGAAGGACGGATGTTCGCTTCCTCAAGCGGCTCGCCACTGAGCAGCCTGTCAACTTCCTTCTTGCAGATTTCTCTGCTGCGGTTATTTATATCGCTGTTCTCGTAGTATTTCGTTTGCAAACGCTGATCGTTGTGAAATATATAGCAAAGCACATTATGCTCAAACACTACATAGTCTTTCTTCTGAATCGCGTAATCGGAATAACTAACAAGCTCCGAAACGATACTAACCTTAAGGCCATCATCGGAGAAAAAGCTCTTTAACTGCTCGGCTTCATTCGGTGGAAATTTATAGGCAACCCCGGAGGCATTTACTGATAGCTTTGAAAGAAACCTGTCAGAAGACCGATAGGTCGTATGGTTCAAGAGAACCATATCCCTTACCGGTTCAATTATGGGTGGCGTCGACGCGCCCTGGAAAAACGTTCTATACCGACGCAAGGACCCATCATTATCACGGTAGGTTGAATAAGTAAGCGTATCGGTGTTTGGGACGCGAACTTCTTCAAGGCTATAACTCTCGCTTTCGAAATCGTAATCACTGAACTCTGCGAATCCCTCGATAACGAATACGGCATTATCTAACAATGACTCTCGGGATTTATGTTTTTCTTTAAGATCCTCGATTATAGCGCTTCTTGCTCTTACTGCTTCAAATTCATTGATATTTACCCATCGCTTTTCATCAACTGATACGTCCATAAAAACATCGGCCAAAATATCGGGCCGAAATTCTGAGTCGCCGTCTTTAATCAAATAAAGCTGATGCCAAAAAGAATCGCTGTGATTCAGGAAAGCGATATTCTCCAAGTCATATATTTTTGTTGCTCCATCCTCATTTTCAACAACGCCTGGGTGAACCCCCAAAATTGATTTCGTGCTCGCGCAACCAGCCAGCAAAAAACACATTGAAAGTAAAAAAACCGTTCTCACTCTTCCACTCCTCTTTGCTCGTGTTTTCACGTGAAGGTTATATTTCAGCCAAGATACTGACTGAGGCCTCGGGGATCCGATGCCGCATGATTCATATGGCGTGATTATGAGCACGATCATGCGCCAGATTAACTCGAGGGAAAAGGGAGACTCTGTAAAAGTTTGTTATTTAACTGGTTGTTTTTTATAAACTTGCTTCTTTCAACCTGCCTTAACTGACCTCGAGCGGGATGGCGGGGACACGCACTATTAGATCGGTTTTAAGGTTTTCGATCATTACGCCCACTCTCTCTAAAATTTACAGGGATTTTCATTTTCAGAATTGACCCAATGGAGAAACCAAACCAGAGCACTGTATATAAAAACAGTAATTAGGTGTAATATGCCCGTCACAGTTCTTGGCGACCATAAGTCGCTCGCTCAAGCGTGGAGGAACCTCATGACGATGTCTCACCCCATTTCCTTTGTTACGGTTCGACGCCGGTTCGATTTCCGAAGCATAGAGGTCGGTCGCTGGGTGACACCCGCAGAGCGGGATCGAGCTGCTGATCGGTTTTACCGGGCTCTGTGTGATCTTATGAAAATTCTGCAGGGGCCCGAGAGCCTGATATCACTTCGTGGATCTCTTGGCATGCAATACGGTATTGGTGGTCGGCCTGGGGTATCCGCCCACTACATTCCAGCAACCCGTCAGCTGGCACTCGCAAAGAACGCCGGCGCCGGCAGCCTGGCGCATGAGTGGTTCCATGCGTTTGATCATTACATGGGGAATAGAGCCTTTCAGGGTTTAGGTAAGCTTGCGTTTGCCTCCAGCGGCTGGCTCGGTAGCGCCAAGCAGAAAGAACACCCGCTAAACAGCCTGCTCTGCACCTGTCTTAAAACAATTCTGCTGACTGAAGACGGAACAGCACCTAGCCCCCTGTTTCAGGCATCCAAGGAAGCCGACAAGCAACTAAGGGTGCTGTACTACGCAAAGCCAGAAGAGCTTTGCGCCCGGGCTTTTGAGGCGTTCATCGAAGACAGCACTCCCAACAATTCTTTCCTGGTGCGCGGTACTGTTTACTCCGATGAAGCTAGTGCAGGCCTTTATCCAAATCACGTGCATCGCCAGCGTATCAACGACGCATTTCAAGACTATTTTTCTGCCCTGGGTGCGGCCTTGTATCGGGAACAGGCGAAAGCGGGATAGAGCGCGCACGTCCCGACCACGCTAACGCATTTACCCACTCTGGCCTCAACGGCCAAACGGTGGGTAGTCCTTACGCGCCTCGGGGCGCCGGAAACTGTCAAACGCCTCAATCTCCCATGGGCGCATGGCCATCAACAGGCTCACCCCGAAACGATGCTCCAAGGGCAGCGCAAGATCTTCCTCATGACAGTGCCTAAACTCCAGAGCTAACCGTTTGAGCTTCTGCTGAACCACCTCGTTGGACTGAGCAGACAGCATGCCACTCGCAAACAGCCTCAACTCACCGGGGTGATTAAACCGGCATTTCAAAAAATCCTGCTGCACTTCCGCTTCGAAAAAGCGCTGTATCGGCCCGCCTGGCTGCCAGGCGAAATCGTGGCTGACCAACAACTTGAACCGGTTACCGGGTAGCAACTCCAGTACCCCCATACGATCCAGCTTGGCGAGATAACCAATCAAATCGGTTTCAGGCACATCGTAAACCTGATGGATCTCCTGAAACTGCCAACGGTTCATGGCGCAGACTGCCACCAGTAACAGTCGTACATCCGACACCAGTTCCCGCTCTTGTTCCTGGCTCAGTTGCTCGACTTCAAGCTCTGGCGACAGCTTGCGAACAACATCACTGATCTCCATCCCCATCAGTGCGCAAATTTGATCAAGACGCTTGAGCGAAAACTGCTTCTCAGAAAACAAACGCTTAACACTCGCCTCCGAGAGATCCAGAGCCTCAGCAACGTCTTGATAGGTCAAGCCATGAGACCGTAGCTGCCGTTTAAGCTCACCAACAATGGCACTGGTTTGCGCCATGATTCACCTCCCATTAGGTTCCCACTCGAAAAGGTATCACTATTCGATACCTGATAGATACGGTAGCAATACCTTTGGGGATTCACTCGCGACGTATCCAGTGATAGCGCAAAGTTCGGCTGTCCCAACAACAAAGCCAACGAGGAAAACATCATGGATAGCGAACTGAAGAGCAACTCAAACTCCTGGGTATTTTTTGTGAAGGTTTCATTCGCGATTGCACTGTTTGCCGCCGCTGCGGGCGTGGTGCTTGCGCCCGTTGATATAGTGATAAAAGGTTACATGGCGATCAGCGCTCTGTTTCTCGTCAGCACCACCATCACATTGTCGAAAACGCTGCGTGATGAACACGAGCAACACCGAATCGCGAACCGCATTTCCGAGGCTCGTACCCATCAGCTGCTAAAAGAATACGGGGAGTAACACCATGAGTATCTGGCGCAAAATGAACACGCTATTCAGAGCATCAGCCCACGAACCAGTCGCAAGGCTGGTAGACGCGAACGACATTCGCATCTTTGAACAGGAACTGCGGGACGCCGAGCAAGCCATTGCCCGATCAAAGCGAGAACTGGCGCACCTTATGGCTGAGAAAACCCGGCTGGATCGCGACAACACCGGCCTGCAAGCTGCTATTAGCAAACGGGAGCAGCAAGCCAGCCAAGCATTGGAGCAAAACGAAGAAACCTTGGCGCTGGAGCTGGCCAACCTGATTGCAGAGGATGAAAGCCTACTACAACGCCAGCGGCAACAGTACGCAAAGCTCCGGCAACAGGAAAGCCAGCTACGCCGCCAGCTGAGGGATTCCGGCCGTGCGCTGAAACACTTCTACAGTGAAATGCGTCTGGCGAAAGCCAACCGACACGCCGAACAGGTCACCCGCCAGCTTCGGGGCCACGCAACGGGATTACACAGCTACATGGAAGACCTGAACGTATCAGCCGATCGGATTCGTGCCCGGCAAACCGAAGCCGAAGACGTCGAAGCTGCTTTGACAGAGCTGGATGAGGAACAACAGAACGGTGACCTGGATGCCCGTTTGAAGGCCGCCGGCATCGACAACGGCGAGAGCGACGGTGCGAAAGTACTTGCGCGTATAAAAGCTGCGCAAACTCAGAGTGAGCCGGCTGACAACAGCCAGCCTCAACCATAAGTGAATGGGGTCAGGCTGCCGGGTGGTGGCCTGACTCTGAGATTAACTCAACGTCTATTTCGGCAGTCAGGAATTTATCTCCATACTTTTTGACTAGAGTACTTGCCTACCTATGTGCAGAGAGTTCACGACAATATTCGTCAATATTCGGCACCAGGATGGGAAGCCCCTGCGCCAGGTTCAACGCAATCCGTTTCCTTATGGCAACTTCAATCATGTCGTGAGCCATTGAAGACCCGTCACCAATGTGAAACCGCTTCCGAATCAGTGTGATTTGAGCAAGGGCACCCTGAACTTCCTCATCCTCCGGATATTTGGCTTTCAGTTCGTCCAGCGAAAGTCGTAAAAAATCTTTCGCAAGCAAGTGATGATCGGTGCTCTCAAGGCCCATGGCATAACCTCCTTTCGGAACGTCAATAACCGCATTGTTTAATACACCGTCCTTTCATTTCCTCGGGCGAACACTAAAGTTGAGTCCCAAGTTTGTTAAACATAGTTAAACCTACGTCGAAGTCAAAGTCTTCATAGTCTCGGCGGGGCCCATCAACAGGTTAGTCAGCGCATTTTATCGTCTAGCGCCCTTCCTTCAACATCATTCCAATTCCACCCCTCACTGTGTACCAATTGAAGCAAATGCATACGCCGATTGCGCAAGCACTTAAAAGTCTCTTCCAATTCCTTGGCGCTCAAAAGAGGCAACTGATAGCCATCAGAGTATTGGGGAGAAGGCTCCACAGGAGGCACCTCCGAGTCCAATTTGCCTGCTCTACTCTCCACCCTGTAGAGATACTGTTTGATCACCTCTTGCAAGTCGGAAATAGCGTTGGATTGCAATCGCGCGCCTGGCTTAAACCCGAATGCCACGAGACTCAAAGCCTCATCAAGCTTTGCAACCTGGAGACCCAGTGAGTAACGACGATGCCTGCAATAAAACAGATCCAGAACCGGATAGGCGAGCCGCTGTTCCGATGACTGGATCAGGTCATTTGTCACTGTCTGGAGGATACCTTCAAAGCCCCGCGTGTTATCTGTATCGGTGGCTCTTTTTACAATATCCAGAGGGGTTTTGCCCAACAGCGAAATTGTGAAAGCAAGCTTGCGGCGATGCACAGCGCCCTGGACGAGTGGGATCGCATAGGTTATGACAAGGGTCACTATGACAAGGCCATTAAACGATGCGAATACGGTAAATAAACGGGTGATATCAGACGTGGGTTTATAGTCGCCAACCCCAAGAGTAGACAGCGTAAACCCTACATAGTAAATACGTTCGACAGTGTCAGCGGCGCGCCCCGTTTGTCCCGACACCAATCCACTCGGGAACGCGCTGAACAGAAGAAACCAGCCAATCCACAGGGCCGCGAGCCAAAGCACACCAAGGGTAACAATTGTTAGAGGGGCCGTGGGCAGCATAAATGCCCTTCCGCCGGAGAGCCGATGCAATCCGTTAGATAATCTTCTTGATGCATCGGTGATACACGTCGTCAACGGACCACTGCCCTGTGTCGTCAATGTCGTCCACACCACATCAACCATCACAAAACTGAGAACGAGCGCTCCGGATAACATCCATCCCATATAGCCCCCTTAGGTCCCATTCGTTATTTCACGTTGAACAGCGTCAGCTATCTTGCGTTTCTTCGGCCTGCTAAAGGTGGCACGCCTTGTTGGGCGAGTTCCGGAAAATCGTCATGCATCGATAGAGGGGCGCAGTTTTTTCTGGCAGCGAGAAACTCCGGTCGTTGTTGCTTTGCTGCATATGGCTCACCGAGTGTGTTCTCGACGCTGTTGTAAACGAAAAAAAGATTCGAGCGTGGCCAAGGTGACATATTTTTATTGGATGCGTGCAACGTATTGCACTCAAATAAAAGTAGCGATCCGGCCGGCCCTTTCGGTGCCTCAATCCCACCCCGCTCCGCCAGCCAAGCCAGACTATCGCGATCCGGGGTGCCTAACCGTTGTGACTTTAGCGAGTCCTTCCAATTAAGGTCGGGCGTTTCACCAACACAGGGTACAAAATAATGATGCGAGCCGGGAACCAGCATCAGCGGGCCGTTGAACTCATTATTATCGGTGAGCATAAGGGAGGCACTTACCGCTCGCATGCGCGGCATACCATCCTCCGCATGCCAGGTTTCAAAATCGGAGTGCCAGTCAAATCCACTACCTTCGAACCCAAACTTGTCATTGATTCGAGACTGGTGAATATACACCTCACTTCCTAATAGCTGGCGCACCATCCCTAATATCCGCGGGTCGCGCGTCAGGCGGCTAAAATGATCTGACAGTTCATGCATTGCAAAAACGGAGCGAATATCGTCCGTGTTAGGATCATGGATAACCTGATCCGATTTTTTGAGCTTTTTATCGTTTGCCATCTCTTTGAGCTCATCGAAGAAGGGCATCATACGCTCCTGGTTGAAAAATCCTTCAAACCAGAGATACCCATCTCGCTCATAGCGGGACAGCGATACTTCATCGAGAGGTCCTTCCCAGCGATGTTGATTGCGCGAATGAACGACAGGATCACATCGTAAGAAAGGTTTCTTTGCGTGTGTTAACCGGGACGGGAAAGGATCTGCATTCTTCACCATGTTGATACCTCCTGTTTAGTTTTCACATTCACTTAACAGTAGTACCTGCACCGCTCAACTCATTCAACAAATCCGCTTTTTAATAACTGAAACTTAATCGACACGAATCATATTGGTAATATTCAATTTCTAACCCACTCATCGGCTTCTTTATGATAGCTCTGCTTAACAGCAGCCCAAGCTACTTTGTGCGCTGTTTCTTCGCGCCCTGCGTTCCCGCGTCTGTCGCCAGGGTCTTTATACTCCTTCCAAGCTGAATTAAAAGCACTTCGATAGATCTCCTGGGCATGAATTGGCAAACTGTTTATAACATTTCGTGGTAGCTCTGAACTTCTTGAATAAGGCATAACATCCCCCCTTGGCATTGATTCAAAACAGTATCACGGCCGTAAGTGTTTATTAGTAATCCGCAAAGGGTAAGTCAAGCTCCAAGGGAAACATGTCCGCTGCCTTAAATATTATTCACATGATCTACCAAACCTTCAACTAAGAACTAAACTTCTCTGAGTAACCCGCAATTGATTGCTGACGTAAAGTCTTAATTGAAAGCACTACACAATATATAGAGGAGCCAGCGAATGTCTGACCCTAAAAAACCATCACCGCACGCCAAAGGTAAAGGCGGCGAGCTACATCAGCACGCAGATACCACACATCCAACAATGACCACCCAGCAAGGCGCTCCCGTCGCCGATGATCAAAACTCACTGCGTGCAGGAGCGCGAGGGCCGGGACTATTGGAAGATCACGTAATGCGCGAAAAGATCTTCCATTTCGACCACGAGCGTATTCCGGAGCGCGTTGTCCATGCTCGCGGGCTGGGCTTCCACGGCTATTTCGAGAACTATAACAATCAGTCAGAACTGACTGCTGCCGATCTATTCCAGCGGCCCGGAGAACAGACACCCGTTTTTGTACGCTTCTCAACGGTCGCTGGTAACAAAGGGTCCGCAGATCTGCCCCGCGATGTGCGAGGGTTCGCCACTAAATTTTACACCCGGCAGGGCAACTGGGACTTGGTAGGAAATAATATGCCGGTGTTCTTTATTCAGGACGCCATAAAGTTTCCTGACTTGGTGCACGCGGTAAAAGAAGCACCGGATCGAGGCTTCCCTCAGGCACAGTCTGCACACGATAATTTTTGGGATTTTGTCGGACTAATGCCTGAAAGTATCCACACGGTGATGTGGGCGATGTCCGACCGCGCTATCCCGCGCTCGCCCCGTTTTATGGAAGGTTTTGGTGTGCACAGCTTCCGCTTTGTGAACGCTAAGGGCGAGTCACAATTTGTGAAATTCCATTGGAAGCCCAAACACGGCATGCAATCGGTTGTGTGGAACGAAGCCTTGAAAATAAACGGTGCAGACCCGGACTTTCACCGTCGAGATATGTGGGACGCCATCCAGCGCGGCGACTACCCAGAATGGGAATTGGGTGTGCAAGTGTTTGATGAGACTTTTGCCGAAAAATTCGAATTCGACATTCTGGACGCCACCAAACTGATTCCCGAGGAGCAGGTGCCCATTACGCCGTTAGGCAAAATGGTGCTGAACCGCGTGGTCGATAACTTTTTTGCTGAGACCGAACAGGTCGCATTTTGCACTCAAAACATCGTCCGCGGTATCGATCATTCAAACGACCCGCTGCTCCAAGGCCGAAACTTTTCTTATCTGGATACGCAAACCAAACGTCTGGGCGGGCCCAATTTTACCCACATACCCATCAACGCGCCAAAGTGTCCCATGCATCATTTCCAGCAAGACGGTCACATGGCAATGACCAACCCCAGCGGGCGCGCCAATTACGAACCCAACAGCTGGGAAGACAACCCGGGGCCGCGGGAAAACCCAAGCGAAGGATTCCACAGCTATGCCGAAACTGAAGAGGGCACGAAAGTTCGCGAACGCTCACCCAGCTTTGCAGACCATTACAGCCAAGCCTGGCAGTTTTACATCAGCCAGACGGAAACAGAGCAAGGTCATATAGCCGATGCCTTCGTGTTTGAACTTAGCAAGGTCGAGCGCGAGGATATCCGGCTGCGCATGGTCGCGCACCTGAGGAATGTCGACGATAATCTGGCGAAAACTGTGGCGGACGGGCTTGGCATCGATCCGTTGCCAGAAGCGCCAACGCCGGCTTCAAAACCCAGAAAAGACTTACCACCTTCAGACGCACTGAGCATTTTAAAGAACGGCCCGGACAGCTTCTGCGGTCGCAAGCTGGGCGTTTTTGTCAGCGAAGGCACCGACGCAAAAACCTTCGATGCCCTTAAAGCTGCAGTGGAGAGAGAAGGCGCTGTTGTCGCTGTGATTGCGCCTCACATTAGCGGTGTAGTTGATAGCGGTGGTCGCAAGATTCCGGCAAATGAAAAGATTGATGGCGGTCCATCTGTGCTATTCGATGCAGTTGCACTGCTGCCAGGAACGCAGGAACTAGAGCGGTTGGCTAAACACAGTCCGGTACGGGACTTTATCAATGACGCCTTCGCTCACTGTAAATTTATTGGCTTTAATGAAGCGGCCAAAGAGCTTCTGGACTCTGCGGGCATCAAGCAGCCGCTTGACGAAGGTTTCCTACTATTGAGTGCCAATGATCTGGACGATTCCACAACTCAATTTGTCATGAAGTGTCGAAACCTACGTTATTGGCCCCGGGAAGGTGCCGTCAACAAGGTGTAGCTTCCCAAACACAGCCATCATTCTGATTGACGCCACCAGTCAGAATGATGGGACATTATCGATTTGAAAACATGCCCGCCAACGTTGCCCTCATTTCTCATCAGTGCGTTGAGCAACGCCCTACTCTGATTTGCCTACGCGTTAGCGGCTTCTAACAACGAATACTAAGATGTTATAAAAAATTATTTCATTCAGCATTAAAGGAGCACCCGACTATGGACGCACCACTGAATGGCAATGAAGTGACCGCCAATGACTACGATGCACTGGTGTTACCTGGTGGCGTTGCCAATCCAGACGCTCTGCGACTGGACAATGACGCTATTTCTTTCGTAAAGCACTTTTTCAACAGCCACAAACCGGTTGCCGCAATCTGCCATGCGCCTTGGCTGCTCATCGAAGCAGATGTAATCAAAGGAAGGACTCTAACCTCATTCCCGAGTTTGCAAACCGACATACAAAATGTTGGCGCGGCGTGGGTCGATGAAAAAGTGTGCAATGATAACGGGCTGATTACCAGCCGCAACCCACAGGATCTGGACGCATTCTGCGCACGCCTCCTTGAAGTACTTTCCAAAGAATAGTGATAGAAAACTTGCTCGACTTGGCGCCCGTGAACTCGTGAATGCCAGATTATTCATTGGTAACACCAGTAGTTCGAACCTACACTTAGACTTGACAAAAACGATAACATGGATTTTAGATTCTTTCGGGAGACTCAAATCGGATGAGATCAGACCAAGAATGCAAAACGGCAACACCGTCGCGGGATTTTCTCGCAGGCGGGGGCGAGATGGGTCGTTTAATACGCGATCATAATTGGACGGAGAGCGTGTGCGGCTGGCCCCATGAGTGGTCACAATCCTTGCGTACTGTTGTGAGCCTGGTGCTCAGTTCAAAACAGCCGATGGCGGTGTTGTGGGGTGAGCATGGCATCTGCATCTACAACGATGCTTTCAGTCAGACCCTTGGCCCTCGCCAGCACCCGGGCTCTCTGGCACAACCTGCCAGGGAAGTATGGAGGGACATCTGGCACATGATCGGCTCGGAGTTTGAGCAAGTCCTCACCGGCAAAGGCTCAATCAGACAAATCAACCGTACGATTCCTACTACCCGCCATGGTCAGCAAGAGAGTGTCCAGTGGATCTATGATTTCACCCCGGTAGACGACCTGAGTGCTCCCTACGGTTTGGGCGGGGTACTGGTAATCTGCAATGAAGTGTCGGACCTCGCCTACGCCAATCAAATGCTCGACGTAAAGTATGAGCAATTGACCCAGATGTTCAACAAAGCGTCAACGTTTATGGCGTTAATGAGCGGTCCAAATCACCGATTTGAACTTTCCAACCCGAGTCACGACCAAGTAGTCGATCATCGTCCTATTTTGGGCCGATTCGTCTCAGAAGCACTGCCTGATGCGAAGGAGCAAGGCTTTGTGCGTATTCTGGATCGCGTCTTTGCTACAGGAGAGCCTTACACCGCAGACCGAGCCAGGTACAGAATACAAGCAGATCCGGATAGGCCAGCTAAAGAACGCATTCTTAACTTTGTGTATCGGCCGGTATTTGGTGCAGATGACCAAGTCAGCGCGATCTTTGCTGAAGGTATCGATGTAACCGATCAGGTGCAGACTCAGGAGGAACTCGAGCGAGTCAACAACGAGCTGGCAGACACCTTGCGTAGGCTCAAAGCGATCGAACAACGAAAAAGTTTCCGGTTGAAACTGACTGACCGGTTACGCGCCCTCGTGGATCCGAATGAGATCGCGGCTGCGGCAACGGAACTACTTGGCCGGTTTCTGGGCGTTACTCGCGTGTTTTACGGCGATTTCACAAAGGCGGGCGACGCCGTAATTATACGGCCCGGCTGGACAACGGAAGGCGCAGATTCAATGGCTGGTGCAGAAATCCGGCTGGAGGATTTTGGACCCGAGGTTGCGTCTCAGGTTAAGAGTGGAAACCCTTTTGTTCTTGGTGACGCAACCACGGACAACCGATCTGCCGGCTACGCCCAGGCATATCTGGACAGGGACATTAAGGCCGTACTCGCAGTGCCGGTCTTGAAAGCCGGTTCGTTGCAAGTATTGCTGGGGCTTCACGACTCCAAAGTCCATCACTGGTCAGCACAAGAGATTGCGTTGGCCGAAGACGTAGTGGACCGTACCTGGGCCGCTATCGAGTCTGCTCGTGCCCAGGCGGAGCTTCGACGCGAGCGCGATTACAGCGAATACATTCTGAACAGCATGACGGAAGGTTTCGCTTCAATATCTGCCGACTGGGTCATGACCCATTTTAACGCAGAAGCGTCGCGCATCTCTCAACTCAGTAGTTTTGATGTCGTTGGAAGGAACCATTGGGAGGTCTGGCCAGAACTCAAAGGCACTGCAGTGGAAGAATTGTATCTTCGAGTCATGCAAACCCGAAAGTCGAGTACAACCGAGGTGCCCCATTTGACTCCTAATGGCACTCAAGTCTGGCTAGAAATAAGAGCCTACCCTGCTATTGATGGCGGGCTTGCGGTATTTTTCCGGGACATCACCGAGCGTAAACGGGTCGACGAGGAAATACGTCATGCATCATTGCACGATCCCTTAACGGGCTTGCCGAATCGCGCGATGCTGTTCGAATACGCTGCGCACTTGCTGCCTCATAACCGACGAGCCGCTCGTGGTGCCGCAGTATTGTTTCTCGACCTGGATCGTTTCAAGCCGATAAATGACACACACGGCCACGAAATTGGTGACAAGGTGCTCCAGGAGATATCCGCCAGGCTTTCACAAAGTTTGCGCGCTGAAGATCTGGTCATAAGAATGGGCGGCGACGAATTCGTGGTTCTGCTACAGGATATCGATGCCTCCGCCTATGCCGCAGATGTTGCCCGCTCCATCACCGAAAAGATCAGCGAACCTTATCAGATTGGAGAGTTGACGCTATCTGTTTCAACATCTATCGGCATCAGTATGTTTCCGTGCGACGGTCAAGACATCGATACATTAGTGAGCCATGCCGATGCTGCGATGTATGAGGCCAAGCAGGACGGCAGAGGCAATTTCCAGTTTTACTCTTCGGGACTTACTGATGGTATCCAGCAACAAAACAACATTGAACAGCTGCTTAAACTCGCAATACAAACCAACTCCTTTCAATTGGTTTACCAGCCCGTATTAGACATCAGTACCTTAGAGGTGGTTAGTGTCGAAGCCTTACTTCGCCTCCAGAATGGAAGTGCGATAGGCCCAAAGCAGTTTGTTCCCGTTGCAGAAGCCACAGGTATCATTAACTCTATAGGCCGATGGGTGATTGAGGAGGCAGTACGTCATTTAGCGTCCTGGAGCGCCCTGGGACTTCCAGCTATTCCCATCGCGGTCAATGTGTCAGCTGTTGAGTTTCGTGATCTGAACTTCGTTGATCGCTTCGAACAACTGATCGGTGGGTATTCCATTGATCCAAAATTACTGCAACTGGAAGTCTCCGAAACCGCATTGCTACACGACCTTGACCACACGATCGCCTCACTGTCGCGGCTCAAGGCTCTGGGCGTTGCCATCTTACTTGATGATTTTGGAACCGGGCACGCCAGCTCCAGCCTCGCGTCCCTTAGTCGCCTGCCTCTGGACAAGATAAAGATCGACAAATCCTTCCTTCACCGGCTTGAAAAGGACAGAGGAAGCCGCGCTGTGACTGATGCGATGATTACACTGGGACTTGCGCTGGATCTTGAAGTGGTAGCTGAAGGCATCGAAACAACCTATGCCCTCGAATACGTGCGCTCCCAAGGTTGTACACAGGCCCAAGGCTTCCTATTTTGCAAACCCATTTCCGGCGAGGAGTTTGAGCGTTGGTATCGAGCCAAAGCAAACTCGCAACAGAACGTTGGCACATAACAAGCCTACGCCATACAAAGAGTGAAAGGCGACGCAATGAACGACGCGAGCTCAGATACTTACCGGGGACGGGACCGCTTTAAAAGTCTGACTAAACGCCTGGTATACTCACGCCACGCGTTCTGGGGGCTAGGAATTGCGTCCTTTCTCGAATCCATCATCATTCCCATCCCGTTGGAAGCCATCCTCATTCCCCTGATGCAGGCTCGCCGCAGCCAGATATTTATTCTCAGCACGATTGCCCTGCTCGGCTGCCTGGCCGGCGCGACGGTAGGCTATTTCGTTGGTTATTTCGTGTTTGATGCCGTTGGACAGCAACTGGTAGAGATGGTCTCCACACCCGAGCAATTCGAGCACGTGCGTATGCGAATGGAGGAGGACGGGTTCTGGTTTATCCTGAGCGTAGGCGTTATTCCGATTCCGTTTCAGATTGCCATGCTGGCCGCTGGCGCAACGAGCTACTCTTTCTTCTTGTTTATTTTAGCGTCTGCCTTGTCACGGGCACTGAGATACTATGGTTTGGGGCTGCTGGTTTTCATTGCGGGCAACAAAGCCCAGGCTATTTTCGAACGCCACAAAGTATCGGCAGCCATCGCCGTTACCATAGTGGTACTTGTGATCTGGGGCGGGACTTTATTGAACGGGTGAATAAACACACAGGGTGAACTCGAGTAAAACCGAGCCAGATTGGTGTAGTGCACAGCTAGGCTGACAGGTGAAGCAACTGAAAACTATGTAGAAATAATGGAGGCGCGGGTCGGAATCGAACCGGCGTACGCGGAGTTGCAGTCCGCTGCATGACCACTCTGCCACCGCGCCTAAAAAGATCGAAGGAATCGAGTCTTTGTGCTCTCAGGTTGGCATTGAGAGACTTGAAGAAATTGGAGCGGGAAACGAGATTCGAACTCGCGACCTCAACCTTGGCAAGGTTGCGCTCTACCAACTGAGCTATTCCCGCTTCAAGCGTATCGAAGCAATGCCCCGACAACGGATGCGTATTCTACGGATTACGGCTCTTTCGTCAACACCTTTTTTTAAGTTTCTGTTTTAGTAGAGGTTTGTGGGTGTTTTTTAACCAGAAGCACTCTGAATCTTAAGTGCCTCGAGGTCCCTCGGCTCAACGCCCAAGTCCCGCCACTTTTCAGGATGGCAGGTCAACAACAGTATCTGGTGGCGAGTGGCGGCGTCAAACAGTATCCGCTTCATACCATCCAGACGCGCTGAGTCGCTGTGCACCAGGGTGTCATCCAGAATGATCAGTGTCGGCCGCCCTGCTTCTTGCAGCAGGTCTGCATAGGCCAGGCGGCTGATCAGGCCCATCTGTTCCCGGGCACCAAAACTCAACTCTGCCATCTGCCCCAGCTCACTGCCCCGGCTGAATTTCCCGGGCATGAGGTTTTCATCCACTTCCAGGCTGGCTTCGGGGAACAGAACGGTCAGGTAGTGATCCAGATGTTTTTGCAGCGGCGCCTGCAAACGCCTTGTCAGTGCCTGGCGTTTTTCAATTAACAGGTTCAGGAGCATATCCAGCGCTTTTGCCCGTCTATCGAGCTCAAAATACCGGCGGGTAACGTGTTCTAGATCAGCCGCCAGTTCGTTGTGCTTCTCCTCCAACCCCTCAGCACCCCAGGCTTCCAGCTTCGCCCGGATTTCGCTTAGTTCCAGGGCCCGCTTTTGTTGGGCAGTTTCCTGATGCTCGGCAGTTGCACGGTAACGCGCTATGTCCTGCTTCAAAAGCTCTGGGCGAGCTTCTCGAATGAGGGTTTCACGGTCTTTCAAGGATGCTTCGAGTTCTGCTTTTTGCGTTTCCGCAGCGGCGATATCGCGAGCTATTCCTTCTATCTGCGACTGGCGCTCAGGGCTGTTCAGCTCCTCGTGCATTCGTTGCCATTCCCGCAATGCCGATTCGCTAACGTAGCGGGCTTTATGCAGCAGGCCTTCCTGATTCCTCTGCCCGGCCTCGGCTTCCGTCAGTCGTACTTCCGCCTGTTTCAGCTCCGCCTCGGCCTGGCTGAGCGGCTTGGCGTCACCATCCGTCACAGCAGCGTCTGGCAGGGCTTCAAGTTCCGTTGAATGGGCGAGCAGTTCGGACTCCACCTCAGATCTCTCGGAGCCAAGCTGATCGACGCCTTTAGGTGCCAGGGATTTCAGTAGGTCATCAAAACGCTGTATCTGTGCCTCTGCATCGTGCAGTCGCGTCAGCTTCAACTCCGCCGCCTCAACGGACTCAACAGCCAGCTCAGCGAGCTGTTGCGAAACAGATTGCTCCAACCGCTCGAGCTGCCGTCTGAGGCTGGCAAGATCATTTCCACCGGGCTGAATGCCAAGGTCACCGATACCTGGAATTGCGAGAACGCTTTGTTCCAGCAGCAGCTTCTCGCCCTGCCCCTCAACGCTCTCCCCATCCAGATCCAGCGATACACCTGGTTTCAAGTTCCAGGTAACACGGGTGGCTACGGTTTGGATTCGGATATTCGCATCATCAAGTTCACGTTGATTCTTCTTTAGCTCTCGTAATGCTTCGATATCTATAAGGTTTGTCTTTCTAGCACTTCGTGCTGCATCCAGCGAAACCTGAATCCCTTTGGCCTCTTCCTGGCGTTGATTCAGTTTCGCGAGATCCGCTTTCAGTCTCGCGCAGTCCTTCTCCAGCCTCTCCCATTTATCTCTGAGGTGGGCCTGCTGCACGGCTTGATTGGCAAGCTGGTACTGGCTACGCGCAGCCTCAACCTTCTTAACCAACTCAGGGCTGGCGAGTTCTTCCTGCTCCAGTTGTTGCTTTGCCTTGAGATAACTCTGATGACGCAGCGCGAGCTGCTCATTCTGGTTGCGCCAATGGGTCTGGCTTTGCTGGAGCAAAATGATGTTTTTCTGAATCTGTTTTTGCGACTCGATTCCCCGAGCTTGTTGCTCCTGCAGCGCCTCAACTTCCCGGTACTTTGTTTCTGCGAGCTGCATTTCCCGACGGGCCTCTTCCCAGGGCCGTTCGCGATTGGCCTGCTCATGCTCTGCGGCTAAAGTTCCCAAACGATCCACTTGAGCCTTGTACTGTTCAACCCGTGATTTCAGGTCCGACACTTGCTGTTGCAGTGTCTCTCGAGTATTTGCGAGCTCAAGATAGTCGCCCCTTGGTTTCCCGGTGGATGTCATGAGTTCTTTGCGCTGCTGCTCTACTGCCTGAATAATCTCGTCACCACCGCTGCTGGCGACTTCACCCACCAGGTTGTTCAATGCGGATTTCAGGTGTCCACCGGCGTGCAGTACGGCGTTCTCAATGTTTTGTCCGGTTCCCTGCTCAACCCAAAGCAAGCCTGGGATGCCCCAGTGCTCCTCTTTACTGGCGCCTTTTTTGGGGAACTGATAGCCCAGCAACTCGGCAAGCTTTTCTTCGGCTTCTTCACCGCTGAACTCTGTGTCGTCAACCTTCAAGTCGCAGCGGTGGCGCTTGAGGAAGCGTTTGTCCAACTGCCAGCGCTGGCCTTTGTGTTCGAACACCAACTCAACGGTCGGGGCAGCGGATGAATCGCCCCAGGGTGCCAGTTCCTCAGCGGATTTGGACCGGTAACGATCAAAGAAGGCGGCACGAATGGCCCGGACCAGGGTGCTCTTACCTGATTCGTTGGGGCCATGAATCAGGTTGATACCAGACTGAAGGCTATCCAGCTCCAGGCCCTGCCTGAATTGGCGAAACTGCTCAACACGCAAACGCTGGAGTTTCATTGGGCCACCTCCGCGTCTTTAGATTTGAGCAAGCCTGCAAGAATGCCCAATGCATCCCGTGCTACGGCAGCCGCCTCATCTTCTTCTGTCGCCTGCTGGCTCTCCCTCAGTTCTTGAACCACTTCTCCGAGGTATCCGTCTGCATGCAGTTCGGCAATATCTTCTTCTGTTGGCGAAAGCTGCAGGCCGCTTCGATCACAGGTAACGCTGCGGTAGCGAGCTTCTGCGACAGAAAGTGCATCCGTCAGTTTTTGATCGCCGGCCAGCGTGAGTGTACCGTTAAGCTTCAAATCCAGAACCGAAGCCTCGGGCAATTGGCCTAAGCGAATCAGCAGTTCGCCCAGATCGGACGGGACAGATAGAGTCTCTCGCCACTGGTGCCATTGATACCGGGCGGTTTCGTGGCGGGTCACTTGAGGTGTCGCACCGGGGCTTTCAATATCAACAATCAATACGTACCCGGCATCGTTGTTGCGGAATCGCTCGGGTTCCGGCGTGCCGCTGTACCAGGTTCGATCATTTATCTGCTTAACGCCGTGCCAGTCACCCAAGGCCAGGTAATCCAGATTGGCTGTGGCGGTTCTGTCGGGGGCAATGGGGTTGGTGGAATCAATTTCATCCGGTAGCAAGCCCTGAACGCTGCCGTGGGCCAATCCTATGCGAAGCGAATCGGGAGGGGTTTCCATTTCAGCAAATGGCTGAGTCAGGTCGCCATAGGTATGGCGCTGGGTTAGAGGCGCGGCCAGCACTGCGATGCCCTGCTCCGGCAACGATGTAACCCCGGATTCAAGCGCAAGGTGAACGTTCGGTGGAACGGCGCCAAGGCGCTTTGCGCGAGCCCACACGCTCTCGGCAAGTGCCGCATCGTGGTTACCTGGCAGCATTACCCAGGGACCCTCAAAGCCACGGGTGGCGTTAAATACGCGCCTGATGGTGCGATCAGCCACCGTTTGAGCATCAAACACATCGCCGGCAACCAATACCGCATCGCACTGGTGTTCAGTGGCCAGTGCCGCCAGCCGCTCGATGGCTTCATATCGTGCTTCAACCAATGCCGCGCCATCTTCGGCGTCAAACCGGCTGTAGGTCCGGCCCATTTGCCAGTCTGCTGTGTGTAAAAACTTTGGCACCTGCGTTCTCCTTGCCTCTTACCATTGCCAACCGCCAGCATGGTACACTTAATTCAACTCAACGGGGTGCCGGGCAAATGCCGGGCTGAGACCATACCCGCGGAACCTGATCCGGATTATGCCGGCGAAGGGATTGAGCACTCACCAGAGCCGGTGGGGCCCGCGACATGGCTGCCAATTATGGCCACCCTTAACTTGTTGCGGAGGTTACACCACCATGCTCATCCGAGCGTTTGCACTGTTTCTGCTTGCCTTGGCGTTTGCGCCTGCACACGCCCAAAAGGCAACCACCCTTACTGTGTATACCCACCCCTCTTTCGCCGCAGAATGGGGCCCGGGTCCAGCCGTTAAAGAAGCCTTTGAGCAAACGTGCAACTGCCAGATCAACTATGTGGTTCTGGACAGCGGTGGCGACATTCTCCAACGCCTGCGCCTTGAGGGCAAAAGCACTCAGGCCGATGTGGTGCTGGGCCTCGACACCGCCACCATGGAAACCACCCGGCAAACCGGCTTGTTGGCAAACCATGAAACCGATCTTTCAGCTCTGAACCTGCCCATCAAGTGGCAAGACCCGGTATTTGTACCTTACGACTGGGGCTACTTTGCGTTTGTTTACGATACCGAACAACTACCCAACCCGCCAAAAAGCCTGGAAGCATTAATCGCAGCCCCTGACGACCTGAAGATCATCATCCAGGACCCGAGAACCAGCACCCCCGGCCTTGGATTGCTGCTCTGGATGCGCCATATTTATGGTAATCAGGCGGCTGAAAAGTGGCAGCAACTCAACGGCAAGATTCTCACCACAACCAAAAGCTGGAGCGACGGCTATTTCTCGCTGTTCATGAACGGTGAGGCACCGATGATTCTTTCCTACAGCACCTCCCCGGCTTACCACATGGCCGTGGATAAAACCGACCGTTACCAGGCTGTGCAATTCGAAGAAGGCCACTACCTGCAGGTTGAAGTGGCGGCTCTGGTTGAGCCATCCGATCAGAAAGAACTCGGGCGTGAGTTTCTGGACTTTATGCTGAGCGCGGATTTCCAACGGCACATTCCCCTTAAAAATGTGATGTACCCAGCTACTGACCTGGGCGATGAATTGCCGTCTGTTTTCGACAAGCTGATTCAGCCAGAGGAAGCGCTGTATTTTGACCCAAAAACGGTCAGTGATAAGCGCCGCCAATGGATGAACGAGTGGCTGGATGCCATGACACGCTAATCACAGACCATGAATAGCCTCGCTAAGCGCCAGCAACACGCTTTACCTTCGCACTCGAGACTCGGGCGGCCTGCACCTTTCAGTCGCCCCGGGTGGCAGCTCTGGCCCGGGCTTACGATCGCCGGTGCGCTGGTGCTGCTTTCAGCGGCGGGGCTGGGAGCGCTTATCTGGGAGGCTTCACTACCGGATATCAGCCAACTCTGGCAAAGCCGCTATTTGCGAACCGTGGTTACCTTTACGATTTGGCAGGCGTTTCTTTCTGTTTTACTCAGCCTTCTTGTGGCTATTCCGATTGCCAGAATCCTCGCCAGACAACCTGCGTTCCCGGGGCGCGCTGTTCTGCTGCGGTTGATGGAATTGAGCCTGGTACTCCCTTCGATTGTTGCGGTGTCTGGATTGGTTAGCGTGTACGGGCGCCAGGGTTGGTTCACTGGCTTTGCCAGCGACTGGTTTGGTGCTTCCTGGAACCTCTACGGCATCAACGGCATTGTATTGGCCCATGTGTTTTTCAATGCGCCTCTGGCCGCCCGGATTCTGTTGCAGGCCATTGAAGGTGCACCTCCATCGCAACTCAGGGCTGCCGCCCAACTCGGGCTTGGGCGCTGGTGGTATTGGCGCGCGGTGGAGTGGCCTGCCATCAAGCCTGTCTTGCCCGGTGTTGCAGCGCTGGTGTTCACCCTGTGCTTCACCAGCTTCGCCATCGTGATGACCCTGGGCGGCGGGCCTGCAGCAACCACCATTGAAGTTGCCATTTACCAGTCTTTGCGATTCGAATTCGATTCTGGCCAGGCCGCGCTTCTTGCCATGGTTCAGCTGCTTGTTTGCGGTTTTCTGTGGTGGCTGGCAGTACGCCGTGGGCTTACGGCGTCGCTACTTCCCGACAGGCGCGTTGCAGCCCACCGAACCAAAGCAGGGAGCTCTCCCAGCGCGCGCTTGGCAGATGGCACCGTCCTCGGATTGTTTGTGCTCTTTCTGGGAATGCCGCTTTTGGCCATTTTAATCAGAGGGCTTCCCGGCATGGGCAGCGCCTTCTTCACGCAGGGTAGCTTCTCGGTCAATCCCGCGTTACTTGATGCCACAGTAAGAAGCCTGGCCATCGCCCTGCCCGCCGGCTTGATGTCTTTATGCGCCGCTCTGCTGATCCTGGCGTGTGGAACAACATCGAAGAAACCCGCCATCACCCGGCTAACCGATGTTGCAGCGTATTTACCCTTGATGATCCCGCCTCTGGTTCTCGGCACCGGCTTGTTTCTGTTGTTCCGCCCTAGCCTTGGCAGCTCAAGTGAAGGGCTGATGCTGGTTACCCTGATCAACGCCATGATGGCCTTGCCGTTTGTATTACAGATGCTCAAAGGGCCCCTGGGGAGCCTCGACTCAGCCAGCCGTCAGCAAGCCGATCAGCTTGGCGTGCTGGGCTGGTATCGCTGGCGTTGGCTGCACTGGCCGAGAATGCGCAAGCCACTGGCTTTGGCCATGGCCTACGGCACAGGCTTATCGCTGGGTGACTTCGGGGTTATTGCGCTGTTCGGTACACCGGGCCAGCCTACTCTGCCAGTCTTGCTGTATCAGCAGCTTGGCAGTTACCGAATGGATGCCGCAGCCGCCACGGGGCTCTGGCTCGTGTTGCTTTTGCTCCTGCTGTTTAGCGTTTTTAACAGGTTGGGATCGCCGTTAAACAAAACCGGCTTGGCGACCAAATCACCCAGAAGTGTTCCGGAGCCTGAGCATGCTTGAAGTACGAAATCTGGTATTTGCATACCCGGATCAGGAATCTCCATGGAATTTTCATTTTTCAGTGGAACCAGGGCAATGCATTGCCATCCATGGCGCCAGCGGATCGGGCAAATCCACACTAATGAACCTGCTGGCCGGTTTTCTTGAGCCTCAATCTGGCGACATACTTTGGCGGGATGAAAGCCTGCGCAAAAGAGCACCTTGGCAACGACCCATGACCAGCGTGTTCCAGGAGCACAACCTGTTTGAACACCTCAATGTTGAGACGAATATCGGCCTTGGCATCCACCCTGGGTTAAAGCTCACACCCGAGGACCAGAAGGCTATCAAACAGGGACTGCACAATGTTGGCCTGGAAGGCTTTGGGAAGCGCTTACCCGGAGACCTTTCTGGAGGCCAGCGGCAGCGTGTAGCCCTATTGCGGGCGATGCTGCGCCAAAAGCCGATACTACTTCTGGATGAGCCTCTTACCGGGCTGGACAGCGATGCACGGGATCTTCTTCGGCAACTACTGCTACAAGCAAAAGCTCGGGGTACACTCATTGTTTTGGCCAGCCATGACAAGGAAGACCGTAAGCTACTGGCAGATAGCGTTCACAGACTCTAAGCTAGTAAGCTAATAAACCAACCTTTGGAATTCTGACACCCGTGCCCAACAGTGCCAGTTCCCCGGAACATGAAAAGTCTTCATCGCATCACGGTCGGCCAGGATCTCTGGCGAGCGAGAATGGCAACCTGATTGTTCAGGGCGATTGGACTCTGGCTGACTATAAAGCACTCAAGAAGCATATTGAGGCCAGTTCAGGCCAACAATGGGCCGCAGAACGAATCGACCTGAAAGATCTGGGGCAAGTTGATACAGCCGGTGCATCGCTTCTGGCCACCCTGCTGGGGCCGAACACTCTCATTGCACTGACAAAACAGGATGACCACACCCCGACAACCCTGCCCCGTGAACAACGTGCACTTCTGTATGCAGTGGCAGATGCAATGCGAGAAGGGCCACCCCCTGAGCCTGAAGGTCTTACGCCGGTTGTTGAGTTTCTCACCGAGACTGGCAAGAGAGTTGCGGCCGTTTGGCACCTGGCTTACTTGTTGTCCGGATTTGTTGGGCAGATTATCGCAACGCTGGTGGTTATTCTGCCGCGACCCAGTCGCTGGCGTGTTACACCGTTCGTCGCGGCGATTCAGAATACCGGGCTCAACGCACTTCCAATTGTTGCTCTGCTTACGTTTCTGGTTGGCGCCGTAGTCGCCTTCCTGGGCGCCACGGTTCTCAAAGATTTTGGCGCTACAATCTACACCGTCAATCTCGTCGCCTTCTCATTTTTCCGAGAGTTTGGCGTTTTACTCGCGGCCATTTTGCTTGCAGGCCGAACAGCCAGCGCCTTCACTGCACAAATAGGCGCCATGAAGGTAAACGAAGAGTTGGATGCTATCCGCACTTTGGGGCTGGATCCGGTTGAATTACTCGTTATTCCGCGGGTTCTGGCGATGATGGTCAGCCTGCCTATTCTGACCTTCGTTGGCATTATCTCAGGCCTGGTTGGCGGTGGCATGGTCTGCGCGCTTGCGCTGGACATTTCTCCCACTCAATTCATGGCGATTGTAGAACGTGACATTGCGCTCAAGCACTTTCTTGTAGGCATATCGAAAGCGCCCATTTTTGCCTTTTTGATCGCGGCCATTGGCTGCCTGGAAGGGTTCAAGGTTGGTGGCAGCGCTCAATCCGTTGGTATTCACACCACCTCCGCCGTGGTGCAGTCGATTTTTATGGTTATTCTTCTCGATGCGGCAGCTGCACTCTTCTTCATGGAAATGGGCTGGTAAATCATGGCAGAGCCAATCATTCAACAAACCAACAGTCGTCCAGCGCCCGTTATTGAAGTGCGAGGGCTTGATAACCGATTTGGCAGCCATGTTGTCCACGAAAACCTGGATCTGGATCTCGTCAAAGGCGAAATTCTGGGCGTTGTAGGTGGCTCGGGAACGGGTAAATCGGTACTCCTGAGAAGCATCGTGGGTTTACTTAAACCTTCGGCGGGCCGAATACGGGTTTTTGGCAAAGATCTCGATGAACTCAGCGCCGTAGAGCGTTCGAAAACCGAGCAGCGGTTTGGCGTTTTATTTCAAAGAGGCGCGCTGTTCACCTCGTTGAATCTCCTTCAGAATATTTCCCTGCCATTAATTGAGCACTGCGACCTGTCCCGCCCGGATGCAGAAGAGCTTGCCCGCATGAAGCTCGCCTTGACGGGCCTTCCGGCGAATTCTGCCCTTAAGTACCCGTCGGAACTCTCTGGAGGCATGGTCAAGCGCGCTGCCTTGGCCCGGGCGCTGGCGATGGATCCGGAAGTGTTGTTTCTGGATGAACCAACTGCAGGGCTCGACCCAATTGGCGCGGCCGCCTTTGATAAGCTGATCGTTACCCTCCGGGATGCGCTAGGGCTGACTGTGTTTTTGGTCACCCACGATCTGGATACGCTGTATACAACCTGCGATCGAGTGGCTGTTCTGTCGCAAAAGAAGGTTCTGGTGGCAGACACCATTGAAAACGTCGCCGCTACAGACGATGCATGGATTCAGGACTATTTTCAGGGCCCCCGCGGGCGGGCCGCCAGTTACGCATTTCGTGCTCTAGATACGAGCCGGTTACCGGAGTAAGAGGCTATGGAACCAAAAGCACACCATCTGATTATCGGGCTATTTACGCTCACGGCGGTGGTGGCGGCATTGTTGTTCGCCTTGTGGCTGGCAAAATCCTCCGCAGATCGCGAGTGGTCTTACTACGAAATCGTATTCGATCAAGCCGTGGGTGGTCTCTCCAAGGGTAACCCGGTTCTTTATAGCGGCGTTGCCGTGGGCGATGTACTGGAGCTAAAACTGGATCTGGACAACCCTGGCCATGTTCGGGTTCTGGTTCGCGTCGAACAGACAGTTCCTGTACGGGAAAATACCCGTGCGGGTTTGGTGCTGGCCAACATCGCTGGCAGTATGAGCGTACAGTTCAGCGGGGGCACCAAAGATAGCCCGGTGCTGATTGGCACCCGAACCAATCCGGCGCAAATTACCGCCGAACCTTCAGCTTTTAAAAGCTTACTGACCAATGGTGAGGCAATACTGACCAAGGCAGAACAACTGCTTACCAGCGCAAACACGCTGCTTTCGAACGAAAACACCGAGAACCTGACGGCGATTTTCCGCAACACCCGCGAAGCCAGTGAATCCTTGTTAGGCAGCCGCGAACAGCTGGTGGCCCTGCTAGCCCGGATGGATGATGCAAGTCAGCGTGCCGCTGAAGCCGCTCTGAAGGTGTCCAGGGTGTCGGATAACGCCAACGCTCTGTTGCAGAATGAAGCAAAATCGGTGCTAACCAGTATGAACTCAGCCATGACCCGAGTTCAGGAAGCGGTTGTGCGTATCGACGATTTAACCAGAAAGAACGAAGGCGCTCTGGATTCAGGGCTTCAGGGAATGGGCGAACTAGCGCCGGCACTTAGAGAACTTCGTGGCACCTTGAGAAACCTGAACCAATTTACCCGCCGCCTGGAAGAAGACCCCAGGGGTACTCTCTTGGGTGCCCCAACAATCAAGGAGGTGTCCCAGTGAGCCGTTCAGTTATACAGAGGTTTAAGGCTGCGGGTATCGCGTTGGCGATTTCAGGCTCAATGGCCGCTTGTACGGTATTTCCTGTACCAGAAGCCCCCAGGGTTATGGACTTTCCCACCCCTCATGCACTCAACGGCAACACCGCCAGCAGGTCTGAAAGCCTGCGAATTGATACCCCGATGGCATCCGACCCATACAACAGCTCGCGGATTCTGGCAAAACCTCTGCCGTGGGAGTTCAGAGTGTATGGGGGAGTGCGATGGCGGGATACGGTACCGGTTTTAGTGAGGGACATGCTGGCAGGCGCATTCAGGGCCAGCGCAAGCTTTCAGCATGTGGTCATGGACCCTGCTCCAGGCAGCGCTGATCTGAGCCTTTCGACAGAAATCAACGCCTTCCATGCGATCAATCAGGGTGACAGCGCCCGGGTAACCCTTTCGATATATGGGCAGTTGGTTGATAACCGGTCACAGGTAATTCTGTGCTCAAACAGCTTCACTGTGTCTACACCGGCTGAAGACACGAGCATTGAGTCAGTGGTACTAGCTTTTGGTGACGCGGGAGAGCAGCTTGCAAACGAGCTTATTGCCTGGGCAACAAACTGCGACGCTAACCCGAGCTAGTCGTTCTCAGGGAACAGATCTGGCCAGGCAGCTTTGATATACAGCCCCATAGACCATAGGGTTAATATGGCGGCGATATACAAGAGCCCCACGGCAATATCAGACAGCAGCTGGCCAGGGGGGAACGCCAGCAAGCCCACAATCGACGCCATCTGCGCAGTGGTTTTAATCTTGCCGATATAAGACACAGCAACACTTGCCCGGCTGCCGATTTCCGCCATCCATTCCCGTAAGGCGGAAATCACTATTTCACGGCAGATAATCACCGTGGCTGGAATGGTCAGCAAAATTGCCGAGTATTCCTGAATCAACATCGCCAGTGCCACTGCCACCATCAATTTATCAGCAACCGGGTCGAGAAACGCGCCGAACGGCGTACTCTGGTTAAGCTTGCGGGCAAGATAACCATCCAACCAGTCCGTAGCTGCAGCCAACGCAAAAATTGCCGCACTGACCATATAGCTCCAATGCATGGGAAGATAAAACACCGCCACAAAGACCGGAATCATGATGATGCGGGAGAGTGTGAGCAGGTTCGGTAAATTCATACGGTTATTACTCGTCATGCAATGCTGCGTATATGTTTTCAGCCAATGATTTGCTGATGCCCTGAACCTTGGTCATCTCATCAACACTGGCTTTGCGTAGTTCCTGTATACCGCCAAAGTACCGGATTAACTCCCGGCGCCGTTTGGGGCCAACTCCTTCAATGCCTTCAAGCGTAGACTGACGGCGTTTTTTGTCGCGCCCTTTACGATGCCCGGTGATCGCAAAACGGTGGGATTCATCCCGTATGTGCTGAATCAGGTGCAACGCCGGGGAATCTGCGGGCACACGAAACACATCACCGGTCATGGCATCGATCAGCTGCTCCATGCCTGCGCGCCGGGTTACACCCTTGGCCACGCCGATAAGGGGAATGTCAGAAACCCCAAGCTCATCAAACACTTCCCGAGCAATGCTCAACTGCCCCTTACCGCCATCAATAAACACAAGGTCCGGGCGCTTGCCCTCACCTGCAACCATTCGACGGTACCGGCGAGTCAGAACCTGGCGCATGGCATCGTAATCGTCCCCTGCCTTCACGCCTTCGATATTATACAGCCGGTAATCACTTTTAAGGGGACCATTCTCATCGAAAACAACACAGGATGCGACGGTGTTTTCGCCGTGGCTGTGGCTAATATCAAAACACTCCATCCGCGAGGGTGTTTCCGCCAGCTCCAGCATGTCTCGCAGGGCCAGCAAACGGCGATAGACGGTTTCCTTGCTGGCAATATGGGTAAGCAGCGTTTGCCGGGCATTGGTCATCGCCAATTCCAGCCAACGACGGCGCTCGCCCCGAACATTACCACGAATGCGGGTGTCCCGATTGGCTGCATCGGAAAGTGCCTGAGCGAGCAGTTCCTGACCGTCCACATTAACCGGAACCAGCACGTCTTTGGGGATTTCGCGGCGCGTATTGCCCCCGAAATAGTACTGGCCGAGAAATGCGCTTAACAGTTCGCCCTCTGACTGCTCAAGAGAATAGCGAGGAAAGTAATCCTTGGTTCCCAAAACCCTGCCGCCACGCACAATGATGACCACGATACACACAACGCCGGCGTCCTGTGCAATGGCCACCACATCCGCATCCCCACCTTCCCCATCCACCGACTGTTGTTCCTGCACATGGCGCAGGTGGTTTATCTGGTCACGGTACGCAGCGGCCTTTTCAAACTCGAGGCCTTTGGCGGCCGTTTCCATGGCATCCATCAGGTCACGAATAATCGCAGGATTTTTGCCTTCAAGGAACATGCTCGCGTGGCGGATATCTTGCAGATAGTCCTCGGGCGAAATATACCCCACACACGGCGCCGTGCATCGATTGATCTGGTACTGCAGACACGGGCGCGATCTGTTTTGAAAATAGCTTTCACTACATGATCTTATGCGGAAAACCTTCTGTAGTACATTAAGGCTTTCCTTGACTGCACCCGAACTCGGAAACGGTCCATACCAGGTACCTCCGCCCTTTTTGGTACGCCCACGCCGAAAGGTCAGCGAGGGATAATCACTGTGGGCAGACACGTAAATGTAAGGGTAGGATTTATCATCCCGAAGCAGGATGTTGTATGGCGGGCGCAGAGACTTGATCAGGTTCTGCTCTAACAATAGAGCTTCTGTCTCGCTACCGGTAATGGTGACTTCAATGGACGCAATCTTTGCAACCAGAGCTTCCGTTTTGGGCGCCAAGCCAGTCTTCCGAAAATAACTGCTGACCCGCTTCTTCAGATTTCCGGCTTTGCCCACGTACAGCACCGAGCCTGCGTCGTCGTACATTCGGTAGACGCCAGGTCGCTCGGTTAGCTGTTTCAGGAAGTGCTTGCTGTCAAACCCCTCGCTGTTTTCATCGGTGGGATCAGACCTTGTGGGCATCGAGCAACCCGAGCCGTACTGCCATCAGGGCCAACTCAACGTCGCTGGATATCTCCAGCTTTTCGAAAATCCGGTAACGATAGCTGTTAACAGTTTTCGGGCTAAGGCAGAGTTTGTCTGAAATGTCCTGCACCTTCTGGCAGTCCACGACCATCATGGCTATCTGCATTTCGCGCTCGGACAGGCGATCGAACATGGAGAGCTCGCCCTCCTCATCCTTTTCACCACCCAATTGCTTGAGGGCCATTTTTTGGGCTATTTCGGGGCTGATATAGCGCTGGCCAGAATGCGCCATACGAATAGCACGAACCATTTCCCTGATATCCGCACCTTTGGTGATGTAAGCGGACGCGCCGCTTTGCATTACACGGGCTGGATAAGGGTCGTCGGCACAGGCGGTTACCACGATCACACGGATAGTGTCGTCGATTCTCAGAATGCGTCGGGTAGCTTCCAGGCCGCCAATGCCCGGCATCCGAATGTCCATCAATACGATATCCGGGCGTTCTTTACGCACGAAATCGATGGCGTCTTCTCCGGATGGGGACTGGCCAACAACATCTATATCGGGATCGTCCGCGAGCATCCGGGTTATCCCGGAACGAACCAGCTCATGGTCATCTACAACCAATACCCTGATCAAATTTCACCTCGCAAACCGCTTCAAAGAACTGCGCGATTGTACCGGTTACGGTCGCCCCCGGGTAGGTGCAAACCGAAATACTCTTTGAGGTTGAGTGCTCATTCCGGTACGCCAAGCCCGGCAGTGTTCTCTACCGGATCAAACCACACCACCAGATCACCCCTCTTGATAGCAGCCTGTACGCGGCTCAGTTCTGCCATGGGGTTTTCGTTATCGTTTAGACCATGGTAGCGAGTACAGTACTCTTCTGCCAAACCAAGCAACTGATCCTCCGTTAACAACTCATTGTCTACAATGAACTTTTCCTCACGGGGATCGGATTGTGGCAGGTGCCCGACTTCATGATTCATAGTATCTCCTGTTGGGGCCACTATACCCACTTTCAAAATTCGGATCGATTCTCTATCATCCTTCACTTTCAGAACGTTTGGATGCTAATGAACTCTCTGGTTTTTCGACTCACACTGCCCATTCTTTTTGGCTACCTCCCGCTTGGCATGGCTTTCGGGGTACTGTTCACAACCCAGCTGGGCTATGCATGGTGGGCAGCACCACTCATGGGCGTAGTCATCTACGCTGGGGCCGGCCAGATTCTGGCAGTCAGCCTTTTAGCGGCCAGCGCCGGTTTGCTGGAAGTATTCATCGCGATGTTTGTACTCAATGCCCGCCATCTTTTCTATGGCCTGTCTCTACTCGGGCAGTTCCGGCGGGCCGGCTGGCGCAAGCTCTATCTGATTTTTGGCCTGACCGATGAGACCTACTCACTACTTACAAGCCGTCCGCGATCACAGGACACACTAAAGGAACTGGACATTGATTTCCGGATAACGGCATTCAATCAGGTTTACTGGGTCATTGGCTGCATTCTTGGCGCTCTTCTGGGCCGAAACGTAGCGTTTGACAGCACAGGTATCGAATTTGCCCTTGTTGCACTGTTCATTGTGCTCACAATTGAACAGCTCAAGGCACTGGGGGATGCGTTCCCGGTATGGGTTGGCGCAGCGGCGGCAGGGGTAGCCATGATAATACTGCCACCGGCACACCAGCTCATTGGCGCCATTGCGATAGTGACCGCGGTACTTTTACTCCAGTATCGTAACCTGCGCGCCAAGCCTGCTGCGGAAGGCCACAGCCATGTCTGATACCGTTTATCTCACAGCCTTCATTGCGGTTGCTGCCGCTGCGACCTTCGCCACGAGAATCATTCCGTTTCTGTTTTTCGAACGCTATACCGAGCACCCTCTGGTAAAACACCTGGGGCGCTTCCTGCCCGCGGCAGTTATGGCTTTGTTGGCTACGGTATTTTTACAGCGTTCGGCTGATTGGAATGCTGTCTTACCCGGATTTGATGCAATTCTTGCGGGAGTTCTAGTGGTAATAGTTCATCTGTGGCGACGCAATGCCCTGCTCTCTATTGCTGCAGGCACAGCAACCTATATGGTGATACGCCAGTCGGGGCTATTGGAATCCGGGATTATTGGCTGAGGCTTTGCTTCAGCGCGGGCCTTCCACATTGGCAACCAGCCTTGAATCTCTCAAAGCGGCTGTGCGGTGTTTGACCACGCCTTTGTATTCAGAGCTTTGAATCATTGCCATAAACGCATCGATTGACGGATAACGCACAAGCAACACTTGATCCCAAGACTCATCGGGCGGAGCAATAAGAGAACCAACACTACGGCCAGACCAGATAACTTCAGCGCCCACGGCGCTCACGCAAGCGGCCGCTTCTTTCATATACTGTTGATACGCTTCGCGCCCACTGCACTCACCAGAATCATCGGAGTAATCGGCTTTATCGCGAAACCGTAGCAGGTTGAGCATTACGACAGGCTGGTCTTTTGGAGTGTCTGCCAAAACTTTCTGCAGCTGTTCCGGCGCGGGATTAACGACGTTCATGCTGAGCCCTTTGTATTATAGGTTTTGCCATACTATAGCCCACCCGTTAGAGGCTTCGGCAAGCGATTTCATTAACGTTCCTTCAGATCTATGATGGAACCTTCACTCTCCAGCTCACTGGCCGCTCTACAATGGACCTGATCAATCTGTTTCAGCAAACTCTTGCAACCACCCTCCCGGTTTTCGCTATGGTTTTTATCGGGCTTGGGTTGCGCCGCATCGGCTGGATAGACGACACCTTTGTGCACACTGCATCAGCACTGGTTTTCAAAGCCACACTACCAACGCTTGTGTTCCTAAGCATCATAAAGGCAGATCTAAGCACCTCCCTTAACCTTGGCCTTCTCGTTTTCTACCTGTTTGCAACACTCGCCAGCTTCACACTTGCCTGGTTTTGGGCACGCTGGCGCGTTCCCCATGCTGATCGGGGCGTTTACGTGCAGGGAGCTTTCAGGGGTAACTGCGGCATCGTCGGCCTTGCTTTGGCGGCAAACCTTTACGGAGACTTCGGGCTTTCAGCGGGCAGTATTTTGCTGGGCGTAGTGATTCTTTCTTACAATGCACTTTCTGTGATTGTTCTTACTGCCTATCAGGCGGGACAGTCTCCGGAGTGGCGCCGCATCCTCAAGGACATACTGCGCAACCCTCTCATACTTTCGGTATTTGCAGCTGTCCCCGTGGCCTGGCTTGATCTTCAACTTCCAAACTGGGTTCTTACCAGCGGCGACTACTTTGCATCGCTTACCCTTCCATTGGCCTTGTTGTGCATCGGCGCAACGGTATCCTTCAGCGCCCTTCGCAATGACAGTTCAATAGCGTTTAGTTCATCCCTGATGAAAATGGTCTTCTTGCCGGCGCTGTGTACCGGAGCAGCCTGGGCAGTAGGCTTCTCCGGGCCTGAGTTGGGGCTGTTATTTCTGTTCTTTGCCAGCCCTACTGCAGCTGCAAGCTTTGTGATGGCTAAAGCACTTGGTGGTAACGACCGCTTGGCGGCAAACATCATTGCGATAACCACACTGATGGCAAGTGTCACCATAACGTTGGGGGTGTTTGTCCTGAAAGGCGCCGGCCTGATATAAACATCTGTTACGCTCAAACCTTCAACAATCTATAAGAGCCCAAAATGACTCACGGAAAGCCCTATTCGCAAGCCTGTGAGAACAACAAACAGGTTATTCTCGAAAAGATTGCAGCTGTGTTCCGCAAACCTGGAACCCTATTGGAGATTGGCACAGGTACCGGGCAACATGCGGTTCATTTTGCCCAACACCTTCCGCACCTTCAGTGGCAACCAAGCGATCACCCAAGTAACGCCCAGCTGTGCATGGCCTGGCTAGAGGATGCAAACCTGCCTAATATCAACACCCCCTTGCCTCTGGATGTCAGCGCGCCTGACTGGCAACTCCCGCCAATCAATGGTGTTTTCTCTGCCAACACAGCACACATCATGTCCTGGCCTGAGGTTGAGGCCATGTTCCGGGGTGTGGCTGCCATTCTCGATTCGGGCGAAGCCTTCTGTCTGTATGGGCCTTTCAACTACAGAGGCCAATTTACAAGCCCCAGCAACCAACAGTTTGATGCTCACCTGAAGCAGCGAAAACCGGAAATGGGTATTCGGGATATGGATGACCTCAAACGAATCGGCAATGCGGTCAGACTGACCCTCGAATCCGACTTCGAAATGCCGGCCAACAACCGGCTGCTGGTCTGGAGAAAAGGTTAACCCAAGAAAATCGCGTTCCTGCTTAAAACATGCTCGAAGTGCGCGCATGCTATGAAATTCGCAAGCCGCCCAGACCGCCGGTTGGCCCGGCAACCAGGAAAGCTGTTCAACGTGTTTCAGTAGTGTGCTGGCATCAACTTCCGGTGTGGCGCTCACAACCCAGTGAACCTCAATATTCTCTGGATGCTGCAGCGGCTGAATGTCTTCACCTGACACTACTTCAATAACTACGTAGCCCCGGGCATCTTTCGGCAGCTGAGCAAGATTGACTGCGATTGCCGGTAGCGCTGTCATATCCCCCACCAGAAGGTACCAGTCTGCGTGCCTATTGATCAGTTTTTTAGGCCCCGGCCCACCCACGAGAATTTGGTCTCCGGGTTTCGCACTACCGGCCCATGCTGATGCAGGCCCGTCTGCAGCGTGAAGCACAAAATCCACGTCTATCTCATTGCTGCGCTGTCCGCTGATGGTATAGGTACGCATCAACGGTCGCGCTTCCCCGCACTGCGGAAAAACAAGCTTTATATAAGCGCTTTCCTGGTCCTCCGGAAAGTCGGCCAATCCCGAACCACCAAGCGTTAAACGCAGCATATGTGGAGTGATGTAGGCGGAGCGAACCACCTCCAGAGTTCTTGGTGCAGGTTTAGACATCAGGACTCCTCCTTCTCAGCATTTCCAACCTGTTTCGCGCTATCTGCCATCGTCTGACTGATGCGGAGGAAAAACGCGAGCTCATCGCTCTCAAGCTTTGCGGTCAATTGTTGCACCGCCCACTCTTCCACGGAATCCAGTTTAGTCATCACTGCCCGGCCTTCAGATGTGGGGTTCAGCAGTTGGCTGCGACGATCCAGCGGATTATCCGCTTCAACGATCAGCCCGTCTCTGATCAAGTCATTGAGTGCACGAGTGATCTGAGCCTTGTCCCGCTGCATCCGTTTCGCAATGGATTGAGCGGTAATCTGATCATTCCGGCAGATCGCCTTGAGCACCCTGGCGACTGAATCTCAGGTGCGATGGTTTAACAAAAAGTGTAACATTTGAGCGATCACTCAAGATCCCACCAAACACTGTTTTCTTTCGCTTTCGGAGACTTCACTATGAACCGTATCACCAACCGCTTCTTACTCAACACCCAGCGCCTAAGCGTCAATCTGGTCACCTATCCCAAAGGTCATAGCGTAAGACGTCACAACGACCCCGTTGCGGACGGAAGCTACTACAAACTGAATTTTGTGGTGACAAAACCTGCAGAGGGCGGCGTTTTCGAGACCGACCGAGCTATCTTCTCTCTTTTTAATCGTGTCGTCCTGTTCCGACCCGATCTATATGATCACAGCGTGTCGACCATCAAGCGTGGCAAGCGCGTACTGCTCAGTATCGCGCTGCACGCACCCTGGGGCTCGGCTGACCAACAATAGCGGCATGACAGCTGGTGCCCTATTCCAAGGTTCCAGCCAGTGCCTTAGCCAATGTGACCAAGGTGAAACCCTCAACTGCTTTGAGTTGGTCGGGGATGGAACGTGATATGAGCAATCATGGCAAGCTTAGTCATCCGTTTGTTCTCTCTATTAAAAATTTTCAAACGCAGGTCGTTAAGGTTCAAAAACCTTCCGGAACAACCTTGCCTACGGCACGGCCGGTTTCCAGTTCTGCATTTGCCGCCCTGAGGTTTTCGGCATTTTGGCAGGCCGAATAGTTAGCGTAATGCCGGAATTCAGGCCACGAGTATCAGAGCTATGGTTAATTTGCCCCAGCCGGCAGTCCATCACACCAGCGATGCGCCTTCTAAGAGATCACCTGAAAATAAAATGCGCCAAAATTTTGAAAGACCTGTCAGAGCAAGAAACCTGCCCGAAGATTCCAGCAACTGAAAAGCACGATCACACTGAACCCTTAACTCATCAGCCTCAACCATCCACCATACATTTCTGAGCGATTGATCAAACTTAACTTGAGTGATCACTCAAGTTAAGTTATCGTCTGTTCTCGAATTGGTTGTCGAATAGTTGCACCCTAAATTGAGTGATCACTCAAGTTGGTAACATCCGGCAATCAAAGCGAACGAAATTCTATCCACCTAAATACGAGGAGCTACTCTATGGCAGACTTTACCCTTCACAATAAAGAAAGTGCTCCGGAAAAGAGTCAGGAATTGCTGGACACCTCTCTCAAATCTTTTGGCATGATACCGAGCCTGCATGCGGTCATGGCAGAAGCGCCCGGGCTCCTGGAAGGCTATCAACGCCTCCACCAGCTGTTTCTCGACAGCAGCTTTGATGATGAGGAAACCACGGTGGTATGGCAGACCATCAACGTCGAGCATGAATGTCATTATTGCGTTCCAGCTCACACCGGCATCGCCAAAAGCATGAACGTTGATGACGCCATCACAGAGGCCCTGCGCAACGAAACGCCTTTGCCCACTGATCGACTGGAAGCGCTGCGTAACTTCACCCTCGCCATCGTGCGTGGCCGTGGCAACGTTGATGACGATGTTGTGACAAAATTTCTTGAAGCAGGATTCACCAAACGCCAGATCCTGGAGGTTGTTCTTGGTTTGGCTCAGAAGACCATCAGCAACTACACCAACCACCTTGCTGTCACGCCGATAGACAAGCCGTTCCAGAAATTTGAGTGGCACAAGGCAGATTAACCAAACCGTAAGTCAGAGGCAGCTCTCTGTGGCTGCCCCGTCTTGACCGCATGTTGTGTAGCAACGAAAGCAAGCAGATACGCACTAAGAATCATACTATCTCTGCAATCTCATCAACTCGCAGCTCTTCCAGAGACTGAGCCATGTCTTCCGCAAGCGCATGCACGGCTGCACTATCGACATCACGCTGTGCAAACGCCCGCAACCCCATTATCTCAGCCTGTAGCCGTCGGCCAAGCCGAACGGGATCAAGCCTGCTATCCAGCTCCCCTACTCTCTTGGCTTCAGCAAATTGATCAACAAAGCGCGCTTCCATACCCGCCAGTAACTCTTCAGCTTTATCACGAGCAATTTGTTCTCGCTCGCCAAGTTCCAGCAGGCTTTTCACCAGCATGCAGGCCCGGCTTGGCAACTCTTTATCACATATCCCGCCAAGACCACGCAGGTAGGCCGCCAGCCCTGCCAAGGGTGATTCGTAAGCTTGAAAGGTGCGGTCCAGTTCAGCCAGACCAAGGCGGGCATAGCGCTCCAACGCCTCCTGAAACAGACCATCCTTACTGCCAAAGGTGGCATAAATGGAGCCCGGCCGCATGTCGAGGGCCTTTTCCAGGTCTTTCAGCGAGGTGGCATGAAAGCCCTTTTGCCAGAAAAGGTGAAGGGCTCGTTCAAGCGAATCTTGCCGGTTGTGAATTGATGCGCGCGCCATAAGTCATTTCCAGTGTTTTACAGGGCCGCGATACAACGCGGTGACAACTTGAATGATTACTCAATTTTATATTGAGCGTTCATTCAAGTCCAGCTACAGTGAGTGAGACAGGTGTCCATTCAGACATCGGGCTGAATCTGTAATGACGGAAGGAATACACCCCATGGCACACGACAAATTTCCGTCGATTTTCGTTTTCGACGTTAACGAAACGCTGCTCGATATAACAACACTGGAACCTTTGTTTGATCGCATTTTCGGTGATGGCCACATTCTGAGAGAGTGGTTCGCCCAGCTGATCCTCTACTCGCAAACAATCACGCTGTCAGGCATCTATGTTCCCTTTGGTGAGCTTGGAGTGGGAACACTGCGGATGATCGCCAATATTCATCAGGTAACGGTCGGAGATGGTGATATTGCAGAGCTGAAGGAACGCATGAGCACTATGCCGGCCCACCCAGACGCAGCACCGGCCTTGACCCGATTTCGCGACGCTGGGTTCCGATTGGTGACATTGACCAACTCATCCAGCGGTGCTTCGCCTACCCCTTTGGAAACGGCCGGGTTGAGTCATTTTTTTGAACGTAACTTCAGCGTTGATGCGGCGGGTAAATTCAAACCAGCACCCGAAACCTATAGCCTGGTCGCACAGGAATTGGCAGTCAAACCGGCTGATCTGTGCCTCGTTGCGTGCCATCTTTGGGATACCATAGGTGCTCAGGCCGCTGGTTGCCGTGGAGCATTTATTACCCGCTCCGGCAACGCCATGCTGCCAGCTCCAGGTGTGCCAGTTCCGGATTTTATCGCACCAGAACTGGCCGCCCTCGCCGATCAGATCATCGGTCTTCAGTAAGCACCCTCGCTGTATATCAGCTCATAGCTGTGGCTATAAATCTCCACAATGTTACCAAACGGGTCTTCCATATAGATCATGCGATAGGGCTTTTCGCCGGGGTAGTAATACCGCGGCTTTTCCATTCGCCTCTTGCCACCCGCTGCAACAATTCGATCAGCCAATTCTTCGAGGTTCGGATCCTGCACACAGAAATGGAAAATGCCGGTTTTCCAATATTCAAAGTTATCTTCCGGGTCGGTCTGATTTTTGAACTGGAACACTTCCACCCCAATCCGATCACCGGTCGACATGTGAGCAATTCGAAAACTCCCCCATCCTTTTCCGAATACTTCTGTACACATCTCACCAATGGGGCTGTCATCCTCGACGATTTCAGTCGGTTCCATGATCAGATACCAACCCATCACCTCGGTATAAAATTTGACCGCTTCTTCCAGGCTGGGGACTGAAAGCCCAATGTGTGAAAAGTTTCTTGGATATACGTTACTCATGCTCTGCTCTCCTGTTTAAACCTTGCATCAGGTTACAAACGCAGAGTGATTACGTAAAATTATCATTTAGCATCACGATGAGTACATTTGGTAATGATCAACACGACATGGCTACGCAGTTTCTGCACCCTGGTTGAAACAGCCCACTTCACTCGCACAGCTGAGCGCCTCCACATGACCCAATCTGGCGTCAGCCAGCATATACGGAAGCTGGAGAATCAATTAGGAGTGGCGCTACTTCTACGGGACGGTAAGCAGTTTTCACTCACAGATGCAGGTGAACGCCTTTACGCTGAAGGGCGAACGCTCATTCAGGCGCTGTCGAGCCTTGATCAAAGAATAGCGGAGGACCCCCCATACAAAGGGCTAGTGAGGGTGATGTCGCCTGGAAGCGTAGGCCTAAAGCTTTACCCGCACCTTCTTGGGTTGCAGAGCCAGCATTCTGAACTGGTCATTGATTACCGGTTTGCCCCCAACACAGATGTTGAAAGGACTATTGCGGACTATAAATCCGATATTGGATTCATGACCAGCGCGCCAACCCTTGAAAAAGTGTGCTGCCAAGCAATTGCACATGAATCCTTGCTTCTGGTCACGCCTGCGAATGTTGTTGACCCAAGCTGGGAGGTATTAACACAGCTAGGCTTTATCGATCACCCTGACGGCACTCATCATGCCAGCATGCTACTCAGCGCGAACTTCCCCCAGTTTCAACACAGCAACCTGTTCAAAAAGAAAGGCTTCTCGAACCAGATTAGCCTGATCCTGGAACCGGTGAGCATGGGATTGGGATTTACCGTATTGCCAGCGCATGCTGTTGAGGCCTTTAATCGGCCAAACTCCATCAAAAGCCATCAATTGCCGCAACCAGTCAGTGAGACCCTTTACCTTGTAGTTCGGCGTGAGCAGTCTTTGCAGAATAGAATGAATACAGTGATCGCCGAGGCCAGAAAGTGGCTTTGAGACGCCCAATAAAAAACCCCAGCACTTCTGCTGGGGTTTCGTATTGGCGGAGAGAGAGGGATTCGAACCCTCGATACGCTATTAACGTATACACACTTTCCAGGCGTGCGCCTTCAGCCACTCGGCCACCTCTCCAATAACCTGTTTCAAATCAGCAATATCGTCGCTCATTTGAGGGCGCAAACTTTAATGGTTTTAGGGGCGCTTGGCAACTCCCTTGGGATAAATCCCGGCAAAATTTCCGGTTTGCACCAATAATTGGCAGTAACGTGCTCACTATTCACGTTAGGAGTATCATGGCATTTCCAATCTGTTCAGTATGTTAACCAAGCTTGGGGGCTGTCCATGCTAATGAAACCCGACCAATCGATTCTTCTGCTGGTAGATATTCAGGAGAAGCTGATGCCAGCCATTGCCTACGGCCAGGATGTAGTAGACAGGTGCACAACCCTTGCAACCGTTGCAGGGCTTTTGAACATACCCGTTGTAGCCACCGAACAGCTGCCGGAAAAGCTGGGGCCTAACGTGGAAGCCATCAAAGAACTTTGTCACCATACTCTTGCAAAGTACCACTTTGACGCCTGCCCCGACGGATTAGTGGAAAGCCTGCCAGAAGGCCGGCAGCATATTATTATTGCTGGCTGCGAGACCCATGTGTGCATGATGCAAACGGCTCTCAGCCTGATTGATGCCGGATACAAGGTATGGGTTGTTGCTGACGCAACGGGTTCGCGGAATGAATTTGATCGGGACGTGGCACTTGATCGGCTCAGTGCGAGCGGTGCTCGTATTGTCACGGTCGAGATGGTCGCGTTTGAATGGATGGGGCACTGCAAGCACCCCGCCTTCCGTGATATTCAAGCGTTAATCAAATAGCCGCAAACCCGCCCATCCACTCGTAGTTTTGCGTCGTAATGAACGGTTCGACTTTTATTAAAGAGGCATAAAATGCTGAATATGGATTTTGGCCGCAAGGTTGTCATCCGCACCGGTGAACAAGAGTGGTCTCCCAGCCCCGCAGGGGGCGTGGTCAGAAAGCCGCTTGCCCGAGAGGAGGCAGAACGAGGCCACGCAACCAGTATTGTGCGTTACGACCCGGGCGCTTCATTCAGTCGGCACGAGCATCCTCTCGGTGAAGAAATACTGGTCCTGGAAGGCATGTTTTCCGACGAAAACGGTGACTACCCTGCCGGCACATACCTGCGCAACCCACCCGGAAGTGGACACGCGCCATTCAGTCAGTTGGGCTGCACGCTGCTGGTAAAGCTGCACCAGTTTAATGAACGGGATCTTAAAACAGTGCAGATTGATACAAAAAATACCGACTGGCTACCAGGAATCGGCGGCCTTGAAGTAATGCCACTGCATGAATTTGAGCACGAGCATGTGGCACTTGTTAAGTGGCCAGCCAATGAGAAGTTCCAGCCCCACAGACATTTCGGAGGCGAAGAGATATTCGTTATTTCTGGTGAGTTTTGTGATGACCATGGGCGCTATCCCCAGGGTACATGGATGCGAAGCCCTCACATGAGTCAGCACCACCCTTTTGTGGAGCAAGAAACAATTATCTGGGTAAAGACCGGCCACCTGCCCCTCGAGTTAACCAGAACACCATAAGCAGCCCGTGGATGACCAGGAAGGGTACAGCAACCATCACAAGCGCAGACCAGCCAACCCATGAGAGTATGACACCGGCCGATAAAGCCGCCGTGGCCTGGGAGCCGAACACGAACACATCATTCAGACCTTGAACCCTGAATCGTTCGGCATCTGTATAACCCCTCGGCAACAGTGTAGTGCCACCCACAAACAGAAAGTTCCAGCCAATACCCAATAGCACCAATGCCGAAAGGTAGTGGTGAAACTCTATGCCGCTGGCGGCCAGAACAATACACCCAAGATACGCAAGAAGCCCTGCTGCCATCATAAGTGGTATACCCACAACCCGTGTAAGCCAGCCACTGATGAGCGATGGCAAATACATGGCCATGATGTGCAGCTGAATAACACGCTTGGCGTCGTCCAGATCATGCCCCGACATTTCAGTCATGCTGAGTGGCGTTGCCGTCATGATAAAACTCATCACGGCATAGCCAATCGCTGCACCGCTGATTGCCACCCAAATCAGAGGGTTGGCGAGAATGTCTTTCATAGGCCGGCCGCCGCCGTTGGCATGAGCAGGCCTTACCAGCTCACTCTTCGCACGATAACCCAGGCTCAGTATTGCCAGGGCTGCTAACTGAACGCACGACAGCGCGAGCCAGCTTGTGAGAAATGGATGATCCGTTCCGGCCCCACTGCCAAGTGCCGCAATCTCAGGCCCAAGCCAGGCTGCAATAAGCCCGCCAAGCAAAACCCGTGAAGCAGCTGACCCAGCCATGTTGGCAGGCACTGATTCCATCGCAGCGAAGCGATACTGGTGCACCACTGCCAGTCCGGTCCCACCAACCACTGCCGCCAGACAAAGCAATGGGAACAGGGCCAGCCAGGATGCCAGAGCACCCAGGATGCCCGCCACCATACCCATGGACGTTCCAAGCAGCATTACGCGCTTGCGCCCCAGGCGCTCCATCAACCAGGTGGCTGGTTTGATGGCGAGCACAGTACCCACCACCACCAATCCGACAGGCAGGGTTGCGTACTCCGGGGCCGGCGCCAGAAGGCGCCCCTGAATGCTTCCGATAAACACGATAAAGGGCGCCGTGCACATGGCCAATGCCTGTGCAGCTACCAGCACCCATACGTTGAAGGGCATCGCTTATTTTTTCCTGTAAATGATTCCGGGGTGGCACTGAACCATTTCGTAAAGATCGGGCAAGCCATTGAGGGATTCAGACGCACCCAAAATCAAATACCCCCCGGAATTAAGGGTGGCGTGTATGCGGGTCAGGATATCTTTCTTATGATCGGCAGAGAAATAGATCAACACGTTACGACACATCACAATGTCGAATTTTCCCAACATATACCGCTCAAGGAGGTTCAGTTCTTTGAACTCCACCATGCTTTTGATTTCGGGCCGAATCTGCCAGCCGCCATTGGCGGAAGGTGTAAAAAACGCTCTCTGTCGTTCTGGCGACAATCCTCTGCCAATAGCGATCATCTCGTACTCACCCCGGCGGGCGACTTCAAGCACGCTTTTGGATATGTCTGTCGCAGTCACCTTCACATTGCGCAATTTCCCGGGCTTCTGACGCCGAAACTCGTCCACAATCATCCCGACCGAGTACGGCTCCTGACCTGTAGAACAGGCAGCTGACCAGATTCGCAATGGGGTTGCCGCGGAACGTTCGGCAAACTCGGGGAGCAGTTGTTCCTGAAGGATACGGAACGGGTGGTTATCACGAAACCATAGGGTCTCGTTGGTGGTCATTGCATCAATGACCACCTCTCTAAGGCTCGCCCTACCAGACTTCCTCAAAAGCCCGAGCAGATCACCCAGAGAATTCAAATCGTTCTCTTCCAGTATCCGCCGCAAACGGCTTTTCACCAGGTACTGCTTGTTTTCGCCCAGCAAAATACCACACGCATCCTGCAGGAACGACTTGAAGGCTTCATATTCCTGTGGGGTAATTTCTGCTTTCATTGGATCTCAGTTCTGTATGAATTACCTGTCGAAAAAGCCTCAGCCCTGATCTAACACTTCCATGACCCGCTCAGCCAACTCATCCGGGCTGAACTTTGCCATGAAATCATCAGCTCCGACTTTCTCAACCATCGCCTTGTTGAATACACCACTCAGTGAAGTATGGAGCATAACAAAGAGCCCACTGAGTGCGGGATCACTTTTGATTCGTGTAACCAGTGTATACCCGTCCATTTCGGGCATTTCTACATCCGAGATAGTCAATGAAAAATGATCGGTTGCCTTGGAGCCATCCGCTGTCACTTCCTTGAGATATTCGAGAGCCTGCTTCCCGTCGTTTCTCAAAACCACTTCCATGCCGATGGCCGTAAGGCAACGCTCAATTTGCCGGCGCGCAACAGCAGAGTCATCCACCACAAGAATTGGCAGGTGTCCGGCTTCTCTTTCCGCGCTCTTGTTCCGAACTGCCTCGGTCACATCGTGGCTAATCGGAGACACCTCAGAAAGAATCTTCTCTACATCTATGATTTCTGCCAACTTATCATCAATCTTGGTAACAGCTGTAAGGTAGATATCCTTACCTGCCCCTTTTGGGGGAGGAAGAATGTCTTCCCAATTCATGTTCAGTATCCGGTCGACACCAGTGACCAAAAACCCCTGGGTTTTTCGATTGTACTCAGTGATGATCACAAAGCTGTTGGGCAAGTCCTCCTGAGGTATCCCCGGCAAACCAATAGCCATACCAAGATCAATAACCGGAATAGTCTCGCCCCGCGTGTGCGCCACACCACGAACCACTGCACGGCTGTTAGGCATGGAATACAGCTTGGGGCACTGCAGTACTTCCTTAACCTTGAACACGTTGATGCCGTATATCTGGCGGCCACGCAAACGAAAAAGTAGGAGCTCAAGGCGGTTCTGCCCGACCAACTGCGTGCGCTGATTTACACTGTCCAATACCCCTGCCATCGCAGTCTCCCCTGGCCGGCCTGTATCACCGGCATACATTTTGCTTTCTATTACGTTGAGTTGTCAGAGCGACGCAATAACGTCGCCTGCAAGCGGTTAGGCCTGTTTAACGGCCGGAACGCCGCAATCCTTAGGCATCTTCAGTGGTATTTGCCGTATTACTGTCAGCATAGGACAAACCAGCAGATATGCGCACCCAGCTTTTAGTATGGACCATTCTCGTAGCAGCGGTTGCAAGCCCGGCACAGGCGAAAACAACCGCCGACGAGATACGCGAAGCAACAACAGCATTTCTTGAGACCTTTGCCACAGCGCAAGCCAGCAGGGGCTATAACGTCACCTTCGAAACCGGCAACATTGACAGCAGGCTGGCGCTGGCCCCCTGCTCTGCAGATCTGGCTATAGAATTCACTGGCGATCCATGGAAAAGCGAGCACCCCTCAGTTCAGATAGCCTGCGCCGGCGAACGCCCCTGGCGTATGTTTGTAACGACTACGGTTTCCATTAACGGCCCTGCACTGGTTGCTGCCCGCCCGTTCGGAAGAGGTGAGCGCGTAACGGCTAATATGCTTGAAACCCGATCTGTTGTAGTGAATGCCAGCCGACGGGGAATAATAACCGACTCACAAATGGTTGAAGGTATGATCGTACGCCGACCCGTGAATGCCGGCTCGGTGCTCACCCCGGACCTTCTCGACGCACCTAACGCTGTCAGCCGGGGCGACCATGTTATCATTACCGCCCGCCGCGGGGCTTTTTCAGTGCGCTCACGCGGCAAGGCTCTGGCCAATGCGTCGGTGGGCGAACAGGTACTTATAGAAAACCTTGGCTCATCTCGCACGGTAAAAGCGAACGTAACAGCCCCCGGCCATGTAGAAGTGCCAATGTAGGGCCCCATGGCAAACTCTTTCCGCCGGCAGGTTTATGCCGGCGAAGCTCCTTGCCCGGGACGGCATCAGAAGTGTGACAAAATGTTAACAAGATTCGATAAATTGATCCTAAAGTATATCGGCCACTAGCCGTTAAATGGATATAAACCAGAGTCAGCCCACACAAAGTGTGGCTTAACCGTAAAGCAGGTATTGATATGTCAGTTGACTTAAATGGAATTGGCCAAGGCCAGGTCAACACCCAGAGAACCACGGCCGATAAGTCCGCCAACACCCAGAGCGCCAAGCCAGCCGCCCCCGAGCAGGCTAATGCGAAGGCTCAGAGTGCCCGCGGCGAAAACGTGAATCTGAGCAGCCAGGCCAGGAACCTCAAGCAGCTGGAACAGAAGCTGGGGGACTACCCTGAAATGGACGATGAGCGAATTGAGCAGATTCGCTCAGCTTTGGAAAACGGCACTTATAAAATCGATGCAGAAAAGCTGGCCCAGAAAATGCTTGATATGGATGAAAGCATTTTTGGGTGAGTAAATCATGGCTGCAATTGATGATCTGAAGAATCTCCTTTCGCTGGATATCCGTCAGCTTGAAACCCTGGCGGACATCCTGAAGAACGAAAAAACCTGCCTATCCGGTTCCGATACCAAAGCACTCGACACTCTGACTCGAGAAAAGAACGCAGTTTTGGGAGAAATTCGAGAACGTGCCAAGCAAAAAATCCGCACGCTTGTAGCAATGGGGTTTCGGCCAGACTCTGGTGACCCTTCCCGCTTTATCCGCAGTGCCGGGCTTGATGAGCTTTACGCCCTTTGGCAAGAAGCCGATTCAAAGCTTCGGGAGTGCCATATTCTTAATGAGAACAACGGGCGCATTATAAACCATCTTCAAAAACGCCTAACCCGGCTTACAGACATATTCCGGGGCGCCTCGGGCCAGCAAAAGCTTTATGGTGCAAAGGGCCAGCAAACAACCGTATCAAGCCGAACGGTGCTTGCCAGCGCCTGATTATCTCGTATAGATAGTCATTCTGGAGTCGGGGTGAAAGCTGATGTCCTGAATACTGACGTTGCCCATGGACGGGCTACCTCCACCCCTGACCCGAATATTGTCCATTCGAATCTCTTCAATGCGCTCCGGGAATGCCATGGTTACCCGGCCATTCTCAGCCACCGTGTAGCGCGGCTCCCCGTCGCGATAATGGACTCCGGTGATCGTAAGATCTGAGTCCAGAACGTTGAGTACCGGAAAAAACACATTGGCTGTGAGCTTCATGCCCTCTATGACATCAGGCTCCACTTGGCCAGCGCCCTCGTCAGAACCAGAGCCGCCAGCCATACCACTAACCATCTCAACCCGATCGAATAGAGAGCTGTTGCCCTGCCCTGCAACGGCAGAGAGCTCATCCTCTGTCAGGGGCGACATTCCTGCCGCATCAAACAACTCACCGGCATCTGCCGCCTGAGCTGCATTGGCGTTGTTGCTCGCGGCAAATGTCACCAATGGCTGAAATGGAAGCGTTGCCATGGTAACCATTGCCGCCGCACTGCGATAACGGGACTGATGCTTCAGCACACGGCCAAGCTCTTTCTCGGTTATCCAGCCCGCCGCAATGAACACCTCACCCAGACGGGTGCCGCTCTCACGCTGTAATCTGAGGCCCTCGTCAACCTGACTCTCAGACAAATAACCGCGATTGACCAGCAGTCGCCCGAGCCGTGACTTTTCCTCAAACCCTTTATGGAATCTCACTAAGCCTCTCCCATTTCCCACAGTGATTACCGTACAACGCGACCCGGTGAGTATGTTACTGCTTAACTACCATCAAAATATTAGCTGACAACCGCACATTCTGCGCGGGCGTGTGTCCCGAAAAAACAAACATATCTGTTAAGATCGGAGCACTCATGAAGCCCCCTGATTATTACAGGAAATTCACTCACTACTATACTAAGCGAGAGCCCGGCAATGACAAATTTGGTAAAACCCTTTAGCAACGTGTTCCAGGTCGTACTTATGTTTCTTGGCCTGTCGCTCGTTGCACTTAACGCAAGCGCCCAAACCGATGCGGATAGTGCAGATCAGGCGCTGCCTAAAGTGCGCATCCTGACTAACCAGGGGGCTATAGAACTGCAACTTCGCCCAGACGTGGCACCGGAGACCGTAGAAAATTTTCTGCAGTACGCTCGCGAAGGCTTTTTTGATGGCACGATTTTCCACCGGGTTATTCCGGGTTTCATGGTTCAAGGTGGCGGTTTCACAAAGGACATGGCCCGCAAGGAAACCCGCTCGCCGGTCCGAAACGAAGCCTCAGCAACCTTGCCTAATCTGCGTGGCACGGTTGCCATGGCTCGGACAAACGCCCCGGATTCAGCCACGTCCCAGTTTTTCGTTAACGTCGCAAACAACGATTTCCTCAACGCAGGTGTTCGAGGAGCCGGCTACGCCGTTTTCGGAAAGGTAACCGCGGGAATGGGGGTGGTAGACAATATTGCCGGAGTGAAAACTGCACGTGTTCGGGGCATGGCCGATGTGCCCGTGAATCCTGTCATCATCGAAAGCGTTACTCTGGTTGAATAAACCAACACAGCAAGACACCCCTACGAACCCGTCGCCAGCTCCGCCCGCCATAACGCCGGCGGAGCTGGGTTGGTTCAATGACGTGTCAGAATCCAGCCAGGCATACATCAAACTCAATGACCTGCCAGCACGTTTTGCCGCGCTTCCGGAGGCAGGTTGTTTTGTGGTTGCTGAAAACAGCTTCCGATCGGGCCTTAATTTTCTTGCCGCGTGGCAGGCCTGGCGAGCTTTTGGCCCATCACACTCAGCCACCCTGCACTTTATCTCAGCAGCCCGCTTTCCCCTAAGCCGACAGGATCTTGAAAAAGTTCTTTCCCGTCGGCCAGAACTTCGCGAGTTTTCGGATGAATTGATTGCCAATTATCCGGCGTTGATTCGCGGCACCCATCGCCTGGTGCTGGAGGGTGGCAGAGTTCGCCTGACCCTTATATTTGGTGCTATGCATGAAGCTTACGACACAGTTTCTTTTCTGGCTGATGCATGGTTTTTTAATGTCGGCTCACCCGCCGCAAGCCGGGGAGCGTGCCCGGAAGAGACTACCAACCATATCCGCAAGTTCAGCAGGCCCGGCACTACCCTCGCCGCTCCGCAAGCTACCCAAGCCTGCCAGATTGCACTTGAGAAAGCAGGCTTTCTCAAACAGGCCTGCAACAGCCCCGACAGTCAGCCAGATAGCTTCTGTGGCGTCTTCCAGCCCGGCAAGGGGCCTTCTCCCGCGCAGAGCAAGCCCGCGGAACCGGGCATGTCTGTTGCTGTAATTGGCGCTGGTATTGCAGGCTGCCTGCTTGCAAACAACCTCGCGCAACGAGGCTACTCCGTCACGCTCGTGGACGCTGCAGACGATGCTGGATCGGCGGCATCTGGAAACCTTCAGGGTGCTATGTACGTCAAACTGGGTGTGGAATTTAATCACCAAACCGAACTCGCACTCTCAGCACTAACCTTCAGCCAGCGTTATTACAGCAACCAGGGAGGGCTGCTTTGGCATCCGACCGGGCTGCTTCAACTTGCCTGGAGTGACGGCGAGCAGGATCGCCAGCGCCGGTTTATCGAACGCAACCAGTACCCAAAAGATGTATTGCGACAAGTATCCCGGGAAGAGGCAGAAACACTGACCGGCGCAGCCTTGGAGAGCGGCGGACTATGGTTTCCGGGCAGCGGTTGGCTTGAGCCAGGCAAGCTCTGCAAAGCGCTTGCCATGCACCCTCGCATACACAAAATGTTTGGTTGTTCTATCACGAAAATGGTTGCCACTGGAGACCAATGGCACCTTGCCACAACAAACACTGACAGCCCGAACATTCAGACAAACCGTGTTGTGATCTGTGCCGGGCACTTGAGCCCACAGCTGATTCCTGGCTCGGGTGCATTTCGCTTCAAGGCCATTCGAGGCCAGGTCACTCATCTACCTGAAGCGCTTGCCGCCAGCCCCAGTGCTGTTATCTGTGGAGCCCGGTATCTCAATCCGGCCCACGGTCTTGAGGGACAGCGACAGGCAGTTATCGGGGCAACGTTTGATCTTCACGACCGCGAGCCCGAGCCCACAACCGAAAGCCATCGGGAAAATATCAGGGCGCTTTCAGCCATGGTTCCGCAAATGCTGTCACCAGACATGTCGAGCAGCGATCTGCCAGAGCGGCTTACGGGCCGTGTCGGGTTTCGGTGCACAACCCATGATTATCAGCCCGTAGCAGGGCCATTTTATGATGGGTCCGGAGTAGCAGTATCAGGGCTTTACCTTTTTACAGGGTTAGGCAGCAAGGGCCTTACTTATGCCCCCTTGCTTGCCGAGTTTATGGCAGATCAGATATCCGGACAGCCAACGGCTCTGCCTGGGTCTTTGGCAAAAAGGCTGGCTACTGCTCGCATGCATAGGCCAAACGTGGCGTCTTCGTAATCAATTTTAGCTAATGCTCTGCGCCAAGGCGCCGATACACTTAACAGATAGGTCTGTTCTCCAGAGGGTAAGACAGGTGTCCATTTTTGTTAGCGAACCAGGTCGTCCAGTAGGGACAAGGTTGCCGGAAGTGTTTCGGGGGCGGCGCGTGGGTGATGTCAGTGAGCTGACAGAGGGTCAACCCATCGATCCTGAACGTGGCGAAGCTACGGATGCCGAATTTCAGCTTGCTGCGCGGTCAGGCCGACATCGCGCGCTGGAAGAGTATGGCGCAGCCGTTTCAGGCGAGCGCAAGGACCAACGGCCATATCTGCCAGTATCGTCCATCTGCTCACCTGTGCTTTACTCATTGCCCGCCTCTGGGACGGTGGCTGAAGCAATCACCATGCTGGAAGAGCAAGGCGCCAATCATCTGGTGGTTACTGCCGATACTCACATTGCAGGGCTTGTAGCACAGCAATGGCTCCTGGCATGGCTCCACGAACATCAGGCCGATGCCATGAGCCACAGCCTGACCCAAATAGAGTTGCCGGCATTCCTTACGGCCTCTCCCGAAACAGATGCCCACCAATTAGCCAGGCTCATGCTGGCACACCAATTGAACGCTGCCCTTGTAATTGATGCCAGAGGCGAGCCCGTGGGCATTGTTACCAGCACAGACTACCTTCGCCTGTATGCCAGTGCCAGCGGGCAACAAGGCACTGTCTAGACATTAAAGCAGCAGACATGCTGCAGACTAAGGTGTCAGCAGCGTACCCTCAGGGCTCAGCAGCAGTATTGTCCAGTCCGCCCCGATACGCGTCAGAGCCACAACTTCGTCATCCCGGTAATTGGCCAACTTCGCAACGTCCGAGCCTGCGGTATTAATCTGAAAGCGCCACTCATTACGATATGCTGCAGTTTCTGCATCCGGCTCATCTTCGGGTACCAATGATACTCGGGCAACGATGCCAGTTTCTGAGCCGCTGATCCCTGCAGTACCGGTGAAATCTCCATCCGTAACGCCTCCGGCAATCAAGTCTCCGAAAAAGCCGGTTAATGCCGAAAACTGCTCGCTGGAAAGATCGTCTTCATCATTCAGGTTAAACGAGCGAACAATCTCGCCATCAAGGGTATAGCCCAGCAAGAAGCCACTCAGGCTTGAGCCAGGCTGACTTGCCAGGCTCAAACTGTCTTCGTCGCCCTGCTCTACGCTGTATCGGTTGCTGCCATTCCCTAGCAACCACAAGGTGGTTCCCTCTACTATGCCGTCAACAACCTGCTCATCCGCGTCTGTACCACGCTGGCGCACATTAAGCTCACCCTCTCTTGATGCCGCGCTGTAAAAATAGACATCTTCGCCTCCCAGTGACGACTCACCGTTAACCGAACCCATGGCAGACCCAAACAATATCGGGCTAAGCCCCGTTGCCCTTGCGCCAGCGACACGGTCGTCTGCGGCGGACCCAGCTTGGCGAGTCCAAGCCAATGTCGGAGCAAAGGTGTTCCCGTCAGGTAATGAATCTATCCGCTGCAGGAAGCTGTCAAAACCGCCAGCGGAGGTTTGATCCGGCCATTCACCCTCGGTTTCACCCGCAATTACGACAAATCCGCTTGCGGGATTGATGCCTGCCGAGCGAACTATGTCATCAGCAGCGGTACCGGTGCGGGTGGTCCAGGTTTCTACATATTCACCGGCATTGCTCGCCTCGTCATACCAATACAACGACGAAACAACATCCTTCCCACCGACCCCGGTCGTACCACTTGCCGGACCTTCCGCCGTGTATGCCACCACGAGTTCATAGCGGATCGTTCGAATATTGTTTTGGACCACCTCACGTCTCGCCACACCAACGACCGGATCCGGTGCTGCTAATTGGTCTCCGGGCGCGGACACGGAAAGCGACTGCAATAAATTCCCTTTCTGGTCGTATATTTTCACAAACACCCGGTCACTATCGGTACTATCGTAACCGGCCACGAACATTTTGCCCCCATGCCCCACCGCAACATCTGTCGCGACAAAGCCAACGCTAGAGCCAACGGTCAACGGCGATGTCAGCTCATTAATGCTGACGCGAAGTATGTCTTCGTTGTCAGCCCGGGCGTAATTTTCTCGGCCAAGCTGATAGAGCGTGTCCAATCCCAGAAGTATAAAGCGATCATCCGGCCCCGCATTGAAGTAAGAAGCCGGGTCCTCAACCGTCACTGTGAAGCTAACCTCATCTGTGCCCATGGGGAATACCAACTCGTCGTTCGGAAGATCGGTCCCGAATTCGGTATTCAACCGCGCCGACGAATCTTCCGTATGGCCCAGCTTCGCCCGAATTTCTACATCTCGCTCACCAGTCAGGCGCGCAATATACGTGCGGGAGTCGCCCACATTCAGCGCATCTCGTGTTCCGCCTTTAACCGTCTCCAGATGTACTTCTGGCTCGTTGTCATCAATAACCAGATTAGTGCGAGCACCCTCATTGGTTGGCCCAACCGCCGCGAGACCTGAGCGCACTTCAGTCAGCCGCAACTGTGCTACTTCTGTAGGTTCGGGGAAACTATCATCCACAACTTCCAGACGAATGTAGCACTCGGTTATACCTGGTTCGAAGGTGACTACGCCTCCTGTATAGACACCAGGATAAGCCCCTGCAGGGTCCGTTTCATAAGTGAGATAGGGAATGTCTTCGAGCAGTGCCTCGCTGCCGCTACCAAGGGCCACAATATCGGTACCGGGAATGGCGTCGCCAGTGTTGGCTCGACCGTGGTCACATCGTTGATGGGGCGCCGTAAAGCCTGGGTCGCAACTTTGTGGGTTGTAATCCGATATCAATTCGAAAGCAACGGCGACACGGGTTACTGATGGACGATCCAGCAGTACTTTTACGAAAACCGGCCTGGTGGGCAACGTAAGATCGAGGGGGCTTGCAGTCACTGCACCATTAGCATCATAGGTATTGACGGTAAAGCTGTGCTCTCCCGGGGTTTCCAGATCGGGCAACTCACAGCGCTCCCGGTTTGTGTCTGGAATGGAGGGAGATTTTCCTTCTGTAAACGTGTCGGCTTCCAGTGAAAGCACGTTGTATTTGACTTCAATATCGAATGGCACTGAGCCCGCCATCTGCCCGTCAGTGCTCACCAGATTAATATTCGTCAGCTTACCAAGGTCGGCATCGCCACGGGCTCCGCCATTCAGGCCTGGCACACCGCGCATGATAATGCCCTGTCGCGCCTTGTTGCTGGTATCTTCCAAAGCCAGCCAGGAAGGCGCATTGGTCAACGAGTAATCAAGTATGTCCTCCCCGCCATAGGCACCAAAGTTGTAATAATACTCAACGCCTATGTAGGCAACCCCTGGCGGAATACCCAGAATTGTCGGCTGGTCGGGATCTTTCTCGGTTTTACAGCCTGCAGCAATGAGGGTAAGTGACAGAACAATACTCACCTGCAAAGCGGTGACAGGGCGGGGAAACAACTCGGCGCGCATGGAAAAATCCGTTTCAGAACGTTGTTGTTATAGCAGTGCGTGAACCCTGGCGGAAACCACCGATTTACACACAGTTACAGAGTGCCTCCATGTTAGCCAGTTTCGGAAACCGGGTATCTGCGCGAGTTCTCAGATTCACCGGCCAGCCGAACTTCGCCGGGACAGTTGCCCGCAAACTGTGAATCCAGTGCCTATAACAGACCATATTCTTTTAGCATTTCCAGCAAGGCCGCCTCATCCATAACTGTTACCCCAAGTTGCTCAGCTTTTGTGAGCTTGGAACCCGCAGCCTCACCCGCCACCACACAGGATGTTTTTTTCGACACGCTGCCCGCAACCTTTGCACCAAGGGCTTCCAGCTTTTCCCGGGCTTCATCACGGGTCATTTCAGATAAGGTTCCAGTGAGCACCCAGGTTTGACTGTGCAGGGGCTTTTCACCGCCGGTGACTTCCTCTTCCTGCCATTCAACACCTGCGGCACGAAGGGCTTCGAGAGTCTCGCGGTTGTGGGTTTGCTCAAAAAAGCTGCCAATATGGCCAGCGACAATTGGCCCAACATCTGGCACAGCGATGAGCGCGTCCATGTCTGCCTCTGCTACAGCCTCCAGAGTGCCGAAATGAGATGCCAGGGACTTTGCCGTAGCCTCACCCACCTCCCGGATACCCAATGCATACAGAAAACGCCAGAGAACCGGCTGCCGTGAGCGATCGATGGCTTCAACAAGATTAGTAGCCGATTTCTCACCCATTCGCTCCAGACGAGTTAAATCCTTGACGGTCAGCAGATAGATGTCTGCAACGGTTTTAACCATGCCTTGGTCAACCAGAATATCGATCCATTTATCACCAAGGCCTTCGATATCCAGGGCTTTTCTGGAGGCATAGTGGCGGATCGCTTCTTTTCTTTGGGCAGGACAAAAAAGACCACCCGAGCAACGCGCGATAGCTTCGCCTTCAATCTGGATAACATCCGAGTCGCACACAGGACATTGTTTGGGAAGCTCCACCGATTGGGCGTTTGCCGGGCGCTTTTCCAGAACCACCTTCACAACTTTAGGAATAACGTCGCCAGCCCTGCGGATAAACACAGTATCGCCGATATGAACATCCAGCCGGCGTATCTCATCCATGTTGTGGAGAGTGGCATTGCTGACCGTCACCCCCCCGACAAACACCGGCTTCAGGCGTGCAACCGGTGTAACAGCGCCGGTGCGCCCAACCTGAAATTCAACATCTTCAACAACGGTCAGCTCTTCCTGGGCAGGGAACTTCTGGGCAATAGCCCAGCGTGGTGCACGGGAAACAAATCCCAAGGCTTGCTGATAATCCAATCGGTTTACCTTGAACACGATGCCGTCTATTTCGTAAGGCAACCCACCGCGCTTCTGCATTAGCTCTTCATAAGCCTTTAGGCACTCCCCGGCGCCAACCGCTTTGCGCATTTCGGGATTAATCCGGAATCCCCAGCGCTGAACCTGCTGCAACCCCTCCCACTGTGTGTCTGGCAACAAGCTCTCGTCTGTGACCGCGACGCTGTAGGCGCACATCTCCAGTGGCCGCCGTGCGGTGACCGTTGATTTCTTTTGGCGCAAGCTTCCAGCAGCGGCATTTCTCGGGTTCACAAAGGCTTTTTCGCCCTGATTTTCCAGCCTTGCATTCAACGCTTCAAAGCCGGCAAGAGGCATATAGACTTCACCTCTTACCTCCACAAGATCGGGTACGTCACTGCCTCTAAGCCGCAGTGGGACCGATGGGATAGTGCGGATATTGGCTGTGATATCTTCGCCGGCATAACCATCGCCCCGGGTTGCCGCCCGAGTGAGGGAGCCTTGTTCGTAATGCAGGCTAACCGCCAAACCATCCAGCTTGGGCTCACAGACATATTCAACGTCTTCATCCGTGCCCAGCCTTTCTCTCACCCGGCGATCAAAGTCTCGGAGTTCGTCTTCATTAAAAGCGTTGTCGAGCGACAACATGGGCAAGCGATGAACAACTTCCTCGAAGCTGGTTTCAGCACTGCTCCCTACCCTGCGAGTAGGCGAGTCTGCAGATTCCAACCCCGGGTGCTCCGCCTCAAGATTCTGAAGCTCCCGGAACAGGCGGTCGTACTCAGCATCCGGGATGCCGGGATCATCCAGCACGTAATACCGGTAATTGTGTTCATCAAGGGCGGAACGCAACTCATCTACCCGCTTGATCGTTTCCGGTAACGGCTTGGTCATAGCTTAGTGCTCTTGGCTGTCAAAAAAATGCCCGGACAAACCCGGGCATTGTTATTTCTCGTTCTGTCCCAGACCGGCTCAGTGGCGTGGCGTTTGCTGCTTGCGCTCAAACTCACGGATGCGCTGCCGACAATGCTCTACGGTTTGGGCTGTCATCACGCTGCGCCGTTCATCTTTGAGTTCGCCACCCAGATTCCGGACCACACACTGGGCCGTTTCATGCATAAAATCAAAGGCCTGGAGTGCATTTGTTGGCCCTGGCATACTCATAAAAAAGCTGATGCCTGGTGTTGTCATAGCAGCCGCATCATTCGGCTTGAACGTGCCTGGCTCTACGGCATTTGCAACACTGAATTGTACAGGGCTGGTGGTATTATCTGCCTCATGGCGATGGTAAATCTCCATATCACCGTGAGCCAGACCACATGCCTCAAATAATTTCTGCAAAGCGGTTCCGCTGAACTCTTCCCCCTGGCGAGCAAGCACGTTTATAACGATAACCTCACGGGCTTCCGGGCGATTAGCTCCCGCCAAAGGTTGGTCTGCGCCAGAGCTTCTCTGCGGCTCTCGACGGGCGGTATCTTCTTCGACATCAATAGCAGGGCTTTCAGCAGGCTCGGAAACAGGCAGTTCTTCCTCAGATGCCCCCCAACCGGTATCAGCGGTCAAATCATCCGGTTCAGCGGACGACCATTCGTCCTCTTCAGGACTTGCATCCGTGTTTTCCAGTGCCCAGTCATCGACATTATCTTCGGGCGTTTCATGCTCCCATGACGTGTCATCGGATGAAAGCGTGTTTTCCCCAAGTGTATCTCGAACAGGTCGCGTCGGCTTCTGGGGCTTGGTCTGAAAGCGCGAGGGCTTTTCACGCCGAACATAACCACGCTCTTCGAGTGTATCTTTTGAAATCGCCCTCGCCCCACCGTTCGGGAGCTCAGGATTGTGGTAGTCATCCAGCGGAGACTCTTTCAAGTCATCAACACCCATACCGGATGAAATCGCAATAGATTCTTTGCGGGCGCGTCGCATGCGCCTCAATCCGTCGATAACAATGGCAAGGATAACCAAGGTGCCGATGGCAATTAACCATTCCCTAAGTGACATAGTGCTGCTGTCCTGTTTGCAGATCAGATCCGGAAGCAAATAAAGGGCTTCGCCTGATACTCTAAAAAAAGCCCGTAATGAATACAACGCAAAGCCGCATCACATGGCCTTTTTGTCATTCTTGGCGGTTTTCTGGTCAGCAATATTTCAGGCTTCAGCCAGAGCGGCCGCTTCTTCCACATCCACAGTAACCAAGCGCGAGCAGCCAGGTTCGTGCATGGTAACCCCCATCAGCTGGTCCGCCATTTCCATAGCAATTTTGTTGTGGGTTATGTATATAAATTGTACCTGTTTTGACATTTCCTTGACCAGATTTGCATAGCGTCCGACGTTTGCATCGTCCAAGGGGGCGTCAACTTCGTCCAGCATGCAGAAAGGCGCAGGATTGAGCTGAAAAATCGAGAATACCAACGCAATGGCCGTTAAGGCCTTTTCACCGCCTGAAAGCAGGTGGATGGTGCTGTTTTTCTTACCTGGTGGGCGCGCCATGATAGCCACACCCGTCTCCAAAAGGTCCTCACCAGTCAGTTCGAGATATGCGTTGCCGCCACCAAACACCTTCGGGAACAGGGCCTGAAGGCCGGCATTTACCTGGTCAAACGTTTCCTTGAAGCGCTGGCGCGTCTCCCGGTCGATCTTGCGAATGGCAGTATCGAGAATATCCAACGCTTCGGTCAGGTCTTCATGCTGGCTGTCGAGATAGGTCTTGCGCTCGCTCTGCACCTGATACTCATCAATCGCAGCAAGGTTAATGGCACCAAGCCGCTGAATACGATTACCAATTTTTTCCAGCTCTTCTGCCCACTCGTCCTGAGTGGCACCTTCCGGCAGTTGCGGCAGTATTTCCTGCAACTTCACATTCAGCTCTTCGAGCTGCTCAATGTGATTCCCCGCTCGGATCTCAAGAGCCTGAGATTCCATTTTTAGCTTTTCCAGCTTGGTACGAACATCCTGCACCCGGTGATCGGTGCCACTTCTACCCTGCTCCTTCTCACGCACCTCGCGATCAATTTCTTCCAACGCGTCCCGGGCCACGCCAAGTTTTTCTTCTTCGGCAAGACGTCGATCCAGCAGCCCTTCGAGCTGCATTTGCAGATCTTCCACGGGTTCTTCCGCGCTCTCTCTCGATTCTCTGAGCATTTCAAGCCGCTCTTCCAACCGTTCTTTCTGTAACTGCATACGGTCTATAGTCTGACTCAGGCCATCTCGTTGACTACTCAGAGTTTGCAGTTGTAATTGCAGCTGGTGGGCGTGATCCCGATCATGACGGGCTTCCTGGCGCAAGCCATCAAGCTTTTCTCTAAGTACGTCACGCTGCTCCAGAAGGCGCTCTTTTTCATCGTCACCGTCTTCAGCCTGTACCAAAGCCTGCTGCCATTCTTCACGGGCGATGCCGAGGCTTTCCTGCTGACCTTTGAGGTTCAGCGCCACATCCGACGCATCCTCATGAATCCGTGCAAGCCGCGCATCAATCTGCTCTGCCCGCGCACGAAGACCACTGATCCTGGACACGACCTGGCTGAGTTCACGATCAGTTTCACTTAACTGCGCCTGCGCGTCATCCCGTGCAGTTTCTGCTCTTTCTGTTTGCGCCTGCAGTGCTTCATAACGAGCGACCACCTCTTCCTGAGAATGCTCAGCTTGTGCCAGTTGCTCCGCCAGCTCATCCACTTTCTTCTGCCGCTCGATAACGCCGATCTGGCTGACATCCGAATCAGGCATCAAAACCCAATCCTTCGCCACCCAAACACCTTCGGGGGTAATGACGCTGCGCCCTTCAGCCAACGTCGACCTCTGCGACAACGCTTCCTCCAGGGTGTCGGCAACGTCGATGCCTGCCAGCATAGCTGTTACCGCAGCGACACCGGTCGCTTTTGCTGCGAGGCCCTGAGCCGAGGCATTGCTGCCAGCACCCGCCTCCATTACAGCAAGGCCCTTTGGTGCGTTTTGTAAAGCCATTGAAATGTGTTCAATTTCTGGCAACAAAAGCCCCTGACTTAGGCGACCAATCGCCTGCTCTACAGCAAATTCCCATCCATCTTGTATTTGCAGCTTGGCGGCAACCCTTGGCAGGTCACCAAGCCGGTGTTCTGATAACCACGCTTGAAGCGTGTCATTCTGACCACCCATTTGCTCATCCAGAAGCGACTGCTGGGATTCCAGTGCAGCCTGCAAACTCTGAACCCGTTGCCGGACTTCTGCGAGGCGTTGTTCGGTATCCCGCTGATTTTGTCGGGCATGCTGCAGCTCGTCCTGTTCCACATCAATGCGCTCAGCCATTTCCTCGCGCTGCAGCGAAAGCGTTTCCTGCTGTTCCAGGAAATCCTGTAACTCATCCCGATCAATCTGGTCGTCCAGTTGTGCCTGCTCTTCCTGAAGTTTGCGCTGACGGGCAAGCAACTGATCTGTGGCTTCCTCAAGAGACTTGATGCGTGACTGGGCAAGCTCTGCCTCACGACGGGCATCGGCGGACCGTGAGCTGAATTCTTCCCAACGCTGTTGCCACTCACCCATGGCATCTTCCGCCAGCTGAAGTTTTTCTCCGGATTCTTCAGAACGGATAGCAAGGGCTTCCTGCTCTGGCTCAATCATCTCCAGCTCTTCACGGATAGCAGACAGTTTGTCTTCGTCCTGGGCCAGCTCGCGGGTGAGCTCACGCTGGTTGGCCATGGCTTGATCCAATTCCACCGCGGTCTGCCGACTGCGCTCCCGCTGATGCTCAAGGCTCTGCTCAATGCGGGCAATATCGGCGCCGGCCTCGTAATAGCGGGCCTGGGCACGATTAAAATGCTCTGTGCGCTCGTGGTGGCTGTCACGAAGGGATTCAAGGGACGTTTCAAGGCTGATGCGTTCAGTGAGCTGCTTTTCAAGCTCCAGCTCTGTGTCGCGGATTTTGCCACGCCAGGATTGAAGATCATTATCGAGGGCTTGCCAGCGCAGAACCGTGAGTTCGGCTTTTTTCTGGCGTTCCTCCTGCTTGTAGGCTTTGTATTTTTCTGCAGCGGCAGCTTGCCGCTCAAGGTGCTGTAACTGGCGCCCCAGCTCTTCACGAAGATCGGTGAGGCGCTCAAGGTTTTCCTGGGTGCGCCGCATCCTGTTTTCCGTTTCGCGGCGCCGCTCCTTGTATTTGGAAATACCTGCAGCTTCCTCAATATAAACTCGTAGCTCTTCCGGTTTGGCTTCGATCAGCCGTGAAATCATGCCTTGCTCAATGATGGCATAGCTTCGAGGGCCGAGGCCGGTACCGAGGAACAGATCAGTAATATCGCGGCGTCGACATTTCGTGCCGTTCAGGAAATACTCAGACTGGCCTTCCCGGGACACTCTGCGTCGCACGGAAATCTCGTTAAAACGCACGAACTCACCGGGTGCCGACCCATCACTATTATCAAACACCAGTTCAATAGACGCCTGACCAACCGGCTTGCGGGAGCTGGAGCCATTAAAGATAACGTCAGTCATGGATTCGCCTCGCAGGTACTTGGCGGAACTTTCCCCCATTACCCAGCGAACGGCGTCAATAATATTGGATTTACCACAACCATTAGGCCCGACTACCGCGGTCAGGTTGGTAGGAAAAGGCACGGTAGTGGGATCAACGAATGACTTGAACCCGGCAAGCTTGATGGACTTCAGGCGCATGTCACGCGCTCTCCTCCTCCATGAGAATACTCAAGACCTGTTGGCGCTGATGCTCACCAAATGCCTGTATTGCAGACTCTAAACGAACTGCGTCACCACTCAGCGCAGCTTCTGCAAGCTGCTTAAAAAAGGCCGCGGTTTGGCCTATGCCACCCCGGAAGTTCTCAAGTGCAACAAAATAGGTGCGACTGATGGCAGGCCGGAAGTTTTCGAGCGTTTCCTCCAGGAACGGATTTTCCACCAGTCGATAGGCATAAAGCAGAACCTGAAAGCCCGCCTCGATCACTTTCTCGGCAGCATCCGGCCTAGTTGAGTTCACAGCTTGCGCTATTGCTTCAACCTCACGAACCCGCCCAAGAATGCCGCCCAACTCTTTATTACCGGCCCAACGCTCAACGAGTTTTCGCCCGAGCATACAGAGCAGGTCGATGTAAATATCATAAAGATTGTTGACGCTGGTCACCGTCAAGCTGGAAACCACTGCGCCCCGGCGGGGAAATATCTCAACCAGGTGCCTCCGTTCAAGAATCAACAAGGCTTCGCGCACGGACCCCCGGCTGACGCTAAGATCGCTGGCAACCTTGAGCTCCTGAATGCGACTACCAGGCTTCAGATCCCGTGTAACAATCCGCTGCCCCAAATGCTGGGCGATCTGTTCGGAAAGACTTTCTGGAGCCTGAAACGTCATACGAAATGGTGCTCACTTCTGAAAATGGGGCGAATACAAGCCCGTGAGTTTACCACAGGGATTCTACATCCCCACCCCTCCTGAACAGGCATTTTATTTCAGCTTGTACTATTGCCGGAACAGGCTTGCCGTATTATTGACGCTTATCTTGACCTTCACAGATTCCGGCACCAAACTGCCTTAAGATCATCTGTTAAATCACTGTTTATAAACAACTGCAAGCTCATGGCACGATCGGTGCTAAGAATCTCCTGAAGCATTGAAACACGTTGCCAGTGAGTGAGCCCAAGTGAAAAACACACCGTCGATACAACGAACCACCAAACCGCCAGTAAATCTGGCTGAAATCAGGCAGGCGTTTCAGGGATGGTCAAACAGCCCCGACCCACTCACACGGCTGACCCGCCGGCTATCCACTACGCTCTCACTGGAAACTCAGCTGGGAATTCTGGCCGAAGAACTAGGGAATGCTATCCCCTTCGATACCCTGAGCTACCGCCATACAATCGCACACCGTGACTTTGTGTTTGCTACCGGCATGGGCGGCCCCCACCAGTGCGAATACCGCCTTAATCTGGAAGGGTTCTTTTACGGTACGCTCACACTGAACCGCCGAAAGAGGTTTACGGATGATGAGCTCCAGGCCATCGAGATGATCATCAGCGCTGCTATCTTTCCGCTGCGCAATGCCTGCCAATATATTGCAATTGAACAAGCAGCTCTAACGGATGCGCTCACATCGATCCCCAACAAGCGTGCGCTTGATGAACACCTTCAGCGAGCAAGCTCGCTGTCAGACAGGCACGGAGAAGAATACACGCTGATTCTTTGTGATCTGGACCACTTCAAGACTGTAAACGACCAGCACGGCCACGTAGTAGGCGACCACCTGTTGAAACTGACTGCAGAAGCAATTGAAAACGCCATCAGAAACTCAGACAGCGTTTACCGGTTTGGTGGTGAGGAGTTCGCGATTTTGCTACCACACACCGGCGAGCGGGAAGCGCGAGATGTTGCTGACCGCGTAAGAAATGCGGTTGGCGATATCAAGATAGATTGTGGCGGCACAGAGCTATCTGTAACCATCAGCTGTGGCTTGGCAAGGCACCTTTGTGAAGAAGGGCCGAGCCAATGGATAGCCCGCGCCGATGAGGCTCTTTACAGGGCGAAGGCTCAAGGCCGGAACTGTACTAGAGTATTTGCAAGCATTGGATGAACAGCCTGAGCCTTGTGGCACCCAGGCTATGCATTTCAGATATTATTTGTCGGAATGGGATTTGCGGGGTCTGCCCGTTCCTCTTTGTGGCTTTCGGGCACCGCCACGGGCCTTATCAGAACCACCACTGCGGGCAGGCTTCGTGTCACTGACATCCCAGCGCCGAGTTCCAGGCTTCTTGCCTCCGCTTCCAGGGCTTTTTCTTCTCTGCCGCTCATGCGCGGCCTGCTCGTCCGGGGTTTTCTGAGGTATATCCACAGAGGCAAGCCCAACTGTTTTGCTCAAGCTATCGACTGCTTTCTGGTCCAACTCCTCCCACTTCCCAAGCGTCAGCCGGCTTGGCAAGAAAACAGGACCATAGCGCACCCGCTTAAGCCGGCTTACCCGTACACCCTGAGACTCCCACAAACGGCGAACCTCACGGTTGCGACCTTCAAGAAGCGTAACGTGGAACCAGCGGTTTATGCCGCTTCCACCTGCCTGAGTGATATCGCTGAACTTTGCCATACCATCTTCGAGCAAAACGCCCGCCATCAGGCGAGCTATCATGGCGTCATCCACCTCACCGAACACCCGGACGGCGTATTCCCGGTCAATTTGACTGGAGGGGTGCATAAGGCGATTGGCCAACTCACCATCGGTGGTAAACAGCACGAGACCCGTAGTGTTAATATCCAAGCGGCCAATGGATATCCAACGGTTGTCCTTCAGCCTTGGCAGACGGTCGAAGACCGTCGGCCGGCCCTCAGGATCCTTACGGGTAGTGACTTCGCCTTCAGGTTTGTTATAAATAAGAACCCGGCGCACTGTCACAGCGGCTGCTGCGACGTCCAGTCGCTTTCCGTCCAGCTCAAACGTATCGCTTACCGTGGCTTTCTGGCCCGGCACTGCAGGCTCACCATTCACGATAAGACGTCCGGATTCCATCCAGCCTTCTATTTCCCGGCGTGAGCCTACTCCAGCTCGGGCCAGCAGTTTTTGAATCCGCTCTGGCTCGTCATTGATAGCCGTATCTGCGGCCGGTTTTGCTTTTCTTCCGGGGCGTTCTGACGCCATGAACTTAATCCTTAATCGCTGACTGACACCCGAATGGTATCAGTGAAATGTCTGATCTGACGTGTTGTCGCCAGTGGGCTGAGCTGATGTTGAATCAAACTCGATCTCAGCCTGTATATTCTTTTCAATTTCCCTGCCGATTTCTTCCAGATCCCGGATTTCAGACAAAGGTGGCAATTCAGTCAGGCCGGAAAGATTGAAATAGTCGAGAAATTGACGGGTTGTCGCATACATAGCCGGTCGGCCAGGAACATCTCGATGCCCTACAATACGGACCCACTCTCGCTCAAGTAAGGTACGAATGATATTGCTGCTTACCGCAACACCCCGGATATCTTCAATTTCACCGCGAGTTATTGGCTGACGATAGGCAATCAGAGCCAGAGTTTCCAGCAGAGCACGGGAGTAGCGTTGAGGCTTCTCCTCAAAAAGGCGACTGACCCAAGGCGCGAACTCCTCACGAATCTGTAGCCGGTAGCCGCTGGCAACCTTGCGTAGCTCGAAACCGCGACCCTCACAGGCGTTGCCCACGAGCATCATAACGTGTTCCATAACCTGCCGCGCCGGGCGCTCATCCTCTGCAAACAACTCTCTTAGCTGGTCCAGTGTCAGAGGCTTGCCCGCTGCAAGTAACGCCGCTTCGGCAATCGCCTGAATTTTAGCGAGATTTTCTTCATTCATGATGGCTATCAGCCTTCTCTGTGCCGCGTTCCAATGCGATATTCATTCTAACGTGCTGCCCGCGCACGCACGTGAATCTGCCCCAGCACTTCCGCCTGCACTACTTCTATCAACTGCTCTTTCACCAATTCCAGGGTTGCCAGAAATGTCACTACCACCCCTAACCGCCCTTCTTCAATGGTAAACAGGCTCTGGAAGGTGACAAACTGATCATCCCGCAACAGTGACAAAATAGCGGACATGCGTTCGCGGGTGGACAGCCTTTCCCGTTCAACGTGATGACTGGTGAAAAGGTCGGCCCTGCTCAGAACGCCCTGCAAGGCAAGAAGCAGATCACGCATTTCAACATCTGGATGCGCTTGATTTGACGGAAGCTTCGGCAAGGATGCGGACACCGTAAATGTCTCGCGCTCCATGCGCGGAAGGGCATCAATATCCTCAGCGGCTTTTTTGAAACGCTCATATTGTTGCAGCCGACGAATGAGCTCTGCGCGCGGATCCACCTCATCGTCTTCCTCGGCCTCATGCCGTGGCAACAACATACGGGACTTGATCTCCGCAAGCGTTGCCGCCATTACAAGGTATTCAGCTGCGAGTTCGAAGCGCATGACTTCTACGGCGCCAATATATTCCATGTACTGCCGGGTTATCTCGCTTACGTCTATGTCCAGAATGTCCATATTCTGGCGCCGTATGAGATACAGCAACAGATCGAGCGGGCCTTCAAAAGCCTCAAGAAATACCGCAAGGGCATCCGGCGGGATATACAGATCATTGGGAAGGTCAACAACCTCCTTGCCTGACACCCGCGCTAATGGAGCCTGATCTGGCTTAGCGATAGCTCAATCCCATAGCAGCCCGAACTTCGTCCAGAGTGTCTCTTGCAGCGTCACGTGCGTGTTCGCGCCCTTCCTGCAAAATGGAATGTACAAGATCGGGGCTGTTTTCATATTCAAGAGCCCGTTCGCGTATGGGCCGCTGCTCTTCCACAATTGCATCAATCAATGGCTTTTTGCAATCCAGACAGCCTATGCCGGCACTGCGACAACCCGTTTGAACCCACTCTTTAGTGGCCTCATCGGAGTACACCTTGTGCAGACCCCAAACAGGGCACTTCTCGGGTTCACCCGGATCAGTGCGACGTACTCGCTGGGGATCTGTCTGCATGGTACGAACTTTCTGAGCCACGGTATCAGGATCTTCCCGCAGCCCAATATAGTTGTTATAGGACTTGGACATCTTTTGACCGTCCAACCCCGGCATTTTTGAATCGGGCGTTAAAAGGGGCTGTGGCTCAGGCAATATGATCTTGCCACCACCTTCAATGAAGCCGTAAAGGCGCTCACGATCACCAAGGGAGATATTCTGCTGCTCCATAAGTAACGCACGGGCCGTTTCCAGCGCTTCCATGTCGCCCTCTTCCTGATAACGCTTCTTGAGTGTGCGATAGAGCTTGGCGTTTTTCTTACCCATCTTCACGATGGCCGACTCTGCCTGCTCTTCAAAACCGGGCTCGCGCCCATAGAGGTGATTAAACCGGCGTGCTACTTCACGGGTGATTTCCACATGGGACACCTGGTCTGCGCCCACAGGCACCTTGCCTGCCCGGTACATAAGAATGTCTGCCGTCTGCAGCAGTGGATACCCAAGAAACCCATAAGTTGCCAGATCCTTTTCCCGCAGTTTTTCCTGCTGATCCTTATAGGTGGGAATGCGCTCCAGCCAGCCCAGCGGTGTAATCATGGACAACAGCAAGTGAAGCTCTGCGTGCTCCGGTACCTGAGACTGGATAAACATGGTGGATGAGCCGGGATTTACCCCTGCTGCCAACCAGTCGACCACCATATCCCATACGCTTTGTTCTATGCCGGACGGGTCATCGTATTGCGTTGTCAGGGCATGCCAGTCGGCGATAAAGAAGAAGCACTCAAATTCGTGCTGGAGTTTCACCCAGTTTTTTAGCACACCATGGTAATGACCTAGATGAAGCTTGCCGGTCGGACGCATACCAGACAAAACCCGTTGCTGGGACTCTACTGAACTCAAAGCACAAACTCCTTCTTTTGAATGGGATTCGCCCATACTAGATCAGACGACCCAGCATTATAAATAAAAAACCCCCGCTCTGCAGAACAGAAACGGGGGTTTTCAAGAAAGAAACTAACTTACCAGCCAGTTACTTCCTTCAGAGCCTTACCAATATCGGCCAAACTGCGAACAGTTTTAACACCGGCATCGTTCAAAGCTGCGAACTTCTCGTCTGCCGTGCCCTTACCACCAGAGATGATGGCACCAGCGTGGCCCATGCGCTTACCTGGAGGTGCTGTAACACCGGCAATGTAAGCAACCACTGGCTTAGTGACGTTTTCCTTGATGAAAGCAGCCGCTTCTTCTTCAGCAGTACCGCCAATTTCACCAATCATCACAATCGCTTCTGTCTGCGGGTCATTCTGCAGCAGTGCAAGGATATCGATGAAGTTAGAGCCTGGAATCGGGTCGCCACCAATGCCTACGCAGGTAGACTGGCCGTAGCCGAAGTCTGTGGTCTGCTTGACCGCTTCGTAAGTCAGGGTGCCGGAACGGGATACGATACCCACCTTGCCTGGCTTGTGAATGTGGCCCGGCATAATACCGATCTTGCACTCACCCGGAGTAATCACACCCGGGCAGTTAGGACCAATCATGCGAACGCCTTTACGATCAACGTATTCTTTGGCGTAAAGCATGTCGATGGTCGGAATGCCCTCAGTGATGCACACAATCAGCTCAATACCGGCATCTGCCGCTTCAATGATCGCATCCTTACAGAACGGAGCAGGAACATAGATTACGGTAGCCTCGGCTCCGGTCTTTTCTACTGCTTCACGAACGGTATTGAATACCGGCAGGCCCAAATGCTCAGTGCCGCCCTTACCCGGGCTTACGCCACCGACCATTTTGGTTCCGTATTCGATAGCCTGCTCAGAGTGAAAGGTACCCTGCGCGCCAGTAAAGCCCTGGCAAATAACCTTGGTGTCTTTATTGATCAGGATGCTCATTATTTACCCCCTGCGGCTTTAACAACTTGCTCTGCAGCATCCGCCAGACTGGTGGCGGCGATAATGTTCAGGCCACTTTCAGCAAGTACCTTGGTGCCTTTCTCAGCGTTGTTGCCTTCAAGGCGCACAACCACAGGAACCTTGACGCCCACTTCCTTGACTGCACCGATAATACCTTCAGCAATCATGTCACAACGGACAATACCACCGAAGATGTTAACCAGAACGGCTTGTACTGCGTCGTCAGACAAGATGATCTTGAACGCTTCAGTAACACGCTCTTTGGTTGCACCGCCGCCAACATCAAGGAAGTTTGCCGGCTCACCGCCAGACAACTTGATGATGTCCATGGTGCCCATGGCCAAGCCCGCACCGTTAACCATGCAGCCGATGTTTCCATCCAGCGCTACATAGTTGAGTTCCCACTTGGCAGCTTCGGCTTCACGAGGATCTTCCTGGGAAGGATCGTGCATTTCCTGAATTTTTTTCTGGCGATACAGTGCGTTACCGTCAACACCAATCTTGGCATCCAGGCAGTGCAAGTCACCGGCTGGGGTAATAACCAGCGGGTTGATTTCCAGCAGTGCCAGGTCACGCTCTTCAAACAGCTTCGCAAGACCCATGAAAATCTTGGTGAACTGACCGATTTGCTTGCCTTCGAGCCCAAGCTTGAACGCCAACTCGCGGCCCTGGAACGGCTGTGCGCCAACCAGCGGATCGATTTCAGCTCTCAAGATCTTTTCCGGTGTTTCTTCAGCAACCGTCTCGATCTCGACACCACCTTCGGTGGACGCCATGAACACGACGCGACGGGAGGCACGGTCAACAACTGCGCCCAGATACAGCTCCTGATCAATATCGGTCAGGGACTCAACCAAAATCTTGGTGACTGGCTGGCCGTTTTCGTCTGTTTGATAGGTGACCAGGTTCTTGCCCAGCCACTTTTCAGCAAACTCGCGAATTTCGTCTTTGCTCTTGACCAGCTTTACGCCGCCGGCCTTACCGCGGCCACCCGCGTGAACCTGGGCTTTAACCACCCACGCATCGCCGCCAATTTCATCAGCGGCTGCAACCGCGTCTTTCGGAGTATCACAGGCAATGCCTTGAGATACGGGCAGGCCATATTCAGCGAAAAGCTGTTTGCCCTGATATTCATGCAAATTCATAGTTAGTGTCCCGCTTTTTGATGGAGGATAACCACGTACGGCAGTGAACTCGCCACTCCCCGAATGAGGAGCCTTAAACGCGAATTCTGTTCGATGAGCAGGGGATCACCTCAGCTCACCACGATCGCAAACGGAAATCTGTCTTTTTATAATAAAGGGGCGCCATTACGGACGCCCCTACTTCCTGTTTTGCGTTACTTCTTTTTGCGACGGTTCGCGATGTGAATCGCACCACCGTTGACTGCCAGGGCCGCCTCATGCACAGACTCCGAAAGAGTCGGATGTGCAAAACAGGTCAGCGCCAGATCTTCTGCACTGGAACCGAATTCCATGGCAATAACGCCTTGGGCAACAATCTCTGATGCCTGAGGCCCAACAACGTGGAAGCCCAGAATTCGATCAGTTTTCTCGTCGGCGATAATTTTCACCATACCTGAGGCGGCATTTGCAGCCATTGCACGGCCGTTCGCCGCAAATGGGAAAGTACCAACCTTGTAGGCTTCGCCTTCAGTCTTGAGCTGCTCTTCCGTCTTGCCTACCCAGGCCACTTCCGGCGAGGTGTAAATAACGTTGGGAATGCAGTCGTAATTTACCTGGGGCTTTTGGCCAGCGATGCGCTCAGCGACCATTACACCCTCTTCTGAAGCTTTGTGCGCCAGCATCGGGCCGCGCACGACATCCCCTACAGCCCAAACACCCGGTGCTTCGGTTTTGCACTTCTCATCAACGAAGATGAAACCGCGCTCGTCCATGCTTACGCCGGAATCTGCTGCCAGAAGGTTATCTGTATAAGGTCTGCGACCGACGGCAACAATCAGCTTGTCGACCTTCAGTTCCTGCTTACCCTTGCTGTCTTCGTAACTAACATTAACCAGCTTGCGCTTGACCTCGGCACCGGTTACACGGCCACCCATGACAATATCCAGGCCCTGCTTACGGAACTGCTTCAGTGCATCTTTGGCAATCTGCTGATCAACCGCCGGCAGGAAGGTATCTTGCGCCTCCAGCACAGTCACTTCAGCGCCCAAGCGGGCCCAAACACTACCCAGCTCAAGGCCGATAACGCCAGCGCCAATGATACCAAGACGCTTTGGCACCTTATCAAATTCCAACGCGCCTTCAGAATCGACAATATAGCCTTCCGTCATAGGCGCAGGCGGGATATCGATAGGTTTGGAGCCGGTTGCAATAATAACGTTATCCGCTTCGTAGGTGCTGGTTTTCCCGTCTTTGTCAGTCACTTCCACCTGACGATTAGCCAACAGCTTGCCGTGACCATAAATAGAGGTGACACCATTAGCTTTAAACAACCCGGCGATACCGCCAGTCAGCTGTTTTACTATACCGTCCTTGCGCTCCATCATTTTGGCGATGTCGATTTTGACATCCTTGGCAATGATGCCCTGCATTTCATAGTCGTGGCTTGCTTCCTCAAACTTGTGGGAAATCTCAAGCAAGGCTTTCGACGGGATACAACCCACGTTCAGGCAGGTGCCGCCCAAAACCTGTGACTTGCCATCTTTAGAGCTCCACGACTCGACACACGCAGTTTTGAGGCCAAGCTGAGCCGCTTTGATGGCAGCAACATAGCCACCAGGGCCTGCGCCAATAACAATTACGTCGTACTTATCAGACATAGTAAATCCTGTTTTCCGATTCGTTAGGTGTCAGCTCACACGTCCAGAAGAATGCGCGCCGGATCCTCAAGCATGTCTTTGATGGCCACAAGGAATTGTACCGCCTCCTTGCCATCCACCATGCGGTGGTCATAGGACAGCGCAAGGTACATCATCGGACGGATTTCCACCTTGCCATTGACCGCCATGGGGCGCTCCTGGATTTTGTGCATACCCAGAATCGCTGTTTGCGGCGGATTCAGGATCGGCGTAGAAATCAGGGACCCGAAAATACCACCATTAGTAATGGTAAAGGTACCACCGGTCATATCTTCTATCGCAAGCTTGCCACCTTTCGCCTTGGTGCCGTACTCAACAATTTTCTTCTCGATATCTGCCAAGCCCATTGCGTCCGTATCACGGAGTACCGGAACAACCAGGCCGCGATCAGTGGATACGGCAACACCGATGTCCTGGTAGCCGTGGTAAACCATATCGTTACCATCGATAGACGCGTTCACAGCCGGGAAACGCTTCAACGCTTCCGTGGCAGCCTTGGCGAAGAAAGACATAAAGCCCAGCTTGATATCATGACGCTTCACGAAGCTGTCCTGATAGGCCTTGCGCAGCTCCATGATAGGCCCCATATCAACCTCGTTAAAGGTCGTCAGCATGGCGGCTGTTTGTTGCGCATTAACCAGTCGCTTGGCGATGCTGGCACGCAAGCGGGTCATTGGCACACGCTTTTCAGGACGCTCACCAGCGGCCACGTTCACTTCGGGCATAGCAGACGGTGCAGCTGCTTTTGCGGAACCACCTGAAGACTTGGAAGAGTCCACGTGATTTTGAACGTCTTCTTTCGTGACACGCCCGTCTTTTCCAGTGCCCTTTACAGCAGCCGGATCAACGTTGTTTTCGTCAGCTAACTTACGCGCAGCCGGGCTCAGAATCGCGTCGCCGGACTCCTGGCTTTGCTCAGACTTGGCTTCACCTTTATCCGCACTGGCACTGCTGGCTTTGCTCTCCGAAGAACCGGAGTCGCCCGCAGCGCCGGCTTTAAATTTACCAATGACTTCACCGCTCTCTACGGTATCGCCTTCACCTTTGAGAATTTCCTCGATTACACCGTCTGCAGGTGCGACAACTTCGAGAACCACTTTGTCGGTTTCGATATCGACAATCAGGTCGTCACGTGAACAGGCTTCGCCAGGCTGTTTGTGCCAGGTCGCGACGGTACCCTCTGCGACCGACTCCGGGAATACGGGGGCTTTAATCTCAGTAGACATTACAGTTCCTTAGTTCGGTAGCTCGTCAGATTTCAAACGCGTCGTTAACAAGGTTTTTCTGCTCTTCAATATGCACAGACATGTGCCCTGCCGCCGGAGCAGCAGAAGCCTCACGGCCAGCATACTGAAGGTACAGCTTTGGATTCAGACGTTGCAGCGCATTACGCATATGGTGCTGACTGCAATACCAGGCACCCTGGTTCATTGGCTCTTCCTGGCACCAAACAACGTGTTTGAGCTTCGGATACTGCGCCAAGGTTTCGTCCAGATCCTCACCGGGGAACGGATAGAGCTGCTCAATACGTATCAGGGCAACGTCGTCCCGCTCTTCGGTCTTCTTCTTTTCCAGAAGGTCATAATAGACCTTGCCACTGCAAAGAATAACCCGGGTAACCTTTTTCGCTTCAGGCAGATCTTTCTCAGGAAGTACTGTCTGGAAGGTGCCTGAGGTCAGATCGTCGAGATCCGAGGTCGCTTCCTTGTGGCGCAGCAGACTCTTGGGCGTGATTGCCACCAGAGGCTTACGCAATGGACGCTTAACCTGGCGGCGAAGCATATGGAAAACCTGGGAAGGCGTGGTTGGCACACATACCTGAATATTGTGCTCTGCCGATAGCTGGAGGAAACGCTCAAGCCGCGCAGAACTGTGCTCAGGCCCCTGCCCTTCATAGCCGTGCGGCAGCAACAGAGTCAGCCCGCACAGGCGGCCCCACTTATGCTCGCCACTGGTCAGGAACTGGTCGATAACCACCTGGGCGCCGTTTGCAAAGTCCCCAAACTGAGCCTCCCAGACAACCAGTGCATCCGGCGTAGTTGTTGCGTAGCCGTACTCGAACGCCATCACTGCCATTTCCGACAGTAGCGAGTCGTATATTTCAAACTTTGGCTGTTTATCAGAGAGCTGTGCAAGCGCTATGTGTCTGGAGCCATCTTTCTGGTTATGCAAAACCGCGTGGCGGTGAGAGAAGGTTCCACGCCCCACATCCTGTCCGGTCAAGCGAATTGGATGCCCTTCGTTCAGCAGCGTTGCGTACGCCATGATCTCACCGTAACCCCAGTTAATGGGCAGCGCACCGGCGGTCATTTTGTCGCGATCAGTGACGATTTTGGATACCTGACGCTGAATGCTGAACCCTTCGGGTACCTGGGTCAGCTTCTTGCCCAGCTTCTGGATGGTTTTCAATGGCACGCTGGACTTACACTTGGCAGTCCATGCGTGACCAAGATACGGAGCCCAGTCCACGTAGAGATCTTTGTTCGGCTCTTTGACAAGAGATTTGACCACATGCTCGCCGTTATCCAGCGCATCACGGTAGTCATTTTCCATCTGCTTGGCTTCGTCTTCAGTCACCACACCTGCAGCAATCAGCTTGTCTGCGTATATATTACGCGTGGTTGGCAGCTTACGAATTTTTTGGTACATCATCGGCTGTGTTGCAGCAGGCTCATCCGCCTCGTTGTGTCCACGACGGCGATAACAAACCAGATCGATAACCACGTCACCCTTGAACTCGTTGCGATAGTCCATCGCCATTTGAGTTACAAACACAACCGCATCAGGATCATCAGCGTTCACATGCAGTATCGGCGCCTGGACCATCTTCGCGATGTCGGTGCAATACTCCGTAGAGCGCGCGTCTTCCTGCTTGCTGGTGGTGAAGCCAACCTGGTTATTGATAACAATATGGATGGTGCCACCCACGCCAAAACCACGGGTCTGGGACATCTGGAAAGTTTCCATCACCACACCCTGACCGGCAAATGCCGCATCACCGTGCATGATAACCGGAACAACCTGATTGCCTTCCGTATCGGAACGACGCGTCTGGCGGGCACGAACCGACCCCTCTACCACGGGAGATACTATTTCCAGGTGGGATGGGTTAAACGCCATGGCCAAGTGCACTTCACCGCCGTCTGTCATAACGTTGGACGAGAAGCCCTGGTGGTATTTGACGTCGCCGGAACCGGAATCGGCGAGCCTTTTACCTTCGAATTCATCAAACAATTCTTTGGGGTTTTTGCCCAAAGTATTGACCAGAATATTCAGTCGGCCACGGTGGGCCATACCCAGAACAATTTCCTTGGCACCGTAATGACCGGCACGCTGGATAAGCTCATCCATGCAAGGAATAAGGCTTTCACCACCCTCAAGACCAAAACGCTTGACGCCTGGGTAGCGGGAGCCAAGGTATTTCTCCAAGCCTTCGGCAGCCGTAAGGCGTTCAAGAATATGGGTACGGGTAGCGGCTTCGAAACCGGGCTCTGAGCGAACCGGTTCCATACGTTGCTGAAACCAGCGCTTGATGCGGGTATCAACCACGTGCATATATTCGGCACCGATGCTTCCGCAGTATGTCTTGCGGAGACCATCGTAGATATCGCCAAGCTTCATGGTGTCAGAACCAAAGCTCAGAGAGCCTGTCTGGAATTCCAGATCGAGATCGGACTCGGACAGATCGTGAAACGACAGTTCAAGATCTTCTACCTTGGGACGATTCCAGACGCCGAGTGGATCAAGCTTTGCTTCCTGGTGACCACGAAAACGATAAGCATTGATTAACTGAAGAACACGAATCTGCTTTTTATCAGCATCCGACGTAGCGCCAGCTGGCACGCCATTAGTCGTGAGGAAACGCTGATTGCGGGAGATGTGCTCAAACTGTTCCCGGATCGAAGAGTGAATAACGTCGCGGCCATGACTGCCATCAACGCTTGGAAGCTTGTCGAAATAGCTGCGCCACTCTTCAGGAACGGCATTAGGGTCTGTCAGGTAGGTTTCAAAAAGCTGTTCAACATAGGCCAGATTTCCACCTTGCAAGTGGGACGTCTGCCATAACTGCTCCATCATGCTTTCTTGCATTTTGAATAGCTCACCTTGGGCTGGTGCGGGGGAGCCAAGTATGGTCGGCCAGGGGTAACTATCAGTCAATACGGGTTTTTACGGGATCGACTATGGCCACCACACCCAACATGGATGTTTTCCGTTCCCCAATGATTTTTTATACTCTGCAACGCCGCAAGAAAACCTGCTGAGTTCCCGGCACGGCTTGCGTAGTGTGCACCCGGGTAAGACCTTTGACTATAAGCCTTTGGTTGAAGGCCCCGCATAAAATGCGAGGCCTTCCGGGAGTCCAACCTATTCAGACCAGTATAGCGCCTGTCTGAAATCCTGCCGCTTAAGTAGCTCTATGCAGCAAAAGATTCCGGATATGGCCAATTGCCCTTGTGGGGTTGAGGCCTTTCGGACATACGCTGACACAGTTCATGATGCCCCTGCAACGGAACACACTGAACGGGTCATCCAGATTGGCGAGACGCTCAGCTTGCGCTGTATCGCGGCTATCCGCCAGGAAGCGATATGCCTGCAACAGACCTGCCGGACCAATAAACTTGTCCGGGTTCCACCAGAACGAAGGACAGGATGTGGAGCAGCATGCACAGAGAATACACTCGTACAAACCATCCAGCTTTTCCCGATCTTCCGGTGTCTGGAGACGTTCAATAGCAGGCACTGGCGTATCGTTCACAAGATACGGCATTACTTTTTCGTACTGCTTATAGAACAGGCTCATATCTACGACCAGATCGCGGATAACCGGCAAGCCTGGCAGAGGGCGCAATACCAACTTGCCATTCTTGACGACCTGCGACATGGGCGTAATACATGCCAAGCCATTTTTGCCGTTCATGTTCATGCCATCCGAACCACACACACCTTCACGGCACGAGCGGCGGTAGGCCATTGACGAATCTTTTTCCTTGATGAGGTTAAGCACATCAAGAACCATCAGATCCTTTCCTGCCGGAAGCTCAACCTCTACGTCCTGCATGTAAGGGGCGTTGTCAGTTTCCGGGTTATAACGGTAAAGACTTACCAACATAGTGTACGTTCCCCTTAGTATGTCCGGACTTTCGGCTGGAAGGTTTCGACAGTTTTCGGCGCGAAGTTAACATCACGCTTGCCAATACGCTTATCCAGCGGGAAGTAGAGAGAATGCTTCAGCCAATTTTCGTCATCACGCTCGGTGAAATCGTTACGGGCATGAGCACCACGGCTCTCTTTACGCTCGTTTGCCGCAATGGCCGTTGCCTGAGCCACCTCAAAAAGGTTGTCCAGCTCAAGCGCTTCAATACGGGCAGTATTGAATGCATTGCTTGTGTCAGTCAGCTTGGTGTTACGAACGCGCTCACCGATCGCCGCGAGCTTCTTCAAGCCCTCTTCCATGCTCTTGCCGTCACGGAACACACCAAAGTAGAGCTGCATGCAATTCTGAAGATCCTTACGAACCTCAGCAACGCTCTCACCTTCAGAAGCACTGTTCAGGCGATCCAGACGAGCCATTGCACGCTTGATGTCTGCGTCGGTTGCGTCGTCAGTTTCGAAACCGCCGCGCAACTGCTCTTCAATGTGCAGGCCTGCCGCACGACCAAAAACAACCAGATCCAATAGCGAGTTACCACCCAGGCGGTTTGCACCGTGTACGGAAACACAGGCTGCCTCACCGCAGGCAAACAGACCCGGGATCGGCTGATCGTTACCGCTTTCGTCTTGCGTCAGTGCCTGGCCACCTACGTTTGTAGGAACACCACCCATCATGTAGTGACAGGTAGGAACAACCGGGACCGGCTCTTTTACGGGATCTACGTGAGCAAATGTACGGGACAACTCACAGATACCCGGCAGTCGCAGGTTCAGGGTTTCTTCGCCCAGGTGATCCAGCTTCAACAACACGTGATCCTTATCAGGACCGCAACCGCGACCCTCAAGGATCTCAATAACCATGGAGCGCGCCACAACATCACGGCCCGCAAGGTCTTTCGCGTTCGGAGCGTAGCGCTCCATAAACCGCTCGCCTTCAGAGTTGATCAGGTAGCCACCCTCACCCCGGCAACCTTCGGTTACCAGCGTACCGGCACCGTAGATTCCAGTTGGGTGGAACTGCCACATTTCCATGTCCTGCATCGGGAATCCCGCACGCAGCGCCATGCCAACGCCATCGCCAGTGTTAATCAGCGCGTTGGTCGTAGAGGCATAGATACGACCGGCGCCACCGGTCGCCAGAACCGTCGCCTTGGACTTGATGTAAGCCACTTCGCCGGTTTCAATTTCAATGGCAACAACACCAACAACTTCGTTTTTGCTGTTTTTCACCAGATCAACGGCATACCATTCGTTCAGGAAGGTAGTACCGCCCTTCAGGTTCGCCTGATATAGCGTGTGCAACAGCGCGTGGCCGGTACGGTCAGCGGCTGCACAAGTGCGTGCGGCCTGAGTCGGGTTATCCGGCCCCTTGGACTGACCACCAAATGGGCGCTGATAGATGCGGCCCTGCTCAGTTCGGGAGAAAGGCAGCCCCATGTGCTCAAGCTCGAAAACAGCCTGCGGCCCTACGGAGCACATGTACTCAACTGCATCCTGGTCGGCAATGTAATCAGACCCTTTAACGGTGTCGTACATGTGCCAGCGCCAGTCATCATTGGGGTCTGCACTTGCAATCGCGCAGGTAATGCCGCCCTGGGCAGATACCGTGTGCGAACGGGTTGGAAACACCTTGGTGATACACGCAGTTTTGACGCCTGACTCGGTCAACTGCAGGGCCGCTCGCATGCCGGCACCGCCGCCGCCGATTACAATTGCGTCGTAAGAGATAGTCTTAATATTAGACATCGATCAAAGCCCCCAAATAATCTGGATTCCCCAGACCACATACACAAAACTAACCAGGATGAATGCGGCTTGAAACAGAAAGCGCGGCATTGCTGATTTGATATAGTCGGTAGATACCGTCCAAAGTCCAACCCACGCGTGAGCGCCGATCGAAAGCAGAGCCAGCAATGAAAAGATCTTGAACCAGGTTTGATTAAACAGAGCCGACCAGGACTGGTAGTCCACATCGGTTGTGACAAAAAAACCAATCAAAAACAGTGTATAAAAGGCCAGGACGTATGCAGAAACCCGCTGGATAATCCAATCCTGGATACCGTTACGGCCAATGTTGGTCACACTATTCATGCCCATACGAAAACTCCTGCCAGAACGATAAGGATAACGGATACTGCAATCGTGATCTTTGCAGCTGCTCGCCCGCTTTCCAGCTCTTCACCAATGCCCATATCCATCAGCAGGTGCTTGATACCCGCAACCAGGTGATAAAGCAGAGCAGACAGAATGCCCCAGGTAATCAGCTTGGCAAGGAAGCTGTTCAGCAGTTCACTGACCTGACTGAAGCCTTCTTCCCCTGAAAGGGAAAGCTGAAGTCCGTAGAGCATGAACGCAACACCAACAAAAATGATGATGCCGCTGATGCGGTGCAATATGGACGTAATGGCTGGCAGCGGAAAATGAAACGTGCCGAGATCGAGATTTACTGGTCGTTTGCTATTCACAGCGCTCTCACACTCTCTTTTGGTGCCGCAGAACCGGCAAGCCGGCGGCGGTTAGTTGGTATGTAACGATCGAATGTTGAATACGATATCGACAGACGATTGGTTCAGGAGGGCGAACACCAACAAGGTAGCTTGCTACGCACAAGCACCCGTGAAGATGGATCCCCAATTCCGGGCTAGGGATTATAAGGAGACGCCCGTATAATTACAAACGCGCAACACACGCTGAAGCCGCGCGAGGACTGTAACAGAGCAAGCTATTAAGCGTATTGACAAATGCTTTTTTCCATCCGGGGCCGCATTATTCGGGATATCCCTGATTTACAATGAGGGGCTTATCCTGATGTTTCCGTACTCTTTCATTGACAAAAAAAGCCTACGCCCTATATTTTGCCGCCAGTTTTGCGATAATACGCGCCTTCTCGCGCAACTATAAAGACAGCTAGCACTGTCAAAGCTGATAAACAGGAGAGCACTATGACCGACAGGAAAGCCACGCTCTCGGTGGGGAATGAGTCCATTGAGCTACCGATTTATTCCGGCACCGTTGGCCCTGACGTTATCGACGTTAGAGGTTTAGTCCAGAATGGCGTTTTCACTTACGACCCGGGCTTTGTCTCTACGGCCGCCTGTGAGTCGGCTATCACCTACATCGATGGTGACGAAGGCGTTCTGCTGCACCGGGGCTATCCAATCGAGCAGCTCGCAGAGCATTCAGACTACCTTGAAGTCTGTTACCTGCTACTGAAAGGCGAACTGCCAACAGCCGAACAGAACAAGCTGTTCCACGACACCATCAAAAACCACACCATGCTGCACGACCAGATGCGCAATTTCTTCCACGGCTTCCGCCGGGACGCGCACCCTATGGCAATCATGTGTGGAGTTGTCGGAGCACTTTCCGCGTTTTATCACGATCAGATGGACGTAACCAACGAACATCAGCGTGACATTACAGCCCATCGCCTCATCGCCAAAATGCCAACAATTGCGGCCTGGTGCTACAAATACAGCATCGGCCAGCCTTTCGTTTATCCACGAAACGATTTGTCATACTCAGAGAATTTCCTGCAGATGATGTTTGGCGTGCCCTGCGAGACTTATAAGCCAAACCCGATTCTCGCAAAAGCCATGGACAAGATTTTTATTCTCCATGCGGACCACGAACAGAACGCCTCCACATCGACTGTGCGACTGGCCGGCTCCTCAGGCGCCAACCCTTACGCCTGCATCGCTTCTGGCATTGCAGCACTCTGGGGCCCTGCACACGGTGGCGCTAACGAGGCCGTCCTGGACATGCTTGCGGAAATTGGCGACGTCTCTAATATCGATGCGTTCATTGCCAGAGCTAAAGACAAAGATGATCCTTTCCGCTTGATGGGCTTTGGTCACCGGGTTTACAAAAACTTTGACCCACGCGCCAAGGTTATGGCGGAAACTGCCCATGAAGTCTTGAGTGAACTCGGACTGGAAAATGACCCTCTCCTGAAAATCGCTCAGCGTCTTGAGCAGATCGCCCTTGAAGACGAATACTTCGTTAAGCGTAAGCTTTACCCGAACGTAGACTTCTACTCAGGCATCATTCTCAAGGCAATCGGGATCCCGACATCCATGTTTACGGTAATCTTTGCCATGGCACGGACGATCGGCTGGTTCTCCCACTGGAACGAAATGGTCAGCGGTGATTACCGCATTGGCCGTCCGCGCCAGCTGTACACTGGTTCTCCAGCAAGGGATTACCCTAAAAAGTAACCCTTACCTGCACTGAAAACGAAAAGGCCGCTGAATCAGCGGCCTTTTTTTATGGGTTTGATCGCCACCCTTTCGCGGGTAACTTACCCTGTCTGTGCTAAGTTAATTGCCATAACTCTTCAAGGAGAAACCAATGACAACCGCAACCTTTATCGGCCTTGGCGTTATGGGCTACCCCATGGCCGGCCACCTCGCCAAGGCCGGCATTACCGTTCGGGTCTGGAATCGCTCAAAGGAAAAATCGTTAGAGTGGGCCAGAGAGTACCCAGGAACCGCCTGCGAGACCATCAAAGAGGCCGTCCAAGGCGCTGATTTTGTAATGACCTGCGTAGGCGCCGACAAGGACCTGGTTGCGGTTTACGAAGGAGAGAACGGCATTCTGGCACACGCAAAATATGGGGCCGTGCTGGTGGATCACACCACCGCTTCTGCCGGCGTAGCTGAGAACCTTTCCGAGGCTGCCCGCAAGGTCGGCATGGGTTTTATCGACGCACCGGTCTCCGGAGGCCAACAAGGCGCCCAGAACGGACAGCTTACGATCATGTGCGGCGGGTCGGAGGATGACTACTCGAAAGCCCAACCGCTACTGCAGAACTATGCCAGAGCACTGAACCTCATGGGCCCCGCAGGAAGCGGCCAGAAAACGAAAATGGTCAACCAGATTGCCATTGCCGGTTTGGTACAGGGGCTGTCAGAAGCCCTGCATTTTGCCGAACAGGCAAATCTCGATGTGAAAAAAGTTGTGGACGTCATTTCCAAGGGCGCAGCACAGTCCTGGCAGATGGAAAACCGATCAGGAACCATGATTGATGGTAAATTTGATCATGGATTTGCTGTCGACTGGATGCGCAAAGACTTGGGCATATGCCTTGATGAAGCACGCAAGGTAAATGCCTCGCTACCAGTTACAGCACTGGTGGACCAGTTTTACGGCGACGTTCAGGAAATGGGCGGCAAGCGCTGGGATACGTCTTCGCTGATCCAGAGATTGCGGAAGTTCAGATAAGCGAGAAAAAAGCCCGGCTAAACGAAAAAGAGGCCAGAGCTTACGCTCTGGCCTCTTTTTCTATTCACCTGACCAGTCTTTACTACTTCTCGCGCGGCTGCCATTTTCCATTCACATACCATGCGGACCAACCGGTAGCCTTACCGTCTTTTTCGGTCATCACATACTGCTCTTTGGTTTTTCGGCTATACCGGATGACCGTCGGGTTGCCCTCAGGATCACGTTCCGGGGCCTCCATCAGGTAATCGTGTTTCGGATCGATTTCCTTCCGATGCGGTTTGATCTCCATGACCAGTGGCGGCCGAGTCTCACGGTTTTTCGGGAACTTGCTGGCCGCCAAAAACATTCCTGATGCACCATCACGCAAAACATAGGTGTCGTCGACTTTCTGGCATTGCAGTTCAGGCATCGGCACCGGATCCATTTTTGGTGGCGCCGGCTCTCCGCTCTTCAATAGCTTGCGGGTATTCTTACAGGTATCACTCATGCAACCGAAGTACTTGCCAAACCGGCCAGTTTTCAGCTGCATTTCGGCACCACACTTATCGCATTCCAGCGTGGGGCCATCGTAGCCTTTAATCCGGAATGTACCCTCCTCCACTTCGTACCCGGCACAGTCCGGATTATTACCGCACACATGGAGTTTTCGGGTTTCATCTACCAGATAGCTGTCCATAGCCGTTGCGCAGATCGGGCAGCGACGCTTTTTACGCAGCAGTCGGGTTTCACCCTCGCCCTCAACATCGTCATCCGCGCTAACCACCTCATCACCAGACACCAGGTTAATGGTGGTTTTACAGCGTTCTTTAGGTGGCAGTGAATAACCAGAGCAACCCAGGAACACACCCGTACTGGCAACACGAATCTGCATGTTACGAGCACAGGTTGGGCAAGGAATATTGGTTTCTGTTGGGTCGTTCGGGCGCATTCCGCCCTCACCATCAGCCGTTTCCGCCGATTCCAGCTGCTGACGGAAATTGGCATAGAAGTCGTTAAGAACCTTCTTCCATTCCACATCGCCTAAGGCAATACGGTCCAGATCACCTTCCATCTTTGCCGTAAAATCGAAGTCCATCAGATTGGAAAACGATTCGCACAGGCGATCCGTGACAATCTCACCCATCTTCTCCGCGTAGAAGCGACGGTTCTGCAAACGCACATAACCGCGATCCTGAATGGTGGAGATAATCGATGCATAAGTAGAAGGCCGGCCAATACCCTGCTTTTCAAGCTCTTTAACCAGGCTGGCTTCCGTATAACGAGGCGCAGGCTTGGTAAAGTGCTGGCTTGGCTCAAGCTTTTCGAGACTCAGAGACTCACCTACCTTGATGTCTGGCAGGGCGACGTCTTCTTCTTTCTTGGCCGACTGGGGAGCAACCTTCAGAAAACCCTCAAACTTGATGATACGGCCACGGGTGCGTAGCTCGTAACTGCCATTGGCAACAACGATAGACGTGCTAAGAAATTCTGCCTCAGCCATCTGGCAGGCAACAAACTGACGCCAGATCAAGTCATAGAGCTTCTCTGCGTCCTTTTCCAGGCCGCTGATTGCTGACGCCTTGCGAGTCACCTCGGTTGGGCGAATCGCTTCGTGCGCTTCCTGGGCGCCCTCCTTGCTGCCATATACCTTGGGTTTCTCTGGCAGATAACGGTCACCGAACTGGTCCGTGATGTAATCGCGACAGCTGTTGATTGCATCCTGGCTAAGGTTGGTGGAGTCGGTACGCATATAAGTGATGTAACCGGCCTCATAGAGGCGCTGCGCCAGCATCATGGTCTTCTTGACACTGAACCCCATGCGGTTACTTGCAGCCTGCTGCAGGGTCGAGGTGATAAACGGCGCACCAGGGCGAGACCTGGTGGGCTTGTCTTCCCGCTTGGCTACTTCAAAGCTACCCGCCTTAAGGCGTTCTACGTGCTCATTGCTTTGCTGCTCGTTAACCGGGCGGTAGGGCTTGTCATTGTAGCGAGTGACCTCAAAACGCACAGGCTGCTTGCTGGCCTTTGCACCCAGCCCGGCAAACATCTGCCAGTACTCCTCGGGCACGAACACACGAATGTCTCGCTCACGCTCTGCAATCAAACGCACCGCTACCGATTGAACGCGGCCAGCCGACAAGCCACGGGCAAGCTTGGCCCAAAGCAGCGGCGACACCATGTAGCCAACAACCCGGTCGAGAAAACGACGAGCCTGCTGGGCGTTAACCTGATTCGTATCGAGACTTCCCGGGTTTTCAAATGCTCCCTGAATGGCTCGCTTGGTGATCTCATTGAACACCACACGGCGGTACTTTTCAGGCTCACCACCAATGGTCTGCTTGAGGTGCCACGCAATGGCCTCCCCTTCGCGGTCAAGATCCGTTGCGAGATAGATGTGGTCGGCATTTTTAGCAAGGCGCTTCAGCTCACTGACAACTTTTTCCTTGCCAGGAAGCACTTCATAGCGAGCGCTCCAGTCATTGTCCGGATCAACACCCATCCGGGCAACCAACTGTTCCCGCGCTTTGCGCTTTTTGTGTGCAACCTTGTCTTCCGGGCTGAGCTTACGAGTTATCGCCGCCTGCCTGGCGCGCTCTTTCGGATCAGACTGGGATCCGCTGCCACTAACAGGGAGATCACGAATGTGCCCAACGCTGGACTTTACGATGAAGTCAGAGCCCAGGTACTTGTTGATGGTCTTCGCTTTCGCTGGTGACTCGACAATTACGAGACTTTTACCCATATCGGAGTTCTGTATCCTTTGCGATAAATCGGCCGGTAAACAAGCAGACCGTAAACTCGCTGTAAAATCAATCGGCTGGAAAAGCTATAGGAGCCGCCATTGTGTATAGGCTCACTGTTTTACAGGGTCAGGAATAGCAAGACAACCCATTCTTTGTTTCAGTCATGCATTTTTCAAGTTTCCGTGGCGCACTCTACAGCTCCCCAGAAACAAGAAAAGCCCGGCGCGAGCCGGGCCTTCCATGAAAGCGTTACTGCATCCGTCTAGCGGATTACAGGCGCTCCCAGACCGTCGCAATACCCTGACCCAAGCCGATGCACATGGTGGACACACCAAGTTTACCGCCTTTGGCCTGCATTACGTTCAGCAGGGTCGTAGAGATACGGGCACCTGAGCAGCCCAGCGGATGCCCAAGAGCAATCGCGCCACCGTTCAAGTTTACCTTCTCCTCCATAACACCCAGCAGTTTCAGGTCTTTCAGTACTGGCAAAGACTGACCAGCAAAGGCTTCGTTCAGTTCCCAGAAGTCGATATCTTCAACTTTCAGGCCTGCACGCTTGAGCGCCTTCTTGGTTGCTGGTACTGGGCCGTAACCCATGATTGCGGGATCACAGCCAGCAACGGCCATGCTGCGGATCTTCGCCATCGGCTTAAGGCCCAGCGCTTCTGCACGCTCTGCAGACATCAGTACCATTGCAGAGGCACCATCAGTCAGCTGAGAGGAAGTACCAGCTGTTACAGTACCGCTCTTCGGATCAAAAGCCGGCTTGAGCTGGCCCAGTGATTCAACGGTGGTCTGTGGACGGATGGTTTCATCATGCTCAATCAGCACCTTGAAGCCATTCTCATCGTGACCTTCAATAGGCACGATTTCGTTCTTGAAACGACCTTCAACGGTCGCTTCCTGGGCCAGACGATGTGAACGCGCGCCGAACTCATCCTGCTGCTGACGGGTAATACCGTGCATTTTCGCCAGCATTTCTGCAGTCAGACCCATCATGTTCGAGGCCTTGGCAGTGTACTTGGAGGCAGCCGGGTTATGGTCGAAACCTTCCGTCATGGGTACGTGCCCCATGTGCTCTACACCACCTACCACAAACACATCGCCGTTGCCGGTCATGATGGCCTGAGCTGCCGTATGGATTGCACTCATTGCAGATCCACACAGGCGGTTCACAGTCTGGGCTGCAGACTCGTGAGGGATACGGGTCAGCACAGAAATCTGCCGCGCCACGTTAAAGCCCTGCTCCTTGGTCTGATTTACACAGCCCCAGATAACATCTTCAACTTCTTTTGGGTCGAGCTTCGGGTTGCGTTCGAAAAGCGCATCGATCAGCGTAGCCGAAAGGGTCTCCGCACGCACATGGCGGAAACAACCATTTTTGGCACGACCCATCGGAGTCCGCACGCAATCGACGACGACAACGTCTCTCGGATTAAGGCTCATAGATCTTTCTCCGTTCGGAAATCTCGTTCAGGGTTAACCAAAGAACTTTTCACCAGTTTTGGCCATTTCACGCAGCTTCTCGGTCGGATGATACAAAGCACCAAGATCTGCAAACTTGTCTGCCAGCTCAACGAACTTGTCTACACCCATATCATCGATGTAGCGCAGGGCACCACCACGGAACGGCGGGAAGCCAATACCGAAGATCAGACCCATATCCGCGTCAGCTGCATCTGCCACGATGCCATCTTCCAGGCAACGCACAGTTTCCAGACATAGCGGAATCATCATACGAGCAATGATATCTTCGTCGCTGAACTCGCCCTCACCCTGAACAACCGGCTTGAGCAGCTCGTAGGTCTCTTCATCGACAACCTTCTTCTGCTTACCTTTACGGTCCAGTTCGTATTTGTAGAAGCCCAGTTCGTTCTTCTGACCATAACGGTTGTTTTCAAACATCACGTCAATGGCCGTTTTTTCTGCATGCTTCATACGATCCGGGAAGCCGTCGGCCATCACTTCGCCAGCGTGTTTGCCGGTATCCATGCCAACAACGTCCAGCAGGTATGCCGGGCCCATAGGCCAGCCGAACTTTTCCATTACCTTGTCTACGCGCTGGAAATCCGCACCGTCACGTACCAAGCCGACAAAACCGCCGAAGTAAGGGAACAGAACACGGTTCACCAGGAACCCTGGGCAATCGTTAACAACAATCGGGGTCTTACCCATCGCCTTGGCGTAGGCAACCGTTGTTGCAATAGCGCGATCGCTGGTCTTCTTGCCACGGATAACTTCAACAAGCGGCATCATGGGCACTGGGTTAAAGAAGTGCATGCCACAGAAATTTTCCGGACGCTTAAGGTTCTTAGCCAGAAGGTCGATAGAAATAGTCGACGTGTTAGACGTCAGAATAGCGTCATCACGAACCGCATCTTCAACTTCACGCAGAACCGCATCTTTTACCTTGGGATTTTCAACAACAGCCTCAACAACCAAGTCTACGTTCTTGAAATCACCGTAGTTAAGCGTTGGAGTAATGCTGTTGAGAACATCAGCCATCTTGCCTGCGTCCATGCGGCCTTTATCGACGCGCTTGGTTAGCTGCTTTTTGGCTTCTTTGAGGCCCAGTGCAATACCGTCCTGATTAATATCTTTCATGATGATGGGCGTGCCTTTCAGTGCCGACTGATAAGCAATACCACCACCCATGATTCCGGCGCCCAGAACGGCAGCCAGCTTCACTTCAGACGCTTCTTTTTCCCAAGCTTTGGCTTTCTTTTTAAGTTCCTGATCATTCAGGAACAAGCCAACAAGGCAGGCCGCCACATTCGTCTTCGCCATTTTGGCAAAGCCTTTGGCTTCCACTTCAATGGCCTTGTCGCGGGTCATGCCAGCGTGCTTCTGCATCACCTTGATCGCTTCGACCGGTGCCGGGTAGTTCTTGCCCGCTTTGGCACCCACAAAGGCTTTGGAAATCTCGAACGCCATCATGCTTTCCATGGCGTTGAGCTTGATCTTGCCTTTCTTCTCTTCGCGACGCGCTTCGTGGTCAAGCTTGCCTTCGTTGCACTGATCAATGATTGCAACAGCCGCTTCAACCAGCTTCGCCGGCTCAACGATTGCGTCAACAGCACCTGTTTTCAGAGCTACGTCGGCACGGTTTTCTGCACCGCCACAAATCCACTCAACGGCGTTGTCCACACCTACCAGGCGGGATAGACGAACAGTGCCGCCGAAGCCCGGGAAGATACCCAGTTTTACTTCAGGCAGGCCTACTTTAGCCTTCGGAGCCATAACCCGATAATCGGTCGCCAGGCACATTTCAAAACCGCCGCCCAGAGCGATACCGTTAATTGCAGTTACAGTGGGGAAAGGAAGATCCTCTACCGCGCTGAAAATTGCATTGGCCTTCAGGTTGTTGGCAACCAGATCTTCCTCGGAACCGGCAAACAGTTCAGTAAACTCTGTGATGTCGGCACCAACAATGAAACTGTCTTTGGAACTGGTTACTACCAGGCCCTTGAGTTTCTTCTGTGCTTTAAGTGCATCAGTCGCGGCGTGGAGCTCTTCAATGGTAAGACGGTTGAACTTGTTTACCGACTCGCCTTGCAAGTCGAAGTCCAACTGAGCGATCCCGCCTTCGATCTCTTTAACCGTGATGGCTTTACCTTCGTAAATCATCAACTGATCTCCAGTCTGTGTTTGGAACTGCTTCCAACTCTGGACAGCCTCTTTATTGAGATTGCCAAAGCTGTTTGATGCAGCGAGATTTCTGTCACTGCCCGATCAGACGACCAAAAATTCATACAGTCGTTTGAATCGTGAGGGCACACGATGTGAAAAAACAGCACGTTTGTCAATTTGTTTCTTTGAGATCGGACGCAACATGCAGCTATTACACCTGCGCCACGACATCAGATCCTTGCGTATCAGCATATTACAACCTAATACATAGAAAGAGCTTGAACTTCATGGCGCAAATTTCAAAGATATTTACAATTCCTGATTCCCGCGCCAGCAAAACTGCTTGATTGGCCGAGAAACTTACTTTACCTTCGTTCTACGACTTTGGTACACAATAATAAACGCTTTACGGAGAATCCGTCCGATGAAAACCACCCACCTGGGCGCTCGCGCCTCTCTGGTTGCTTCACTGTTTTTGTTCTTGCTCACATCTTTGAACGTAAAGGCACAGGAGTCTGACGACTTCCTCGCCCAACTGCATAACTTCCGCGTGAGCAACTACGTGGCGCTTGATGCGTATTACCGGTTTATCGGATCTGGCAGCACCAACACTCTGAACGAGATCGTGGCGGGTATCAACTCAGCTAACGACGCCATGAACCTCGTTACAAACAATACAAGTGGCGGACTATCCAAAGAACAACTTGAAGAGCTCAACGGCCAATTTGATAAGTTCAAAAGCTTGATGCGCGACAACATCAACGATGTGCGGACAACGGGTTATCCAGATTTACGTTTGGTGTCAGACATGGCTAACCAGGCACTGGAAATGAACAGCAAGGCAACCGAGCTGTACCAGATTGCCCAGGAAAGCTCCACGAAACAAACACGCCCACGGGTTGAAGCAGCCAGAATGGGCGCGGTTGTCATCGCCCAAATGATGGCAAAGTACTCTGTTCGCACCAACTCGTCGGTCGCGCAAATCTTTCAAGGCTCCTCCCTGGAAACGTCACTTGATGAGCAGGCCAAAGACTTTGACAAGCTGCTTGAAACAATGAGCACGGGTGAAAGTAACGCAGAGCTGAGCGGACTATTGAGCGACGTAAATGCCAAATGGCAGTTTATTCGCGGCTCTTACATCAACTACAACGAAAACAACGTTGGCTTTGTAATTGACAGGTACTCCAAGCGCATCCTCGAAAGCCTGACTTCGGTTATTTCGCTACTCCAGCAGAGCGCGTGAATACCACGAGAGCCCTTCCCCCAGCCGGGCTCGCGTACTATGCTGTAGCAAAGCCGATATAGAAGGAGTTAGGGATGTCTGCATACAATACAATGCTCGTTGCTATCGATCTTACCGAAGAAGCACCTCAGGTTCTGGAGAAAGCTAAAGCCATGAGCGTAGCTCACGGTGCCAACCTGGTTCTGGTACACGTTGTCGAGCCAGTGGGGTACGCGTATGGAGGAGATATCCCGATGGACCTGACCGAGCTTCAAACTCAGCTCGATAAAGCGGCTCGGGAACAGCTGGCTGCGTACGGTGAACAGTATGGCGTCGAAAAGACCAACCAGATTGTGACTGTGGGCCGGCCGGAATCAGAGATACACCGGTTGGTTAAAGAGCAGGCTGCGGATCTTGTGATTGTGGGAAGCCACGGCAGGAAGGGCTTCCAGTTGCTACTCGGCTCAACTGCAAATGGCGTGTTGCATGGCACAGAGTGCGATGTTTTAGCAATCAGAATTCGCTAACTCATCTCGCAACACCCAGCCCTGAAAAAAAGCCTGAGGCAATGCATTGCCCCAGGCTTTTTTTATTAACCCCAAGCACTTACCTTAACCAAGCGCCTGCTCTTCCAGTTCCATCCATCTCTCGATGACCTTCTCCAGCTTGAGCTCTTTCTGTTCCAGCTCTTCCAGAACCTCAGCAACCTCTTCAGCTGTACCGGAATAAAAATCGGCTGAAGCGATACGCGCCTGAATACTCGCTACATCCTGCTCCAAAGCTTCTATTTGCGCTGGCAACTGTTCAAGCTCGAGCTTCAACTTATAACTCAGTTTAACCGGCTTAGGCTTGCTGGCACCGGCGTTATTCAAGCTTTCTGCAGCTTGCTCACCCTTTGCTGGCGAATCACCGTTTTTTTTGGCACCAGTTTGCTTACCTGACTTTGCTGCCTTGTCGTGCCGATCGGGGCGTGCGCCCGTTTCCTCAGCAGGGAAACATCCTCCCTGCCGACGCCAGTCGCTATAACCACCTACGTATTCTCGCACCCGCCCAGAACCGTCCAGGAAAACCGTTTCCGTTACAACGTTATCGAGAAACTCACGGTCGTGGCTGATAACAATGACGGTGCCTGCAAATTCGGAAAGCTGTTCTTCCAGCAACTCCAGGGTTTCCACATCCAGATCGTTGGTTGGCTCATCCAATACCAGAATGTTTGCTGGCTTGCTGAACAGTTTTGCCAACAACAACCTTGCACGCTCACCCCCGGAGAATACCCGAACAGGCGATCTGGCCCGCTCTGGCGTAAACAGGAACTCCTGCAAATACCCAAGCACATGCTTGCTCTGGCCGTTGATATCAATAAATTCCCGGCCTTCCGACAAATTGTCGAGCGCGTTCAAATTGAGGTCGAGCTCGCCACGAAGCTGATCAAAATAGGCTACCTGAAGGTTGGTACCCAAGCGGATCGTGCCTTCAGTCGGCTTCAGGTCGCCCAACAACAAACGCACCAACGTTGTTTTACCCGTTCCGTTCTCACCCACAAGGCCAATTTTATCGCCCCGGAGCACAGTAAGACTCATATCGCGAATGATGGCTGTCCCGTCAGGGTAAGCAAAGCCAGCCTCAACTGTCTCCACTACCAGCTTGCCCGAGCGCGCAGCATCTTCCACAGCGAAGCTTGCTGTACCACCACGAACTCTGCGCTGCCGATGCTCTTCGCGCATCGCTTTCAGGGCCCTTACCCTACCCATGTTGCGGGTGCGGCGAGCCTTGATACCCTGGCGAATCCACGTCTCTTCCTGCTTCAGCCGCTTGTCGAAAAGCGCATTTTCCCGATCCTCCTCCTCAAGCGCCTTCTCTTTAAGATCAAGGTACCGGTCATAAGAGGCAGCAAAGCTAATCAACTTTCCGCGATCCAACTCTACAACGCGGGTAGCCATGCGCCTGATAAAAGCCCGGTCGTGGCTCACAAACAGCATGGCGCCACGAAAGGCGCCAAGCGCCTCCTCAAGCCAAGCAATGGCTGGCACATCAAGGTGGTTGGTGGGCTCATCCAACAAAAGAATATCCGGTTCCCCAACAAGCGCTTTCGCCAACAACACCCGCCGCTGCCACCCTCCAGAGAGCGTATTCAGCCGCTGGTCCGGATCTATGCCATATTGCGCCAAAATGGCCGTAACCTTTTGATCGAGCCGCCACCCGTCAAGAGCTTCAATGCGCTCCTGAACCTTCATCATGCGATCGAGACTGGATTCGTCTGCGCTTTGGGTAAGTGTGTGAAACTCCGCCAGGAGTTGACCTGCTTCCGGGAAGGCGCCAGACACAACTTCATACGCCGTTCTGGTATCGTCAGAGGGAAGGTTCTGGGGCAGGACCGCCAACACGGCGCCATCGTCAAGGCGTACCTTGCCGCCATCCGGAATAACATCACCGCAGACGATCTTTAGCAGAGTGGACTTACCCTCGCCATTCCTTCCCAACAAACATACCCGTTCGCCAGCTTCAATATTCAGCGAAGCCTGATCAAGCAGCGGGTGCATTCCGAAGGCCAGGGAAATCGAGTCCAGTGTTAACAGTGGCACGTTGTTTTCTACTCCGATTCAATAACAGTGACGGAATCATCCACATGGATTATTCCGGGGGATTCGTGAATGGCATTTTGGCCGAAAATAACACCGTCTGGCGTTCTGCGGTATCCAGAGAGCGCTCTCAAAGGCTGCAGGCCGGGATCTTTCAACCCGGTATCCGGATCAACGGTGGTCAGCACACAACGGGAACTTGGCTTCACAACATTGAAGCTTTGATCTCCTACCAAAAGCGTGCGCCAGTGGTCTTCCTGCCAGGGTGCCATGCCCTCTATAACGATGTTGGGCCGGAACCTGCGCATATCCACAGGCGTCTCGAGTCGCCCGTTAAGCTCACTTAAAGAGGCCAGATTGGTGATCAAAAAAGGAAAGCCATCGGCAAAGCCTACTCGACGATATTCACTTACATGCCCGGCATCAACCCGCCGAAACGAAGAGTCCGGCATATAGACAAAGCGCAAGCTCTTACCGCAATAGTGACTTAGCGCCTCACTGGCGGCTGACCCACCCTCCAGAGCTTTAACCCAGTCGCGCCAGACCAGCACTCGTAACTCCCGGTCAGTCTGCTGCAACTGGAAATCGCCCTCACCTGGCACGTGAATGCTAACGGAGCCTCCATGTAGAGAAGTTGACACCCTGGCCAACTCAGGAAGCTCTCTCTGGGTAACAAACCGGCGTTCCTCATCAACAATCATCCATCGCCGGTCACCTTTAGGGCCGAAGTCGTCCATTTCAAAACAGGAAACCTCGATGCCAGTGAGCGACTTCACCGGGTAAATATGGAGTGAATGAACTTTCAAGGCGCGTCTCCAGAGCAGGAATCAAATGTGGGGAGGCGGGCAGTATAACCAAAAACAAAAAACCCGACCTCTTTCGAGGCCGGGTTTCTGGAATTTGGAGCGGGAAACGAGATTCGAACTCGCGACCCCGACCTTGGCAAGGTCGTGCTCTACCAACTGAGCTATTCCCGCAATGTTGATCAGCTTGCGCTAACAACGGATGTGTATTCTACGCATCCCGCCCCTTTCGTCAACCTCCTTTACAAACTTTTTTATTGCCCAAATCGATTGGCGGTGCCCAGATAGTCCTTCTCCGCCTCAGTCGAGGGTCGTCCGAGAGCCTTATTACGATGGGGAAACCGCCCAAAACACTCAATGATGTTGTGGTGATCCTGAGCTGACCGCAGAAAGCTTCTTAAAAAATCCTGCAGCATCCCTGAGGTAGACGCGACCAGCTGCTCATAACACTCCACCGACAACGCTTGATCATCAAGCCGCTCAGAGTGTTGTAAAGGCATATACATAAATGCACGCTGAATCGGTGGAAGCGCGACATCACCTCCCCTGCGCATGGCTTCTTTGCAAAGCTCCCTTGCCTGCTTGTCCTGCTCGAACGCAAGTGCCCCGCCCCGAAAAATATTTCTGGAAAACTGGTCAAGCAGAATAATTTCAGCTAGCCGACCACCAGGAGTCTTACGCCAGTGATCCAGACCCTGCTCAGACGCAAACAGAACCATGGAAAGAAACCGACGGCGAATTTCCTGGTCGAACTTACGGCTTGAGAGAAACCAACGACTACGATGTTCGCTGTCAGGGAGTCCATTTTCATCTAATTCACCGAACCAGAAATCCAGAATCTCTTTCCAATCGAACATTAAAGAACACCCTGTTATCTTGACTGACGGGATCGACAGAGAATACCGACCCGCAACCAAATTTACGACAGACACCTGTCACAGATCATCGAGGAGCACGAATGAGCAGTCGCCGCATTATTCTGTTAGCCCATGGTAGCAGCGATAAACGCTGGTGCGATACGTTCGAAGCGCTTGCAGAGCCGACGCTCAAGGCTGTAGCAAACTCGAGGATTGCCTATATGGAACTGGCGGAACCCTCCATGGAGGCCGTCGTTCGCGACGGTGTGGCAGCCGGAAGCCGAGAATTCACAATTGTTCCCCTTTTTCTAGCCGCCGGACGCCACCTGCGTAAAGATGTGCCTGCCATGATTGCAGCCCTTGAGACATCCACAGGGGCAAATATTACGCTTTCCCCCCCTATTGGAGAGAACCCGCTTCTGGGACAAGCCATCAAAGACGTGGTAACCCTGCAACTGGCTCACAGCACCAAAGATTAAGGAGCACCAACATGAACAAGCGCGTACTGATTACCGGCGGCACTGGCTTTATTGGCGGCGCGCTTTGCGGCACGTTGCTTGATCGTGGCTACGGGCTGACCATTTTAAGCCGTCAGTCCGCCGATGCAGTACGGGCCCTGTGCGGGCAGGTTGAAGTGATCAATAACCTTGAAAGCCTCCGGGGCCATGCGGGTTTCGATGCCGTGATCAATCTCGCAGGTGAAGGCATCGCCGACAAGCGCTGGACTGCCGAGCGGCAGCAGGCATTGATAAACAGCCGCGTGGTTTTAACCCACACTCTGGCAGAGGTCATCAAGAGCTGGAAGCAAAAGCCTGACGTGATAGTTTCGGGCTCGGCTGTGGGCTTTTACGGTGATCAGGGCGAGCTGCGGGTAACCGAAAACACCGCACCCAACGATGAGTTTACTCACCAGATGTGCAGGGACTGGGAAAAGGCGGCGCTCGAACTGGAATCGCTTGGAGTGCGCGTATGCCTCTCCAGAACGGGCATAGTGGCAGGTCCTGAGGGAGGCTTTTTGAAGCGTATGGTTTTGCCATTTAAGCTTGGACTGGGTGGCCGCCTTGGTGCCGGGCATCAGTACATGCCCTGGATTCATCGCGAGGATGTGGTCGCAGCTCTTATCTGGATGCTGGAAACGCCACAGGCCTCCGGTGCATACAATGTAGTCAGTCCCAACCCGGTCACCAATCGTGAGTTCACCCTTTGCCTTGCCAGCACGCTACATCGACCCGCTATTTTCCCGGTTCCGGCATCAGTGCTCAAACTTGCACTCGGGAAGATGTCACGACTCTTGTTGACTGGCCAACGGGCAATACCAGAAAGGCTGATCGACTCCGGATTCGAATTTCGCTATCCGACACTTGCAGAAGCGCTCGAAGCCAGCACTAAATAACTTATTAGCTTTTTTCATCAAAAGCGTTGACAGCTGCACGAGGCTTACTTAATATACGCGCCACCTCGACGAGGCAAAGTTTTAAAGCGTTGCGTCCCCTTCGTCTAGTGGCCTAGGACTCCGCCCTTTCACGGCGGCAACAGGGGTTCGAACCCCCTAGGGGACGCCATTTTCTCTCTCATAGAACTCTTGAGTGAAAAAAGCGCTTACTTGCCCACATCAAGGCGCGCCTGTTCAGGCGGCCTTTCTATCCAGTTTAATATCTTTCTTTGTTGCGCTAGAGCCGTGAGCTTTTTGATCCCGCATCACGAAAATGCCTACGCCAACAAAAAACGCCACCATCAACAACACAGTCGCAATTCCAGCGAAAACCACCACATCCATATACATATTTTTTCTCCTACCCATATTCAAACTTGATTAAGCTCAGATTACGTCACTACTGAATACGGATATTGATCTAGATCAATGGCGACATCACTGCTATAACTCAAAAGCCCTCAAATACAAAAGTGAATATAATTATCCCGTGTTTTCGCGGATTTGCAGGGAATTTGAATAATAGGACTGCTATAGTCAGCGAATAATGGACTATCTGTTTATATCAACCGGTCTGGGTGGCTGAAGTATAAGATGCCGAAACTGCCGACACGCTTACAACGTTTTCGCTCAGGCTCCCCCCTGTCCTTCAGGCTGCTCGCCTGGATACTTCTGTTCAGCTCGGCCTTCACGCTGATAGCATCGGCTATCCAAATTTATTCTGATTACCGCAAAGACCTATCACAGATCGATAGCCGCATAGCTGTGGTTGAATCCGGGTATGCCTCCAGCCTTGCCAGAAGCCTCTGGGCCCTTGACCAGAAACTTCTGCAAACCCAGATGGAAGGGATTCTCAGCCTGCCAGACATTGTTCATCTGAGACTGGGCATTGAACCAGACTCTGAGCTGGTTATGGGAGACATTCCTCGAGGCTCTGATACCAAATCCCACAAATTTGATCTGTTTCATGAGGGCGAAGGGGCATTCAAACTGGGCGAGCTCACGGTAACAGCCAATCTTGATCGTGTTTATGAAGATCTAAAGGTTAAAGTCGGCATTATTCTCGCCACCCAATTCCTGAAAACCTTTTTTGTATCGATATTGATCATCTGGGTTTTCCAGCACTTTGTTACCCGCCATTTAACCGCTATGGCGAACTACGCAAAGGACATCTCCCTGAAGAACCTCGGCACCCCGCTCACTCTTGACCGTCCGGATACGCCGTCGCACCACAGGGACGAAATCGGCCGAGTAACCGATGCTATCAACCAGATGCGCGAGCGTTTGAATGACGACATGGTGCGGCAGGAAAGGGATGCCGCCGAGATTCACAAGTTCTCCATGGCTATCGAGCAAAGCCCCTCCTCTGTCGTTATATGCGACCGGCAGTGGCGGGTCGAGTTTGCGAACCACAAGTTCACGCAGCTTACGGGTTACAACGCAAAAGCGATTGTTGGCCAACACCCTGGTGCACTAAGCGATAACACCATGGAAATCCGTGAGAATCGCCAACTGTGGCAATCCATCCGCCTGCAGGTTCAGCGCGTGGGTGTATGGCAGGGTGAAGTAAACAGCGCACGACGCAATGGCGAGCGCTTTTGGGAACAGCTTATTGTTACACCAATCAAGGATAGTGCTGGCGAAGCGACGGGCTACCTTATTCTCGGTGAAGACATCAGCATTCGTAAGCGTTACGAACAGCAATTATTGCGTCAAGCGAACTATGACATACTGACCGGTTTACCCAACCGCATGCTGGCATTGGACAGGCTCAAATTGGCCCTGGCTCAGGCGCGCCGCGAAGGCACCATGGTTGGCGTCATGTTTTTGGATCTTGATAACTTCAAGCACATTAACGACACACTAGGGCACGACGCAGGCGACAATCTGCTGATTGAAGCTGCGAGGCGAATATCCAGTTGTTTGCGCGGAACAAGCACGGTCGCCAGGCTCGGAGGCGATGAATTTCTTGTCATTTTGCCAGGGCTTAACGGCTCTGAATCCGCAGCACAAGTGGCAGAACGTATTCTTTCGAACTTTACCCCGGCCTATACCCTGAATGGCCAGGAAGTCTTTGTTACGACCAGTATTGGTATTGCAATTTTCCCGACCGATTCGGACAACAGTGGCACCCTTCTTCAGCACGCGGATGCCGCCATGTATCAGGCAAAGCGCCAAGGCAAAAGCTCCTTTGCGCACTTCACTCCCGAAATGTCTGAGGTCTCCCATGAGCGTCTGCAAATGGAATCCCGCATGCGGAGGGCATTGGAGCAAAATGAATTCGAACTGTATTTTCAACCGATTGTTGAGACCACTACCGGCGAAGTGCGTTCTGTAGAAGCACTTCTACGCTGGAACAACCCCGCTATGGGAATGGTCATGCCGGACCGCTTTATTCCGCTGGCTGAAGAGACGGGGCTTATCATCGCTATTGGTGAGTGGGTGCTTGAACAAGCCTGCCTCGCAGCTACCGAGTGGAAATCAATTGCCGGCCGGGATATTGGAATTTCTGTCAACGTGTCACCAAGACAGTTCCGGGACCCCGGATTTATCAATGCTGTGATGCGTGCGCTAACCAACAACGATCTCGCCCCCCAGTTGCTGGAACTGGAAATTACCGAGCGCTTGCTGCTCGACAATTCCATCGAAACAGCAGAAATTCTCAGAGAGCTGGACCGGGCGGGCATCCGCCTGTCAGTTGATGATTTCGGTACTGGTTACTCTGCTCTAAGCTACCTCAAGAGCTACCCGTTCGATACCCTCAAAATTGACCGCACCTTCATCAACGATGTGACAAAGACACAAGGGGGAGCCTCCCTGGTGTGCGCAATAATTAATATGGCTCACAGCCTCGGGCTAACCATCATAGCGGAAGGCGTTGAAGAGGAATCACAGACCCATTTCCTGAAGCAGGAAGGGTGTGATTTGTCCCAGGGTTATTTTTACAGTCGCCCACTCCCTGCAGGGGAGTTTATTGAGTGGCTGAAAGCCAATCACCGTACACCAACCTGACTCTCACGGAATACCGGTAACATGAAACAGTCCATTCTTGTCGTTAACTGCGGCAGTTCGTCGCTGAAACTTGCCTTGTTCGACGAAAATGAAGAAAAGCTCGTATCTGCAATAGCAGAACGGCTCAATGAGCCGCAAGCCTTCGCACGAATCAATGGTGATGATCGCATCGTCGAATTGCCAGCCAAAGCTAATCACAAGCAAGCCCTTAGTGCATTGGTATCGGCGTTCCGTGAGCGTGATTTTATGCCCGCAGCGCCCACTTCTATCGGCCATCGCGTGGTGCATGGTGGCGAAACCTTCCGCGAAGCCGTTTTAATAGACAACGGTGTTGTGGACGCAATCAACGACTGCGCAGGCCTGGCTCCTCTCCATAACCCGGTCAATCTTGCTGGCATTGAAGCCACCCGGGAACAGTTTCCTGAAATACCACAAGTCGCCGTGTTTGATACCGCGTACCACCAAACCCTTGCACCCCATGCCTATCTTTATGCACTACCAGAGTCCTACTATCGAGACTGGAGCGTAAGACGCTACGGGTTCCATGGAACCAGCCATTTCTTTATGGCCAATGAGGCCGCGCGTCTTCTTGGTAAAACCCTTGCCACTACCTCGATTATTTCAGCTCATCTGGGGAATGGGTGCAGCATTACGGCAATCAAGAACGGTGCCAGCGTGGACACCAGCATGGGTCTGACCCCGCTGGAAGGACTGGTGATGGGTACCCGCAGTGGTGATATCGATCCGGGGCTTTTTGATTACCTGAACTCCCGTGGTATGCAATTAGCCGATGTACACAAGGAACTGAACCAAAACAGTGGGCTTCTGGGAATATCCGGAAAAACGAACGATATGCGCACCTTGTGTGAACTGGCCGACCAAGGGCACGAGCCTTCAGCGCTAGCAATCGAGATATTCTCCTTCCGCCTGGCAAAGTATGTTGGTGCCATGATGGCCTCACTGGATCATCTTGATGCGCTTGTATTCACCGGTGGTATCGGAGAAAACAGCAGTCGGGTAAGACAGAAGACACTGGGTCATCTGAAGCTGCTTGGATTTGATCTGGATTCGGACCGGAATCAGCATAACGGGCGTCGCAGCGATGGCAGGATAGAAAGCGCCAACTCACGATTTCCGATTCTGGTCATTCCCACCAACGAAGAGCTTGTAATCGCACGCGAGGCTGCGCGCCTGGCTGAGAGTTTTTAAATAGATTTACCGGGCTGCCTGTTTCGCCCACTACCAGAACCTGTTACCAGAACTACCGGAACCTCTATATATGGCGAAAAGTCTGTTTATTGCACCTACATCCATGGACTCAGGGCTTACATCCGTTTGTCTGGGCTTGTTGCGCGCAATGGAGCGCGTGGGTATAAGCGTTGGGTTCTACAAACCCTTCTACCAGTCGGTGAACCAAGCCGAATCTTTGCATAACGATGGCAAGGATTCATCCGTTACCTTTGTGCGCTCGCGAAGCCACCTGCAGCCCCCCGAACCGATTCCCCTGAAGAAGGCTCAGCACCTGTTGAACCGCGGCAAATCCGATCTGTTGATGGAAACCGTGGTGGGCGAATACCAGAAAGTCGCCAAAGATGTCGATGTTGTTATTATTGAAGGTCTTGTTCCCGACCGTCGCGAGGCCTACATCGCCCGTCTAAACGTGGAAGTGGCGCGCAATCTGGGTTCAGACGTGGTGCTGGTCAGCACACCGGGCAAGAGCAGCCCTGCCGAACTCGACGAGGAACTGGATTTCTCTGCACGGCTGTTTTCCGATGTTTCAGCTCAGGATGTGATTGCCGTTATTCTCAACAAACTCGGCGAGCCCGAACGTTCTGGCATGGAACCCTACAGCAATATCAGCCAGACCGAAGGGGAAACGCCGGACTACCGAAATAGCTGCAAGGTGTTCCGCGATGGGCGCTTCCGCTTGCTTGGCCAAATCCCGTGGCAGTCCGACTTACTGGCACCGCGCGTGTCTGATATTGCCCGAGAGCTTAATGTCCCGGTGCTGTATGAAGGCCAGATGCACACTCGACGAGTTCAGAGAGTATCTGTCTGCGCCCGCTCCATTCGAAACATGACGGAGACCCTTGGCCCAGGCACCTTAATGGTGACCCCTGGCGACCGCGAAGACATTATTGTGACAACCGCCGTTGCGGCACTTAATGGTGTTCCTTTAGCGGGCCTCATGCTGACCGGCGGGCTTATGCCTGATCAGCGAGTAATTGATCTGTGCTCCCGTGCGCTGCATACGGGCTTGCCGGTGCTGAGCTCCCCCACCAACACGTATGAAACCGCACACATGTTGGCGAATCTCTCCAGCGCAATTCCCACCGACGACCCCGACCGGGTCGAAAAAGCGATGGAAGCCGTAGCGACCAAAATCGATACCGACTGGCTGCAGGAGCATCTGCGCGTTGCCGTTCAAAGCCGACTGTCCCCACCGGCATTCCGCTATCAGTTATCTGAACGCGCCCGGGCGGCAGACAAGCGCATTGTACTGCCAGAAGGCAGTGAGCCACGCACCGTTCAGGCAGCGATCATTTGTCACCAACGCAAGCTTGCACGTTGCGCCCTGATTGGCTACGCAGCAGACATTCGGGATGTTGCGGCTTCGCAAGGCTTCGAGTTGCCTGACGACATTGAGATCATTGACCCGGTTGCGGTGCGCAAAAACTATATTGCCCCCATGGTAGAGCTGCGCAAACACAAAGGGCTGGCTCCGGATATGGCTGAAGCACTGCTTGAGGACAACGTGGTTCTGGGCACCATGATGGTGGCTCTGGATGAGGCCGACGGTCTTGTTTCAGGTGCTATCCACACCACCGCAAACACCGTGCGCCCTGCCCTGCAGCTGATCAAGACCCATGACGACGCCAAAGTAGTGTCGTCCGTGTTCTTCATGCTGCTTCCGCAACAGGTACTGGTTTATGGTGACTGCGCAATCAATCCAGACCCCAATGCAGAGGAGCTGGCCGATATCGCTATCCAGAGCGCCGAATCTGCAGAAGCTTTTGGTGTGGAGCCTGTGGTTGCCATGATCAGCTACAGCACTGGCGAGTCTGGCAGTGGGCACGATGTGGAGAAGGTGCGAGAGGCCACCAGAATAGCCCGTGAACGCAGGCCGGACCTGCTCATCGACGGTCCGCTGCAGTACGACGCAGCAGCCATCGAAAGCGTGGCACGTAGTAAAGCACCCAATAGCAAGGTCGCGGGCAAGGCGACGGTGTTCATATTCCCGGATCTCAACACCGGAAACACAACCTATAAAGCGGTTCAGCGTAGCGCTAATGTGGTGAGCATTGGCCCAATGCTGCAGGGCCTGAGGAAACCAGTTAACGATCTCTCGAGGGGGGCGTTAGTAGAGGATATTGTGTTTACCATCGCACTGACAGCGGTGCAGGCAAAGCAGGTTGAGGATGCGGGGCTGGCCTGAGCCGCCCCGATCAACAAACAGTCCCGCTAGCGTTTAGTGCTCTTCTGGCGGGTCTTTTTCACTTGACGACCTGCCTTCAGGTCGTTGTCCTGCTTTACCTTCTGGCGAGGTGTTTTCCGGTCTACCTTGAAGGCAAACGGGTTCTCGGCGGAACGGAACTCAAAGCGGATCGGTGAACCGGTGACATTCAGCACTTTGCGAAACGTATTTTCAAGATAGCGTTTGTAAGAGCCAGGCAAGGCATCTGTCTGGTTGCCGTGGACAACAATAACCGGCGGGTTAGAGCCACCCTGGTGTGCATAGCGCAATTTTATCCGGCGCCCACGAACCATTGGGGGCTGATGTTGCGCAATCGCATCTTCCAGAATTGCCGTAAGCCGGTTGGTCTGCCACTTCGCCATGGCTGACTCATAACAAGCCTCCACTGACTCGTACAGAACCCCTACCCCCGAGCCGTGCAGCGCAGAGATATAGTGCTTGTCAGCATAATCCAGAAAGTCCAGACGACGCTTCACCTGCTCCTTCACTTTGGCGCGGGCTTCCGGATCCATTCCGTCCCACTTGTTGACTGCAATCACCAGTGAACGGCCGGCATCGAGAACGAAGCCGATAAGATGCAAATCCTGATCAACCAATCCTTCACGCGCATCAATAACCAGTATCACAACATGGGCATCGTCGATGGCCTTCAATGTTTTGATAATGGAAAACTTCTCCACCGCTTCATTCACATTCTTGCGGCGTCGAATACCTGCGGTATCGATAAGGGTGTACTGCTTTTCGTGGCGCTCATAAGGGATATAAACACTGTCCCGGGTAGTACCAGGCATGTCATAAACAATCACCCGATCCTCGCCCAGCATACGGTTGACCAGCGTTGATTTACCTACGTTGGGACGACCGACAATGCCTATGCGAATACCAGGATAACGATCCGCCCGATCAGCGGCTTCACGCTCCTCTTCAGAAGGTAGAAGCAATTCAAGCATCGATCGTATGCCGCGGTTATGGGATGCAGCAACCATAAACGTTGAAGAAAACCCAAGGCTATAAAAGTCAGCCGCAGCGACATCGGGATCCTGCCCATCGGTCTTGTTAACCACCAAATGGGCTGGCTTGCCCGACCGGCGCAGGTGATCCGCAATTATCTCATCGCCAGCAGTTAGGCCAGCCCGACCGTCAACCAGGAACAGAACTATGTCTGCTTCGTCTACGGCCTGCATGGACTGCCGGGCCATTTCGAGATCCAGCCCTTCTTCTGTACCCGTCAGACCGCCGGTATCAATAACGATAAAGCGCTGGTCTTCGTAGGTGCCCTCACCGTATTTGCGATCCCGGGTCAGGCCGGGAAAGTCCGCCACCAAAGCATCGCGGGAGCGCGTCATCTGGTTGAATAACGTCGACTTGCCAACGTTCGGCCGGCCAACAAGGGCAATTACTGGGGTCATAATGGTTCGCTATGAAGTTATTTTAGGCTCTGCCTTTTGGCAGAGCCTTGAGTACGAACGGATCCGCTCCGTTCTCTCAGTGTGAATACAGACAGTTTACCGCCGTTTCCGAAAACCATCAGGTTGCCATTCGCCAACCGCTGTAATGGAACCCGGAGTCCATCGCTATCATAGTGCGTCTGACCAACAAGGCGCCCATCATCTGCAGACAATACATGCAGATAGCCTTCGTAGTCGCCAACAACCAGATAGTTTTCGTAAACAGCCGGCTGGGTCAACTGGCGCCAGGATAACTTATCCTGAAGCCATACTTCTCTGCGGTCCGAGCCACGATAAGCTACAACATCGCCGTTAGCAGATGACATATATATATTGCCACCCCCGATCATCGGGGCTTGCAAGCTGGATGCCTTACGGCTCCATATTTCCTGCCCAGTGCGTATATCAACCAGCGCAAGCTTTCCCTGATATCCCGCAACCATTATTGCACTCTCGAGCACCAAAGGTTGACCCGCAATATCCACAAGCCGCTCAAGTTCCGTCCGCCCCTGAGGCTGCCCAACTTCGTACTGCCACAATGGCTGCCCTGAGTCGGCCGCCAACGCCATTAGCTTTCCGTTGGAGAACGCCGCAATCACCACATCGCCGCCCACCAATGGAGCGGTAGCAGCCCGCAGAGACAACGCAGGTACAACTCCGTCATACTGCCAGAGTATTTCGCCATCAGCTGTATCAAACGCGAGGACTCGCCCATCCGTTGTTTGAGCCACTACCAGCGATCCGTTCGATTGCGGTGCCGCCAAGGCCTCTGTGGGCAAGGCGCTACGCCATAGCTCCTGCCCATCTTCACGGGAAAGCGCGACCAGATCTGCTTCACGGGTGACCAGGTAGAGTTGTTCCAGATCCCCACCAACACCGGCGAATATGCGGTCTTGAAGCTCGCGCTCCCATAGCAACTTACCAGTTTCCGAATTTACGGCAACCAGCTCGCCATCCGCAGAAGCCGCGTACACAACGTCTCCCGCATTCAATGGTGCCAAGTATAGAAAATCGCCATCATGCCCGTCGCCGACGGACATCTCCCAGACTGTTTTGAGCGTAACGGAAGTATCTACTTCAGGAACCGGCACTGGTTGCTCAAAGGTATCGGTTGTGCTGCACCCGGTGATACCCAGTGCAGCTACCAGGGCTGAAAAAACACCAGCCCGGAACAGCCTGTTACCCGCAAACTTCATCAGGCCTCCTCTCCAACACCAAGATCAGACAGCTTGAGCTCCAAAATACCACTGCGGCCTTGCTGGCTTTGTTCACGGGCAGCCAGATAAGCATCCAGTGCACCTTTCTTGTCGCCCTTAACCAACAGAATGTCACCACGCAACTCAGAGAAAATTGCAGCAAAAGCGTCAGCGCTTTCAACATCGCCAGCACCATCGATGGTTGCCAGTGCATCATCATAACGCTCGGCAGAGAATTGAGCGCGGGCCAGGCGGTTACGAACCACCAGCGCCAGTGCTTTATGGTCACCGGCTTTTGCCAGAGCCCACTCCAGTGAAGCAACGGCTGCTTCCGCATCCTTGCCTTCAACCAGCTGCTGACGGGCCAGAATCAAATTGCCATAAACTGCGTAAGCACTTTCGGCATGATCTTCACGCAGCGTGTTCGCAACGAAGTCCACCGTTTCGCCAGCAGTGTCATCCGCTTGATTGCCAAATGCGTTTAACAGCGTGGCAAACTGGTTAGCAGCTTCCGCTCGCTGTTGTTCCTGATGGTTCTGCCAAGCCTGCCAGCCGAACACAATTGCGAGGGCGGCACCGATACCAATGAGCAGAGAACTGCCATTTTTCTTCCACCAGTCCTTGATCGCCTGAACCTGTTCTTCTTCGGTGCGCATTTCCGCCATGATGACTCCTGTAATGGTTTTTTACTTTTATATTGATGCGAATTCAGTTCGCCAGGGCTTTCGCAAGCACCGATGCAAGATCGCTCTGTGCCACACTGCTTTGTTCTTCATCGGAACGCAGCGGTTTGAGACCCACCGTTGCGTTCTCTATTTCATTGTCGCCCAGAATCACTGCGTACCGAGCGCCACTTTTGTCTGCTTTTTTCATCTGACTTTTGAAGCTGCCACCGCCACAGTGGCTGATCACCACTCGACCTTCCAGCTGATTACGCAGTGTTTCCGCAAGCGCCATTGCCGGTGCTAACGCTGTATCGCCCATAGCGGTTACGTAGACATCCGCATTGCTGTTTGCTTCTTCCGGCACAAGCCCGAGGGTATCCAGCAGTAAAATGAGACGCTCCAGCCCCATGGCAAAACCAACAGCCGTAGTCGGCTTCCCGCCAAGCTGCTCAACAAGACCGTCGTAACGGCCGCCCGCACAGATAGTACCTTGGGCGCCAAGACTCTCGGTAACCCACTCAAAAACGGTTTTCCCGTAGTAATCGAGCCCGCGTACCAGAGCTGGGTTAACGGTGTAGACGATACCCGCAGCATCCAGAAGCTGTTTCAGGCGATCGAAATGCTCACGTGACTCTGCATCAAGATAGTCTTCAAGGCGCGGCGCATCGGCAAGCAACTTGCGGGTGCCCGGGTCTTTGGTATCCAGAATGCGAAGTGGGTTGGTGTCGAGTCGTCGCTGGCTGTCTTCATCTAGCTCCGATTTGTACTGCCCCAAGTATTCAACCAATGCCCCACGAAACTCCTTGCGGGCAGCAGATGATCCGATTGAGTTGATTTCCAGGCGAGCATGATCGGTAAGGCCCAATTCCCGCCAGAGTCTGGCAGTAAGAATCAGCAGTTCTGCGTCAATGTCCGGGCCCTGAATGCCGAAACACTCAACGCCAATTTGATGAAACTGACGATAGCGCCCTTTTTGTGGCCGCTCATGCCGGAACATCGGCCCGGTGTACCACAACCGCCGGGTCTGGTTGAACAGCAGCCCGTGCTCTTCAGCAGCCCGTACGCAGCCAGCCGTACCTTCTGGCCGAAGCGTCAGGCTATCGCCGTTACGGTCCTCAAAGGTATACATCTCCTTTTCGACGATATCGGTCACTTCGCCAATGGAGCGTTTAAACAGATCTGTCTGCTCGACAATGGGCATCCGGATTTCCTGATACCCATATTGCCGGAGCACTTTGCGCGCAGTGGACTCAACAAACTGCCAAATGGGTGTCTGCTCTGGCAGGATGTCGTTCATCCCGCGTATTGCCTGAATCTTAGCCAATGTAAACCCTTAATTCCTGCTGGATAATCGTGCCTGCTCGATTACTTGCCCGAGCGCGCAATAATGGCATCTTCCTGTTCTTTTTTCCGGGCGATTTCTTCACGAATCAGCCGCTCAAGATCATCCGTAAGATTGGCATTGTCGAGCTTTTGATTTGGTTTTCCCGCCCTGTAAAACAGGTTCTTTGGGCTGCCTCCGGTTAGCCCGATATCCGCCACTTTGGCTTCACCGGGACCGTTGACGATGCAGCCGATGATGGCAACATCCAGTGATTCGTTCACGTCTTCCAGTCGCACTTCCAGATCATTCATGGTCTGGATAACGTCGAAGTTCTGACGGGAGCAGCTCGGGCACGCGATGAAATTAATGCCCCGACTACGCAAGCGCAGGCTTTTGAGTATATCGAAACCGACCTTGATTTCCTGGACCGGGTCTGCGGCCAGAGACACTCTGATAGTGTCGCCAATACCGTCCATCAACAACATACCAAGACCGATGGATGATTTAACGGTACCTGCCCGAAGCCCGCCGGCTTCAGTTATGCCCAGATGAAGCGGCTGGTCAATCTGGGTGGCGATCTTGCGGTAGGCTTCTACCGTCATGAACACTTCCGATGCTTTCAGACTCACTTTAAAATTCTGGAAATCATGCCGATCAAGAATGTCGATATGGCGCATGGCAGACTCAACCAAAGCGTCCGCAGTGGGCTCGCCATACTTGCGCTGAAGCTCTTTTTCAAGTGAACCGGCATTTACGCCAATACGCATAGGTATATTGCGATCACGGCAGGCACTGATTACGGCGCTCACCCGGTCGTCGCGACCAATGTTACCGGGGTTTATGCGCAAGCAATCAACACCCAGCTCAGCAACCCGAAGCGCTATTTTATGATCAAAGTGGATGTCTGCAACCAACGGCAGAGACACCCGCTCGCGAATCTTTCCGAAGGCATCAGCAGCTTCCATTGAGGGTACAGATACCCTGACAATGTCGGCACCCGCTTCCTGGAGCGCAGTAATCTGACCCACCGTTGCGTCAACATCGCAGGTATTGGTGTTGGTCATGCTCTGAACGGCTATGGGCGCATCGCCACCAACGGGAACATCCCCAACCATGATTTGGCGGGATTTGCGTCTTTTGATCGGGGATTCGTGTTTCATGTGCTTACGACCGAGATAGATAAATGCAAAAAAGTGTTCAGATTGTCAGTGTGAACTCAGACCGATTGTTCACCACCGGGAAGTCCCTTATGTCCACAGACTCGCCCTGAAAGCGAATCGTATCCACGGTACTTACTGCGCCAATAACAACCTTTAACGGGGGTTTGCCGGCTACTTGAAGTGTATCACCTGCTCTTTGCAGGGAACTGGCCAGACGATCTCCAGTGGCGTCACTTACCTGTACCCAGCAGTCACCTGTAAATGCAATTTCCAGCACGCCGGATACAGGCCCAGAGCTTTCCGTAACCGGAGGCTGGGCCAGAGCTGGCTCTATGGTTTGAGCCACAACGGGTACCTGGTCTGAAACTTCAGGCTGCACCACAACCTGCTCAGGCTCAACATCCCTGCCAACCAGCTCGGCCGCTGGGGCTTCATCAAGATATCCAAGATCAGACTGAATCTCGTTATTGCCACCACTATTACTGCCGGGATCATCAGGTATGCTGATGCTATCTTCTGGCAGCGCGTCATCCGGCTGCGACATTACACCCGTTTCTGCCGGAAGCTCGGCATCTGCTTGGCCCGCAGTAAACTTCGGCATAACAAACATAACCACTAAAGCGCCAATAGCCACCAATGCCGCAAACAGCAAAAAAAGCTTGGCGATTCGACGCTTCCTGCGCCTCCGGCGCTCAATATCAATAAGAGGGTTGGCTTCAAGCTCCCGGGCTTTTTGAATTCGCGCAGGTTCAAGTTCAACATTTAAATCAGCAATAATGGCATCTGCATCCAGGCCGACCTGTTTAGCATAGGCTCGAACATAACCTTTAAGGAATAGCTCGCTGTCGATTTGTGCGTAATCGCCATTTTCAATAGCCTGGACAACACCATTTCTTAAATGCTGGGCATCAGCAATCTGGGCAATGCTTAATCCTTGCCTTTCACGAGCCCGCTTCAGTTGCTGGCCAACGGCTTCATTCGCTGCATCTTGTTGGGAGTCATCACTTGTCATTTGAAATCAGCGCCTTGTATTGTTGGTACTCTACTGACTCCGGGTACTTGTTCTTCAGCTGCAGAATCAGGCTTGCTTCCTGATTTCTATCACCGGAGTATCGCGCAATACGAATACCCGTAAAAAGACTCTCAGGCGAATGCTGCAAATTCGGGTTACGCTGCATGATCGACAGAAGGCGGTCATAATAGCGCTTGGCCCCGGCCACATCGCCCGAGTCGACCATTACCCGGGAAAGCGAAAGCAAGGAGCGCGCATCGCCACGGGAAAGCTCCGTCGCGCGACGATAGGCAACAATTGCACCGTCCTGCTCCCCAAGACGCTCCTGTGTCATACCCAGATTGTAAAAAACAGACCCACGGTCTTTGTAACTCGTATCTCTGGAAGCTGCGCTAAATTGATTGCGCGCCTCTGAAAACCGCTGTTTGGAATAAAGAAAGGCGCCATAATACACTCTTGCACGTGTGTATCCGGCGTCTTTGGAAATTGCTTTCTTGAAGCTCTCTTCTGCAAGCTCCGACTCGCCATCAGCGTTATAAATCAACGCAAGAGTCGCCAGGGCCTGCGGGCTGTTTGGCTCAATCTCAAGAGCACGGTCCAGATGATGCCGCGCGCGCTCAATATTACCTTGGCCAATATAGGCCGAGGCAAGCTCAACGTAACTATCAACAGCTTTCTGGCGGTCCGCTTCACGGGAAAAACGGTTATCCGTAGTGGTAACACACCCGGTGACCAGCAGAGCAACCAACAAGGCCGCTGCCGCAGAACATCGTCCATTTAGCAATTTCATAGCCACAGAATGCGTTCCTCGCGGGTTAAACATTGCAAGTGTCCGATCAGGAATTCACCTGCTGAACGTTGATGTATCGCTGGCTTCTACGGGTACGGTCTTCAACCTGTCCAACAAGCTGTCCACACGCCGCATCAATATCATCGCCGCGGGTTGTTCTGATGGTAGCGATGTAGCCCGCCTCATTCAGGACAGCCTGAAAACGCCGGGTAGCGTTCATGCTAGGCCGACGGAAGTCGCTTTCCGGGAACGGATTAAAGGGAATGAGGTTGATTTTGCAAGGAATGTCCCGCAACAACTCAGCCAGCTCGTGAGCATGCTCTGGCTTGTCATTCATGCCTTCAATAACCGTATACTCAATGGTCGCTTTACGCTTATCAGGAAGACGGCTGAAATAGCGTTTTGTGGCCGCCAAAAGCTCCGCAATCGGGTACTTTTTGTTAAGCGGCACCAGCTTGTTTCTCAACTCATCATTGGGCGCATGCAAGGAAATGGCCAGTGAAACATCGGTAACTTCCGCAAGCTTATCAATGCCCGGCACCACGCCCGAGGTACTGAGAGTTACCCTGCGCTTGGAGATACCGTATGCAAGATCCTCCATCATAAGATTCATTGCATCTACCACGTTGTCAAAATTCATCAGGGGCTCTCCCATTCCCATCATGACAACGTTGGTAATTGGCCGGTCAGGGCCCGGCTCAAATGGCATGAAGGCTTTGCGCGCAACCCATACCTGCCCGATAATTTCGGCAGCCGTCAGGTTTCTGTTAAAACCACGCTTGCCCGTTGAGCAAAAGGTGCAGTCCAGGGTGCAGCCGATTTGCGAAGACACACACAAAGTGCCCCGCTCACCGTCTGGAATCAGAACAGTTTCTACACTGTTGCCGTTATCCATGCGCATGACCCACTTGCGTGTGCCGTCTTTCGATGTTTCATCGTAGACAACTTCCGGACCACGAATTACGGCTATCTCCTTGAGTTTTTCCCGTAGAGATTTACTCACATTGGTCATTTGATCGAAGTCATCCACACCCCGCTGGTGCATCCACTGGAGCATTTGAGTAGCACGAAATCGCTTCTCGCCCAGGGATTCAAAGAAAGCCTCAAGCTTTGCTTTGGGCATTCCCAGCAGGTTGGTCTTTTCAGCAGCGGCTGTCATTTTATAACCTCGATCAGATAATCAATGCGGGAGCCGCCGACGGCAGCCCCCGACCAACAAAATCAGCCGCGCGGGCAGATTTCGTTGTCACTGAAGAAATAAGCAATCTCACGCTCTGCAGAAGCTGCAGAATCGGAACCGTGAACCGCATTCGCATCAATAGATGTAGCGAAGTCTGCGCGGATCGTGCCGGCATCCGCTTCCTTCGGGTTAGTTGCACCCATCAGGTCGCGGTTCTTCAGGATTGCGCCTTCGCCTTCCAGAGCCTGAACAACAACAGGACCGGAGGTCATGAATGCAACCAGATCGTTGAAGAAAGGACGCTCTTTGTGCTCAGCGTAAAAGCCTTCTGCCTGCTCCTGGGTAAGGTGCATCATGCGTGACGCTACAATGCTCAGGCCGGCTTTTTCAAAGCGGCTGTAGATTTCACCGATCACATTTTTTGCAACTGCATCGGGCTTGATAATAGAAAGCGTGCGCTCATTAGCCATGGTATTTCTCCTAGAGGGTTTGGGTTATGGAATACGGATGAATTTCAGGCCTGCGATTATACGCAGTCAGAGGCCCACTGCCTACCGCACTGCGCGAAGGCGGGTAACAACTTCAACAATTTGCGCGCTGGCGAAGGCAATTTCCTCAGACGTGGTAAAACGCCCGATCGAAAATCTCAGTGCACGATGGGCTAACTCTTCGCCCAATCCAATACCGAGAAGCACATATGAAGGTGCCAAGGTGGCGGAGGCGCAAGCAGAACCAGATGACACAGCGAGATGCCTGAGACCAAGCATGAGAGATTCGGCATCTACACCATCAAAGGAAAGGTTAATTATTCCGGGCACACGGCAAGAGTCTGAACCGTTGAGGGTTATCCCCGACAGCCCATCAAGGCCACCGAGAAATTCAGCACGCAAGGCTTCGAGCTTGCCGATTTCTTCCTCAAGACAGAGCTGGGAAATTGCGAATGCCTTCCCCATGCCAACAATCTGGTGCGTCGGCAGGGTTCCCGAACGCATACCACGCTCATGGCCCCCGCCATGAATCTGGGCTTCGATACGAACATCCGGCGACCGCCTCACATAGAGCGCGCCCACACCTTTGGGTCCGTATACTTTGTGGCCGGAGAGAGACATAAGATCCACCGGCATAGTGGTGACATCAACGGCGAGCTTACCAGCGGCCTGGGCTGCATCGACATGGAACAAAACACCACGGTTGCGAAGCTCCGCACCAATAGTGGTTATGTCAGTTACACAACCCAACTCATTGTTCACAAGCATCAGGCTCACCAGAAGAGTTTCTGGCTTAAGCGCATCAAATACCTGCTGCGGCCGGATCACGCCATCACGTTCAGGCTCCAACCACGTAACTTCAACACCGCGGCCCTCGAGCCATTTACAGGTATCAACAACCGCCTTGTGTTCAATAGTAGAGGTTATGACGTGGGCTTTATCTCGACCCGCAACCGCGCCTTTGATGGCGAGATTATCAGATTCGGTAGCTCCTGAAGTCCAGACTATTTCACGAGGATCCGCATGAATCAGGCTCGCCACCTGACCTCGAGCAGCCTCTACAGACGCTTCAGCCTGCCAGCCAAAACCATGGGAACGGGACGCCGGATTACCAAAGAGGCCATCCGGTGTCAGGTACTTGATCATCTCTTCCGCTACGGCAGGATCAACGGGTGTTGTTGCAGCGTAATCGAGGTATACAGGCTTTTTCATAGAATACAGAGGTTTGATTCAGGCGGGCGCCTGATCTATCAGACGCTCGGTATTAATTGTGTCAGAATCACCTTCGGCTTGCCGGCGGTTCTGTCGGTCCGCAACCTGGCGGATTTCATGTCTTTGCATCAGATCTCCGAGACTGATCCCGCTAAGAAACTGATGAATCTGATCACTCAAGTCAGACCACAGGTGATGCGTCAGACATTTTTCACCATTCTGGCAATCGCCCTTATTTCCACACCGTGTGGTATCCAGCGACTCACTGACCGCATCAACCACTTCGGCAATGTAAATACTGGCTGCACTTCGGCTAAGGTGATAACCACCGCCGGGCCCACGAATACTTATCACCAACTCCCGGCGACGAAGACGTGAGAAGAGTTGCTCCAGATAGGAAAGCGATATTTCCTGACGGGCTGAAATATCCGCTAGAGTTACTGGCCCCTGCCCCCCGTGGAGAGCAAGATCGAGCATTGCCGTAACGGCGTAGCGGCCTTTAGTAGTCAACTTCATGGCATCAGCCCCATGATGGGAATGAATCTCAGTATGCGAGACTGAGTATGAATTGACCAAGTAATTCAGTCAAGTATTCAGCCGCGATCCTCACTTTCATCACGCACGCAATCAAAATCGTCTTCATCCAGCACCGGAAGCTCTCCATTCTGGTATTCACTATTCACCTTGCGCAGTGCCTTGCACATGATTTCAATGCGATCATCCACCGCATGCATGTGATCCAACAGCGCACGCATGGAGCGAGCAACAGGATCCGGCATCTCTTCGGTCACGCCGTAAGCATCAAAACCCATGCGCTCTTCCATAACCTTGCGGCGGGCATCGTCTTCCATTTTTTGCTTTACGATAATCCGCCCGGGGATTCCCACAACAGTTGCACCGGCGGGAACCGCTTTGGTTACCACTGAGTTAGATCCAACCTTGGCACCCTCGCCTACCTCAAAGGGCCCCAGTATTTTCGCGCCTGCACCAACGACCACACCGTTACCAATCGTGGGATGCCGCTTGCCCTTATTCCAGCTTGTTCCGCCGAGCGTCACACCTTGGTACAGCGTCACATCGTCGCCAATAATCGTCGTTTCCCCAATAACCACACCCATGCCATGGTCAATAAAAAAGCGCCGACCAATCGTAGCGCCCGGATGAATCTCGATACCCGTAAACCATCGCGCCAAGGTCGATATTGTGCGAGCCAGCCATTTTAGCCCGACATTCCATAGCCAATGGGAGAACCGGTGAATAAGCAGAGCATGGAGCCCCGGGTAATTCGTGAGTACCTCAAAAGTGTTCCTGGCAGCAGGATCTCGATGAAAAACGCTATTTATATCTTCTTTCAAATGCCTAAACATGGCCATTTCCCTGCCCGGTCAGTCTGTACTGGCCTTGGTTGAATTGGTGTTCCCGGATGCGCCTGCGGCCTTTTGAACGGCACTCAAAATGCCCCGAAGGATGTTGATTTCCATCTGATCAAGCTTTGCGCGCTGGAACAGTCGGCGCAAGCGAGACATCAACTGCCTGGGATTATCACGACGATGGAAATCCACATCATGTAGGGTCTGCTCGAGGTGGCCAAAAAAACCTTCCACATCACCAACCTTGGCGGGCGGTACATCCCAGCCAGCATCTCCCGGCGCCAACATGGGCTTTAAGTATGGGTTGTCTTTGCCATCTTCAAGATTACGCAAGAATAGCATGCGCAATTCGTAGCACATGATCTGAACTGCCATAGACAGGTTCAACGAACTGTAATCCGGGTTCGTCGGAATATGAATATGGTAATGGCATAGGTGGAGCTCATCGTTACTCAACCCATGATTTTCACGCCCAAACACCAGCGCCACTGGCCCTGCGAGACTTTTCTCGGCAGCAATCCCGGCGGCCTCCGGCGGCGGCAATACTGGCCAGGGAATTTTCCGACCTCTGGCACTGGTACCCATCACCATAATGCAGTCTTCAAGCGCCTTATCCAGGGTTGGAACCACCTGGGCCCTATCAAGTATGTCGGAGGCTCCGGCTGCTCGGGCGTATGAGGCTTCATCTGGAAAAGAATTGGGATTGACCAGCCAAAGATTGGCCAGCCCCATGTTTTTCATGGCCCGTGCGACAGCCCCGATGTTTCCGGAGTGAGAGGTCTCAACCAGGACAATTCGAATTTTATCCTGAAACGCGTCTGGCCCTTCCAGAGGCGGAGATGGCTTATGCATTGGTGACTAGCCCGAGGTTAAAATTTAAGGGCCGCAATGATAGCAGAAACCAGATACCTTCTGCGCTCCGGATATTCACTCACATAGCAACATCCGTGCTTTTCCTGAGTCAAAAAACATACAAGGAGGGGGATCTTTTGCTATCATACCCGGCCTTCACACACCCGGATAACGAACACACAGATGCAACCAGCTATTAAAATGGCCCTGCGCGTCGCGCGTCAAGGGTCGGATTACCTGAAAGCCCACTTCGAGCGCCAGGAGCCTACCGGAAAAGACGACGACGAGCGTCGCTTCCAGTTGGACCGGGTCGAGCAATCCATTTATGACAACTTTGCAGAGCAACTCGAAAAGGCCTACAAAGATCACACCATTGCGCCCCTGAACGAATCAGACGCCGGAACCAGCGAACGTAGCTGGCATATTTTCCCGGTATTGGGACGCGAAAATTTCCTTCGTGGCATTCCTGAATTTGCTCTGGCACTGGCTCAGAAGAAAAACAACCGCACGGAAAACCTTCTTCTGGTTAACCCGGTTACCGGTGAGGAATACTCTGCCAGCCGTGGCCGAGGCGCCGCACTGAATAGCCGCAGAGTTCGGGTATCTGACGTCAAGCATGCCGAGAAAGCTGCATTTGCAACCAACCTGCTTGATCAGGCACGTAAAAGCGAGAACCCGCTGCTTTGGGGCGAGATGGCCGCAGTGCTGGCTCAGAACTCCTCCATGTTTCGCACATCTGGCTGCGTGGTTCTCGATATTGCGCGGGTCTCCGCTGGCCTTCTCGATGCTGCAGTCATCTTCCGCCCAGATGCCGTTGATCTGGACCTTGGCGTAGCCTTGGCAATGGAGTCCGGTGCTCTCACCGCAGACTTCTCGGGCAACCCTTCAACAGATAAGGCACGCCAACTCGTCGTTGCGAACCCGAAGCTGTTTCGGGAAGTTCTCAAGGTATTGCACCCATTCCGTGGTCGCATGCCCGCCTGAGCTGAATACGCTTAACCCCTGAGCTGAGCCAAAGCCAAGTTCAGGGCACAAAAAAACCGCCAACTAATTAGTGGCGGTTTTTTTGTGCCCGGGTTATTAACCCGGGACCTGGATTACATACGGTCAAGCCATTCCGGTGGCTGTTCCTCTTCATCACCTTCCCCAGTGCCCTCTTTAGCAGGCACCATAAGATCCTCGCGAGAAACACCCATTACCATCAGCAAGTTGGCAGAGACATAGATAGATGAGTAGGTACCCACCACCACACCAATAATCAATGCCAACGCAAACTTGTTAATGGCTTCGCCTCCGAAGAAATACAGAGCCAGAAGAACCACCAACGTAGTACCAGAGGTGTTTATGGTACGGGCAATGGTCTGATGAATAGACTCGTTGATGATATCCCAGGATTCTCCCACCCGCATTTTCCGGAAATTCTCCCGAATACGGTCAGCCACAACGATGGTGTCGTTCAGCGAGTAGCCGATAATCGCCAGCAGAGCTGCAAGAACCGTAAGGTCAAACGTCCACTGAAACAGCGCGAAGATTCCAAGAACGATAATAACGTCGTGACCCAATGGCACTACCGACGCAATACCAAACTTGAACTGGAACCGCATGCCCACATAAATGAGCACCACCGCAAGCGCGATGAGAAGCGCAAGGCCGCTGTTCTCTTTAAGCTCGTCGCCCACTTGCGACCCTACAAATTCGGAACCTATCAGCTTCAGGTCGCCACCGTTTTTGGTCAAAACGCTGACAATCTCTGGAGCCAACTGGTCGTTACCCGATTCATTGAGGCGCACAAGAACAATCGTATCCGCACCGAAGTTCTGTACAACAAATTGATCGTAGCCAGCCTCTGTAAGGGTTGAGCGCACCTCATCCAGTTGCGGCGCTTGTGCGTATTCCAGTTCCACCGACGTACCGCCGGTAAAATCCATGCCGAAGTTGAGGCCGCGGACTCCAAGCAACACGATAGACGCGACCACCAAAGTAATGGAGATTACGGAAGCAATTTTCCGAAACCCCATAAAATCGAACTTTTGCTTCTGATCATCAGACATTGGCGAGCTTTCCTCCGATCGACAGTTTCTCGACCCTGCGGCCGCCATAAACCATATTGACGATACTGCGGCTGACCATCAGTCCTGAGAACATGGACGTCAAAATCCCGATACACAGTGTCACCGCGAACCCTTTTACCGGGCCTGAGCCCATTGCGAAAAGGATAATGGCCACAAGTAAAGTGGTAATGTTCGCATCAAAGATCGACACAAAAGCACGAGAGTAGCCCGCGTTTATAGCAAGCTGCGGCGACACACCCGATTTAAGCTCTTCTTTTATACGTTCGAATATCAGAACGTTAGCATCGACCGCCATACCCACAGTCAGAACGATACCGGCAATACCAGGCAGCGTTAGCGTCGCGGAAAGGATGGACATACACGCTATCAGCAGCATCAGGTTGATGGTCAGAGCGATATTCGCCACAACGCCAAACCCACGGTAGTAGACCAGCATGTACAGCAACACAAGAATGAAGCCCAGAGCCACCGACATCATGCCGGCATCAATGTTCTTCTGACCCAGGCTAGGTCCAATAGTGCGCTCCTGAACAAAGTACATAGGCGCCGCCAAAGCACCTGCACGCAACAGCAGCGCAAGCTCGGACGCTTCAGGTATCGAATCCAGCCCGGTGATGCGGAAGCTGCTACCTAAAGCAGATTGAACAGTCGCGAGGCTGATAATGCCTTTCTCAACGACCCGCTTGTCGACTTCAACAGGCTCACCATCAACCATTCTGGTTTCGGTTTCCGTGCGGAATTCGATAAACAGAACAGCCATGCGCCGCCCTATTGCATTCCGCGTAGCGCGATTCATCAGATCGCCCCCGATCGAGTCCATCGTAATGCTAACTTGTGGCTGACCATTCTCATCAAAGGCCTGCTGCGCGTTTGCAACGTTGTTACCGGTAGCGATTGTGTCCCGCTCCAAACGAGCAGTACGCTGGCGCTCATTCCGGAAACTGAACTGCTCGGTTTCACTGGCAGGTGCATCCTGCCGCGCCTCCATACGGAATTCCAGGTTCGCCGTGGCTCCAAGTACCCGTTTTGCCTGAGCGGTATCCTGAACACCCGGAAGCTCAACAATAATCCGGTCTGCGCCCTGCTGTTGAACCAAAGGCTCTGCAACGCCCAGCTCGTTCACTCGATTGCGAATAGTGGTCAGGTTTTGCTCGAGGGCATACTTTCGAATGGCACTTACTTCTGCTTCGGAAAGCGTAAGGACAATCTGAAACTCATCGCCGACAGTCTTTTCATCCAAAAGAAACTCATTGTACTGACGCTTGATGAGGTTAAAGGCTTCGGTACGCGACGCTTCATCGCGGAAGCTCAAAATGATATCGCGAGTACCTTTAACATCGCCTCCGCGGTAGCGGATGCGTTCTTCGCGGAGTTCGCGCTTGATCTGACCAGAAACTGCTTCCAGCCTCTGACCAACGGCAGTATCCATATCCACTTCAAGCAAAAAGTGGACGCCGCCACGCAGATCAAGGCCAAGCTTCATTGGCCCCGCACCCAGACTCTTGAGCCAGGCTGGCGTAGACGGTGCCATGTTCAATGCAACGAGATAATCTCTGCCAAGAGCTGCCTGAACGGCAGGGCGGGCACGCAACTGATCATCGGAACTGGTTAACCGTATAAGGGCATCCCGATCCTCAAGCGTGCTGCTTTTAACCTCAATGCCATCCGATTCCAGCGCTTTAACGGCTCGTTCGAGAACAGCGGAGTTCACTTCGGTGCTACTACGGGCACCGGTGATCTGTACAGCGTAATCATCGGGAAACAGGTTGGGTAAAGCGTAGATAAACCCGATCACGACCGCGACCAGGATAATCAGGTTTTTCCAAAGCGGGTACTTGTTCAGCATGGGATCCCTTGTAGCCGGCCCAAAAGCCGGCCTTGGTGTTTCAGCCAGAAAGGTTCAGGCCGGCGGGTATCAGGGCCGGCCAGAGAGTCCTTGCTCAGATATCTTTGAGCGTACCTTTAGGCAGTGCGGCAGCTACAGCTACTTTTTGTACCTTTACTTCAACATTGTCAGCAATCTCAACAACGATGAAGTCGTCAGCTACTTTGGTGATCTTTCCAGCAATGCCGCCAGAGGTAATCACTTCATCACCCTTGTTCAAGCCAGACATAAGTGACTTGTGCTCTTTGGCACGCTTGGACTGTGGGCGCCAGATCAAAAAGTAGAAAATAAGGATAAAACCGGCGAAAAAGATAACCTGACCCATAACACCCATACCACCAGCGGCAGGAGCCGCCTGAGCCATAGCCAGTGCAGGCATCATTGCGATCAGGCCGGCCAAAAACAACTTGACTGATTTCATCAAAACTCTCCGTTGATTAAGAAAAGGATTTACTCACTACCCATGGCTGGCACTGTCTCGCCGCGCAGAGCATAGAAGTCATTTATAAAGCTCGACAATGTACCTGCTTCAATGGCCCCGCGCAATCCAGCCATGAGGTTCTGGTAGTAGCGCAGATTGTGGATTGTGTTCAGCTGGGAGCCCAGCATTTCCCCACACTTATCCAGATGATGCAGGTAACTTCTAGAAAAATTCTTGCAGGTATAACAGTCGCAACGATCATCCAAAGGGCCCGTATCATGGCGATTCTTGGCGTTTCGGATCTTTACGATTCCGGTGGACGTGAACAAGTAGCCATTGCGGGCATTCCTTGTGGGCATCACACAATCAAACATGTCGACGCCACGGCGCACCCCTTCCACGAGATCTTCCGGCCGCCCAACTCCCATCAGATACCTGGGCTTATCAGCCGGCATCCTGGGTGGCAGGTGGTCGAGTATGCGGATCATATCCTCTTTGGGCTCACCAACGGAAAGACCACCAATGGCGTAGCCATCAAAGCCTATATCCGTCAGCCCTTCGAGAGAACGATCGCGCAGCGATTCATACATTCCGCCCTGAACAATGCCAAACAGCGCTGAAGAACTGTCTCCATGAGCGTCCTTGCTACGCTTTGCCCAACGTAGTGAAAGCTCCATGGATTCTTTTGCCTGCTTTTCTGTCGCCGGGTAAGGCGTGCACTCGTCAAAAATCATGACGATATCAGAGCCCAAATCGCGCTGGACCTGAATCGCAATTTCTGGCGACAACTCGACTGGAGATCCATCTACCGGAGAACGAAACGTCACCTTCTCTTCAGTGATTTTTCGCATCTCCCCCAGGCTGAACACCTGAAAACCACCCGAATCCGTGAGGATCGGCCCCTTCCACTGAGTAAAATCATGGAGGTCACCGTGGGCCTTTATCACTTCCGTACCAGGGCGCAACATCAGGTGAAACGTATTGCCGAGAATAATTTCTGCACCGGTTTCGTGGATATCCCGGGGCAACATTCCCTTTACCGTGCCGTAGGTGCCTACGGGCATAAATGCCGGTGTTTCAACGGTTCCACGGGGAAAGCTCAGCCGACCGCGACGGGCCAGGCCATCTTCCGCCAGCTTTTCGAATGTCATAAAACAGGACTGGCTCACGCTTTATCTCCGGAATTGAATGATGATGGGCTGCCCGCATGTGCATGCTCATCGGGCGCGCCCCGTAGCATACCCCTGCTCGGCTCCTGCCCGGTAATGAACATGGCGTCGCCGTAACTGAAAAACCGATACTTTTCGGCAATCGCTTCCTTATATGCCTGCATTACATGCCCATACCCTGCGAACGCACTGACGAGCATAATCAGTGTGGATTCAGGCAGGTGAAAGTTAGTGACCAGTGCATCTACGGTCTGAAATCGGTAGCCGGGGTATATAAAGATATTGGTTTCACCCTGGAAGGCTTCCAAACGACCGCTCCGGCTAGCAGATTCAAGGGATCGCACAGATGTAGTACCAACGGCGATCACTCGCCCTCCCCTTGCCCGGGTGCGATTAACCGCATCCACTGCCTCTTGGGACACATGCACTATTTCACTGTGCATAACGTGCTCATCGATATGATCAACCCGCACCGGCTGAAACGTGCCCGCCCCTACATGTAGGGTAACAAACGTACTTTCAACACCCCTGGTCTTTAAAACATCCAAAATTGTCGAATCAAAATGCAAACCCGCTGTCGGCGCGGCAACCGCTCCAGACTCTTTCGCGTAAACGGTTTGATAGCGCTCGCGGTCAGTTGATTCATCGGGACGATCAACATAAGGCGGCAGCGGCATATGCCCGATGCGCTCAAGCAGCTCCAACACCGGCTCACTTGCCTCACTTTCAAGATGGAACAAGGCATCGCTTCGCCCCGTCATGCGCAGTGCACTGCCATCCTCAAGGATCACCTTTTGGCCTTCTTTCAATGCCTTGGAGGCACGAACATGGGCAACAAGATCATGCTCACCAGTGACACGTTCAACCAACACTTCAACCTGGCCACCGGTTTCCTTTTTTCCGAACAGCCGGGCAGGGATAACCCGGGTGTTATTAAAAACAAGCAGGTCGCCTGGCTGGAGTAAATCCGGAAGATCGGTAAAAGAGCGGTGTGTCGTGTCGCCGGTAATACCGTCAAGACAGAGCATACGGGAAGCGCTACGCTCCCTGAGAGGGTACCGGGCGATGAGATCATCCGGGAGATCAAAGTGAAAATCGGAGACGTTCATGGACCAGACTATTCAAGGCGCCGCATTACTGCGACTTGATTGGGGTAGCGGCAGATGCCAATTCCGGATCGCTGCTGGCTAATTTCCGTAAGTGGCTGATTTAGTTGGATTCACCCACTTACGGAGGCGGCATAGTATCGCACGCACACCAGCCTGGTTACAACCACACAGCGCGCGCATACCACGCCGCAGCTCACCGTAACCACTCAGGCCTGAATGCCCTTACGGACCCTTCTTTACGTGGGGCAAGGTCTTTTCAAGTGCCTTAACAATAACTGCCCCGAAGTCTTTGGCAGCAGCATCTATGGTCTTCGGGTCAACGGTGCTGGAATACAGCTGCCAAACAGGCTTGGCGGAGTCGGTATCAAACAGTGTCGATTTCAATGCATAGGTGGTTGTTTCTTCGTATTCAGCCGGTACAACTGTTGTCTGCATATAGGTAGATGCAGCGAGCGGCCCAACTGATGTAACAATGGGCTGATAGTTTACCTGTTCTGGCACGTATCGTGATTCGCGCTGCTTACTCACAAGCGAAACCACCATCACACCGTCGTATGCTCCATTTCGGGCATCCTCAGCAACGAGCTGCTGCAGCCTGGTGGGGTCACCCCAGGGGATATCAGAGTTAGACACAGGAAACGGACTGGCTTTGAAATTATGCGCGTTCAGTTCCGCAACAAGCTCGGCTTCAATCATCGAGCGGTTATGCTCTTTTTCCGTTACTGCAAACACCATGACGCGTTTATAGTCTTTATCAACCTCTGAGACTGCGTCAATGCGTTCAACCTTCGTACCGGGGCCGGCGCACCCGACCAGAAGTGCAGCAATAAAAAAGCAGGCATATTTCATCATCGCCGTAGTTCCTTTCATACTCTTCCTCTTGATTCTTTGAAGGCCATAGCCAGACCTTTTCTTATTCGGTTGCTCGAGACTTCGGACGCAAATCAAGAACATTATAGTTCAGCAGGTCCCAGGCGACCTATCAATCGCCCACGAAATTCTCAATTTAGTGAACTGAGTAGGAATGCTTCCCGCCCCTTCCCCCCCCAATCCCCGGGAAACAGACAGGCACAAAAAAACCAGCCTTGAAGCTGGTTTTGTGTTTCTCTTTTTAACCAAAAACCTTCGTAAGATTTTGGTAGCGGCGGGCGGACTCGAACCGCCACACTATTTCTAGCAACGGATTTTGAATCCGTCGTGTCTACCAATTCCACCACGCCGCCAACGAAGAGTGGGGGAATTATACTTAGCCTGATCGCGAAAGCAAGACACTGAGCCTGCAAGTTTTCCTCACAGGCTAAACATTTTACAGCCGGTCAAATAACGACAGCTGGGAAACCTGGGCAAACGACTGCTGGGCTGCCTGCAACACAAAGCTCTGGAAGCTCAGGTTACTGATTGCCTCTGCATAATCCACATCTTGCAGTTGTGAGCGAATCTCATTGGTGTACACAGAGGAGTCTGCAAGAAAGCTCTTGGTAGACTCAATTGCATTCATTCGACCGCCGAGCTCTGTCTGCTTGAGAATAAAGCTTTCCTGAGCATTATCGAGATTCACCAGAGACTGCGCGATCAAATCGTCATATTCGGCTTGACCTTCCGGAGTGCCTTTATTGATCGCATCCAGGCCGGCAATCAGGTTTTCGATGGTACCGAAAACGGATTGTTTCTCACCTACCTTCAGTGTGAACGTATCAGGCGAACCTGGAGTTGCTCCGGCAATACTTGCCTCGATCCCGGCAACAACAAACACACCTCCATCCTCATAATCCGCCGGACTAACAGGCAGGGGGCGTGGTGGAGTGGTGCTGTCGTCGAAAGCTAACACCTGTGGCGGCACGCTGTTATCGACCTGAAGCGTTATATCATTGGGGAATCCGTTCGGAAACGCAGCAACCAAATCGGCTTCGTTAACTACCTTAACGCCTGAAATAGATTCTCCCGCAGGGGCTGGACCATCAAACTGCCCAGTCACTGCCGCTGGCACATTGACAAATATACCCTTGCCGTTGTCACTGATCGGTACAGTCACACCGTCATCTATTTCAAGAACCCGCTGCCCTTCATCGCCATGGTATTCGTACTTGCCTTCGGCATTTTTCTGAAACGCCTGCACCGACCCCTGGAACCCACTGAAAATATACTCACCTGAGGAATCCCGGGTATTGCCGATGTTGGCAAGCTGCCCTAGCCGCTCCTTCATTTCGGAAGAAATCGACTTGCGATCATTGGGGGACAGAGCCCCGTTACCTGCCTGCACCGTCAACTCGCGGATCCGTTGTATTACGTCGATCGCGCTTGTGAGCGTATTTTCTTCCTGCTTGAGCCGGTTATCCGCAAGGTTCACGTTGCGCTCGTAGGTTTTAACCCGGGTCAGCTCCTGATCCAGCTTGAGAATGCGAGCCGCAGCCACCGGATCATCCGAGGGCTTGTTCACCCGTTTACCCGTAGATATCTGTTGTTGCGTGTTGTTCAGGTTACTGTTCAACTCCTGCAACCGGTTGATACCGCTTGAGAACACCTGTTGTGATGAAATTCTGATCATGTCACATCACCTCGTCTGTTACCGGAACGTCTGCAACAGCGTATTGAACAAATCCTGGGCCACCGATATTACCTGCGCCGAAGCGTTGTAAGCGGCCTGGTACTGAATGAGCCTGCCGGCTTCCTCATCAAGGTTGACCCCTGAAACCGACTCGCGCTGAGCAGTGGACTGCTCGAGCAGTGTCTTGCCCGCTGAAAGATCAAACTGGCTCTGGCGGGTTTTTACACCAATATCCTCAACTAAACCGGCGTAGCCTTCGGTGAAGCTTTGGCTTTTGCCGTTCAGCGTATTGGCTGTACCGAGCGCAGCCAGTCGTTCAGCGTTGCGGTTGTCTGACACGCCGTTGCTGTTGAAATCAATCTCGAAGGTATCGCCGTCCGCAGGCTTACCCGTCACCTTGAACTGAAAGCCCTGATAGGCAGCACCTGCGGCAGGGTCATCACTGAACAACGTTATGTTGTCGCCACGGTTGAACGCGGTGGTTGTGCTCACGAACCCTGACGTTCCGGAAACCGTGTAGGTCATGGCATTCGGGTTGTTAGGGTCTGGCACATCAAACGTGATTGTCAGCGGACCATTCGCCAGTTCGCCCGTCGTTTGGAATCCTGGCAACAGCGAACCCGTAAAAGGATTACGCACATCGAGCATGGTGCCCTGATCAATTTTCGCAGTTCCGACATTCTGATCGCCAGACGTCGCCCGTATTGGGCTGGCAAATGCCAGGTCTTCTTCCCGACTTACCTGCAAGCCCATGGACTCGGCAGCGTTTCGGCTCGGTTGAATCAGGTACTTGTCACCCGCGTTGAAGGTGCCACCTTCAATACGAATATTAAAGCCGGGCATGGAAATTTCCGACTGCACGGGATTTGGCAGCCGGCCCTGATTAACAACTTCCCCGCTGGCCTTGTCGATAAGCTCAAAACTGCTGCCGTCACCACTAAACTGCAGTATCCAGCTACCCGCAGGTAGCTTTGTGCTGTCAGTAATCTCAACCGCCAACTGCCCATCTTTCGGCAACTGATTGTTCGCGTTGGCCACTACACGGCTTCTTTGAACAGCCAGATCATTAATGTCGTTGAAAAACAGTCCACCGAGATCCCCCTCAAGGTCCATCCCGATTTCGTGCTGATGGTTCACACTGGCCGCAAGCCCGATGGCGATCCGGCCCAGTTCATCAAACGCGGGTTTAAGCGCCTCATCATCAAAGCGTCTTAAACCACCAAGCTTTCCACCGGTGATCTGCTCATCAATATTAAGAGTGCGACCACCGGTACTAAGTGTGAATTCCAGGCGGGTCAGATCTTCCGCGTTATTCCGGGTACCGAGCTGAGCCGCGTTATTTCCAACCACAAGGGACAGCCCGTTGGATAGAGAAACGTTAACCTGGCTGCCCTCTGTTTCGGTTACCCGGATATTGACCAACTCAGAGAGCTGGCGCAGTTTTTCATCACGCTGATCCAGCAACTCATTTGGCATTCTGCCTTGGGCCAACCCCGGGGATTCCGAGATCGCCAAGTTAAGATCGGCAATGCTTTTCAACAAGGTATTGGCGTCTTTAACACCCTGCTGCATTTGTGTTTTTACAGATTCCCGCTGCTGAATGAACTCCTGGCTCAGCGATTGAAACCGGTTAACCACCTGCTTGGCTTCGCTCAACACAAGCTGGCGCTGTGGCAGGGAGGCTGAGTCTTCTGCCGCGTTCTGCAGGCTCGCAAAAAAGTTATTCAGGGCATTGTTCAGCCCCGTGGTCTCGCCACCCAGCAAGTTGTCGAGCCGGCGCAGTTCGGAATTCAACGTTTGCTGCTCGCCTGTCAGGGTACTGTCTTCCCGAACCTGCTGCACAAGGAACTCATTTGCCAGCCTGCGAATGTCTATAACGCTGACACCCGTGCCGATGGTTCCGGCGCCGGTTCGGTTCCCCTGCTGAGTTTCGAACACCACTTCCTGCCGACTGTAGCCAGGCGTATTCGCGTTGGTGATGTTGTTGCCCGTAGTGTTCAAGGCACTCTGATGACCAAGAATACCGGTCAGGCCAATACCAATCAGTCCCGCCATAATTTACTCCCCGGCTCCATTGCCCATTGAAAGTGTCATCAGAGAATCCCGGTTCATAATCCGATTGATCTTATCCCCATACTGCGGATCCGTGGCGTACCCGGCTTCCTGCAGCTTTCTGGCAAACACATCGGGCTGATCGGCGCTGGCCAACACATCACGATAGCGAGGGTTCGATTCCAGAAATGCCACATAATCACGGAAGCTGGATTCGTAATCCGGGTAAGCGCGGAAGTCCGCTCGCTCTTTCATGGGCACACCCTCACGGAACTCTGTGGTTGTAATCGTCACCGAATCACCCTGCCAACGGCTGTCCGCCTTGATACCAAAAAGATTGAAACTCGGCTGATTTCCGTCACCACGAATCATGTGCCGGCCCCAACCAGTTTCCAGCGCCGCTTGCGCAACCATCAGCTTGGGGCTGATGCCCGTATCGGCAGCAATGGTTTCTGCCACCGGCAGCAATGTGCTTACAAAATGTTCGGGCGATTCAAACGTTTCGGGCAGCGTGATGGTTTGAACAGCAGGCTTGGCATTGGATTGCTGCGCTACTTCTGCCACTTCATCAACCCGCTCAGGCAATCGCGGTGAAATCACCGGCAGGCTGCGCTCATAGTCCGTCAACACCTTCTTGTGGGAGGCCAAGGGGCTACCCTGCTCATCCATTCCCGGAATGTTTTTGCCGAGCTGACGTACAAGAGCATCCGCAAGCCCGGTGCCCTGCCCGCCTGCCATGGACAGGCTCAGCTGGCTATCGAACATGTCCCGATACATTTCAGACTGATTGCTGTTCAGGTAGTTGCCCTCAGCAAACACATCTCCGGCTTTGCGCATGGATTTCAGCATTTCAGACAGGAAAATACTCTCAAACTGGCGCGCCACTTCTTCCAGCGCAGCCTGTTTGTCATCCCCGGCGCTGTGCTTCAGTGCGTTCAGCCCGCTGAAATCTGTGTATACCCTGGCCTGTTGAAGCTGATAATCCTGCATCACATCACCTAGATAACAATAAGCTCAGCGCGCAGTGCGCCAGCCTGTTTGAGAGCTTCCAGCACGGCCATAACATCCCCCGGTGCCGCACCTACCTGGTTTACAGCCTGAACAATTTCGTTGAGCGTAACCGCTGGCCCAAACTTGAACATGCGGGCCGGGTCTTCTGTGATGGCAATCTGGCTGTCCAGCTCGGTCGCAGTGGTGCCGCCTGAGAACGGCAGGGGCTGCTGAATGGCGGGGTTCTCCTGAATGGTCACCGTCAGGTTGCCGTGGGTGACGGCCGCGGGGCTGACTTTCACGTTCTGCCCAACAACAATGGTGCCCGTGCGGCTGTTTATGACAACTTTTGCTGCATCCTCTGCAGGCTCCACTTCCAGATTTTCGAGAATGGACAGAAAACTCACACGCTGGGAAGGGTCCCGTGGTGCACGAACCGAGATGGCTGTTGCATCATGGGCATAGGCCATATCAGGGCCAAGGAATTCGTTAACCACCTCTACCACCCGGCGCGCCGTAGTGAAGTCCGGACGCATCAGGTTGAAGGTAATCGTGTCACCGCGGGTGAACGGCGAGGCAATTTCACGCTCAATGGTCGCACCATTGGGAATCCGGCCAACACTGGGCACGTTCACTGTAATACGCGAACCATCCTGTCCCTGAGCACCGAACCCGCCCACCACAAGGCTACCCTGTGCCATGGCATAAACATTACCGTCTGCGCCTTTCAGGGGGGCCATCAGCAAGGTTCCGCCGCGCAAACTGTCGGCGTTTCCAATCGACGAAACGGTTATATCCATTTCCTGACCCATTTTTGCAAATGGCGGTAAAGTGGCACTCACCGTAACCGCAGCCACGTTGGCCAGGTTCGGGTTCACACCATCAGGCAGAGTAATGCCGAACTGGTTCATCATGTTTCGAAACGTCTGGTTGGTGAAAGGTGCTTTATCACCCGTACCATCCAGACCAACCACCAGGCCGTAACCCACAAGCTGGTTGTTACGCACACCTTTGATGCGCGCGAGGTCCTTCAGGCGGTCGGCCATTACGGGTGCGGCCATTACCGCAAGCATCAGTGAGAGAACTACGCACCGGCGTAACGTCATAGGGGCCACCACTCACTGTTGAAGAACCGGGCCAGCCAGCCCATCTGATTCGCCTGGTCGAAATCGCCGGTGCCACCGTAGGCAATGCGCGCATCGGCTATACGGCTGGAAGCAACAATGTTGCCCGGGTCAATATCTTGTGGGCGCACCAGGCCTGTCAGACGCACATACTCATCGCCGTTGGTCAGCGAGATCCACTTCTCGCCACGCACTTTCAATACGCCGTTGGGCAACACTTCTATAACGGTCACTGTAATACTGCCCGCCAGGCTATTGCTCTGGTCTGCTTCGGCTTTACCGTTAAAGTCTCTTTCATTCTTGATGGACGTTGCGATGCCAAAATCATTCCTGCCCAGAATAGTGGGCTCTATCAGTGAAATATCACTGTCCTTATTGATCTTGGTTTCAGCATTTTTGCTGGCGCGAGTAGACTCCTTGAGCGTAACCGTTAGTACATCGCCCACATTCAAAGCCACTGTATCGCCGTAAAAATTGTAGTTGCGGGAGCTCTGGAAAATCGCGCCTGATTCCGGATCACGCTGCATCATTGCATTGGCGCGCACAGGTGCGTATGCGGGATCATCCGGCTCGGCTCTGGGCCGGCTCATGGCCGTACATCCTTGCAGCAGGATCAGCAGCCATACCAGAGCAACGCTGCCTACCGGTTTAGCTATCCAGATTGATGTAGTCGGTTTCATGAGCACACTCCTCACTTCTTTCAGTCTATTAGCCAATATTATTGGTAATGAACTGGAGCATCTGATCGGTAGTTGAAACAACTTTTGAGTTCATCTCATAAGCACGCTGGGTGGTAATCATGTTCACCAACTCCTCAACCACTTCCACGTTGGACGACTCAATCATTCCCTGCTCCAATGAGCCCAGCCCGGCCAAGCCAGGCTCACCCTCAGCAGGGTCACCGCTGGAGTTGGTTTCCTTGAACAGGTTGTTGCCAATAGCCTGCAAGCCCTGAGGGTTGATGAAGTTCACCAGAGTGATCTGCCCGAGGTTCACCGGCGCAGCCTGATCATCAGTGATCGCCGAAACAGTGCCATCTTTGCCGATGGTCACTTTTGTGGCGTTTTCAGGCACGTTGATATTGGGCTGAAGTGCATAGCCCTCCGGCGTAACCACATCGCCATCTGCGTTGAGCTGAAACTGGCCATCCCGTGTATAAGCGGTTTGGCCATCCGGCAGTTCAATCTGCATGAACCCACGGCCGTTAACAGCCAAATCCAAAGGCTGTTCAGTGATCTGCAGGTTGCCCTGGCTAAACTGCTTTGCTGTGCCGACAACTCGCACACCCGTACCCAGCTGCAAACCCGAAGGCAGCTCAGAGTTCTGCGTGTTCATGCCGCCAGGCTGCCGGTTGATCTGATACAGCAAATCCTGAAATACCGCCCGATCTCGCTTGAAGCCCGTGGTGTTCACGTTGGCCAGGTTGTTCGAGATGGTGGACATGTTGGTGTCCTGGGCGCTGAGCCCCGTTTTACTAACCCAAAGAGCTGGATGCATAGTCATTACTCCTTGCCGGTGCCCGGCCTGCGGCTAAGATTTGCCGCTTCCTGGCCAGACGGGCGTTGTTTTCAATCGCTATCAAAGGTTCTGCAACAGTCGTGCCGCTGCTTCGGAATTCTCGTTTGCCGTACGCATTACCTTCACCTGCATCTCGTATTGGCGTGAGAGCTGAAGGTTGGAAATCATTTCTTCTACGGCATTCACATTGGAGCTTTCGAGGAAGCCTGAGGCCACGCGCAAGTTCGCATCGGTGGGTTCTTCGCCATCAATTCCCTCGCCAGGTTTGCGGCGGATAAAACCATCCAGGCCTTTCTCAAGCGCTTCTGGCGGCGGGTTGACCAATTTTAGTCGGTCCACTTCCACCAACTGATCTGGCGGGCCACCCACGGGAACAATAGACACAGTGCCATCAGCACCGACCTGTACGTTATCAAAGGGGGGTAGAGCCACCGGGCCGCCGTTACCGAGAACCATCTCGCCAGTACCCAGGCGCACCAGGCCGTTCACATCAATCTGCAAGCTGCCAGACCGGGTAAAAACTTCCTCGCCGAGGTTGTTCTGAATGGCAAGCCAGCCCTCGCCTTCTATGGCTACGTCCATTTTCCGGCCGGTTTGCATCAGTGCACCCGCCGAAAGATCTGTACCGGGGCGTTCAGCCATGGCGTAAGCACGGGTAGGATGATGCCCACCGAACACGGGCATGCTACGGGCCTGAGCAAAGTCCTTCTTGAAGCCTGTAGTGTTTACGTTTGCCAGGTTGTTGGCATGGGCACGCTGGGAAAGCATATTCTGCTTCGCGCCAGACATACCAAGATAGAGTGCTTTGTCCATGGGAAAACTCCTGCCGGAATTTTGACTGTTTTCAGTGTTCTTACAGTCATTCCTGCAGGAGTCATGCCATGTTCATATCAAAGCCGGTTTAGCGGAGGTTAATGATGGTCTGGGTGACCGCATCGGAGGTCTCAATGGTTTTCGCGTTCGCCTGATAGTTGCGCTGCGCAATGATCAGGTTGACCAGTTCCGCAGAAAGATCCACGTTGGATTCCTCCACCGAACTGGCTTTGATGCCACCTAATGTGCCCGTATCAGGTTGGCCAATAATTGGCTGGCCCGACTCGAAGGTTTCAACCCAGCTGGTATCGCCCACGGGCGACAAGCCATCGGTGTTGTTAAAGCTGGCAAGGGCCACCTGACCCAGGGCTTTGGATTGACCATTGGTGTAGCGGGCGAACAAAACACCCTGCTTGGACACATCCAGGCCTGACAACCGCCCAGTGGTGTAGCCATTTTGGCGCTGATCGTCCACGCCAAAGGCGGCACCGTACTGGGTGGTTTCCCCAAGGCTCAACACAAAGGCGGACGAAGTAGGCGGCTCCGGAATGGGAGTGACCACAAGTGCGCCAGCAGCCGGAGGGCCATCGGCGCCGTTTGGCAGGCCTTGGCTATCTTTCGGAACCCAGTCAGTGATCAGAATTTCACCACTGGTATCGCCGTTAATGGATTGCAGCACACCGTCTTGATCAAATCGTGCCGTGTAGGGGGTAATGTCTGTGCCCGCTACCATTTCACCATCAATCTGCAGGTACACAGACCACTCACTCACGCCCACACCGTTTCCTGGGGCTGGCTCTTTAACAAAGAATTGCGTCAGCTCGTGGGAGTTCCCCAAGCTGTCAAAAACCGAGGTCGATGTGGCGTGGTTATAGGTTCGCTGATCCTGCGGGTTGAACTCATTGGTTATGCGGATAGGAGACGTCCCATAACTGTCAACAAAGTTGCTTGTTCCGCCTGTTGAATTAAGACCCAAAATGGTTCGGTCGCCTATGGCATTCACATCACCAAAGACCGTTACAGGCGAGGTTGGATCTATGGATTGGCCCGGATTTCCATTGCCATAACTGAATTGAAGATTCTCACCCTGATTATGAACAACATTCAACACACCAGTAGTACTGTCAATGGTGGCGGAGATTGCGCTATCACTCGATCTGTTAATAGCATCCCGAAGGTCAACCAGCGAGTTTACAGAACTGATATCTATAGGAATCGGCGCATTGTTAACACTGAGATTGAATGAGAAACTGCTTGGGACTTGAGCTTGAGCCGTCGAAATATAGGCGTCGTTAAGTTCCGAGCCCGCCGGTGCAGGCGTGGTTGGATGCTGAATGCGTGCCGTTGTTGTCGCGGAAGCGCTAAGACCCGGCGCACTGGCTATTTGGTCGGCCATCGCACGTGCCGTTGGCAACGAACTCAAATCCACGGAATAGGCAGGAGTGCCATCGGTATAGGTTACATCGAAAGACTCAGTATTAATGTCATTGTATGACAAGGGCACCACATCCCGTACTCTGGATTCCAGCACAGACTGGCGAGAGTCCAGGTTCAGATCCGAGCGTAAATTGGTGGTACGGCGCGGCGCCAGGTTATCCGTGGCAATTTCAAGATTGCCCCGGATACCCGAGAGGTTACCATCATCATCAGCAGTGTAGCCCTGTACCCGCATCGACTGGCTATTTACCACAAAGCCGTCTTTGTCGATGGTGAATTGCCCGGCACGAGAGTAGCGGGTTTCGCCACCACTATTCAGAATAAAGAAGCCATCGCCACTAATAGCCATATCCAGGCCATTGTCTGTAAAACTGATATTGCCCTGACCAAACGACTGCTTTACGTCCTGAACATTTACGCCGTCGCCAATCGGGTTGGAGCCGCCGCTCAGAAAGCCGCTGGCATACAGGTCGCCAAACTGAACCCTGCTCCCTTTAAACCCTACTGTGCTGGCGTTGGCAATGTTATTGCCCGTCACATCCAGATCTACCGCTGCAGCCCGCAGGCCACTGAGCCCCGTATTAAAAGCCATAATTCACCCCTGGTCTGACACCGGTATTAATTGATTTGTTGTACATCTGACAGGGCAATAGAACCCATGCCTGCCAGGTTTAAAGTAACTGACCCATTTTGCCCAAGTGACACGCTGTCCACGTTTGCACTGACCAGAGTCGGAAGCTGCACGCTACCCTGCGGATAAGAGGCTTCAGCCACAATTCGATAAGGCCCGGGCGGCAAACTATTGCCGTTGCCATCCTTGCCGTCCCAGCTGAACGCTTTGACCCCGGCAGAGCTGCTGCCAAGATCAATCTGCCGCACCAGTTCGCCATTGGGGCTCTGGATCGACAAGCGCACGCCGCCGGTGGAGGCCGGTACCTGAATGTTGCCGGAGATTTCACCTTCCGCACCAAGAATACCGACTTCCGAAGGCGCCAGAACTGTCTTGCCAACCATTGCAGAGGCTTGCAGCGCCTGCGTGGAGCGGAACTGACCTACCACGTCTTCAACAGTGCCCGACAGTTTCTGCATTTCTTCCAGCGAGCTGAACTGAGCCAACTGGGAAATAAACTCGCCGTTGTCCTGGGGCTCTAACGGGTTCTGGTTTTTTAGCTGTGCCAGCATAAGCTCCATGAACTCATTTTTGCCGAGTTCGCCTTTGCCGCTGGCGCCGCTCTGTGGCTGGCTCCTGTAGTTCGCCAGTACATCTGAGGCTTGTGTTGCGTTAACTGCACTCATGATTCAATCCCCGCCCCGTTACTGCTGACCAAGTGTCAGGATGCGCTGCATCATGGATTTCGCCGTGTTCATAATGTCCACGTTCATTTGAAAGCTTCTTGAGGAAGACATCATGTCTGCCATTTCTTCCACCACGTTCACGTTGGGGTAGTACACATAGCCATCTTCATTGGCAGCCGGGTGATGTGGCTCGTAACGCATCTGCAGCTCGGCATCGCTCTCAACGATGCCCTCCACACGAACGCCCGCACCCGCACCCTCTCCTGCCTGAACCCCGAATCCCTGCTGGCCTGGATTCATCATCGACTGCTGAATGGCTGAGAACACCGGCTTGCGCGCACGATAGGTCGTGTCGGTGCTGGAACTCGCTGTCTCGGCGTTAGCGATGTTTGAGGCGGTGGTATTCAACCTCAACGATTGCGCTGTCATGCCGGAACCGGCGATATCAAATATGTTGCCCAGGGACATGGTGACTCTCCTTCACAAATCGTGGAACCGCGGATTACTCGCCTTTCAGGGCTTTGGTCAGGCCGGTAAATTTACTGTTCAAAAACTGGAAGCTCGCCTGGTAATCCATCGCATTGCGCATGAACCGGGTCTGTTCTGCCTGTGCATCCACCGTATTGCCATCTACCGAAGGCTGGTCTGGCTCCCGATACAGCACATCTGAAACGCCGCCACCTGCTGAGGTATCCATATGGCCTGCGTGGGTTTTCTCCATGCTAATGCCGCCCATGCTGTCCTGGGCCTTCTGCATCATTGCCTGAAAGTCCACATCCCGAGCCTTGAAGCCCGGCGTATCGGCGTTGGCAAGATTGTTCGCCAGAATTTCCGCACGCTGAACCCGGGCGTGCAGCGCATGCTGGTGAATGCCAAGAGCTCTATCAAAAGTGATTGCCATACAACCTCCGAAATACTGTCACCAGCAATGTTTGGCTTTGCCGGTTTCGTTCTATGGCAGAACTAAAGCAATGCTGATGCCAGATTTCGGAAGTACGCTGAATTCGGGTGTTTTAGGGGATTACAGAGCTGTGGGGAATAATGATGCAGATAAAGAAGCGGCAAAGTCTGATGAAAGCGGCAAGCGGCTTCCCCCGCTGAATCGCCAGGGGAAGCAGACCTGTTGTTACGCCGGCCAACGGGCAACAAATTCCGACAGCTCAGGCCTTGGAACTGCGGGCTTGTTCGACGACACGGTACCTGTATAGAGAAAACCGATTATGGATTCTCCCTGTTCAAGGCCAAGCCCTTCCAGAACCAAGCGGTTGTAAACCAGTTCACCGGTGCGCCACATAACCCCATAGCCGGCATCCTGAAGGGCAAGCCCAAGATAGCTCATGCTGGCGCCCGCCGAGAGTATCTGTTCAACCTCCGGAACTTTCGGATGGGGCTTAGGGGATGCAATTCCAACAATGATCATGGGGGAGCGACGCGCCTTATTGCGTATGATGTCGAGCTTTTTTTCGTCGGTCTTACCCCTTAAATCGGAGTAGCCCACCGCAAGCACCTCACCCAGGGCATCCAGACCCTCACCCTCAATCACCAGATAACGCCACGGGCGCAATAATGCATGGTCTGGTGCCCGGGCTGCACAAGCAAAGGCCCGGTCAAGTGTTGCGGCATCAGGAGCTGGCGCTTCCAGCCGTGGCTCAGATGCCCTGTTGAGCAAAAAGTCAGTGACTGAACTCATATCGATAATTTTCCAATAACAGAACACTGGCCCGTTAGCATTCAAACCGTGCCAGCGAATTGTGGGTTATACGTAATACTGCTAACCTTTAGTCGTACTTCCAATCTTTACTCTCAAACGTGCCTTACAAACTACAAATAAATTTGAATGGTTCCAGCACCATGAGTGATCAGCATACATGATGAGTGCTCCGGCAGATCTGCGCAACGCCAGTAATAGCTTGGGGAAATCTCTGGCATCCGATGCTCAGAACAGACCGGTAGTGATTCCCCCGATGCCCGACTACAGCGGGCGAGTGCTGGCGTATACGGCCACAGCCATCATTATTACTGTGGGCGTTTGGGAGGAAGTGTTCCAAACATGGCATTTGTGGCTGGTTGCCGGCGCCTTGATGTGGCCGCACATTGCGCACCTGTTAAGCCGTCGTACGTTTTTGAAAAACTCTTCCCGCATTCGGCAAAAAATGCTGATGGTCGACTCCTTGATCGGCGGCAGTTTCATGGGATGTATCGGGTTGATTGCCATTCCATCCGCTTGTGCCGGGCTTATGGTGATGTTCAGCGCGCTGATCATTGGCGGGATTCGACAGTGGCTTATTGGCTGCGTGTATATGTTCATCTCCGCTTTGGCCTTTTTGGCCTTGGTGGGACCCGCAGATTCGTTCCAGTCACCTTTATTCACAAGCCTGTTCTCCATACTCGCAGCTGGCTTTTACATCTGTGTGACTGCGTTTTACTCGCATCAACAGGCGCGGGCGCTCATGCTGGCAAAAACCCAGATTCAAAACCAGCGCGAGCAGTCCATAGCACTCTCCCACAAGCTGTCCAAATACCTCTCACCCCAGGTATGGCAATCCATCTTTACCGGGGAAAGAGATGTTCGCCTTGAAACCCAGCGCAAAAAGCTCGCTGTATTTTTCTCCGACATAAAAGGCTTTACTGAACTGTCGGAAGAGATGGAGCCAGAGGCCCTTACCGAATTGCTCAACCACTATTTCAACGGAATGTCTGAAGTAGCCCTCCGGTATGGTGGCACTATCGACAAGTTCGTGGGCGATTCCATCATGATCTTCTTTGGCGACCCCACCAGCCGTGGCCAGCGGGAAGACGCCTTTGCCTGCGTATCCATGGCTATTGATATGCGCAAGCACATGAAGATCATGCGGCAGAAGTGGCGCAGCCAGGGCATTAAATCTCCCCTCGAAATCCGCATGGGCATCAGCACCGGCTACACAACCGTTGGCAACTTTGGCGCTGAAAACCGCATGGACTACACCATTATCGGCAAGGAAGTTAACCTTGCCAGCCGGCTGGAATCTCTCGCAGAGCCGGGGGAAATTCTCGTTTCCTACGAGACCTTCTCACTGATCAAGGATCGGATCATGTGCCGAGACAAGGGCGAAATCACGGTGAAAGGCTTCGGCCGCCCCGTACCCATCTATGAAGTGGTAGATTTCCGCAGGGACATGGGGCCAAACCGCAGCTTTATGGAGCATGAGCACAGCGGCTTTGCCATGTACCTGGATTCTGAAAAAATCACCGGCAAAGAACGGCAGAGTATCCTCAGTGCCCTGGAAGATGCCGCCGAGCGACTGCGGCATGAAGAAGACAGCGCCCGGGACTGATTACTGGCGAATCAGCCTGGGGCCAACCTGCTCTTCCGGCTGAGTGCTGCGCCAAGGGTTGATATCCAAGCCACCCCGGCGGGTATAGCGGGCGCAAACTGTCAGGCTCTCGGGCTTGCAACGACTCAACAAATCCGTGAACAAGGTTTCCACACAATGCTCGTGGAAGTCCTGCTTCTGCCGAAAACTCACGATGTACCGCAACAACCCTGCTCTATCGATGGCTGAGCCGGTATAGCTGATCAACACCGTGCCCCAATCCGGCTGCCCGGTTACGGGGCAATTACTCTTCAACAGGTGTGAGCACAGCTTCTCTGAAACCACAGGCCCGGATGCCGCAAGTGACTCCGGCGCATAGTCATACACCACATCCTCAACCGTTTCGTTATCAATCAATTCGTATCCCGATGGACGCCCGGTAGCCGTGTCAGACTCATCAACACTCAAAAGGCGAACATTCACTGCAGCTCCACACACACTGGAGAGATCCGCAGTAACGATCTCCTCAACCTGTTCATCGGATGAGAACACGGTTTGATTCAGAGAGTTTAAATAGAGCTTGAGTGACTTGGATTCAACCAGAGACGGAGATGCTGCCGGAAACCGGATTTCTGCCCAGGCAACCCGGGGAATGCCATCGGGCCGCAGCCAGGATATCTCCCAAGCCTGCCACAAATCACCCCCAAACCAGGGCCAGCGCCCATCCTCGAGGCCGATTCGGCGGCGATTTTCATCCCGGGCTACCGGGAAAAGCAGGGCTGGATCGTATCGATCCGGGTAGTCACTGGTTTTGCCAAGCGGCGCATTATCAAGAGCCATAAAACGTCCTAAAAATAACAGTTGTCAGTATCGGGTGAAGGCATCAATGCCTGATACCCTTGCCCCGCGCCAGCAATTTGAGCGCGATAAAGGAAAGCACAACGATGAACACCAGTATCATTCCCAGGGACACAAACGGGTTTACATCAGAAACGCCGAGTATGCCAAACCGGAAGCCGTTAACCATGTACAGGATCGGGTTTGCCATAGACACGCCCTGCCAGAAATCCGGCAATAGATCGATGCTGTAAAACACCCCGCCGAGGTAGGTTAACGGCGTCAGAACAAAGGTCGGCACAATGGAGACATCATCAAACTTGGTGGCCAACAGCGCGTTAATAAAGCCGCCCACCGCGAACAATGCAGATGTCAGAAATACCGTTACCACAACCATGGGCAGGCTGTGGATTTTCAGCTGGGTAAACGCCAGCGACAAAAGAGTCACAATCACGCCAATTCCTAGCCCGCGCGCCATTCCTCCCGTTACATAACCGGCCAATATGATCCAGTTCGGCACGGGTGAAACAAGCAGTTCTTCAACGCTGCGCTGAAACTTCATGGAGAAAAACGACGACACTACGTTGGCGTAGGAGCTGGTAATAACCGCCATCATGATAAGCCCCGGAACGATAAACGACATATAGTCGAAACCGCCCATCTCACCAATTCTGGAGCCGATCAGGTTGCCAAATATAATAAAGTAGAGCGTCATGGTGACAGCAGGTGGCAGCAGAGTCTGGGGCCAGATACGGGTAAACCGGCGAATTTCCCGCAGTACAATAGTGCTGTAAGCGGTAAACAGTGCCTGAGCATTCATGCCCTGCCCTCCGTGATGGCTTCGCCTGCAGGTTCACTGGATTCCACCATGCGGATAAACAACTCTTCCAGCCTGTTTGCTTTGGTCCGCATACTGATAACTTTTATACCCTGCTGTTCCAACTGCGCAAATACATCGTTTAATGCTTGCCCTTTGTGGACATCCACTTCCAGAACACCCTCATTGTCTAACCGGCAGGTAAAACCTTCCAACTCTGGCGTTTTACTCAACGGCTTCTCGGTATCAAGCAGAAAGGTTTCCAGACTGAGCTGCTGCAGCAGTTCCCGCTTACTGGTATTCCGGACGATACGCCCATGATCAATAATGGCGATATTCCGGCACAGGGCCTCCGCCTCTTCCAGGTAATGGGTCGTAAGGATGATGGTGGTGCCCTGCCGGTTCATTTCCTCAAGAAATGACCACATGGAACGCCGCAATTCAATATCCACACCCGCGGTGGGCTCATCAAGAATCAGCAGTTTTGGTTCGTGCACCAGGGCACGGGCGATCATCAGCCTGCGCTTCATACCACCAGACAGCATGCGTGCTGGTGTGTTCCGCTTATCCCACAGACCGAGCTTTTTCAGATACTTTTCAGCAGAAACCGCGGCTTTCTTTAACGGAATTCCGTAATAACCCGCTTGAATGGTGACAATATCAAACACCTTCTCAAACTGGTTAAAATTGAACTCCTGAGGCACCACCCCGAGATGGAGCTTTGCCTGGGAAAGATGGGTATCTATGTCGTAACCAAATACGCTTACCTTACCCGCACTTTTGGTCACCAGGGAGCACACAATACCCAGCGTGGTTGATTTGCCGGCACCGTTGGGGCCCAGCAGCGCAAAGAAATCGCCCTGCGTTACCTTCAGGTCAATTCCCTTGAGTGCTTCAAACCCACTACCGTAGGTTTTGGTTAGCCCCTCGATTTCCAGAGCGTTGGTCATAAAAGGTTCCGATTGAAATAGGCAGTGTTCAGGGAACACTCATTTATTGAGGCTTATCCCATTTTTTCAAGGCCGATGCACACCCACTCAGGCTCCGCGAAATCTGCAAACTGCGACAGGTATCCCGATATACCCTGATTGGGCTCCCTATAATGCCGGTTACAACAATTTACAGAAGGCCGTCCACGACTGCTCAGTTGGCACGGCCCAACCTCAGGGAATGTACAACGAACCATGGCTGCCGTTCACCTTGCTCGCTCACTTTTTACTCCTCCCCGCGCGCTCCTAGCTGCGCTGATTGTCGCGCCTCTACTCTCCGGGTGCCTGAGCAGTGACAGCAACAATAACGGTGGTGGCCCGAGCACAGGGACAATAAACGCATTGGGCGTTAGCGGGTTAAGTTATCAAACCAGCAGCCAGTCCGGTAAAACCGACATCAAGGGCCATTTTCAGTATTACCCAGGTGAAACACTCCGCCTCAAAGTTGGCGATCTGCTTCTTGCAGAAGACGTACCTGCGCAGGAATGGGTCACGCTACTCGAGTTTCTACTGGAAGTACGCAGCCAACTCACAACACCCGCTGTCGATGCTGAGGGTCTCAGCACTCACAGGATTACGGAACAACAGCTTCTTACTAACGTAACCTTGACCAACCTCACCCGATTCCTTTTGTCGCTCAATTGGTCCGAAAATTTGCGGGAAGGCAATGGCATCGATATCCGCGACCGCGTACTGCAGCAGATGAACGCCGCCCTGCCCAACCTCACCAGCCCAATTGATTTCCGCGTGAGTGAGGCTGAGTTTAATGCAACCGGCGCGGCGCCTTCCCCCGCAAACCAGTTGCTGACCAGCATCTGTTTTTACCCGCCAGATAATGAACTTTGCCAGGCGCCCCCAACTGAAGACGAAATAGACCAAGCCCCTGATCGGCCAGAAGACGAAGATCTATGGGACCCGAACATTGAGTACAAAGAAGATCTGCGCAACAAAAGACAACGTATTCTCGACTCTGTTCGCTCCATGGAGGATGTTGATTCTGAAGATGCCAGGCTCTATCTAACCCGGGAGCTGGATAGCATTTCGACCACCATTGGAAACCGCTTTTATCTGGAAAATCACGTAGCCAAGCACCCGGCTAGCGACACCGGCATAAAACGGTTTGAAATACGTCGTATTGGTGGCAGTGCTGAGCTTACAGACCTTGAAGCCATCACAACCCGACCACAAGATGTGAGTGTGCATTCTTTTAGTTGGCAAACGGCCGATGTGGAATACTTTATAGGCGGACCTGCCGGTGGCGAGTCCGAGATTGTGACCAGCTTCTTGCCCGATTCTACTTACAGATGGGTGCGGAAGACTCTGCGGGTTGTTATAACACCGTGAAAACGGTTATCGACTGATAAACCGGCTCACACTCCAACGGGATTCTGAACCGGTAACATCGTAACCGGCCGGGTTCAGGCCCTCAGTTCCGTGGGCAAGGCACTCCCTGATCGCCAATACCTGGGCTGCTGAACGGCTCTGGTTGTATTTCGCAAGATCAACAACCTTTGCGGCTTTCAGAGGCGAGCGGTTGCTGTCCGACATCACCATCACCTTGGGCCACAAACGGCGCCCGGGTGAATGCGACACCACAATACCGCGCTGACCATCCGTCAGCTCCACAAGGCTGCCTGTTGGGTAAATGCCTATGGCACGTATAAACCCCTCAACAAGCTCATCCTGAAACTCTATGTTGCGCATGTCATAAAGCAGCGTTACTGCCCTTGCAGGCGTCATCGGCTCGCCTAAACCTGCCCTCGGCTCAATAAGCGATTCGAAGAACTCAGCAATCCCGGCAATCTTGGCCAACAATGGAATCCTGTCACCACGAATGCCTTCCGGAAAGCCCGAACCGTTATGGCGCTCACGGTGGCCCTGCACAACGCTGAGAACCGCACGGGAAAGCCCGCTATCCTCGAGCATCGCCATGCCTTTTTCGACATAACTCCGGTACAACGCAAATTCTTCCGGGCCCAACTGGCCTTCCCGACTGAGCAGGTCTTGAGGCAGCTGCGCTTTACCCACTTGGGACAACAAGCAACCCAAACCAAGATGACTCAGCAAGCCTTCATTCAAACCAAGCTGACGACCACAAACAAGCGCCCACACGGACGTATTGAGTGCATGCCGGTACACATGGCTATCGTGCTGCTGAATACGGCTCAGCCATAACAAGGCATCTGGCTGGCGAATAACACTGCGCACCATTTTATTGATCACGGTTGCAATCGGGCGCAGGTCGCGGGTTTCCTGGGTATTTACAGCGGTGTAAAGCCGCTCAAGGGCAGTGCAGGCATCTTCAAGCAGGTGCTTGGAGGTTTTCATTTCACGCTTCAGCGTGGTGCTTGCCTGATACTTTACCGGCTCACGTATACTAAGCGGCGGAAGCTGAAGCTGTTCGCGCCCTTCATTCTTTTGTTGGCTTCTTTTTCCAAAAGACGGCCGTACAATTCTTGTCAGTTCAACGGTACCAGATGTTTCCGCAACGTCGATGGACACCCATTTACAATGGGAGACAAGCGCACGAATATCGTCTTCGGAGCGGATATGAAAACCCTGAATCGGAAACGGTGTCTGATGCCACGGCCGATCAAGGTCAGACACAAACATGCCAACCTCCAGATCATGCACCGCTACTTTTCTCTGACAGACACCCACCGCGTCACTCCTTGAGCCAGTTACTTCTTTGATTGCTACTATTTTCAACCGAAGAAAGGGAATTGTCTATTACAACTTGGCACCTTAAAGTAACGACAACAACACAAACAGTAACGACTGTAATCGGCCGGAAACAGAGTGTAATACCGTGACAAACATCACAGTACTTACCCTCACCATGTCACTAAATCTGAATACCGATCACTCGGCATCGCATACCGAGCGTTCGAACTTTGGAGGGCGCGCATTGAACGCGCCCCTTGGGGCTTTGCGAGAGTAAACAGTATAAGGCACCGTCGATGCGCGAATGTAATCAACATTCACCGCCTCCTTGCCTTCGCCTTTAACGGGAGAAACCGGCTCACAGGCCACAACAAGCTCCAGCCGGCCGGGGATATCTGCAATTCTTGCCTCCGAATCGGACGACCTCACCGACATACACAGATCGTCCACACCCGCTGGCTGCCTGCTTTCTACCAGCCGATCCTGCGCGGGCTGCCCGCAGGCCCGGATACCCTGGCCACAGCCTTCCGCCTCAGCATGGCTCTCATCATAAAGCTTCCAAACCCGCTCACTGCACTGGGTTTCGACTGTTAAAGGCGTGGCACGATCGGATGCAAACCACCAACCGGGGTATTCCGCAGTGTCCCAGGATAGCCGGACAGTGCGCGGTTCTCCCTTCGAATTTTCCGCAGGAAACATCGCGTAATGGGAGTAATAGGTAGCACAGCCAGCCTGCATCACCAGCAACCCGGCGACAACCAACAAGCGCGCAATGCCAGCAGTACCACTAAGGGAGGTGTTAAATCGAAAAGCGGTCATGATACCTAATCTGTACATAGGGAATATGTGTGGTGGTGCAGCCGGCAGGCGTGTCCTAGTTTACGCTTTCATCAAACTGTAAGCCGTATCCATCAATGGTTTTGCGAACTACAACCATTTCCAGCAGCGGTGCCTCTACGGGCAAGCCTTGCACCTGAACATTTACCTTATCGCCCATTTCCGGAGCAAACGGCTCAGTGTCTACCACGACGAACACCCCACCATCTGATATATCGCGGGTAGAGAATATAAATTCTCCCAGCTGTTCGTGGGTTACTTTTACCTTGGCACTCATCGCCGTGCGACAGTGTATTCTGCGGTCATCTACAGCCATCAACAAAGATCCACTGCTTAACTACGGTACATTGTAGATTTTTATGTGTTTATACGAATCATATTTCGTATGTATCAATACGTAGAGTAACACCATTTTGAAGAAGTACGCCAAAGGGAATATTGACAACACCTGTAATAGAAATGAGAATGGTTGGCGTTTACCAACCGCAACTCATCTCAAACTCAGATGCGAACCCAAACAGACTCATTTAAGGATGCATTATGCGCATGAAACTCGCTGCAACTGCGGCAATCGCCCTTACAGCTCTCCCACTTGCCGCCTCCGCAGACGGTGAAGTTAATATCTACTCATACCGGCAGGCGTATCTTCTTGAGCCGCTGCTGAACGCATTCGAGCAAGAGACTGGCATCAAGAGTAATGTTGTGTTTGCAAAGCAGGGTCTGGCTGAGCGCTTGGAGCGTGAGGGCCGCAACAGCCCGGCCGACGTTGTGATGACCGTAGACATCTCACGCCTTAACGAACTGGTAGAGCGCGATCTGGTTCAAGGCCTGGACAACAATGTGCTGGAAAAGAACATCCCCGAAAACCTTCGCCACCCCGAAGGTAAGTGGTTTGGCCTTACTACCCGTGCCCGCCTGATTTACACCTCGAAGGAGCGCGTTGAAGAAGGTGAAATCACAACCTACGAGCAGCTGGCTGACAGCAAGTGGGACAACCGCATCTGTACCCGCAGTGGCAAGCACCCTTACAACATCGCCCTGATCTCATCCATGATCGCGCATCACGGTGAAGCCGAGACAGAAACCTGGCTCAAAGGCCTGAAAGACAACCTCGCCCGCAAACCCCAAGGCGGAGACCGCGACCAGATTAAAGCCATCGCGGAAGGTGTGTGTGATGTGTCTATCGGCAACAGCTATTACTACGGCAACATGCTACAGGATGAGAGCCAGCGCCCAACGGCAGAAGCCGTTCGGTTGGTGTTCCCTAATGCCGATGGCCGTGGTACCCACATCAACATCAGTGGTATCTCTTTGACCAAGAGCACCCCGAACCGCGAAAACGCGATCAAGCTGATGGAGTTCTTGTCATCTCCGGAAGCCCAAGGCATCTACGCTGAGGCGAATACTGAATACCCAGCCAACCCGAACGTAACACCCACTGGCCTGGTAGCAGAATGGGGAGAAATCCACCCAGACAGCCTTTCTCTTCAGGAAATTGCAGACAAGCGCAATGCAGCAGTGAAATTGGTTGACCGCGTAGATTACGACGGCGAATAAGTGTTTTGGCGAGGGTGGCGCAACCACCCTCGCTATTTCTTTAATCGGCCTGGCAAATGACACCAGTCATTGCAGCGGCTATTTGAGCTGACTACAATCCCTACCCTTCAGCGTTAAACCCTATTCCAAATTGCCAACAGGAACCCTATGAGCGAGGTCGCGACCAGCGTTAACCCCGGGCTAACCCAGCCCTTGCTGGCAAAGCGAACCTCACGCCGTTGGTTGGTCAGCGCTGCACTCACTACAGCCATTGTCGCGCTGCCGGTTCTCACCGTTATTTTTCTGGCCTTTTTCCCGGAAGAAAACATCTGGCCTCATCTGCTGGATACAACTCTACCCCGCTATCTTGTAACCACCATTAAGCTCATGGCCGGTGTCGGTGCCATTACTCTGGTAATTGGCCTTGCAACCGCTTGGGCAGTCACCATGTGCGAATTTCCGGGGCGCAAGTTCTTTGAATGGGCCATGTTGTTACCCTTTGCGGTTCCGGCGTATGTTATCGCCTATGTATACACCAGCCTTCTGGATTATGCCGGCCCGGTACAAGGCGCCTTGAGGGAGGTGTTTGGCTGGACCAGCGCCGCCGATTACTGGTTCCCGGAAATCCGCAGCCTGGAAGGCGCCACCTTAATGATCGGCTTGGTGCTTTACCCTTACGTTTACCTGCTTGCCCGCGCCGCCTTCCTGGAGCAGTCGCCCTCTCTGTTTGCCGTTAGCCGTAGCCTTGGCCATTCAGCGTTGAGCACTTTTTTCAAAGTGGTTCTGCCCATTGCCCGCCCAGCCGTTGCTGTGGGTCTTTCACTGGTTTTGATGGAAACACTGAACGACTTTGGTACCGTCGATTTCTTTGCCGTACAAACGCTCACTGCTGGCCTGTTTGATACCTGGATGAACCTGGGCAACCTCGGCGGCGCCGCGCAAATTGCCACCACCATGCTTATCTTCGTTGTTATTCTGGTCACCCTGGAACGCTATTCCCGGCGACGCCAGCAACAGTTCGCAGCGCGCGACAACCGCGACCCTATTCGCCGCTTTACCATGTCGTTTCCCCGGCAGCTGATCTGCGTTGCCGTTTGCGCCGTGCCAGTGGTGCTTGGCTTTGTCATTCCCGGCGTCACGCTGAGTGTTTATGCGTGGGAGTATTTTGGTGAGAGCTGGAACCCGGATTTCGTTCGCAACACCTTCAACAGCCTGTTCCTTTCGGGAACGGCCGCTCTGACCACCCTTTTGATCGGCGTTACCCTTGCGTACAGCCGCAGGCTTCACAATACCCGCGGCATGCAGGTGCTCATGCGGCTTTCAAGCCTGGGCTATGCCATGCCGGGGGCCGTGCTGGCAGTGGGTGTAATTGTGCCCCTGGCGGGTTTTGATAACTGGCTGGACAGCCTGATGCGGGATTACTTCGGTGTGAGCACCGGCCTGCTGCTGAGCGGCTCGGCCTTCGCCATTGTATTTGCCTATACCGTGCGCTTCCTTGCTGTCTCCGCCGGCAGCGTCGAAAGCGCACTGCAAAAAATCACCCCGAGTATGGATATGGCCTCGCGGTCGCTGGGCAATAGCCCCGGCAAAACATTGGTGAAGGTGCACCTGCCCATGCTGCGCGGCACCCTTGTAACCGCCGCACTGGTGGTTTTTGTGGACTGCATGAAGGAACTACCGGCCACGCTGATACTCCGGCCCTTTAACTTTGAAACCCTGGCTACCTATGTGTACCAGTTTGCTTCTGATGAGCGTTTGTACCACAGCGCTCTGCCTGCCCTGATTATTGTATTGGCCGGTATCATTCCCATCATTCTGATGAGCCGATCCATCTCCAACTCCCGCTCTATGGCCTGAAACACCTCAAAGCGGAGGGGGCATCTTTGAGCGGGCGTCCTGAACCACGAACCGGCCCTGAAACACCGCCACCGGATCACCCTGGGGCAAAGGGTTAGGTTCGCCGCAGAACACTTCTGTGGTCAAATCAAGACGGCCCTTACCATGCCTTGCCAGGCTTTTCCTGAAGCGCTCGGGGATCTCATCCCCAGGCAGGCGACAAATGGCGTAGAAGTCAGAGGTAACTGGCTCAAGGTAATCAATGCTCCCTGTTTGCACCACCACACTCCCCTTCAGCCCAAGATCAGCCAGCGCAAGCTCCGTGAGTCCCCAAGCTGCCGTTACGGCCACTGAATAAACGCTACCTCCAAACCCAGTACCTTGGTGATTGATGTTGGGCGCAAGCGGGGCGCTGAGAAGCAACGAGCTGCCATCCCATGAATGCAGTTGGATGCCTAGCGCGCGAGAAAGCGGAATTTCCTCATGGATGCGCCGTTGGAAAGCGGAAAGCTGAGCCATAAACCCCTCCTGATGTGAGTTAATTCTATGCCCGCCACTCGTCTTTCCCAATGCGACCAATGTCGGTTCCAAAACGCATCAGGCCCAGCGTGAGCCGGGCCTGATTTGAAACAAAACGGATTGCGCGTTACTGCCAAACTACCTTCTTCTTCTGCGCATACCACTCGTTTACTTTACCTTCGTAGGTGTCCTCTACCACGTTCCGCTTCAGCTTCAGCGTTGGTGTAAGGAAACTGTTCTCGATACTCCACTCATCGCTCACAATAATAACGAATGCGAGTTGCTCATGCGGGTCGACAGTTTTGTTCACCCGTTCAACCAGCTCCGTCAGTTCCGCTTCAAGTTCCTTCCGGAAGTTCGCATCGCCCACCTTGGGCCGAACGCCTTCCGCCAGTTGAATCATGGCATAGGGCTGGGTCTGATTGGCACCCGACACGCACACCAGCTCGATAGACTGATTTGCCATCAACTTGTTTTCAATGGGCGCGGGGGCAATGTACTTGCCTTTGCTGGTCTTGAAGATTTCCTTCATCCGGCCGGTAATTTTCAGGCGGCCCATCTCGTCAATTTCACCCTTATCGCCGGTTCTCAGGTATCCGTCTTCGGTAAAGGTTTCGTTGGTCTTTTCCTCATCCTTGTAGTAACCCACCATGGTGGCCGGGCTCTTCACCAGAATTTCACCCTCCGGGCTAATCTTGGTATCCACACCGGGCATGGATTCACCCACGTAACCGGTGCGAGAGCGCCCTGGTTTGTTGATATGGGAATAGGCAAAGTTCTCCGACATGCCATAGCCTTCAAGCAACTCCAGGCCCAGGTTGCGATACCAATCCAGCACATCACCGGCCAGCGGCGCAGAACCACTACCCGCCAACTTGACCTTATCCAGGCCCAGCCCAGTGAGAACCTTCTTTTTGATCAGTTTGTTCACCACAGGAATCTTCAGCAAGGTATTCAGCTTTTTCTGTGGCAGCTTCTGCAGAACACCCTGCTGGAACCTGACCCAAAGGCGCGGAACCGAGAGGAACAGAGTGGGCTGCGCACGCTTCATATCATCTACAAAGGTGTCGAGAGATTCCGCAAAGAACAGGTGAAAGCCGGCATACAGCGATGCAAGCTCAACAAACGTACGCTCAAACACATGGGCAAGAGGCAAGTAAGACAGCATGCGCTCATTGGGGCCTACCTGCAGCACATCCATACCACCTTCCGCTGCGTAAGCCATATTGCGGAAGCTGAGCATGACACCCTTGGGCCTTCCAGTACTACCGGAGGTGTAAACGATGGTTGCCAGTTCGTCTGCATCACGCTGAACGTTTTCTTCCAGCGGCGGGTACTTGGCAACAATATCATCCCAGGTTTCAAAATCGTTGGGGGGGCTCAGGGGGAAGGAAATGCAGCGAACAGATTCAGGAACGCCCGGTTTCATCATATCCCAGTCGTCGAGTTTGCCCACAAACAACACGTCGCACTCGGCGTGGTTCAGCACGTAATTGACGGTGTCGGCATTCAAGGTTGGGTACAAAGGTACAGAAATGTGCCCCGCCATCCAGATTGCCCAGTCGGTCATAATCCAGTGCGCGCAGTTTTTGGAAATCAGGCCTACGCGGCTCTTTTCCGGAAGGTTAAGCGACTTCAAATAGGACGCCATTCGGCGGGCTTCGTCGACCGCTCTACCCCAAGTGTATTCAACCACCTTCCCATCTCCGATGGGCTGTGTCATATACAGGGAATTCGATTTAGCCGTTTCCCAGTGATAGACCATATCCAGGGGCAATTTATTTTTAGTTGGCATGGACTTTCCTTACGTACGTTATTTGATTTATAAGGGCATTATTTAGACTTTAGTAGCATATTTCAACACATTATGGCGGGCCAAAGCGTGACACAGGCCTGCTGAACAGAAACTCAACCGGAGAATAACGAATCAGACTGCAAACACGTTAGCACGCTCTAACAACAAGTGGGTGAGGCTGTGATAAACTCCCGCACCTTAACAACTCGAAATACCGTATCAAACCTCGGAGATGGGCAATATGGCCAAGAAAACACTGCGCACCCTGCTGGGCGCGTCACTAATGGCACTGACAAGTCTTTCAATGGCCGCGGAACCGCGTGTTGTCGCTATTACGCAGATTGTGGAGCACCCTGCTCTCGACTCTGTTCATCAAGGTGTAAAAGATGAACTGGCCGCCCAGGGTTTTATTGAGGGTGAAAACCTCAAACTCATGCATGAAAGCGCCCAGGGTAACTCAGCGATTGCCTCCCAGATTGCCCGTAAATTTGTGGGCGATAACACCGACGTTATCGTGGCCATCGCAACACCGTCTGCACAAACTGTTGCCGCCGCTGCCCGGAACATTCCGGTCGTGTTTGCAGCCGTAACAGATCCGGTCGGCGCAAAGCTGGTAAAAAGCGCTGAAGCACCGGGTGCCAACATTACTGGCGTAAGCGACATGCTGCCTATCGACAAGCACATCGACATGCTGCTGCGCATGGTTCCGAACGCCAAGCGTATCGGCACCGTATATAACCCCGGTGAAGCCAACGCAGTGTCCCTTATCGAGCTGCTTGAGGAACGCCTTGAAGCCCGCGGCCTGACTCTGGTTAAAGGTGCCGCCACCAAGACCTCCGAAGTGCTCGGTGCAGCACGCTCCCTGGTGGGCAAAGCCGATGCTATCTACCTGACCACCGACAACACCGTGATCAGCGCCGCTGAAGCCGTAATCTCTGTGGGCGAGCGCGCCAAAATCCCGGTATTTGCAGCCGACACAGCCACCGTCGCCCGTGGCGCCGTAGCCGCACTGGGATTTGACTACTACGACCACGGCCGCCAGGCCGGCGTTATGGTTGCGCGCATTCTCAACGGTGAAAAACCAGCCGACATGCCGGTAGAAACCATGGAAAAGCTCAACCTGTTTGTAAACCCGGAAGCCGGTGAGCGCATGGGCACCACCCTGCCAGACGACATACTCGCTGAAGCTGCTGAAGTGATTAGTAGCGGAAAGTAATACCTGACATACGCGGGCGGGTTCTGTATAAAGGGCCCGCCCGTTTTTTCTTCCACAGTGAATCTTTCCCATGCTCAGTGAAATTGCATTTTACGGCGCAGTCGAAACTGGCCTTATTTATGGTTTGGTTGCGTTCGGTATTTACCTCTCTTTTCGCGTACTCGATTTTCCGGATCTGACCGTTGACGGCAGCTTCCCTCTCGGTGCAGCCGTTGCGGCCGTTCTTATTATGGAAGGCTGGAACCCTTGGCTGGCAACCGGTTCTGCCGTTCTTGCCGGCATGGCCGCCGGTGCAGTTACTGCCATACTCAACGTAAAACTGAACATCCTGAACCTGCTGGCATCCATCCTCACGATGATTGCCCTCTACTCCATCAACCTCCGGGTTATGGGGCGACCAAACATAGCGTTACTTGGTGAAGAGACCGTACTCACCCCCTGGTACTCGCTGGACATTGCCTACCACCAGGTGCCGGTATTGCTGTTTGCAATCGTGATTGTTGTCGCCCTTATTCTGCTCTGGCGCTTCATGAAATCTGAAACCGGCCTGGCCATGCGCGCCACCGGAGCTAACGCCAGAATGGCCCGCGCCCAAGGCATCGCCACCGGCGCCATGATCATTCTTGGCGTTGCCGTATCCAACGGCCTGGTTGGCTTGGCGGGCGCGCTGTTTGCCCAGAGCCAAGGTGCTGCAGACGTAACCATGGGCGTTGGCGTCATTGTTATTGGCCTGGCGTCTCTGATTGGTGGTGAAGCGGTTATTACCCCATCAACCGTTGTGCGTGCGCTGATTGCCTGCGTGGTTGGTGCCATCATCTACCGCCTGGCCATCGCCTTCGCACTGAACGCTGATTTCCTTGGTCTGCAGGCGCAAGATCTGAACCTGATTACCGCTGTGCTGGTTACCCTGGCAATAGTATTGCCTGGTGTTCGCACCTCTTTGGTAAACAAACTCACCCGCAAAAAGGCCTGAGGAGGCACTATGATCAGCGCAACCGATCTCCGGCTTACCTTCGGCAAGGGCACTCCACTGGAGAACCCTGCACTGCGAGGCATGAGCCTGACCGTAAATCAGGGCGAATTTGTTACCGTGATTGGCAGTAACGGCGCCGGTAAGTCCACCTTCCTGAATGCTCTGGCAGGTGAAACCCTGGTCGATAGCGGCACGATCGTGGTCGACAACGTAAACGTTACCAAACTGCCAACCCACAAACGGGCGGGACGCGTAGCACGAGTCTTTCAGGACCCTCTCGCAGGCACCTGCGAAGGCTTGAGCATTGAAGAAAACCTCTCGCTCGCCATCAAACGTGGCCAGTTCCGTGGTTTGGGTACCGCCGTTAAAAAGCAGTACATGGATAAATTCCGGGAAAGCCTTTCCTCTTTGAACCTCGGGCTGGAAAACCGCCTTGGCGACAAAATGGGCCTACTCTCCGGTGGCCAACGCCAGGCCGTAAGCCTGCTGATGGCAAGCCTTACCCCATCAGCCATTCTGTTGCTGGACGAACACACTGCAGCGCTGGACCCAAAAACAGCGGCCTTTGTGCTGGAACTCACCACCAAGATCATTAACGAGCAGAAACTGACCGCTCTGATGGTCACCCACAGCATGAAGCAGGCGCTGGAAGTGGGCACCCGCACAGTCATGCTGCATCAGGGCCAGGTGGTGTTCGATATTGCAGGCAAAGACCGGGAAGGTCTTGAAGTTAAGGATCTTCTGGAGCTGTTTGAAAAGCAGCGAGGCCTAACGGTAGACGACGACAGTTTACTGCTCGGCTAACAAAAAAGCGGGAGCCTTGAGCTCCCGCTTTTTTTACTGCACCAACCTTTAGTGACCGTAGATACGCATCGACGTATTGGTAATCGCAAGGTCATCCACAAAAATACTGCCGATGGACTGCTGCCCAACAATCAGTTCATCTATCCCGATATCCGCCCGGAACGACGGCATCTCAATCGCCAAAGACGACCAACCGTTAGAGAACCGAGCGCCTTCGTAGATATAGAGATCCACCTCAGCAAACAGATCCAACGGGCTGGGGAACGTGCGATCGTAATCGGCACCGGTAATTTGCATGCCGCGCACACCAATCGCCAGGAACGGCACATCAAACTCCATGGTCTCAATCGCAAAAGCCGTTCTGAAGCGCATCACATCCGTTGCGGTATCGATGTGAATAGAACCACGCCCCATTAAGCCTTCCGCAAAAAAGTTACCAATCAGATCGGTGTAATTATTACTTCCGTCTGTGGCAGCCAGATACCATGCACCTGTGGTGATTCTGAAATCCACCGCAGCAAAGTTTGTGGGCACGATATTAATCGCCGCATCGCCATCCGCGAGCACATCGATATCAATCCGGATGTTATCCAACCGATCCGTACCGGTTGGCCCGGCAATCCCGCCGAACCCGAAGAAATCCGTGCGCTCAGCACCGCCAATACTGATGTTTTCGATAGCCAGCGCACCTTCATCGAAATAAAGGAAGCGGCCGATATCGATTTTTGTTTCAAGTTCAATACTCACACCCGCCTGCCCCGTGATGTTACCCATCATGGAATCATCCAGGCGCTGTATGTCAGCCATGGTTGCAGGTGTGACCCCCGCAATACACAGCGCTAGCAATGTAGGTTTCAGGCCCTTCATTGTTCGGTTCCTTTTTATAGTCGTTATTACATCCTGTGGGCCACTGCGGTTTTCGACACCACGTCACTACTTTAGCGACACGTGCAATTTGAATACGTGCAGGAGTCACAAACAGTGTGTATTTACTAAGTAAAACAACTAACTTCGCGCATTTTTTGATCACAACATGTAGTAATTTCCAATTTTGGCGGCCAAGCGACGGATTTACCGAACTTTTATTTCTTGCAAGCTATTTCCCATTGATTTTCTTTGCAAGAAGTCACATATCAATAGCCCAGCTTAAATTCACAAACCACTATATCCTGTTATACTCACCCCACAATAATCCCATATATAGGGCAAACTACTTTCTGGCAAACCTGCACCAAAGCAAGCATACTAGCGGCCAAAGCCCCGAAATGAACGCTTGAGGGGTTGTTTTCCGGGTGTGGTTATCAGGTACCGGAGCACTACAGCAGGTTCTCGCGAGCACCACATATAGTGTTTCAGCGGTGAAACATAAACGCCGTGCAAAGATCAAGAGCACAAGCGCAGGTTTAGCAAACTTTTACAGGGAAATGGCACCGCCGATAAGGGTGCCATCGACAGACAACAGTCATATTTGAAGATTGAGGGTGGCAATGAACGCTAAGGCTAAAGCAGAGGCAGTGGTTACAACGATTCCGATGCAGGAAACTTCGCTGGATATCTGGAACAGTAAATACCAGCTGAAAACGAAAACCGGCGAACCTGTAGACAAGGACATCGACGCCACTTATCACCGCGTTGCGGTTGCCCTGTCTCAGGTAGAGAACAAAAATGTTCGCGCCGAGCAGATGAAGAACTTTGCCTGGGCTCTTAAAAACGGTGCCATTCCTGCAGGCCGGATTACCTCCAACGCCGGTGCCGAAGCGCACAAGCCTGCAACCTCCACCATCAACTGCACCGTATCTGGCTCCGTTCAGGATTCCATGAACGACATCCTGGAGAAAAACCACGAAGCAGGCCTCACCCTCAAGGCAGGCTGTGGTATCGGTTATGAGTTCTCTACCCTGCGCCCGAAAGGTGCTTACGTTGCTGGCGCCGGTGCAACCACATCTGGCCCGCTGTCGTTCATGGATATCTTCGACCGCATGTGCTTCACCGTATCCTCTGCCGGTGGCCGCCGCGGTGCGCAAATGGCAACCTTCGACGTTCACCACCCGGACGTCATCGATTTCATCCAGGCCAAGCGTGAAGATGGCCGCCTGCGCCAGTTCAACCTGTCCTTGTTGATCACCGAAGACTTCATTGAAGCCGTTCGCAACGACAGCGACTGGCACCTCTCCTTCCCGGTTACCCAGAAAGAAGTGGAAGAAGAAGGCCTGGATCTCGCCGATTCCAAGCAGTTTGTGTATCGCGACTTCCCAATCCTCGACGGCTATGTGGTTAACGATGAAGGCAAGGTGGCGTGCCGTATCTACCGCACCCTGAAAGCCCAGTTCATCTGGGACACCATCATGACCTCCACCTACGATTACGCAGAGCCTGGCTTCATCCTGATCGACAAGGTCAATCAGATGAACAACAACTGGTTCTGTGAAGACATCCGCGCCACCAACCCCTGTGGCGAACAGCCCCTGCCCCCTTACGGTAGCTGCCTGCTGGGCTCTGTGAACCTGACCATGTTTGTGGATTACCCGTTCACCGACAAAGCCAGCTTCAACTATGAGAAGTACCGCAAAGTAGTGGGCATCTTCACCCGCATGCTGGACAACGTAGTAGAAATCAACGGCCTGCCTCTTCCTGAGCAACGCCACGAAATCAACTACAAGCGTCGCCACGGCATGGGCATTCTGGGCCTGGGCTCAACCCTCGCCATGCTGCGTATGCCATACGGCTCTGATGAATCCGTACAGTTTACCGAAGACGTAGTACGTGAAATGGCCGTAGAAGGCTGGCGCCAGTCTCTTGCCCTTGCGGAAGAGAAAGGCGTTGCGCCGATCATGAACGACGACTTTGAAATTACCCCGAAAATGATGGGCAAAAACCCACAATTGGCGAAAGACGGCCACAAAATCGGCGATAAACTGCCAGGCCGCGTACTGCACGCCAAATACAGCCGCTACATGCAGGAAATTGCCAAAGTTGAGCCAGAGCTGGTTGAAAAACTGGCCGAAAAAGGTGGCCGCTTTACTCACCACACGTCCATTGCACCAACCGGCACCATCAGCCTGTCCCTGGCCAACAACGCCAGTAACGGCATAGAGCCCAGCTTCTCGCACCATTACGCCCGTAATGTAATCCGCGAAGGCCGTAAGACCAAAGAAAAAGTCGACGTATTCTCCTTCGAGCTGCTGGCCTACCGCCACCTGGTAAACCCCGGTGCCATGCCCTTCTCAGACGAAGAAGACAAAAAACTGCCCAGCTACTTCACCACCGCAGATGATGTAAGCCCGGCACAGCACGTAGACATCCAGGCCGCCGCACAGAAGTGGGTAGACTCATCCATTTCGAAAACCGCGAACGTGCCGACTGATTTTGAATATCAGGAATTCAAGAACATTTACCTCTACGCCTACGACATGGGCCTGAAAGGCTGCACCACCTTCCGCTTTAACCCGGAAGCCTTCCAGGGCGTACTGGTAAAAGAGAAAGACCTTGAAAACACCCTCTACGAGTTCACCCTCGACGACGGCAGCAAAGTAGAGCTGAAAGGCAACGAACAGGTAGAGTACGACGGCGAAATGCACACCGCCGCCAACCTGTTTGACGCGCTCAAAGAAGGCACCTACGGAAAGTATTGATCCGGAACACCGACACAGGACATAGAGACATGACAGTTAAAATCAGCAATAAAATCGTCGGCTACCGGGTAAAGAAAGCCGACACAGATGCAGCCAGCCCACAGCCGGCAGCACAGCCAGAAACCTCACTGGTACAAATGAATGAGTACATCGAGCGGCCAGAGTTTCTTGTAGGCACCACCTACAAGATCAAACCGCCCGTGGCCGAGCACGCGATGTACATCACCATCAACGACATCATACTGAACGAAGACACTGACCACGAAAGCCGTCAGCCGTACGAAGTGTTCATCAACTCCAAATCCATGGAGCACTTCCAGTGGGTAATCGCCCTCACCCGCGTAATCTCGGCGGTATTCCGCAAAGGCGGCGACCTGACCTTCCTGGTTGAAGAACTGCGCTCGGTATACGACCCCAACGGCGGCTACTTCAAAAAGGGCGGCGTGTTCATGCCCTCCCTGGTGGCTGAAATTGGCGCGGTTATCGAGAAGCACCTGAAGGCCGTAGGCCTGATGGAAAGCGAAGAAATGAGCGAAACCACCAAACGCATCCTTGCGGAAAAGCGTGCGGAGTTTGAAGCCAATAACGCCAAGGCAACCAACGACGACAAAGCCGGTGACTTCCCACCCAACGCCACCATGTGCGGCAAGTGCAGCACCAAGGCGGTGATTGTGATGGACGGCTGTGCGACTTGCTTGTCTTGTGGGGATAGTAAGTGCGGTTGACGTAACTCGATTGACCGATTGAAAGGAAGGCTCGGGGTTAACGCTTCGGGCCTTTTTTTGTGCCCTCACCTACCGCAGCCTTGTAATCGCGTGACCGCTTCGTTATAGCGCGGTGATATTACGGAATTTCACTGCAGCGCAGTTGTAATTGTTTGGTTTTAGGCTAGTTTTTTGAGTAGCTTGCTTAAGAAGCACGTAATCGCGATGCGTGACAATGTGGAAGTCACGATATTGAATAACGAAGAGTGCGGTCTAATACGCTGTTTGGGCAGACCTTAGTTGAGTGCAATAGACCCAAAGAACCAAGATCTCAATAACTTAGATAATGAAAGCTGTATATTCAACCAGTATTCTTTAATTTGAGATCTGAACCACGAAACCCAATAAGGAAGATCGTTGTTGAACGCTTTTTTAGCTACCCTCAGAGACCCGCTGGTGCGCGTCAAGACGCAGCTTGAAAGCGACACCAGCGGGTCTCTGAGGGTACGCCATTCATCAGCGATCGCGTTGCCTTTTTGGTGCTATTCGCATCTTCTCAGCAAGTCTTTAACTATTGGCCTGGAACCACACCGCATGCCCATAAATCCGGAGTGGCCTGAGAAGAAGGTGACTCTTGGTACCCTCGCAGGACTAGGCAGCCAAACAAAGTCGCTACATGAGACACTCGCGTTGCGAGCGCTCATGAGCTCCAAATTATATTTTGAGGAGATAACTTGAGTCCTTTCGAGATCATCAGCTTACTGGTTTCGGTCGTCGCCGTGGTTATTTCGGCTGTTGCGCTCATTCGGTCAAGGCGAAACCATGCACAGCTAATCGAGCTTGAGCGGGTCCACGCAGAGCTGAGCCGAAAGCAACTTGCCGAAATGGAAGAGCAGGAGCGCCAGGCACAGAAAGCGAAACTTCGTTGTCATATGGAGCAGCAGGGCAATAACAACAAATTTGTTATCACGAATACGGGCCAAGCCACCGCAACGGATATCTACTTTGGGCTCGAAGAGAATAATGAGCACAATCCATTGGTTCATGGAGATTTTGAGCAGAAGACTCCTTTCCCATCATTGGCCTCAGGTGAGAGTTTTTACCTTCTTGCTCAGATCCCGTTGAGCGTTCGGCAGTCTGCCTACAGCATTTCTCTTCGGTGGGAAAATGAGGATGGCACGCAGGATAGGATAGTTCGGACTGTGGCTCGGTAAAATATAACCAGTCATTCCAGTTCGTTTCGGCCCGACGGGCCTACACCGGACGGCCTTTTCTCCGCTTCGCTACGCAAAGGCCGCCGCTGAATATTGGCGTTATGTTGCCTAAGTTGCAGCTTAAGATTTGGATCTTGGCCTTAGCGTAGTGTTGCTATCTGCCAATGACGATTGCTCGGTGTAAGTGCAATGTAGCAGCCGAGCAAGCTTTAAGCGATCATTCAGAAGTTGTGCTGTCTCTTGAAGGTTTGAAGCAAAAGGGCTTCCAAACGATTGAAGATTCCGTAACTACTCCCAGAACGATAGAGGTTACAAAATCTAGCAATTGGAATAAGCATTGAGAAGGAGAACTTTTTGATAGATTGGTTGAAGATCTGGATGAGCTCCAAGCCCTGGTTTTGGAAGTTCCGAACATGGTTAGGAAAAATAAACTTTGCCTTTGAGCGCAGCGCGTACAAGAGAAGCGCCTCATTCTCAAAAGCAAAGGAAAACACTCGCATTTTAGGCTCTTTCACATGGATCGGTGTGAAAAGCCTGTTTTGGGTCATTTTGGGTTTGGCAACCCTAATTTTCGTTGAAGATTACGTCAATAACAACCTGTCTTGGCTCCCACCACTTAGCGCGGACGACAAAAAATTCAATATCGAGCAGCTCAGACTGTATGCCCAACTGCTCACTGCAATATTCTCGATCTATTTCGCTACAATTGGCATTATACTGAGTGCCGGTTACACCAGACTTCGCCGGGATATCATCCAAATGCTCACCAACGAGCAGGTGGGTAGCGTGTATTCTCGAGTTTTGGTGCTTTCAGCGATGTTCTGTTTAGCCGCAACGGCCTTGCCTTTGCTTGGATTAGAACCCGGCCTTTTCGTTTATGCCGGCGGTACCATTTTGACTCTGTTGAGCGCTTTGGCTTTGTTTCCCTTGGGCCAGAGAATATTTAATTTCTTTGACCTAAATATTCTAGTTCGCAGCGAAATACTTCCCAACATTGCGCGTCACATTGAGGGTGCGGCAAACCGTAAGAATTCAAATTCATTGGCCAACCATCATTCAAAGGCAGCGCGACTGGCTCTTGAACAACTTTCGTACATTGATGATCGTGTAAAAGCTGGCAAGGAGGGTTTGGAAGATAAGCTGCCTGCATTGACCGACGACTATACGGCTTTGCTTTTGCACTACCTTCAACGAAAACACACAATAGACCAAGAAAGCTATTGGTTTCCAAGACGACGCAAACATAAGGAGTGGTTTCTTGCGGGGGACACAGCCACTTCTATGGCGCTGCAAACGAGCAGTCAGCAACCGCTGGTTGAAGAAGAGCCTGATCGCCAATGGCTCGAAAACGAGCTCGTCGACAGATTGGCTGGCCATATTGAGCTTGCATTTCAAGTCGGAGACTTCGATCTTGCATTAAAACTCATCGGTGGCTTCTCGACTCGTATTTCAGCTTATGCAGCACGGTTTCAGTTCGATATTGGCATGCAAGAGCTCAAGAGATTCAAAGAAATCATAGAGCAGGCTTTCGCCTCATTGAATCCCGTAGCGGATGATAAAGCAGCAAAGGTACAGATTGGCATAGCAGACACATGGGCTGCGCTAGGGAGCAACCTCTGTTTAGAAACACTACGCAGAATGTTTACCTTTGAAAAAGAACTGGAAAGGTTCTTTGAGAGGGACGAGTGGTCCGAAAAGTCCCTACGCAGACTACCCGCCCTTTTCCAAGTAGAGCTCGCCTTCATCGTCGAACGTATTGAATTTGAACAAGTGATCGAGGGGCAACGCCTATCCAAGCCAAAATACGTCCAACAGTTGGCGGTCCAAAGGCTGTTGCAGCACTATTCAAAAGTCCTGCCTGCGATATGCGACTTCTACCAGAATATGCTTCCAGACTTTGTGGACTCGCTATCAAAATTGAAAATGTCCGAATCCGCAACACAGGTAGTCCTAGCAAGCTTACATAGCCATTGGAAATTACCACGCTGGTTCGAAGAATTTACCCAACTAGTGGACCGGTATCATGAATATGGGCGCTACACCGAAGAGCAGTACAAACTGCCTGAGATAAACACTGTCGAGATGACCCAGCAGCTTGCTTCTGCCCGAGATGATGCAATTACCCTGCTCGGCAGCGGAACCATGGTCGGACATATCTTCGAACCAAAACACAATGATGAACTGCCGGATCATTTTGGGCAGATCTACTTCGAACTGGCCGAAGCATGTATAAGCGCTCTTGAACAAAACGATGAAAGTAAGTTGGACAAGGTACTCCCGATGTTCATGTCCCTTGCGTTTCTGGCGGCGGACTCGAGATTTGCAGATCCATCACTGGATGTAAACAACGAGTTCCGACTCCATCTCATTTCAACGGTGATCAATGACTTGGCTTCAGTCTTAGGTTTTGCCATTCTTTACGGAGCATACTTTGGCAATGAAAAGTTGTCTGCGGGAGCTATAGCGAAGTTCGATGCTTGGATTGAGCACGCAACTGACAAGCAACAGTACTTCAAGAGAATGTTACTCCTCTTAAACCCGCATAACTTTAGCCTGAGTGCGTCGCCACGTAGTCTAATCCGGATTAACTGGAAAATGTCGTTTGAACACCGCGCGAGACATGATGGTTTTGAGGACCAAATGGGAATGGCGAGAGGGGTGCCACACCCAAATAAAATAGTGAGGGAGTTCCTGAAGTCTCATGCCGATGCGTCACATCTGTTCTTTGCAGACCAGATTGTGCCGCAACTCGATCCAATTGACTTCGATATCGACTACCACATCACCAGTCTTGCGCGTCGATTGAGTGAAGAACGTGAAGAGATTCAGCATGAAGATATTTAGAGCCGAACCTTTGCACCAACACCACTTTCACGATGTGCATCTTGGGTTAATTGATCGACTTTTGGTGAAAAGAGAGCGAGAGAGGCCTGATTTTAATCGTCGGATGTTTGATGAAGATTTTGCCAGATTGTTTCGCTCGATGAACCAGCGAAGCGGCAACCTTTTCGATATCGTGTCGAATGATGAAGAATTAACGCAAAAGTTACTTGGCAACATTAAGACGAGATATGCACCACATTCAGTTGACGAAACCATACGTGAGTTGGTGGAGGAAATAGCTCAGTCGCTAATTTGGTCCGGAAGAGCGTACTTTTTCCTTCACGATGATACAGAGCAGGAAAAAATTCACATGGCTTCATTCAGCTCAGACGGCGTTGTGCGCCTCTTTTGTACGTATATTCAGTGGGTTCCCAAACGGCTGGAGAGGCACTGGGATCGAGATGACGAGGAAATTCCGAGAGAAATACGTATCTTGGATGCAGCCAAAGTAATGCGCTTCGACATGCCCACACCAATAAAACGCATGTTATCCGCACAGAACAGGACTTTGGCTGTCCTTGATAAACACCAATTTGGAGAAGCTAATTTTCACTCTCAGGCCACACACGAGAACCCAAATCCGACCAACCATTTCGATTTCCGTGTGTGGAGAGATACGCAAGAACGCGCTTTGTATCGTGCCACGCGAAGAACCGGCTGGAACGGTAGAAAATATGACTCGACAAAGCGCTCAGACTTCTTCGATTGTCACCGTCTTATCCGCTTTCGACGAAACCAACTCTTGCTAAGAGACGACATTTTGAACCAGCTCAGCAGTGAGCTCTCGAGGATTGGTAAAGGTTACAAGGCCGAATTCTCGGTTGAAATATCGGGAACTGATGAATTGCCCAACGTCTCACACCTTAACGAATTGGAGGTGAGGCTGGCGAGTGAAGAGGTGGGATTCAATGAAATCATCGACTATTGCTACAAGCGCTGAATGGCCTGTTCGAAGGGCCGCAATGCAGCAGACTAAAGCCTGATGAATGTCTGGAGTGGGCACGAAGCAGTCGTAGGTGATCACGTTTATTTATTGTATGGCGAACATAACAAGGCAAATTCACACGGACGACAAAAAGCGTCGCTCGTTCCTCGCTCTGCATTTTTTCGCCGGTGATTTGCGGCGTTGAGGCTGTAGAAAAACCCCGAAATCACGCTTCGGTTTGATAGGATTGAGCAAACAGACAAGGAGCTGTCAGATGCCCAAAGCCAAGCCCCGCTTCAGGCCCTATAACCACGACCAGGACACTATTCTCGTGGTGAATTATAAAGATCAGCTTCAGCCCGGCACCTTCGAACATGCCGTGCACTACCTGATCCAGCACAAGCTCGATCTGTCGGTTTTTTATCCCCGTTATCGCAACAAGGACACAGGCCGTCGGGCCTACGACCCGGCCATTCTGCTGCCCGTTATTCTGTTTGCCTATTCCCGCGGTATCACCTCCAGCCGGGAGATCCAGTGGTGCTGCGAGACCAACGTTATTTTCAAAGCGCTGTCCTGCGACACGGTTCCCCATTTCACGACCTTGGCCAAGTTCGTCAGCAGCCATGCTGATGAGATTGAGGAATTGTTCGAGCAGGTGCTGCTGGTCTGTGACGAACAGGGCTTGCTGTGCCACGAACTATTTGCCATCGACGGTTGCAAGATGCCCTCCAATGCCGCCAAGGAATGGTCTGGCACCTTTAAAGAGCTGGAAGAAAAACGCCAGAAACTCAAACGACTCATCCGCCACCACCTGAAAGAACACCACGAACGGGATGAGGCGGAAACCGAGGCCGAGCTGGACCGGGATATCCGCCGTGCGAAGACGGTTCTCTCTCTGGACGAGTCCTTGCAGAAAGTGGACCGCTTCCTAAAGACCAACAGCCCAAGGATGGGCCAGGGGAAGCGACGCAAGGAAGTGAAGAGCAACATCACCGATAACGAAAGCGGCAAGATGACCACCAGCAAGGGCACGATCCAAGGCTATAACGGCGTCGCCACGGTGGACAAGAAACACCAGATCATCATCGATGCCCAAGCCTTCGGCGAAGGCCAGGAACACCACACTTTAAAGCCGGTGTTGGAAAGTGTGGAAGCCCGCTTCAAAAAGCTCAGCATTGCAGACAACATTTATCATCAGGGTACCCTTGTCACTGCGGTCACCGGCTTCGCCAATGAAGCCAACATGAAGTACCTGCACGAACGGCAGATCAACGGTTACATCCCGGACAATCGCTTCCGCAGCAGGGATCCAAAGTTCCAGAACCAGAAGGACAAATACGGCAAGCGTCACCAGAACCAGCCAGACACAGGCTGGAAAGAGGTCATTCCTGCCCGTGAATTCCAGTTCGATCCGATCAACCTCACTTGCATTTGTCCGGCCGGCCAAGAACTTCATTATGAGGCGACTCGCACGGATGGGAATGGTGTCTCCCGCGCCCACTTCAAAGGCCGCCTGCTGCAGTGTCGTCATTGCACCAAAAAGCACCAGTGCATGCAAAACCCGGCGTCGGCTGACCACCGCAAAGGCAGTGGCAGGCAAGTGACGTTTGCATTAGAGCGCAATCGTGCGCCGAGCTACACCGACTGGATGAAGCATCGGGTGGATAGCCCTCAGGGCAAAGAGATTTACAGCCATCGAATGTCGGTGGTGGAGCCGGTGTTTGGTAATATTGGCACCAACAAGCGGTTGAACCGCTTCAGTCTCAGGGGCAAAAAGAAGGTGCAAGGTCAGTGGCGATTGTTCTGCATGGTGCACAATATTGAGAAGCTAGCGAATTATGGGCGGATGGCGGCATGATCGGGGGAGCAAGCCCTCCCGAAATACCCCTTGGGCAGAAGATTACGGGCGCCTGAACGCTGAAATCCCAGGATTGGGGGCTATAAAGGACAATTCATACGAAAACTGAACGTTGCCGGGCGAACTGACCGGCTGAAAAAAACGAGATCGTAGGCGGTGGAATGCTCGCTAATTTTTGTGTTTTTCTACAGCCTCGTTATACAGAAAAGGATAGAGTGTGGATTACCTAGGTTTTCTTATCGGTATAGGTGGTTTGGCGCTTACCGCTATCGCCACGGTATTAACGGTCGTACTGCACAAAAGCGTTCGCCCCCTGTATTTAATCGACATTTCTAAGTTTGGAGGGATCGAACACCCTGATATTGGAATTACCTTTAAAGGAGATCCTGTTCCAAACCTTTATGTTTTGCGATTTGTTTTATGGAACGCAGGCAAAAAGGAAATCAGGTCAGAAGATTTGCCGAACCCAAAAGCGGGCCCAAGAATTAAATTCGATAGCGGCTCCAAGGTCTTAAGTCAGCTCGCTTATTCTTCGACTGGGGATGACACTGGCAAAATAACGTTCTCTAAGCACAATGAGGCATGCCTAACCTTCGACTACCTCAACAAAGACGATGCCCTCATAGGGGAAATATACTTTTCGAGTGCCGACGAGGAAAATGCTGAATTTGAGTTTCTTGGGTCTATTAAGGGTGCAAAAGTCAAAAAAGGACTTATAGAAAGCAGAACCGCTACGAATATAGTTTGGCCTCTTGTTATTTCTGGCTTTCTCATTTTTTCTACTTTTGGTTACGCTTCGACTACCTTTCCTCATTTTACAAATGGATCAGTTTTTCTTGATGTTTTTACTGTTGTTTTTTTCTTGTCATTAGCGGTAGCTTCTTTCTTGTCCATAAGATTCAATGTTCGGAGCATACCTTTTATGGTCCCGGAGCGATATCGAGAGTTTTTGATTGATGGATTGGATAGTGATCTTGGTTTATATCTGTATAACAATTAGTTGCAGGTCGTTCCGGCCCTGAAAGGCCTCCACCGGACGCCCTTTCTCCGCTTCGCTGCAAAAGGTCGCCGCTTAACAAAAGCGTTATTTCTACGAGCGTGACATATGAATCGACCAAGACGAATGGATCCCGAGGCTTTTGAGAAAATGCTTGAGAGATTGGGTCCCGAAGAGATTGATCACCGCAACCAAAGTCAGCATGAACTTAACCTCCAAGAGTACGAGCGTTTTAAGGATTCGTATTCAAGAGGTGAGTGTTATCTTTGTGGAAAACCGTTTAAAACAATAAGTAAAGAGAAGCCGTGTCTTCACTGGTTACTGCGGCGATGCAAATTTAAAGCGAAGGATTTCCCTAAGTTATACCGAGAGTTTGATTACCATCAGATTGAATCATACCTACGATGGATCGCGAACGAAGAGCGTTTTCAGGGAAATATCAATGACCTGAAAGATGAGAGGTCAGAGAAAAAGGTCTTTCAAACAACAATTCAATGGAAAAACATCGAATGGACATTCGAATGCTCAGAGAGCGACTATCAGGGGCATGAGGGAACCAAATCGGATTTTCCGCATTTTCATTTCCAGATGAGAATCGAAGAACGTCCGTTCATAAAATTCAACTCTCACCACATCCCTTTTTCTGAAAGAGATTTGTTCAACCTAGACCTCGTGAGAGAGAAACCAGATATAGTCCATCACGATTTTGGCCCGGGTGGTTCTGGCATGCAGGAAGCAGTAGAAATTGAGCCTCAAGATATCGTTGAGAATACTACTTTATGCGAGGATGAAGCAGAGGCGACTTACCATATACAAACAATGATAAAGGCGGACAAGGAGCCAATAAGTGGCGATGCTATTGTTGCTATGGCGGAGGAAAGTAGAAAAACCGGCAAGCCAATGGCATCGCTTGTACAAAAATATCTTGGCGAAAGTGTGCAGGGAAGCACCGTTGTTTCACCATCTGAGTCAGTGCCCAAAATCGCCAAGAGGACTGCCCGAAAAAGAAATAACCAGTGAATCAAGCCGACCGTTTTGCGCTACCGCTCCAAACGGCGGCCTATTCAAGGCGTTATGTCATAAGAGGTTGAAACTGTGTTTCGATTAAACATCGCATTGCTTTTAGTTATTTTTTCTTTCTTTGTAGCTTCGCCAGCTGTGGCGAAGCTAGATAGACAAGAGGTATTTCGTTCTCTTATGGGCGGGGAGTTTAATTATGAAAGTCGAGATGCACGGATGCTCGGCCTTGAGCTGTTCGAACGAATGCTTCAGGGTCTTGGCCAGTCTGTAAAAGCTCCAACTCCCGCGGAAAAAAGTTGGGTTACGGCCGAGATAAATAAGATTGGAGATCTGGATGTTGACTCAATGGCCCGCGCTCTTGGGGAGCTGCGGAGCAACCCTGTTAATATTCAAAGAAAAATAGAGGTAATCGTTTCTAATTCAGAAGTGGTGTTTTCTAAAATTCGGAACTCTAAAGACTCAACAACCGAAGCTTATTGGTGGGTTCAGCTATCGCAGCTTCTGCTTGATTTTCAAGAGGCAGACCAGTGGCCGGAGATTCTGGTTAGGTCTAACAAGGCATATACCCCAGTCTCAAGCCTTCGGGGCACAATTGGCATAATCCAAGATCTCCCGCCCAAGGTAAACCTAATCTTACTGAGAATCCTTACGAATTGAAGGCAAGGTATGTTCAGCTATAACTATTTCAAATACATAACCGGTCAATTAAGTTCGTTCTGCACTTCCCCAGAGCAGTTAAACAGCACAAACAAGAGAGTTAGGCTGCTGGAGTCACTCTGCCTCCAGCAGCCTGGAATGGCTTTTCGGCCAAACATCAAACGTCAGCTCTGTGGCCTGATCAGGAACTTCTCCCCAGTAGCCTGTTTGCCATAAACCGCCATCGCATCCAGTTGTAATGCACCAGCCAGGGATACGTCGTGAGTGTAGTGGCTGGCGAACGTGGTTTTGATCTCGGCGGCTATGCGTTTGCGCATGGCGAACACGGCTTCCTTGTTCAGTTTTCCTAATGCATTAAACAATAAAAAGCCGTTCACACCCCAGGCAAAACCAAAGTTGCGGTTTATCGTGATGGGGCCGCGATCAAGTCCGCCATAAATATAAACCTGTTTATAGATGTCAGATCCATACACGCTGTATTCAGTGATGTTGCGAGACACGGCGGCTTCCATGCAGGTGAGAATGTCACTGGCCAATTTACCACCACCAATCGGGTCGAACGCGATGGTCGCGCCGGTTTCGATCAGTGCTTGGGTCAGGTCTGCCATAAAGCTGTCGCTACTGGAGTTAACCACGTATTTGGCACCCAATTCCCGCAGCAATGTTTCCTGTTCTGGCTTGCGGACGATATTCACCAGGTCGATGCCGTCGGCGATGCAGATGCGGTTGAGCATTTGTCCGAGGTTAGAGGCGGCGGCTGCGTGAACGATAGCCTTGTGACCTTCAGCGCGCATGGTTTCGACCATGGTTAATGCCGTCAGCGGGTTAACAAAGCTTGAAGCGCCTTCGGCTGCAGTCGTACCCTGCTCTAGCTCCAGACAGCTTTGCACCTTGGCACAGAGATATTTGCGGTAGCTACCACCGCCAATGAACGCAACGGTTTTGCCCATCAGGCTTTGCGCAGCGGCGGATGAGCCTGCAGCAACGACGGTACCTGCCCCTTCATTGCCTACAGGTATAGGCTTGCCAACCCGCTTTTTAACGGCACCCATGAACTTGGCCGGAACATCGGCACTGATGACCGGGCGTTCGGCGGTACCGGATTGGCTGGCCGTCGTCATATCGGCCGCGCTGAACATCACGCCCAAATCAGACGGGTTGATAGGGGCGGCTTCGATGCGGATGACCACCTCGTTTTCGCCGGGCTGGGGAATCTCGATCTCGCGCAGAGCAAGTTCCAGCTTGTTGTCTTCGCTAATGGTGGAAATAAGTTCGATGTTGGTGTCCGACATTTTTTTCTCCCAAAAGAGTCAGGTTGTCTGTCACTTTGCTGAACTGTTTGATCGTAACGGAAAACTAGTGTCAGATTAGCACTTCACCAAGTATTAATGTTCAACAGCCCTCAATGGCACCGACAATGAGCTGAAGGCGGCGAGCTTCTGCTCTATTATTACAAGCGGGTGCAGGCGCTGAAGTTATATACAAGGAAGTCATCGATTATGGCAAAACATCGCGGCCAAGGCGGGCCGATTGAAACAAGGCTGATTAGCCTCTTCGCATCGCTGTTCTTCTCTATCCCGACCGCAGCCTTCGTTTGGCTCTGGGCAAACCTGGAGCTGGCCGTCTATTGGGATGGCTTTCTCAGTAGTAGCTACCTTGTCAGCTGTATCATCGTATTTGCTGTATTGGCGTTGCTGCTCCCGCAACTCTTTCCATCGATTCTCGGGGCTGTTTGGCGCGCTATGGCCAAAGTTTGGGGCTGGTGGGGTTGGTAAACACGGTAAGGCATCCCATGAAAACAATAGGTCTAATTGGTGGAATGAGCTGGGAGTCAACTCAGACTTATTACCGCCTGATCAACGAACGAGTAAGAGACGAACTCGGTGGACTCCATTCGGCAAAACTCGTTCTCTATAGTGTGGATTTTGCCGAGATTGAGGCGTTGCAGCACCAAGGGGATTGGCAGGCAACAGGGGAAATACTGGGATCAGTCGCCCAGTCGGTTGAATCGGCAGGCGCAGAATTTTTGGTTCTCTGTACGAACACGATGCATAAAGTCGCTCCCCAAATTGAACGCTCAGTAAACATCCCCCTACTCCACATCGCAGATGCCACGGCCAACGTGCTCAAACAGGATGGGATAACCTGTGTAGGACTGCTGGGAACACGATTTACTATGGAGCAGACGTTTTACCTTGGGCGTCTTCAGGACCATGGTATCCAGGTTGTTGTGCCAGATGAGTCTCAAAGAGAGAGCGTTCATTCGGTGATTTACAATGAGTTGTGCCAAGGTGTGATCAAGCCTGATTCAAAAGCCATGTATCTGGACGTTGTCGCATCATTGGCTGAACGCGGTGCGCAGGGAGTGATTCTGGGATGCACGGAGATAGGCCTTTTGATTCAGGGCTCGGATACAGAGGTCAAACTGTATGACACCACAGAAATACATGCCGAGCAGGCGGTTCAGTATGCCTTGGGCAGGATTTAACCAGAGTCTGCGGCAAGGGAATGAGAGAGCACAACACTTATGACCCTGAAACATCATTTTGAATTGTTAGCTGCTTACAATCAGTGGATGAACTCCAAAGTCTATGAGGCAGCAGGCCAACTCTCTGAAACAGAATTAGCGAAAGACCGCGGTGCTTTTTTTGGCTCGATTCTTGGAACTCTGAATCACATCCTCGTTGGTGACACCATCTGGCTGAAGCGGTTTGCCACCCATCCATCCTGCGTGAGTTCCTTGCAGGAGGTCTCCAAGCTTTCAAACCCGACAAGCCTAAGCCAGACAGTGTTTGACGATATTGGTAGCTTATCTGAACATCGGGCTTGGCTTGACCGGCAAATTGTCAGCTGGATAGCCCAGCTAACCGAAGGTGATCTGGGTTTAGTTCTTAGCTACAGAAATACCAAAGGGATTTCGGCCAACAAGCGCTATTCGAGTCTGATTCTTCATTTCTTCAACCATCAGACTCACCACCGAGGGCAAGTTTCTGCTTTATTATCACAGGCAGGTGCGGACGTTGGGGTTACTGATCTATTGGCTCTGATTCCGGAGGAAGCTCATGTATAACCTGTCTCTTAAGTACGTTCTGCACTTTCGCCACTTCAGCAAGCATTGGTAACTGACCCCAGGAATTCTCTTACATCAACACCTAAGCTCGCCGCCGCGCAGGGTTGATGGGCAATGTATATGCGCATATTATTGATGTGTCATTTCTTACGAGCACTTCGCAAGCTCGAACGCGTACGTTGAGGCTAACGGTTTGCCGCTCGCAAAGCATCGTCAGTTCTGATCGATGCCCTATCGTTCAGATTGGCCTCTTCGAGTTCGACAGACGGTAATCTGAAAGCAGTTAAGGATTTTCTGTGAAGATTGTATTCGCCCTACTGTTACTGCCATTTCTCGCTGCCTGCTCCAACTCCGAAAAGGAAGCTCGCACTCTGCTCAATCAAGGGATCCAGGAGTGGGATCGTGGAGAGCTTGCGCAGGCACTGGCAACATTCGACCGTATCAATACGCAGTACCTGGATACCGTGGCCGCTACCGAAGCCCTAAAGGAGCGAGCAGCACGGTTTGAAGATTATCGGGCGCGGTCCAGCTCTGAGCACAATCGTGAAATCAACAGCGGTGCGGTTTCCAGAGATGTTTACAAACAGGTGGAAGCCTATTTCGGTCAGGCTGGGCATTATCCGGCTGCACTGGCAGGAAATAATCCTGTCTATAAGGGCCGCTTCGAGGCTTACATCAATCAATGCACCTACCAATCACCCCTTCCGGATTATGGCTATCAGCTCGATTGCACGAGAGCCGACGAAGCCTACCTGGCAGACAGAACGGAGCGTTTGAGAAAGGCCGCAGAAAAAAGGAAGGCGGCAAGATCACGCTCGTCCGGGGAGAACAGCGAATCACCTGCTATCAAAACGGCAACCGACCTAAAGGTTAGCAAAAACACTTGGGGTGCGTACCTGAACCCGACGAATAAGCTACCGAAAGACGGCTTTCAAGCCTTCTATATCAACACAAACGAGCCTCGCACGGTGATCGCCACCGAATCCGTGGACAACATCGCCATCAATTATATCAGGGATGAACTACACGGCATTGAATCCAGGGATTTTGGTGGTTACTGGGTGGGTAACCTGGAATTCGATACCCAGGAAGTGAGGAGAATTTCTGTCAGTCAAAGCTGGTCGAAAACCCGAATTCTTATTAATGGCGGTGTATTGTACGAGGGTGGTTCAGACGCATCGATTCTGTACCGCTTCGAGCCAGGGTTACATCAGATCGAGGTGGAATACGTCAACAACTGGCATACCACTGAGCTGAGCGTAGATATAAATTCAGAGGTCGCCTATTACGATCTGAATGAGATAAATGCCCAATTGAAGGCCAACCTTCTCGGGGATTACCAGGTGTATTATGCGAGTGTTTATGAAAGCTCATCGAAGGATCTGATGACTGTGGTGAACATGCAAAAGACCGCCCGGCCGGTCCTGTTAGTGTTGAGTTCCTACAGTCCGGTGAAATGGTATCTTTCCAATCCCTTCGGTGCTGATGTTCGAGCTGTCGTTTATGGCTCATACAAACCCGGCTCGACATTGGCTGGAGATATTTCTGACTCTGCTCTCCGGTTCCCTGCCAGAACGCGAATTGGCTCCTACGATGTAAGCCCCAAATGCCACTGTGTAGCAGGGAATTTTCATTGCGAGGGCACAAGCATGATGACGACTGTCAACGCTTTGAAGGCATTAACAGGTATGCCGCTGACGGGTTTCACCGGGAAATACTCTGCTGCGTCGCTAAGGCTGCCGGAAGTCAAAGTGGATGATCGTTATCTTGAAGATCTTAAAACGACGATGAGCAAGATAGGTACGGATAGACAGGCATGCAAGTCAAAGAACGACCCGGATTTTGAAGCCATGTTTGACGGAGACGCATGATAGTCAGGGCATGAAAGTAAGCTCTCAACCAAGGAGCAGGTTATTTTGTCTGAGTTGAAAACAGTTGGACTATTCCTCGTTACCGCTCTAGCCGAGATTGTTGGCTGTTACCTGCCCTACCTCTGGCTTCGGGAAGGTAAAACCGTATGGCTCCTGGTGCCAGGCGCGTTGAGCCTTGTGGCATTTGTCTGGTTACTGTCGTTGCACCCCACGGCTGCAGGCAGGGTTTATGCTGCCTATGGCGGCGTTTATATCTTCACGGCCATTCTCTGGCTATGGACCGTGGACGGCATTCGCCCCACTACCTGGGATCTGGCTGGCTCAGGCGTTGCCTTAGCAGGTATGGCTATCATTATGTTTGCACCGCGCGCTACATAACCGAAGCACAGGCCCAAGGGGAAGCTTCGTCGTCCCCGACGAGATGTGGCGCCAGGTTGTTGCAGTCCGGGATTTAAAGACGGTTCATATCATGCCGAAGAAAAACATCAATAACTCAAATTTACTATGACACAGAAACCGCAATCCCAAACAAATGTTGCTACGCAGGACCCTGTGGTTTTGTTCGATGGCGTGTGTCGACTTTGCGCCGCATGGGCTCGCTTCCTCATTAGGTTTGATAGAAAGCGCCGATTTAAATTAGCGACCGTTCAATCACCTGAAGGCCAGGCGATTCTTCAGTCGCACGGTTTCCCAACGGACTACTACGAAACCATGCTGCTTGCTGAGGGGCCGGATATTTATACCAAATCTACGGCCTTTTTCAGGGTAATGCGTGAACTGCCATGGCCGTGGCCATTGGCCTGTATTGGTTGGGTTGTGCCATCCGTCATTCGAGACTGGCTATACGACCGAATTGCAGTAAACCGCTACAAGCTGTTCGGTCGCTACGATGCTTGTGTGATTCCCAACAAAGATCACGATTCAAGGTTCCTGGGTGAATAGTCCACTTTTAAGCTACGCAGTATGCCGGGGCACCATTGCTTTTATTTGGTTCTATCAAGGCTTGATTCCGAAATTGCTCTACCCCCATGAGGATGAGCTGGCAATGAGCATGGCGGCCGGATTTTCACGCTCTGATGCAGTTCAGTTGGCCACTATCGCTGGCGTGTTAGAGATTGCCATGGCCGTTGTAATCTTGATATTTTGGCGACAGCGTTGGCCGCTGCTGCTTACATTAACCGCAATGGTAGGTTTGCTGGCATTCGTAACTCTGGTGCAGCCCATAATGCTAGGTGCCGCGTTCAACCCAGTAACAACGAATGTTGCTGTCGCTGCGCTTTCAATCACCAGTTTGCACCTTCTGCGGGTGATAGAGTGATAGAGATGCCGTTGAGCTCGTTCGAAACATGATCGTAAAGGACATCATTTAGCGAATCGCTAAATCAGCGTCGGCCAAAAACATAAAACAACGAGAACAAAATGGCTAAAAAAGACCAGCTCTTAGGGTGGGATGTTTCCCCATACACCGCGAAAGTGCGGAGTTATTTCAACTACAAAAACATTCCATACGACTACAGGCCACCCAACGCGCACACACTGTTCAGAAAGGTGCAGCCTGCCGTTGGCAAAATAATAATGCCCACTGTGTTTCGGCTCGATGGCACCGTGCTACAAGACTCAAGCCATATCATCGATGTGTATGAAACGGAAAACCGACTCAAACCGGTTATCCCAGAAACACCAAAACAAGCCTTTGCCAGCCTGTTGGTAGAGCTTTTTGCTGATGAGTGGTTACCCATGGCCTCCCTTCACTACCGTTGGAATTACAAGGGTAACTTGAGGTTTATTATTGGCGAATTCGGTAAAAATGCACTCCCCTATTTCCCCGGCGTCCTACAGCGCACTGTGGCTAAAAAGTTCGCCGGAAAAATGTCAGGCTATTTGCCAATTTTGGGCATCACCAAGAAAATGGAGCCCAAGTTAGAGGTCGCGGTCGAAAATATTCTGTCCCTGTTGGACGAGCACTTTAAGGCCTGTGCATTTCTATTAGGCGGCCAGCCTACCATTGGGGACTTCGCACTATACGGCCAGCTATACGCCCACCTGCATCGTGACCCCGAACCGGTAGATTTAGTTAAAAAATACGACCATCTGTATACCTGGCTAATGGCTATGCATGGATCGTTCGATCAGCCTTGTGAAGCCTTGCGATCAAATGATCAAATACCTGACACACTGATTTCAGTATTGCAGGCAATGTCGTCACTGCAGGCTCCATTGTTAGAACAAGCTATTCAGGGGGTGAAAACCTGGGCAGATGAAAACCCCGCTAAAGATAAGATACCCCAACGTCTTGGAGACGCTCGGTTAACGATTGAGGGAGAATCGGAGACGCGCTACAACGTGAGCTATCCTTATTGGATGGTGCAACGAATCAATCAAAATGTGGACGCAGGCTCTTCAGAGCTTAAAGGGTTTATCCAAGAACTCGGGCTGGCTTCCGTCTTTTCTGAGCCCTTACCTGTGAAGGTAGAATTAAAGCGGGCTCGGCTTTATAAAAGCTAGAATACAATGCTCAATGCACATTATAAGGGGTTGATAGGTATGATTTTCTTTAATGCTGCCCGTTGGCGGGGCGCTACCATTGCAGTTGCATTGTGCGGATCGCTGGCCAGTTGCGCGGCACTTTCTCCTGCACCGAATTTGACCGCCGATGAAAAGAAAGCCCTCAGTGCCAACCTGAACGAGAAGTACAAGGCGTATCAGGATTGCATGGTCGGTGAATCCGATCGCTTCAGCCATATAAGCTCGGCACCCCCTTCAGACATTGCCAAGGGTGCCCAAGCGGGCTGTGAGGCTGCTTTCAGGGGTTATCATCAGGCCGTGACCAAACAGTTTACGGCCTTTGTATCAAGTGCGGGCCAAGCAGAAGCCCTAAGCCGCGCTGACCAGCATGCCAGCGATGCTAAAGATCGCACCTGGGGCCATGTTATCCAGCGGGTTCTGATCCAAAGACAATAAACCATCTATGAGTGGAGCACGCAGCACACTCAGTGGGCTGCTCCAGCTCCGAGGAACAAATATGCATTTAAGGATTGTTGGCACCATTGGAACATTTCTTTTGGTTTTTCTGGGGTTATTGCACAAGGTTGGCGATTTTAACGCCCAGGAATTCTTCGTAATTCTAGCGCTCGCGTCTATAGCAGGCGCAATTGCCTGGTTTAAACTCTTCAAGCCAGGCCCAAGGCGCGAAGGCAACTAAGTGCAGCGCGAATAACCCTGCTGCCGTTATTGAGCGCTCGATCTATATTGCCTAGAATGGCGCCCTTTCCTATTCAACGCGGATTACTATCATGAGCGAAACTACATCTTTGCCAGCACTGCCGGATCGTCTTTCAAGAAACCCCAATAGCCCGCACCATGTCGCTGAAGTTTTCGTGCACGACATTGCTATCAAGCTGAATGGAAAAGAGCGCACCAATGTTGAGGAATATTGCATCAGTGAAGGTTGGATAAAAATCGCCTCCCCCAAGGCGCTGGACCGTCGTGGCCAACCGCTTATGATGACCATGAAGGGTAAGGTTGAAGCCTACTACGACTAAGCAACACGGTGCCAAGGAGACAGCCCATGCCCCGCATTTTTGAAGACAACTCTCAGTCCATTGGCAACACACCGCTGGTGAGGCTTAACCGTGTAAATGATGGCGCGACTATCTGGGCCAAGATTGAGGGTCGTAACCCGGCCTACTCGGTGAAATGCCGAATTGGCACGGCCATGGTGCTGGATGCCGAGAAGCGGGGCGTGCTGAAGCCGGGCATGACCATTATCGAGCCCACCAGTGGCAACACGGGCATCGCTCTGGCTTTTGTTGCTGCGGCCAGAGGTTACAAGATCGTTCTTACCATGCCCGCCTCCATGAGCCTGGAGCGCCGAAAGGTATTGAAAGCGCTGGGTGCAGATTTGCTGCTGACAGAACCCGCCAAAGGCATGCCCGGCGCGATCGCCAAAGCGGAAGAGATGGCAGCGGCCGAGCCTGAGAAGTACTTTCTCCCTCAGCAATTCAACAACCCGGCTAACCCGCAAATTCACGAAGACACCACCGGTCCTGAGATCTGGAACGACACCGATGGCGCCGTGGATATTTTTGTTTCTGGCGTAGGCACGGGCGGCACGCTTACAGGCGTATCTCGCTACATCAAGAACACCCAGGGCAAGGCTATCACTACGGTAGCCGTTGAGCCTGCCGACTCACCCATTATCACTCAGGTGCGTAATGGCGAACCCCTCAAGCCGGCACCGCACAAAATTCAGGGGCTTGGCGCAGGCTTTGTGCCTGGAAACCTTGATTTGGACATGGTTGATCAGGTGGAAACGGTCACCAATGAAGACTCCATGGCCATGGCGCACCGGTTGATGCAGGAAGAAGGCATTCTGTGTGGCATTTCCTGTGGTGCAGCAGTGGTTGCCGCTGTCCGTGTTGGCCAGCAACCTGAACACAAGGGCAAGAACATTGTGGTCATCCTGCCGGATTCTGCCGAGCGCTACCTCTCCAGCGCCCTCTTTGCTGAGCAGTTTGGCGATACGGAAAACGTGCAGTAAAAGGCACCCTGCCCCGTAAAACACTGCAAAATCCGCGGGTTCCGTGTTCCGGTTCCATTCGCTTTGGGCTAGGGTTAGCGCAACCTTAAACGGCTGGCTGCTACGCCAGCCTAGCCCAAGCGAAGATTAGTTTAATTTTTGGAGACATAATGAAAAAAATCCTTTTGGCTGCGTCTGTTCTGTTTGCTTTGAGTGCCCATGCAGACACTACCGTAATCGAATCTCAGGCCGACAAAAATGGGGTCGTAAAATGCGCTGAACCTCTGGCAGAGATGGGGGATTTCATTATTGGGGATAAGAGCCACGCGTCCCATTCAACATGGAACTCGAAAGACCCGGACAACCGCATCTATGCGTCCTTGTCGAGCAAGGGTTACTCCGATGGCGATTCCCATGTAACGGTGATTGCCGCGCCCACGTCATCCGGCAAGTGCGATACAACCTATATTGAAACCTTTGCCTTGGCCAAATCCTGCATGCTCACCCGAGAAGAGGTGTTTGGTGACTGGGCCTATGTAGGCACCATGAACGAGAAGACTCTAATTCTTAAAAATGACGACGACACAGTGAATATCTATCTCTCAGCTCAGGGTACGAACGACAATATCTGCCTCGTCTCCAAGAGAGAGGTTGTATACCAGTAAGTTCAAACTTCAATACTTACTGAACCTCGCCTTCTCGGTGCTCACTGAGAAGGCAAACTCCGGGAGTACTGCTCAACCAAAGTACTCCTGCATCCATTCAAACAACGTTTCCGCGCTCACATCCGCCATATCAACACTTTTGAACCCCTCGCCAACTTCTTCATCAATGGTAATAAACTGATAGAGGAGTTTGCCGGGCTGCTCGTCATGCAAAATAAGCGTAATGCGCCGACGCGTTCGCAGGCAATCGATGGTCATTGCATCTGCAGGAATGCCTGCATCGCGCATGCCGCGGCGCACTTCAACAACTGGGTTTATGTGCTCATGCGTGGATTGAATTCGTGCGTGTGCTTCACTGGCCATATCGGCCAGAGTTTTCAGGGGATCAACAGACATAATGATTATCTTGCAGTTGGTTGTGAGCTTTTTACGAGCATACCTGATGAGACTTTCCTCAACCACGCTGAACGCCAACGAGCCTGATAGGCTAGACTGCATATATCTGTAGCAAGGTTCGGGTGCACAACAGCCCGAGTTACGAGAGGAGCCGTCAAAACAATGCCCCCCGACAAATCCATCGCTTTTTTTGCTCGAGCTGGCTACGCCGCCCGCGGGATTGTGTATTTGCTGATCGGAGGCCTAGCCACCTTGTCGGCGCTCGGTAGAGGCGGCCAGACTACGGGAAGCCAAGGGGCGTTGGAAAGATTGTTGTCGGCACCTCTGGGCGAGATTCTTTTAGGCGCAATGGCCTTAGGCCTTGTTGGTTATGCATTATGGCGCTGCATACAAGCCATCGCAGACACCGACCGCCATGGGAAAAGCTTTAAAGGCATTATTATCAGGGCCAGCCTGCTCGTAAGTGCCGCAACGCACCTGCTACTCGCGTTCTTTGCCATTAATCTGATCTTTACCTTGGGTGGCAGCGGCGGTGGCAGTGGTTCTGACGGCGCTGCCGGCTGGCTCATGAAGCAACCTTATGGCCAGTGGTTAGTGGGAGCTGTTGGGCTGATGATGATCGGCGCCGGAGTAGCGCACAGCGTTAAGGGCGCAAAGGCCAAATTTGAACGCCATTTTTGTATGCCACAGAGCACCCAGCGCTGGGCTTACCCCATCTGCCGATTTGGCCTGGTCGTTCGTGGCTTGGTGTTCATCGTTACGGGTACTTTTTTTATTATCGCGGCTTACCAGGTCAATCCGGATGAGGCCGGCGGTATAGCCGAAGTGTTCTCAACCTTCCGCAAGCAGCCTTTCGGCACGCCACTTATGGCGTTCATCGCCGTCGGGCTGTTCGCTTTCGGCATGTACAGCATGTTGGAGGCTTTCTATCGACGTGTTGATCCACCATAGCCCGATCAACATTCATGCTTTTTCATCCTTGCCTAGTCAGGGTTTACTGCTATCATCATGTTCAATTGAACATCTAGTAATAATAAACCAATGGAGTCGGCCCTCCCAGATGTTCAATAAAACCGCATGGAACCCCATGCATGGACCGCTCCCGACGGAGAATCACAATGAATTTCCATAAAAAAAAGCTTCCCGGGGTACTGCCCTCTGCTGCCTTAGCGGCTTCCGTTTTGATGGCAAGTTTCAGCGGTCAGGCATTTGCCGACTGCGAGAGAGGCGCACTGGATACTCTGTATTGCGATGAAAATGGCGACATGGTTGCAGACTTGCCTGAGGACAAGTCCAAGTGGAACGATCCCAACACCCTGATTTTTGCCTACACCCCGGTTGAAGACCCCGCCATTTATTCCGATATTTGGCAGCCGTTCATCGATCACCTGTCGGAAGTAACCGGCCGTGATGTTCGCTTCTTTGCCGTTCAGTCCAACTCAGCTCAAGTAGAAGCTATGCGCAGTGGCCGTCTGCATATTGCTGGCTTCTCCACTGGCCCAACGCCTTTCGCGGTTAACCTGGCCGGTGCGGTTCCGTTTGCGCTGATGGGTTCAGACACAGGTCAGTTTGGTTACACGCTGCAGGTGTTCACCCACGTTGATTCCGATATTCATGAGATGAAAGATCTGAAGGGCAAGCGTGTCGCTCACACTTCCCCAACGTCTAACTCGGGCAACCAGGCTCCACGGGCTCTGTTCCCTGAGATGGGTATCGTTCCTGGGGATGACTATGAGATTTCTTTCTCGGGTAGCCACGACCAGTCCATGCTTGGTGTCGTCGCAAAAGACTATGATGCCGCTCCGGTAGCATCAGAAGTTGTGGAGCGTATGGCGGCTCGCGGGCTGTATGACACAGACGACGTGCGTCTTGTTTGGGAATCCGATCGCTTCCCGACTACCTCATACAACTATGCGCACAACCTGCACCCGGATCTGGTTGAGAAGATCCGCGAAGCGTTTTACACCTTCAAGTTTGCCGGCACCGAGCTAGGTGAGGAGTTTGAAGGCGTCGAAACATTCATTCCCATCAACTACAAAGATAACTGGAAGGTCATCCGCACCATCCAGGCCTCTAATGGCGTTCAGTACACCCGCGATAACCTTAAATAAGTAGCCCAGGAGCCTCTGGCATCACGCCAGAGGCTCTATCCGGAGTAAACACATGTTAGAGATTACCAACCTCGTAAAACGTTACGGGCAAAACGAACCTGTGCTCAAAGGCCTGAATCTGAAGGTGGAAGGCAGCAGTGTTGTTTCCATCGTCGGCGCATCCGGTGCAGGTAAAAGCACCTTGTTACGATGCATCAACCGGTTGGTCGAGCCAACGTCGGGTTCGATCAAGCTGAACGGCCACGAGTTGGTCAATCTTCGCGGAAGCGACCTGCGCCACTCTCGTCGGCGTATCGGTATGGTGTTTCAGGGCTTTAACCTGATCGACCGTTTAACCGTTATGGAAAACGTGCTCTCCGGCCGCTTGGGCTATGTGTCCTTCTTTCAGGCTTTGACCCGTCGCTTCCCACAATCGGATATCGACCGCGCATTCAGCCTCATGGAGCGTGTGGGTATCGCCCACTACGCCGATAAACGTGCCGACCAACTCTCCGGTGGTGAACGCCAGCGTGTTGCCGTGGTACGTGCTTTGATGCAAGAGCCCGAGATTCTTTTGGCCGACGAGCCCACGGCGTCGTTGGACCCGAAAACCTCACAGCAGATCATGAGCCTGCTGCAAAGCCTTGCCAGTGAAATGTCCCTGCCTGTACTGATCAACATTCACAACGTAACTCAGGCGCGCATGTACACCGACCGTATTGTCGGCATGCGTCATGGGCAGATGATTTTTGACGGTGAACCTAAAGACTTCAACCAGGATGCTCTGGATGCCATTTACGGTGGCATTGAATCGCCGGAAGAAGATGCAGGTGAACCCGCATCCCCAACTGAGGAGGCTTCGGCATGACATCCGGGAACACTGCATCCGGTGCACAACCGGGCAGGGTCTGGAAAAAGCCCCCTTTCATAGCAAATCCCTGGATTCGCTATGGATTGGTCGCAATCACCCTGGCCTATCTGTTCTGGGCATTCTCAACACTGCCCTTTGATTGGCAGCGTATCGCTGAAGGCTTGCCCCGTGCAGGCAAAATTTTTGGCGGCGCTTTCCCTCCCAGTTTCGAACGTGGCGGGCTACTGTGGACGGGCTTCAAGGAAAGCTTCCAGATCGCCTTTTTGGCGACCATGCTGGGCGTTCTCCTGTCTGTGCCCATTGCGGTTATGGCGGCTCGTAACGTAGCGCCCCTTCCCGTTTACATACTGGGGCGGACACTTATTATCGTCTCCCGCAGCTTTCACCCGGTTATTGTCGCCATTCTGTTTGTTGCAGCGGTGGGCTTTGGCCCAATGGCGGGCATTCTTACCCTAACCCTTTACTCCATCGGCTTCGTTGCCAAGTTACTGGCTGAGGAGATTGAGGAAATCGATTGGGGTCAGGTTGAAGCCATGCGTTCTGTTGGCGCCGGTTACATGAAAATCCTGGTTTATGGGGTTTTCCCTCAGATCATGCCACGCCAGATCGGGCTATCCATGTATCAGCTCGACAGCAACCTTCGCGCATCGGCCGTTGTTGGCATTGTGGGTGCTGGCGGTATCGGTGGCACTCTGATGAACGCATTCGGACGTTACGATTACGATTTCGCCTTTGCCATTTTGCTGATGATTATTGCGATCATTCTGGTCAGTGAAGGTTTGAGCGGATGGGTGAGGAAAAAAGTATGGTAGATCACGCTGCAAAACTGACCGATCGAGTCTGGTCGCGCTACGACCGTAAAGAACAGCTTACGCGCTATGCGGTCTACCTGGCCACGCTGATAGCTATTGTTTGGGCCGTGCGTGATATTGATATTTTTTGGCCCTGGGTTTGGGATGCGCCCAACCAGATCCAAAGCTTGGGCGCACGCATGTGGCCGCCGGAATTCAGCAAGTGGAGTGCGATTTTCTCCGCCATGCTGGAGACGGTGCACATTGCCACCCTATCCACCATGTTGACGATTTTCATCGCTCTGCCGGTGTCTTACATAGCGGCTCAGAACACCACACCGAACAAAGTCACACTGTGGATTGGCCGGTTCATCCTGGTATCCAGCCGCTCTGTGAATACCATCATCTGGGCATTGCTGTTCGTGGCTATTTTTGGCCCGGGCGTGCTAGCCGGTATTTTGGCGGTGATGTTCCGCTCCGTTGGGTTTATCGGCAAGCTGATGGGCGAGGCGATAGAAGAGATTGACCGCCGCCCGGTGGAAGCCATGGAAGCGACCGGTGCCAGCAAGATGAAAGTGGTGTTGTACGCGATTGTGCCTCAGGTAATGCCGGCATTCTTCGCCATCATCATTCTGCGCTGGGACATCAACATCCGTGAATCCACTGTGCTGGGTTTGGTCGGTGCCGGTGGTATCGGTGTATTGCTGCAGGGGTCAATCGACATGTTCGCTTGGCAAACCGTTGCAACCATCCTGCTTGCAATCGTTGTGTTGGTCATTCTGGGCGAGGCGCTGACCAGCGTCCTGCGCAAAAAAGTAATTTGACCTTGAGTAGTTTGCCGCCCGAGCGTTTCGGGTGGCAAACACTCGCGCTGTGAACTGGATAACCGATTCTATGAAAGACAGTATTGATTTTGGCAGGGCCGACATTCTTTTCACCGATGTCGACGATACACTCACCACCTGTGGCCGCCTTCTGCCAGAGACCTATCTCGCGATCTGCCGGCTGGCCGATGCAGGTATCAGCGTCATTCCCGTAACAGGGGGCTGTGCTGGCTGGTGTGACCAGATTATTCGTACCTGGCCGGTAAAAGCGGTGATTGGTGAAGGCGGAGCCTTCTATGCTGAGCGCACTGCCCCGCAAACTGTTAAATGGCACTTCTGGGAAAACGAAGCGAAACACCAACGCGACCAGCAGTCCATATTAGACGCTGTCGCAGCACTGGATCTGGATTTCGAGGCCAAGCTGGCCACAGACCAACCCTTCCGTTTTGTCGATGTGGCAGTGGACTACAACCAGCAGGAATCGCTAACACCTGAGCAGGTAGCGGCGATACATGATCCTTTGGTTTCCCAGGGCTTCAGCGTTCGCCAAAGCTCTATCCACATCAACATCTGGCTCGGCGATTTCGATAAATCCACTATGTCACTTCGAGTGGGCCAGGAGTTACTGGGGCTGGATATCGAGTCTTTGCAGAAGCGTTCCATTTTCATTGGTGATGCCCCTAATGATGAGAGCATGTTCCGCAGCTTTCCCATGAGTGTTGGCGTGGCCAATATTCGTAAGCATTTGCACGTTATGACCCATCAGCCCGCAGCGATTGTCAGCCAGCCTTCGGGATTGGGCTTTGCAGAAATGGCAGAGGCCTGGCTGCAACATCGCACCTGACCGAGCAGGTAATCTGATGAGTGCCAAAGAACGCCAGCGCTGCATCCTCGAATGGGTGCATGAACAAGAGCATGTCGAAGTTGAAGACATCGCTCAGCGCTTTGGCGTCACTACCCAAACCATTCGCCGCGACATCAACAAGATGTGCGAACAGGGTTTGTTGCGCCGTCGTTATGGCGGTGTCAGCCTGCCGGCAACGCCTGCACCATCCTTTGCTGTGCCCCAGGATAAACCTACATCCAGTCAAATCGCTAAACAGCGAATGGCCAAACGCGTTGCCACAGATATTCCTGAAGGCGCCACTGTGAGTCTGGGGGTTGGCAGTACCGTTGAACTGGTTGCACAAGCACTGATTCATCATCATTCGCTTCGGATATTGACCAACAATTTCAGTGTGGCGGCGGCACTTTCAGGTAACCCGGGTATCGAGGTTATCGTGTCTGGAGGCATGTACCGCCATAACCATCACGATGTGGTTGGGCCAGAAGTCACCAGCTTTTTCAGCTCCTTCACGACAGACTTCGGCATTTTCAGCACCGGAAGCATGGATCTGGAACAAGGCTTGATGGATCACGAAATCCGCGAGGCTGAAGTTAGCCGTGCCATCATCGCAAACACCAGAACCCGTATGCTTGTGGCAGACCACAGCAAATGGGCTCTGAACGCACATTGTAAAGTGGCTACGTTCAAATACGTTGACCGTTTTTACACCGATTCCGTCCCACGGAAACAGCGGGCAAACCTGCCCGGCTCCATGGCCATCATTGAATGCGACGAACCACAGCTGGTGGTTAGTTGACCAATAATGAGGTGGCCACTAATGTTTAGCTCAGTAATATAAATTCAAACAAAAAATACAGAAGGATTCTGTCATGAAACGTACACTTTCCCTGTCACTACTCGCGGGTGCTATTGCGGTCATGTCTGGCTGCAGCACCATGGATCACAATGCCAGCGCACCTGGAGCCTCCCCTACTGACAGCCAGGCGTTGGTTCAAGTTGGACCCCGGCCTTACTTCCTGATTAACAACATGGACGAAGGCAAGCTGAAGCAGTCCTTACAAGCATGTGAATCCAAGCCGGTGACGTCGTCGACCTTCTCCATCGGTCACCGCGGTGCTCCTATGCAGTTTCCTGAGCATACCCGCGAATCTTACATAGCGGCCGCACGAATGGGCGCCGGGATCGTAGAGTGCGACGTGGCCTTTACCAAGGACCGGGAGCTCGTGTGCCGCCATGCCCAGAATGACCTGCACACAACCACCAACATCGTGGCTGTGCCGGAATTGAACGCCAAATGCACCAAGCCCTTCACCCCGGCAGATCCGGCCACAGGCCAAAAGGCCGAAGCTGAATGCCGCACAAGCGACATAACACTGGCTGAGTTCAAATCGCTCAGGGGTAAAATGGATGCGTTTAACGCCGATGCCACCACACCAGAAGAATACCTGGGCGGCACAGCCGACTGGCGAACGGATTTGTACTCCACGAATGGAACGGTATTAAGCCACCGTGAAAGCATCGAGCTGCTCAAGGAACTGGGTGTTCAGTTCACTCCGGAGCTGAAAACGCCGGTGGTCGACATGCCGTTTGAAGGCGACTACACACAGCAGGATTATGCTCGCCAGATGATTAATGATTATGTACAGGCAGGCGTTAGCCCTTCCGATGTATGGCCGCAGTCGTTCCTGCTGGAAGACGTGGTTTTCTGGATCAATGAAACGCCTGAATTTGGCAAGCAAGCGGTCTTCCTTGATGAAGATGATCACACCCCTGAAAACGTATCCCTTGAGTACATGGAAAGCCTCGTTCAACAAGGGGTTCCTGTTCTGGCGCCTGCAATCTGGAAAATGCTGACCCTGAACAGCAACAACGAAATTGTACCTTCTGAGTACGCTCTCAACGCCAAAGCTGCAGGCCTTGACCTGATTGGCTGGTCGCTAGAGCGCAGCGGACCGCTACACACGGGCGGTGGCTGGTACTATCAAAGCGTAACCGATGCCATCAATAATGATGGTGATATGTTCACAGTGATTGATGTGTTGGCTCAGGATGTGGGTGTAATCGGAATCTTTTCGGACTGGCCGGCCACTACAACCTACTACGCCAACTGCATGGGCATATAAGCTGAACCCTGGAGTTAACTAATGAACCCGACCGTAGCGAATAACAGACCCGCAAAAGTCGACCTTAATGAAGGCGAAGAATACTACTTTTGCGCCTGTGGTCGTTCTGCCAATCAGCCATTTTGCGACGGCTCCCACGTGGGTACTGACTTTAAACCAATGCCCTTTACCGCCGAGAAATCCGGTGATGCTTTTTTGTGTCAGTGCAAGCATTCGGCAAACCTGCCGTTTTGCGATGGCACTCATAAGCAATTTGATGCCGATGCGGTTGGTAAAGAAGGGCCAGGCGTTAAAGCGGGTGCGGGTGAGATGCCCGTCGCTAGTGCCACTGTAGAGGAACCTACGGTCGAGTTCATACATCAGTTGGCCAGGGATGGCTTATCCAAAATGGGACACCACGGCCCTATGACGGCCATGGGTGTGCCCCGTCACACGCTCCCCCACTGGGACGACCTGCAAGTGATGACGGCCCAGATGGCCACTCAGCCCTTGCTTGAAGACGTTGCTGTTCGCACCGAACTGGTTATTGGCCCTAAAGCTAGAAAGCCACTGAAACTTAAAATCCCTCTGTTTGTGTCTGATATGAGTTTTGGGGCGCTATCAGAAGAAGCCAAGCTGGCTTTAGCGAAAGGTGCCGAGCTAGCCGGCACAGGTATTTGCTCTGGCGAAGGCGGGATGCTTCCAGAAGAACAGGCTGCCAACTCCCGTTATTTTTACGAATTGGCGAGCGCCCAGTTCGGGTATGACGAAGAAAAGCTGAAAGGTGTTCAGGCCTTTCACTTCAAGGGCGGCCAAGGCGCAAAAACCGGAACCGGCGGCCATCTGCCCGGTAATAAAAACGTCGGAAAAATTTCACAGGTTCGTGGCATTCCCGAAGGCGAGCCTGCCGTATCTCCGCCCACGTTTGCACATTTGCACACCGCTGCAAACTTCAAGAAGTTTGCTGATCGTGTGCGTGAGGTAACGGGCGGCATTCCCATTGGTTTTAAACTGAGTGCCAACCATATCGAAAAAGACATTCAATTTGCGCTGGATGCCAGTGCGGATTACATCATATTGGATGGGCGCGGCGGCGGTACGGGTGCGGCACCAGAAATGTTCCGCGATCACATCAGTGTGCCTACCATACCTGCGCTGGCACGGGCACGCCGTTATCTGGATGAGCAAGGCGTGGGTGGCGACGTTACCCTGATTATTACCGGTGGCCTGCGTACACCTATGGATTTTGTGAAGGCCCTGGCTCTGGGCGCCGATGGGGTAGCCATAGCAAACAGCGCGATGCAATCAATAGGCTGTGTGGCGGCTCGTATATGTAACACCAACAACTGCCCTGCCGGTATAGCCACACAAAAGGCCGATCTTCGGCAGCGTTTGAACGTCGAAAAATCCGCCGGGCAGCTCAGGAATTTCTTAGAAGCCTCTGTAGAGTTGATGCAAGTGATGGCCAGAGCTTGTGGTCACGATTCGTTGAATTCCTTCAACAGTGACGATTTGGCAACTTGGCATCGAGAGATGGCTCTGTTATCAGGAGTAAAGTTTTCCGGGTTCATCGAACCCTGATCAACTTTTTCATCACTAATCAAACCTTCGAGGCATGTATGAAAATTTATGCTCCCCTTACGTTGGCGTCTGCCCTTTTCCTAACTGCCTGTGCAAGTTCGCAGCAAGATGATGGGCGCACCGCGCATACTTATCAGTGCGACAGTGGCGAAGTGATTACTGCAACCTACCCTTCCAGCAAATCTGCAGTAATTCAGCACAAGGGTGCCAAGCACACCCTGCAAATCGCAGTCTCTGCCAGTGGTTCACGCTACGTCGGCAACGAATTGGAGTGGTGGACGAAGGGTTCCGGCCCTGGAGCTGAAGCTGCCCTGCTCCACCACATGTCTGACGGCACTTCAGGCAAAATCATCGAGAACTGTGCTGAATCCTGAGCATCGAAAGTGATGATAATCACGCTTGCTCTGTAGCATTTGAACTAATATAGAGACTGGGCCCAGAAAAGGCGCGAGGTTGCGCCTTCGCCCAGTGTAAACAGGGGTCGAAAAAATAATAACAGGTAGTTCAGGAGCGCTGGAGCCCCTATGAATAATGAGCTGTTCGAATCCCTGCCTATCAGTGTTCTCTACGTGGCAGTTGCGTTTTTGATGATGGCTTTCGGTGAAATTGGCTACCAATTTGGCAAACGCACCCGAACTCGTCGGGACGAAGACGCAATGGCGTCTTTTGTACTGGCGTTCACATTTTCGATGGCATCCTCTCAGAATGATCAAAGAAAACAGGATGTTCGGCTGGAAGCGGTACATACCCGCGACTTATCCCCTTGATATTGGCTTTCGCGGTGCTTATGACACTGGTTGTGGACCTTAATCGCCCCCAAAGCGGTTTAATAAAGGTGAGCCAGCAGTCGATGATTGATCTACAGGACAGCATGGGCACCAATTACGCCCGCACAGGGGAGTAACCTGCATGAGCCAAAATACCGGCAGCACAAGCAAGGTAGACAAACTACTGGCTGAGCAGCGTGACTATATCGCAAAGCGCGAAAGTGGCTACCGTGAACGCGCTCTGAAAATGTACCCCTGGGTATGTGGCCGTTGCGCCCGTGAGTTTACGCGCATCAATTTACGAGAGCTCACCGTGCACCATGTTGACCATGACCACGACAACAACCCGGCCGACGGCAGTAACTGGGAGCTGTTATGTGTTTACTGTCACGATGAAGAACACAGCAAGTTTGAGGATTTTGTGCGGTACGGCGGCAGTTCCGAGAAACGGCGTGAAGCCGCAACGCACAACCCGTTTGCAGGCCTGAAGGAGGCCCTTGAAAAGAAAAACTAACAGCCTGCCTGGATCTTAAGAGCCCCTTTGGGCTGGCTCTACACATCCCCCCGCCAGAATTTAAGTACGTGCCCTTTGAATGGCTTTTCCAGGTAGTCCGTATGCTCCGGCTTCTCTTCAGAAAAGCTGAAACCGTGAGTTTCCATGCGGCGGCTGAATTTGTTTTTTCTGCCTCTTCCCGGGTCCACCAGAATTACTTCACAGGTCGGGTTGGCGTGCCGGTCAATGAAGTCGGCCAACAGGTTTACGTGCTCGTCTTCGTACAACACGTCACTGCCAATGATAATATCAAACAAGCCGAGATCACTGGCTTTATCCGCCCAGTCGACTCGTTGATAGCCTATCGGTTTACCATGGTTGAGCTGAGTGTTCCGCTCCAGAAAAACGCCTACTTCAGGGTGATAGTCGGTCGCCGTAATATCATCGTTACGTTCGTTCAGCAACAAACTGGACAGCGCCATTCCGCAGCCAATTTCCAGAACTCTCTTGCCCTCCGTTGGATGCTTCACAATGTGGTGGGCAAGCACCAGGCTTGATGGCCAGATAATTCCGAACAGGGGCCAGGTAGCAGAGGAAATACCCAGCTTGAGGGCGATGTCGTTTGGATCGTCGAATTGCTGATTATCACGCAAGGTACACACGTGAATGTCCACGTTGCCGAACTCAATAGTTTGGTAGCGAAGACGCAGGGGTGATTTCATTGTGGGTCACACTAAAGGAGTTAGGCCCGCCAACCTGTAAAATGAAGCGGAAAACCCTACTCCTCCAGAGTATACCCCTTGGCTCGCTTGGAAAACGACTTTATCGTTTTGCCAGATCTTCAAGAAAAACCTGAATTCGCTCTGCGTTGGTGCCAAGATCGCTTTTCCCTAGCCTGGAGGCAGAACGCATATCTACTTGCACGCCTTGCTCTGTTTCCGTCATGCGAATTGCCACGTCATCTTTAAACCCGAACCAGCGGGTTGTCGCGGTGGCTTCAATGGTATTGTCGGTGATTCCGGCAATCTCCCAGCCACAGGCTTGAACCATGGTTTTCACTGCGTTCATAACACCCGTTAAAGGAGCATCCAGAATAATCGGCTTTAACTGGGGGTAGGCCAATTGCTGCTGCTTTGCAGTTTCCGCTCCCGGATAATCGACGGCATTGGGTGCTTCCTCACGGGCCGCCGCCAACAATGTGAAGGCCGGAGGGTTTTCCATATCCGTTGTTATATCGTGGATGGGCGGAACGCTTTGGGCGCGCTGCTTCATCTGCATGGGTATGGCGATCATGGCCACTACCGCCAGGGTGACCAAAGCACCCACCAGAGCCGGCCGCCATCGGCGCAGTGCACCTGCAAGTACCAAAGTAATCAGCCCCACTACCGCAGCACCCATTGCCAGTTGCGCGCCCTGCCGCATCCACGTGAAGGAGGTGCCCAACTCAATCCACTCTGCCCTGAATGCCGGCCCGGCAACGCCCATCAACGCGCCCGCTACGATCAACAGTGTTATTGCAAGCCACGCAGTAACAAGTGGCCACTTTCCGCCGCGTCGGGTTGAGTTGTTTTCAGGCGACATTCTGCTTCCTTATCTATACGTGGGAAAACCTAATACGATGCCCTACCTTAGCCCGATCACCACGGCTTTGGTATGCTGATGTTCACAACAGGTAAAGGCTTTGCCGAGGGTAAGGTTATGGCTGGTGGGTGGACCCGTGATGGGGCTGTGCAGGATCAGATTGATGCGAGCGTAGAGGATGCCGTCGCCGAGGCACGTAGTCGGCTTGGCAGGGGTGAAAGTGCGGAGTTCTGCGAAGAGTGTGACTGCCCTATTCCTGAAGCTCGGCGCAAAGCGATTTCCGGTGTACGCCTGTGTGTTAATTGTCAGGCGGCGCTGGAAAAACAGGAAACAGCATCAGGCGGCATCAACCGACGAGGCAGTAAAGATAGCCAACTGAGATAACCGGGTGCAATCAAAGAAAGGCCTTGAAGCACAGACTACACTTGAGGATATACCACAACGGATATACGCCATAACACTCTCCCCGTCATAAGGAGCCGGTATGAGCATTCAAGCCGAACTGAATTCAACCATTCAAGCCCTCATTCAGCCAGGAAAAGGAATTCTTGCCGCCGATGAAAGCCATCCCACGATTGCCAAGCGCTTCAAGGCCGTTGGTGTCGAATGTACGGAAAGCAAACGTCAGGAGTATCGCAGTCTGGTTTTTTCTACACCCGGGCTCGGTGAGTTCATCAGTGGCGTCATTCTCTTTGAGGAAACCCTTGGCCAGAACAGTCTTGAACGAGTCACAATCCCGGCGCTGCTGGAAAACCAGGGGATTGTGCCGGGGATCAAGGTAGATAAGGGTAAGAAACCACTCGTTAACGCCCCGGGCGATGAAATAACCTACGGGCTGGACGGTTTGGATGATCGTCTGGAAATCTACAAGAATCAGGGTGCCCGGTTTGCCAAGTGGCGCGCTGTTTACACTATCTCCGAGACCCTACCCTCACGCCAAGCGGTGGAAGCCAACGCTGAAATGCTGGCGCGCTATGCCGCGCTCTGCCAGGCCATAGGCATTGTGCCTATTGTGGAGCCCGAGGTACTGATTGACGGTGATCACACCATCGAACGGTCTGCGGAAGTAAACGAAGTCGTGATTTCGGAGGTTTTCAACGCGCTTCGCCGGCATCGAGTGCAACTGGAAACCATCATTCTTAAACCGAGCATGTTAACGCCAGGCAAAGAGTGTGCGAAGGCGTCTCCAGAGGAAGTCGCAGCAGCGACGTTGAAGGTATTCCGCAAGGTTGTGCCTGCAGCGGTTCCAGGCATTAATTTCTTGTCTGGAGGACAGACCCCTGAAGAAGCGACCAGTAACCTGAACGCCATGAACAGCCATGGCCCGCAACCTTGGTATCTGAGTTTTTCCTATGGGCGCGCACTACAAGAGCCCGCTCAGATAGCCTGGGCTGGCGACCTTAACAACAAATCGTACACTCAGGCAGCCATGCTAAAACGCGCACGTCTGAACGGTGCTGCGTCTCAAGGCTTGTACACACCCGATATGGAAACCTGAAGGTAATTCAGGCAGCCTGAACGGGAGCCGAGGGCTTGGCAGGGACAACCTGCTCAAGGCACGCCAGCATTGGCACAACTTCCCGAATTTTACGAGCATCCTGCCAGATGGCTTCAGCCTCCGGAAAGCCCTGTCGCAAAAAGTTCAGCCACTGCTTGATGCGGCCGGTTACATACTTGTCTTCCAGCCAGCCCTGTAGCACTTCGGCATATTCTCGAACCAAGGCTACCGCCTCTGGCCAGGACATGCCTGTAACCTCTTCGCCTTGCTGGCTGGCCTTGATCTTGAGGGCCAGATCCGGCCTTGCAATCAGGCCTCGGCCGATCATGACATCCTCACAACCGGACACTTCCCGGCAGCGCCAGTAATCGGCTACTGTCCAGATTTCACCATTGGCTATCACTTTGCATTTCACCGCCTCGCGAGCCTTGGCGATTTCCTCCCAGTAGGCAGGTGGTTTGTAGCCATCCACCTTACTGCGGGCATGGATAACAATCTCCTCTGCCCCGGCGGCTTCCAGCGCCTGAGCACAGGCCACGCCCATGGAGCGATCGTCGTACCCCAGGCGCATCTTGGCCGTAACCGGCACGCCTTCAGGAACCGCCTTACGCACGGCCGCAACGATGTTATGCATCAGTTCCGGCTCTCGCATCAACACACAGCCACCCTTGTGCTTGTTCACCGTTTTGGCGGGGCAGCCGAAATTGATATCAACTTGAGTTGCGCCCAACTCCGCTGCTCTGTTCCCGTGCCAGCCCATTTGCTCCGGGTCTGAACCCAACAGTTGAACAGCCACAGGGGTGCCCACCCGTGTGAGGGAATGGTTATGCAGTTCAGGGGCAAACTTATAGAAAACCCGTGGCGGCAACATGCTATGGGTCACACGGATGAACTCGGTTACGCAACGATCTATCCCGCCGACTTTGGTCAGGGTTTCACGAATAGGTGCATCGACCAACCCTTCCATCGGGGCAAGGATGATTCGCATGGGTGTCTCCAATTGTTCAAAATTCAAGCGAGCGCGATTGTAGGCAATTCGCGCTCGCTTTGGTAGTGAAGGCTACCGGGGCTCACCTCCCATGAAAGCTTTTTACTGCAGGTAAATATTACTCTGCCAATTCAGGGTTGGGATCCAGCTCATCAGGCGACTTGACCGACATACCCAGAGCCTTGGCAACTCCTTCGCCATACGCCCGGTCGCAACGGGTGCAGTTGTCGATGTGGCGCTGTTTAATGAAATCCGGAGCGTCCCCCATGTTTCGTCCCGTATTTTCAAACAGTATCTGCTGTTGAGCAGGTGTCATCAGTTGAAACAGTGCGCGCGGCTGACTGTAATAATCGTCATCATCCTCACGGAAATCGAACATGGCCGCATTCCCGTCAATCTTGAGCGGCGGCTCTGCATACTCGGGTTGATCTCTCCACTGACCGAAGCTGTTTGGCTGATAATGCGGCAAACTACCGTAATTGCCGTCCACCCTGCCAAGACCGTCGCGGTGGTTGCTCATAACCGGGCATTTAGCCCCATTCACCGGTATCTGCTGGTAGTTCACACCCAAACGATACCTTTGCGAATCGGGGTAGTTAATAAGCCGCGTCTGAAGCATCTTGTCCGGAGAGACACTGATACCAGGTACTAGATTCGCTGGCGAGAAGGCCGCCTGCTCAACATCCATATGATAGTTTTCAGGATTTCGGTTTAGCTCAAACTCGCCGACCTCGATGAGCGGGTAGTCCCCCTTGGGCCAAACCTTGGTCAAGTCAAACGGATGCACGTGGTAGGTTTCCGCCTCGGCTTCGGGCATCACTTGCACATACATTTTCCAGCGCGGGAAGTCGCTACGCTCGATCGCTTCAAAAAGGTCCCGCTGATGGCTTTCACGGTCAACAGCAACAACTGCCGCTGACTCGGCGTCGGTCAGGTTCTCAATGCCTTGCTGCGTTTTGAAGTGGAATTTCACCCAATAACGCTCACCTGCCTCGTTCCAAAAGCTATAAGTGTGGCTGCCAAAGCCATGCATGTGCCGGTAGCTTTTGGGGATGCCACGGTCTGACATCACCACAGTCACCTGGTGCAGAGCTTCGGGCAGAAGTGTCCAGAAATCCCAGTTGTTCGTGGGCGAACGCATGTTGGTTTTCGGATCGCGTTTTACGGCTTTATTCAAATCCGGAAACTTCTTGGCATCCCGTAAAAAGAACACAGGGGTATTGTTGCCCACCATGTCCCAGTTGCCTTCTTCGGTATAGAATTTGAGCGCAAAGCCGCGAATATCACGCTCGGCATCGGCCGCGCCCCGCTCGCCTGCGACAGTACTGAAGCGGGCAAACATTTCGGTCTTTTTCCCTACTTCACTGAAAATTTTAGCGCGCGTATAGCGGGTAATGTCATTGGTTACGGTAAACGTACCAAACGCGCCCGACCCTTTGGCGTGCATGCGGCGCTCAGGAATAACCTCACGCACGAAATTAGCGAGCTTTTCGTTAAGCCACACATCTTGAACCAACACGGGGCCACGCTTACCAGCGGTCATCGAGTTCTGGTTGTCGACTACCGGGGCACCAAAAGCGGTTGTCAGGTGTGATACCGGGCACTTACCCTTTTTCGAGTTTTCATCGCTCATGATCCGTTCCTCTGAAGTTCATATCACCATTGAACAGCTTATACCAAGACTTGTACTCAGCAACTTTCGCTCTTTTCCTTGTTTCGGTGTAAGCGTTCAACGTCATTGGACCACGTCAGTCACTGCGCGGATAATCAATTAAGAAAAAGAAAGCCAGAGCTTTTAACTATCAATAATGGAAAGGTATTAAACTCGCTCAATGAACTCAAACTTACCTTGTTCATTAAACACAATTCGGAAGGAGCCGCGAACGCCGTCGCGAAGATAAAAGCGGGAGAGAATACGGGCCGGGAAGCGGACTGAGCGTCCGTCCCGGGCCGTAGCGTGAACATCGGTAGCAACGCCCTGGTAGAATTTTATCCACTCATCAGGGCTGATGCTAATGTCCACGATAATCTGGTGCATGGGCTTTAGTTAGCCAGTTCCAGCAACAGACGGTTCAAGCGGGTTACGTAGGCACCGGGATCCTGTAGCTGCTCGCCACTGGCCAGTGTGGCCTGATCCAGCAGAACGGCAGAAAGTTCGTTGAAGCGTTCATCGCCCTTCTCGCTTTCAAGGCGCTGAACCAGCGGGTGATCTACGTTGATTTCAAAGATCGGTTTGCTGTCGGGAACCTTCTGGCCAGCCGCCTCCATAATCTTCTTCATCTGGGCGCCCATATCGAAGTCGCCGGTTACCAGGCACGCCGGTGAGTCTGTCAGGCGGTTGGTTACCCGCACTTCCTGAACCCGGTCGGTGAGTGCTGTTTTGATACGCTCCAGAAGCGCCTTGTGCTCTTCAGCAGCTTCTTCCTTGAGCTTCTTGTCTTCTTCGGTTTCCACATCGCCAAGATCAAGATCGCCACGGGCTACGTCCTGGAACTGCTTTTCGCTGTATTCGTTGAGGTACCCCATCATCCACTCGTCGATACGGTCGGAGAGGATCAGCACTTCAATGCCTTTCTTGCGGAAGACTTCCAGGTGCGGGCTGCTCTTGGCGGCCATGAAGTTATCAGCAGTGATGTAGTAGATCTTGCTCTGACCTTCTTTCATCCGCTCAATGTACTGGTCCAGAGATACGTTCTGGGCACTCTCACCTGTGTGGGTAGAGGCAAAGCGCAGCAGGCCGGCAATTTTCTCGCGGTTGCTGAAATCTTCCGCCGGGCCTTCCTTGAGAACCGTGCCGAACTCATCCCAGAACTTCTGGTATTCACCGGCATCTTTCTTGGACAACTTACCAAGCATGTCCAGCACACGCTTGGTAAGCGCTGTGCGGATGCTGTCTACCGTGGCATCGTTCTGCAGAATTTCACGGGATACGTTCAGTGACAGATCATTGGAATCCACCACTCCTTTAGCAAAGCGCAGGTACAACGGCAGAAACTGCTCTGCGTCGTCCATGATGAACACGCGCTGTACATAGAGCTTCAGGCCACGGGGCGCATCACGGTTGTACATGTCAAACGGTGCACGGGCTGGAATGTACAGCAGGCTGGTGTAGTCGAGCTTGCCTTCCACTTTGTTGTGGGACCAGGTGAGCGGGTCTTCAAAGTCGTGGGCAATGTGCTTGTAGAACTCTTTGTATTCCTCGTCTTTGATTTCAGTGCGAGGCAAGGTCCAAAGCGCAGTTGCGTCGTTAATAGTTTCGTCTTTCGGCTCTTCGCCTTCTTCGGTCGGTTCGGACTTCATGACCACCGGGAAGGAGATGTGGTCGGAGTACTTCTTCACTAGGTTGCGCAGGCGGAATCCATCGGCAAACTCGGTGGCATCCGGCTTCAGGTGAATAACAATTTCAGTGCCGCGCTTTTCGCGAGCGACCTGCTCGATTGTAAACTCGCCGTCTCCAGCCGACTGCCAATGTACGCCTTCTTCTGCTGGCGCACCTGCACGGCGGGTGAATACGTCTACTTTGTCGGCAACGATGAATGCGGAATAGAAGCCCACACCAAACTGGCCAATCAGTTTACTGTCTTTCTTTTCATCGCCGGAAAGCTGCTTAAGGAATTCTGCAGTGCCGGATCGGGCGATGGTGCCGAGGTTCTGAACAACGTCTTCACGACTCATGCCGATGCCGTTGTCAGTCAGGGTAATGGTGTTGGCTTCTTTGTCGTAATCCAGGCGGATTCGGAGGTCGGAATCGCCTTCGTACAGGCCGTCGTCTTTCACGGCGGCGAAGCGCATTTTATCGGCGGCATCGGAGGCGTTGGAAATCAGTTCGCGGAGGAAAATTTCCTTGTTTGAATACAGTGAATGGATCATCAGGTGAAGTAGTTGTTTTACTTCGGTCTGGAATCCTAACGTCTCTTTTTGCGATTCAACTGTCATTTATTGTCTCTCCTGCTGCAGACATTGGGGGAGGACGCGGGAGCTGAGGGGCTTTTCAAAACACGCTGTGAATACGTCCGTGTACGCTCGGCTCCGCCATCCATGGCTCCGCACGGTTTTGAAAAGCCCCTCAGCTCCCGCATCGTCTAACGTTCAGATGTGTCTTGCAGCAAAAGTGGGGGCATGCAGGGGTATTTCAAGCCCCGACATGCCAACTGAATCAGTCTTCCAGCAGGAAATGCGCCCGTGCGGTGGAAATCGGCTTGGAGCGGGACTTTTGCCAGGCGGTTATCATTACGTTGGCTACCCGGTTGCCCTGTCGGGTGAGCTGGCATTCGGCGTAGGTTTCCCGGTCGAGGCCGGCGCGGAGGTAGTCCAGGGAGAAGTTTACGATGCGGGGCATGCGAACGGTTTCCTGGGCGAGCATCAGGTATATCGCAGCGGATAGCTCCATGAAACCGCCTATTACGCCGCCGTGAATAGCGGGCAGTACGGGGTTGCCCAGGTTTTGGTCTTTGGCTGGCAGGCGAAAGATGAGGTCGTCGCCAAATTGATCGCATTCCAGGCCAATGAAGTTTGCATAGGGAATGCTCGCGATCAGCCGCGAGAAGTCGCCTGTTTCTCGGGTGTATTTTAAGGTTTCCAGATCGGTCATACCGGGCCTCCGGTGATTTTTTCGCGGTAGGCTTGCGGCAAGGCTTGGGGGCCGATGCGCATGAAGGTTCCTACGGCGTTAGCTACGGTTTCGCCGTGGTCCTGATAGGCTTCGCACCGGGTGAATATGATGTTGCGGGTTAATCTGTGGATCTCTGCCCTTGCGTATACGGGCTTGTGAGGCTCGGCCGGGCGCATGTAATCAACCCGAAGATCCAGCGTGGGGCAAAGTTCGAATACGTCCAGGGCACAAAGCATGAGCGATCCGGATGTGGTGTCCATGAGCGTTGTGATGGCTCCGCCATGAATCACGCCAGTAACTGGATTGCCGATGATTCGGTTACTGTATGGCAAGCAAAGTGTGAGGCTGCGATCCGTTGTCTCGGTTACCGTGAGACCAAGCTCCACAGCCTGATTGAGCGTTTGGATAAACCGGGTTACCCGGTCGGCTCGGATTCGATCGTTCATTCAGAACAAACCTGTGCGTCGTGTATGGGTTTTACCACTGGCAGTGTTTCAAGCCGGCAGCAGCCGTGTAATTATACGCTTTAGTATTTCAATTACAGGAGTCGAGTGTGAAAAACACGGTCTTGCAACGCTGTGCGCCAGTTTTGGCATTTATGCTGGTGCTTACCGGGTGCTCGGTAAACCCGGTTACTGGCGAGAACCAGCTTTCGCTGATTGGTGAGAGCCAGGAATTCGCCATGGGTGCTGAACAGTATACGCCCACCCAGCAGACTCAAGGCGGGCAATTCTACATTGACCCCGAGCTTACGCTGTACGTCCGGGAGGTTGGCCAAAAGATGGCGCAGGTGAGCGACCGCCCCGACCTGCCCTACGAATTCGTGGTTCTCAACAGCAGTGTGCCTAACGCCTGGGCGTTGCCGGGCGGAAAGATTGCTATTAATCGTGGCCTGCTGACGCAGCTTAGTGATGAAGCCCAGCTTGCATCGGTGCTGGGCCATGAGATTGTGCATGCGGCCGCGCGCCACAGTGTTCAGCGTATGCAAAAGGGAATGCTGATCAGCGCCGGCGTAGCCGGTTTGGGGTTTGCGCTGTCTGATAACGAGTGGGCTGGTTTGCTTATGGGTGGCGCGGCCGTCGGCGCGCAGCTTGCTCTGGCGCAATACGGCCAGGGAGACGAGCTGGAATCGGATTACTACGGCATCGTTTATATGAAAAAAGCCGGCTACGACCCACAGGCTGCCGTTGAACTGCAAGAGATTTTTCTTCAGTTGTCCAAGGGGCAGCAGGCAGGATTTGTGGATGGTCTTTTTGCAACCCACCCGCCTTCCGCCAAGCGCGTACAGGAGAACAGTAAACTGGTTGCCAAGATAGGCGGCGGTGGTTATCGCGGGGAAGACGTTTACAAGAAGAAAACCGCGTTCCTGCGCAAGGCTCAGCCCGCCTACGATGCCCACGATGAAGCCATGAAACTTGCGTCCAGTGATGATATGTCCGGGGCGCTAAAAAAGGTCAACGAGGCCATTAATCTGCTACCCCGCGAAGCCATGTTCTATTCATTACGTGGCCGCATCTATCAGGAGCAGAAGCTGCCCGAGAAAGCCCAGGCTGATTTCGACAAGGCGGTGTCTATGTACCCCGAGATGTTCACATATCGCCTCCACAGCGGCCTGACTGCGCTGCAGCTTAATAATCTGAGCAAAGCGCGGGAGAATCTGACCCGGGCTAACGAGGTGGTACCCACGTCCATTGCCTTTCTGCGGCTGGGCGATATTGCCGTAAAGGATAACAACCGCAAGGAGGCCATCGCTTATTACAGCACAGCGGCAGAGTCCGGCGGCGACATTGCGGAGGAAGCCAAGCGTAAGCTTGCCGCGCTAACCCAGTAACACGTCCAAAAATCATACGTTAAAAGGCCGCCATCCTGGGGATGACGGCCTTTTTTCGTTTCCGAATCCAGGTTTGCCAAGAGTGCGCAACTTTACTGTCATCATGATCATTGACTTTTAGAGCAATAACTCTAAAAATCAGCCATCAATAACCATATTCAGGTGACGGACATGTTAGCGAAACGTATCCAGCCGATGGCTTCCCAGGCGAAACGCCTGTATGTAGAGCTTATGTTCCAGGTTATGGGGCGGGCCCTACAGGCAGTCAGTGAGGTTGATAGCGAGGTTCAGGGGGAGGCGCGAACTCTGCCTGAAAGGTTCCTGTTTGAAATGATGGTGATGCCAGACGGCTCCAAGCTGATCGTGGAACACATCGGCGACGGCCGTTTCCATTACCATGGGAACTCAGCTCCTCGCCCGGTAGATGTGTCCATCAAGTTCAAGCACCTTACCCACGCTTTTTTGGTGTTGTCGTTCCAGGAAAAAACCTCAGTCGCATTTGCCAATGACCGCATGCTGGTGGATGGCGATGTCAGTTACGCTGTGCGTATGACACGGGTGCTGAACCGGTTGGAGGCATTCATTCTGCCCAAGATCATTGCCGAGCGAGCCGTAAAGGAATATCCGGCAAACCTGCACCTCCCGGAAAAGCTGATCAGTGCTGCACAGATTTACTTGAAAGTTGCGACCCATTTTGTCCAGACAGTGAGAGCCTAAATGTCCAACTCTTATTACGAGTTCTTCTGCCCGGTAAAAGTCATTGCCGGCAAAGCTGCCCTTGAGCACATACCTTATGAATTGAGCGGCCTCGCCGCTAAGCGCCCGATGATTGTCACAGATAAGGGCGTTCGTGCCGCCGGGCTGCTGGACCCTGTGATTGCCGCTTGTGAAGAAAGTGGGCTCGAAATTATTTCCATTTACGACGATGTTCCACCGGACTCTTCCACCACCGTTGTTCGTGACATTGCAGCCGTCTACCGTAAGGAAAAATGCGATTCCATCATTGCTATTGGCGGTGGCTCGGCCATCGACACAGGCAAAGCGGTCAATATTCTGGTTTCAGAAGGCGGAGATGACATTGCCAAGTACACGGGTGCTGGGGTGCTGAAACGTCCCCTCAAACCATTTCTGGTGGTACCTACCACGGCGGGAACCGGCTCCGAAGTAACCTCTATTGCTGTCATAACCGATGAGAAAAAAGGTGTAAAACTGCCTTTCACCTCTTCATATCTGCTGCCAAACGCGGCTGTGATCGACCCGCGAATGACCCTGACGTTGCCACCTCACATCACGGCAGCAACGGCCATGGACGCCATGACCCACGCAATTGAGTCCTTCACGTGTATGGCGAAAAACCCCCTGAGCGATGCTTATGCTGCCGCGGCTATAAAAAAGGTCAGCCGTTCTCTGCTACAGGTAATGGACAACCCGAAAGACAGCGATGGTAGGCTTGAGCTGGCGCAGGCGTCCACCATGGCGGGCATCGCGTTTTCTAACTCCATGGTTGGTCTGGTGCACTCTCTTGGCCACGCCACTGGTGCTATCTGCCACCTGCCCCACGGTCTGTGCATGAGTCTCTACCTGCCTTATGTACTTGAGTACAATCTTGAAACTATCCGCGAACCACTTAGCGAACTGCTTTTGTACCTGGAAGGCCCGGAGGTGTACGCCGCTACTCCTTCCAGCCGCCGCGCAGAAGCCAGCATCTCAGCCTTGCGCAAACTGAGAGATGCGCTTTACAAACGCTGTAAGCTGCCGCGCACACTGAAAGAAACAGGCAAGGTTACCGAAGATCAGCTGGATCAAATTGCAGAGATGGCGCTTGACGACGGTTCCATCATGTTCAATCCGAAAGAGGTGAACCTGAAGGACGCACGAGCAGTACTGCAGCGCGCCTGGGCCTGATACAACAACGACGCTGAAACGGAGCCCGAACACCGGCTCCGTTCCTGTTTAACACAACATTACTCAACACTGTTGAAATAACGTGACAGACAAGTAACAATTACCCACCTTCTGGCAGGGATTTAGCCGGGTCAGTTCTTCCACGGACCGTACCACCCGCAGAGAGTCCCTTTTGATGAAGCACCTGAAATCTGGCTGGTTTACAGCTTTTACGAGACGCTTTGTCCGCCTGCCCATATTGCTGATGTTTGCCTTGGCCATAAACACTGCGTTTGCCAGCGATGCAAAGGTGTTTCGCTTCAACATTTCCCCTAACGGCTACCCGCCTTATATGATCGTTGATCAGGACGCGCCCTCCGGCATCATGTGGGACGTAGTTTCGCTGATTACCGAGCGCCTGGGTTATGAACTCGTCGCCAAAAAGATTCCCCGCAAACGCGTGGATCAGATGTTGCTGGATAGCTATATCGATGGCACTTCCCGGGCTATTGAATGGACACAAAACCCCGAAGACTTTCTGTTTACCGAACCAGTAGTAGATGTGCAGGAAGTGTTCTTTGCACCCAAAAGTACCGGTGAGACTTACCACTCCCCCGAAGACCTATTTTCAAAAACGGTCGTTACCCATTTAGGTTACATATACCCGGTACTGGAACCACACTTCGAGTCGGGTGCTATCAAGCGTTTCGACGTGCCCAAAGAAATAGATATGTTTAAATTTTTACTTCACGGCGACCGTTTCGATGTCGCGGTGATGGATTTGCTTGTGGGCAAGTGGATGCTGAAAAATGAAGGCTTGCAGGATCAGATCGTGTCTTCAGGGAGCATAAGCTCTTACGGCTTCCGGATTATGCTGCGCAAGGAATCCCGGCAATTTGCCGAGAAGTTCAACGCAGAACTGGCACGCATCCGCAAGAGCGGCGAACTGGCCGCTATTCTCGCGAATTACCGCTAAGAATATCCTGGAACAGAAACGGACGATTCATTTGCCGGAGGCATCACTTTATTCGAGGCGCCTTAACAGTAGCATAGGCGAAACACTCAATACTGGCCGGAGTTGCCAGCGCCCGAACAATGAAAGCACTACCGCACTGATTATCGGTATAGGCAGAACAACTTGCCAGTGCCAACTGAAGGCCCCCTCAAACATCCGGAACTGCAAGGCCCATACGGCAGCCTCTGCCGCTGCCACCCCAAGAATCCCGGCAAAGCCTCCTAGCAAGGCAAACTCCAGCATGGTGCTTCGTACCAGCAAGCTCTGGCGACCGCCCAGTGTGCGCAACAGTGCGCCTTCCCGCTGGCGATCCTGAAGCGTGGCGCTGACTACTGCGGCCATCACCACCAGGGCTGCTGCCAGTATCAACACCAGGATTGCCTCTATGGCCTGGGTAACCTGCCGAACAATTTCCTGTATGCGCTCAATGATGTTGTCAATTTCCAGCAACGACACTGTCGGGAAACGCCGGGAAAACTCATTCAGTTCACTTTTACGATCTCTGGGCAAGTGGAAGCTGGTTATCCAGGTGGCGGGCATATTGGTTAGAGCACCCCCCGGAGGAAACGCCATGTAGAAGTTGGGTTTCATGCTGTCCCACTGAACTGTGCGAATGCTGGTGACCGTTGCGTTGACCTTGTCGGAACCGATGGTGAACGTCAGCTCATCGCCCAACTCCAGGCCCAGCGCAGCCGCCAGATCGGCCTCTACGGAGACACCATCGGTTTGGCCCTCCTTAAACCAGCTGCCTTCGACAATAACGTTGTCAGCCGGAAGCGAGGGCATCCATGTGAGATTCAGTTCTCTGTTAAGGGCCCCTACTCGCTGGTCTTTACTCACCACCTCTTTTACAGGCTGCCCGTTCAGTTCTGTAAACCGGCCACGCACCATTGGATATAGCTGATCCAATGTCTGACCACGCTCCTCCCAATAGCCGGCAACCTCATCCACTGCATCCGGAGCAATGTTGATCAGGAAGTGATTCGGTGCATCGTCTGGCAGCTGTCCTTGCCAATCGTCCAGCAAGGAGGTGCGCACCAGAATCAGCGTTGTCGCCAGCATGAGCGTCATGGCAAACACGGCAATTTGCGACAGGCTGGCACGGCGATGGCGGTACAATCCAACCAACGCAAGGCGCCAGGCATGCCCGCCACCGCGAACCTTTCGCAGAGTTGCCACAAGCAGCCAACCCAGCACGCCCAGAGCACCCAGCAACAAAGCAAGGCCTCCCAGCAGGGAAATTACCAGCGACACCTCGCCCGCGTACAGCCACACCAGGCCAAACACAGCCACAATCGCAATCAACATATCAGGGAGGGCTTCGCGCCCGGTTTCGCCCGGTTGGCTGCGTAACACACGCATAGCTGGCACGTTTCTAAGGCGCCTGATGGGCGGATAAGCAAAAGCAAAAAGGGAAACGACCGCTGTTAACAGCGCGGGCGTGAGTGCGGCTGAATCCAACTGAAACGGCACCGGTCTTTCCAAGGCTTCGCTGAGCAATCGGGTGAGCACCCAGAACAGCGGCAAAGCTACCAGAAGGCCGCCGACCATACCGGTCACGCCCCAGAGCGCGAGCCGCTTAAGGTATAGCCTGCCGATTCCGGAACTGCCAAGACCCAGGGTTTTGAGCAGAGCCACGGTGTCGCGTTGGGAAAGCGCGTACTGCCGGCTTGCCACTGCCACAGCGACAGCCGCCAGTAAAACTGCAAGGCTGCCGCCTAACAGCAGGAAGCTCTCAGCACGATCCAGAGATCGTGAAAAAGTTTCACCATCGCGCACACCTTCCCATTCATGGCTCGGCTCCAACTGTGGCTGCAGCCATTGATAATAGCGTTCAAGAGACGCTTCCTCGCCGGCAAAGAGGTAAACGTATTCGACCCGGCTGCCTTCCTGCAGAACGCCTGTAGACGCCACATCATCCACGTGCATCATTACCCTGGGTGCGAGTGCAGAAAGGCTGAACCCACCGTCCGGTTCACGTAGCACCAGGCTCGACACGGTCAGTTTTCGGTTACCTACTTCCAGGGCATCGCCAATCTGAATATCCAGCAGCCGTAACAGCCTGGGGTTGATCCAGACTTCACCCGGCGCTGGCCCATTTTGAACTTGAACCCGCAAACCTTCTGACGGCCCCTGTATCTCGAGCTCGCCGCGCAATGGGTACTCGTTGCTGACCGCCTTTACCGACACTAGCTGAAAGGCATCCCGGCCAAACACCATGGTAGAGAACTCCACCATGCGACCGGTTTCCAACCCGCGATCCATGGCTTCAGTAATCCAGGGCTCAGGCACGGGGCGGCCATTCTCGGCTTCCAGTTGCCGGTCTGCTGCCAAGAATGAACTGGCTGAAGACACCAGAGTGCGTTGTAGCTGGCTGGCAAACAGAGCAATCGTCGCAACAGTCGCAACGGCAATAATCAGTGCCGCCAGCACCACCCTCACATCGCGCTCGCGCCAATCGCGACGTACAGACATCAGTTTTTTTGCAGCAGCCATCAGTAAGCAAGCTCCGCCTGAGCAACTGGCTCAGTTAACTCACCGGCCTCTATGTGGAACTGTCGGGAGCAGCGTGCTGCCAGTTGTTCATCGTGGGTAACCATCACCAGCGTGGTGCCCTGCTCCTGGTTCAGCGCCATCAGAAGGTCAGAGATTTCCTGCCCAGTGCGGTTATCCAGGTTTCCAGTCGGCTCATCAGCAAACAGAATGGCCGGGTCAGAAGCAAACGCCCGGGCAATGGCCACCCGTTGTTGCTCACCGCCAGATAGCTGCCGAGGTGTATGGGTAAGCCGCTCACCGAGTCCAACCCGCTCAAGTAATTCACGGGCACGTTTTTCCGGCGCGTCCATGCCGGCCAATTCCAGAGGCAGCATGACATTTTCCAGGGCAGTCAGCGCGGGCAGCAATTGGAATGACTGAAATACAAACCCGACCCGGTGAGCACGCAATTGGGCCCGCTCATCTTCACTTAACCGGCTTATAACGGCGCCATCGAGCTCAACCGTGCCTTCGGTGGGTGTATCAAGGCCGGCGAGCAACCCAAGCAAGGTGGTTTTGCCGGAGCCGGAGCGGCCGACAATGGCTACGGATTCTCCCCGATTGATTTCAAGACTGACCGCCTTCAATATCGTCAGCGTATCTGTTTCCAGACTTACACGATGGGTCAGGTTTTCAACGCGCAACATCGGGCGCTGGCTATCAGGATTTATAGTCTGCATTTTGTTTACGGAGCTCCCGGAACAAGCACGTTCATTTATCAAGGTATACGAGTTGTTTATGTACAAAGTGCTGCTGTATTCAAGATCGATCGCATTCATTCTGCTGGCATTTATTACCGTGCCCGTGATGGCCAGTCAGCAAACGTTGCTGATTGTGGGTGACAGCCTGAGCGCCGCCTACGGCGTGCCAACCGAAACCGCCTGGGTACAACTCTTGCGTGAGCGCTTACAAAGCAATGGCCTTGGCAACTGGCACGTGGTAAATGCCAGCATCAGCGGTGAAACCACCGATGGCGGTGTTCGCCGACTGCCAGAGCTGCTGGAAAAGAATAGCCCCTCCGTGGTGATTATCGAACTGGGTGGTAACGATGGCCTGCGCGGCTTTCCACCCAATGTAATCAAGTCCAACCTTGCAACCATGGTTGGGCATGTTCAGAACTCTGGCGCCCGCGCCATTCTGGTGGGAATACAAATACCCCCCAACTACGGCCAGCGCTACACGCAAATGTTTGCTGACATCTTTCCAGCGCTGTCAGACAGCTATAACACCGCTCTGGTTCCCTTCTTTCTCGACAGAATCTACGATCAGGAGAACCTTATGCAGGGTGATGGCATTCACCCTACTGCCGAAGCCCAACCCATACTCCTTGAAAACGTATGGCCAGTCCTCAAGCCTTTGCTTCAATAAAGTGAATCACACCACGCCCTGCAAAAATGCCAGGGCCCGGCGCTCAGACCAATAGATGCCGCCCTGCCCAAGCTCCACGAACCCCACATGGCCACCCCATTTGGGCGCATCCATACGCACGTGAGCGCCGAGTAAAGACGGCGATTCCGGGAAACATGCGGACGATAGAAACGGATCGTCCGCGGCATTAATCATAAGCGCCGGCACCCGGATATCTTTCAGCCTGCCCAATGCAGAACACTGCTCCCAATAATCCTCAGCGTTCTTGAATCCGTGCAGTGGCGCGGTATATCGATCATCAAAGCCATGAAAACTTTGGATTGAGTCAAAATCTGACACATCAATAAGTTCGGGAAATTTTTGCGCCTTTTCATGCATCTTTACGCGAAGATCCTTTAAAAATCGTTGCATGTAGATCTTCCGACTTGGCAAGGCAAGCTTATCTGCACTGCCCGCCAAATCGCAGGGTACCGAATAAGCCACTGCACCACAGATTCTGCTGTCAACGCGCTCGCCCTGCTCGCCGAGATACAACAGCGTAAGGTTGCCTCCCATGCTGAAACCGGACAGAAACACTGTTTGATAGCCTTGCGCCAAACCATGGCTCACAACCCTGCGCAGGTCCTCGGTGGCGCCGCTGTGATAAAACCTTGGCTGATGATTCATCACACCCCCGCAGGAGCGGAAATTCCAGGCCAGAACATCCCATCCTTCGGCCATCAGCGCCCTGGCGATCCCTTTCACATAGGGTCTCCGGCTATTTCCTTCCAGCCCATGGGAAATGATGGCCAAGCGGCCGCTCCCCTGACGATACCAATCGAGATGCAGCTCATCTTTATCGTCCGTGGGGAGCACTTCTGCTACCGGATCCTGCAGGTTTACCTTGCGAAACAACGCGGGCCATACCGATTGGACATGGCCACTGCGAAACCAGGGTGGAGGGCGATATTGATGAGCCATACTGCGGTACAAATTTTGACCTTTTATATCAGGGGGTTGACCAGCTAATTCAAAGCGACTACTATGCCGCCCGACTTGATGCTGTTCCCCGATAGCTCAGTTGGTAGAGCAACGGACTGTTAATCCGTTTGTCGCTGGTTCGAGCCCAGCTCGGGGAGCCACTTAGTCAGAACACCTGCCCACGCTGCATGAACTCTGTCAGCACACGATACAGCGTAAAGCCATCCTCAGTACCGATCAGCTCACGAATCGAGTGCATGCCGAATTGCGGCACGCCAATATCCAGTGTTGTCACCCCCAGATTTGCAGCCGTAATCGGCCCGATGGTGCTGCCACAACCCATATCACTGCGCACGACAAAGCTCTGGTGCGGCAACCCCAATTCGTCACTGATATGCCGATAAACCGCGGCAGACCGGCTGTTGGTTGCGTAGCGCTGGTTATGGTTCACTTTGATAACCGGACCCTGGTTCAAAATGGGACCATGGTTTTCATCGTGCTTATCGATGAAGTTGGGGTGAACACCGTGGGCATTGTCGGCTGATATCATCATCGAGCGCGCAATGGCTTTTGCCTTGCCGGCGCCACACCAGCGGTCAAGAACCGCAGTCAAAAATGGCCCCTGAGCGCCCTCGGAAGATACGCTACCCACTTCTTCGTGGTCGTTACACACCAGCAGCGCCGCCTCGTCACCTGAGGTACTCAGCAAAGCCTGCAGGCCGATGTAGCAACTCAACAGGTTATCCAGCCGTGCAGACGCAATAAATTCCTCACGCAGCCCGACAAAGCCAGCTTCCTGGGCATCGTAGAAGCCCAGTTCATAACCAAGAATCTTGCGCACCTTGAGCCCGGTCTCACTGGTTATCTGCTGGCCCAATAGGTCGTGAAAGCTGGTGCTATCGTCTTCCGCAACTTGCATCAGCACGGGCGGAAGATCTGTCTGCGCATTCACTGTGCGCTTGGTGTTGGCTTCTCTGTCCAGATGGATTGCGAGGCTGGGAATGAACGCCACCGGCTTACGGAAATCCACCAGTGTATCCGCGACCTTCCCATGGCCATCCAGGAACGTCACCCTGCCGGCCAGCGAAAGATCCCGGTCGAACCACGGGTTCATCAGCACGCCTCCGTAAACTTCGACACCCAGCTGAAAATAGCCTTTGCGGCGCAGTTCGGGGTTGGGCTTAACCTTTAGGCACGGGCTGTCGGTATGAGCGCCAACCATGCGGATACCCGATGCAACGGCATCGTTTGTTCCGGTGCGGAACGCTACGATAGACGACCCGTTGCGGATAACGTAATAACTGCAATTTTCGTCAAGAGACCAATCTTCTTTTTCATCCAGCTCTTTGAAACCGGCTGCATCCAGCCTTTTTTTCATGGTTGCCACAGCATGCCAGGGCGTGGGCGATGCGTTCAAAAACTTCAGTAAATCTTTGTTGAATTCAGCTTGTTCCATGGTGTCCCTGATAGAATGATATGGATTGCTACAGTATGGCATGAAGCCTTAATACCTCATACCTGACCAACAGACATTAATCGCCTTCTTTAAAACCTTGAACTCACTGTACGCCACCCACTAAACGGAGCCTGCCATGTCGACACCAAGATTTCTCGATATCGAGTACTGCCAGACCGAAGATGCCCTGTTTCCAATTGCAATGGCCTGGTCACTGGAAGACGGCCAAATGAAAACAGTGGTTATTGCTCCAGTGGATGAATGGCTACCGGAAGACGGCGACTTCGGCGACATCGATCTGGACTACCTGGCCGAACAAGGCGTGCCTTTAATTGAGCTTGTTCATGAACTGCACCAAGACCTGCCCGATCAAACCGTATACGTAGACGGGCTGGATCCGGACGAAATCCTGATTGATTTGATTTTTACCGCCATGGAGCAAGACGCACCTTTCGAGATCGCACCCATCACAGACCTGATCACCAGCATGGATAGCAACGCCCTGGAAGATCGCCGGCGCCAGTTGCTGTTTGATGAAAGTCTTGAGCCCCAACTGCCGGAAAACGGCGTTTACGCTCTATTGTTGATGGCTCAGGAACATGGCCTGTTCGAGGAAGACTAAACTGTGACTTGGGTCGACGTAACAATCGGTTACACAAGGCAAACTCAGCCCGTAACCGCTCACGTCAGGAAACCCGATAATAATGAAAAAGGTTGTTCGATCGCACCTGATCCTCGCACTGCTGCCGGCTTGCCTGCTTCACTCTCATGCTTCCTTGGCGCAGGAAAAGCCACGGGAGGATAAACACTATGTGGGCTTGATAACCACAGCGTTTAACTACCGCACCATAGGTGAAGTCTCGAAAGAGCAGGCCACTGGTAGTGGCGCCGCATTGATTATGGGCACCCATATCACAGATCTGTTCCACGCAGAGCTACGTGCAGGCGGTGGATACAGGGATGCCAAAGTAGGCGATAGCGGCCTGACCCTAGCCGTTGACTACTTTGCCAGCTGGTACATGGGGCTGCACTACCCTGTTACAGACTATGCCAACGTCTACGCTCAGGCCGGATTTTCCTTTATCCACGGCACTGCTGAGATCAGCGATGAGAATGGGCCGGTACGATCCGAATTCGAGGATATGGAAGGTGATTTTCCCGACAGCAGCTTCGGCGTAAGCTGGGTATTCGGGATGGACTTCGAAGTGTTTGACGACACTTACCTCGTATTAGAGGGCGGTAAATTCTTCAAGGATACTGGTACTGACGCCAACACCTTTCAGTTTTCTACCGGCCTGAAATACGAGTTTTGAAACACCTTCTCAATATTCAGATGGAATGCTACAGGCTTTTCCGGATGTGCCAGCACCGGTGAATTCTAGCATTCCTCTGAAAGTCCTTATCCAGAGTGCTTGCACTTACCTCTTCAACCTCGAACTCTGCGACCAACTCGTCATCAAGTTTGAAGCGCCGGAAGTTATTGGAAAAAATCAGCAAGCCGTCCGTACTTAACCTTGCCATGGCCTGGCGGATCAACTTGCCGTGATCCTTCTGAACATCCAATACACCTGCCATACGGGCAGAGTTGGAGAAGGTTGGCGGGTCCATAAAGATCAGATCGTAAACCTGATCAGGTTTGGGCTTTGCAGCCAACCACGCCAGACAATCCGTCTGCTCTACCTTGTGCTTCCGTGGATCTGCCGCGTTCAATCTGAGGTTGTCCTGAGCCCAGCCAACATAGGTGTTCGACAAATCCAGGCTGAGGGACCGGCTTGCACCGCCAGCAACCGCATGAACAGTCGCAGCACCGGTGTAACAGAACAGGTTCAGGAAGCGCTTGCCCTGAGCGTTCTGCTGTATCCAATGGCGCACAGGGCGATGATCAAGGAATAGCCCGGTATCAAGATAATCCTTGAGGTTCACCTTGAGGGTGACACCGTGTTCCTTTACTTGAAAGAACTCGCCACTGGCATCCTGCTTTTCATACTGGCTTACGCCAGCCTGACGCTGCCGCTGTTTGCACACCATCTGATCCCGCTCAATGCCCAGGGCTTCCGGAATAACCGCCAGCGCTTCGGCCAGACGATCCCGTGCGGAACGCTCATCAATGGATTTGGGGGCAACGTATTCCTGCACATGCACCCTGCCCTCATACATATCGATCGCCAGCGCATACTCCGGCATATCCGCATCGTACAGGCGGTAACAGCCTATATTTTGTTTGCGCGCCCACTGACCGATGGTTTTCATGTTTTTCTTGAGTCGGTTTCGCAGCATGGCGGCACGCTCTTCATTCGCGATACGCGGCAAAACTTCACCCGGTAGTCCAGGCTCACGAGGCGTGCGTACGCTCGCCTCGTCAATGGTGAACAGAAGCAGTTGTGCTGGTAGCTTGCCGTTAAACAGCTTGTACTGTTTGAAACTGCGCAGGCCGATGGACTTACCGAACTCCGGAGCACCCGTGAACACGCCCAGGCGCCATCCTGATGCGGCTTCTTTTACAGCATCGCCAAGTGATTCGTACAGGCCTGCCAAAGCCTGCCTGTCGCTCAGGCGTTCGCCGTAGGGAGGGTTTACCAGAACCAGTCCGGATTCTGACCGATTCTCACCCAATGAAAGCTCTTCAATTGGTTGCGCATGGAACTCAATCAAACCTTCAAGCCCTGCTCGCTGCGCATTATTGCGGGCAGTGGAAATGACCCGGCTATCCTGATCGAATCCCAAAAACGTCGGTATTCTGCCCTGCTTGCCTTCGTAAGCCCGCTTCTCAGCCTCTTGCCGCAAAGACAGCCAGGTTTCAGGTTGGTGGCCCAACCATTTTTCGAAACCAAATCGCTCCTGACGTCGGCCAGGTGCTATATCCAACGCCATCAGGGCCGCTTCGATTACCAGCGTGCCCGAGCCACACATCGGATCAATAAAATCACCACCCGCCGCTGCAATTTCAGGCCAGCCCGCTCGCAATAGCAACGCAGCTGCAAGGTTTTCCTTCAGAGGCGCAAGACCTTGTTCTGTTCGATAGCCGCGCTGGTGCAGGCTGTGCCCGCTGATGTCGATACCTAATGCCAGTCGACCACGATGTAACCGTGCAGACACGGTGACATCCGGTGTTTTTGCCTCAACTGCTGGGCGCTTTCCGCCGCCCAACGTAAACCGGTCTACGATTCCGTCTTTTACCCGCTGAGCACCAAACTGGGTGTTACGGATTTCTTCGTTTTCACCAATGAAGTTGACCCGGAAGCTGCCATCCACCGGAATGTGCTTCTGCCAGTCGATGTGAACAACGCCATCGTAAAGCTCATCGGCGCTGGTAGCCGCTACTTCGTCGATATGGAGAACCACCCGGTTCGCCAAACGCGACCACAGGCAGGCCCGGTATCCAGCCTCAAGCGAGCCCTCTACCCATGCGCCAGCCGGTGCGTTTTTCACCAGCCCGAGACCGAAGGTGCCGAGCTCGTCCGCCAGAAGGTACTCAACACCCTTTGGGCAACTTACAAAAAATACAGGTTTGGACAAGTTCAACTCCAGGCTCTTTAGGCAACTCTCGCTAAGTCACGGGAATTGCAGCGTTCATAGGTTTTAGGTAATCGCTTATTCAGTTTAGACCAAAAAAAGCGATCCGTTAGATCAAAATGATAGTGTACTTCTGCTCGAACTTCGGCTTACCTTGTAGGTGACGCGTCGTTCGGAAAGGGGTAACTCCCTTTCGTTAACAGGATCCTGACTGCTCTGGCTGGAGCTGGCAATAGTGGGTTATCCCGGAGTGGATTCCACATGTCACAGCCACTGCAGAAGTGTACACGCTTGTTCTGTTAATCCATTAGTGAGGAACGGCATGAAAAGACAGAAAAGAGATATGTACGCTCGTGCATTCAAGCGGGGTTACCTCGCTGGCGTATCCGGAAAGTCCAAAGACAGCTGTCCGCTCGACCAGGCAGAAGTTCGCCAGGAATGGCTGAACGGGTGGCGAGAAGGCCGCACAGATCAATGGGATGGCATGACCGGCGTCTCTGGTATCCATAAAATGGCAAACGTCACCACCGCGTGATATTTGCTAAACCCCGACTTCTTAATCTGATCTTTTGTCACACCATTTGACGCAGTATTCAGCACAACCAATACGGGGCCTCCCGCCCCGTCTCATGCGCTGATGAGCGCAACGGGGTTAACTCCCCGTGAGGGCCCGCATTGCGGGCCCTTCCTTTACCGGAGCTTCCGAATCGCCTCGACGGTTTCACCAATCAGTTCGGGCCCCCGGTATATAAAGCCAGTATATAGCTGAACCAGTTTGGCACCGGCACGGATTTTTTCAGCCGCACTCTGGCCATCGGTAATACCGCCCACACCGATAATCGGCAGTTCATCACCAAGCTCTGCATACAGCCCTTTGATTACCCTTAAGGACGCTTCTCTAACCGGTGCACCACTAAGCCCTCCGGCTTCTGCCCCATAAACGTGGCCGGCAACGGCATCGCGGCTTATGGTGGTGTTTGTGGCGATAACTCCATCCAAGCCAGCCTCTTTCAGAGCTGACGCAACAAACCTTATACCTTCGTCATCCATGTCCGGTGCAATTTTAACGGCTATAGGCACGTAACGACCGAGCTGGCTCTGGCACTTCAGCTGTTCATCCTTGATGGCGTGGAGTAGGCCTTTCAGTGAATCACCAAACTGAAGATCCCGTAAACCCGGCGTGTTCGGTGATGACACGTTTACAGTGATGTAGTCTGCCCGGCTATAAACAGCTGCAATGCCCTTACGGTAATCCGACTCGGACTCTTCGTTTGGCGTATCTTTGTTTTTACCAACATTAATGCCGAGAATGCCTCGGTAGCTGCGTTTGTCTACTCGCTCCAGCATGTGGGCCAAGCCTTCGTTATTGAACCCCATGCGGTTAATGATGGCCTGATGCTCTGGCAAGCGGAACATGCGGGGTTTCGGGTTACCGGGCTGGGCCAGCGGTGTAACGGTTCCAACTTCAATAAACCCAAAGCCGAGGGCGCCCAGAGCGTCCAGATGATCTGCATTTTTATCCAGCCCTGCTGCAAGCCCCACCGGGTTGGGGAAATCAAGCCCCATCACGCTGACTGGCAGTGCTTCCGTTTTAGGTGATAAAGCACCTAGCAGACGCAGGCGATGCGCCAGATCCAAGCCGTTCAATGCAACAGCATGTGCCTGTTCGGGTGGTAACCGGAAAAGCAGGTTGCGGATAACGCCGTACATCTGAAAACTCCTCAATAAAACGTGCTCGCGAGTATACCGGAAGTTTTCCACAGCGGCCCGGTAACATAAAACAACAGCGCTAAACATCTGTATACTTAGGCCCTTGGGAGCTTTTCCACGGAATCTGTGGATAACCCTGTTGAAAATCGCGGAGCATCCTTGCCTAACCCTTGCAATCTGCGCCCATCTACAGATTGATCATTTTTTGATCAGTTTATTTTTCTTTTATTTTCAACATGTTATTTAATTTTTACTTAAAATAGAAAAGATTCTGAACAAACTGTCATTCAAAGCCACTACTGCTATGATGTGTATAAATCAAGCAGGAATACAGAAATTTTCGGAGTTTTTTTCAATGCAGCAACCCGTTTCACCAGCCCAACGCAATCGGGACAACCTGGCGGTGGAAATGAAAGCAGCCTCCCGGGTTACGATTATAGGAATGATCCTTGATGCCTTCCTTGGCGTCATCAAGGTCATTGGCGGCACGCTTTTTCACTCCCAAGCTCTTCTGGTTGACGGAATTCACTCTTTTACGGATGTAGCATCCGATGTTGTTGTGCTGGGCGTAATGAAAGTCTCCCGCCAGGAACCGGATGATTGTCATCCATACGGACATCAGCGCATCGAGACCTTTGGCACCCTGGTACTTGGTAGTATCTTGATCGCTGTGGGTGCAGCCCTTGCCTGGGAAAACACCCTCAGGCTGATTGAAGGCGATGTTGACCACATTCCCGAATGGCCAGTGCTGGTCGCCGCAGCCATTTCTGTTGTGGGAAAGGAGTGGATTTACCGCTACACCAAGCACGTCGGCCTGGCCATCCGCTCAGATTTAATTATCGCCAATGCCTGGCACAGCCGCACCGATGCCCTTTCTTCTCTGGTGGTTCTGGTTTCAACCGCGGGCGCCATGCTTGGATTTGTATGGCTGGATATGCTCGCAGCCGTAGCGATTGCGGTGATCATTATCCACATTGGCTGGAAGTTTACCTGGGACAGCGTTCAGGAGCTTGTAGACACCGGGTTGTCACCCGATGATACCGAAATGCTGAAAACCATAGCGCGGGAAACTGACGGCGTTTTAAACGTGCACGAACTTCGCAGCCGGCGTATGGGGCAGGATATTCTGCTGGATATCCACTTGGTCGTGCGCCCGGAAATCAGCGTGTCCGAAGGGCATCAGATAGGTATGCAAGTGGTCGCCGGAATGCGCAATGCTCTGGACAACATTCTCGACATCAACTTTCACATTGACGCCGAGAATGACGAGGATCATGAGTTTGCAACCACCAAACAACTGCCCTCACGTGCAGAAGTTACAAGCATCATTGCGGAACACCTGGGCGAAATTCCCCAGCGTAGCCGGCTAAGACTTCATTACTTGAGAAACAAGCTGCACCTGGAGATTTTTCTGGATGAGGAGGACCCGGATTCAGTGTTTACGCTGGAAAACGTCCGGCTGCGTCTGGAACCTTACCCATGGTTTGGCAGTGTACGAATCTGGGTAGCTGGCCTGTAAGCCGGCCACCCGGCACCGGCAATTCAAAAGGTATTAACGGCGGCGATTCTCTTCCATTCTGGAAAGGAATTCCTGCATGATCAGCGTGTAAAGTTCGCCGCCGAGAAACAGGTCTTCAACGCCAGCATCAATACTCGGGTTATCGTTGACCTCAATAACGGCAACCCGGTTTCCGGACTGTTTGATGTCCACACCGTAGAGACCGTTACCGATCAGTCGCGTGGAGTTCAGTGCGGCCTGGATAACATTTCTCGGCACCTCATAAGTGGGCATGGTTTCGAACCCACCGCTCTCACTTGCTGACTCGCCATGTTGATAGATCTGCCAGTGGCCTTTCACCATCATATATTTGCACGCGTAGATGGCCCGGCCACCCAGTACGCCGATACGCCAGTCGTAATCGGTATACAGATACTCTTGCGCCAACACCAACGCTGACTGCCGGAACAGATCTTTCAACCCTGCCCTGAGGGATGCCTCATCTTCAGCCTTGGTCACTCCTCGGGAGAATGCACCATCCGGTATTTTAATAACCGCCGGAAAACCCAACTCCTGAATCACCTGTTCCACGGCATCTTTCTGGTCTTTTGAAAGAATCAGCGTTTTGGGCGTAGGTATCTTGTTGTTTTTCAGCAGGTCCGCCAAAAAGACCTTGTTGGTGCATTTCAGGATCGATGCAGGATCGTCAATCACCACCATGCCTTCAGCTTCGGCCTTACGAGCAAAGCGATAGGTGTGGTGGTCTATGGCTGTGGTTTCACGGATGAACAGGCCGTCGTACTCAGGCAAACGCATGTAATCCCGGCGCGTAATCTGCTCCACGTTAATACCCAGCTTACGTCCGGCTTTTTCAAAGCGTTTCAATGCCACCGCATCGCTGGGTGGCATTTCTTCATCCGGATTCACCAGAATCGCCAGGTCATAGCGATAGCGGCGGCGGGTTCGGGGCTTACGCCATACCATGCTGCTGAATCGATCCAGTGCGGCGGCAAAAACATCCTGGTCAGCCTCGTTCAGATCTGCAGGCGCAGCGGGCTTCATGGATTCAATTTGCCAGTTTTTCCTGCGCCGGAACACGATCTCAAGAATCGGGCAAGGAAACCGCTCAAACAAGGCCCGCGCCACCGGTTTAAGATCCGGATGCTCGGTTTGCCCGAAGTAGGTGCGAACCCGAACCTCGTGGGTGGCATTGCGCTCATCGCTGGCCGGATCAATGGCCGAGCCAGCCGCTTCCAGCCAATTGACGACACTCGCGTCGAGTTCTTCCAACTCCAGAGAGAATAACCCTTTCCGGCTCAAATCGTTCAGCGTCATCACAGACGGAACTACGTGGTGTCCCCGGGCTTCTGCCAGCAAGGAGCAGTAGTAACCACGGCTGAGGTATTTCGCGCTTTGACACAAGTTGATAACACGCACGCGACTGGTCGCTGGCGCAGAAAATTGCAGGTACTGATCGAACGTCAGTACATCCTCACTGGGGTAATACGGAGCCCAGTCCTTGGTGCGGTCTACAACGATAAGCAAACGAGACATTAAAGGCGCTCCTCCCCGGAGATAAATGCCTGGATAACACGCCGCAACAATACGCCGCTGCGGGTGCTAGAACAATCCACTGATAATGAGTGCTTTTACTCATAATAAGCGTATTTTCCAATTCGTTACTCTCAATCATAATAGCTGCATACGGGAAGCCTACCAGCATGCCCTATGCCTATATTCGCAAGGCCTAACCATGTCCGATTTGCAACTCCGGCAAGCCACAAGTGATGATCTGAATACACTTCTAAAGCTTGAGCATCGCTGTTTTACGGAAGACAGGTTATCTCGCCGAAGCTTCCGGCGTTTTCTGGACATGCCCCGTGACAGGCTGATTGTTGCAGAGGCAACAAAGGAGGGCGTGAGCGAGCTTTTAGGCTATTGCCTGGTGTTGATGAGCGCAGCAACCCGAATGGCGCGCATATACTCGATTGCGGTGCTACCAGCAGCGCGTGGCCGCGGTGTTGGTGAAAAACTGGTTAAGGCGGCAGAGCGCGAGGCCGCAGATGCTGGCCGCATTCTCATGCGTTTGGAAGTTCGGGAAGATAACGGCGGTGCCATTGCCTTATACAAGCGCCTGGGCTATCGGCAGTTTGGTACCTATCGGGACTACTACGAAGATCAAGGCACCGCTCTGCGCTTTGAGCGCCGCATCCTGTTTTATGAGCCGACACAGGAATTCCTGCCCGTACCCTATTATCCGCAAACCACTGATTTTTCCTGTGGCCCGGCCGCATTGATTATGGCTATGGCTGCGCTTGATGAGAAGCAATCCCTTACCACGCTGGAAGAACTCAGAATCTGGCGTGAGGCGACCACAATCTTCATGCTGGCCGGCCACGGTGGCTGCGGTCCCCATGGTCTTGCGCTGTCGGCATGGAAGCGTGGTTTTGAAGCCAGTGCCTGGATCAGCACGGAAGGCCCACTATTCCGGGACACGGTTCGCAGCGACGATAAAAAGCGGGTTCTGGAGCTGGTTCATGAAGGGTTTCTACATGATATCGGCCAAACAGACATCGAACTACACCACGACCCGCTGACGCTGGAGGCCATGGAGCAGGCTCTGCTTAGCGGCCAGATACCGGTCATACTGATCAGCACCTGGCAATTGAACCGCAGCCGCGTGCCTCACTGGGTCACGGTATGCGCCATAGACGACCAGTTTGTGTATTTGCACGATCCGGAAATAGACACGGACGACGGCGAAACCGTGGCAGACAAACAGTATTTACCGGTGGATAAACGGGTATTCAGCCAAATTTCTCGATACGGCAGCGTTCAGCCACTCAGGGCCGCTGTTATTGTTGGCCCCAAGCGCTGAAATGGTCTCTGAACCGGTTTAACCGGTTCGCAGAGCGGCCTCTTTAAGGCCGGATATTTCATCACGCAGGCGGGCGGCTGCCTCAAAGTCCAGATCTGCCGCTGCCTTGTACATCTCGTCCTCAAGGCGTGACACTTCCTTGAGCAAATCCTGTGGCGAACGACTGCCAACCCGTGCGCGATACTGCTCAGCCTCTTCTGCAGCCTTCTCCCCTGGCCGTTCGGCTTTGCGCCGGCCGCGCCCACCACCACCGGCACCTTCCATGATGTCCGCCACCTTCTTATTAAGCCCCTGAGGCGTGATACCCTGGGCCTCATTGTGCTCTTGCTGTTTGGCGCGCCGGCGATCTGTTTCATCAATGGCCCGCTGCATAGAACCGGTAATGCGATCGCCGTACAGAATGGCTTTCCCGTTGAGGTTCCTGGCGGCCCGGCCAATCGTCTGAATCAGTGCCCTTTCGGAGCGCAGGAAGCCTTCCTTATCCGCATCCAGAATGGTCACGAGCGACACTTCCGGCATATCCAGGCCTTCACGCAGCAAGTTGATGCCCACAAGCACATCAAATTCGCCCCGGCGCAGGTCCCGAATAATCTCTACACGCTCAACCGTGTCTATGTCCGAGTGCAAGTAGCGCACGCGAACATCATGCTCCATCAGGAAGTCCGTAAGATCTTCTGCCATACGTTTGGTGAGCGTTGTTACCAGAACTCGCTCTTCCACCTTCACTCGGGCACGGATTTCCGAAAGCAGATCGTCCACCTGTGTCGACGCCGGGCGCACTTCAATCACCGGATCCAACAAACCAGTGGGCCTGACAACCTGCTCTACCACCTGCCCCGCATGTTCGGCTTCGTAATTGCCGGGTGTGGCTGACACAAAGATCATCTGGGGCGCAATGCGCTCCCATTCGTCAAACCGCATGGGTCGGTTATCTAACGCAGACGGCAAGCGGAAACCATACTCCACCAGAGTTTCTTTCCGGGAGCGGTCGCCTTTGTACATGGCACCGATTTGCGGAATGGTCACGTGGGATTCATCAACAACCAGCAGCGCATTCGGCGGCAGGTAATCAAACAGTGTTGGAGGGGCTTCGCCGGGCTCCCTGCCTGAAAGGTAGCGGGAATAGTTCTCGATGCCGTTGCAATAGCCCAGCTCGTTCATCATCTCCATATCGTAGCGGGTTCGCTCTTCCAGCCGCTGGGCTTCCACAAGGCGGTTGTTGTCCCGAAGCTGCTGCAGGCGCTCGTCCAGCTCAACCTTGATTCGCTCCGCGGCGTCCAGAATCGTCTGCCGCGGTGTGACGTAGTGCGACTTGGGATAGATCGTAACCCTGGGAACCCGTCGGAGCACTTCGCCGGTAAGCGGGTCGAAATAACTGAGGTTTTCCACCTCTTCATCAAACAACTCGATGCGCACCGCTTCCTTTTCCGATTCCGCTGGAAACACATCGATAACATCACCCCGCACCCGGTAATTGGCCCGGTGGAATTCGATGTCGTTGCGGGTGTACTGCAACTCAGCCAACCTGCGCAGAATATGCCGCTGGTCTATCTTGTCACCCCTATCCAGGTGCAACATCATTTTCAGGTAGGACTTTGGATCACCCAAGCCATAGATTGCAGACACCGTTGCCACAATAATCGCATCGGGGCGCTCAAGCAGTGCTTTGGTGGCAGACAGCCGCATCTGCTCTATGTGCTCGTTAATAGAAGCGTCTTTCTCTATAAATGTATCCGATGAGGGAACGTAGGCCTCAGGCTGGTAGTAATCGTAGTAGGACACGAAGTATTCCACGGCATTGTCGGGAAAAAATTCGCGAAATTCGCCATAAAGCTGCGCAGCCAGGGTTTTGTTGTGGGCCATTACAATGGTCGGACGCTGTACCGATTCGATCACCTTGGCTACGGTAAACGTCTTGCCCGAGCCGGTAACGCCCAATAACGTCTGGCTTGCCAATCCCGAATGAATGCCGTCAATCAGGCCTTCTATGGCCTTTGGCTGGTCGCCTGCGGGCTCAAATGGCGAGTCAACAATGAAGACGCCCTCTTTACCTGAAATGCTGGAATCACTACTGGCCATAATCGGCACACAACCTCCGCTTACACAACCTAAGAACCCTAGCCAGATCTTATGGTTGCAAGACTTGGCCAGAGAGAGAAATTTATTGTTACGCCAGCTTCATGGTACCATCAACGCGATCGACGGCTGGGCGAAAATCAGCCGCCATAAGGCAAGGATTCAGACACCCCGCCGGTCATGGACCTATCAGACGCAGCTTTAAGGAGCGCAAGTTTGGACCTTCAACTTTCCAGCCGAGTACAGGCAATCAAGCCATCCCCCACTCTCGCAGTCACCAATAAAGCTGCCGAATTACGCGCAGCTGGCCAGGACATTATAGGCCTTGGTGCAGGCGAACCGGATTTCGATACCCCGGAGCACATCAAGCAGGCAGCCATTGAGGCCATCAAAAGCGGCCAGACCAAGTACACAGCTGTTGATGGTACGCCAGCCGTAAAGAAAGCAATCATTGCGAAATTCAAACGGGATAACGGCCTGGAATACGAAGCCAACCAGATACTCGTATCAAGTGGTGGCAAACAGAGCTTTTTCAACCTTGCATTGGCGACTCTGAATGCTGGCGACGAGGCCATTATCCCTGCGCCTTACTGGGTATCCTACCCGGATATGGTTCTGGTTGCTGAAGGCAAGCCGGTTATCATCGAAACCGGTGCCGAAACCCGCTTCAAGATCACTCCGGAACAACTGGAAAGCGCGATTACCGAGCGCACACGTTTGTTCGTGATCAACAGCCCTTCCAACCCCAGCGGTATGGCTTACACCATGGAAGAGCTGAAGGCGATTGCCGAGGTGCTGAAGAAGCACCCCAACATCATGATTGCCACAGATGATATGTACGAGCCGATCCTCTGGACAGGTCAGCCGTTCTGCAACATTCTCAACGCTTGCCCAGAGCTTTACGAGCGCACCTTTGTTCTCAATGGGGTATCCAAAGCTTACTCAATGACGGGCTGGCGTATCGGTTACGCTGCTGGCCCCGCGAAAATCATTGGGGCTATGAAGAAGATTCAGTCTCAAAGCACCTCTAACCCCTGCTCCATCTCTCAGGCCGCTGCTACTGCCGCTCTGGATGGGGATCAGGCTTGCGTAGGTGAAATGGTCAAGGCGTTCAAAGAACGCCACGACTGGCTGGTAGATGCTTTGAACAAGCTGCCAGGTGTTGAATGCCTGAAAGGCGACGGCACCTTCTACGTGTTCCCGAGCTTCCAGGCAGCAATTGATGCCACTCCGGGGGTCAGCAACGATGTGGAGTTCGCAGAGAAGCTGTTGAGCGAAGCCGGCGTGGCCCTGGTTCCGGGCTCTGCGTTCGGTTGCCCTGGCCATATGCGCCTGAGTTTTGCGACGAGCATGGATAATCTGGAGAAGGCCATTGAGCGTTTACAGAAGGCTTTGAGCTAAAAACTTCGGTAAGGGGTTGACGAGGCCGTGGTGTAATCTTAATATACGCGCCTCGTCACATGACGACGTTCCCCGATAGCTCAGTTGGTAGAGCAACGGACTGTTAATCCGTTTGTCGCTGGTTCGAGCCCAGCTCGGGGAGCCACTATTTAAAAACCCGCTAATTCTTTGAGTTAGCGGGTTTTTTCGTTTTACACCCTAGAGCCCCACTACCTCAGCATAAATAGCCTCAAGCGCAGCCAGAGGATCGGCCGCCTGGGTTATCGGGCGACCTATAACAAGATAGTCGGAACCGGCTTTGAGGGCATCGCTGGGCGTCATAATGCGCTGCTGGTCGCCTTTATCGGCGGTTAAGGGCCGAATGCCCGGGGTGATCAACTTGAAGCCTATGCCCTGCTCTGTTTTGAGCTTGGGGGCTTCCTGTGCGGAGCAAACTACGCCGTCCAGGCCGCAGTTTCGGGTCAGCGTCGCCAACCGGGACACCTGCACTTCGGGGGAGTCGGCTATACCGATTCCGGCGAGGTCTTCCGCACCCATGCTGGTGAGGACCGTAACTGCGATCAACAGTGGTTTATCTTTACCAAAGGTCTCCAGCCGCTCGCGGCAAGCCAGCATCATCTTCTCGCCGCCAGATGCATGCACATTCACCATCCACACGCCCAGATCCGCCGCGGCAGCCACAGCCGATGAGGCAGTGTTGGGGATATCGTGGAATTTCAGATCCAGAAACACATCAAACCCTCGATCCTGCAAGCTTTCAACCAGCTGAGGTCCGGATCGGGTAAAAAGCTCTTTGCCAACCTTCAGTCGGCACTTTTTCGGATCAAGCTTATCTGCCAGCTCCAGCGCCGGGCTTGCAGAGGGGAAGTCCAGAGCAACGATGATATTGGGGTCGTTCGAAGTTTGCACGTTGGTATGTCCTGCAGGGTTTTGATAAAGAATGTCGGTAAATATTAATATCGGAAAACAGGGAAAAGCTATTCAGCCTCAACACCCTGTATTGGGCGAACCGTTTCCCATTGTTTACAGCTTGGGCACAACCAGTGCAGCTGCTGCCCGGAGAAGCCGCAGCTTACACAGCGGTAAACCGGCCTGTTGGCAAGGATCATAAGACCGATGCGGCTAACGAGGCGCCCTTCGTCAGTGGTTATACCCTTTTCATAGCCTGCCATTTCAACAAGCCGTAACAGGCCTCTCATACTGGGGCGGGTTTCCAGCTCAAGACGCAACAACTCTATAGCCGCGGGGCGGCCTGAAACTCGCTCAACCGACTCTACCAGAGCCAATAGTAAGCTGGTACTCGGGTAGGTCTCGTATAACTTACGTAGTTTTTTGGCCAGCCTGCCAATATCTCCGTGCTCGTGCTCAAGCTTCATGAGACGGTCAATGGCTTCCGGTCCAAAATTCGGGTTCTGGTCAAATACTCTCAGTCCCTGGTTACCCGCATCCCGATAGCTGCCCTGTCGGACCAGTATCTTCATCAGAATCAATGTGGCGCGAACACAAGAGCGGTCGTAATCCAGAGCCTCTTTGGCAAGCTTCTGAGCGCCCCAGCGGTCATCCTGCACAAGGGCCTTTTCCGCCAACTCACAGGTAAGATAAGCAAGATCCTTGAACATGGCAGGATCTGCATCATTTTTGGTCAGGGCTCGGGCGACATCTGCAGCCTTGCCCCATTCCTTCTCTTGTTGATAGAGCTCGATGAGTTGCTGCGCCGCTTTTCGGCCGTACTCGCGATCCCCCATCAACTGCTGCAGTAGCGCTTCAGCGCGGTCCAACAATCCTGCATTGAGGAAATCCATTGCAAGCTCTAGCGTTACCTGGGGGGAGAACCGAGGAGGCAACTCAGGCCTTGCGAGCAAATTCTGGTGCACGAGAATGGCCCGGTCGGTTTCGCCTTTGTTGCGAAAATGTCTTCCAATGGAGAGATGGAGACTTACCGTATCTTTATTAACAGCCAGCGATTGCACAAAATTATCGACGGCCTGGTCCGAATAATTCGTAAAGAGAAACTGCAGTCGATCTTTAACGGAGTCTTCGTCGGCAATCTTTGTTCGAGTTCGGCTACGACCATTACCCAGCCGGCCGACAAACCAGCCCACGGCAACTGCAACGGTCAACAGTAGCCACTGAAAGACTATGTCCATTAAATAGCCTGATCGTTCTGAGCCTTGGATTTCTCCAATGCCTGCTCGGCGCGACCTAGTCGTTTCTGGAGAGTTCGACGGGAAACTGACGTGCGGAAAGTAGCGAGAATGGTTATTAAAATTCCAACCAATGCGCCAATAACAAAAGCCATGATAATCCAGACGGCGACGCCATGGGGCTTGGTCTCAAACACCAAAAAGTTGAGAGCCACCGCCATCTGATTATTCAGGGAGAACACAAGTGCCAGCAATACCAGGACCAGTACCAACAGAATCAAAAGGATCTTCTGTAATCCTGCCATAGCTTTAGCTCTCCCAAACGCTGTTAAGTGCCCGAATTATAGGTGTTTCGATTCAGGGATGAAAAGCCTAAAAGCCCTGTTTCAAACTGTCATTCACCTGTTCACGAAGTTCCTTGCCGGGCTTGAAGTGAGGAACATACTTTGCCGGTAACTGCACAGCCTCTCCGGTTTTCGGGTTCCGGCCTGTGCGGGCGGCTCGATGGTGAAGGGAGAAACTGCCAAATCCCCGGATCTCAATTCTTTGTCCGTTAGCAAGCGACTGGGACATATGCTCAATAATTGTTTTCACCGCCAACTCAACGTCTTTAACTGAGAGCTGCGTTTGTTTCGAGGCAATTAATTCGACCAGTTCTGACTTCGTCATGAGGCACTTCCCTCTTTTCTTATTTATTCGGCCGATGATCGCCGAATTCCCACCCCTTCAGTTTAGCTAAATCAGAAAAAAACACAAAAAAAACGGGCTCTTAGAGCCCGTTTTTTTATTACCAACCGGATATTAGTCCTTGTTGGCGTTCTGCTGCTGCATTTGTTCCTTGATGAGATCACCAATGGTGGTCGCACCGGAGGAAGTTTCTGCAGTTTTGCTGCGAACTGTATCAATCGCCTGCTTGTCGTCTTCAACGTCCTTGGACTTGACAGACAGGTTGATGATGCGGTTCTTGCGATCGATGCTGATGATCTTAGCTTCGACTTCTTCGCCTTCTTTCAGAGCGTTACGCGCATCTTCAACGCGATCACGGCTGATTTCAGAGGCTTTCAGAATCGCTTCAACTTCGTCGTTCAGAGCGATAGTAGCTTGCTTGGCGTCAATGGCGGAAACAGTGCCTTTAACGATAGAGCCCTTATCGTTCAACTGAACAAACTCAGCGAATGGATCGCTTTCGAGCTGCTTGATACCCAGGGAGATACGCTCGCGCTCGGGATCTACAGACAGGATAACGGTGTCAACATCGTCGCCCTTCTTGTATTCACGAACGGCTTCTTCGCCTGTTTCGTTCCAGCTGATGTCTGACAGGTGAACCAGACCATCGATGCCACCGTCCAGACCGATGAAGATACCGAAGTCAGTGATTGACTTGATCTTACCGGAGATGCGGTCGCCCTTGTTGAAGTTGCCGGAGAAATCTTCCCATGGGTTGGATACGCACTGCTTGATACCCAGAGAGATACGACGACGCTCTTCATCGATGTCGAGAATCATCACGCCCACTTCGTCGCCAACATTAACGACTTTGGATGGGTGGATGTTCTTGTTGGTCCAATCCATTTCAGATACGTGAACCAGACCTTCAACACCTTCTTCCAGCTCAGCAAAGCAGCCGTAATCAGTCAGGTTGGTTACACGTGCAGTAACCTTGGTACCTTCAGGGTAACGGCCTTTGATATCAACCCAGGGATCTTCACCCAGCTGCTTCAGACCCAGAGATACACGGTTACGCTCACGATCGAACTTCAGTACTTTAACGTTGATCTCGTCACCAACGTTTACGATTTCGCTCGGGTGCTTGATGCGCTTCCAAGCCATATCGGTAATGTGCAACAGGCCGTCAACACCGCCCAGATCTACGAACGCGCCGTAGTCGGTCAGGTTCTTGACGATACCCTGAATTGACAGACCTTCTGTCAGGGTTTCGAGCAGAGCTTCACGCTCGGCGCTGTTTTCAGCTTCCAGAACGGCGCGGCGAGAAACAACCACGTTGTTACGCTTCTGGTCCAGCTTGATAACTTTGAATTCGAGTTCCTTGTTCTCCAGGTGCGCGGTATCGCGGACCGGACGAACGTCTACCAGGGAGCCCGGCAGGAACGCACGAATACCAGCCAGATCAACGGTGAAACCACCCTTAACCTTGCCGTTAATAATACCTTTGACCACTTCTTCCGCTTCGAAGGACTTCTCGAGTACCTTCCAGGATTCAGCACGCTTGGCCTTTTCACGGGAAAGACGGGTTTCACCGAAACCATCTTCCACTGCATCCAGTGCTACGTCGACTACGTCGCCAATAGCTACTTCCAACTCGCCTTTTTCATTCAGGAACTGGGAGGCGGGGATAACACCTTCGGACTTCAGCCCGGCGTTAACTGTGACCCAGTCGCTATCAACATCAACTACGGTTCCCTGGACGATGGAACCTGGTTTCATGTCAATTTCTTTTAGGCTTTCTTCAAAAAGATCCGCAAAGCTCTCGCTCATTATGAGTCCTATAGGTTCAATGCAAGTATGCTCCGTGTCACCAGCAACACGGTCTGTTAATAAATTCCGGAATCAGCCAGCGGCTGGCAGATTACGCTGTTCCCGGACTTTCAACGACAAAAAGGTGTAGTCAGGTCTGACCTACTGCGGCCACACACCTGTCTAGCACCTCCTGTATACTCAAACCTGTAGAATCAATGACTTGCGCATCGTCTGCTGGCTTGAGAGGGGCTGCGGAACGGTTCATATCCCGTTCATCACGAACCCGTATCTCCTCTAAAAGGGCGTCAATACTAACATCGACACCCGCTGCCTTCAACTGGCTGAAACGCCGCTGAGCTCGCTCTTCTGCACTGGCCGTCAGGAAAATTTTGACGGGTGCGTCCGGGAACACCACGGTACCCATATCACGGCCATCAGCTACCAACCCAGGTTTTTGCTGGAAGTCACGCTGACGCTGCAAAAGCGCATCACGAACCGGCTGCATAACGGCAATCTTTGAAGCGTTGTTGCCACAAGTTTCTGTACGTATATCTGCAGTGACATCTACTCCGGCTAATATCACTTTTACCGGCTCACCTTCGGGCGTGGGTTCGAAAGCCACATCCAGAGACGCTGCCACACTTACCAACGCGGCCTCATCCTCCAGCGATACGTTTTGACGCTCTGCCGCAAGAGCCGTCAGCCGATAGAGCGCGCCGCTGTCGAGTAAGTGCCAGCCCAGCTTTTTGGCCAACATTTGAGTAATTGTGCCCTTGCCTGATCCGCCTGGGCCATCAACGGCAATAACCGGTGCGCTACCTTCCAGCATTAATGGGCTCCCTTTTCAGCGCCCGGCTCGGAAACCTCAGCGACAATATTGATACCTGTCTCCTTCGCAAGCTCTACAAAGCCCGGGAAGGATGTTGCCACAACCGCGCAGCCGTTAATTTCAATCTCTTCGGTGGCGCGCAACGAGGCCACTGCAAAAGACATAGCAATGCGATGGTCGTCATGGCTGTAAACAGAGCCGCCTTTAATGGTCTGCCCGCCCTCGATAATAATGCCATCTTCCGTAACCGTGGTTTCGACACCCAGTGTTGCAAGGCCGTCTGCCATCACCTGAATACGGTCACTTTCTTTTACCCGCAGCTCCTCAGCGCCGGTTAAAACGGTACGCCCCGTAGCGCAAGCGGCAGCAATAAATAGCACCGGGAACTCATCGATAGCCAGCGGCACTTGGTCTTCCGGGATAATAATACCTTTGAGCTCAGCGGAGCGAACGCGAAGATCGGCAACTGGCTCGCCGCCAATTTCACGCTCGGCCATGACCTCAATGTTTCCGCCCATTTGCTGCAGGATGTTGATCACACCTACCCGTGTCGGGTTCATACCCACATGGCGCAGCGTCAGGTCAGATCCCGGAGCAATACTGGCGGCAACCATAAAAAAAGCGGCCGATGATATATCTGCGGGAATATCAATAGCATTAGCCATTAGCTTACCACCACCTGTAAGGCTGGCAGTTGGGCCATCACGCTCTACTTTATAGCCAAACCCAGTCAGCATGCGCTCAGTATGGTCGCGAGTTGGCGCTGGTTCAGTAACAGAGGTGGTGCCGTCGGCATACAAGCCGGCAAGCAACAGGCAAGACTTCACCTGGGCACTGGCAACCGGCATATCGTAGTGGATACCGGTGAGCTTCTTGTTCTGGCTACCCCGGATTTTCAAAGGCGGACGACCACCCTCTGCTGTGTCGATCACTGCACCCATAGACCTAAGTGGGTCAGCAACTCGATTCATAGGCCTAACGGATAGGCTGGCGTCGCCGGTGAGCTCAGACTCAAAAGGCTGCGCGGCCAGCAGCCCGGTAAACAAGCGCATGCCAGTGCCAGAGTTGCCGAGATATATTGGCCCACGCGGCGCCTGCAAACCATGCATTCCAACACCGTGAATGCGCACAAAGCCGTTATCCGGCCCTTCAATGGCAACACCCATATCACGGAAAGCCTGCAGTGTTGCGAGACTGTCTTCTCCTTCGAGGAAACCTTTTACCTCGGTTACCCCCTCTGCCAGCGCCCCAAGCATAATCGAGCGATGAGAAATGGATTTATCGCCGGGCACCCGAATGTCACCATTAACTGAGCCGCCGGGCTGAAGACGAAACGTCACTTGATTTTCACTGTTATTTGTCACGTAAGCCTGTCCTGAAAGCATTTTTGAAAAGTGTTCGCGTGCTGCTTTGGCGCGGCCGAACACACGCAAAAGTGTGGCGCCGTCCTGATCTGCGATTGCTGTGCGCAGCTGGTCCAGATCCTGGGTAAAGTGGTCAATCACCCGGAGAACGGCATCGCGGTTTGAAAGAAAAATGTCGTGCCACATAACCGGGTCACTCGCGGCTATCCGGGTAAAATCACGGAAACCCCCTGCAGCATACCGAAAAATATCCATGTTCTGGTCTTCGCCGGCCAGTGTATCCACCAGGGAGAACGCAATCAGGTGGGGCAAGTGGCTGGTCGCCGCCAACACTTCATCATGATATGCCACCGACATGGTGAGCACTGTGGCACCGCAGGCTTCCCACAAGGCCTGGAGCTTTGCCAGATGAGGGGCGCTAACCTTATCAGGAGGGGTCAGTATCACCTTGTGGTTGCTGAACAGATCGGGGTTGGCCGCACGAATGCCACTTCGCTCCGATCCCGCAATCGGGTGTCCGGGAATAACGCGAGGCGAAAACTCTCCAAACACCGCCTCTACGTCCTTTACGAAACCGGATTTCGTACTACCCACATCCGTAAGAATGGCGTCTTCTGCAAGATGCGGGCGTACGTCTTCTAATACCTTACGGGTCGCCTGCACTGGCACAGCCAGCACAACGAGGTCAGCCCCCTGCACTGCATCTGCAGTGGTTTCCGCAACTGTATCAATCACACCCAGAGACTGGCCAAACAGGAGATCTTCTTTACTCTGATCTGCGCCAACCACTTCCCGTGCAAGATTGTTGTTGCGGATGGCGCTCGCCAACGAACCACCTATCAGGCCTAACCCAATAATGGCCACACGCTGAAATAGCGGTTCGCGCAATCGCACCTCAGGCTCCCTGCCCTGATGCCGCCAGCGCTTTTGCGAGGGCGGCGATAAATTGTTCGTTTTGTTCAGGTAAACCCACGGACACCCGAAGATGATTGGGCATGCCGTAGCCTGTTACAGGGCGCACAATAACTCCCTGACTCAACAAGGCCTGGTACACACCCATAGCTTGCGGCCCCACTTCAACGGCCACAAAGTTACCGGATGACGGAATATACCGAAGCCCCATCTGATCGAAGGCTTCTTGCAACTGTTTCAGACCAGCAGTGTTGGCGGCACGGGAGCGCTGCAAATAGTCTTTGTCGTCCAACACCGCGGTGGCGGCTGCAAGAGCGGTGGAGTTCACATTGAAAGGCTGGCGCACGCGGTTCAGGATATCGGCAATCGCCGGTGAGCTGATGCTGTAACCAACACGCAGGGCAGCAAGACCCCAGGCTTTGGAAAAGGTACGGCACACGATCAGATTGGGGAAGCGGCTCAGCAGCGCAACACCGTCCGGGTCTTTCTCTCCGGTCATGTATTCGTAGTAGGCCTCATCAAGGACTACCAGTACATCGCCCGGAATTTCGCCCAAAAATGCTTCAATCGCGTCTGAATCGTGCACGGTGCCCGTTGGGTTGTTCGGGTTAGCCACAAATACCAGACGGGTGCGCTCTGTGACTGCCGCCGCCATGGCATCCAGGTCGTGACCCCAGTCTTTGGCCGGTACAGCAACTGCTTTAGCGCCAATGGCTTGAGTAACAATCGGGTAAACGGCAAATGCATACTGGGAAAATATAATTTCGGAATCCGCGCCTGCAAAACAACGGGCAATCACTTCAAGCACGTCATTTGAGCCGTTTCCAAGCGTGATCTGATCCGAGCTAACACCAAGATAGGTAGACAGCTTCTGCTTCAGATCAAATCCATTGCCGTCGGGATACAGGCAAAGTTCCTTCAGCGCGTCTTCAGCCGCTGCAATCGCTTTATCGCTGGGGCCCAAAGGGTTTTCATTGCTGGCAAGCTTGATAATGTCAGCTGGGTGCAGCCCAAGCTCACGGGCCAGCTCACTGATCGGCTTGCCCGGCTGGTAAGGAGACAAAGCCTGAACGCCTTTTACAGCAAGGCTCTGATAATCGATGGCCATATACCTTCCTTAAAACTATCTGCTAAAGAACACCGATGGGATAGGAACCCAGGCGCTTGAGCTCGACCGCCTCTTCATCCACCTCAGCAAGCACTTTGCGAGCCTGCTCATCGTTCATATGCCCTTCAAAATCGATATAGAACACATAAGCCCATGTGCCGCTAGGCGACGGCCGGGTTTCAATACGTGTAAGGCTGATACCATGACTGTGAAACGGCTCAAGCAGCTGATACAAAGCACCCGGCTTATTTCTCATGGAGACAAGAATGGATGATTTGTCGTGTCCGCTGGCTGGCACTTCTTCACGGCCAATAATCAGGAACCGGGTGGTGTTGTCTGGTCGATCTTCGATGCTGTTCGCCAGCTTTTCCAGGCCATAGAGCTCTGCGGCCATATCCCCAGCAATCGCTGCGGTACCGGGTTCTTTAGCTGCACGGCGTGCCGCCTCGGCATTACTGGAAACGGTTACTCGCTCAATACCGTAGCGGTGGGTATCCAACCACTGGCGGCACTGGGCAAATGATTGCTGGTGGGAATAAATGCGGGTTATTTCCTGATCCCGAAACTCCGGCGACACCAAAAGATGATGGTGAATTCTAAGCTGCACTTCACCGCAAATTTTGAGCGGAGATGACATGAACATATCAAGGGTGTGGTTGATCATGCCTTCCGTGGAGTTCTCGACCGGCACAACACCATAATGAGCTGCGCCGGATTCGACCTCGCGGAACACCGCATCAATTGCCGGCAGAGGTACGCTTACGACCGAATGCCCGAAATGCTTGAGCGCAGCGGCTTGGGTGAAAGTGCCAACAGGGCCCAAAAAGGCAATGTGCATGGGCTTTTCCAGCGCCAGGCAAGCCGACATGATTTCACGAAACAGCCGTGCCATTTCCTCGTCAGGCAAAGGACCCGGGTTGGCCTCTTTGATACGGCGTAGCACCTGAGCTTCCCGTTCCGGACGATAGAAAAACACGTCCTGCCCGGGGTTTGCAGCCGTCTTTACGTGGGCTACTTCCTGAGCGCATTTTGCGCGGGCACTGATCAGCTCCATGATCTGTTGATCAAGGCTGTCTATCTCTACCCGTAATTCCCCTAAGCGAGTCTGCTCATCACTCATGATCAGCCCCGCTCCTTCGCAAATTCAGTCATGTATTGGATCAAAGCATCCACGCCAGCTTCAGGCATAGCGTTATAGATGCTGGCACGCATACCTCCCACTGAGCGGTGTCCAGCCAGGTTCAACAATCCCCGCGCATCGGCTCCCTTAAGGAAAGCGCCGTTGAGGGCATCGTCCTGAAGGGTAAAGGGAATGTTCATCCAGGAACGGAAGCGTGGATCAATAGGGTTGGCGTAAAACTCATTGGCATCGATAAAGCCGTACAGCTTTTCTGCTTTTCTGCGGTTTGTCTCGCCCATGGCTGTTACACCACCCTGAGCTTTCAACCACTTGAAGACCAGTCCGGCAAGGTACCAGGAGTATGTTGCGGGTGTGTTGTACATAGAGCCGTTATCCGCAATTACCTGATAATTCATCATGGTCGGAGTGTCCTTGCGGGCTTTGCCCAGAAGGTCTTTCCGGATGATGACAACAACCAGGCCGGAGGGGCCTATATTTTTCTGGGCACCTGCATAGATAAGACCAAACTTTGAAGCATCTACCGGGCGCGAAAGCATGGTAGAAGACATGTCTGCCACCAATGGAACACCGGCGCTATCGGGAACAAAGTCAAATTCCAGGCCACCGATGGTTTCGTTGGGCGTGTAATGCAGATAAGCCGCATCGGCACTGGTCTGCCATGATGTTTGATCTGGAATGCTGACGAAACCGCCCTCTTCCGAGCTCGCAACTACGTTCACATTGGCGTAGCGCCTGGCTTCATCAATGGCCTTTTTCGACCAGATTCCCGTGTTTACATAATCCGCAGACGTTTTTTCGCCAAGCAGGTTCAGAGGAATCGTGGAGAACTGGCTTGAAGCTCCACCTTGCATGAAGAGTACGGCGTAATCATCTGATACACCGGCCAATTCACGCAAGTCTCGCTCAGCAGTTTCGGCGATCTCAACGAACGCATCACTACGGTGGCTCATCTCCATTACGGACATGCCTGTGCCACGCCAGTCCAGCATTTCATCCCGTGCCTGTGCCAGCACACTTTCCGGCAAGGTTGCCGGACCTGCACAAAAGTTATACGCCCTGCTCATGTTCCTGTGGTCTCTCACGTCTTGCGGATTCGGTGTTCGGCAGTGCTGGCTTATTCCTCGCCAGCATCCTGTTCCGGACTGTTAGTATCGCTTTCGTTTGTTGAAGCGTCTTCGCCTTCGATATCTGTACCTTCAACGTCTACATCTGCATCTTCGATGTCTTCATCGTCGGTTTCCGCTATCCGCTCCACACCAACCAGGCGCTCGTCTTCCTGGCTCAATCTGATCAAACGCACACCTTGAGTGTTCCGGCTAAGAACCGATACTTCATCCGTGCGGGTACGAACCAGCGTGCCCTTATCGGAGATCAGCATCATCTCGTCACCCTCAAACAGCTGCAGAGCTGTAACCAGGTTGCCGTTACGATCGGAGCATTGCATGGCGATAACGCCCTGACTGCCACGACCGTAGGTTGGGAACTCTTCAAGCGCGGTGCGCTTACCGTAACCATTCTCACTGGCGGTCAAAATGACGCCGCCTTCCTGCGGAATGATCAGGGATACCACCTGGTGGCCTTCCGGCATTCTGATACCGCGCACACCGCGGGCCGTTCTGCTCAACGGTCGAACGGCTTCTTCATTAAAGCGAACCGCTTTGCCTGCTGTAGAGAACAGCATGATTTCCGCATCACCTTCAGTAATCGCAGCACCAATCAATGTATCGCCTTCGTCCAGAGACAAAGCAATCAAACCACTGCTACGCGGGCGTGAGAAGTTCGGCAGAGCCGTTTTCTTGACAACACCGGCAGACGTTGCCATCAGAACGAACTGGTTTTCAGGGTAATCACGCACCGGCAGGAACGTGGTGATACGCTCACCTTCATCCAGCGGCAGGATATTTACCATCGGCCGACCACGGGACGCACGGCTGGCACGGGGAATCTCAAACACACGCAACCAATAAACCTTGCCCCGGTTAGAGAAGCACAGAATGGTGTCGTGGGAGTTGGCAACCAGCAGCTTCTCAACGAAGTCTTCGTCTTTCATAGAGGTCGCGGCCTTACCACGGCCACCACGGCGCTGGGCCTGATAGTCTTCTACCGCTTGGGTCTTCGCATAACCGCTGTGGGAAATGGTGACAACCAGCTCTTCTTCATCAATCAGGTCGGCAATCGTAAGATCGCGCTGGGAGCTGGTAATTTCCGTACGACGCTCATCACCAAATTCTTCAACCACGGCTTCCAGCTCTTCACGGATAACCTGCATCAAACGATCAGGGTCAGCCAGAATCTCAAGCAAGCCAGCAATTTTTTCCAGGATTTCCTTGTACTCGTTCTGGAGCTTTTCAGTTTCCAGACCGGTCAGACGGTGCAGACGCATATCCAGGATAGCCTGGGTCTGTTCCGGAGACATAAAGTACAGGCCATCGCGCAGGCCATAGATTTCTGGCAGATCGTCAGGGCGGCATGCATCTTCGCCGGCACGCTCAAGCATTGCCATCACATTACCGGGCGCCCAGCCCTGGGCCATCAACTTTTCTTTGGCTTCCAAAGAACTTGGGGACGCCTTGATCAACTCGATCATTTCATCGATGTTGGCCAGTGCGACGGTCAGGCCTTCAAGAATATGGCCACGCTCGCGGGCTTTACGCAGCTCAAAGATGGTACGACGGGTCACCACTTCACGGCGGTGACGCACGAACGCATCCAGCATTTCTTTAAGATTAAGTATTCTTGGCTCGCCGTTGATCAGCGCAACCATGTTGATACCGAATACAGTTTGTAGCTGGGTGTGCTTGAACAGGTTGTTGACCACAACCTCCGGGTTTTCACCGCGGCGCAGCTCTATAAAGATTCGAATACCTTCCTTGTTGGACTCATCCCGAAGCTCGGTGATGCCTTCCAGACGCTTTTCCTTCACCAGCTCAGCGATCTTTTCGATCAGGCGAGCCTTGTTCAGCTGATACGGCAGCTCAGTGATAATGATGGCGTCGCGATTGGTTTTCTTATCGGTTTCGATTTCGTGGCGAGCGCGAATATAAATGCGGCCACGACCAGTACGATAGGCTTCAACAATTCCGGCACGACCGTTGATGATGCCTTCTGTCGGGAAATCCGGGCCTGGTATGAACTCCATCAGTTCATCGCAGGTGAGATCCGGATTATCAATCAACGCCAAACAGCCACTAACCACTTCGGTCAGGTTGTGGGGCGGTATGTTGGTCGCCATACCTACGGCAATACCGGAAGAGCCGTTTACCAACAGGTTAGGAACCCGGGTAGGCATAACCTCGGGGATACGCTCTGTGCCATCGTAGTTATCGACAAAATCTACGGTTTCTTTCTCGAGATCCGCCAGCAACGAGTGCGCAATTTTCTTCATGCGGATTTCGGTGTAACGCATGGCTGCCGCGTTGTCACCGTCGATAGAACCAAAGTTGCCCTGGCCATCTACCAGCGGGTATCGCAGAGAGAAAGGCTGGGCCATACGAACGATAGTGTCGTAAACAGCAGAGTCACCGTGCGGGTGGTATTTACCAATAACATCACCCACCACACGGGCAGACTTCTTGTAGGCCTTGTTCCAGTCGTTGTTCAGTTCGGACATAGCGAACAGAACACGACGGTGAACCGGCTTGAGGCCATCCCGCACGTCAGGAAGCGCTCGCCCGACGATTACACTCATGGCGTAATCGAGGTAAGACTGCTTCAGTTCGTCTTCAATATTGACCGGCAGGATCTCTTTGGCTAATTCACCCATCGAGAAAGGTTCCTTTGCGTTATCTGGAAGTCGTTTCAGGGCCGCTTCCCGGCCCCATAATTATTCTTCATCAAACCGCCAACTCTACCACAGTCGCACCCTGCTGGGGGCAACTGTGGTGCGTCAGCCTTAATCAAATACCACTGTCTTGTTTTCGTGGGTGATCACACGATCCTCGATATGAGAGCGCAACCCCCTTGCAAGAACGTTTTTCTCGACATCTTTACCCAGGCGCACCATGTCTTCGATGGTGTCACTGTGATTAATGCGGATAACGTCCTGCTCAATAATTGGCCCTTCATCAAGATCCTGGGTCACGTAGTGGCAGGTAGCGCCGATCAGCTTCACTCCACGGCTGTACGCCTGATGGTAAGGCCGCGCCCCGGCAAAGGAAGGCAGAAAGCTGTGATGAATGTTGATCACTTTGCCTGAGTACTTTGCACAAAGCTCGGCGGGCAAAATCTGCATATAGCGCGCAAGCACCACCACATCGGCTTCGTAGCCCTCGAAAAGCTCGTCGATCTGGGCAAACGCCTCTTCACGATTGGCCTTGCTCACCGGAATATGGTGGTATGGGATACCGTGCCACTCCACCATACTGCGCAAGTCATCGTGATTGGAAATAACCGCGACAATATCAGCGTTGATTTCGTTGCTGTGCCAGCGGTACAGGAGATCGGCCACGCAGTGGGACTCCTTGCTGCACATCAGGACCACTTTCTTTGGCTGGGCAGAATCGGCGATATGCCAATTCATATTGAATTCCCGGGCAATCGGCGCAAATGCAGCACGGAATTGCTCAAGACCAAACGGGATAGACTCAGCTTTGATCTCGTGACGCATGAAAAACCAACCACTATGAGTATCGGAGTGATGGCTTGCTTCGGTTATCCAACCATTATAAGTAGATAGAAAATTACTCACCTTGGCGACAATTCCAACCCCGTCGGGGCAGGAAATCACAAGACGGTAGGTATGCTCCATGAAAGCCTTTCCTTAACTGACAAACGGGAAAGCAGATGCGTCGAAAACTCTTGCCGGAAACGGCAGTCCGAACAGGAACCTGAATAGAAACCAGGGTTAGTCGGTACGCACCCTATAAAATGACGGGCTATTATAGCCTATCTGAACATCAGAAACGAGGAATCGAGACATGGACAGAGGCCCGCACCAGCAAATCCGAAAAGCCCAACTCACTGCACCCTCAGGCAGGCTACGCGCACTCGCCCTGATGGCGAGCATCACAGTCTACCTTGCAACTCTGGCAACTCCGGTTTTCAGCCAGGCCATTCTGGAGGGTGAACGCTTTTATCCCGCCAGCGCCACTAACGGCATGGTGGCAACCAGTCATACCCTGGCCACAGAGGTAGCACTGGAAGTGCTGAAAAACGGTGGCAATGCAGTGGATGCCGCTGTAACCGCCGGATTCGCACTTGCCGTCACCCAACCAAGGTCCGGAAACATCGGCGGCGGCGGCTTTATGCTGATCTCCAAAGGCGACGGCTCTGAACCGGAAGCCATAGATTATCGGGAAAAAGCACCCTCCGGCGCGACTGAAACCATGTATCAGGATGAATCCGGAGAAGTGGTCAAGGATCGCAGCCGGTTTACCCATCTGGCCGCGGGCGTCCCAGGCACCGTTGCTGGCTTTGCTTTGGCACTGGAGCGTCACGGCACTATCTCCTTGAAACAGGCATTGGCCCCGGCCATCAAACTTGCCCGTGACGGTTTTATTGTTCCGCAGCGATTCAGCGAAGGCCTTGAGCAAGCCCGCGAACGACTTCAGCGTTGGCCCGCAACCCAGGCAACCTTTTACAAAGAAGACGGTTCTGCCTGGCAAGCCGGCGAGCGTTTTCGCCAGCCGGAACTGGCAGACACCCTGCAGCGCATTGCAGACGCGGGCGTTAAAGGTTTTTACGAAGGTGAAACTGCAAAGTTGATTGTTGAAGAGATGGAAAGGCACGGGGGCCTCATCACCCGACAGGATCTTGAAAACTATCAGCCAGCTGTACGCACCCCTGTGCATGGGAATTATCGGGGCTACGATATCTTTTCCATGTCACCACCCTCTTCTGGCGGCGCTCACATCGTACAGATACTGAACATTCTTGAAGGCTTTCCTATCCCGGATCTGGGACACAACTCAGCAGATACCATTCACTATATGGCCGAAGCCATGAAGCTTGCCTATGCCGACCGCTCCGAGTATTTGGGCGATACGGATTATGTAGACGTACCGCTGAAAGGGCTGACCAGCAAAGCTTACGCAGAAGAGCTAAGGCAAGGCATCAAACCAGACAAGGCACGCCCTGCCCAAGACGTTCGCTACGGCCAGCCAGCCAGCTACGAAAGCCCTGAAACCACGCATTTTTCGGTTGTCGACAAGTGGGGCAATGCGGTATCGAACACCTACACCATTAACTTCAGTTATGGCTCAGGCATTACTGTTCAAGGTGCCGGCTTTTTGCTTAATAATGAAATGGACGACTTCAGCGCCAAGCCGGGCGTGCCCAATGCCTACGGCCTGATTGGCGGCGCAGCGAACAAAGTGGAGCCTGGTAAGCGCATGCTCAGCTCCATGTCGCCCACCATCGTTCGCAAAGGCGACCGGAACTTTCTGGTCACCGGCAGCCCTGGCGGTTCCCGAATTATCACGACGACCCTGCAGGTGCTCATGAACGTGATTGACCACGGCATGAATATACAAACCGCCGTCAATGCACCACGCATCCATCACCAGTGGTTGCCGGATGAAATTCGCATCGAACAAGGTATCAGCAAAGACACAATACGCCTGCTGGAAAGCCGGGGCCACAAGGTGGTCACCAACTCAGCCATGGGGGCCATTCAGAGTATTATGATTGGAGAAGATGGCACGCTGTACGGCGGCGCAGATCCGAGACGCAGCACGTCTTCGGCCATGGGTTACTGATGTTTTGCGCACCGAACAAACGACTAGTGAATATGAACACTGGAGGCTTTTATGTTTCTGTCTGTACAACTTAGCTGCTACCCACTTACCGACGACTACAAGCAGCCTATCTGGGACCTGATTGCCCGGCTGGAAGAAACCGGCCTGCAAGTTGTCGCTGGGCGCATGAGTACTGAGATTTTTGGTGAGTATGACGAAGTTATGAAGGTACTTTCCGATACCATGAAATGGTCATTTGAGACGTATGGAAAGTCCGTTTTTGTGGCAAAAATTATGGAGGGGGACCGGAGGCCGAAATAGTTCAGCCCCCTGCGACCAACATATCGCTGAACAACGCGAGGCAAAAACCGAGTACTGCACCAAGCGGTGGCCCCCAGTGCCTGTCCAATCGGGACTGGGGCGCTATATCCTGGAAGATCAGGTATAGAATCCCACCGGACGCCACCAGCATGATGGCTCCCAGAACCACGGGCTGTTCAGAAAGGAAGAAGTACCCAAGAAGTCCTGCGGCCGGCCCGGCCATTGCCAGGCTGGACATGCCAGCCAGAGTTTTCTTCGGTGTGTAGCCCGGCTTATCCAGAAACTCCCGGTAGGCATTAAAGCCTTCAGGCAGGTTTTGCATGGCAATCAGTACAGCCATCAAGGGTGCCAGGCCTGGGTTCACTATAATCAGCCCACCCAGAGCGGCGGCTTCCGGCACAAAGTCCAGCATCACACCCATCAACTGGGGCGATTCCCGGTGATGTACCCCAAGCATCCGTTCGATCCAGAAAAACAGCAGGCCGCCGGCAATGATGGCGGGGATAGCCCAGAAGGAGTCGCCAATGCTCGACTGCCCCTCCGGGATTAACACAATGGTTACCGCGCCAAGCAGAATACCCCCGCCCAGCGCGATCAGGAAGTGCCGAAACTCCTGTTCCAGCCACTTGGGACCAATGCGCTCAACGCTTGCCAGTAATCCGCCAAGAGGAATACAGATACCGGCAAGTGCCGTTAAGCCAACAATGTAAGCAATGTCAGAAATCATCAAACTGCCTGGCTTAATTAACGCTTCAGGAATTAAGAGCCCTCAGCCCTCAGAGCTTTCAGAACTCTCACCAATCTTGTCCTGGGTTTTGTACTCAAAGTCACTGGCGTCATGGCGCTCGTGCAACTGGGTTTCTGGTTCACCCCAGGCGCGGTTGACCATTCGCCCGCGCTGCACGGCCGGCCGTTTTTTAAGCTCCAGAGCCCAGCGCATCACATTGGTGTAGGTGTGTGCCTCAAGAAACTCTGCGGCATCGTACACAGCGTTAGTTACCAGTGCGCCATACCAAGGCCAGATGGCCATATCGGCAATGGTGTATTCGTCACCCGCAACATAGCGATTATTGGCCAACTGGCGATCCAGCACATCCAGCTGCCGCTTCACTTCCATGGTGTAGCGGTTAATAGGGTATTCGTACTTCTCTGGCGCATAAGCATAGAAGTGTCCGAAACCACCACCCACAAACGCGGCACTGCCCATTTGCCAGAACAGCCAGTTAAGTGTCTCGGTACGAGCAGTGATATCCGACGGCAGAAACTTATCAAACTTCTCAGCCAGATAAAGCAGTATGGAACCAGACTCAAACACCCGAACAGCAGGGTCCTGCGAGTGATCCATCAACGCGGGAATCTTGGAGTTGGGGTTCACATCCACAAACCCGCTACCGAACTGCTCACCTTCATTAATGCGAACCAACCAGGCATCGTATTCCGCCTCGCTGATGCCCAGCTCCAGCAGCTCTTCCAGCATTATTGTGACTTTTACACCGTTTGGTGTCGCCAGTGAATAGAGCTGAAAAGGATGCTTGCCAATCGGCAGATCCTTCTCGTGAGTAGAGCCTGCAATAGGGCGGTTAATATTTGCAAATGCACCACCGCTGGCAGATTCCCACTTCCAGACTTTGGGGGGAACATAACCGGGATCGCTCATTGTATCGGACTCCTTAAATGCTGTTTGTTTACGACGGATCGGATCTATGCGGATGCCAGAGTTTCAAATCGGCCCTGCTGTAATCTTGGATAATGCCTCGTTCACATCAAAGATCTTGGCGTGAACCTTTTCAACGCCAAGCCCCTTGAGCCTTGCTGTGTGTTTCTCAAGATAGGCTTGCGCAGTCTCTTCCGTTTTAAAAAGATAAATACCGCCCGCATCTTTTTCAGACTCATTTTCCGTCCAGATTTTCCAGATAAAGCCGGGCTCTTCCGTGATGGAAACGGCGAGATCTCTTAGCGCCTCAGCCATTTCTGAACCAAACGGACCCGTGAAAGGAAAATCGATCTGTAATAGTTTTGCCACCTGGTAGCACTCCTGTTTTCGGCAGACACTGCCATAATGCTTGATAAGGGGTGGAATGTGCCGCCAACCCGGCCGGGACATGCCACTATAGAGAAAGCCACTCCAACAACACTACTCCAACTAAAAAGGAGCCTGACGTATGCCAATGATAGGCTGGATTTTTATACTCGCCGCCTTGGGTCTGATTCTGGGCAGTTTATTCATGCTTCGGGACTCAGCCAGAAAAATGAGCATTCCCAAAGACAAGCTGGAAAAAGTCCGCAAGCGCAAGGCAGAACTTGAAGCCGAGGAAAAAAAAGACGATCAGTGGTAAGCCGAGTCTGTTCTCGCTGCCATGATGAAATCATTCTTGTGCAACCCACCGATTGCGTGGGTCCACCAACTTATGGTCGCCTTCCCATATTCCAATAAAATGGCCGGATGATGATTTTCTTCCTCAGCCAGCTCCCCTACCGTGTTGGTAAACGCCAGGGCCTGAGCAAAATTCCTGAATTTAAATACCCGGCGTAATTGTTCTTCGCCATCAACGCTGAGAATGTCCCACTCCTGAACGTCTTTGTGCAGTGACCGTTTCTCTTCATCAGTTACCTTGGGGGCGTTCGCACTACACGCCTCACAACGCAGTTCAGCCAGTCCACTCATGCAAAACCTCCGAGCCGATATCCGAATTCTCTACCGCTACACATAATACAAGATGGGCCCGGTCATACATTTTATCAACCGGCGTCTTGAAATCGGCCCCTCTTCGGAATACTGTATATTTAAACAGTATTCCGAGATTACACCATGAGCGAGCTTCTTAACACACTAATGCAGGATGCCCGTGTTTGGCAGGGACACAAACACAACAAAACCACTCAACCGGCAGAACCGACCGGTTATCAGGCCTTGGATAACCAGCTCGGCGGGCTGGGCTGGCCCCGAGGTGCTTTGAGTGAGTGCCTACTGGATACTCCCGGCATTGGTGAGCTGACTCTGTTAATACCGCTAATGCAGAGGTTGTCGCAGGCCGGTAAAACCGTGTTCTGGCTGAATCCGCCTCACACGCCCTATGCTCCGGCACTGGCGCGGGCAGGTATCGACCTGGATCAAGTCATCATAATCCACACCGAAGACAAAGGAGACTTTCTCTGGACTCTGGAAAATTGCCTGCGTTCCCCGGTTACCGGCCTGGTCATGGCTTGGCCCGGTAAACTGGCCGCCCGGGAAATCCGGCGTTTGCAGTTGGCGGCTGAAGCTGGAAGCAATGTTTGCGTGCTTTTTCGTGAGCGCCACTACGTGGAACAAAACTCCCCGGCTGCCTTGCGCCTTGAGCTGGAGCCTGACCATCAGCAGGGCCTGAAAGTGAATGTGGTAAAACGCCGCGGCAGCTGGCCGGGCCAACGCTGCTCGCTTGCCATAGCTCATCGGGCAAGCCTGTCTCACCATGAAGCGCCCCGCGTGGTTCAAGGCCCATGGCCTGGGGCGGCACGGTAACTTCTATGCTTTGGCTGCATTTGCACTTCCCTCACCTGTTGCTGGATCACATTCGCCGCTCCGGTGAACACGTCGCGGCGCTGGTGATTGTGGAGGGCTCCGGGCAGAAGGTAATACAGGCCTGCCCTGCCGCCCGGGACCTGGGCGTGAAAGCTGGCATGCGGCTAAAAACGGCCGTCAGCCTTGCGCCGGATCTGGGAATAGTAAGAGCAGACCAATCACAAGAAGCCCGCATTCTGGAAGACCAGGCTCTCTGGATGTATCGCTATGCAGCTCATATTGTGTTGGTTCCGCCTAACGGTTTGTTGGCTGAAATCGGCAGTCTGCAGCGAATGTACGGTGGCCTTCCGGCTGTTTGGAGAACAATAGAAGAAGTGCTTCATGAGCGTCAGCTTACCGCCTGGGTGGGCATTGGCCACACACCCTTGGCAGCGGGCCTGATCGCACGTAACGGTATGGCTGAATGTACATCTGATACAGCCCATATCCTCCGGACTCTAGGCAGAATACCCCTGCAAGCTGCGGAGTTTGACGTACGCACCCGCACACGCTTGAAACGACTTGGCTTGAGCACTCTTGGTGAAGTCTTCAGTTTGCCCCCGACAGAAATGGCACGGCGACTATCCCCGGAAACCCTGGCGACCATCCAGAAAATTCAAGGCTCCAGGGCAGACCCTCAAGTATCTTGGCAACCGCCACATCATTTCCGGCAACAAGCAGACTTTGTCCAGGATATTGAACAGTCACAGGGGCTGCTTTTCCCATTGCACCGCATGTTGTCTGAGCTGGAAAAAGATCTGTGTTGGCGCCAGCAGGATACTGATTGTTTATTGTTAGTGCTCCAACATCGGCACGGGGAACCCACGCGCCTCCGCATTCGCACTTCCGGCCCGGAACACCGCGCGGAGGCATTTTTGAGCCTCATTAGCCTGCGATTTGAACAGCAGCCGCTTAAAGCTCCGGTCGCGTCATTGCGCCTGACGGTTAAGCGGTTTCTTGGGCGGGAGGTGCCCGGAGGACAGGATTTGCTAGGCGAAAACCAGGATTTGAACGAAGCCTGGCACACCCTGATGAGCCGCCTGCAGGCAAGGCTTGGGGATAACGCACTGAAACAGCTAGCGCCCAAGGATGACCACCGGCCCGAGCGGGCTTGGAGTACCTCAGATGTGCGCCGATCAAACCGTGCAACGATAACAACAGCATGCCAACTGCCCCGCCGCCCTCTGTGGCTCCTGCAAGGCCCTCAGCCGCTCACAGAAAGTCCCAAAGCCTGGTTTACCGGCCCGGAACGGATCAGCGGGGGTTGGTGGGACGGCCAGCGAGTACACCGGGATTATTACATAGCCCAACTGAACAGCGGACAACTGGCCTGGGTATTCCGGGATATGCGGGAAGGCTGGTTTATACACGGGTGGTTTGGCTGATGGGCGAATCTTCCTACGCTGAACTCTTCTGCTTCAGTAACTTCACTTTTTTGACTGGAGCCTCTCACCCCCATGAACTTGCAGAGCGCGCCGCAGAGCTTGGGTATACAGCACTGGCCATCACCGATGCCTGCTCGGTTGCGGGCATCCCCCGCGCCTGGGCAGCACTGAAAGAAAGCCCGGTAAAATTGATTACCGGGAGCTGGTTTGAGCTGGCTGACAGCCCACCCGGTGCCAGCACGTCTCGGTTTATTCTTTTGGCGCGCACTCGCAAAGGCTATGGGCAGCTCTGCCAGTTTATAACCATCGGTCGGCGCCGGGCTGAAAAAGGGCAATACCGGATTTTCCATAGCGACGTGGAAACACATGCTCTGGATGACTGCCTGTGCCTGTGGTTGCCGCCCTCAACTATCGAAGCTGATGCGGATCAGGCTCTGGCCTGCGGCGAATGGTTAACCCGGTTATTCGAACACCGCCTCTGGATTGCCGCCGCCCGCACCCTGGAATCCGGTGAAGAGCAGCAACTGGCCAGAGCCCGCTGGCTTAGTGACCACTTGCGCTGCCCGATTACGGCCATTGGCGAAGTTCACATGCACAACCGGCAACGCCAACCTTTGCAAGATGTCCTCACTGCCCTGCGCAACCACACCAGCCTGGAAAGCGCCGGCCACTGTCTATTCCAGAACGGTGAACGCTACCTCCGCCCGTTACCGGTCCTGCAACGGTTGTTTCCGGAAGCCTGGCTGAAAGAATCTGTACGCATTGCCCAACAGTGCACCTTTGAGCCCGGCAGCTTGCGTTACGAATATCCCCCAGACCTGGTGCCAAAGGGAGAAACCCCGGATGTTTATCTGAAACGCCTAACTCAGGAAGGTGAGCGACGACGCTACCCGGCAGGCACGCCACTGTCTGTTCAGGCCCTGATCCGCAAAGAACTGGGGCTGATTTCAGAGATGAAGTATGAACACTACTTCCTCACCATTCACGACATAGTAGCCTTCGCCCGCAGCCGCGACATTCTATGCCAGGGCCGTGGCTCCGCCGCAAACTCCGCCGTGTGCTATTGTCTGGGCATTACCGAAGTAAACCCGGCACAGGTGGATTTGCTGTTTGAACGCTTCATCTCCAAAGACAGAAACGAGCCGCCGGATATCGACGTGGACTTTGAACACGAACGCCGGGAAGAAGTGATCCAGTACATCTACCGACGCTATAGCCGAGAGCGGGCGGCATTGGCAGCCACAGTTATCCGCTATCGTCCAAAGAGCGCTATTCGCGACGTTGGCAAGACTCTGGGGTTCGATCCAGCACTGGTGGAGCAACTTCTTGAAGGCATCGACTGGCGTGACAAAGCCACCAACTGGCGCCAGCAAATTCTCGACAAACGTCTGACCCGCAACCCGCAAGTGGCAGACCAGTTCTTTGCTCTGGTGAACACCCTGCTCGGCTTCCCCCGCCACCTGTCCCAACACGTGGGTGGCTTTGTAATCAGCTCCGGCCCCCTGTCCGAACTGGTGCCAGTGGAAAATGCCGCCATGGCAGACCGAACCGTTATCCAGTGGGACAAAGACGACCTGGAAAGCCTGGGCCTGATGAAAGTTGACGTGCTCGCACTGGGCATGCTCACGGCAATACGCAAAGCCCTGGAGATGATCAGTCAACAGAAAGGCGAACCCTTTCGCATGCAGGACATTCCCCAAGAAGACCGAGCCACCTACAACATGCTGCAAAAAGGCGACAGCATTGGTGTATTCCAGGTGGAATCCCGCGCCCAGATCAACATGCTCCCCAGACTGAAGCCTGAAACCTATTACGATCTGGTGATTGAAGTTGCCATCGTCCGCCCCGGTCCCATTCAAGGCGACATGGTGCACCCATACCTGCGCCGCAAGCATGGGCTGGAGCCGGTGGACTACCCCAACGACGCCATCCGTGGCGTGTTGGAGCGCACGCTAGGCGTGCCCATTTTCCAGGAACAGGTCATCAAACTCGCCATGGTCGCTGCGGGATTCACAGCAGGCGAAGCCGACCAACTCCGCCGCGCCATGGCTGCCTGGAAATCCCATGGCGACATGACGCCGTTCCGGGAAAAGCTCATCAACGGTATGCTTTCACGGGGCCACGATGCCGACTTTGCCGAACGCCTCTACCTGCAAATTTGCGGCTTCGGTGGTTACGGCTTCCCGGAATCCCATTCAGCCAGTTTCGCCTTGCTCGTTTACGTTTCCGCATGGATAAAATGCCACTACCCTGCTGCGTTCTACTGCGCCTTACTCAACAGCCAGCCCATGGGATTCTACTCCCCATCGCAACTGTTGCAGGACGCCAAACGCCACAACGTAGTGGCACTACCTCTCGACATCAACAACAGCCAGTGGAATCACACTCTGGAAGGCCCGGACCTGCAACTACGCCTGGGCCTGAGAATCATCCAGGGATTTTCAAGCAGTGCCGCCGAGCGCCTATATCAAAATCGCCCCGAAACTGGCTACCGGTCTTCCACAGAGCTACGCCGCTTGGCAAGCCTCAACCAGCGCGACATGGAACTCCTTGCCGGCGCCAACGCCATGCCCGCGTTCGCTGCGAACCGACATCAAGCCTACTGGCAACTGCTGGGCCACGAAAAACCCTCTGAGCTCTTCGCTGCCGCCGAAGACGACGAACACTACGAGCTGGAAACCTGCAACCAATTACCGGAACCCACCGAAGGCCAGAACGTCCTCGCCGACTACGCCAGTCAGGGCCTAACCCTCCAACGCCACCCACTGGCCTTGCTCCGGGAACAAGGCCACCTACAGTTCTGCCTCAGCGCTGAACAACTAAAAACCACCAAAGCCGGCATCCCCGTACAGGTAGCCGGCCTGGTAACCGGCCGCCAGCGCCCCGGCTCCGCCTCCGGCGTTACCTTCGTAACCCTGGAAGACGAAACCGGCAACGTGAACGTCGTGGTCTGGCTGGAAACCGCCCGCCGGCAGCGAAAACCGTTACTCACCGCACGGTTGTTGCACGTAAAAGGCATTCTGGAAAGAGAGGGGGAAATTGTTCATGTTATGGCAGGGAAACTCTCGGACCTGAGCCATCTGATACAGACACTCCCGGTCAGTTCGCGAGATTTTCATTAAGTATTCTGCTGAACTCCCTGGGCGACACCTCCCAGGCTCATAGAGCCAAAGCGGCTTTTGCTAACGTTCCGTTACGTTTATCACGTCAAGTGATCAACTTGCCCGCCGATAACACCATATATACTGCAATAAAATGTAACACCCCGCACAAAACCGATTGATGATTAAAGCCAAGAAGGTTACTTGAGGTATGAAAAAGCTACCGCTTAAGATCAAGCTATACGCATTGGTTATCAGCTTGTTGCTCGTAATGGGTGCCAGCATGATGGTGACAGCGCAATTGTCGCTTAGCCAGATGGAAAATCGCCTGACTGAAGACACCGGCACACTGGTGCAGGATATTGTCATGGATCGTTTGCTTGCAACGGCAGGCGAGTATGGCGAGCAGGTAGGCGGTGAGTTCAACGCTGCATTCAAAGTTCCGGGAATCGTACGCAACATTATTCAAGAGAACATAGCGGCCGATAATTCTGCGCGGATCAGCCGTAGTGCCCTATCAGACGCTGTCCGAGCAGTGCTGATTCCAGAACAAAACCTCAGTACTATTTACGCCCAATTTGAACCCAATGCTTACGATGGCCAGGACCGATACTTCACCGGGAACGTTGAAGAACACAGCACTCCCACCGGCACACTGGAGATTTATTATTTCCGTGACCGTAATGGTGATGTCCAGTTTGAGCAAGTGGATGATCCCGAAGAAAAATACGATGACACACTGAACGAATTTGGTGCCCGCGAGGCCGAGTGGTATTTCTGCCCGATGGAAACCAAAGGTTCCTGCATCATGGAACCGTACAACTATGAGATTGAAGACGGCTACAGCAAGCTGGTGACTACGCTCGTAGTGCCGATCATGGCCGACCGTAACTTTGCGGGCGTTGTCGGTGTCGATATCAACCTTGATACCCTGCAAGACACTGTTAAATCAGTCAGCGGGCAGCTCTATAACGGGCAATCACGTGTCACTTTACTGAGCGAGAAAGGCTTGATCGTAGCGAGCAGCCACTACGGTGACGCCTTGGCGCGGCCGCTGGCAGAGGCCATGCCCGAGCGGGCCAGCGAAATGGCAGCACTGCATCGCGATGGAGGCCGCTATGATGACGGTGAGACGCTCGCGGTATCCTACCCGGTTCGGATAGCAGACGCCGGCCGGGAATGGTCGCTGCTGATTGAACTTCCCCGTGCTGCGGCACTTGCGCAGCTTGATGAAATAACCACGCTGCTTTCAAATGAGGTTTCAGCAACGGCACAACGTCAGTTGCTGGTGGGCATTGTTGTATCCATTTTTTCGGTATTAATGCTGATCCTGATGGTTCGTTCTGTCATTCGGCCGCTGGATGAAATTCGCGACCGGATGAATAGCCTCAGCAACGCTGAAGGCGATCTGACCCGAGAGCTGAATATTGATACCCATGCCGAACTGATTGAACTTGCCGGTGGTTTCAATACGTTCCTGGCACGTCTGCGCGAGATGATTAACGACCTGAAAGCGGTGAATGTTCGCGTACATGAGCAAGCCACGGATGTCGGCACCATTGCCCGGGATACTGAGGAAAACACAACACGACAGCACCATGAGGTAGACAGCGTAGTCACGGCAATGAATGAAATGTCAGCGGCCGCAGGTGAAGTGGCTGGCTTTGCCAGTGAGTCTGCCGAGAATGCTCGCCAGGCACAGGATGGTATTCGCTTTACACAAGAAACCCTGGGTTCTGCTGTTGAGGGTGTAAGCGCCTTAGCCGATGATATGGGCGAGGCTAGCAAAGCGATTGGCCATGTCGCCAGTCGCAGTGATGAGATCAACCGCATTCTGGATGTCATTCGAGGCATTGCCGAGCAAACCAACCTGCTGGCACTGAACGCCGCTATTGAAGCCGCCCGAGCAGGAGAGCAGGGTCGCGGGTTTGCGGTGGTAGCCGATGAGGTGCGCACACTGGCATCGCGTACGCGGCAATCAACCGATGAAATCAGTCAAATGATCGATGGCCTGCAGCAAGAAGTGCACCAAACCGTAGCGGTCATCAATACCGGTGTTGAGCGGGCAACCATGGCCGTTGAAGGCACCCGTGAAGCCGATCACTCGCTAGCATCTGTGGTAACGCGCATAGGCACCATTGTTGAACACGTCACTCAGGTAGCCACAGCTGCAGAAGAGCAAAGCTCTGTTAGTGAAGAAATAAACCGAAATCTGACCGCTATTGGTGATGCCGCAAGTGATCTGCGCGAGCTTGCCCAGCGGGTGCGTGGTAGCGGTGAATCACTCGATAAAGAGGTTGAAATACTGGATACCGAGCTAGGACGATTGAAAACCTGAGCCTGAAAAGCAGAAAACCCCACCGAGCTAACGCAAGGCGGGGTTTTCAGAACTACAAGGGCAACAATCAGCTAAGTAGCTTGATCATCACACCCGCAGCAACAGCCGAACCGATAACACCAGCAACGTTCGGCCCCATAGCATGCATCAGCAGGAAGTTCTGCGGATTCGCCTCAAGACCAACCTTGTTGGAAACCCGCGCCGCCATCGGCACCGCAGATACACCGGCAGAACCAATCAACGGGTTGATCGGATCCTTACTGAACTTGTTCATCAACTTGGCCATGAGAACACCACACGCCGTGCCCACGCCAAACGCTACGATACCCAGCCCCAGAATACCCAGAGTCTGGCCATCCAGGAACTTGTCCGCCATCAGCTTGGAACCAACAGACAAACCCAGGAAAATCGTAGTGATGTTGATCAGAGCATTCTGGGCGGTGTCGTTCAAACGCTCCACCACACCACACTCGCGCATCAGGTTACCGAAGCAGAACATACCCAGCAGGGGCGCAGCATCTGGCAGGAATAGAACCACAGCGATCAGAACAACCAGCGGGAAAACGATCTTTTCACGCTTGCTGACAGGGCGCAGCTGGGACATCTTGATAGCCCGCTCTTTCTCTGTAGTCAGCGCTTTCATGATCGGCGGCTGAATCATCGGAACCATAGCCATGTAGGCGTATGCGGATACCGCAATTGCACCCAACAGATGCGGAGCCAGAACACTGGAAACGTAGATGGACGTCGGGCCATCAGCACCACCAATGATACCGATAGCGGCGGCTTCCAGAATCGTGAACTCCAGTATGCCAAGCCAATCCAGCAGTGCGGCACCCAAAACGGTACCGAAGATACCGAACTGGGCAGCAGCACCCAGCAGCATGGTTTTCGGGTTAGCCAGCAACGGACCGAAATCCGTCATTGCACCAACACCCATGAAAATCACCAGAGGCCCGATGGTGCTGCCGATAACCACAGAATAGAAGTTATACAGCATGCCATTACCATAACCGGCATCCTGAGCGACCGTATTAGCTGCTGCCATTTCGGAATAGCTAGCTTCTTTTACGGCCACCTTGAACGCTTCTTTCAGCTCGGGCGTAATTGCTTGCCCAGCCTGATAAGCCACATCCAGAGGCGCAGCAAGCGCAGCCAGCAACTCCCCTTTCCCGCCACTCATGGCAAGATGGATAGCATTTTCTGCCGCAGTCAGGGCAAGCCCTGCCTCCGGAATATTCGCCAGAATGCCACCAAACCCGATAGGCACCAGCAGCAATGGCTCAAACCCTTTGCGAATCGCAAGGAACAGAAGAAGCAGGCCAACGGCAATCATGATCACCTGGCCAAGTTCTATATTGAACAGGCCACTACCTGTCCATAACGTCATTAACTTATCCATGGAATGCTGGCCCTTTATGCGATTGTCAGCATTTCATCATCAGGGGAGACGGCATCACCGACCTTGATGAAGACTTCGCCGACAGTGCCGGCCTTTGGTGCACGAATCTCGGTTTCCATTTTCATGGCCTCGAGAATAATCAGCACATCGCCTTCTTCAACGGCTTCGCCTGGTGACACCAGCACCTTGAAGATGTTGCCACCCAGAGGTGCGATAACAGGCTCGCCTTCACCGGCAGCCGGGGCTGGCGCGGCAGACGCAGCTGGCGCAGATGCAGCACCACCCTCGCCCTGAATCTGGGAGATTTCGCCGCCTTCAGACACTGCAACCACGAATTTCTTACCGTTAACATCAACAGTATAAGTTTCAGGGCCGCTGGCCTTCTTGGCCGGAAGCGCGCCTTCAGCCGTAGGCACTGGCTCAAAGGCATCCGGATTGTTGCGGTTTTCAAGGAACTTGAGACCAATCTGCGGGAACAGAGCATAGGTCAGAACATCATCAACGGTGTTGTCCGCCAGCTTAATGCCTTTCTCGCCTGCCAGCTTTTTCAGCTCGTCGGTCAGCTTGTCCATTTCCGGCTCAATATTGTCAGCCGGACGGCAAGTAATAGCTTCTTTACCTTCCAGAACCCTTTCCTGCAGCTCTTTGTTGAAAGGCGCAGGCGCGGAGCCGTACTCGCCCTTCAGGATGGCCGCGGTTTCCTTGGAGATAGACTTATAACGCTCGCCCGTCAGAACGTTAAGTACAGCCTGAGTACCTACAATCTGAGACGTCGGTGTTACCAGCGGGATGAAGCCCAGGTCCTCACGAACCTTGGGGATTTCAGCCAGTACTTCGTCAAATCGATGCGCAGCATTCTGCTCTTTGAGCTGGCCTTCCATGTTGGTCAACATACCGCCCGGTACCTGAGCAATCAGGATGCGCGAATCGGTACCACGGAGGCTGCCTTCAAACTTTGCGTACTTCTTGCGAACTTCGCGGAAGTAACTGGCAATTTCTTCCAGCAACACAAGGTCCAGACCAGTGTCACGCTCGGTGCCTTCAAGAATGGCAACAACCGCCTCAGTGGGCGAATGGCCGTAAGTCATACTCATTGAAGATATGGCCGTATCCACGTTATCAATACCGGCTTCCGCTGCTTTGATAGCTGTCGCGGTAGACATGCCAGTGGTCGCGTGGCACTGCATGTGAATCGGGATGTCGAGTTCTTTCTTCAGGCGGCTAACCAGATCAAAAGCCACGTAGGGCTTGAGAATACCGGCCATGTCCTTGATCGCAATGGAATCTGCGCCCATGTCGGCAACTTCTTTCGCCAACTCTACCCACATCTCGATGGTGTGCACCGGGCTGGTGGTATAAGAGATGGTGCCTTGTGCGTGCTTGCCGGTTTTCTTCACGGCCTTGATGGCGGTCGCCAGGTTGCGGGGATCGTTCATCGCATCGAAAATACGGAACACATCAATGCCGTTTTCTGCGGCACGATCAACAAACCGCTCTACCACGTCATCCGCATAATGCCGATAACCCAGAAGGTTCTGACCACGAAGCAGCATTTGCTGGGGCGTGTTGGGCATTACCTTTTTCAGTTCGCGAATGCGCTCCCAAGGATCTTCGCCCAGGTAACGGATGCAGGAGTCGAAGGTAGCTCCACCCCAGGATTCCAAAGACCAGAAACCGACTTTGTCGAGTTTCTCGGCAATGGGCAGCATGTCGTCAAGCCGCATACGGGTGGCGAGCAGGGACTGGTGGGCGTCGCGGAGTATAACGTCCGTAATCCCCAGCGGTTTCTTTGTATCAGTCATCGTGTCAGCCTTCTGTTTAAAGGTTCTATCTAATCGGTTACCGGCTCACTTACTTGTGGCGCGACCGGAATTTGGCAATCGCCTGTTTAATCGCCTCTGCTGTATCAGGATCAACTGAAACAGGTGCCTTGGGCTTGGCACGGGGCTTTTTGGCCGGGGTTACCGGCTCGGGCGGTGCAAACCGGATAAGCAGTTTGGACATAAGCAGGGTCGCGAACACCAGAATAATCAGGAACACGAACACAAAGCCCATACCCGCAACCATCAGATCGACGGCTTGTGACATCAGGTCATCCATATTGAATAGCTACCTGTGATTCATTTGTGTGTTTTCCCAGGGAACCGGTGCACCGATGGCCTGAGCCTTTAGGTGCGCCGGAATAAACCCGGAGGCAAAATCCTGCGTAATTTACCGGTTTCGGGCGCAGTGAGCAACCAAATCAAAAAAGGCTATACGAACTTTCCGAGCGCTTCGCCACGACCTCAAAGCGCAAGAAAAGCCCGCGACGACACACTCTCAGACCAGCCTGACCCTTAGCTTGCGACCCTTTATTTTTCCATCTTCAAGGCGTTTCAGGGCACGTTTGGCCTGCCCTGCCTCGACAGCGACGAAGCACTGAAACTCAAACAGATCGATTTTGCCCACGGATTTACCATCCAGGCCGGCTTCTCCAGTGAGTGCACCAAGCACATCCCCCGGGCGGAGCTTTTCCTTACGCCCGGCTGCGATACAAAGCGTTTTCATCGCCGGGGTGACCGGCTCTGCGGGTACTGAAAGCAGAATTTCGGTGTCTCCCCAAGTAACCGGACGCCCCCGCTCACTCTCAAGACGATTAATTTTATGACCCTGCGCGGGGCTGCACAGCGTAACCGCCAGACCTGCTTCACCTGCACGCCCGGTGCGCCCTACCCGATGAGTGTGCACTTCCGGGTCCCGTGCGGGTTCGGCATTGATTACCAATGGCAAAGCCTTGATGTCCAGACCGCGTGCTGCAACGTCGGTTGCCACCAAAACCTGACAACTCTGGTTAGCAAAACGCACCAGGACACTATCGCGCTCGCGCTGCTCGAGATCGCCGTGCAACGCCAATGCCGAGAACCCCTGCGCGCCAAGCTCTGCCGCCAGTTCATCGCACTGCTGTTTCATGGAACAGAACACCAGACAGGATGCAGGCTGATGCTCAGACAACAAGCTCACGATGGCTCGGGTGCGCTCCGAGGCAGGAATTTCATAAAACAGCTCACGAATATCGGTATTGACGCTTTGCGACTCTGCCCGCACATCCACCGGCTCCCTTTGGAACCCGGCGCTGAGTTTACGGATCGAATCCGGCCAGGTCGCTGAAAACATCAGCGTTTGGCGTTGCTTGGGCGTGTAACTCAGAATTTCTTCCATGGCGGGTTGGAAACCCATATCGAGCATCCGGTCGGCCTCGTCCAGAACCAGGGTCGTGAGACGCTTAAGATCCAGAGTCCCTTTGCGCAGATGGTCGGCAATTCGCCCAGGTGTACCAACAACGATATGCGCACCATGAGCCAGAGAGCCAATTTGCGGTCCAATAGACACGCCGCCACAGAGGGTCAGAATCTTTACGTTTTCCTGCGCCCGTGCCATTTCCCTCAGGGCCTTCGCTACCTGATCTGCCAGCTCACGGGTGGGACACAGCACCAGCCCCTGCACCGCAAACAGTTTCGGCTTGAGGCCTTCAATCAGTCCGATGCCGAAAGCCGCCGTTTTACCACTGCCGGTCTGCGCCATGGCGATCACGTCACGACCCGCCAGGCAATGAGGCAAGGCTCGCTCCTGAATGTCCGTAGGTTGTGAAAAGCCCAACTGGGCGAGATTGGCCTGCATGGCTGCAGACAGATCAAGATCTTTAAAGGAAGGCATACAAGAAAATCCCGGAATCAGCGGTTGCTGGTTAAGAAGGTAAGCACGAGGGCGTATACTAACGCCATAGAATACCAGAATTCATGACCAATTAACGGAGTTATCCCATGGCATCCTTGCAGGATCAGCTATTGAAAGCGGGCCTGGCCGATCAAAAAAAGGCCAAAGCTATTCGCAATGAAAAACACAAACAGCGCAAACAGCAGCCCAAAGGTGCCGTGCAGGTTAATGAGACCGAGATCCGGGCCCGTCAAGCCCGTGAAGAAAAGGCCGAACGCGACCGTCAGCTGAACCTCAAGCGGCAGCAGGAAGCCGAGAAGAAGGCTGTTCAGGCCCAAATTCGCCAACTGGTGGAGACCAATCGGCTGGATCGCAGCCGGGGCGAAACCTCATATCAATTCGTTCACGACAAAAAAATCAAAAAACTGTATGTCGACGACATCATGGCCGATCAACTCTCCCGGGGCCGCTTGGCCATCGTGTCGGTAAATGATCAGTATGAGATTGTCGCCGACGGTGTGGCGCGTAAGATTATCGAGCGTGATGCACAGGCAGTGGTTGTGCTCCACGACCGCACGAAAGACGATGTGGGTGACGACGATCCATACGCAGGGTATGAAATTCCCGACGACCTTATGTGGTAAGCGCCTGACGAATAGCTCGCACGGCGGCAACCGACTCGGGGTTGTCGCCGTGAACACACAGAGTATCTGCTTCCAGTGTGAGCAATCTTCCGTTAATCGTCGAGATGGCGCCCCCTTCAGCAATCGCTTTTGCCTGGCGCAGTATAATGTCCGTATCGTGATGTACGGCCCCCGCGATGCGGCGAGGAACAATGTACCCTTTTTCGTCATATGCACGATCCGCGAAGGCTTCAAGTAATAACTCAACGCCATACTCCGCACACAGCGCCTTTAACGGCTGATTATCAGCCGTTGTCATCGCCATGAGTGCAAGTTTGCCAGTGGTTTGACCAAGCGCTCCAAGAATTGCCCTGAGCACGGCTTCATCCCGCATCATGTCGTTATAGAGCGCGCCATGGGGTTTAACGTAGCTGAGCTTGCCACCTTGTGCTGCCGCTATCTGGCTCAAGGCTCCTACCTGGTAAAGCACCATGGCGTGAATCTCTTCCGGGCGACATACCATGGAGCGACGGCCAAAGCCCTGAAGATCCGGGTAGGCAGGATGGGCACCCAGAGCCACGTTATGCTGCAGCGCCAAGCGAACGGTATTTTGCATAACGAAAGGGTCACCGGCATGAAAGCCGCAGGCAATGTTTGCCTGGTCAATATAAGGCATAACCTGCTCATCCAGCCCCATCGTCCAGGCACCAAAACTCTCACCAATATCGCAATTCAATAACATGCTTGTATCCAGTCACCCCTAAAAAACAAACTATTGAGCCTAACAATAGCCTGAAAAAGGAACTCATGGGAGATCTTCGGGTCGTATGCCCGCCAGTTATAAAGTTATAAACAAGGAGCGATGATGCTATCGGTTAGTTTAGGCCCGCTAAGCCTGTCTTTGGGGCATGTTCTGTTACTTGGCGCATTCGTGCTTGCACTGGTTGTTGGCGCTGTCAGTGGGCGAAAACACGGCGTGCCTATCGCCGGAACCCTATCTGATATTTTTCTGGCCTCCATGGTTGCTGCGCGAGTTGGCTTCGTAATCCAGTACTTCGAGTATTATCAGGACAACCTTTGGGGCATCGTCGATATTCGGGATGGCGGCTTTCATATTGTCGCCGGCGTGCTCGGTGCAATTGCGCTGACCGCCTGGAAGCTCTGGCGGCACGCCAGTATCCGTAAGCCTTTATCCATTGCTGTAGCAACCGGGATGCTAACCTGGGGCTCCATATCCCTGCTGGTCACATTGGTCGAAAGCAGCTCCAGAAGCATGCCTCAAAGTAGTTTCAGTCTGATGGACGGCACGCCGGTAACGCTTCAGGAAGTAGCAAAAGGTAAGCCCATTGTGGTGAACCTGTGGGCAACCTGGTGCCCGCCCTGCATCCGGGAGATGCCTGTACTGGAACAAGCTCAACTGGAAAACCCGGACATTACCTTTGTGTTTGTAAATCAGGGTGAATACCCTGAAACCATTACTCAGTTCATGGACCAGCACAAGCTCTCGCTGAACAATGTCCTTACTGACACCAGCGCCAGCCTTGGCCGCACAACGGGCAGCCAAGCCTTGCCGACCACGCTCTTCTACGATGCAAACGGTAAGCAGGTGAATGCGCACTTGGGCGAACTGTCGAACGCATCCCTTGCTCACAATCTCCGAAGCTTTAGCGCGGACTGAACCTCACCTGGAGACTAACTATGCACTTGTCTGATTTCTCTCTGAAACGATCCCTGCTTGCAACGGCGCTGATGACCAGCGGGCTGCTAAGCCTCCCCGCGCTCGCGCAAGAAAAACTTCCTGATCCGGTTCAACTTCTGGTTGATCGCGGCGTAACGATCTCGGCAACTTTTGAAGGCCCTGGAGGCATGACCGGCTATGTCGGCAGCATGCCAGGTGGCCCGGTTGCGTTCTATCTCACTCCAGACAAGGAGCACGTGATCGTAGGCAACATGCTGGACAGCCGCGGCGAAAACCTTACGGCCCCGAAAATACAGGAATTGGTTGTGGGACCTCAGAACGAAAAGGCCTGGGGTGAGATTGAAAAAGCCAACTGGGTGCGTGATGGCGATGCCAATGCGCCGGTTATTGTCTACACCTTTACCGACCCTAACTGCCCGTTCTGTCACAGATTCCGCCAAGCCGCGGAGCCTTGGATTGATGCAGGCAAGGTGCAACTCCGGCACGTAATGGTGGGCATACTGGCACAGGACAGCCTGCCCAAGGCCGCGACAATCCTGGGCTCAAACAATCCCAGTGAAGCTCTGAAAGAAAACCAGCAAAATCATGCTCAGGGTGGCGTTACCGTGAATCGCAACATCGTCAGTGCGCATGCGAAAAAAATCAGGCAGAACAATCGGCTGATGTCTGACTTGGGGTTGAGTGCTACACCAAGCACCTATTTTAAAGGCACTGATGGCGCCATCCAGATGAAACAGGGTGCGCCGCGTTCCGATGAAATGGAAGCCATTATGGGTAGCCCAAAACCCTGAACAATTCAGAGATTCTGGCCCAGCGTTGCTGGGCCCTTATCCTCTCAAGTATCAGGCCATACTCTCTACCACACGCACCCGAACAGGCAATCCTTGCCTAACAGATGCACCGCTGACGTTTTCCAGCCAGGTAGCTGTGCCGTCCTTGCGGGTGGGATCCGCAAAACCCAGATCGTTGATGTTCACACCTGCCGCGAGGTAGGGATTGCCGGCGCGCTCCTGACCATCAATGATGTGGCTTGCAGCACCCAGTTCGCGGTGGCCGTAGCCATGCTCAATACCGAGTGCGCCTTCGTGCACGTTACCCCCTACCAACGCCAGCGCCAGAACCTTGCCGCCGGGGCTTTCAATACTGATGGTGTCACCGTGACGCACACCGAACTTCTCAGCATCGTTGCGATGCAAAAGCACCGGGTTGTAAGGCTTGATCATGCGCAGACGCTCAAGCCCAATGGCGTAGGAGTTCATCAGGTTCGATTTGAACGAGAAAGCCAGCAACGGCCACTCGCTCTCCGGATAATGGTCTCTTAGCAGGGAGCCATCCCAGAACCTTGGCGCATGATGCGTGGGGGTTCCCACCAGCCGCTTTCCACTGTAGCTGTCGATTGCCGTACCCACTGCCTCATTGTAAACGCACAAAGGGCGCTTCCATGCATGGCCGAGCTTATCCTTGTCATAGGCCTTCGCCATGGTTTCAAAACGGCCACCACGGGAGTACAAGTGAGCCACAGGGCCAACCTCATCCCCGGCCACCGTGCTTTTGATTCGATCCAGCAATGCCTCAATGCCACTGGCATGGATGTCTTCGTCACTGGCTACCGGCAAAGGCTTTCCAGCCATGGCGATATTGGCCGCCGCGCGCAGATAAAAATCCTCGGCGCGATTCAGGCCGTGCATCTGGCCATCTGCCCCCTCAATTGAATTATCACCAAAGCCCGGCAACTCAAGGCGCTTACCCAGTTCAATAAAGAAGTTGTCCATGCATACAGGCTCACCCGCAGCGGTTTTAGCCTGGCGAGGCTCAACAACCGGCCAACAAGCAGTGGTCATTTTGGTCAGAGTGCCACTCCAGGCGCCGGTGAAGCCCCAAACCTCATACATAACCGAATCCGGCACTACGTAGTCTGCAAAACGGTTGGTTTCGTTAATGAAGCCGTCTACAGCCACATATAAACCAATATTCCCGGGATCTTTCAGTTTTTCTTCCAGCAAAGAGGTCAGGCCCGCCTGGCCATACATGGGGTTAGCCATAACCCCTATCATCGCTTTGATCTTGTAGGGGTACCCTTCAAGGCCAGAAAGCAGGTGTTCAGTGAGAATGGGTGGAGCCAGCGAACGCCAGGGTGCAGCAGCCGGATAAGGAGACTCGCCCGCGGCCACACGGCGTTTGTATTCATTGGTTTTCTCATAGGGGAAACGCGAGCGGGAGAGAAACACGCCCTTGGGCCCAACTTTCCCGGGGAAGTCCTCAAGGTTATAGCGGGGGCCAGCACCAACACCGTTGAAGCTTCCGCCACCTTTGGCCACCCCACCCTTCTGGTTAAAACTACCAACCAGCAGGTTCAGCATATTGATGCTGTATGAGGCATAGAAGCCAGAGCCCGACATCATTCCACCATGGGTGTCTGCCGCCGCCATACGCCCAAAGCTTGTGAAGCGCTTGGCCAGATTGCGTATAACATCAGGCTCAATGCCACAGAACTCTGCGTATTCTTCGATACTGTATCGCATGGCCTCCTGGCGTAGTTTGAACAGTGAACTACGCACCCGTACCGGGCCAGCACCGGTTTCCACAGTGCGTTCAACGAATAATTGGCCGCGCGTGGCTACTTCAGAGCTTTCAAAATCGCCCGTCATGTTCACCACGACCGGGTAATCATCATCGGCGCCGGCCTGTGCCTGGGCTATGTCACTCAGGCGCAGAAAGTAACCTGCACGGGGGTGGTTATCGTCGTCAATCACCAAGTGCGTTGCGTTGGTGTGGCCAGACTCGCCTGCTTTACTGGCGGCCATATTGCCAGGGAGTTCCAGATAATCTTTGGCATAGGCTTCGTTCACCAGCATCCAGCGAATCAATGCCATGGCAAAGGCAGTATCGGTACCCGGCAGGATAGACACCCAACGGTTACGGTCACTGGCGGAATGGGATGCAGCGGCAGTCAGTGCGGGGTCAACCAGCACATACTCCATATTGCCTGAAGTCCGCGCCTGTGCCAGCAAACGGCCCTGACGCTTGAACGGGTTACCCGCCTGGCTGGGCGCGGTTCCGATAAACAAGGCAAACTTTACGTTGGCATAATCCGGCTTCACGTGGGCATTCTTCGCCAGATCATTCATCAGCGCGCCAGAGCCCATACGGAACGCCAGACCACAATAGGCGCCATGATGCCCGTAGTTTCGGGTTCCAAAAGCATTGAATGCAAAGCGCTTAAGCAACGCCGACCGTCCGTAATCCGTTGCTTCCATCACCAGCAACTGGTTTGACTTGGGCCCGTATTCAGGGTTCTCCGAATCCAGTGGTGTTTTCAAATCACGGATAGAGCGCAGGCCTTCAACCTCGCCTTCTCCAAACAGGTTACCGCCAGCCACAATTTCGTCCAGCAACTGCTCAAAGGGAATGGTTTCCCACTGATTGCTTCCACGCGGGCCGGTGCGTTTGAGGCACTTCAGCACTCGCTGGTCGCTGGTCAGCTGTGACATTGCCGCGTTACCACGGGCACACGCAGTCGACCGGTTAAGCTGGCCTTGATCCTGAAAGCTGCTCATACGCTGAAAGGCTTCCAGCACCGGTGCGCTTTCATCCAGATGCTCGTCAGAGGACAACGGGTGGTATGGGTTACCCGATACCCGCAGAACCTTTTCCTCGTTGTTATCGATTCGAACCCGCACGCCACATTTGGTGGTACAGCCATAACAGACGGTAAAAGCGATGCGCTGATCCGGATTAAGCACTACTTCTCCGGTTTTGGGGTCAACTGAGTATTCAGGTGCCAAGCTGTTGCCGTGCAGCCGATCCGCCGTAGCGACACCAGAAGTACCATTCACCAGGCCCTTGCCCATTTTTTCCAGCGGGCCATAGTAGCCCGCCGCGAAAGTTGCAGCACCGCCGGCAGCGGCTGCACCTTTCAGGAAATTACGACGATTCTTGTCCATTATTTTGCTCCGAAGACGTGAATCAATGGCTGCTTGCCTGGAGGCTTTTCTTCCAGGGCACCAGAATGTCAATAATCAGCAGTGCGGCCAGCCAGAGCCCGAAGGTTCCGATAATGCCCATCAACCCGCTGGAACCAGCCTCAATGGCGTAGTGGTAGTAGCCCGCCGTGTTTTTGGCCACGGTTTGTACTTCCATCAGTACCATCCAGCGAAACGTCCAGCCGATGTGCACGGCCAACAGGCCTGCTAGCCAGGAACGCCCTATCCAGCCGGGACGCCGCAGCATAGCGATGGCACTGAGTGTGAGCGCCACCCCCACCAACAAGCCGTAGATCGCGACGGCACGCCACTCGGGGTTTCTCTGCAGCGACGCAAAGGCCTGCTCAACCGAGGGGCTGAAGCCGGTAATACCTTCAGAAACCCAGAGTGCAGCGACCAGGGCAGAGAGAACCATGGTCACGAAGATGACTTTCAGACTCTGCTCGTTAACCTCCTGATCGTTACCTGTCATCAGGCGGTTAATCAGAATCACCAATCCCGCCGCTGCGACCAAACCGGTCAGCACGAACATGACGGGGAGCCAGTAGGTATTCCAGAGAGGACGGGCTTTAACGATCGCCACTTCCGCGCCGGTATAGACCATGATGCCAACAGAGAGAACGAGCGCACCAAGCCCCGCAACCACCAGCATCCAACGAGACGCATGCCATTGGCCCAAGCTGACCCAGCCCGAGAGCCTCGCAATCCACCCTTCACCCTGAGCCTGTACCTGCATAGCCGGCCGCCACGCAAGCCATGCATAAGCCACAACCAGCACGAGATACACGGGGAGCAGCAAGCTGCCTATGGACATCCACGACCAAGGCGTGAGATTCGCGTAGAAATGCCAAAACCTTAGCGGTTGATGCAGGTCAGCCAGCAAAGCTACCGGCCCTACCAGAGTGCAACTCACGGTGACCAACAGGGCCACTTTCGCCAGCGACTCATAATTCTTCTTGCCGAACAGCAAACCCGGCACCGTCAACAGCAGCGCCGAGTATGAAACCGCAATCAGGAAGAAGTACTGGACTGCCCATGGATACCAGGCAATACCATAGCGAGGTGCCAGAACCTCAATGACCGCTGAATTCATAGCCAACCTCCTCACCTTGTTGGTCTCGCACATCCCAGATTGCGGGCTTAGCATCTGGCCGGGATACGAACCGCTCGTCCATGCCCAAATAGAACACGTGGGGTGCAGTGCCCATTTCCGGCTTGAGTACCATCAGCTCGTCGTAGTGTTCTTTCATCATGCGGCTGATCTGGCTGTCGGGGTCGCGTATGTCGCCGATAATACGGGCGCCACCCACACACGACTCCACACACGCTGGCAGCAAACCCACATCCAGGCGATGCGCACAGAAAGTGCACTTGTCTGCTGTTTGGGTATATTCGTTGATAAACCGGGCATCGTATGGGCAAGCCTGCACGCAATAGGCACAGCCCACGCATGCTTCGTTGTCGACGACAACAATGCCGTCCTCACGCTGAAAGGTTGCCTGTACAGGGCACACAGGAACACAAGGCGGAGTCTCGCAGTGATTGCACAAGCGCGGCAGCATAAAGGTGGCAGTGTTGCCCGTCTCTTCATGCTCCACTTCATACTGCGAAACAATGGTACGGAAGTTGCCAAGCGGTGCTTCGTTTTCGATATGGCAGGAAACAGTACACGCCTGGCATCCGATGCACGCCCTTAGATCAATCAGCATCGCGTAGCGCTTTTCAGGATCACCCTCCCTGCGGGGTGGTTGGTCGTTGATGCCAGCAGAAGCAATGCTGCTTAGGGGAACAAGCGCTGCTCCGGCGGTCAATTTGGCTATCTGCCCGAGCAGAGCGCGGCGAATTTTATCCATGAGTTCTCCATCCAATTGCGCTGGACGTGGATTAATAAGGTAACTAACGAAAGTCTAGCGGGTCGGGCATAGGGAAACTTGACGGGGGTCAATTGGAAGCTGTTGAGCAGTAGGGGTATTCCCATAGGCGGGAATGATTGCGGGGGGCACAAAGCAAAACGCCCCAGCTTGTGAGATTCACAAACTGAGGCGCTTTGACTTGAATATGGCGCGGCTGGGAGGATTCGAACCTCCGACCGCTCGGTTCGTAGCCGAGTACTCTATCCAGCTGAGCTACAGCCGCCAATAACTTTCTATCCTGCCCGGATGGGTATGAGCCAACGGGAGGATTATTCGGGCCTTTGGCCCTCACCCCTTCGGGGCCGCCGTCGCTTCGCTCTGGCGTTCCTCAGCACACTTCGTGTGCTTCGGTCGAACCTCTTTCGGTTCAAATCCTTTCTGACTTTTGAGCCAGACTCTATGGCCGGGTTCACGAGTCATTATTCTAAAAAGTGGCGCGGCTGGGAGGATTCGAACCTCCGACCGCTCGGTTCGTAGCCGAGTACTCTATCCAGCTGAGCTACAGCCGCGCATTGATCACTTTAGTTGGTTGAATGCAACTTCAACCTGTTCCGCTTTTCTTATAAAAAGAAAATGGCGGAGAGGGAGGGATTCGAACCCTCGGTACGATTGCTCGTACGGTTCCTTAGCAGGGAACTGGTTTCAGCCACTCACCCACCTCTCCTTCAGAACGGGGCGTATACTACCATAATTTTTCTGTTTTCATAGGCTTGACAAGATTTTTTTAACCTTCATTTCCCCTGAAAACAAAAAAGCCGCCTAAGTTTTGCTTGGGCGGCCTCTTTTCTCTTCTCAGCTGTTGCCCGGCTCCGGCTCATCGCCGTCTTTTTCAGACTGGATGCGCTGGTAGATCTCTTCCCGGTGCACGGCTACTTCTTTCGGTGCATTAACACCGATACGCACCTGATTACCTTTCACCCCAAGCACAGTAACAGTGACATCATCACCGACCATTAACGTTTCGCCAACACGGCGAGTCAAAATCAACATATCCCTTTCTCCCTATCCTGAGCTACCTGTTCCGACAAGTAATGTTTTATTTAGTTCGACTTTTATACTGAGAACACGGGCTAACCAAAAGACGCACATCCCCTTATACGAACACATGCGAGCACTAGGCCAGAAAGTGGGTCTCTTTTTATAAGGTTTCTTCTACTCCAGGCTTGTCCAACTCAAACGCACTGTGAAGTGCGCGAACCGCAAGCTCAAGGTATTTCTCATCAATCACGACAGAAATCTTGATTTCCGATGTGGAGATCATCTGAATATTGATCCCTTCATTCGACAGCGCCTCAAACATTTGAGTTGCCACACCCGCGTGAGAGCGCATACCAACGCCGACAATACTGACTTTCGCGATTTTGGTATCGCCACTGACGCCCCGAGCACCCAGCTCATCCGACACACGCTGAAGCACGTCTTTAGCGCGCTTGAAATCATTGCGATGAACGGTAAAAGTGAAGGCTGTGCGATTATCCTCGCCAACGTTCTGAACAATCATGTCCACACCAATGTTGGCTTCACTTACCGGCTTCAGAATGCGCAACGCACTACCCGGGGTGTCAGGCACTCCAGAGATGGTGACTTTGGCTTCATCACGATTAAAAGCGATGCCGGAGACGACCGGTTGTTCCATGGCGTTGTTATCCTCAAATGTAATCAGGGTGCCTTCACCTTCCTCGAAGCTGGAAAGAACCCTTAACGGAACGTTGTATTTTCCTGCAAACTCTACAGCGCGAATCTGGAGAACCTTGGATCCCAGGCTCGCCATTTCCATCATTTCTTCAAACGTAATCTGTTTCAGCCGACGGGCGCTGTCTACCACTCGTGGGTCCGTTGTATAAACGCCATCCACATCGGTATAGATCTGACATTCATCGGCCTTGAGCGTGGCCGCCAGGGCCACCGCAGTGGTATCTGACCCACCTCTGCCCAAGGTAGTGATATTGCCTTCCTCATCAACGCCCTGGAATCCAGCAACAACTACAACACGGCCTGCATCCAGATCCGCACGTATACGCTGCTCGTCGATCTGTTTTATACGCGCCTTGGTGTGCATATTGTCCGTGAGTATACGGACCTGCGAACCGGTATAAGAGCGAGCATCAAGGCCACGTTTTTGCAGCGCCATAGAGAGAAGCGACATGGTTACCTGCTCCCCCGTAGAAATCAGAACATCCATTTCACGAGGCGCAGGCTCTTCCATAATATCGCTGGCCAACCCGATTAGCCGGTTGGTTTCACCGCTCATGGCAGACACTACAACAACCACATCATGGCCCGCATTGCGGAAGCCAATCACCTTTTCAGCCACTGCCTCTATGCGCTCGGTTGTACCCACCGAGGTGCCACCAAATTTCTGAACAAACAGAGCCATTGTCTTTCCAATATCCGAATCGAGGCCTACGGCAGGGCGGAGCACCCTACCCGTCAATATACAAGCGACCGGAATTATAAACCCCGATCGCTTCTGAAAAATAGTTGCTCAGGTGATATTTTTCCCAACCCACTCAGGCACCCCGGCAAGGGCATCCGCAAGCTTCGAGGCGTCGTTACCACCGCCCTGGGCCATATCCGGGCGACCGCCGCCTTTACCGTCAACCAACCCTGCCAGATGCTTCATCAAGTCACCCGCTTTGATGCGACCAGTTGCAGACTTTGTTACACCCGCCACCAAGGTTACCTTTCCATCCTCTACGCTCGCGAGAACAACCACACCCTCTCCCAGCTTGTTTTTAAGCTGGTCTGCAGTTTCCATAAGCGTTTGACGGTCTGCGCCCTCAAGCTCGGCAGCAACAACCTTCAGGCCAGCAACGTCTACAGCAGAATCAGCCAAATCACTGCCAGCGGAACTGGCCAGCTTGGCCTTCAGGGCATCAACATCTTTCTCAAGCTGCCGATTCCGGTCAATGGTCTGTTGCACCTTGTCGATAACTGTTTCCCGGCTGCCTTTTACCAGTCGGGCTGCTTCACGCAGCGTACGCTCGGTATCGTCAACCCACTCAAGGGCACCAAAACCGGTCACCGCTTCAATTCGACGAACACCCGAAGAAATGCCGCTTTCGGATGTAATACGGAACAGGCCAATGTCGCCAGTGCGAGTTACGTGGGTGCCACCGCAAAGCTCTACAGAGTAGCTGTCGGCACCCATGCTCAGCACCCGAACCACATCACCGTACTTTTCACCAAACAAAGCCATGGCGCCTTTTGCTTGCGCCTGCTCCATATCTGTAATGTCGGTCTGTACTGCGGTGTTGCTGAGAATCTGCTCGTTTACCTGGCGCTCAATTTCTTTCAACTGTTCAGGCGTAACCGCTTCGAAATGCGAGAAGTCAAAGCGCAGCTTGTCCGGATCCACAAGAGAACCCTTCTGGCCTACATGCTCTCCCAACACTTTGCGCAATGCCGCATGCAGCAAGTGCGTGGCAGAGTGATTCCGGCGAACCCGCTCACGGCGTGCGTGGTCAATGCGGGCGTCCACTTCCAGGCCTTCGAACAGCTCACCCTCTATGAGGGTGCCCACATGCAGATGGTTATCACCGTCTTTTCGCGTATCGGTTACCTTGAAGCGGCCACCGCTCCAGGTCAGCAGCCCGGTATCACCTACCTGGCCACCAGATTCAGCGTAAAACGGTGTGCGCTCCAGCACCACAATTGCTTCATCGCCGGCTTCTGCTGCTTTCTGCTCGCCGTTGACGATGACGGCACGGATACGCTCGTGGCCATCAATGTGCTCGTGGCCGGTGAACTCGGTTTTACCGTCAATACCCAGGCCAGCTGCGTTGTAATCCATGCCAAATTTGCTGGCAGCTCTGGCCCGTTCACGCTGGCTTTCCATGGCTTTTTCGTAGCCTTCATAATCCAACGTCAGGCCACGCTCTCGGGCGATATCGTTGGTAAGGTCCACAGGAAAACCGTAGGTGTCGTACAGTGTGAAAACCGTCTGACCGGGAATTATGTCGCCTTTCAGGTCGGCGATATCCTGCTCCAGCAGGCGCAGGCCTTTATCCAGAGTTTTTACAAACTGTTCTTCTTCCTGCAGCAGCACTCTCTCTATCTGTTTCCGGCTGCTGACCAGTTGCGGAAACGCCTCGCCCATCAACTCAACCAATGCACCGGTTAACTTGTAAAAGAACGGACCGGTAGCGCCAAGTTTGTTGCCGTGGCGAGCTGCGCGACGAATGATGCGGCGCAGCACAAAACCACGACCTTCATTTGAAGGCATAACCCCGTCGGAAATCAGGAATGCACAAGAGCGGATATGATCGGCCACTACGCGCAGACTGGCTTCCGTTGTTGCAGCACCGCCCAGTATGGCCGACGCTGCATTCAGCAGATCATCGAACAGGTCAATTTCGTAGTTGCTGTGTACGCCCTGCATCACAGCGGTAACCCGCTCCAAGCCCATGCCGGTATCTACCGAAGGCTTCGGCAGCTTAAGCATCTCGCCATCTGCAGTGCGGTTGTACTGCATGAAGACCACGTTCCAGATTTCGATGTAGCGGTCGCCATCTTCGTCAGGGCTGCCGGGAGGACCACCCGCCACGTCCGGGCCGTGGTCATAGAAAATTTCGGTACAAGGGCCGCAAGGGCCGGTATCGCCCATCTGCCAGAAGTTATCTGAAGCATAGGGTGCGCCGCCATTGTCGCCAATGCGAACAATACGATCTGCTGGCACGCCCACTTCTTTATTCCAGATATCGTAGGCTTCGTCATCATCGGCGTAGACGGTTACCCAAAGCTTCTCAGCGGGCAGCTTCAGCCACTGTTCGCCGGTCAGAAAGGTCCACGCATAGTTGATGGCTTCGCGCTTGAAATAGTCGCCAAAGCTGAAGTTGCCCAGCATTTCGAAGAACGTATGGTGGCGCGCTGTGTAACCCACGTTCTCCAGATCATTATGCTTGCCGCCAGCACGAACGCATTTCTGGGAACTGGTCGCGCGATTGTAGTCGCGCTCCTCACGGCCAAGAAATACGTCCTTGAACTGGTTCATTCCCGCATTGGTAAACAGCAGTGTCGGATCGTCTGCCGGCACCAGCGAGCTGCTTGAAACAATGGAATGACCTTGCTGTTTAAAATAATCGAGAAATGCCTGTCGCAACTCTGCGGTTTTCATAGCCCGTTGATACCTTTCCATAAATCCCACCGGGAAGCGGCGGGATCCGCGATTGAATTCGAATACTTACATGCGTGTGCAAATCGGCTACTCTAGCACACGCTGAGTACAGGAAAAACGTGAAAAATCACAGGAGAGCCCATGCCCCGCCGCTTCCACGCCGCTGACGAATTACTACCCCCGGCGACGTTTCTCAAACGATCACTGGCCATTATTTACGATGGCCTGATCAGCATTGCCGTACTTCTGGTTACCACATGGATATACACCATGATAACTGGCTGGATTACCGGCTGGGACAGTATGGAGCAGAAGGCAGAAGCGGGGCAGCTATCCGGCGACCCCGGCCTGACATTCGTATTGTTTCTGGTGATGTACCTGTTCTTTGCGTATTTCTGGACACGAATCGGGCAAACACTGGGCATGCAGGTTTGGCGTATCCGCATTGAGAATCTGGATGGCTCCTCGGTGAGCTGGAGTCAGGCTCTTCGTAGGTATGTGAGCGCAGCGGCGGTATTTTTTCTGGCTCTTCTGGCCGGCTACTACCTCGGTTCGGCAACTCTATTTCTGTCCGTTCCAGCGATGATCGCGCTGTTCTACCCTATAAACGGTCTGTCCATAACTGACAGGTTTTCAGACAGCATGGTTGTCGGCATCCCCCATAAAGCCAAGGCAGGCTGAACCAGAATGCCGGGCGGCTATCCTGCCCGGCGCATCAATACGCCACCAAACAACGCACTGATTGCAATCGGCACGACCACCGCCAGAACCGGGTTAAACCCATAAACCAGGCTCATGGGGCCCAGCAGGTCCTGCATATACTTGAATAACAATCCCACAAGTAGCCCGGTAAACACCCGGAACCCCATAGTCACTGAGCGCAGCGGCCCAAAGATAAAGGAAATCGCCACCAACACCATCACCCCTGTGCCCAGCGGCATCAGGGCCTTTTTCCAGAAGGCCAGCCAGTAGGGAGAGCCATTTAGCTCCTGATCACCAAGGTAGTTGGCGTAGGTATACAAGCCTGTCATAGAAAGGTTTTCCGGCTTAACGATCAGCACGCTCAACACACTTGGGGACAGCCCCGTATCCCAGCGCAGACTCTTGTGATCTACCCGCTTGGTGGATTCACCCTCAAGGCGAGTGGTCGTGGAGTTCTCCAGCAGCCAGTGGTCGCCCTGATAAATTGCCCGCTCCGAGAAACTGGCCGCTATCAGTTGCCGCTGATCATCAAAACGAAACAACGAAACACCGTGCAACACACCGTTTGGCTGCACCGCATTAAGGTGCATGAACACATTACCCTCCCGGTGCCATACCCCGTGGGCTGCGGCCACACTCTGGCCCGCACCGAGAGCAACCGCTTTATGGCTTTGAGCAGCGCGCTCCGCCGGGGGCGCCAGGTACTCACCAATAAGGACACCCGCCAGAACGATCACCAATGCAGGCTTCATTGCAGACCAGACAACCCGTTTGATAGAAACCCCGGCCGCACGAATCACCGTGAGCTCGGAAGAACTGGCCATGCTACCCAGCCCGATCAAACAGCCCATAAAGGCTCCAAGAGGCAGGTAGTCGTATACCCGGCGCGGCACGGTAAGGACTACAAACCAGAGGGCATCCAGAATCTGATAGTTATTACGGGTGTCGTCCAGCTCGGCAACGAAGGCGAAGATCAGGTCGAGGGACAGAACTACGAGCATCACCAAGAGCATGGCTCCGCCTACATTGCGCATCACATAATGATCGATCTTACGCATTGACCACTCCTTCCCGCTTCACCTTTTTCCTGTGAAGCCAAGCCGGGCCAAAGTGCAGCCAGAGACCAAGCGCAAGGAAGATCGCGTGCACCCAGAGCATGCCCAACCACTCAGGCACCTTGCCGTCCGCCATGGCATCTCGGGCAACAATCAACAAGCCAAGGTAGGCAACGTATACAAGCATGGCGGGCAGAAGATGGAAAAAGCGCCCTTGTCGAGGATTAACCCGGCTTAGCCGAACCGCCAGCAGGGTTACTATCGGAACAATCAGCGGCAACGAAAAGCGCCAGTGCAACAAGGCCCGGTCGCGGGGGTCGTTCGACTTCATCAACTGACCGGTAGTGACGCCCTCATCCAAATCCACATCACCGCTGCTGCCGCTGCGAATCTTCAGGCCGTAGGCTTCAAAGCTTGTAATCTGGTAATCCAGTTTCCCGGGCGTCCCATCAAAACGCGCACCGTTCTCGAGAATAAGGAAACGACTGCCGGTTTCCTCATCAATCAATTGGGATCCGGAATCGGCGGTGATGACGTTCACACCAGTTCCGCCTTTACCGTACTCAGCAATAAACACGCCTTGCAGCTGGCGCTTATCATCGCTAAGGGCCTCGGTGTAGGTCACTCGCCCACCCGACGAAAGCTTCTGGAACCGCCCCGGCGCCAGCAGATCGAATTCGGTTGCCTTCGCCTGCTCCGCAAAAATTTCTTCAACCTGCTGCATACCCCAAGGCGAAACCATCAGACTCATGCTTCCGACAATCAACATGACGACAAGGCTGCCCACCAGGGTTTTTGACAACAACTGACCGTCGCTTACACCGCAAGCGGACAGCACGGTCATTTCACTTTCGAGATACATACGGCCATAGGCCAGCAGTATGCCGATGAACAGACCTAACGGAAGGATAAGCTCAAGAAACCCGGGAAAGCGATACGCCATAATTTCAAACAACACGCCGGGGGCAATCTTGCCTTCAGCGGCACCGGCCAAATATTTGAGAAAGCGGCCGCTCATAAACACCAGCAGAAGAATGCCCGAGACGGCAACCATGCTGACCATAACCTGACGTATGAGATAGCGGAAAATAATGCTCAAAACGGTTTCTCTGCCCGTATAAACCGGAACATGGAGGAATGGGAAAACTGCGGGTATTCTATGTAACCTTGGGGCTGAATAACAGTGTAGCCCTCCTAACTTGATAATCCGCCTACAAACCCCAATGCTTGGGGGAACAGGATCAAATCATTCTCGCCGCTCATCATTGCGGCGTTCCCCGGATAACTATAGGAGTTTCCATGAACTTCAGCCTTAACAGTACTGCCCTTGCGAGCACAAAAGCCGATTGCCTGGTCGTCGCCCTTCCAGAACAAGGGGATTGGCCAGCCTCTACTACCGAGGCGGACAGCGCACTTGGCGGGCTGATTACCAAACTCCAGAAAGCCGGCGACATCAATGGTAAAAATACGGACACAAGCCTGATTCCACTTAGCGACCAACCATGGGATCGACTGCTTGTTGTTGGCACAGGTAAAGACACTGAACGCACTGGTGCAAATTTTCGAAAGGCATTGACTGCCATGGTGGGCGCGCTGAAAGATGGGCCATCAAAGAGCGTGCTGATCAACCTGACCGACACCCCCCTGGCCGGCGATGAAAGCCTTAGCTCCGAACAATCAAAACTAAGCCTGATCGGCCGCACCCTGGAAGACCAACTGTACAGCTTCAGCGAATTCAAAAGCGAGAAGCCTTCTGCGCGCAGGCTCAACAAGGTTCTGGTCGCCTCTTCCGATGCTGGAAAAGCTCAAAAAGAAGCGTTCAACCTTGGCCTGGCTACTGGTCGTGGCATGAACCTGGCCCGCGATCTGGGCAATATGCCACCGAACATCTGCCACCCCTCATGGCTGGCAGATCGAGCCAAAACGCTGGCCGCTGAACACGACTGCATCAAGACCGAAGTGCTTGATGAAAAGCAGATGAAAAAGCTCGGCATGAATTCCCTTCTGGCCGTGGGTCAGGGCAGCGCCCAACCACCCCGCTTGATCATCATGGAATACCGTGGCGGCAATGCGAAAGACAAGCCTCATGTCCTGGTAGGCAAAGGCATTACCTTCGACACCGGCGGCATAAGCCTTAAACCGGGCGCTGGCATGGATGAAATGAAATACGATATGGGTGGCTCTGCTGCCGTATTCGGAGCCATGCAGGTACTCGCGGAAACCAAACCAAAAATCAACGTGGTTGCCGTTATCGCAGCTGCTGAGAATATGCCGGATGGCAACGCGACTCGCCCTGGCGATATCGTCACCACCATGTCTGGCCAGACGGTTGAAATCCTCAACACAGACGCTGAAGGCCGCCTGGTATTGTGCGATGCCCTCACCTATGTGAAGAAGTTTGATCCGGAAGTGGTCATCGACCTGGCCACACTGACCGGTGCCTGCATTGTTGCCCTTGGCCACGAAACGACAGGCCTGATGGCAAACAACGACGAATTGGCCAACGAACTGCTGGCTGCGGGCGAACGTGCCAGCGACAAAGCTTGGCGCCTGCCCATTTGGGACGAGTATCAGAGCCTGCTGGACAGCAACTTTGCAGACATGGCCAACATTGGGGGCCGCACTGCAGGCACCATAACCGCAGCCTGCTTCCTGGCGCGCTTTACCAAGGAGTATCGCTGGGCTCATCTGGACATCGCGGGAACTGCATGGCATTCCGGTAAAGCCAAGGGATCCTCCGGCCGACCGGTTCCCCTGCTGGTCGACTACCTGATGTCCCACGCTGGAAAATAATGGCAAGTAATGGAAAGTAATTCAGCCTCACAACCCGGCAGCCTTGCTGCCGGCAACTCTCGGCCCGGGTCGGCACAGGAAGATAAAAACCAGCGTTACTGGTTTCACATTCTCCTGCAAGACACTCCCGCCGCCCGCAACCTGCACGCCACCAAGCTTGTAAGCAAGGCCTGGCAGCAGGGTGACAGGGTGTGCATTGTGTGTGACACCCAGCAACAAGCTGAGGAACTGGACGAACTACTCTGGAGCTTCAGCCCGGACGCATTCATCCCGCACAGCGTCATACCCGATGCCGCAACACCCTGCGCAGAGCCTGTTGGCATACTGTTGTGCCCGCCGATTGCGGAGGACTGGGATACCGTAATCATTCTCTCCCACACCCTTCCCGCGAACGCAGAAAAATTCAAACGCCTCGCTTTAGTGGCCCATAACGACCCCGCCGTTCTCAACCAGGCTCGTTCACATTTCAAGCAGTTGCGCGCCTTGGGTATCGAGGCTCAGGTGTATGATCAACGACCAGGATCCTGATCGTTGATCATACATTGCTGGACAGCGCTGGATTAAAGCTTCCAGCTTGCGAATACGACGAAATTAACGACAATTCGCTGGCAAGTGCTTTTCATTCACATTCTGGCCGTAACACATCCAACTGATCTCGCCCTCATCGACGGCAGGTTCAAGTACGATATATTTGGACTCTCCCGAACGGTCCACGCCCATTTCGACCCCGATCATGCCGTCTTCATATACATCGATCGTATAGTTCTGGACGTCATTCTCCAATGTCAGCTCCGGGTAGCCCAGCTCTTGCATAGTTACCGGCCAAGCCTGGTTCTCAGTGGCGTAGGAGGTGACTCGAGCCTGGACCTCCTGAGCCATGGAGTATGCAGCCGAATAACGTGCGCTTTCGACGTACTGCTGGTAAGCAGGAATTGCCACCGCAGCCAGCACACCGATAATCGCGATAGTTACCAACAGGGATGCAGCTCCGCCAGCACCACCACCCAACCGGGGCACAAACATCGATAGCACCCAGGCCCCGATACTGCGGCGAGGATGCTTCACCTCCCTGCCTTGTGCCAGCGCCAAAGCGGTCGCCATGCGTTTTGTCAGCCACGGATAGTCGCCGGTTAGCTCGTTGAACGACATCCAGAACCCACTGGTTGCCTGAATCTGACTGAGGTATGCATCCACATTGATGGTCTTCCAGCGGGTATCCCCTGCAGCGATGGCTGCTATGGCGGCCTTGATATCCTCTGAAGACTGGCAACAGGCAACGCCGTAGCGATCACAGGTGTACTCTTCTGCACGACGCAAAGCCGGACCAACCACAGGCAACAGCGAGCCGGGCATGACAAACGCGCGCCAGGAAAGATGTTTGCGGTGTATGTGGCCAAGTTCATGGCCAATGTAGAAGTCGACCGCACCCGGCTGATCTTCCAGGGCATCAATCACATCGGTAAACAACACCACAAAGTGACGGCCGAGAAACTTGGTAGCCAGTGCGTTAAAGAAATCGGTGCGAAGCAGATATGCCTCAGGTAACTCTGTGACGCCGACTTTTTCAGAACAACGAACAAGCCGTTCATAGAGATCTGGATACTGATCCTGGCTGATGCGCACACCCGAGCCTTTCAGGTGGGAGATAAATGCCGAATGCGCAAACAGAAAAAACACATAGCCCAAAAGCAAGTACAACAACAAAATCCCGAACGTCCCGACAAACAACGCAAGCCAGATAATCGCTGAAAACACGACCGCTATCCTGAGCAACGGTTTCTCGTTCTTGTAAACCAAATCCATGGTATTCCCTCGTTAAGATGCTTTCAAAGTGACCGGCGAGTGCACGGCACAAGACCTGAGCCAACCATGACTGAGGTTTATTGCGGCGCACCCACGCAGCAAAGCCGGCGATTATAGAGAAAAACAGCGAACATCTTCCACGACTACATGTCGATTTCACATACCCGAAGGTGGGACACGGCCTGCCGAAGCCGACCTCCATGGCTCGAAGGCAAGCGACCATGTATAATCCAGCGTTTCAATTTCCCCTTGTGAATCAATCAAACGGTCGCCAGAAAAACCCATGGAAAAAACCTACCAGCCAGAAAACATTGAGCGCCAGTGGTACGAAAACTGGGAATCCAAAGGCTACTTCCGCCCCAGCGGCGAGGGTGAGTCCTACAGCATTGCCATCCCGCCACCCAATGTGACCGGCAGCCTGCACATGGGCCACGCCTTCCAGCACACCATCATGGACACCCTCACCCGCTATAAGCGCATGCAGGGCCACAACACCTTATGGCAGGTTGGCAGTGACCATGCTGGTATCGCCACTCAAATGGTGGTTGAGCGCAAACTGGCGGCCGAAGAAGGCAAAACCCGCCATGACTTGGGCCGCGACGAGTTCATCAAGCGTATCTGGGACTGGAAGGAAGAATCTGGCGGCACTATTACTGGTCAGATGCGCCGGTTAGGTAACTCCGTTGATTGGGATACCGAACGCTTCACCATGGACGATGGTTTTTACAAAGCCGTACAGGAAGTGTTTATCCGTCTGTACGAGGACGGACTGGTATACCGTGGTAAGCGCCTGGTGAACTGGGATCCGAAGCTGCACACCGCCATTTCCGACCTGGAAGTAGAGAACAAGGAAGAAAAAGGCTTTTTCTGGCACCTGCGTTATCCATTGGCTGACGGCGCTACCACACAAGATGGTAAAGACTATCTGGTTGTGGCCACTACCCGCCCGGAAACCATGCTGGGCGATACCGCTGTCGCCGTTCACCCGGATGACGAGCGTTACCAGCACCTGATTGGCAAGTTCGTGATGCTGCCGCTGGTGAACCGTCGCATACCGGTGATTGCCGACCACCACGCCGATCCCGAGAAAGGTTCCGGCTGCGTGAAGATTACCCCGGCCCACGACTTTAACGACTATGCCGTAGGCAAACGTAACAACCTGCCGATGATGAACGTGCTGACTCAGGATGCGAACATCCGTGAGCAGGCCGAAGTCTTCAACAGCGACGGCACAGAAAACACTGAGCTGGATGCCAGCCTGCCCGCAGCGTACGCCGGACTGACCCGGGAAGACGCCCGCAAGCAGATAGTGGCCGACATGGAAGCCGCCGGCCTGGTTCAGCAAGTGGAAGATCACGTACTGAGCGTACCCCGTGGCGACCGCTCCGGCCTGATTATCGAGCCGATGCTGACCGATCAGTGGTTTGCCGATGCGAAAAAATTGGCCGAGCCGGCCATTGAAGCAGTCGAAGACGGCCGCATTCAGTTTGTGCCCAAGCAGTACGAAAACATGTACTTCTCCTGGATGCGGGACATTCAGGATTGGTGTATCTCCCGCCAGCTTTGGTGGGGCCACCGCATCCCTGCCTGGTACGACGCCGACGGCAATATTTATGTAGGTCGCAGTGAAGAGGAAGTCCGCGAGAAGCACAACCTGGCAGCCAACTTCGCCTTGAAGCAGGATGATGACGTACTGGATACCTGGTTCAGCTCTGCTCTGTGGACGTTCGGCACTCTGGGCTGGCCGGAAATTACCGAGCGCCTGAAAACCTTCCACCCGACGGATGTTCTGGTGACCGGTTTTGACATCATTTTCTTTTGGGTTGCCCGGATGATCATGATGACCATGCACTTCATGAAAAATGAAGACGGCACGCCTCAGGTTCCGTTCAAAACGGTGTATGTGACCGGTCTGATCCGCGACGAGCACGGCGACAAGATGTCCAAATCCAAGGGCAACGTAATTGACCCGCTGGATATGATTGATGGCATTGATCTGGCCCCGCTGCTTGAGAAGCGCACCGGCAACATGATGCAGCCCAAACTGGCGAAGAAGATTGCCAAGCAGACCGAAAAGGAATTTCCGGAAGGAATTTCTGCCCACGGTACCGATGCGCTGCGCTTCACTCTGGCAGCCATGGCCACTACCGGTCGTGACATCAACTGGGATATGAAACGCCTGGAAGGTTACCGCAACTTCTGCAACAAGCTGTGGAACGCTGCCCGTTATGTGCTGATGAACGTGGAAGGCGAAGACTGCGGTGTGAATGGCGAGCCGGTAGAGCTGTCTCTGGCCGATCGCTGGATTATCAGCGCACTGCAGCAGTGCGAGCAGGATGTAACCCGCCATTTAGATCAGTACCGTTTCGATCTGGCCTCTCACGCACTGTATGAGTTTATTTGGAATGAGTATTGCGACTGGTATCTGGAGCTTTCCAAGCCTTGCCTGAGCGACGACAGCGGCAGTGTTGAGGCGAAGCGCGGCACACGCCGCACTCTGGTTCGCGTGCTGGAAACGGTTCTGCGCCTGGCGCACCCGATCATGCCGTATATCACCGAGGAAATCTGGCAGCGCATTGCTCCACTGGCCGGGAAGTCCGGTGACAGCATTATGCTGCAGCCGTTCCCTCAAATGGATGCCAGCAAGCACGATGCTAAAGCCGTTGAAGATATCGAATGGCTGAAGGGTGTGATTGTGGCGGTGCGTAATATTCGCGGCGAGATGAACATTTCTCCGGCGAAGAAGATTCCGGTTCTGTTCCGTGGTAACAGTGCGGAAGGTCAGCGCCGGATGAATGAGAACCGTCAGTTCCTGAGTTCTCTGGCCAAGCTTGAGAGCCTGGAGTGGTTTGAGGGTGATAATGCGCCCATGAGTGCCACCCAGTTGGTTGGCGACATGGAAGTGTTGGTGCCTATGGCGGGGCTGATCGATAAGGATGCGGAGTTGAAGCGTCTGGATAAGGAGCTTGAGCGTTTGCTGAAGGAGATCGGGCGCCTGGAAGGAAAGCTGAACAATGAGAAATTTACTGCGAAGGCACCTGCGGAAGTGGTGGCCAAGGAGCAGGAGAAGCTGGCTGAGGTTCAGGGTAATTTGAACCGGTTGCAGCAGCAGCGTGTAGATATTGAGGCCATGTAGGTATGGTATCTGCGGGTGAGCGTTCCGGGGGTGGCGGGGTGATTGCCATTCTTGGAGCGGGTTCTTTGGGGCGGCTTTGGGCCGCCCTTTTGCCTTCTGCTCTTTGTGGTTTCTTGCCTCGGCCTGAGCACGCTTCTCAACTTGGGAGTAGCGTCAGCCGTCAGGGCGCCCCTCCCGAAACACGCTGTGAATACGTCCTTGTACGCTCTGTTCCGCCATCCATGGCTCCACAAGGTTTCGGGAGGGGCGCCCTGACGGCTTCGCCGGACTTTGGTGAAGCCCGCACTAACGTAAGCCTTCCGTGGCTTCAGTCAGTTGAGCATCTAACTCTTCTGCTGGTAACAACAAAAGCCGGAGATACCCTCGCGGCTTTAGATACTTGGCTGCCTCGCATTCCGGTTGCTACACCCGTTGTTTTATTTCAGAACGGTCTGGGTAGCCAGCAGGCAGTGGCCGCACGCTGGCCGGAGCGGCCGATTTTGGCGGCCAGCACTACCGAAGGGGCTAACCGCCCTTCCCCGGATATTCTGGTTCATGCCGGAGCCGGTGACACTTGGGTGGGCGCACTTACGGCTACTGCCGTTAATCATACCGAGAGTGTTGTTCAACGGTTGGCTGAAACCGGCTTGCGGATTCATGTGGAGGAAAACATTCTGCAGCGGCTTTGGCAGAAACTGGTGGTTAACGCAGGGATCAATCCGTTTACGGCCCTGCTCGACTGCCCCAACGGCGATATTCTGAATTCACCTCTTTACCAGCAGAACATTGACGGGCTTTGCTCGGAGATTTCGGTTTTGCTGGAAGCTGAAACCTCAGAGGCGATTGCGCCGGGGGTTCTTCGGGAACGAATCGAAACCGTGGCGAGGAATACCGCCAGCAATACTTCGTCCATGCGGGCGGATGTTATAGCTGGCCGTAAAACCGAGATCGATTTTATCAATGGCTACCTTGTTCAGCGTGGAAAGCGCCATGGTATTGCCACGCCGGTAAACCAAATGCTGACCGAACGAGTACAAGGTCTATAACTCAACAATCAGGAGTAACCTTATGGGCAACCGCCTTTCAAAGATCTACACCCGCACTGGTGACGATGGCACTACTGGCCTGGCCGATGGCAACCGTATTGCCAAAAACGCTCAGCGTGTTGAGGCGATGGGCATGGCCGATGAGTTGAACTGCCATATTGGCCTGCTGATCGAAACTTTGGACAGCGACGATGACATGCTGGAATCCATGCGCCGCATTCAGCATCACCTGTTTGATCTGGGTGGTGAATTTGCGATTCCGGGTAGCACGGCAATTACAGACGATCACATCAGCTGGCTGGAGAATCTGCTGGATGAAATGAACGAGCCTTTGCCTCCGCTAAAGAACTTCATCCTCCCAGGCGGAAGCCCGGCTGCTGCTCAGTGCCACTTGGCCCGCGCCGTTTGTCGCAGAGCAGAGCGTGTAGTGGTAGCCCTCAGTCACGAGGATTCCATCAATCCACTGGGGCGCCAATACCTGAACCGTTTGTCCGATCTGTTGTTTGTAGCTTCAAGGGTGTTGGCGCGCAGGGAAGGCGCTGAAGAGATTCTGTGGGATCAGAAGAAGTCGGGGATGTAACAATCGCGCTGAGCGTAACGTCGCGTTCACCATAACCAGGCCAGGTGTGGCGCGAAGGCTCCGGAAACTGTGCGGAGCCAGGGATGGCGGAGCCAAGCGTACACGGACGTATTAACAGCGTGTTTCCGGAGCCTTCGCGCCACACCTGGCCGTCTTAAAAACTAAACCTTAAACGCCTCAACAAGCCTCTGCAAAGAAGCCGTCAAATCGGACATCTCCTGGGAAGAAGCCAGAGTCTCTTCAGCGTTCGCAGCAGTCGATTCACCCAGTTCGCCAATGTGAGCAACGCTGGAGTTCACGTCTTTGGACACCGCCGACTGCTCTTCAGCTGCCTGGGCAATCTGGTGGCTCATGTCCACAATCACCGAAATACCCTTGGCAATTCTGCTCAACGCCTCAGTAACCTCTCCCGACTTCTGAACGGTTGTCTGAGTAACATCACGGCTATTGGTCATGGCCGCTACGGCATCTTTTACTCCACTTTGAAGCCGTGAAATCATGCCTTCAATTTCTTCAGTGGACTTATGCGTGCGCTGGGACAGAGAGCGAACCTCATCTGCAACCACCGCAAACCCACGCCCTTGCTCGCCGGCACGTGCTGCCTCGATGGCAGCGTTCAAGGCCAACAGGTTGGTCTGCTCAGCAATGGCTTTGATTTCCACCAAAACCTGGCTGATGTTATTGCTGTCCTCGCTTACCCGGTTGATCACGTCCACCGCACTGGAAATCTCCGTTGCCAGGCGATTGATGGTTTCAACGGTATCGGAAACAACGCCGCGGCCGGTTTCCGTATCTTGCTCTGCGGCGGTGGCGCTGTCAGCAACCCGGTGGGCGCTTTCAGTGACTTCACTCACCGCCTCTACCATCTGGCTCATGGCTTCATTGATCTGACCGCTCTCGGCCATCTGCCGGGCTACCGCTTCGCTGTTGGCGGCCGCTGTATCCTTCACGCGAGCAGCCTGCTGATCGACCTCGTGCGTTGTCTGGCCAACAGAGCGAATCAATTCGGCTATGCGATCCGTCATATTGTTGAACTCACCGGTCAACTCGCCAAGTTCATCGCGATTATCCAGGGAAATCCGGGTCGTCATATCACCAGCAGCAACCTTGCGCGCCGCTTCGCTGAAGCGGTTTATCGCAGTACGGACAGACATAAAGAAGCCGACATAGAGGTACACAACAAACAGCAGCACAACAATCAGTGCCACTACAATGAGACGGCGCTGACTTACCTCCTGCTCCAGCCTGGCTCCCAAGTTGGCGGCCACCACATCAAACGCAGCCTCCTTCAGCTCAACATAGCCTTCCAACTCTGCAGAAATCCGGGAATCGTATTCCGCCCAAGCCATCTCCAGCCGCATTGGCGCAATGACATTCACCTCAAGCAATTCACGGGCGTTCAAAAGACTCTCATCAACGCGATTCAATGCTGTTCCCGCCAAAGCCGCAAGGGTTGGAGACGCATCTGCCGCGAGGGTCAAGGCTGGCGAAAGCAGTGAACTACGGTTAGTCAAAGCATCATAGATTTCATTCAGGTTTTCGCTGAGGGCGTAACCTAGCTGGCCATCAACAAGCGCGAACAAACCATAGGAGCGCGCCCGACCTAGTTCGCTGCGGGCATCGGGAAGGGTTTCACGGATCAGGCCGAGAATAAGCAGGTTTTCCCTTGAGGCACCTTGGCCCAACCCCGACGTCTCTATAGTGGCAGGAATCAGGGCCAACGCTTTCTGAACAAATTCCTGAAAATATTTAAACTGGGGGTCAAAGTTGGTCTGATAGTTATCATCCCCACGAATGCTCTGCCACTCCGCTTTGAGCGCCTCCACTTGCTCGGCCCAGGCTCCAGACGTATCAAAGGAACGTGGCTCTGCAGTCAGGGCATCAAGAATGGAATTTATTTCGCTGGCAGTCTGGTCGGAGAGAGCCTTTAGACTGCCTTCATCCTTGGCGACTCCAGGCGCACGGTAGTCCCGATAATCAATAGCTGCGTCAACAAGTCGGTCAATCTGGCGAAGCTGCTCAAGGCCTTCAACGCCCCGCGTTGTGGTTGCAACTGAGCGGTTGAGTTCCGTCATGACAAGCCAGGATAACCCACCAATCGGTAAGAGGAACAAGATGCTGATAAGGCTGAATTTATACAGCATCGGCAGCCGGTTCATCAGTGCTACTGCGGGATTAATGAGTTGCTTCACATCGACCCTCTCTTTGAAACGCAAACAAATGAATGCATGTTCTGTTTTTATTATCGCCCAAATTCGAAAAAACTTGAGTAACTATTTATTACCAAACTAAGGGTCAAACAACCCCTGCAATCACCAGTAACGCAAGCGCACAAATCCACACCAGCATGCTCCGGCTGAGTAAGTCTCTTACCGCACTCAAACTGCGACCGCCAAAACCGGCCCATTCGTCCGCATGAATCCGGGAAAAGCGGGCTGGATCAAGTGCATACCCGGTTAACGACCCATTGGCGGAAATCATGAGGATCTCTGACGTCTTTTTCGTAATACTCGTCATCGCAGCTCTGGATTCACTCAACCAACCCGACAAATCACCGGCAATCCCAAAGGTTATTGAAAGCAACCTCACCGGTATCCAGTTAAACCATTCACATGCGTTCAAGTACCGCGGTCTCGCCGCTGTCTGTGGCCACTGTTCTGATAGAGCCACAAGCCCACGTACAAAAATTGCCAAGCCAATGCCGCCCACCACATACCAGAAAGCCACAAGGAAGAACCGTTGAAATACGGCCAACATCAACGCTTTGCACAAGGCAAGGTGCATAATCTCAGGTGATACAGCAGCACCACGCTCGTTGGCAGGCAGGCGCTCCTGTATAAGATGCCATGCAGCTTGCATGTCACCTTTACGCCAAGCTTCCGCGTAGGGCTCAAGTGCTTGCCGCCAGCCAGGCGAGCCCATCATCAACACAAGCACTAGAGTTTCCAGCGGGTAGGCAGCAAGCCGCCAGCCGTATAGCTCAAAAGCATAAACGCTCAAAGCCGCCAGCAGCGCAGGCACAGTGATCAGAACCAGACCAGCCACCACCCCTGATTCACGACCCGCTTTAACAACGGTGCCTTGGCGAAACCAACGCCGCCAAAGTTCATCCCCGGAAATCGCATTCAGGCTATCAAGTCGTCTGCGTACCAGGTACGCAATGAGAAATACCACCAGAATCATCTAAACTGCTCCTTCAGGAGGCTGTTCGGCACTGCTTTTTCCAGCTTGAGCTGTCTGTAGAGCCGCCCGAAATTGCTGCCAATCAAACGCCGGCCCAGGGTCCGTTTTGCGACCAGGAGCAATATCACTGTGGCCAGTAATACGGTTGCCGGTGATCGCCGGCCAGGCAGAACAAATTACTACCGAGAGTTCTGCCAGCGCCCGATATTGCTCGAGCGTATAAGGAACATCGTCTGCGCCTTCAAGCTCAACGCCAATAGAGAAGTCGTTGCACTCTTGTACACCCTGAAAACTGGATCGGCCCGCATGCCAAGCCCTTTCCAGCAGGCTGACAAACTGAACCAGGCTGCCATCCCTGCGAATCAGTACGTGGGCCGACACGCGCATCTCCGCAATGGTTGCGAAGTAAGGATGCAAATCCGGATTCAGGCTATTGGTGAAGAAGTCTTCAATGTAGGGGCCACCAAACTCGCCGGGCGGCAAGCTGATACTGTGCACCACCAGAAGGTTTATGGTCGCGCTTTCCGGGCGAGGGCCGTAATTCGGCGAAGGACACCAGCGAGCACCTTCAAGGCGCCCCGTTTGGCGAAGCGCCTCTATGTTTTCGCCGTAATTAGCTGTACTACCATGATCGGAGGCTGAATGGGGCAAGATGAATCCATTATTATCAGAGCATTACACTGTGATCTGATTGAATCACAAAGTAACACCTGTTACCACGGATCAATCTTTGCGAGTGTTGCGCAGATTGTCGATGATGGATTCCAGTGCTCTGTCGAAGATAAGCCCATCGTCAAGCATGCATACCGAGCCAGCGGCCATTGCGGCTGCCAACTCCTGGCGATGATACTCCGCCACTTTGGCACCGCTGCGGTTAACGAAAATGTACTTGCCGGTGGCTCTGATAACGGCAGCCAGCTTGCAACGAAGCTTGGTTTCCTCGCGGGTAAGCTCTACCCAGGCGCCAACGCGAAGGCCGTCTGCCCTGATCAGCCACCGTTCCGGAATATCTTCCTCAACCGACTCAGAGGACGCTTCGACTAGCGACCCCACCACTTCAGGTTGCTGCTGTATATTCGCCTCAGCCTTCGTTCCGGTGTCCGGCGGTGTAGCCTCGGTCTCTGGCACTACAAAAGTTTCAATGAGTGGTTCTTCATCTTCCACCGCCGGTACTGGCCGCGACGGGGCCGTTGCCAAACGCTGAAACACGTCCACGTGCGCCAGTTCGAGATCTCTTACCGCGGTATCTGTTGCAAACGGATCCCAGGAAATTTCCTGAAGCGCCCTGCGGAAATCATCCACAATAGCCGGGATTGCGCGAAGCAAGTCGCTTCGGGTGGAGCTCTCTACAGGCTGAGGATCCACACTCCAAACAAGGTGGCCAGTCAGCTCTTTTGCGTCTGCCCAGCGTTCACTGTCTTGCCCCTCCCGCAATACCACCCACTGCAGGTACTTTGTCCATGCTTCTGTGAGCATTTCGTGCACAGGCTCAGGAATATCCCTGCCAGCGGTATGCTGCTGAATCAGAGTGTCAGTAACCTTCGACGCCTGCTCCTGCCGAGCCCGACCTTCCTCCGCATCGCGCAAGCGTTGCTCTACCAGTTCCCGACGGCGGCGATCAAGGTCCGTGAAGTGACAAAAATCCTTCAAGAGCTCATCAAAGAGTGACACGTTGTTGGTGAATTCACTCAACACCCGGTCCACCACCGTTTCGATCTTTTCGTGCAGCGGATCGCGCTGGCCGGCCCGCTTCTCACTCCAACCAATGGCAGATAGCGCCAGTTCATTCAATAATTTTCGTACCGGGTGCCCACCACGGTTAAAAAAGTTTTTGTCGCTCAGGGCAACCTTCAAAACGGGTATCTGCAAGCGCCCTATGAGCGCCTTCATAACCGGGTGCAATTGCCGGTCTTCCAGAATAAAGTCAAACAACATGGAAACCAGGTTTATGACATCATTGTCTACCTGCCCAATGTTCGCTTTCTCGCCACTAGCCGCCCTGAGAACAGGCTGAAGCCGCTGATCGAGAGAAGCCACGTCACCGCCTTCCCACTGCGCGAACGATGTCTGTGCCTCGCTGAGACGAGCCAGCAACCCATCAGTATCCAGGTAGGCTTCATCAGCCTTGTCCGGTTCTAACATAGCCTGGGATGCACCTCTTTGATGCAGGAGCGCGCTCAATTCGGAAAACGTTGCATAGGAAGCACCGCCCTGGATCTGGTCATGACTGTAATACTGGCCACCACTGACCTCACCCGACCCTTCACTCGCGCCTTGCTGCATTGAGCTTGGCGGCACCGGGGCGGAGGTCGCAGACCTGGCACCGGCGGAACGGGCTGGTGGACGCTTTACATCCGGAAGAACACCTTCTGAAACCAGCGTGCGGTTAGCTTCCTGATAGAAATCACCGAGCGTATCCGCCAACAAACGGTCAAACAGTTTAAGAACAACAAGTTTTGCACGGATATCGATATCCAGATCAGCACAAGCCTCTGCGATACCGCCACAGATCACCTCGGGACTGAGAGGCATCTGACTGCCGGAGAGATCCACCCCCTTCACCAGGTGGTTCACCCGCAAAGACAAAAGCTGGATGGGGGCCTGATATTGATTTCGCAGCTTATTGATAAGGTTATCAATCGCTACCTGCTGCTCCAGGTCTGAATGCTCCAGCAGGCTCAGGGAATCGCGATCAACTTCATCAAGGGCACCTGCGGCCTGTCGGGGCCGGAACTTGCCAATATCGTTAAAAGCCTGGCTAACGTACTGCAGCATTGAAACGACCATGGCTTTGCGGCGCAGCCGCAATTCGCGCATAGCATCAAAATAGACTGTCTGATCCATGTTGGAGCCGGCGCGATCCGCAAGCTCAAACAAGGAGTCGTCAGCACGCTCGAAAAAACGTTCGAGCACACCTTTCAAAGACTGGCCAGACGAATCACGCAGGCGAACAAGGGCCGGCGGCAGATCAAACCGTGAAAACGATTTCTGCCCGGAAAAATTGACAACCTTGTTTTCCTGCTTCATTGATTACCCCTCAGCCAAGGTACGTGAAACGCCTGAGCATCGCTAAGAAACTACTCGGATTACATATCATACGAGTTAGTTGCGTCACCTTGTGTCAGAAATTGTCACCTTTTGTGTAGAGCGGACCCAGATCACAATCTTGGCAGAATTTGGCGAAACCGCTAGCGGTCTATAGAATCATGCTCCTCAACTCATTCAGAGCACTTTGGCCCCAGACACAAGCGGATGCATGACCATGAATTTCACCGAACGCCTACGCCAGTCACGAATTGAATCCGTCGCAGCGAGCCTGCGAGAAGATATCGGCGATGGCGATATTACAGCTCAACTTATCCCACTGGAAAAGCAGGCTACAGGTCATGTTATTACCCGGGAGCGGGCCCACATCGCAGGGCGCGAATGGGTGAATGAAGTGTTCCGCCAGGTAGACAGCTCGGTCACTCTGGAGTGGCTAATCGAGGATGGTGAATCCGCGTCGCCCAACCAGGTTCTGTTTCGCATGAAGGGCACCGCCCGGAGCCTTTTAACCGCTGAGAGGGCCGCACTGAACTGGCTGCAAACGCTTTCAGGGGTTGCAACAAACTGTGCGGGCTACGCTGAGCGTGTGGCGCATACCAGTGTTCACCTTCTGGATACCCGGAAGACACTGCCCGGATTGCGGCTCGCCCAGAAATACGCGGTAACCTGCGGCGGCTGCCACAATCACCGTCTGGGGCTTTGGGATGCATTTCTGATCAAAGAAAACCATATTTCCGCCTGCGGTTCCATCGCCGACGCTATAACAGCAGCCCACAGAATCGCACCAGGAAAACCCGTAGAAGTGGAAACCGAAAATTTGACAGAACTGGAGCAAGCGCTCAGTGCCGGAGCTGACATCATCATGCTTGACGAGTTTTCCATGGAAGATCTGCGCACTGCCGTCGCCATGACCGGAGGGCGGGCAAAACTGGAAGCTTCGGGAGGTATCAATACAGACACATTGGTTCCTATTGCAGAAACCGGTGTCGACTATATTTCCATTGGCGCGCTGACCAAAGATGTCAAAGCAATTGACCTATCCATGCGCCTGGACTGAACCGGGCTGTTCACCATTCAAGCACAGTTGATCAGCTACCCGAGAGTAGCTGATCAACTGCCTCAAGCTCCTGTATCAACCCCTGCCCTGACTCAGGAAGACCACGAAAGTACTCTTCTGCCATGGGCGCAATGCCAGACACCCTGGGCAAAGGGTGGCCGTTTTCAACAATGAACTTCATGCGCTCGAGAAATACAAATTGAATCCACTGGGTAAATGCCAGTGTGTCGATGCAGAAGGGCTCAGTGCTGTCGAATGCCTCTGCTGGCGGGCGTTCAGCCGCCCACATGTCAAGTTTGCGCAGCTCTATTTCAATTCCGAGAAGGCAATCTGCCACCCGCCCTGTCACGTCACCGGTGCCGGCCATAACCCCTCCTCAATCCGCCAAAGGTTCCAGCTCGACCGTCTCGCCACTCAATACGCGATACAGATCTTCAAACTGCTTTGTGAGGGCGTGCTTTGGAGCCATGTAAATAAGCGGCTGCCGACACTGGTGAGACTCTTTCATTTTTACAGACGCTGACAAGCGTACGGGCAGCACTGGCAATCCTTCTTCGATCAGCTCTTTCACCAGCTTCTTGGGCAGGCTGGCCCTGGGCTGGAACTGGTTGGCGACAATACCTTCCACCACCAGCTCTTCGTTATGATCTTCCTGCAGATCTCTAATTTCATTGAGAATGTTGTATAGCGCCTGACGAGAAAAATCATCACAATCAAATGGGATCAGGCAGCGCTGAGCCGCGATAAGTGCCGAACGGGTGTAGAAGTTCAGAGCCGGTGCCGTGTCGATGTAGATTTCGTCGAAGGACTCACCCAGCTTTTTGAGGGCTTCCCGCAGCTTGTAAATTTTATGCTTCGCTTCCAGCTTACGCTCAAGAAAATCCAACTCCGGGCTAGAGGGCAACACATAGAGGTTTCGGAACGGCGACGCGTGAACAAATTCCTCCGGACGCCGATTGAATACCTTGAAGGCCACCGTTTGTTCCAGCATGTCTGCAACCGTATCTTTGAGCTCGCTCGCAGGTTTGCCTAAGAGATAATGCGTTGAGTTACCTTGGGGGTCCAAATCAACAACCAGCGTGCGCTTGCCTCTTGCCGCGCTGATCGCTGCCAGGTTGCAGGTAATACTGGATTTTCCGACTCCACCTTTTTGGTTGAATACTACCCGTCTCATGTCATTTCTCCATCTGGCGCTTTACTCAGCGTCTTATCGTTTGATTGCTGTTTTTGTGTTTGGTTATGCCTGTGCCTTTGACTCACCACTGCATGACCGTTTTCACGAACGGAATAGTGAGACGTCGCTGTGCTTGCAGGGAATTTTCATCGAGGGTATCGAGAATGCTCAACAATTCTCCGAGACGCCGTGGAGCACGGCGCATAATAAAGCCTGCAACGTCGTCCGTCATTGTTAGCCCGCGCTGTTCGGCACGGGCCATGAGTATCCTTAACCGATCATCATCACGGTAAATCCCAAGCTGCACCGTAACACCGTGATGCAACCGAGAGACCAGATCTGGCAATACAAAGGGCAAGGAGGCAGGGACCTCAGAGAGACTGACAACGAGCATACGCCCACCGTCGTGCAGGCGGTTATAAAGGTGAAAAACCGCCTCTTCCCAGTCTGCTTTACCGGCTATCCGATCCAGATCATCAAGCGCGACAACATCCATGGTGTCCAGCCCCGCAAGCGCGTCTGGCCCGAAAGGTTCCAGCTCGGCAATACTGATACACACGGCTGTTTTTCCGTCGGCTTCTCCATGGTGGCAAGCTGCCTGTAACAGGTGGCTTTTACCCGTATCGGAATCGCCGCAGACCACCACCACCGGCAGCCCTTCAGGCTGACTGAACACCGATGACAGCCGCTGCGCAGCTTCCCGGTTGCGATCCCCGTGAAAATTATCGAAACGTGCATCGTCCCGAAGCCGGACACCAAGAACCAGTTGCGATGCGCTCACGACTGACTGGCCCTCCATGCTCGTGCACCCCAGACAACTACGTAATGGCCTCCACTAAACACAGCTGAAGCTGCAACCAGCCAGATTCCGACATCCATCCACACGGGCTGCACCGGCAAACCCGCCATAACAATAATCACGCCCAAAATTACCAGAACCTGAACCAGGGTATTCAACTTTCCAGGCATACTGGGTTCCATTTCAAAGCGGCCGATTCGGTAATGATAAACCAGTGCACCACCAACAATCAGAAGATCCCGCCCGAGTATCAGTGCGAACAACCACAACGGCAGTACAGATGTGTATGTCAACACCAGATAGGCTGTGATCAATAGAGCCTTGTCGGCCAAGGGGTCGGCCACAGCACCAAAACGCGAACGCCAGTTGAAATGACGTGCAAGGAAACCATCAAGACCATCTGTCAACGACGCGACAGCAAAGATAAGCAAAGCAAGGCGGTACTCATGCACCAGTAACGCCCTTGCAAAAGGAGCAATCAGCAATATGCGCACAAACGTCAAAGCATTGGGAATCCAGCGCCAGGCGTATGTGTTCACTGAGCTGCCTCCGGTTGCGGCTTACTGCCCGCCATCATTCACAATAACCGGCACGGGCTGCCAGCGGTAATAGAGAACTTGATAGAGCGATTCGAATGCCTGCTCCGCCTCCTCTTCATCTACAGGAGATGGCTGGTAGGTATACTTGGATTGCTCAGCAGAACCCGCTTCTGTGTCTGCTTTTATTTCTGGAGCCGCCTCTGGGCTGCTCTGCCCGGCTTGCGACTGGGCTGGCTTTGCGGGGGTTTCAGGTGGCGTCAAACGAGACTGCCGCATATCCTGAGGTTCACCCTCAACAGGCACGAACCTTGAATCCAGAGCAATGTATTCCTTGAGTTGATCGAGCTCACCGGAAAATGCCACCCTGAGTGTTAATTGCTCACCCTTGACTCGCGAAGCCCCTGCACTTACCACAGGCGTTAGCCCCTCAAGAACCTGAGTAGCCTTGCCATAGTCCGTAACTGAGGTAACACCCCGCAGTACAATATCAACCTGCGGCAAGTCTCCAACCTCACCGGCTGCAACAGCGTAACGACTGGCGTACAATTCTGCCCAACGATTAACCAGCGCCTCCGCCAAAGCTTCCCGCGTATCGGCACTGACCGACTCTTCACTGTTGTTGAGCTTTGCGCCTTCAAATACCCAGCCTGCACGCCACTGGCTGCCAGAGCGGCTAACACGAACCAGGGCAAGCACATCATGCTCAACGCCCTCTGATGCGCTGCGCACACGACTGGTGAACTGCCCCCAAATGTCCGACAACAACTCTCTGTTATCGCTGAATTCCGCCGGTGGAAGTGTCACGGGAAGCCCTCGCTCCTCAGCCGCTCGGGCAAACGCGGAAGACCAGATTCCGGAGTCTCCACTATTTGTCATATCTCCACCGGAGCCCGTCACTAGCCTGCGAACACCACGATCCTCAACAGCGACCCACGCCAGAGTCAAAGGCCGGTTTGCACCCCACACTGGGGCATCAATCGACGCGAGAGCACGGTTTACGCCCACCGCACCAAAGGCCATCGTCAGCCGGCTATCACCATTTGCGCCACGAAGCACCTGATAGGACAGCAGCAAGGACTCCGCATCCGCCATCAATGCCTTGGCACCATCCAGCGCAAGCACCTCACGGGTACCGGAAATTCGCACAAAAACCCGAGCCAATCCATCTGCATAGCCCTGTGCTAGAGCACCCGGGCCGGAGCCGGCCACAGGAACCTCTACTGTATAAAGCCCTGATACCGTAACGGCCGTCGCTGGGGTAGATGTTGCCAGCATAAAGGCACAAAAAATGGCAAGCCAAAGGGCTGGTGAGGGCTTTAAAGCCCGGATCTTGTTTGGTACTGGCATGAAACACCCTGCTGTTCGCATGAATGGCGCATAGGATACACCATGGCCCGGAGCCTGAGTAGCCGACCCGGGTTGCTGAAATGCAATCTTGTCCACCCCGGACTGCACAGTTACTCGTCGAATCTGCACTCGCTCGCAGCAATTGCACTTGGACCCCCACACCGCACCTGTTAAAATCCGCGGCCTGACCCACTTGCCTAATTGGTTAAGATTCCCATGAGCGAACAGAAGCCTTCCCTGACCTACCGCGATGCGGGCGTTGATATTGACGCCGGTAATGAACTTGTCAGCCGTATCAAGGAAACCGCCGCACGTACCCGGCGCCCTGAGGTTCTGGGAGGACTTGGCGGGTTTGGTGCCATGGTCGCGATCCCTCCAGGGTACAAAGAACCCATCATGGTGTCTGGCACCGATGGCGTGGGCACAAAGCTCAGACTGGCCATGCAACTCGAAAAGCATGACAGCATTGGTATTGATCTGGTCGCCATGTGCGTGAACGATCTTATCGTAGGTGGCGCAGAGCCCTTGTTCTTCCTGGACTACTACGCCACTGGAAAACTGAACATAGACATAGCCGCGAAGGTAGTGGCTGGAATTGGCGAAGGCTGCGAACAGTCCGGCTGCGCGCTGGTAGGTGGCGAAACGGCTGAAATGCCGGGCATGTATGAAGGCGACGACTACGACCTGGCCGGCTTCTGCGTTGGCGTAGCAGAGCGCAGCGAAATTATAGATGGCAGTAATGTGCGCGAAGGCGACGTGCTGCTGGCACTGGCATCGTCAGGCCCCCACTCCAATGGTTACTCACTGATTCGCAAGATCCTTGAGGTTAGCAGCGCCGACCTTAAGCAGCCTATTGGCGATACCACTCTTGAAAATGCACTGATGGAGCCCACACGGATCTACGTCAAAAACGTGCTGAAGCTCATTCAGCAGGTGGACGTAAACGCTCTCTCCCACATCACGGGTGGCGGTTTACCAGAAAACATCCCCAGAGTTCTGCCCAAAGGTATGGTTGCTGCTATCGATACCACAAGTTGGGAGCTACCTCCCGTATTCCAATGGCTTAAAGAGGCGGGTGGTGTTGCCATTGAAGAAATGTACCGCACCTTTAACTGCGGCATTGGTATGATCGTTTGCATCCCACATAGCCAGAAAGAACTGGCTCTGGATACCCTGAAGGCGCTCGGAGAGACTGCCTGGCAGGTGGGCGCTATTGAGCGCGCTGAGAACCCTGAAGAAGACGCGGTAGTGCGCTATGCACCGGGGCTGCTGTCAGAATGAAGGCAGACCAACCAACTCTACCCAAAATTCTGGTATTGGCTTCCGGCAGCGGGACCAATTTCCAGGCCTTGGTAGACGCAAGCCGGGAACGGGATTTTCCGGGCCAGGTCATCGCTTTGGGCTGCAACCAGCCCAAAGCGTTTGCCCTTGAACGCGCCGCCCAAGCCAACATTGAAACCTTTGTCGTTGATCATAAAGGATTTGGCTCTCGAGACGAGTTCGACGCTGCTCTAATCGCTCACATTCTGCGCTACAGCCCGGATGTCATCGTACTTGCAGGCTTTATGCGAATCCTCACCCCGAGCTTTGTACAGGCATTCCGCGGCAAACTGCTGAACATTCACCCATCGCTTTTGCCAAAGTACACCGGCCTGAACACTCACCAAAGAGTGCTGGATGCTGGTGACAGTACTCACGGTGTCTCAATTCACTTCGTAACCGAGGAACTGGACGGCGGCCCGGTGATTGCGCAAGCAGAGGTCTCTGTGATGCCAGATGACACAAGTGATTCGCTTGCCGAAAAAGTGCAGCTTAAAGAGCACCTGCTGTACCCAATCGTGGTGCGCTGGTTCTGCGAAGGCCGAATACAACTGGGCAGCGACTACGTGCTGTTCGATGGCCAGGTTATGGAAAAACCCATGCGCCTCTCCGACAGTTGAGGCGCACCTTAACAGACTGTCACCACGTGATGCCCACCGACCCGCTAGACTTTCAGCATACTTGAAGGACTCGAGGTCAACGACATGTTTCCAGCTCTAGTTATTGCGCCCTCCCTGAAAACAGGCCGAAACATCGCAGCCAGCCTCCTGTGCGCGCTCGCACTGCTGCCAAGTAACGCTGCACAGGCAGAGCCAGCCCCGGATTTATTTCCTTTTGAAGTCAGTTATGGCGCATCCATGGAAAAGGGCGTCTCCCTGAATGGCAGCGCCAAACGCATCCTCACCTCCCAGGGCAATGATGTCTGGCTGTACCGCACAGAGGTAAAGTCTTTTATTGCCGATCTGGACGAGTCTCTGATACTTAAATGGGAGGATGGCAAGGTTGTTCCCCTCAGGTATCGATATCGCTTGTCTGGCTTCCTTATTAAAGACAGAACCCAATCTATCGATTTCGATTGGAAGGCCGGAGTAGCCACGGGAGATTACAGGGGTAAATCATTCAAAGTAGAGCTGCAGGAAGGTATTCTCGATCCTCTTGGCTTTCAGGTGCAACTGCACCAGGATGTTCTGAACGGAAAGCGCGAGATGGAGTATCAGGTTCTGGATCGCGGTAAGATTGACAGTGAGCGGTTTGCCGTTGTGAACGACAACGCAAGCAGTTCAGATGGCGCCCAATCATCACTACTCAAAGCCGAGAAGGTTCGTGAAAACTCCAAACGCGAAACCTTGATGTGGTTTGATCCGGCCAGCCAGTTCGTACTGGTGCGTCTGCTTCAGGTTGAGCCAGACGGCAGCAAGTATGAACTCAAACTCAAGAGCGTGGACCTGGGAGGTTAAACCTCCCGACCCGCCTCGGCCCACACGGCTTTAACTTCATCCGCAATAATGCGCAGCCCCTGAGCCACCCGCTCGTCGTCCTGGGAATAGGTCACACGCAAGCATTCATCACGGTGTTTCCAGCCATCCTCCGGCAATCCCGGGAAGAAGTAATGCCCTGAAACCACCAGAACGCCCCGGGCTTTTAGCCGCTGGTATAGCTCCAGACTGGTGATGGGCAAATCCGGGAACCACAGCCACAGGAACATGGCGCCCTCAGGTTTGTGCACATACCAGCGACAGCTGTCTTCGCCCATGGCCTCACGAAACGCGGCTACCGCCCGCTCCATCTTTCGCTTATAAAACGGGCAAACGACATCCCGGCTCAATGAGAGGATTTCTCCGGAACGCACCAGCGGCTCGGCCAGCATGGCACCAAAGCTACCTGTTGCCAGGTTCATGATCGCGTTGATTCCAGACAGCGCTTTGATAACGGGCGCTGAAGCAATCACAATCCCGGTGCGGGCAGCCGGCAAACCAAGCTTGGACAAACTCAGACAAAGGATAATCTGTTCGTTCCAGGTGGGCTTGGCATCTACAAACAACAGGCTTGGAAAAGGTGTGCCGTAGGCCCCATCCACAATCAGCGGTATGTTGTGCTGACGCGCCATCTCCTCTAACCGGGCCAACTCTTCGTCGGTCACCACGTTGCCGGTCGGGTTAGTTGGTCGGGATACACAAATGGCCCCCGTCTCTCCCGTTACTTCTACCGCATCAAAGTCCACACGGTATTTGAATTCGTGGGCATCGGTGAACGAAATATCGGGCTGCACCGCGTGAAATAACCCCGGCTCAATACCAGCATCGGCATAACCTATGTACTCAGGCGCCAGTGGCAGGAGTATGTGCTTTCGCTGGCCTTCGCCGTAATCGCCACCAAACATGTTAAACAACATGAAAAAAGCGGCCTGGCTGCCGTTGGTCAGTGCGATGTTTTCCGGCTTCAGATCCCAGCCATACTCTCGGCTTAGCAGGTCTGCCAGTGACGTAATAAACTGCTTTTCTCCCTGGGGGGGATCGTATATTCCCACCAACCGGCGAACGTCGCTTTCACTCTTGCTCATGTCCGCCAAAATTTCCTGCACTCGCGCCTGAATTTCAGGGATGTGCCCCGGATTCCCACCCCCCATCATGATCATGTCGCCGCCAGAAGCCATGGCGTTACCCAGATCATCCATCAGCGAGGTGATGCCTGCGTCGGCGGTGAACTTACGGCCAAAAGTGGAGAGTTTCATGGGGTTGCATCCATAGGGTCGGTACTGAACATTTAGCGGGAGTGGCGAAAACCAGTTCCAAGACGGGGAAGGATTCAGTCTCCTGGCGAGATACCAAGATTACTGACGCCGTCGTTGGCAGCAGTTTCCCGTACTTCGGTAATAAATTGCTCTACTGGGGTGCGCTGGCGTTTCAGCTCAAGCACGAGGTTGCGCTGAAAGGCTTTATCTTCTTTCATCAGGGGGTGTGAGTCGAGCAGGCGGACCAGCTCATATTCTTCCAGCCCGTCACCTTCAGACAGCTCAATGAAACTCATTACCGTACTCGTTGCCAATTGTGAGGCTTCTGTCGCACGGTGTTTTGAGGGATTCAGTCGATTCAGTAACGCTTGCTCTAGCAGCTGACAGAAATCAAACGCCGGGTATACACCATAAGCGTCATAAGCCCCCACATCCGGAGACAAGGCTTCGAGCTTTACCAGCAGTTGCGGTATGGCGGATTCGGCTACATCTTCCTGAAGTGTGCCCCAGGCGAGATCGAGTATCTGGTGCATTTTGCCGCCGGTTTTCAGGTCAACCGCTTCGGCAAAGAGCGCATAGTTCGGAAACGAGCGCTCGGCAAGTGCCAGCAGGAAGGCGCATTCACGCCATCCCTGCAATTGGGCTACTGCTTTAAGAAACTGGTTGGCGTTCATGTTTTTGGCAGTGTTACGCCAGTCTGGCCAAAGTACTTTCCGCCCCGATCTTTGTAGCTGGTCTCGCAAATCTCGTCAGATTCAAAGAAGAGCATCTGGGCTACACCTTCGTTGGCGTAGATTTTCGCCGGGAGGTTGGTTGTGTTGGAAAACTCCAGGGTTACGTGCCCTTCCCACTCTGGCTCCAGCGGTGTGACGTTTACGATGATGCCGCAGCGCGCGTAGGTGGATTTACCCAGGCAGATGGTGAGTACGCTGCGGGGAATTCGGAAGTATTCGACGGTGCGCGCTAGGGCAAAGGAGTTCGGCGGGATGATGCAAACGTCGCCGGTGAAGTCTACGAAGCTTTTTTCGTCGAAGTTTTTGGGGTCGACGGTGACGGAGTGTACGTTGGTGAAGATTTTGAATTCGTTGCTGCAACGTACGTCGTAGCCGTAGCTTGAGGTACCGTAGGAGATAACTCGGCCTTGCTCACCGTCACGAACCTGGCCGCTTTCGAAGGGCTCGATCATGCGGTGCTGTTCAGCCATTCGGCGAATCCACTTGTCAGCTTTGATGCTCATGGCGAAATCTCGTTTCTACTTGGGAAAATTGGGGCGTAGTTTACCTGTTCGGTTGGGTTCTGTCGAAGCCATTGATTGCCGGCATTTGGTGGCCACAGGAACAGTTTCCTCGGGGGCTGCAGTCACGGGAAAGGCGGTTCAAAAACCGCTTCGAGCACATCCATGTGGGCTTGTCTCCGGCCATCCCTGGCCTACGACATTTTTGAACCGCCTTTCCCGCGCCTGCGATCAGACTATTGAGCAGCTCGCCGAGCAAACCAACTCATATTTAGTGCGACTTTACAGACACACTTGAGATGGCGCCGCTGAGGTTTCGCTCCCTTGTGGAAAGCTCTGCCCCAACCCGGCGGGCAATATCACGGTAACGGAGTGCTACTTCAGATTCAGGGACAGCAACCACAGTTGGCTTGCCGCCGTCTGTTTGCTCACGGATGGTCATGTGCAAGGGCAGCTGGCCCAGCAGGGTTGTTTCGTATTCATCGGCAATGCGCTCGCCACCGCCGTCGCCGAATAGGTGTTCTTCGTGGCCGCAGTTGCTGCAGATGTGAACGCTCATGTTTTCCACAACGCCCAGTACGGGGATTTCGACTTTGCGGAACATTTCTATGCCGCGTTTGCCGTCAAGCAAAGCAATATCCTGAGGGGTGGTAACAATGACCGCACCGGTAACCGGAACTTTCTGGGCCAGCGTGAGCTGAATGTCGCCAGTGCCCGGGGGCATGTCGACGATGAGGTAGTCGAGTTCATCCCACAGGGTTTGCTGTAAGAGCTGCATAACAGCACCACTAACCATGGGGCCGCGCCATACCATGGGGGTTTTATCGGTGGTTACGAAGGCCATAGACATGCACTGGAGGCCGTGGGCTTCCATGGGGACAAAGTACTTTTCTTCTCGCACGTCCGGGCGCTTGCCCTCGGGAACCCCCAGCATCATGCCCATGCTAGGGCCATAGATATCAGCGTCAAGCACGCCTACGCGAGCGCCTTCGGCATGGAGTGCCAGAGCCAGGTTGACAGCGGTGGTGGATTTGCCAACGCCGCCTTTACCCGAGGCAACCGCAATGATGTTTTTGACGCCAGGAACGGATGGCAGGTCTTTCTGGACTTTGTAGGAGTGGATTTTCTGAGCCACATGCACTTCAGCAGTCTCAACACCATCAACATTTTCCAGCGCATTGGCGACCAACTGTTTCAGGCCGCCTGCGATGCCTTTTGACGGGTATGACAGCTCTACCATCACCGTAACTTTGCCTGCTTCATCAGCTACCAGCGACTTTACGGCACCCAGCTCGTAAAGATCCTTTTCCAGGTAGGGATCTCGGTATTCACGAACGGCCTTTTGCAGGGCCTGCTCTGAAATCTGTGTCATCTGGCTCTCCGTAAATTAGCTCATGCGGGTTTTCAGCATGAAAACAGGTGTTTCGGGTGAAAATTATCTGTTCAAAAGGTATCATCTGTGCCCGTTTCTGACCATACAACCCTTACTCTGATGAAAGGTTCGGACACACCATGACGCAAGCGAGTTCAAAGCAACAGCGCGATATTCTGGTTACCAGCGCCCTGCCCTATGCCAATGGCCCCATTCACCTGGGCCACCTGCTGGAATACATTCAGACCGATATCTGGGTGCGCTATCAGAATATGCGAGGCCATACTTGCTACTACGTTTGCGCCGATGATGCCCACGGCACCGCCATTATGCTTCGTGCCGAGCGGGAAGGCATCACGCCCGAGCAGTTGATTGACCGCATCCGTGAGGAACATCAGCAGGATTTCGCCGGGTTTCACATCCGCTTTGATAACTACTACACCACCCATTCGGAAGAGAACCGGTACTTTTCTGAGTACATCTACCGTCAGTTGCAACAGAACGGAAAGATCGCGACTCGCAACATCACTCAGTTCTTCGACCCAGAGAAGAACATGTTTCTTGCGGATCGATTCATCAAGGGCACATGCCCCAAGTGTAAAACTGACGATCAATATGGCGATAACTGCGAAGCTTGCGGCGCAACCTACACTCCTGCTGAGTTGATCAACCCTCGCTCAGCAGTGTCCGGCGCTACACCAATTGAGAAGGATTCCGAGCATTACTTTTTCAAGTTGCCCGAATTCACCGAGTTCCTGACTCAGTGGACCCGCAGTGGCGCGCTGCAACCTCAAGTTGCCAATAAGCTGGCTGAATGGCTTGATGCAGGCCTGCAAGAATGGGACATCAGCCGTGATGCACCTTACTTTGGCTTTGAAATTCCCGATGCCCCCGGCAAGTTTTTCTATGTTTGGCTGGATGCGCCTATTGGCTACCTCGCAAGCTTCAAGAACTTCTGCAACCGGGAAGACGTGGATTTCGAACACTTCTGGAAGGTAGATTCCACTGCCGAGGTTTATCACTTTATCGGCAAGGATATTATCAACTTCCACGCCCTCTTCTGGCCGGCAATGCTGCACGATGCGGGCTTCCGCACGCCAACAGCAGTCTGGGCCCACGGTTTTGTAACCGTTAACGGCAAGAAGATGTCCAAATCCCGGGGCACGTTCATTATGGCCCGTACCTATCTGGATCATCTAAACCCGGAATATCTGCGCTATTACTTTGCCGCCAAACTGACTGGCGGCGTGGATGACATGGACTTGAACCTCGAGGACTTTGCCGCGCGAGTGAATTCAGATCTGGTCGGCAAGGTAGTTAACATTGCCAGCCGCAGTGCCGGTTTCATTACCAAGCGATTTGACGGCAAGCTTGGCCAGGTGACCGAACACGACAAGCTGAAGAAATTTATTGAAGCGGGCGAAGAACTGGAAGCTTTCTATGAAGCGCGTGAATTTGGCCGTGCCATGCGCCGCATCATGGAACTGGCAGACATTGCCAACCAGTACGTGAACGATGAGCAGCCCTGGGTCGTAGCCAAGCAGGAAGGTCAGGACGAAAAACTGCAGGCCATCTGCACCAACGCCCTGAACATGTTCCACCTGCTGATGACCTACCTTGCTCCGGTGCTGCCAGAGACGGCCAAGGCATCCGAGGAGTTCCTGAACGCCAAACTGGATTGGAACAATCGCAGCGAGCGACTGGAAAACCACAGCATCAACAAATTCACCCCATTGATGAGCCGGGTAGACATGGCGCAGATCGAAAAGATGCTGGATGCGTCGAAAGAAGAGATGCCTGCGGCCATCGGTAAGCCAGCCCAGGCAGCCAAGCCTGACAATAGCGAAGCCATCGCCGATGAAATCGAGTTTGATGATTTCGCAAAGGTGGACCTTCGAGTGGTAAAAATCGTTAAAGCCGAGCATGTGGAAGGCGCAGACAAGCTTCTTCGCCTGACGCTTGATTTGGGGCAAGGCGAGCGCAACGTGTTTGCTGGTATCAAGTCGGCTTACAAGCCCGAGGATCTGGAGGGTCGCCTGACCGTCATGGTAGCCAACCTCAAACCCCGTAAAATGAAGTTTGGCATGTCCGAAGGCATGGTTCTGGCAGCTGGCCCGAGCGGCAAGGATATCTTTATCCTGTCTCCTGATTCGGGTGCCACACCCGGCATGCGTGTGATGTAAACAAAGGTCGAGGCAGAGCGATCCGGTGATGCAACAATGACAGAATATTTACTGATCTTGGTCAGCACCATTCTGGTGAACAACTTCGTGCTGGTGCAGTTTCTTGGCCTGTGCCCCTTCATGGGGGTTTCAGGCAAGTTGGAAACGGCCATGGGCATGTCGCTGGCCACCACGTTTGTGCTGACTCTGTCATCGGTATGCAGCTATCTTGCCTATACCTACCTGTTGGCGCCTCTGGACCTGGTGTTTCTGAAAACCATCACTTTCATTCTGGTGATTGCTGTGGTGGTTCAGTTCACTGAAATGGTTGTGCGTAAAACCAGCCCTCTGCTCTACCGGGTGCTGGGTATTTTCCTGCCGCTGATTACCACCAACTGCGCCGTGCTCGGCGTAGCGCTTCTTAACCTGAACAAAAACAACAACTTCGTTGAATCAGTGCTCTACGGTTTTGGCGCTGCCGCCGGCTTCTCGCTGGTGCTGGTGCTCTTTGCCGCAATGCGCGAGCGCATTGCCGTGTCTGATGTCCCAGTGTCCTTTCAGGGCGCCGCGATTGGCATGGTAACCGCAGGGTTGATGTCACTGGCGTTTCTGGGCTTTACCGGCCTGGTCAGCGTTTAACGGAGACGCAGTTTTATGTGGACAGGCATTCTTATCGCCGTTCTGGTTCTGCTTGCCCTCGCACTGGCGTTTGGCGCTTTGCTGGGCTTTGCCTCGGAGCGCTTTAGGGTAGAAGGCAATCCGCTGGTGGAACAGATCGACGCAATGCTGCCGCAAACCCAATGTGGCCAGTGCGGTTTCCCTGGCTGCCGTCCCTATGCCGAATCCATTGCCGAGGGTGGTGCCATCAATAAATGCCCTCCCGGCGGCGAGTCCACTATCAAAGCGCTGGCCGACCTGCTCGATGTGGAGCCCCAACCCTTGGATGCAGAGCACGGGGTAGAACAAGCTCGAACAGTTGCCGTGATACGGGAAGATGAATGTATAGGGTGCACCAAGTGCATTCAGGCCTGTCCGGTAGACGCAATTCTTGGTGCTGCAAAACACATGCACACGGTTATCGAAAGTGAGTGCACAGGCTGTGATCTATGCGTGGAGCCCTGCCCGGTCGATTGCATCGACATGATTACTATCGAACCGGATATCCGCGGATGGACCTGGTCTCAGCCCCGAATCATTGCAACAGACATACAGGAGGCCAACTCCTGATGCCCTCAACTATCAAGCTTTGGGACTTCAGCGGCGGCATTCACCCCGCAGAGAACAAGCAGATTTCAACCCGCCGGCCAATTCAGGCTGCAGGCATTCCCGGGCAACTGGTGTTGCCGCTGCAGCAGCATATAGGTGAGCCCGCAGAGCCTGTAGTGGCGATTGGCGATGTTGTCCTCAAAGGCCAGAAAATAGCCGACGTAAGCCATGGCATGGGCGTTCCACTGCACGCACCCACATCTGGCGTGATCGAGAGCATTGGTGACTACCCGGTACCTCACCCTTCCGGCATGACAGACCAGTGCATCGTTTTGAAGCCTGATGGCAAGGACGAATGGTGCGAGCGCTTCCCGATCAGCGACTACCGCACTCTTGAGCGGGATCAGGTGCTTGGCATTATTCACTCAGCCGGCATCTCCGGCATGGGCGGCGCGGGCTTTCCTACGGATATAAAACTGAAGCCGCCCCGGGACCGCAAAGTCGATACGCTGATTCTCAACGGCGCGGAGTGCGAGCCCTACATCACTGCCGACGACATGACCATGCGCGAGCGTGCCGATAAGGTCGTGGCAGGGTTAAAGATAATGGCCTGGATACTGCGACCCGAGCGTTGCGTGATCGGCATAGAAGATAACAAACCGGAAGCTGCCGCAACACTGCGCGAAGCCATCCACGGCACGCAAATTGAAATAGCGATTATCCCGACCAAATACCCCTCGGGCGGGGAAAAGCAACTGATCCAGATTCTCACTGGCATGGAAGTGCCCAGTGGCGGCATTCCGGCAGATATAGGTGTCATGTGCCAGAACGTTGGTACCGCCGTAGCCGTGTCCGACGCTGTTTTCGAGGGTTCGCCGCTTATTAATCGGGTGGTCACTGTGAGCGGTGAAGCCGCTGAAAGCCCGGGCAATTTTGATGTATTGCTTGGCACACCCATTGCCTATCTACTGGAACAAGCGGGCTTGCAGCATGACTTGGTCAGTCGCCTGGTACTGGGTGGCCCCATGATGGGCTACACCCTGAACACCACAGCTGTGCCGGTTATCAAGACCAGTAATTGCATCATTGCTGCGACCGCCAGTGAGCTGCCTGCACCGCCACCGGAGCAAGCGTGTATCCGCTGCGGCCAATGTGCAGAGGTTTGCCCCATGGAACTGCTACCGCAGCAGTTATTCTGGCATTCCAAAGCTACCGAGTTCGAAAAAGCAGAGCATCTGAACCTGTTCGACTGCATAGAGTGCGGTGCCTGTTCTTACGTTTGCCCCAGTTCCATCCCGCTGGTGCAATACTATCGCTACGCCAAGGGCGAGATCCGCGTACAGCGTGCAGAACAGCTGAAAGCCGATAGAGCACGGGAGCGTTTCGAAGCCCGCCAGCAAAGGCTTGAGCGCGAACAGCAGGAGAAAGAATTGCGCCGCAAAGAGCGCGCCAAAGCCGCTGCGCAAGCTCAGGCCCTGAAGAAAGCAGAAGCCGAGCAGGCCACGGCCAATGGAGAGGCTGTTGACGAGCGAGCGGCGAAATCCGCCTTGGTGGAGCAAGCTCTGGCGCGGAAAAAAGCCAGTTCAGAAGCCAGCAGTGCAAAGGTAACAGCCCCGCCAGAGCCAGAGCCAGAGCAGGAAACGCCCGATTTGGATGTGCTGGAAAAACAGTTCTCTCAGGCGCTGTCCAAATTGGAAACCATGCAGGCCATGCTTGGAGATGCAAAAGCACAACAGGCAGACAACGTGGACAAGCTTGAACGAGCCGTTGCCAAGAACCACGACCGGGTTAAGCGGGCAGAGGAAGCCCTTGCGGATGCACGCAAAACGCTGGCAGCTCAAACTGAACCACAATCCATCAAATAATTCGAATCAGGCCCGATTTTCATGGCGTTTGTTCAACAGTCTTCACCCCATGCTCACAAGGCTCGCCCTACCTCAAAGGTGATGCTGTGGGTCATACTCGCGGCCTTGCCCGGGTTGCTGGCACAAACCCTGTTTTTTGGCTGGGGCAACCTCATCAACGTAGTCTGGTGCATTGCCATCGCCTTGGCGTCGGAAGCCGCTGTTCTCAAATTGCGCAGCAAACCGGTAGCGTTTGTTCTCAAGGACAACACCGCCGCTGTAACCGGGCTTCTGCTCGGGCTATCCATGCCTCAGTTTGCACCCTGGTGGGTATCCGCAGTGGCCGTCATTTCCGCAATCGTGATCGCCAAACAGCTTTATGGCGGGCTGGGCTCTAACCCCTTCAACCCTGCCATGGTGGGCTACGCGCTGGTACTGATCTCGTTCCCCGTTGCCATGACCACCAACTGGGCTGAGCCGGCATTACTCTGGGACAAGGCTCCTGGCTTCGGAGATACACTGGCGGCCATTGCCTCAGGACAGCAAACCGCGGTTGATGGCTGGACCATGGCCACCCCGCTCGATGAATACAAACATAAAATTGCGACTCACACTTCGGAGGAAGTTCTTGTCCACCCCACGTTCGGCGATGGGTTTGCAAGGGGCTGGGAATGGGTAAATGCTGCCTTTCTGGCTGGCGGGCTTGTGCTGATCGGCCTCAGAATTATCACCTGGCACATTCCAGCAGCGTTTCTGGGCGCACTGATCGTTATGAGCCTGGCCTTTGGTAGCAACGCCGACGAGTTCGCACCGCTTTCACTGCACCTGTTGGCAGGCGGCACCATGCTCGGTGCATTTTTCATCGCCACCGATCCGGTTTCTGCAGCAACCAGCCATCAGGGCAAACTGATTTATGGCGCGGGTATTGGCGTACTGATCTATCTGATCCGGAGCTGGGGCAACTATCCGGATGCCGTTGCATTCAGTGTGCTGCTTATGAATTTTGCCGTGCCCTTTATCGACCATTACACGCCGCCGCGAACCTACGGCCATCACAAGGCCCGCAGGGGGTTTTCTGGCGGGGGCAGGAGCTGATCATGGCCACCATGATTCAATCGATTCGGCGCAGCGCCATTGGCCTTGGTATATTTGCTGTCATTACTGGCGGCACCATTGCGTTTACGCAAGCATTGACCAGCGAGCGCATCAAGGAACAAGCCGCCAAGGCAGAAGCCAAAGCACTGTTCGCGATTATTCCTGAGAGTGATCACAACAACGATCTGCTCAAGGATACGCTGGTACTGCCTGCCAGTGATCGTTCGGCAACCGGAGGCCCGGTTACAGTATGGGTCGCCCGCCAGGACGGAGAGCCAGTCGGCATGATCATGCCGGCGGTTGCGCCAGACGGCTATTCGGGCACGATCAAACTGCTGGTCGGCATTGATCTGCAGGGAAAGGTTCTGGGTGTTCGTGTTATCGCACACAAGGAAACCCCAGGCTTGGGTGACCGGATAGAAACCCGGAAATCCGACTGGGTTAAAGATTTCGAGGGGCGCTCTCTCGGGAACCCCACACCAAAGCAATGGAATGTGAAAAAGAACGGCGGCGTTTTTGACCAGTTTACCGGAGCCACCATCACGCCAAGAGCCGTGGTGAAAGCCGTGCAGAAATCCTTGATCTATTTCCGGCAGAACCAGCAGGCAATCCAGGCTCAACTGAACAGCACCCCAGCAGGACAAGGCCCGGTGGTAACACCCGGAGATCTGACGGATGAATCCCTGAACGTGGAGCAATTTTGATCATGGCAACTAAAACCTCCAGTGAGATCATTCGTGACGGGCTTTGGGACAACAACCCTGCCCTGGTTCAGGTACTGGGGCTGTGCCCACTTCTTGCGGTTACCAGCACCGTCGTTAACGCAATTGGTCTTGGTCTGGCAACCCTGATGGTGCTAATGGGTTCGAACCTCGCGGTGTCGCTGATCCGGAACTTCGTCAGTGAATCTGTACGGCTACCCGCGTTCGTGATGATTATTGCCTCGTTCGTAACCTGCGCTGAATTACTGATGCAGGCATACACCTACGAGCTGTACCAGATTCTGGGTATCTTTATCCCCCTCATAGTCACCAACTGCGCCATTCTTGGCCGGGCCGATGCTTTTGCCTCTCGCAATGCCCCAGGTCCTGCACTGCTTGACGGCGCGATGATGGGTGCGGGTTTTCTTGTCGTGCTCATCATCCTCGGCGGCATGCGCGAACTCATCGGCCAAGGCACCCTATTTGCTGACATGCATCTACTACTCGGCCCCATGGCTTCAGACTGGGTTATCGAGCCATTCGCAAACTACCCCGATATGCTATTCATGGTACTGCCGCCCGGCGCATTCGTCGGTCTCGGCCTGTTAATAGCCATGAAAAACGGCATTGATCGGCATCTCAAGGAGCGTCAGAAGGCACTCCAGCCAACAACAACTCCCGGTAGCAAGCGCGTGCGCGTCACCGGAAACGTCTCATGATTTATCATCGGAGCCGTAACGAAACATCATGAATAAAGAAAAACGTATTGAAATTTTCTCTCGATTTCGGGATGCCAACCCCAAACCAGAAACCGAGCTAAACTATAACAACCCCTTTGAGCTGCTGATTGCCGTTATTCTGTCTGCCCAGGCAACGGATGTCGGCGTCAACAAGGCCACCGACAAACTCTACCCTGTCGCCAACACGCCCGAAGCCATACTTGCGCTTGGCGTGGATGGATTAAAGGAATACATCAAGACCATCGGGCTCTTCAACACCAAAGCTGAAAACGTTATCAAGACGTGCCGCATGCTGATTGAAAAGCACGACAGCGTAGTCCCTGATAACCGAGAGGATCTTGAAGCCCTCCCCGGGGTTGGCCGCAAAACCGCAAACGTGGTTCTCAACACAGCATTCGGACAGCCCGCCATGGCGGTAGACACCCATATCTTCAGGGTATCCAACCGCACGGGCATCGCTCCGGGGAAAAACGTGTTAGAGGTTGAAAAGCGTCTGATGCGGCTGGTACCCAAAGATTTTCTGCTGGACGCGCACCACTGGCTTATCCTGCATGGGCGCTACACCTGCGTAGCCCGAAAGCCCAGGTGTGGTGCCTGCATTATCGAAGATCTTTGCGAGTTCAAGGACAAAAACGATTACCAGTAAACATTCGTTTTGTGCACTAAAAAGCCGGCAATTGCCGGCTTTTTAGTGGGATGCTGGGGTAGCTCTTATTACTTGCCGAGCATTTCTTTCTTCAGACTCTTCTGCGCAGGAGCATCCGATAGCCAGATTCCGAACAGCGCTTTTTTGAACGCCAGGTCCCCCACAGTATCTTTTTGCTCGCCGTTTTTCAGGACCTTCACACCTTCCCCCGGCACATAAACAAGATCAAACACGTCACCTTCTTTGATCTCTTCTTTGAACACAGACATGAACTGGTCAATATCAGCCTTAACCGATGACATATCACCATCTGTTGAAGCCTCAAAACCTTCCATGGTTGCTTCAGTCATGCGGTCGCTGGTGATCATGCCCGAAGTAATATGCAGCGTGATAGCCTGGGGCTCATCCGCTTCAACAACGGCAGTACCATCCTTTTGCGCTTGGGGCACATAAAGACTGCCAACATACAGATCCATGAAAAACTTGGACCGGGTACCTGCACCGTTCAACTGAAGCTCAGTGCTGCCTGCAGTATAAGTATCTGGAACGTCAACACCGCCAACCGTTACTGCCGCAGCAGGCGTTGCGAGTGTGGCCGCCAACATAAGAGATGCCAAGCCCGTCAAAAACGTTTTTTTCATAGTCCTTTCCTTTTCAGTCATTATTATGAGATTTCATTCGTCACCAAGTACAAATCCTTAGCCCCCGGCGTAGCTATTCTACCAACGACCGGCTCGGGTTAAGCGCCACCTGGTTCTCATTTGCAGGGTTACTTTTTTACAAGTTGTTTATGCAGATATATTTTTTCAGCGCCAGTAAAACACGAAACGCCGGCCATGATGCATGGCCGGCGTTTAGAGTGCTGCGTCAGAAAAGCTATTTAAATAGCAGGCTCCCTGTGAGCCCTTCTTTTTCCAGGATTTCACGCAGGCGCCGCAACGCTTCTACCTGGATCTGGCGAACACGTTCGCGAGTCAGGCCAATTTCCTGGCCAACCTCTTCCAGTGTGCTAACCGGGTAACCCCGAAGACCGAAACGGCGGGACAGAACCTCCTGCTGCTTTTCACTTAGCTGATCTATCCACTTCCCAATGCAGGCGCTCATGTTGTTTTCCTGCAACACATCGGCAGGGTCAGATGCGCCTTCATCTGCGACAGTATCAAGCAGGGATTTCTCGCCGCCGGGGCCAATGGGCGTGTCCATGGATGCAACACGTTCATTCAAGCCTAGCATTCGTTTTACATCGTTGACTGGCTTGCCGACCAACTGGGCAATTTCTTCGGCTGTCGGCTCGTGATCAAGCTTTTGCGTCAGCTCTCGCGCTGCCCGCAAGTACAAGTTGAGTTCTTTAACTACGTGGATAGGCAACCGGATGGTGCGGGTCTGGTTCATAATGGCCCGCTCAATCGTCTGGCGGATCCACCATGTTGCATAGGTAGAGAAGCGGAAGCCTCGCTCCGGGTCAAACTTCTCAACCGCACGAATCAGGCCGAGATTACCCTCCTCAATCAGGTCTAGCAGGGTCAGGCCACGATTCACATAGCGCCGTGCTATTTTCACAACCAGTCGAAGGTTACTCTCAATCATTCGCTTGCGGCCAGACTCCTCTCCTTTACGCGCAAGACGTGCAAAGTAGACCTCCTCTTCCGGAGTCAGGAGCGGCGAAAAACCAATTTCGTTGAGATAAAGCTGTGTAGGATCCAGCTGTTTGGAGGCACTACTGTAGTAGCTACCTTTGGTGGAGAACTTACCTTCAACCTCAGTAACCTCTGGGGCTGTCTTATCATTTTCTTCTTCTGCGAGAAGTTGCTCCTCAGAATCTTCAACGTCTGTAGAGCCATCAACATCTGTTATGCGATCAATAATGATATCTTCTTGTTCTGCTGACATATCTATTACCCCGCCTTTCAACAATCCTGTTTTTTCGCCCGATACTTCTTTTTATTGCGGACATTGGATACTTCGCTTTTTATTCAGGACTTCTTCAATGGCCAGTTTGGCGCTTTGACCACCTTTTCTTCTTGTTTTGTCGAACCGTGCTTGTCACTAGCGAGGTGGCAGATAATGTGCTGGATCAACCGGGTTTCCATTTTTTCGAATTTCAAAATGTAACTTCGGCCTATCTACACCACTACTACCCAGTTCTGCTATGACTTGCCCGGCTTTCACCCCCTCTCCTTCGCTGACCAGAATCTTCCGATTATGAGCATAAGCGCTCAGATAGCGCTCGTTATGATTCACAATAATCAAATTGCCGTATCCAAGCAAACCATTGCCGGCATAGACCACACTTCCATCTGCGGCAGATCTAACAGCATCCCCGGCTTTCCCCGCAATATCAACGCCTTTGTTGACTTTTCCGGATGCTGAATAGCCTGCAATTACGGTGCCAGAGTGTGGCCAACGCCATGAAACACCGGCCACAGTTTGGGTTCGCGATGCTATTGGTGCAGATGTATCAGGCTTGCGAGTAACCGCAGGTTTCCGGGTATTTGCAGGCGTTGGTACAGGGGGGGTAGCCCGGGTCGCTCCAGCCGACGTGGTGCCCGTTGATCTGGTTGGCTTCGTTGCGACCCGTGAATTACTGTCTGGTTGAGCGGTGCCGCGAAGATCCAGGCGAAGCACCTGCCCTGCACGGATAGTCCAGGGTGGACTGATTCCATTGGCACTGCCCAGCTCTCGGTAATCGCGCCCATAAGTCCAGGCAATGCCGTACAAAGTCTCGCCCGGGCGCACAACATGGCGCCCCCAGTACACCGGAGGGTTGTAGATATCGTCTTGGTGAAGGGCCTGGGTATTACAACCAGACAAGGCACCCGAGAGTACGAGGAACCCCAACAGAAACAGGCAGGCTCGACTGTTTTGAGAAACCCACAAGGTAAACTGGGCACCAACGAGGAACCGCGGGGAAGCCGACTGCGCGGCTTTAGCTGACCCACGAAATAATCTCACAGGAATAGCACCAGCTCGGTTAGACCTAATCTTTATAGACTCTGATTCTGATCAAAGAAGATCCTGAAGTTTCAAAAGTAACTCGCTAATTTATTACACATTTTAAAATCAATTCCAAGTTACTTGCTGACTATCTCCGTTACCCGCTCCGCTCTTTGTTACGGGTGGAAACAAGAGCATGCCTGAAAAGGTAACACGACTTAACCAATGCTATCGCCTAACGCTTGTTCACTTTTCGGCCCTCGCCCACCCAGCCATTCAATCAGTAAGACGAGCACTACGCCTGCTGCAGCGGCCGCCAGCGCGGTGGCAATCTGCGGGTCAGCCCCTGTCAGCTCAAAAAATTGCCAAGGGCTGACACTGACTTCAGTCAGGGGCACTTGCTCGCCGGAACTGTTGGCTCTCCAGCTAAGAGTTTCTTTCCACGGCCAAACTTTATTCAATGCGCCTATCATGAAGCCAGTCAGCAGGGCCAGAACATGGTCGTGGTACTTGTGAAAAGCCCATGTGATAAGCCTTGCAACAGACAGAAGCCCCACCAGACAGCCAGCCATAAACAAGAACAGCACGGTGATATCGAGGGATTTAATCGCTAAAAGAACCGGTGCGTACATACCGATAATGACCAGAATGAAACTCCCGGAAATTCCGGGCAGAATCATCGCGCATATTGCGACAGCGCCAGCGGCGAAAAATGTCAGCGCCGAAGGGTTAACCTGCCCTGCAGACAAGGTTGTGATCCACCAGGCAATCGCAATGCCCGAAATAAGGGGGCCAAGCAACGCTGACCGATAACGCCTTGCCTGACGCCCAACGTGCCAGACAGACGCCAGAATTAGCCCGAAGAAAAAGCTCCAGACAAGAATTGGATACTCGGCCAGCATATAGCTTATGCCAGAGGCCAGAGTCACAATGCTGACAAGAATACCCAGCAGCAGCGTGCTGAGAAAAGTGCCATCACATGCCTGCCAGAAGGACCTCACATTGCCCCGGAGCAGATCCTTGAACACAGCTCCCGGAACTGCATTAATCGCCTCAAGAAGCCGAAAATATATACCGGTGATGAAGGCCACTGTCCCCCCGGAAACACCGGGAACAATATCTGCCGCTCCCATCGCCATGCCTTTGAGAAACACCGAGGCGGGATGTTGCTGACCGTTCAACGGACAACCCCACCCAACAGGGGTACGAAGCGAACCGGTTCTAATTCTCGCCGCTCAAACTGATCACCCTTGCGTATCACCTCAACCAATACCTGGTGCTCTTCACCGACAGGTGCTATCAATACTCCCCCGTCAGCAAGCTGATCCAAAAGCTCTGAGGGGATCTCCACGGGAGCGGCGGTAACAATAATGCCGTCAAATGGCCCCCTATCCGGCCATCCCATACCTCCGTCTGCATGCTTGAGCATGACGTTCCGGATATTGAGTTGCCGTAACCGATCACGGGCACGATCCTGAAGTGGCTTGATCCGTTCAACGCTGTAAATCTGATCAAACAGCTGGGACAAAACCGCCGTTTGATAGCCTGACCCGGTACCCAATTCCAACACTCTGGCAGGTTCGTGCCCGAGAAGCAGTTCGGTCATTCGAGCAACGATGTAGGGCTGGGACAGCGTCTGCCCATAGCCGATAGGCAGGGCCGTGTCCTCATAAGCCCGATGGGACAATGCCTCATCGAGAAAGATATGACGGGGAACCTGCCCCATAATATCCAGCACGCGATCAGAGCTGATGCCGGATTCCTTGAGGCGTTGAACCAGGCGCATGCGTGTGCGCCGGGAGGTCATCCCTATACCTTGAATCTCACCACTCACACATCATCCCCCATGGATGTCTGAAGGGAATCCACCCAGGTTCTGAGCGATACGAGGGCTTCATGGCGAGTCATATCAATGTGTACCGGCGTAAGAGAAACGTAACCTTGCGCAACCGCATGGAAGTCGGTTCCCGGGCCGGCATCACCGCCTTTGCCTGCAGCACCAATCCAGTAACGCTCCTTTCCCCTCGGGCAGGTCATAGGTACAGCACCTTCCGCTCGCTCCCGATCACCCAGGCGGGTTACGCGGAACCCCGCGAGCTCTTCCCACGGCAAGTCTGGCACGTTCACATTCAGAATAGAGCGCGGCCCTAAAACAAACGGGCGCTGGCTTTCAAGGAGCATGCGTACAACCCTGGCAGCCGTGTCGTAATGATTGCGCCCCTCACTGACCAGAGATACCGCAATAGCTGGCAAACCAAGATGACGGCCTTCGGTGGCTGCAGCTACGGTACCTGAGTAGATAATATCGTCACCCAGGTTGGCGTGGGTGTTGATACCCGAAACCACCCGGTCGAAAGGCTCATCAAATAATCCGTTAACTGCCAGATGCACACAATCTGTGGGCGTGCCATCGATAGAACGGAAACCATTGGGATGCCGCTCGACCGTAAGGGGGCGATTGAGCGTCAACGCGTTACTCGCGCCGCTGTGATCCCTGTCCGGTGCAACCACCTCAAGATCACCCAAGCCTTTGAGTCCTTCATACAGGGCGATAAGCCCTGGTGAATGAACACCATCATCGTTAGACAACAGAATACGCAAAGTACACTCCAGATATTTGCTAGCTAAACACTAGCCAACCGAAACCAGTTAGCTGTGTTATTTGTTATGTTGGCTGAGGCTCATGTCCTCAAGCTCAAAAATATCACCCAAAACCGTAGTGGCGTACTGGCCCGGATCCAAAACGAAATCAAGCTGCAAGCTACCATCTTCAAGCCAGCTCCAGATTAAATCCTTTGCCATGGCAACCAGCGGGCGACGCTCGGGCTTCATTCGCGTCGCCAGAAACAGCGATGCCAACTCGGGTGTTTGGGCCACTGTTTCCCGTTCACGCTGCTCTGCCTCACCACTGGCGCTTGTTCCGCCATCGCCCCACAATGGGCCGGTTGGATACTCCGAAGGTTCGCCCGGTATCGGCATTGTCCAGCTACCCTCTGCTACCCGGTCTGCAAGCACTTCATTAAACAACCAGGACCGGGCGGCCGAAAAGTACAATACGTTTTTCCGATCATCTCTGCCACCGCCTGACTTGCCCGCGCTGCGCCCCCGGCCTCTGCGTTTACCTTTCCCGCCACCGCGGTTCAATGCTGCAGGGTCAATATGAACCGCTCGATCCAGATTACCGCCGGCAAAGCCAAACCGCTGGGGCCCAAAGTAGTTTGGTGCGCCCTGCCCTTTCAGGCGTTCAAGGGCACCTTCAACCCGCTCGCGATCAGCATTAACCTGCCTGAGCGTAATTACAAAACGGTTGCCTTGATGATCACCACGGCGCAGTTTGCGCACACTGCGATGAGCCGACAGCACCAGCCAGCGCTCTGAAATCTGCGCTATCAAAGCTGTGTCGTCTCCCATCATACCGGGACGATAAAGACTGAACCATTGACTGGTCACAGCATGGCGATCTTTGAGCCCGCAAAACCCCACGTCATAAGACCGACAACCCGCAAGAGTAGCTAACTCTCCCGCCACAAACTCCGTATTGTCACCCGTTTTTTCGATACGCAAACACAAATGCTCACCTTCGCCGGTAACGCTTACGTGATTAGATGGCTCTGCCTGGTCAGGGAACTCATCCAAAATCTCAGTTACCCGGAAATCTTCCGGTGTGGTTTTCAACTGCGCACTGGCTACCCGTGCACCACCGGATACTGGCCAGTCCAACCGCCATTTTTTTTCATTAATCCCGGTATCACTCACACCGTCACCGGCTCAAGCAGACACACTGCCTGACAAGCAATACCCTCGCCTCGACCGGTAAAGCCCAACTTCTCGCTGGTGGTTGCCTTGACACTCACACGGCTCGCCGGGATACCCAGATCATCCGCAATATTCAGACGCATTGCCTCAATGTGCGGTGCCATTCTAGGTGCCTGCGCAATAATGGTGGTATCTACGTTAAGCACACTAAATCCCTCTTCTGCGACACGAACCATAACCTTACGCAAAAGATCACGGCTATCCGCGCCCGCCCACTCGGCACTGGTGTCCGGAAACAAATGCCCAATATCACCCAGTGCAACTGCACCTAACAAGGCATCTGCCAAAGCATGCAGCAACACATCCCCATCAGAGTGGGCTTTCAAACCCTGGCTGTAAGGAATGGAAACACCGCCAATAATAACGGCATCGCCCTCGCCGAAGGCATGAACATCAAAGCCCTGACCAATTCGCATAATCAACTCCGGGGAAATTCAGACATTCAGAGCCGGCCAAGAATAAAGCCAGCAAGATCCAGATCAGCAGGCACGGTAATCTTGATATTGTCCGGCCGACCCTCCACAAGAACCGGCATATTACCGGAAAACTCCATAGCCGAGGACTCATCCGTAACCGGCTGCTTCTCCTTCAGCGCCCTCTCCAATGCCGCAACCAGCATGGAATAACGGAACATCTGGGGTGTTAACGCACGCCAAAGCCGGCTGCGATCCGCGGTCTCGACTACCTCAGGCAAATCGCCCGACTCCGCCTTTTTAAGCGTATCCGCAACCGGAGCCGCGAGCAGGCCACCTACTGGATGATCCGCCAGTGTTGAAACAAGATTCGCAAGATCGGCCGGATGAACACAAGGACGAGCCGCATCGTGAACCAGCATCCAGTCATCCGCAGCCACCTGTTCTTTGAGAGCGTGCAGCGCCGAGAGCACAGAATCCGCCCGCTCCGCGCCGCCGCTACAGGTTTGAATACGGTCATCATTACTGGCGTCAGACTCTGGCCACCAACTATCCGTTGAATTCAACGGAACCATGCAGCCGGCAAAAACCCCGGAACTCAACATGCGTGACAAAGTGATATCGAGTATAAAGCGATTATTAATACGGAGGTATTGCTTTGGGCATTCAGCCTGCATGCGCTGACCAATGCCTGCGGCGGGAACAATCAACCAGAGTTTAGAGTCACTCATGAGGGTTTCGCACATAGCTGAAAGAGTGGCAGGGGCGTCCTTTTCAGGAATGTCGGTGGCCAAGGATGGCCACCGTCAAGCGCACAGGGAAGTGTTCATAGCGTGTCCTGAAAAGGACGCCCCTGCCGCTCAGTACTCCAATGCTTCGGACCAAAAAAATTACTGCTCAACAACAAGAAAAAAGGTCTCATCATCGCGAATCAGCCCAAGATTCATCCGGGCCCGCTCTTCAACAGCGCCCTGCTCATTACGAAGGTTGCGCACCTCCGCGTAAAGACGCTCATTGCGGGTAGATAGCTCAGCATTCTCCTCACGCTGCTCGGCAATAGAGTGCTCTAACGCCCATACCTGCGCAAAACTACCCTCACCAATCCACAGACGCACCTGCAGCAGGAGAATGAGAACAACCATGAGGGCCCAAAGCAACTTCATTAATACCAATTCCGTTCAGGAGTTAAGCGATCAAAAATCAAACACCGGATGATAAGTATAGACCTTAGAGCAAATTCGCAACAAGTTCTTCTAACTGATTGGGCAAAAAGGCCATCGTGACTGAATTTTCATTCAATCCACGACGGCCTTAACATTTTGTTACCTGCGACCTTGAGGGTCACAGGTAAAAAAACAGCTGCTAAATTCAGCCTTGCCCTTTGATCTCACTGAGACCCAGATAAGGTGCTTTACCTTCCAACGCCTCTTCAATGCGAAGCAGCTGATTGTACTTGGCTACGCGGTCAGAACGGCAAAGCGAGCCCGTTTTGATCTGGCCAGCACGGGTCGCAACCGCCAGATCCGCAATAGTAGTATCTTCAGTTTCACCAGAACGGTGAGAAATAACCGCCGTAAAGCCGGCATCCTGAGCCATTTTGATAGCATCCAGAGTTTCACTCAAGCTACCAATCTGGTTGAACTTGATCAGGATAGAGTTACCCACACCCGTATCAATACCGCGCTTGAGAATCTTGGTATTGGTGACAAAAAGATCATCACCCACCAGCTGTACCTTGTCACCGATTTTCTCGGTCAGCACCTTCCAGCCGTCCCAGTCACTCTCGTCCATGCCATCTTCGATGGACACAATTGGATAGCGCTCAGCCAGACCAGCCAGGTAATCCGCAAAACCTTCAGAATCGAAGCTCTTGCCTTCACCAGCCAATACGTACTGGCCATTCTTGTAAAACTCAGAAGCGGCACAGTCCAGAGCCAGGGTAATGTCCGTGCCCAGCTTGTAGCCTGCCTTTTCAACAGCCTCCTGAATCACCGCCAGAGCTGCTTCATTCGACGGCAGGTTCGGCGCAAAACCGCCCTCGTCGCCTACCGCTGTATTAAGACCTTGAGCCTGCAAAACCTTTTTCAAACTATGAAAAATCTCGGCGCCAATGCGCAGAGCTTCAGAAAAGCTCTTGGCAGTAACCGGCTGAACCATAAACTCCTGAATATCTACGTTGTTATCCGCGTGCTCACCGCCATTCAGAATGTTCATCATCGGCACCGGCATGCTGAACTTGCCGGAGGTGCCGTTGATGTCAGCAATGTGCTCATAAAGCGGCTTACCCAAAGACGCCGCAGCGGCTTTAGCAGCAGCCAGAGAGACTGCCAGAATAGCGTTTGCGCCCAGGTTGGCTTTGTTTTCCGTGCCATCCAATTCCAGCATGATGTTATCCAGACCACGCTGGTCAGCGGCATCTTTGCCCTGCAGCGCAGCACGGATCTTGCTGTTAATGGCCTCAACTGCCTTCAGCACGCCCTTACCCAGATAACGGGATGCATCGCCATCGCGCAGCTCCAGCGCTTCGCGAGAACCGGTGGAAGCGCCAGAGGGTGCACAAGCGCGGCCAAGTGTACCGTCTTCCAGAATCACATCTGCTTCGACAGTAGGGTTACCACGGGAGTCCATAACCTCACGGGCTTTAATGTTGGCAATCTTGGTCATTCTAGGAGTCTCCAGATTTTCAATTCAAAGGTCATTAACAGAAGTCTGATCAAGAGCAAGCTGGTAGGGCCTTACGGAACTGTGCGAAGCCATGGATGGCGTAGCCAAGCGTACATGGACGTATTCACAGCGTGTTTCGTAAGGCCCTACCAGCTTGCTCGTGCCACCAAGGCTAAAACACGAACACCGCCATTCAGGCGGTGTCGATAGGTTTAAAACTCTTCACAAGGTCGTCAACAGCCTTAACTCGCTGCAGAAACGGCTCAAGTTGGCTCAGACGCAGCGCACAAGGACCATCGCACTTGGCTTCATCCGGGTTCGGGTGAGCCTCAAGAAACAGCCCAGCCAAACCCTGGGTCATGCCAGCCAACGCCAGGTCTGTAACCTGAGCACGGCGACCACCGGCCGAATCGGAACGCCCACCCGGCATTTGTAGCGAGTGAGTGACATCAAACATTACCGGCACATTCATGGCCTTCATGATGCCAAAACCAAGCATATCGACCACAAGGTTGTTGTACCCGAAGCTGCTGCCCCGCTCGCACAAGATAACCCGGTCGTTTCCGGCTTCTGCGCACTTGATGATGATGTGCTTCATCTCCTGCGGAGCAAGAAACTGGGCCTTCTTGATGTTGATCGCCGCGCCGGTTTTCGCCATGGCGACCACCAGATCAGTCTGGCGACTCAGGAAAGCAGGTAACTGGATGATGTCACACACTTCAGCGGCAGGCGCTGCCTGCTCTGGCTCGTGAACATCAGAAATAATCGGAACACCGTACTTGCTTTTGATATCGGCCAGAATCTGCAAGCCTTTCTCAAGACCCGGCCCCCGGAAGGAGTTAACCGAAGAACGGTTGGCCTTATCAAAAGACGCTTTAAATACGTAAGGAATGCCCAACTTGCTGCACACCTCAACGTATTTTTCAGCAACCTCAAACGCCAGGTCGCGGGACTCCAGAACGTTCATACCGCCAAACAGCACGAACGGCTTGTCGTTGGCGATGTCGATATCAGCAACAGTAACGGTGCTCTGAGCCATGATCAGGATTCCTTGCGGTTCGCCAGCGCTGCTTCAACGAACCCCTTGAACAACGGGTGGCCATCGCGGGGTGTCGAAGTGAATTCCGGGTGGAACTGACAGGCAACAAACCAGGGATGGTCCGCCACTTCCACCACTTCTACCAACTTACCGTCAGTGGAGCGACCGGAAACAACCAAACCTGCGGCTTCCAGCTGTGGCAGGAAGTGGTTGTTTACCTCATACCTGTGGCGATGACGTTCGCGGATAGTTCTTCTGCCGTAGCAGTTGGCAATGTTCGAGCCCTCAGTCAGCACACAATCCTGCGCACCCAGTCGCATGGTGCCGCCAAGATCGGAGTCGTCTGTGCGTTCTTCGCGCTCACCGGTCGCATCCAGCCACTCGGTGATAAGGCCCACAACTGGCTCTGGCGTGTGCGCACGGAATTCGGTGCTGTGGGCATCAACCAGACCGGCTTTGTTACGAGCGTATTCGATAACAGCCACCTGCATACCCAAGCAAATACCCAAATAGGGAACCTTGTTCTCTCGGGCATACTGAACCGTGCGGATTTTGCCCTCCACACCACGCTCACCAAAACCACCGGGAACCAGAATGGCATCAGCACTCTCAAGCACAGCAGTGCCGTCGCGTTCGATGTCTTCTGAATCAATGTAATTGATCTTTACTTTGGTACGGGTCTTGATGCCAGCATGCAGCAGGGATTCGATCAGTGATTTGTAGGCCTCGAGCAGTTCCATGTATTTGCCAACCATGGCAATCGTCACTTCCTGCTCAGGGTTCATCAGTGCTTCGACAACACCGTCCCAATCACCAAGGTCCGCTTCGCGTGCATCAAGCCTGAAGTGGTCAATAACCAACTGGTCCAGGCCATGTTCGTGCAGCATGCGGGGAATAGCGTAAATGGACTTTGCATCACGCATCGGAATAACAGCGCGCTCTTCCACGTTGGTGAACAGCGCGATCTTCCGACGGGAGCTGGCGTCCACTTCATGTTCTGAACGGCACAGCAGAATGTCTGGCTGCAAACCGATAGAGCGCATTTCCTTCACGGAATGCTGAGTCGGTTTGGTTTTGATTTCGCCGGCAGTCGCAATGTAAGGCACCAGCGTCAGGTGCATAAACAGCGCACGGGCAGAACCCACTTCAACCTTCAGCTGACGGCAGGCTTCGAGAAACGGCAGGGATTCAATATCACCAACGGTACCGCCCACTTCAACCAGAGCTACATCCGCACCGGCTGCGCCTTCGACCACGCGACGCTTGATCTCGTCGGTAATGTGGGGAATAACCTGAACAGTACCACCAAGATAATCACCGCGGCGTTCTTTGCGTATAACCTCTTCATACACCCGGCCAGCCGTGAAATTATTACGGCGGCTCATGGGCGTGCGAATAAAACGCTCATAATGGCCAAGATCGAGGTCGGTTTCAGCGCCGTCTTCGGTGACATAGACTTCACCGTGCTGGAACGGGCTCATGGTGCCTGGGTCAACGTTTATGTATGGGTCCAGCTTGAGGATAGTGACCTTCAGGCCGCGTGCCTCAAGGATCGCAGCCAATGAGGCCGATGCGATACCTTTCCCCAGTGAGGACACAACACCGCCGGTGACGAAAATATAACGCGTCATGCAGATTCCATGATTATCAGGTTCTGTGAAGGAGGGAGATTGTCATCTCAAGATGGGACGCCAGACTACCAGAAAGCCCTCAACGACTCAATCACAATCCCGCTCTACAATCAGCTGCAAGCCTGCAGCCGGCGCCTTCCCGCAGTATTGTTCAGAACACCATAAATCGCCAATGGCGATGAGTTCTTTTTCCGGCTCCACACCCCTGAAAACCAAGGGTAGACGCAGCCTTTCCCAAGGTGGAACCGCCTGTTCCTGCAGCCACTTTTTCAGTGATTTTGACTGACCTCCAGCGTGAAAACGTATGCGTTCTCCACCCTGCCTCGTACATATTCGTATTGGCGGCGTAGCGGCTTTCGCTGTAAACGATGGAATCAGACGGATCGTCCATTCGCCCCACTGCACCGGCTCGCCAAATTGAAGCGTTACAGGTTCCTTTGGCAAGTCAGCGGACTCAGGAACCAAATACAGCTCGCCCTGAAAACGTCGAAGGCTGTAATTGTCACCCCGCAATTCCGGAGATCGATCCTCCGCAGCTTGCAATAGATCGCCCAACACCTGTGACCAATCACTTATTGAAGGGACATCATATCCGGCTCGCAGGACCCACCAACGCAGAAGATTCTTCTGTTCCACCAGAGAAAGCGCACCCAACCCCGCCACCGGGAGGCGACGTTTATGCCCTCCCAATGACCGCCACTGCAACTCCGCCAGCCGCTGGTTCAAAAAATCGCTTTCTGAGCAAGCGCCCGCACTGTGCCGCAGTCGCTGATTCAGCCCGGGCCAGCGCTTTTTTAATGCCGGAAGAATGCTGATACGGAGGAAGTTTCGATCGAATTTCTGATCTGTATTGCTGGGATCATCAACCCAGGAAAGTCCGGCCTGACGAGCGTGAAGCTCGAGTTCCGCCCGATCGACTCCCAGCAACGGCCTGGCAAGGCGGCCCTGACCTAAGGGGCGGGTTTCAGGCATACCTGCAAGACCGGCGACACCGCTGCCACGGAACATTCGAAACAGTACTGTTTCAGCCTGATCATCACCATGATGGGCCATCAGCAACACATCATCAGGCTCAAGAAGTGTTTCGAAAACACTGTAGCGGGCCTTACGTGCCGCCTCTTCGAGGCCCTCTCCAGGGCCGGCACCGAGCTTGACCGACACTGGCTGAACAGTAAGAGGAATATCCAACTCGGCGCAGAATTCCCGGCAAAAGACTTCCGTATCGCCAGCATTGGCCTGAAGCTGATGGTTGATATGCAACGCTCGCACTCCGGAATGGCAGAGTGCGGCAAGATGCAAAAGAAGGGTGGAATCCAGGCCGCCACTGAGGGCAACCCAAAGACGCCGGTAGCCAGAAATGGCTTTAACCGGCGCAAGCAACGCCTCCGGAAAGGCGTACCCCATTGCGGGCTTAACGCCCGGTGTCATAGCGGGTCAACCGCTCGTACCGCCGGGAGACTAGTTCATCCAAAGGCAGACGGCTTAGCTCTGCCATACCGTTCGCGAGGGTCTCGCGCAGCCCTTCAGCCATTTTCTCCGGGTTGCGATGAGCACCACCCAAAGGCTCAGTGATTACATTGTCCGCAAGCCCAAGATCTTTCAGGCGATCTGCAGTAACACCCATGGCCTCTGCTGCGAGAGAGGCAAATTCCGCACTCTTCCACAAAATAGACGCACAGCCTTCCGGCGAGATCACCGCATACGTCGAGTACTGCAGCATATTCAACTGGTCGCATACGCCAATGGCCAACGCACCACCCGACCCACCTTCGCCGATAACAGTGGAAATGATGGGTGTTTTTAGGCGAGACATCACCGCCAGGTTAAACGCGATGGCTTCACTCTGACCGCGCTCTTCAGCGCCAATACCGGGATAGGCTCCTGGAGTATCGATAAATGTCAGAATTGGCATTCTGAAGCGCTCTGCCATTTCCATTAAGCGCAAGGCCTTGCGATAGCCTTCCGGGCGCGGCATTCCGAAGTTGCGTTTTACCTTGTCCCGCACTTCCCGCCCCTTCTGGTGACCAATAACCATCACGGGCTTATCGTTCAACCGTGCAGTGCCGCCCACAATGGCTTGATCATCTGCATAACGGCGGTCGCCATGGAGCTCATCGAAATCATCAAAGATCATCTCGATGTAATCCAGGGTGTAGGGCCGGCGTGGGTGCCTGGCAAGACGAGCAACATCCCACGGGTGCAAATCGGAGAATATGCTCTCCGTCAGACTGACGCTCTTCTTTTTCAGCCGTGTAATCTCGTCAGAAATATTGATGTCGGTGTCGTTGCCCACCATGCGAAGCTCTTCAATCTTCGCTTCAAGGTCGGCAATCGGCTGTTCGAAATCCAGATAATTAGGGTTCATGATGTTCCATCATTTTATTACCAGGCGGGACAGCGCGCCGCCTATTCAGAATTTGGTACAAAGATAGCAGTGCCCGGGTCATGGCTAAAGCGGACATTGGTATGAGTCCGCAATCTGACAGATATTTAACTTTCCGCGCCGCTCTTTGTCTTTCTCACTCAATCATAGACCAGTTCCACGCACTGGTCGCCCACCAGATACTTCAGTTCCAGCAACAAGCTATCATCTGGCCGCACACGCCACGTTTCGCCCAGCTCAATTCGGGTGCTGGCTTCGGGGCTGCTGTACTCAATCCACACCGGGCTACCCTCGCAACGAAACGGCCTTAGTGTGCTATCAATCTTATCCAGAAAGCCATTTTGAAGCTGGTCGGCGTGAAGGTTCAATTTTAATCCTTTGCTGAACTGCTTCCGGGCGCTGGGCACATCCATTACCGAGCTGACGCGCATTTTCATCTGGCCAGAATAATCATCGTGGCTCACCTGTCCCTCAACCACAATCACCTGATCCGATTGCAGCAACTCCCGATTCTCGAAGAAGGCTTCAGAAAACAGGGTGGCTTCAATGCGCGCACTGCGGTCATCCAGCGTGATAAAGCACATGGTGGAGCCTGTGCGCGTTTTCATGGTGCGCTGTGCTATCACCAGCCCGGCAACCCGCTGAGGAGATTTGTTGGGTTTCAGGTCCGAGATGGAAGAACGCACAAAACGGCGAACTTCGCGCTCATATTCATCGAACGGGTGCCCAGTAAGATAGAGGCCCAGAGTGTCTTTCTCACCTTTCAGCCGCTGTTTCTCCGGCCACTCACGCACGTCAGCCACATCGACATAAGGATCGCCGCCATCCTCGGCTTCCAGCATATCGCCAAACATATCCATCATGCCTACGGATTCGTTGCGCGACTGTTGATCAGCCTGCTGAACCGCTTTAGGAATGCTGGCCATCAACTGGGCCCTGCTGGCACCAAGTTTGTCCATGGCCCCTGAGCGAATCAGCGCTTCCATTGCTCGTTTATTTATTTTTTTCAGATCAACCTTGCGGCAAAAATCGAAAATATCCTGATACGGCTCGCCACTTGCACGCCCTTCCACAATGGCCTGGATGGGGCCTTCACCCAACCCCTTGATCGCGCCAAGGCCATATACAACCTGTCCTTCGTCGTTAACGGTGAAGGTGTATTCCGAACGACTGACATCTGGCAGTACCAAATCCAGCTTAAGATTGCGGCACTCTTCAACCAGCGTGACGACCTTGTCTGTGTTCTGCATATCTGCGGTCAGAACAGCAGCCATAAACTCGGCCGTATAATGGGCCTTCAGCCATAACGTTTGATAAGACACCAGCGCATAGGCGGCGGAGTGGGATTTGTTAAAGCCGTAGCCAGCAAACTTTTCAACGAGATCAAAGATGTTTTCCGCGAGTGTTTTGTTAATGCCATTGCCTTCGCAACCATCGAGGAAGAACTGCTTCTGCTTGGCCATTTCCTCGGGCTTTTTCTTACCCATGGCACGGCGCAACATGTCCGCGTTACCCAGGCTATACCCACCCATCACCTGAGCAATCTGCATTACTTGCTCCTGGTAAAGGATAACCCCGTAGGTGGGTTCCAGAACCGGTTTCAGGCCTTCATATTGGTAGTCCGGGTGCGGGAAGGACATCGGCTGTTTGCCGTGCTTACGGTCGATAAAGTCGTCAACCATGCCTGACTGCAGTGGCCCTGGGCGGAACAGCGCCACCAGTGCGATCATATCTTCCAGGGAGTCGGGCTGCAGACGGCGAATCAGGTCCTTCATGCCGCGGGATTCCAGCTGGAACACGGCGGTGGTTTCCGCCTTCTTCAGCATGACGAACGAAGCCGGGTCATCCAGTGGAATTTCACTGATGTCCAATGGAGGAAGGCCTCGACCTTCCCGCCGCGGGTTAATCATTTTCAGGGCCCAGTCGATGATGGTCAGCGTTCGCAGACCAAGGAAGTCGAACTTCACCAGCCCGGCATCCTCCACATCGTTTTTATCGAACTGGGTCACCAGGCTGCCACCATCATCATCGCAATACAGCGGTGAGAAGTCGGTAATTTTGGTAGGCGCGATTACCACGCCACCAGCGTGCTTACCTGCGTTTCTGCACACACCCTCTAGCTTCAGGGCCATTTCCCAAATTTCCTGGGCTTCTTCATCCTGCTCCAGAAATTCCTTGAGCGCAGGCTCCTGCTCTATCGCTTTGTCCAGAGTCATCCCCACTTCAAAAGGGATCAATTTGGACAGTTTATCTGCCAAGCCGTAGGACTTACCCTGAACCCGGGCAACGTCCCTTACTACTGCCTTCGCCGCCATGGTACCGAAGGTAATAATCTGGGATACCGCTTCCCGGCCATACTTTTCAGCCACATAGGCAATAACCCTATCCCGCCCTTCCATACAGAAGTCGACGTCGAAGTCAGGCATGGATACCCGTTCGGGGTTAAGGAATCGCTCGAACAGCAAGTCGTACTCAAGCGGATCCAGATCCGTAATCAACTGGGCATAAGCAACCAGCGAGCCAGCACCGGAACCACGGCCAGGCCCAACGGGCACGCCGTTATTCTTGGCCCATTTGATGAAGTCCATAACGATCAGAAAGTAACCGGGGAATCCCATCTGGATGATGATATCCAGCTCGAATTTCAGCCGTTTAAAATAGGCGTCACGCTTGCTGTCGTATTCCGGGTCGTCTTTAGAAAGGGTTTTTGCCAAACGATCTTCAAGACCGTCCTCAGATACCTTGCGGAAGTACTCGTCCATGGTCATGCCTTCCGGCACCGGGTAATTGGGCAGGAAGTACTCGCCCATACGCACGGTGACCGAACAGCGCCGAGCTATCTCCACGGTGTTCGCAATGGCTTCGGGGATATCACTGAACAGCTCAATCATTTCCTCAGCACTGCGCAGGTATTGCTGATCGCTAAAACGGCGATCACGGCGCGGATCATCCAATGCCCGGCTTTCACCGATGCAGACTCGAGCCTCGTGGGCCTCAAAATCCTCAGCCTCAAGAAAATGCACGTCGTTGGTAGCAACAACCGGCAGCCCCAATTGTTGGGCCAACTCAACACTCATGTGCAGGCAATCTTCGTCACCGGGACGACCCGTTCTTTGCAGCTCCAGATAATAAGATCCGGGATAGAGTTTCATCCAGTACTCTGCCCTGGCTTTTGCAAGCCCGGGTTTATCCGCCAGCAAAGCCTTGCACACATCGCCCATTTTGGCGCCAGACATGGCAATAAGGCCTTCCGTTCTTGGCTCCAGCCATTTGCGCTGGATAATCGGTTTGCCGTACTTCTGCCCCTCGGTATACCCAAGGGAAATGATTTCCGTAAGGTGGAGGTAGCCTTTGTTATTCCGGGCCAGCAGCGTCAGGCGGAACGGGCTCTCCGGCTCATCCGGGTTCTCCAGCCAGAGATCCGCACCTATAACAGGCTTAACGCCTGCACCGGTCGTTGCCTTGTAAAACCGGACCAGAGAGCACATGTTCGACTGCTCGGTCAGGCCTACGGCCGGCATGCCCAATTCCACCACTCGTTTGACCAGAGGCTTAACGCGAACGAGGCCGTCCACCATGGAATGTTCTGAGTGCACGCGAAGGTGTACAAAAGTCTGCGACATAGCGTCAGCTGGTTCCTGCTTATTTATTTAGAGTGTCGATTAACGGCGCCTGAAAATGCCTCTTTAAAATGCCTATAGCAATCAGTCGCCAATCAATGCACGTATATCTTCTTCTGTCTGGGGACCAAAACGGGCCTCCAGAAGATCTCCGTCGGGGGTCACAACAAAGGTTGCTGGCAAGGCAACCGGGCGCTGCCAGTCAAATTCAGGGCCTGGATCGTTTGCAAGCATGGTGTACTCAATACCCATACGCTGGCCGAGAGCAACCAGTTGCTCACCCTTCACGTCGTCAAAATTAACCCCGAGCACAGTAATGTCAGGGGCATTGTCCAGTTCGTTAAACTCCGGTATTTCTTCCAGACAGGGCTTGCACCACTCGGCCCAGTAGTTCACCAAAACCCACTGACCCCGCAGGTCGCTCCAGGCCAGTTTTGTGCCTTCTGCCCTTTCCAGCTCAATTTTTTGGCAGCCTGCCAGTAAAGCTATTAGAAACAGGGCAACTGTAACGACTGCTCTCCGCGGTAACCGGGGAATGACAGGGTTCTGCAAGGGAAAACCTCCTGTTAGACTGCTCGCCACAAACTATTGCGGCTCCACTTCAACAAACAGGCACGAACATGACAGAACCCATTCGGATTTTCCACAACCCGCGCTGTTCAAAATCTCGCCAGACACTTGAACTGCTAACAGACCGAGGTATTGCGCCGGAGATTATACGCTACCTGGAAACGCCACCAACAGAGCGGGAGCTTTCCGATATCCTTGACGCGCTCGACCGCCAACCCCGCGAGCTCATGCGTACCGGCGAACGTGAATTCAAGGAACTTGGCCTGGACAACCCGGATCTGAGCCGCGAACAGCTGATTGCTGCTATGGTAGCAAACCCGAAACTGATTGAGCGGCCTATTGTGTTTGCCAATGGTAAAGCCGCCGTTGGCCGACCACCTGAGAACGTACTCAAAATTCTTTAATTACACGAACACCGTTTTAAGGAAACCAAAGTGCCCGAGCAACTGCCGTACATCCTGATTCTCTACTACAGCCGCACAGGGCAGACCGCAGAGTTGGCAAGCCAAATAGGCCGCGGGGTCGCCAGGGTGCGCGGTATTGAGGCAAAGCTGCGCTCTGTTCCTGTAGTCTCACCCGACACCGAGGCATCGTTACCAGCGGTTCCTGATGCCGGCGCTCCCTATGCCAGTAAGTCCGATCTCGCCAACTGTGCCGGCTTGGCCATTGGCAGCCCTACCCGCTTTGGCAACATGGCAGCACCGCTCAAACACTTTCTGGATACAACCGGCGATCTGTGGCTGAACGGCGCGCTTGTTGGCAAGCCAGCTGGGGCATTTACGTCAACCGGCAGCCTGCACGGTGGTCAGGAAGCCACAATCCTGACCATGATGATCCCGCTGCTTCATCACGGCATGGTGTTGTGCGGTTTACCCTACACAGACGAAAACCTGAGTAAGACCACAACCGGGGGTACACCTTACGGCCCCTCGCACTGGGCCGGCACCGGTGAGCAGCAACCCCTGAGCAACCATGAGAAGGCGCTTTGTCAGCTCTTCGGTGAACGCCTGGCAAAATTGGCGCTCAAACTGGCTGATTGATACGAACACGGCCATGCCGCGTAACGCTTTTTATACTTTTCTGGAATCTGATAATGCTCCACAACCCCAAAGCCCGGAACACTGCAAAAGCAACCCAGTTTCTCTATCTGGCGGTGCTGGCCACACTTCTGATTACAACCTTTTATCCAGCGCCCATCGAAGGGGTCTCCATTGCCCTGATGTTATCCGTCAAGCTGATTCCTCTGCTGGCGCTGATCGTTCCCGTGTTCCGTGGCAACAATCGTGGCTATATCTGGCTGGCCTTTGTGGTAATTTTCTATTTCACCCAAGCGGTCGTTACATCGTGGTTAAGTCAGGGCGCACTTGGCCCGGTCGTTCTTATGATACTCACGCTCCTGTTATTCATCATGGCAATGGTTCACCTGAAGGTGAACCGGCCGCTTGCAGGCTGACATGCTCCAATACCGGAAAGTGACACCCTATGCCTAACTCCACTAAAACAGAGCAAGCATCGCTGGCATCTCCATTGAAGCCGCCCGCGCCCCCGCGCAGCACTCTGACGTTGCGGGATGTCTGTACGGCATTGGTCACCGATGGCGAAATCGGCCAGGAGAGCGCTGAACGGGTGCTTTCCGCCAATCTTGGTGCCGCCAGCAACCACACAGCGAAGCGCCATCCGCTGGAGCTTGTGGCCATTGCAGGGCTCACCAGTGAAAAAAGTGGCAAGGTTCTGGATCTTGAGCGACTCACAAAGTGGCTGGCAGATTGGGCCGGCCAACCTTATTACCATATCGACCCTCTGAAAATAGACACGCCGGCCATTGCCCGGGTCATGTCTTATGCCTTTGCCCAGCGCCACGACATACTTGCGGTTGAGATCGGGCAGGATGAAATACTGGTAGCCAGCGCCGAGCCCTTCAAGGTTGACTGGGAAGCCAACCTTCGTCAGGCAGTACGCAAGGATATCCGCCGGGTGGTGGCGAATCCTGAAGACATCCGCCGATACTCCGTCGAGTTCTACCAACTGGCCAACTCCGTCAACAAGGCCAGTGGTGGCCAAGCCCCCGCTAACAAGGCGGGCCAACAAAACCTCGAACAGCTGCTGGATTTAGGTGCCAGCGACAGTGCCGATGCCAACGACCAGCACGTTGTGCGCATCGTGGACTGGCTCTTGCAGTACGCATTTGATCAGCGCGCATCAGACATCCACATAGAGCCTCGCCGCACCCTGACTCACATCCGCTTTCGCATTGATGGCGTGCTGCACAGTGTTTACGAGTTTCCTGAACATGTGGGCATGGCCATCACCAGCCGATTGAAGATTTTGGGGCGATTAAACGTCGCGGAAAAGCGCCGCCCTCAGGATGGCCGCCTGAAAACCCGAAAACCCGACAACAGCGAAGTCGAGCTGCGCCTGGCCACCATGCCAACGGCGTTCGGGGAAAAAATGGTAATGCGGATATTTGACCCGGATGTGCTGCTGAAATCTTACGAACAGCTGGGGTTCAATCGCGAGGACCGGGAACGCTGGCAGGAAGTTACATCGAAACCCCACGGGATCGTACTGGTTACAGGTCCCACAGGCTCAGGTAAGACCACGACCCTGTATTCAACCCTGAAACAGATCGCCTCTGCCGAACTGAACGTCTGTACCATTGAAGACCCCATCGAGATGGTTGAGCCGGCGTTCAACCAAATGCAGGTTCAAACCAACATTGACCTGACGTTTGCATCGGGTGTTCGGGCCCTGCTCAGACAAGACCCGGACATTATCATGATTGGTGAAATCCGCGATCTGGAAACCGCAGAAATGGCAGTGCAAGCAGCACTGACCGGGCACTTGGTACTTTCTACCTTGCATACCAACGATGCGCCGAGTGCCCTGACGCGAATGATGGAATTGGGCATCCCGCCCTACCTGATTCGCGCAACCGTGTTAGGCGTTATGGCCCAACGCCTGGTTCGAACACTTTGCTCCTACTGCAAAGCAACGGCGCCTGTTGACCTTCAGGCATGGCAGACCCTTACCAAGCCGTGGAAAGCTCCGCCACCAAAGGAATTCCATAAACCCGTGGGTTGCCTGGAGTGCCGCAACACAGGCTACCTTGGCCGTGCAGGGGTGTATGAAATCATGACACTTTCCGGTGCACTGACAAGCCAGATTACAGACCACTGCGAGCTGGAACAGTTGCGGCTGGACGCCTACCGGGAAGGCATGAAGTCGCTACGCTTGAGCGGCGCCCAGAAAGTGGCTAGCGGCCTGACCACGGTTGAAGAAATACTCAGGGTAACGCCGGCAAGCCAGCGCTGATGCAAAGGTAATCTCACAGTCAATTGAGGGAGGCCTTCTCCCTATGCGCCAGGTCTGAGCCCACACTGCTCAAGCAATAACTGCCAGGCTTTGGTATGGCTCTCCACAGCGCGATCCAGATTGGCCCAGGCACTTTCATGGCCTTCAAGGGCAAGCGTTGAGCGACGCCACTCACGAAAGTCTGCTGGCATCACCTCTGCCTGCATATCCGCCAGCTCGGACAAAGGTTCGATCAACCCCCTACGAGCCCGTCGCAAGTCGGCCAGATAGGGCTGAACTTTTCCTATGTAGATACTGAAAAACATGCCCTGAACGATATCCGATTGGCTGTTGGGCTTGCCGTTGAAGCAGAGTGGCCGGCTATCCAAGCGCTGTTGGATCAGGTGAGTGGCATCGTCGAGGCGTGTAGCGACCAGCTTGCTGCTGTTGATGAGTTGCCCTGCCCTATATTCCGCTTGCCAGCGCTGATGCACGTTACCCCAGAAGCCCAGATCTACATCAAGGTTCTGATCGAGAAGCGCTGCTACGGTTTTGTTTAACTGACGGACATCCCGGGCAAGGTCCGAGAGAGGATATTCAGCCCCAACCGGATACTCGCCCTTGGCGAGCGTGAACAGGGTTTCTACTTCCTCCAAGCCCCAGGTAGCGTTCCAGATGGCTATTGGCAGTGACTCACGCTTGCTGGCAATAGCCTGATTTAAAACATCCTGAAGTTCTTCATCCTCCACCGTTTTCAAGCATTCTGCAGCTGCTTGGATGAAGCGCACCTCATAGCGCAAGCGATTCAGGGGCTGCATAACCTTGCCCATCACGGAGTTTTTCTCCCCCACCACATACTGCAGCTCGCAGCCGTACAGCGACAGGAAATCCAGCATGCCCAGCTCCAGCTCGGGCATTAGCAGTACGCGGTTACGGCGTCTGGGAATAGGGCTTGCTGAAGGAATCTCTGAAAGCTCTGGCTCTGTGTCCAGAACCCGACCAACCCGCTCCACGTATTCGTCCATCATGGGGCGGGCATTGGAGAATGGATTGCACCCGGCAAGCAGCAAGATAATTGCACTGGAGACAAGCAACCTGACAATTTGGGTTGCACACATATTTACCTCCCGGCACCCGCTTGTGCTCGCGAGCGAACGACTACCGCTTCCGCAGCAGGGCAGCGTCCACCTCGGCGAAATCCCGGGCGACAAAACGCTCTGTTTCGGGCAAATCACCATCCCGGATCAACCAGGCAGTTTTCATACCTGCGGCCTCTGCTGCCACAAGCTCAGCCTCAACATCCGAGAGAAACAGGACAGTCGCGCCCTCTACACCGAGTTCCTCAAGAATGTTCCGGTAGGCTTCCGGCTCTCTCTTGCCACCAATCCGGGTGTCGAAATAACCAGAGAAAAACGGTGTGAAATCGCCAGATGTGGTAAAGCCGTAAATAAGCTTTTGGGCTTTTACCGAACCAGACGAATAAACGTACAATCGCAGGCCACGATCATGCCAGTGCTGCAGGTACTGAGCGGCGTCTTCGTAGATATGGCCGTTGAGCTCACCTTGTTGGTAGCCCTGCTCCCAAACCATGCCCTGAAGCGCCTTGAGCGATGTAGCCTTGCGGTCTTCACAAATCCACCCCTGAAGTGCTTCGATCAATGCCCCGGCATCCTCGCGGTCTGCGCCGGACTCTTCTGCCACTCCATCCAGTTGTTCCGACACTTCGGGGCTATCCCAGTGTTCGCGTACAAATTCCGGCAGGTGTTCGGCGGCATAGGGAAAAAGCACATCGTGCACAAAGGATATTGAACTGGTAGTGCCTTCAATGTCCGTAAGAATTACGCGAATCATAGCGTCTCTCCTTCCAGTGCTTCATAGCGCGGTAATTGCCCGGCAATATCATCTCCGGTGAAATCCGCAACCCAGCCTTCAGGATTGGTAAACAGGCGAATACAGGTAAACTCAGGCTCCGGCCCCATATCAAACCAGTGTCTGGTGCCTTCCGGCACGCTGATCAGGTCGTTTTTCTGACACTGAACCGCAAATACCTGATCGCCAAGATGCAAATAGAATATGCCCTGCCCGCGCACGAAAAATCGCACTTCATCTTCGCTGTGGGTGTGCTCATCCAGAAACTTCTTGCGAAACGCGCCTTTCTGGGGATTATCCGGATTCAGACTGATCACATCGGCGGTCTGAAAACCGCTTTCTGCCTTCAGCTTCGCAATCTCAGCGCTGTAGGCTTGCAGAATCTGCTCCGGTGCTGCATCCGCCGGCAGGCTCTGGGTTGGCCAGCGTTCAAAACGAACGCCCCTGCTTTTCAGCAGCGCCGCTATTTCACCAGAATCCCGGGTGACTGCCGGTGCAGCTTCCGGGTTTTGGGCGTCAAAAACACTCAATGTCGTCATGGGCGAACCCTCATGGTTGCGAGCTCACACTCGAATAAAAATTCAAAGGCTTCCACATGCCGCAGGCAATCGGCCATGGTTTTGCCCCATGTATATAGCCCGTGCCCGCGAATCAGGTAACCGGGTTGTTCAGGATGTTTGAGGAACCACTCCCGGGTGTCTCTGGCCAAAGCTTCAATATCCTGAGTGTTATCAAAAACCGGAACCGTTACAGCTGTTTCGTGGGTTTCCACACCATCAAACGCTTTTTGCAGTTCATAGCCTTCAAAACTTAAATGTTCCCCAGCAGTTACCAGCCTGCTTAGCACTGTCGCATTCACAGAGTGGGTGTGAAGAACCGCGCCAGCATCCGGAAAAACCTGATACAGCGCTGTGTGTAACAAGGTTTCTGCAGAGGCGCGGCTGTTACTCTGTACCGGCCTGCCCTGAAGATCGACCACCATGACATCACCTGCACCCAACTGCCCTTTGTGGCGACCGGACACTGTAATGGCAATATGATCCTGGTCTACTCGGGCAGAGTAATTGCTGCTTGTGGCCGGAGACCAGCCCCGCTCGTACAGAAAACGCCCGGCATCCACTATAGATTCGGCAACAACAGAGTATTGGTTTACATCAAACACGGTTTTACTTTCCAAATGGTGAAGGGCATGGCTCATGAGTTATACGCAAATGATGCCGTGCTGTAATCAGATCAGCAACTATAGAAATGGCAATTTCTGCAGGGGTTTTGCTGGGAATGTTAATGCCAATCGGTGCCCTGAGGTGCTGCAAATCAGCCTCACTAATCCCCAGCGATAACAACCGCTCCCGTCGGGTATCAGAGGTTCGTTTTGAGCCCATAGCACCCACGTAAAATGCCGGCGACTGCAAGGCCGCCAGCAGTCCCATATCGTCTATTCTCGGATCATGAGCCAGAGCCAAGACGCCGCACCAGCTATCATTAAAGGACTCGGCGACCAGATCATCTGGCAAGCGCCGGTCGAGTGGCAGGTGCGGATACCCCCAACCAGAGGAAAAAGCTTCCCGCGGCTCGCAAAGGGTTACGGTGAAATCCGCGGCAGTCGCAAATTCAGCTACATAACGCGCCACCTCACCAGCCCCGATCAGGAGTAACCTGCACTCCGGCTGCAGTGTCTGGAGCAGTTCTTCACCATCAAACACAATGCCCGGCCGAGCAGTTGGCCCCGGCATTTCCAGTTCAACAATGCCCTGCAGGCTGACTCTGCGAGAGACGGGCTGGCGGCTCTTCAAGGTTTCCGCCAGCTGGCGCACATGTTCCAGAGCACTGTTTGCGCTAGCTACCGCGCCCAAGGGTTCCACCATTAACCGGATGCAGCCGCCACAGGGCAACTGGAAATCGTCACGATCACTGTCGGTAATGCCATAGTCCACCACCAGCGGGTAGTCCGCGCCCTCTTCTACCGTACGGCGCAGGAGATCCTCTTCCAGGCAGCCGCCAGACACCGAACCACTCCACTGCCCTGCATCACTAACCGCCAGCCAGGAGCCTGCGGGCCGAGGCGATGAGCCCCAGGTTTCCACAATAGTACAGAGCCACACCCGCCTGCCTTGCTCAAGCCACGATAATACATCTTGGATTACTGACCCATGGCCACCGGTCATCTGTGGTGATGGGGTGTCAGGCATCTGCTTTCAAAGGCAGAGTACGCTGACGTTTGCCAGTCAGTGCGAACAGCGCATTGCCCAGAGCAGGGATAACCGGCGGCACTCCAGGCTCGCCAACACCGGTAGGGCCTTCGGTACTCGGCACTATATCCACCGTAACTTCTGGCCGCTCGTACTGCCGCATTAGCTGAGTGTCGTGGAAGTTGCTCTGCTGCACCCGGCCACCCTCAAAGGTTATCTCGCCGTACAGCGCTGCAGTAAGTCCAAAGATAATCCCGCCTTCTATCTGATCTTGCACAATACGGGGGTTAACCACTTGGCCGCAGTCCACAGCGCAGGTGACCCTGTAAACCTTGATGACTCCGTTCTCCACGCCGGCTTCTACAACCTGCGCCACAAAGGTTCCAAAACTCTTGAATAGCGCTATGCCTCTGCCGCGACCTTCCGCGACAGGAGTGTCCCAATCAGCCAGTCGCACTGCTCTATCGAGCACTTCCAGATGACGCGGTTGATCTGCAAGCAGGTTGCGGCGGAACCGGTAAGGATCTTCCCCAACTTCGTGCGCCAGTTCATCCATGAAGGTTTCAACAGCAAATCCATTATGCGAGTAACCAACTGAGCGCCAGAAAGTCACAGGTACACCCGGGTCTGTATGAGTGTGGCGGATGTCTATGTTGTCCACGTTGTAGGGGTACTCTATCGCCCCCTCAATCGCAGACATATCCTTGGGGGTTGCTATCCCTTCGGCTAACAAACCAACTTTGCCAAGGGTGTCGTACATAAACTTTGGTGCCCAGGGGTATTGCGCCGGTGCGGCATTCCGCACGTACCAGTCCAGCAGCTGAGGACCAACGATCTGGTGATGCCAGCCTGACAGCTCCCCAGCCTCAATACCGGCCTGCATTCTGTGCAGCATGGCTGGGCGATACAGGTCGTGTTGCGTATCCTCTTCACGCGACCAAATCAGCTTCACCGGTTGCTTCACCCGATAAGCAACTGCAGCTGCTTCTTCAATAAAATCCTGGGTCAAGCGACGACCGAATCCGCCACCAATAAACGTGGTATGAATCGTGACATCACTTGGTGAAAGGTCGGTTACCCGGGCAGCCGCTATACGGCCCAGATCCGGAGCCTGTGTAGGCGCCCAAACTTCGATGCTGTCACCTTTGTACCACGCCGTGGCGTTCATCGGTTCCAGCGTTGAATGGGCCAGGTAGGGCTGACTGTACTCCGCCTCAAATACCCTCCCTGCTTTTTTAACCGCACCCTCATAGTCGCCTTCGCTACGCTCTGACTTGCCGCGATCTTCATCGGCGGCCTTTCGGTAGGAATCAAACACCTCGCTAGTGGAAAGCGAGAAGGCATCCAAGTTGTCCCATTCTACTTTCAACGCGTTCTGGGCTTTTCGGGCACGCCAGTACTTGTCGGCAACAATGGCCACACCGCGCTCAATCTCAAACACATCAAGAACACCGAGCATGGCGCGAACTTCACTTTCATTGAAAGCCTTTACACGGCCACCGTGCTGGGGCGGCCGGCTTACCACGCTATAAACCATGCCCGGGAGTTCAACATCTATGCCGTAAACTGCGGTGCCTGTGGACTTTGCACGGGCATCAAGCCTGCCTCGCTGCTTGCCAATGTACTTCCACTCACTGGCAGGTTTCAGTGCAACATCTCCGCGAATAATCTCTTTGGAGGCCAGTTCTACCAACTGTCCGTAGCGCATGGAATCCAGGCCATTGGGGTGAAATACTCGGCCTTGGCGTGCGGTGCACTTGTCCGCATCCACATTCCAAACCCTGGCAGCTGCCAAAATGAGCATTTGCCGCGCCGAAGCCCCGGCCATCCGTAGCGGTTCCCAGCTGGTGGATATACTGGTACTGCCCCCTGTGAGCTGCAGCTTGTACAAAGGGTTACGATATTCCGGTGCCACTGGCGCGAACCTGGGGGTGATCGCCTCCGGGTCAACTTCCAGCTCTTCTGCAATCAGAGTGGTCAGGCCGGTATAGGTACCCTGCCCCATTTCAACTCGGGCCAGGGTAAAATGAATTTCGTCCGTATTCGTTATCTCAAGCCAGGCATCCGGTTTCCACTCACCCGTTTCCTCTTTGTAGCCTGTCGGCATTCCGGAACAACCAGGGAGTGAGAGAGACAGCATCAATGACCCGGATGCACCTGCACCCACCTTTAGAAAATCACGTCGGTTCATCGTCATATCAGTTTCCCTCTCCAGACACAGAAGCATCGTATGCCAGAGAACTTCCTGCCACTGACTCAACTGCGGCAATGATTCGAGAGTAGGTGCCACAGCGGCAAAGGTTGCCGGTCATGGCTGCAACAATATCGTCCCGGGCAGGCGCCGGATTGGTTGCAAGAAGATGTGCAGCACTCATTATCTGGCCAGACTGGCAGTAGCCACACTGGGGCACCCCCTCTGCAATCCATGCTTTTTGCAGGGCGTGCAACTGGCCCTCTTCTGCCAAGCCTTCTATGGTTGTTACCTCACCACCGGTGGCCACCTCTACCGGTGTTGAACAGGAACGCACTGGCTGCCCATTCAGGTGCACAGTGCAGGCACCGCAAAGCCCCACACCACATCCAAACTTGGTGCCTTTAAGCCCGAGCTCATCACGTAATACCCACAATAGGGGGGTATCACCCTCAACATCCAGCGACCGCTGCTCGCCGTTAACTGTAAGGCTCAGTGCCATGCCTGTTTACTCCCACTGTTTGTCCCGGCGTGCTATTCAGGCGTACTCTCCAGATGCACTACTCAGGCTTCTTGTTTTATGTACCAGAAAACTGTTTTATCGCCTTCTGTACAGGCGTTACTTCACAACTTCCTCGCCGTCTTTATTAACCCACACTTCACGGTCTTCTGTATTCATCTTGCCTTTCGAATCCCAAATCTCACGATTCTGGGTCTTTTCTTCAATTTTGCCTTTGTCATCCCAGATCACACGGTCTTTGCATCCCGCCAGCGCGACAACCGCAAACATTATCAGTGCAATTTTTTTCATCGAAAACTCCTCAATTCAGTTTGGGGTGTGGAGCTGATTTCAGCCCTCAGGGCACGAAACAAAGCGCATAGTGCTAACTTGTCCCATATAACTCCCGGTTATGCTGCTTTTCCCTGTCGCTCTTGCGCACCATGACATATACCGCTCCGGTCCCTCCATGGCGCTTTTGGGCCGAATGGAACGCCATTACAGCCAAGAGTTCTGGCAACCACTTGGCAAGATAGCTTTTGAGCTGTGCCACTCCATCAGGATTCCGCTCGCCTTTGCCGTGAAGAATTATGACGGACCGCAGGCCATAGCGGACACAATCCTCAACAAACTGGAAAACCTCTTTGCGAGCCTGCTCAACCGTCATCCGGTGAAGATCCAGCCTTGCCTCGATCGGGTATTGCCCAAGCCGGAGCTTACGGAAGACGCCATTTTGAATCCCTGAGCGTTGCCAACTGAGGATGTCGTGAGCGGTTAGGGGTTCAACAATGTCGGAGGTTAGTGGATTTGCGTCTCTGAACGTTGTTTCCACGGCAGATCGCTGACGCTCCAAATGACCGGGCGTCAATTCACGGGGCGTCGTTATCTCAGCGCGATTGGGCTTTCGGATGCGCCGAACGTCTTTCATTTCCTCAAGAAAGCTGAGGCGATCATTTTTGGTAGTCATGGTCGTGCTTTCAATAACCTGCAGAATGAGGGAACTTTACCACCCGCCACACTTTCCATAAAGAAAGTCGGAGGGTTGCCTGTACCTGCCCCCAAGCATCCACTGATCGATCGCGGGTGCGACCAACATCGTAGGGTGGACGCGCGCGCCAGTGAACTACACTGTAAACTCACAATAATAACGAATGAGCGGATTGGCCATGGCAGCAGCAAATCAGGACAACAGTCGCCCGCAGAATACCCGCTCCATCATGGTCTTCCTGCAAGCACATGCACCCTTCTCGAACATGGATGATGACCATCTTGCGCACTTTGCAGAACATTCCACGCTGCGTTTCTATGCCGATGGCGATGTTGTTCTTGCGGCCGAAGATGGCGTTGTTAACAGATTCTACGTTGTTAAACAGGGGCGGATTCGTGGAGAGCGCCATAATGAGAAAGCAGATAAAACAGAAACCACGTTTGAAATCAGCATAGGCGAGTGCTTTCCCCTGGCGGCCATTGTGGGCGAACGGCCCACCCGTACACTACACCGCGCCGCCGGCGACACCTTCTGCCTCAGCATCGAACAGGATGCTTTTATTACGCTGATTTCCGAAAGCGAACCCTTCCGTGACTTCTGCTTGCGCGGTGTCAGCAGCCTGCTTGATCAAGTAAACCAGCGCATACAAACCGGCGCCATGGTCTCCATGGGGTCCAGCATATCTTTGAGCACGCCTCTTGACCGTTATGCGCTTCGCAATCCGATTGTATGCACTCCGGATTTGCCCATACGCAAAGCGGTTGCCCTCATGCATGAAAACAACGTTGGCAGTATTGTCATCACCGATGACAACCGACATCCCGCAGGAATTTTCACCCTTCGGGACTTACGCACCATGATTGCAGAAGACACCTGCTCTCTGGACGCTCCGGTGCGCCAGATCATGACGAAAAGCCCCTGTTGCCTCCCCGCAACTGCAGATGCCTTTGCGGCAGCCATGCTGATGGCAGAGCACCATTTTTCGCATTTGTGCCTGGTGGACGAGAACAATTGCCTGATTGGAATGGTGTCGGAACGTGACCTGTTTTCCCTGCAACGGGTCGATCTGGTCAGCCTTGCCAGGACCATTGGCACCGCTACCCATTTGAGAACTCTGGTCAGCCTGCGTACCGACGTTTCGCGACTGGTGGATGCCATGCTGGCCCACGGTGCCGATTCCGGGCAAGTTGTAAAGATCATCACCACGCTTAACGACGTTACTGTGCGGCGCGTGCTTGAACTGAATATCCAGAAAAACGACCCGGGAATACCCTTTACCTGGCTCACATTTGGCAGTGAGGGCCGGCAAGAGCAAACCCTGCTGACCGATCAGGATAACGGCATTCTTTTCCAGACACCCGATGGAATGACGGAAGATCAGGTACGTGAAAAACTACTGCCGTTTGCCCGAACCGTTAACGATGAGCTTGCGGAGTGCGGATTCACTCTGTGCCAGGGCAACATCATGGCCAGCAACCCCAAGCTGTGTTTGAGCGACCGCGAATGGGATGATTGGTTCATCCGATTCATAGATGCCTCCACCCCACAAAACCTTGTGTATTCATCCATTTTCCTGGATATGAGAGCTATTTTTGGCCCAACAGATTCCCTGGATGAGCTCCTTGCAAAAGTGCTCTCGAGAATCCAGAAGAACGCGCTGTTCCAGAAAATGCTGGCAGGCAACGCATTTCAGAGAAAACCGCCGCTAACCATGTTTCGCAACTTTCGCTATGTCACAGACGGAAACAAGCGCAGCCTGGATTTGAAGCGCCAAGGCCTTGCGCCCTTCGTAGAATCAGTGCGAGTGTTTGCGCTGGCTAATGGAATCAAAAGCGCAAACACACTTGAAAGAATGGACGATCTTGCCCAAGCAGGCGTTTTTGATATCAAGGATGCCAACGCATGGAAAGACGCCTACAGCCTTATACAGGCCATTCGCATGCGCTCCCACCAGGAAATGCTGGAACGAGGAGAAGAGCTCACCAACTACATCGATCCGGACGATCTGAACCCGCTGGACAGGCGGATTCTCCGCGAGTCTTTCCGGCAGGCCCAACGCCTGCAACAGAAACTCGAAGTTACCTATCAACTCTGAATTCAGGCCGCTGCCCCATGCTGAAACAGATCAAACAGTGGATTGCACGCCATCGCTCTGGTCAATCGGGCAGCACTGCCCCAGAGAATACGCCTACTCCCAAAACCCCGGGGGATCAGCTCCTTTCAGAGTGTCGCCTGATCGTTCTGGATCTCGAGACCACCGGCTTAAATGCTGGCAAGGATGAAGTCATCGCAGTCGGCGCAGTCGCCATCAACGGAGGGGCTATAGATCTCAGCGACCAATTTGATCTGATTTTGAGGCGCCCTGAACTGGACATTACCGAAACAGTATTGATTCATGGTATTGGGCCGGAAGCTCTCACTCAAGGCCATGAAACTGAGGATGCGTTACTGTTTTTGCTGGAATGGATGAACGGTGATCCGGTGCTCGCATACCACTCTGCATTTGATCAAAAGTTTTTGGAGAAAACCCTCAAAGCTGAGCTCGGGTATACCCGAAACCATACATGGATGGATGTGGCAGATCTGTTACCGGCATTCTTTCCGGATGCCCCCACCGGAGGCAAAGGGCTTGATCACTGGGCTGATTTTTTTGGCCTTGAGGTCAGTGCAAGGCACCACGCGGCCTCAGACGCCCTGGCGACTGCCGAGCTAACCCTCATCGCGCTAAACAGGGCCAACAAAAGCGGCCTGAAAACCCTAAAACACTTGCACGACAAACTACGCTATCACCGCCGGCTACAAAGCATTCATGGTGTGTGATCTCGCCGATAATCCCTTCTAAAACCGACGTCTGCTACCACTCTTTACTCATAATTAGACTTTTTGCCAATATCTATATATCACCTTACCGGTAGAGTCAGTCAAGAGAACAAGTAGGGGAAATACTAATATGAATAACAATCTCTCTGGCTCTCTCAGCTCACCAAATACCCACTGCAGACAAACAACAACAAGACAGGAGTAATCCTAATGTCAGGTCATAGCTACGATGCTGAAAAGTACTGGAAGGCGAATCTTCGCTTAATATTTGGGAGCCTGATTGTCTGGGCTCTGGTCTCTTACGGCTTTGGAATCGTTCTGCGCCCTATGCTCTCCGGCATACCTATCGGCGGCACCGATCTGGGCTTCTGGTTTGCTCAACAGGGCTCCATCCTCACGTTCATTGCACTTATCTTCCACTACGCGTGGCGCATGAACAGACTCGATAAACAATTCGGCGTGGACGAGGAGTAAGTTTATGAGCCAATTTGCAATCAACATCATGTTTGTAGGTGGGTCCTTCCTCATCTACATACTCATCGCTGTTTGGGCCAAGGCCGGAAGCACCAAAGACTTTTATGTTGCTGGCGGTGGAGTTCACCCCATCACAAACGGCATGGCTATCGGTGCCGACTGGATGTCTGCAGCATCCTTTATCTCCATGGCCGGTATTATTGCCGCCAGTGGTTACGCAAGCTCCGCCTATCTGATGGGCTGGACGGGCGGATACGTTCTGTTAGCGATGCTACTTGCTCCCTACCTGCGCAAGTTCGGCAAATTTACGGTTCCGGAGTTTATCGGCGATCGTTTCTATAGCAAAAAAGCCCGCCTGGTTGCTGTAATCTGCCTGATTGTTGCATCCCTTACCTACGTAATCGGCCAGATGGCGGGTGCCGGCGTAGCTTTCTCTCGCTTTCTCGAAGTTGATTCCACAACAGGCCTGATGATCGCTGCGGTCGTTATCTTCATCTATTCCGTACTTGGCGGCATGAAAGGCATTACCTACACTCAGGTTGCCCAGTACTGCGTACTGATCGTTGCCTATACAATTCCGGCCGTATTCATCTCCTTCCAGCTGACTGGCAACCCCATTCCGGCACTGGGTCTGTTCTCAACACACATCGATTCCGGAATGCCGATTCTCGACAAACTGAATCAGGTTATTACTGATGTTGGTTTCAGTGAATATTCTGCAGACGTTGACAGCCACCTGAACATGGTTCTGTTCACCCTGACCCTTATGATCGGTACAGCCGGCCTTCCCCACGTTATTATCCGCTTCTTCACAGTACCGAAGGTTGCTGATGCGCGCTGGTCTGCTGGCTGGGCACTGGTGTTTATTGCCCTACTGTACCTGACAGCGCCTGCTGTTGCGTCCATGGCTCGCCTGAACCTGATGACAACCGTTTACCCGGATGGCACTGCTGCAGAGCCGATTCGATATGAGGATCGCCCTCAGTGGGTTAAAGAGTGGGAAGTTACTGGCCTGATCAAGTACGTGGATAAAAACGAAGACGGCCGCATCCAGATGTATAACGACGGATCCGACGAAGCCGCCCAGGCGTTCCAGCCTCAGGCTGAAGCTCGCGGCTGGGAAGGCAATGAGCTGGATGTGAATCGCGACATTATCGTACTCGCCAACCCCGAAATCGCCAACCTTCCTGGTTGGGTTATCGGCTTGATTGCTGCAGGCGGCCTTGCTGCGGCACTATCAACAGCGGCAGGTCTACTACTAGCGATATCTTCGGCAATCAGTCACGACTTGATTAAGGGCTCAATCAATCCGGGCATCACAGATAAGGGCGAATTGCTGGCAGCCCGCATCTCCATGGCCGTTGCGATTGTTGTTGCAACCTACCTCGGCGCCAATCCCCCAGGGTTTGCAGCACAGGTTGTAGCACTGGCTTTTGGTATCGCAGCAGCCTCGTTGTTCCCGGCCCTGATGATGGGTATATTCTCCAAGCGCATTAACAATACCGGCGCTATTGCGGGCATGTTGAGCGGTCTGGTATTCACTCTTTCGTACATCTTTGTGTACAAAGGATGGTTCTTCATCCCAGGCACAGCTAACCTTGCGGATACACCTGCAAACTGGGTGTTTGGTATCTCTCCACTGTCGATCGGTGCTATTGGTGCGTTGGTCAACTTTGCGGTAGCCTTTGTTGTAGCAAATGCGACTGAAGAGCCGCCCGTTGAGATTCAGGAACTGGTTGAAAGCGTTCGTTACCCCCGCGGTGCCGGACAAGCTCAAGACCACTAAGCAACACTCTGACCTGATTGACTCATCGAGTTGTCAGGTTGTTCTGGACGGGCTTCCTCAATGAGGGAGCCCGTTCTTTTTTAAGGAAAATATTTTATGTTCTGGACTCTTGTCGCCACCGTCTTCTGCGGGCTGGGTGCCGCCGGTATCGCTCTGGGCATCCGCGCTGCAACCCGTAACATGGCGCCTAAATGGATTATTCCGGTATTTGCCGGTATCGGTATGCTTGGGTATTTGATCTATGGAGAATACACCTGGTTTGACCACAAACAGTCGCGCCTGCCAGATGAAGCCGTGGTCGTGAGTACAGAGCGAAAAGGCATCTTCTGGCGGCCTTGGTCCCTGGCCTACCCGTATGTGACCGCTTTCTCCACCGTGGATACAGACAGCATCAGCCGAGAAGATACCCGCAATTCTGATATCGTCAGATTTACACTGTATCGCTTCGAACAGAAGATAACGGATTCGGTATCTCACAGGGTCCAAATCATTAACTGTGCGACCCGCGAACTCGTCCCTCTGGGCTCCGATGGAACACCGCGGATAGATAACCTCAAGGTTTTGGAACGAAACGACAAACTTTATTCAACGGTATGTTCAAGCTGATATTCTGGTACGGAGACCAGGTAACCTGCCCTACCTGACGGAAATAAAGAACTATGATTAGTGTCTGGCTGCTGGTTTTAATTTCCATCACCTACATATCAATCCTGTTTATCATCGCCTGGGCGGGTGATAAACATCCGGGGCTTTATAGTCGGCGCCTTGCCAGAACGCACGTTTACTCGCTGTCGCTGGCAGTCTACTTCACCTCTTGGACGTTCTATGGCGCAGTAGGCCGGGCCACTCAGGAAGGTCTTGGATTTCTGCCTATCTATCTCGGCCCCTTGCTGGTCTTTGTATTCGGTGCACCACTGCTACGACGCATCATCTATATAAGTAAGCGCAACAACAGTACCTCTATCGCAGACTTCATTGCGTCTCGCTATGGCAAATCCCAGCTATTGGCAGCTATGATCGCCGCCTTTGCTCTGATTGGTAGCGTGCCGTATATAGCTCTGCAGCTGAAAGCAATCGCCATGGGCTTTAGCGTGCTGTCCAACACCGGAACCGGAGCCCAACAGCTAAGTACTGCGGCATGGAGTGACGCTGCCTGGTACATCACCCTCGCTCTCACCGCATTTACCGTTCTTTTTGGCACCCGTCATCTGGAATCTACCGAGCACCACCGCGGCATGATTCAGGCCGTGGCCTTTGAATCACTGATTAAACTTATTGCCTTTGTGGCCGTTGGGCTTTTCGTTGGATATGGGCTTTATAATGGCTTTGGCGATTTGGTGAGCAATGTAAAGCAAGCAGATCTAACTGGCATTCTTACAACCGATGGCCTTGAGGCTCCTGCTTTCATCACCCAGACACTCGTTGCAATGCTTGCCATCATCTGTCTGCCCAGACAATTCCACGTAATGGTGGTCGAGAACGCCGATCATCGGGACTTCGAAGTCGCACGCTGGGCAATGCCCGTATATCTCATTGTTGCCAGCGCCTTCGTTCTGCCCATTGCAGCGGCTGGTCTTTTGGCACCAGGAGCAATCGCGAGCAACCCGGACATCCTCATTCTTCAGCTACCAATCATGGCTGGCAAAGAGTGGCTGGCGATTCTCGCCTTCCTCGGAGGCGGGTCGGCAGCTGCCGCCATGGTTATCGTATGCTCCGTCGCGATCGCCACCATGGTAAGCAATGAAATCATCATGCCGGCTCTACTCAAATTTTTCCGGCCTCGGATGAATCGGCAGGCCGATCTAAGTTCCCTTCTATTGGGAATCCGCAGGGTGGCAATTTTTGTGGTTCTGCTTACGGCTTACGGCTTTTACCGTATGGCAGGAGCAGATTACAGCCTGACGTCGTTCGGGCTTTTGTCTTTCGCAGCAGCGGCACAATTTGGGCCAGCATTAGTAGGAGGCATTCTGTGGCGGCGCGGGAATGCCACAGGCGCCGCCTGGGGTCTGGGGCTTGGCTTTTTCATCTGGTGTTACACCCTTCTGCTGCCCGCACTTGCATCAACAGGCTGGTTTAGCGATTCACTCATCAACGAAGGCATGTGGGGCCTGAGTTGGACCAGACCAACCGCGCTGTTCGGGCTGGACCTCGACGAGACCAGTCACGGCATTATCTGGAGCTTGGGAACAAACACTCTGGTTTACGTCCTGCTGTCGCTAGTCACGCGGCAAAGGGTGCGCGAGAAGATTCAGATTGCCTCGTTCTTTCAAGACCCTCACCCGAAAGGCGACACCGTCCATCACCAGAGCTGGCAAGGTGAAATACTCACATCAGACCTTCAGGCACTTAGCGACAGGTTTATGGGCGAGGAGCGCTCTGAAACAATTTTTCATAATTATGAGCGCCGCAATGCGGTGAGGCTTCACCTGCACCGCCCTGCATCCTCCCATTTGATGAAATACGTAGAGCGACAGCTTGCCTCGGTAATCGGGGCCTCTACCGCAAGGGTCGTCTTGGAATCAACCCTCACGGGCCGCGATATGCAGATCGAAGACGTGGTTAGCATCGTCGACGAAGCCTCGCAAGCCATGACGTTCAGCCGAGAGCTGCTGCAATCCGCTATTGAGAACATTAGCCTTGGCGTGTCAGTGGTCAACCAGCAACAGCAGGTGGTCGTCTGGAATCAACGATACCTTGAGCTATTCAGCTATCCGAAAGGTTTTGTAAAAGCCGGTAGACCTGCAGAAGATCTGATGCGCTACAACCTGACAAACGTCCACCTACCAGCACGGCGTATTGATGAAATCATTTCAGACCACTATGCCAGCATGCGAGAAGGCAAACGTATATCCTACGAGCGCCAGAGGCCAGACGGAACCGTCGTCAAGATAGATGGCAGCCCAATCCCCGGCGGCGGTTATGTAACGACATTCCAGGATGTTACAGCCATGCGCCGCACTGAGCAGGCGCTCAAAGAAACGAACACCTATCTTGAACAGCGGGTTAAAGAGAGAACCCAGGAACTGCAAGTTATCAACGAGCAGATGCTAAAAGCCAAGTCGGTTGCGGAGAAAGCGAACCAAAGTAAAACCCGCTTTCTGGCGGCCGCCAGTCACGACCTCTTACAGCCTCTGAATGCTGCTCGCCTTTTTACTTCAGCACTTGCAGGTAAAGCCAGCAGTCCTGAGACAGAAGAACTTGTCGACCACATCGACAGTTCACTCGGAGCAGCGGAAGAGATCATCAGCACCCTTCTCGATATTTCCAAGCTCGACGCAGGCGCACTGGAACCAGACCTAGGAGTATTCCCGGTTAACGATATCATGCGCCATCTGGCAACAGACTTTACAGCGATTGCAGAAGATCAAGGCCTCAAGCTGCATGTAGTACCAAGCACCGCATGGATCTACTCAGACTCGAAACTGCTCCGGCGGGTGATACAAAACTTCCTCTCCAACGCAATTCGCTATACGACACAAGGCAAAATCCTGATGGGCTGCAGGCGCCTGAAGGGCTACCTGCGCATCGAGGTTTGGGATACTGGTCCGGGCATACCCGAAGATCAATTAACCTTGATTTTTGAGGAGTTTCGCCGCTTTCAACACGGAAGAGACAAAAAAGGTCTCGGTCTGGGCCTGGCAATTGTCGACCGTATCAGCGGCATGTTGAACTATCCTGTAAATGTCCAATCCGTACAGGGCAAAGGCAGTGTCTTTGCCATAACAGTTCCCCTCGCGCAAGCTGTAGAGGCACACCAAGCCACGGAGAAAATTGCCGCAAAAACGTCTCGGCGCGTTTCCAGCCTAAGTGGCCTGAACGTTCTGTGCATCGACAACGACCCTGCAATACTGCAGGGAATGGTCGCCTTGTTAGGGAACTGGGGATGCGACATCACCCCTGCTGAAAGCCTGGATACCGCTCTGGAAAAGCTTGGGGGTATGCAGCCCGACATCATACTTGCGGATTACCAGCTTGATGACAACAAAAACGGGCTGGACGCAATGGATGCCATACGTGAATCGGTACAACACGTCGTACCAGGCATTCTGATAACCGGGTATATGGCTCCAGAAGTACGGGATGACGCGATTGATCGTGGTTACCAGATTCTCTACAAGCCAGTTAAGCCAGCAGCCTTGAGAGCCTTGGTGAACAAGTTACTGAAGCAAAAACGCTCATGAGTGCCCCTGTCAAGAGTGTGTTCGCGAAGCTCTCTTATCTGGTGGTTGACGATTTCGAGAACTTCAGGATTTCCATGCGCCACATGCTTCGCAGCTGCGGCGCCGATAATATTGAACTGGTCGCCCATGCCAAACCCGCCATAGATTACTGCACCTACAACCACGTAGATGTAGTGCTCTGTGATTACAACCTGGGCAAGGGCAAAAACGGTCAACACATTCTTGAGGAGCTTCGTCATAAAAAGCTTCTGAAACGGTCCTCGCTTTTTCTCATGGTTACCTCGGAGTCTTCCAGAGAAATGGTTATGGGGGCACGGGAATACCAGCCAGATGCGTACCTCACGAAACCAATCAACCGCACAATGCTGGAAAAGCGCCTCAGTAGCTTGATTAGCCAACGCAACGCCTTACTACCGATCAACCGTGAAATGGACAGGGAAAACTTTCCGGAAGCGATTTCGCTCTGCATCACAGCCCTCAGCCGACTGCCACGCCACAAAACATGGCTGATGAAAACCTTGGGAGAACTCTACTTTCTGTTAGGGGACCTCTCGCACGCGATCAAGGTGTACGACGACGTTCTGTCCCAACGCGAACTTTCATGGGCACGAGTCGGGCGCAACAGGGTGCTTCTTGCCAACCATCGCTACGATGAAGCAGTTGAAAGTTTGCGAAAGCTGATCACGGTCCACCCTGATTACATGGAGGCCTACGATCTTCTAGCCGAGGGACTGGAGCGTCAAAATCGCTCCGGTCAAGCCCAGAAGGTTCTAGAGCACGCAACAACTCACTCTCCTAACGCCCTGCTTCGACAAAAACACCTGGCTGAGTTGGCAGAAGTCAATCAGGACATGGAAGCAGCTGCAGATGCATGGCGGCAAACGGTTCGCCTTGGCGCCCATTCTATTCACCACAGTTCTGACCACCATATCGCACTGGCTCAAGCTCTTTGTGACCTGAGCGACGGTGAGATGGATGAAGAGAGCGAAGCATTAGCGCATGAAGCAACTGCAGTTCTAGACAACATGAAAAGACAGTTTTCGGACAACGGAGTCATCGAACTTCGTAGCCTCATCATCCAATGCAGGATAAAGGCGAGGCGTGGGGAGGCGGAAAAAGCCAATTCGATACTTGAGAGCATCAGGGACAGAGTAAACCAGACCGGCCCTATGGATCTGGACACAGGGCTGGATTATGCAAAAAGCTTATATCGACTGGACCATGCAAGCGAAGCGATAAAGCTGCTCGGGTGTCTACATGAGCGATATGGTCAAGATCCTGAAGCTGCCAGAAAGATCGAAAACCTCTTGGACGAACCCGTCAGCTTCCGTATGAAAATCAAAGCCCGCGGCCTTAACCGGGAAGGGATCGCAGATTTCGAATCCGGTGCCTTCAAAGAGGCTGAGCGTACTTTTTCTAAAGCACTTGAGATAATCCCCAATCACCCCGCGCTTAATCTCAATCTGGTTCAGGTGTTAATCAAACAATATGAAGAAACAGGTACAGCCGATATGCTGATCGAACGCTGTCAGCATCACCTTAGACGTTTGGCTGCCCTTCCGGAGCAGCATGGGCAATATAGGCGTTACCTGGCTCTGCAACGAAAACTGAAGGCACTAACTTCATGAAAAACCGAAATATCGACTTTTCTATGGTTCTCGCTCTGGCAGTACATGATATGAAAAACTCGCTTGGGATGCTGCTCAACTCCCTGGATGAGCTACGAACCGAAAATGAAGCAAAGCTGAACGAATCCTCAAAGTTTAATACCCTCCAATATGAAGCTGAGCGGATTCATAACGATCTGGTACAGCTGCTGGGAATATACAGACTTGGGGAAAACAACCTGTCAGCCCATATAGAAGAGCATCCGATCTCGGAATTCTTGTCTGAACACCTTGCCAGGCATACGCCACTTCTGGAAGGGTTGGGAATTGAGTGTTCTATTGAATCCGATGCCATCAACGGGTTCTTTGATGCAGATCTGCTTACCGGCGTCTTAAACAACACCATCAACAACGCAATACGGTATACAAAGAGCCAGATCAAATTAACCGCAACGGAACGTGGAGGTTACCTTGTTATCGGGGTAGAAGATGATGGAGAGGGTTACCCCGAGAGTATGCACCATACAGGGACCCTTAGTTTCAAATCTTTGAACTTTGATACTGGAAGTACCAGCCTAGGCCTTTTCTTCGTATCTGCCGTTGCCAACCTTCACAACGAAGGAGATCGAAGCGGCTACATCAAGCTCCACAATGGCGGTGATTTAGGTGGTGGTGTTTTCGAAATATGGCTTCCCTGATTGCTTTTGCGATCATTTTTATAATTTCGGACATAAAAAAACCCCAGCTTCGTTGGAAGCTGGGGTTTGGTATTAAGAGTCTGACGATGACCTACTCTCACATGGGCAAATGCCACACTACCATCGGCGCAG